>CAZQGO010000009.1:6485-86509 GCA_964593065.1 uncultured bacterium | reverse complement strand
CTCGTGCGTCAGGATCAACACCTGGAAGAAGACGGGAAGCCATGAGAGCCTGGCCAGATCCGCAACGATGACCCGCTTTCCGCTAAGGTTTTCCATATAGTATGCGATGTCCCGGTGGCGTTGTTCGGCCGGCACCTCGTCGATATTCACGATGGGCACGCCGTTGAGATCACCCGTAGTATCTTTCCAACCGGCGATCAGGAGGTCCGTGAGGACCTTTCTGTCCCCCGCCACGAAGCGCGTGGCAATCATCGAAACGCCCATGAACAGGAAGGGCAGGCCAATCACGGGCGTCGCCAGCGCGCCCACCGCGCCCAGAACCAGGCTCCCGGCCGTCAGACCCAGGCCCAGGCTGAGCGTGCCATACAGGCTGGCCGCGCCGAACCACAGGGCTGCAAAGGAAGCCGCCGTGCCCAGATTGGCGAGGGCGGCGACGGCCAGAGTCTCCAGTTCGTTGATGGCGCGCCGCGGCCCGCTCAAGCTTTCCAGCTTCGCCCGCAGCTCGGAGATGAATTCCCGGTTGCGCTGGGCGGGAGTGGCCGCGATGGCCAGGCCTCCTTCGGGAACGGCGAACAGGGATAAACTTTCCGTGTACGCGGCGGTTTGCAGTAACTCCATGGCCCGGTTGAGAATGCTCGGCTGTATTTCCATCCGCAAACTGGCCAGGGGCATGCCCCGCTGCTGGAAAAACGCCTTGTCCGCCACCAGCCACAGGGATTCAAAGGTGTCGGTTTCACGGCCGTAGGCTCGCCGGAAATTCGGCAGGACCAGCTGGATCCCTTCGCTGATGGGGTATAAATTCTCGTTTTGCAGGGCCGCGGCCATAATGCTGGTGTAGGTGGCCAGCGCTTCTGGGGCTTTCCGGTCGGACATCGCAGGATAGAGGTCGGTGAATAAATTCACGAGGTCCACCATGTCGCGGTGTTGCAGGATCGTGGAAGTCCGGATCGCGCCGCAGAGGCGGTTTAAAGCCTTCAGCCGGGCCGGCGCGGTTTGAGCCTGGGCGACAGCCCGGAGATCGTAGGCCAGCGGCCCGAAGGTCTCGCGGCCGGCGGTGACCATCGCGGGCTGGCTGACCCTTTCCAGGCTAAACAGGGTCGGGCCATCCTCCTGGGTCTCCACTCTCAGCCCCTGCGTTTCGGCGTTGGCTTCCAAATAGGCGACCGCGTCACGCACGGCTTGCAAACGCTTTAGTTCTGTTGCAGATAGTCCCAACTTGGTCTTAAGGGTGGCCGGGATGTTCTGGGCTTGGGCGAGCTTTTGCACGGACTGGGCGCTTTGGAGGTCGTCGAACTGGAGTACGCCTTCCTCCTCGTGGACAATGACCGGCAGGCCCAGATTTTCCGCGATCTCCTGCACGGCTTGCCGTTGCTGGGCGTCCTCGATCGTCAGTTCTCCCCAGGTCTTCTCGACTAACTGGATGCCCAGGTTTTCCGCGATCTGATTGACTGAAATGGCCGTAGCGGAGGTTTTCAGGACCGCTAAAACGCGGTTCGCCATGTTTTCCAGCCGCCGCCGCTGGATCAACTGATAGACGGGGTTCCAGGCAACGGCCACGGCCAGGACCGCCCCCCCGGCCGCCAGGAAGGCCGCGACCAACGGCGCTGCCACGGCGGCAGTGACCAAGCCGAACAGACCGATTCCAAAGGATAGGGCGCCCAGCGACATCAACAAATTCTGAGGCTGGGTGAGGAGGCTGCGCAGGGTGCCGTAGACGGATACGACACGGACCTCCGGCCAGACGAAATGTCCGGCCGCATTGACCCGGATGTGCAGAGTATTGACCCGGTATCTCCCGGGCCCCGTTTTCTCGGTCCCCGGCAGATTCAGAACCCCCGGGCCGCTGTCCGTGATGATGCCGAAGGCGGCGTCTAAGTCCTGTGGCTCGTCCTGATACTCGAAAGAGCTGAGCTTCTTTCGGCCTTGCAGGATGTCCGCGGCCTGGTCCGGCATCAGGTTCCGGTAGGTGGCGGTCTCTTGTTCACTGAAGGCGAAAGCCCGGCTGTAATTCTCGGCCTTGTTCACGTTCTTGGAGGCGTGCCGCATGACCCCCACGGCCCCCTGGGCGGCAAAGGCGTCCGCCACCACTTGGTTCATCATCATTTCCGGCGCTCCGCCCACGGTCCACATGACCGGTATGCGCCCGTCGTTGCTTCCCAGCGTGGCCCGCAGGCCATGGGGCAAGGTGCCGTCCAAAATGCGCACGATCTGCAAGCCCGGGTATTGCTTCTGCATGGCCTCCAGGGCGGCCAGGCGGACATTTTCGCGGGGCCGGATCATGAGAACATAATTGATGTCATTAATGGTTTTCCCATGGGCCCGGGCGATTTGCGCCAGAGTTTTTTCCATTTGGGCGTGCACGGCGTCTACGTCCGTTTCGTTCTCCAGCAGGGGATCCACATCGGCAAAATCCCCGACCCGGTCCGGAGGCACGCGGAAGAACAAGCCGATTCCGTAATTGTCCGGCGCCTTGCCCCGTCGCTCCGCCGATTGGCCTGAAACGAAAGCCGAGTTGGCACCCGGCGCGAACCAGGATAGCTTGGCCCTCAAGATATGGTAGTTGTTGGAGACAAAGGCGTTGGTGTTCTCCACCACGTCCACCATGGCGTACACCAGCGCCCGCGCCTTGGCCCTTAAACTCCGCGCGTTGATCACGTCGCCCGCGTCGAAGCTTTGTTCCTTGGTCAGGCCGTCGCGTCCCCGTCCCTCGGAAGTAAGCATCATCACGCGCCTGGCCCAACGGTAAATGACGCTTTCGAAAATGACCTTGGCCAGGCCGTCCGCCAGGTCTTTCACCGCGTCGACAAAATCCTTGCCGTAGTCGCTGTCCACGGCGCCGCGGTATCCCGCCTCGACCTCCTGGGCGGAAGTACGGCTGACGATGTCGCTGGCCAGGGTGGTGCGGCGCAGGGCGCGTGTCGTCGGCTCGGAGCCCAGGGAGAACAAAGGATCGGAAACCTGGAGGGGACGGAAAAAGTTTAAAGTTCGTGGCGCCAGCGCCACCAGCATGCCCGCCGCGGCCAGAACAGCGCCGGGGATCGCCAGGGCGGCCCCGCCCAGGAATGCCGCCGCCAATCCCACGCCGGCCAGGAACATGCCGGAGATCCGGAGGGCGCCAGCCTGGATGTCGGCGGTCAGGGCCGGCTCCTCGGCCGCCGCGACCTGTTCGTTGAGTGCCCCGGCCATCACCTGAGCGGCGCGTGCATAGGCATCCGGAACGTCGTACGCGGCCAGGATCAAGGTGAGGTTCCCGTTCACCGCGTGGTCCCGGATCGCCGCATTTTGGTGCCGGGCGGCCGCGGCCAAGGCCGCGGCCAGCAATTCAACCAGCTGCTGCGGAGTGTAACGGTCCGTTCCGACCCGGGGCTGTACAAAGGCCGACAGGATTTCCGCAACCGCCATGGAATTGGGAGCCTTGAGAATCTCCTGGGAAAGGAGATCCGCCTCATTGCGCTCGGGACGCAGATTGAGGAACTCGCCGAAAAGTGGCAGCAGGAGGAGGAGACCCAAGCCGGCCAGCAGGGCCGGGACTGCAAAGCCCGTAACGGCGACCAGGCCCAGCGAGGTCAGGATCAGGGGGGCAAAAACCAGGACCGTGGTGACTCCCACGGCCGTGGCCCGGAAAAGTGCGCCGCGGCGCGGCGAAACCCGTTCGGCCAGGACATCGGCGATGGCGTACAGGGAAAAGCTCAGGTCCAGGGCGTGCGCGGCCATTTCGGACACGCCCACGTTCCAGATCCAGTATCCCAGCGGTACTTTCGCCCCGGCGGCGCGGCCCTGGGCCCGCGCTTCTTGCGCCTGGTTATAGGCCAGGGCGTACGCGGCCAGGGAGCGGCCGCCGAAAAGACGGATAACGGGATCCAGGATTGTCTGCATCCAAAAATGGGAGAATTCATGCGCCCGGCCCGCGGGATTGACAATGGGCCTGCCTTCCGCGTCCGTCATTTGGCGAGTCGTCGGGTCGAAGAGGGACACGCTGTCATTGAGGTGGCCGAACATGCCCAGCCCGTACGTGCCGAACAGCTGGGCCAGGACCAGCGCCACTTTCCCGGAGTGCCAGGCGAAATACCCGATGGCCGCCACGGAAAGGAGCGGTGAAAAACCGGCCAGAATCATGATTCCCAGCGAGAAGGTGAATCCCAGCATCGCGCCCGGGAGGTTAAGGGGCTGCCGCGCAAGGTCGGACCTGGAGCCCGACAGGCGGGCGGCCTGGATCGCGTTCTGCGCCACGTTGGCTTCCTCGCGCACCGTAATATGCAGGGAACCCTGCAGCTCGGCTACGCGCGCCGCCACCTGGTCCATTTGCTGGGGGTTGAAGCGGTTTATGTACTGGCGCACTAGTTCCAAAGCCGGCACGAGCAGGTTGGGGCTTTCCAACCCCAGGATGTCGACGAGCTCCTGGACGGCCACGCGCGCTCCCAGGCCCGTATTGGGCAGGCGTTTCCGCAGATCCGCTATGCGCCGTTGCTGGCTGGCCTGGGTGTTCAGGAAATCGCCCAGCACCTGCCGCGCCGGGATCGCCAGGTCTTTTTGCAACTGCTGGGCGACGTGGGCAGGCTGATCCGGTCTGTGAAAATACAGGACGCCGTCGTTCAGCAGATTGGCGATCAGCTCGGTGTTGACCGGTTGCTGGTTGGCGAGTTGCTCGAGGGTCAGGCGCAGACTTCTCACGTCCTTGTCGTTCACCCAGCTCGCCACTAAAAAAGCCTCGGGAACAAAATAATTCGCGTCGCTGGTGTTCAGCCAGGAAAACACCTGGTCCGGGGTGATTTCCCGGGCCAATTGGGGATTCTGCATGGCCGCGGCCAGAATGCTGGTCAAAACCCGCGGTTCGCCCGCTTCCAGGGCGTAAACCCCGCTCTGGCCGTTGATCCGCTGGCTGATGGCGTACTGACGCAGCAGAGCTTCCAGTTCCGCGACGTTCTTCATATACATGCGTACGAACCAGCCCAGATCGTTCAGAGCCTGGAGCAGGGTGGCGTTATCGCCGGCCTGCACGGCCTTTTCGTACCGCTCGATGGCGTCGGAAATATTGGTCAAGGAGGCACCCGGCAGCAAACCGAGGCTGCCCACGAGAACGTCGAACGGCACCCCCGTCAGGTGTTCGGTCCAGGTGACCGCGTCCTCGTGCGAAAAAACCTTTCCGCCGCCCGATTGTTCCAGGGCCTCGTGCAAAAGCACCGCCGCAGCCACGCCGGGCTCGGCTTGCAAGCGTCCGTAGGAACGCTCGGTCAGGTATAGCCGCCCGCGATAATGAAAGACTCCCAGCCGGTCCAGATCCGTATCGGTATCGAGATTCGGCGGCAGCGGGTCGGTCGGCTTGAGAATATGGATCGGGATGTCGCTCGGAATGCCCCGGATGGCCGCGGCCATCTCATCGGACAGGTTCGCCCAGCGCGAGGTGCCGGCCAGGTATTTCACCAGATTTTGCCGGACGGTTTCCGCGTTGGCGGCGTCGTACTCCTCCAGTCTCATGGCCTCCACGCGTTGCTGCGCGAAAACCTGCTGGAGCACGTCCCGGAAATATTGTTCCAGCCCTCCCGTGTAAAGGGCGGGGGTGCGGTCGTACATTTCCCGCACCGCGTCGCGGGCGCTCTTCTCCAGGCCCTTCCACAAGATGGTTCCGTAGGCCCCCAGCATGGCGCCTATCCCGGGCCTGAGTAGGCCCTGTTCGATGCCGGTCTTGAACAGCGCCGAGGTGATATCCCTCAGTTTGAGCTCGCCCAGCTTGGTCTCCAGGTCATACTCCTGGCCCACCGCGGCCCCCAGCAGCTGCCGCATCAGATACCTGCCGTTCGCGACCACTTCCCGCCGATGGGCCTCTATGCGCGCCAGGACGTCCCCGCGGCCGGCGGAGACCTTGGGCTCATAGGCCACGGGCACGAACGCCTCGGAGGCCAGAAGTTCCAGCACCTGAACCCGGTCCGCCACCTTCTGCTGTGCCAGGAACCGTCTGACCGGCTCCTGTCTGGTGCCCATACCCGCCAAGACGGCCGCCTTGACGTTCGCGTCACCCTGCAGGCGCTCGCCGAACGCCAGCCGCAGACTGCCCCCGTCGAACCGGGCCGAGATGGCCGGATTCTGCAGGCCGGCCGCCAACAGGCTTGCCAGCACCGCTGATCGCGTGGCCTGGAAGTACCGGATGTGCGGGAAGGCCTCCAGGACATCCATGAAATCCTCGTAGGACATCTTTTGTACGTTCCACAACGCCTCGTTCAGGCGCATGCCGATATCCTGTGATCGGATGCGCTGCTGGACCAGGTCGGTCAAGAACGTCTTAGCCTCGGTCACGACCTGCGCCCGTTCTGCCGGCGTGCCCAACGCGGACTCCTGGCCCGTCTCCACCGCGGCCAGAAGCCTCACCACCTGGTCGTGGGGGATCCCGGTGACGAACTCCAGGAACTCGTGCGCCACCACTGTGCCGGCGTTCCCCCCGTCCTCCAGGGCTTCGGGCAGGACGTACACCACCGCCGTCTCCCGGTCCTGGTCCACCTGCAGGAAGGAACCCACGTCCTTCAGCCGTTCCTGCATCTCGGCAAAAACTTGCGCCCGGCGCGATTTGGCCAGCGGCATGAAATCATCCGGCACCTGGTCCAGCCGGCTGACCCGGACCACCTCCAGGCTCTTGACCGTATGCTGGATGCCGTTGACCAGCAGGGTGACGGTTTGTCCCTTCTGCAGTTGGGCCAGTTGTCCCAGCGCCTCCCGCACCGGTCCCTGGTACTGAGGCAGGTTCTCCAGGCGCGCGTCCATCTGGCGCAGGACCTTGGAAAGCCAGTCCATGGCGAGGTAGGGCTCGCCGATCTCGTGCCCGAAATAGGCGAAGAAGGCGCGCATGGCCTCGGCCGGCATGTCCCTGAACAAGTCCCGGACCACGTCGTAGGCCAGTCCGGCCGCGGCGCCCACCATGGTGACCTTGCCGGAGCGGATGAATATCTCCATGCCGTCCCGCAGTGCCTGTTGGGTGACCGGGCCCCAGTAGCCCAGCAGGCCCGGCGTCGCCTCGGCCTGGGCGGCCTGGGCCACGGTTTCCAGGGCCGCGACCTTCTCGAAGCTGCCGTGCTCGGTCAGGGTGTACCAAACGCCCGCCGGGCGCTGGAAATATTCCGCGAATCCGGGACTTCCCTCTATGGCTTGGCGCAGATTCTGGCGGGCGGTAAACAGCGGGTCGCTGGCGTCGCTCTGCCGATTGGCGACTATATAATTGTCCCGCGCCTGGATGAAAGCCGCGGCAGCGGCCGCGTCCACTTCCGGAACCGCGTCCCGGTTGCTCAGAATCGCCGCGCCTTCCTGGATCTGGCCTGCCGTGGCCTTCAGCAGGGCCGCGATCAGGCGTTTCTCGTTGTCGCTTAAAACTTGCAGGCCGTTCTGTCCGGCCTGGGCGCGGAGGGCGGCGTCGGCCTGCTGCAGGGCCTGCCGGACGGTTGGCAGAACCGCGGGCGGCAGGTTGGAGGCATCGTCCTGAGACAGCTGGAAAAAAGGCGTGGTGCTCAGCCCGTACTGAAGCATGTATATCCGGATTTCGGTCACTTCGCCCACGGGCGGCCGGTTGTCCATGGTCCGCCCTTCCCGGGTTAAGAGAGAGCCCTGTTCATCCACGCCGATCTGGAAATACGTGACGCGGTCATTCCCAAGGTACATAAGCTTGCTGCCGATGGGCCGGGCATTTGCGGACCGCAGCAAGTCAACGTTGCGGGCGACGATTACTTCAGGCGCCAGCGGGGCCGGCATGGCCATGGTTTTCTGTCCGGAGGCGACGAGGGTCTGGGCCGCCTCCCCGCGCACGTTTGCGGCCGCCAGCCTGAAGCCTTCATTGACTTCCTCGGCCTGACGCAGGCCCGCGATCCGGGCCAGGGCTCCGGGCGTGCCTTCGGCCGCGGCCCTCAGGATTTCCTCCAGCCTGCCGGTCACGGCGGCCTGGTCCGCGGCGTCGGCTGCAGCGGCTGGATCGAAGGCCCGCAGCTGGACCACCTGGGCGCTCAGGAGGTTGATGATTTCGTTTTTAATCGCCTCGGAGGCAGCGCGGACGTCCGCTAAGGCTGCGTCATCGGCCATGGCCTTGGCCGCGAGCACAGCCGCGGCTAGCCAGGCGTCCTCTTCCTGGAGTCTGGCCGCCGCAAATTGTTTTTCCACGAAAGGCATGCCTTCGCGCAGGCCCTCGGCCTGGTAGCCCGCAGCCAGCAGGCTTGCGGTCAGCTCGGCGGTCTGCGCTTGGGAAATCCGCCCGTCCCTGAAAGCCTTGGAGACCGCCGCCAGGATATTGATCAAATGGCCGGCCGAGTTTATGTTGCGCACGTCCCAGCACACCTGGTTGAGCGCCTGGGCCTGCGCCGCAGGCTCCATGTCGGGGAACATTTCCATCAGCACTCTGGCCGCGATTTCGGCCCTGCGATTCGCGGGGCCGGCCACGTCCGGATTTTCCACCAGGGGCGCGCCGTCCATCCACGCTGCGTTACGGATGCCGCGAGAGTAATCGATTTTAATATTGCCATCCGTCGCGGCCAGACGCATGCGCTGGCCTCCGTCGGACTTGAGGCTGAAGCGACCTTGCTCCGAGACAAAACCCAGGCTCGTGGATTCGGGCCGCAGTTCGATCCAGCCGGAACTTCCGGCTTCCAATCCGGCGTCTTTCAGATCCACCAGGAAGAGTTGGTTTCCGGCAGGCAGGCCTTGCTGTACGGCCTGCGGCAGGTCCTGGTACTGCATGACCCAGAAGGTTTGCTCATGGTCCAAAGAACCGAATTTCAAGGCCACGGGATGGCCCGGATAGGCGAAGGTTTGCTCCACGTCGGTCTGCAATTGCTGTCCTTGCAGGGCCGTCACCATCTCCGCCATGAAGGTGCGGTTGCGAAGCTCGTTCTGGAAACGCGCCAGGGCTCCGCCCCTGCCGCCCCCGGCGAAAAGAACAATGGCCCTGGAGTTCCGCAACTCGTAGAGGAGCGTTTTCTGAGTCAAGGGTAACCCGGCCAGGAAGGGCAGGCGCGCCGGGTCGTTGGCGGCTTCGGCCAGGCGGGTCGCGGCTTCCACCATGAGCCGCGGCAGGCCGTTCAAGGCCGCCTGGAGCTGCTGGGAGCGCCAGGTCGCGACCGCCTCGTTCGGATTCTGCTGGATCGCGGCCAAGAGGCTGGCCAGGACCGCCAGGCCCAGGGCAGGCTCCTCCGCGTGCTGGAAATGATGGGCCTGGAAGGCGGCCTGATACTGCTTCAGCACCTGGGCGATGGCTTGGGGGTCATTGGCGACACGGGTGTAATAAAAAAGATCGTTCAGCTCGGCCTGGAGTTCTGCGGCCGTACGGGTCGGGGCGGCGGCCAGGCGTTGTGCGGAGTTGACCACGAAGCCATTCGCCAGGTCGGCCTGCTGCATCACCATCGCCGGGCCGTCGAGGCCCAAGCCCTTCCCCGCGGTGAAAAATGCCATGGCCGCTGCGAAGGTGCTGCCGCCGAGGATGGCGCCGCCGGTCTTCAAGCCTGCCGTATTGGCGGCCAGCCCCGCCAGGTTGCCCTGGAACAGCGCCGGCAGCTGGCCGGCCACCACGGACACGGCCAGTATGGCTGCAGCGGAAATCGTGACCCGCAGCCAGGCCGGCTGCGCCTGGAAACGGACCATGCCATTCTGGATTTGCGGATACAAGGCCGCGAACACCACCAGCAAGGCGAGGTACGGGATCGCCGGCCCCAAAGTCACGCCGGCCAGTGCGGCCGCGGCCAAGCCCGCGCCGAGCAGGGCGGCGGCCGTCAAGCCTCGGACCCAGATGCCCGACGGTTGATCGCTTTGCAGAGCTGCCAGCGCGCCGCCGGCCCAGGCGCGAAGCCGGGACGGTTGCACGACCTGCGCCACGCTGCCGGCGAGGGTTCCCAGCCAGCCGACCAGGCGCCCCAGGTTCAGGCCGCCCGCCACCGGCGACACGGGTTTAATCATCTGCGCCAATTGCGTCCGGGTGAATTCCGTGACCGGATAGAAGGCGAGCTGCAGGCCGTCGACATTGAGCGTGTCCAAGGGCAGCAGATTGGCGTGGCTGACCGCGACCTGGTTGGGATTCCACAGCAGGGCGGTAATTTCCCGTCCGTTGGGCATTTTCATGGGCAGCACGCTCACGCCCGGCAGCTCGCGGCCGAGTGCAGCCCGCATCTGTTCCTGGACCTGCGCCAGGGTCTCGCGGTCGATGCCCACCGGGGTATCGGCGGCGTATCCGGCCACGCCCTCCTCGGGAGCGCCGCGCAGGGCCCGGGTCAGGCTCTGGACCTGAGCCGCGAGCTGCAGCCCGGCCCGCTTCAGCTTGTTCCAGAGCGCGCTCTCCTGGGCCATTTCCAGCTGGTTGTAGAAAACGCGCGTGCGCAGGGAGAGCCGGTTTTCCGGCAGGACCTGGTTTCGGTCCGCGGCGTCCGTTTCCGCCAACAGGGGCTCGATGGCCAGGAAAATCTGGTTTTTCGCCAGCAGCTGTTCCAGCGGCGTCCGTTGATTTTTCAGGAGGGCGAAATAGGGATTGACGATGTCCTGCTTGGTCAGGCGGGGCGTCAGGGACAGGTAGGAGATGTTTTGGTCGCGCAGGGCCTTCAGGATGCCGTCGGTGTGAAAGCCGCCCGTGACCATGACGGCGATGTTCTGGTGGTAGGCGTCCATTTTGGACACCAGGTTGTCCACGAAATGCTGGCTGCGCTCGTCCGCGACGCGGTAGAACTCCTCGGCGGACTTGAGATAGCCGTCCAGGCGGAAGAGTTCGGGATCGAAACTGCTGGCCAGTTCCTCGTCCTGGCTGCGGAGAAAGTTTTCGAATTGCGCGATGCGGAATTTGTCCCGTTCGCCGCGGAACAGTTCAAGATCCGCAGGGGAGGCGGAGATGTTGATCAGTTTCTCGATGGTGTCCACGCGGCGCATGTTCGCGTCCAGTTCGCGCTGCGCCGGCTGCGTATAAAGGCTCTCCCGGATGGCTTGGTCCAGGGCGTCCACCTCGGCGTACAGGGCCTCCACGTTGATCTCCGGTGAAAAGGCGAGGACTCTCCGCCGCACATAGGCCGACACGTTCGGGTAGGGGGACAGGTCCACTTTCTGGCGCCCGGCGAACTTGCGCAGTTCCAGGCAGTACTGCAGCAGGTCGATGTCCGCGTCCCGGAAGGCCATGCGCTTGCGGTCGAACTGGGCCAGCTGGGGGTTGTACACAGTGCCTTTCAGCTCCTCGAGCATCTCCCGCAGGTCGAAGCAATAGCCCTGGCTTTCGTTGTTGACGAAGGAATCAACGGACTGGCGGTTGGACTGATAGAGCTGCGGCGTCTCGATGCCCTCCAGCAGGATGGGCTTGTCGCCCGTGGCCGCGTAGAATTCGGCGCCCGACAGTTTGCCCTGCCGGACGAAGCTGTCGCTGACCTGCCGGCGCACGTCCGGGTCCGGGAAGGTGGAAATTTTGGTGGTATTGATGGCGCGGGAGGCGGCTTCGATTCCGACCAGGCTCAACCCTTCCTGCTTGGCCAGGTAATCGACCAATTTGGCGATGTTCATCTGGACTTCGTAATTGCAATGCAAATCCTGGATGTGGATGACCAGGCGATTTCCGCCCTGATAGCCGGCGTGCACGTTGGCCAGTTCGGAAGGCAGCGTCAGCGGTTTTCCCGCATAAGCCACCTGCACCGCCATGGGCGCCGCGTAACTGCTGGTGGCGAATGCCCAGGACAGCGAGGGCAGGAGAAAGCACAGGGATACGAGCAGGGCTAAAATCCTGGTGTAGGTTCTTTTTTCAGGTGCGGTCCAGGTTGAAAGCGAGAAGGGATGAGGGAGGTTACGGAGCCTTTTCACAAGATGATAAAATAAACTCATTATTCCTCCACCTCATAGCTGAGAATGCTAGGAATTAAGGAGATTTTCTATTTTCAATTTTTAGTATACCACATGAATATTTTGATTTCAAATAAATAAATAATTCTATTTTTTAATAGGTTAATATACCACGATGCAAATTGAAACATATTTTTAGTTCTGTAAAAAACAGTAATTGTAACGTTAAATGGCAAATTATATGTAAGTAATATTGTAGATATATTCCAAATTGATTTTAATTTATTCCGCCGGTGAGCCATTTTCAATAATGGCGGTTTTCTTGGGATTTTATGCCGCGATCCCCGGACCGTTTCTGAAAATATTTATTTTTTTGCATACCGGTGTTGCAGTGTTTTTTTTAATCACCGGCCTTTTTATCTTTTGGAGGATGGATAGTCTGAATCCCGAAGAAAAACTCGCGGCTTACAGCGTGGGAATTTTTCTTTTTTCCGATTCTGACGCGGCGGCGGCTTCCCTCTGCCTAGGAATTCCGCGCTTGGGATTGGGAGTGGTCCGACGATGCGCTTGAAGATAATCCGGAGGCATCCGCAATCGAACGAGACTCGGCTTCCGTCTTGCCGGAATGCCGGACTGGAAATCCCGCACGCTGCAGCGGAGCTGTATATAAGGAGGCCGACCTGCGCTTCCGGACGCTCCGCAGGCCGGCGCGTTCACACGCTCCCGGAAATTCATCCCGCGGGCCGCCGGGTTTCCTCCAGCCACAGGAAGCTGGTCACGCCGCGTGGATAATACCGGGCGGCTTTGGCCGCGCCAGCGACCATCTGATCGCACCAGGCCCAGTAGGCGGTTTCGGGGTTGAGCAGCCACGAGACATGAGCGCGGTCGGCGGCAGCACCCGTCTCGCCCCAGGGCAGACCCAGGATTTCTCTGGCGATGTACTGGCATAAATAGGTTTTGGAAAGCCAGGTATTCTCAAACGAGGAGGAGATCTTCCAGCCGCCGTCCGCCAGCAGGCATACGCCGGGAACCAGGACTGCCTGGAGATGGTTTTTCAGCGCCGTCACCAGGAATGCGAAGCGTCCGGTGCCGGTCATCAGGCTGCGGCAGGGCGTGAGGTAGGGGATGAGCAGTCCTTCCGCGGCCGGGATGATTCTGGCATCGTCCGCGGCTTCCCCGTCCAAGGCCAAAATGGCCGGCAACGCCCCCCCCGGCCCGGCCTGGGCGGTTACGGTCCGGGCGCAGCGGTCTGCCTGCTCGCCGGCGCCTTGCGCCGCCCTGCCCTCTTCCAGCACTCCCAAGAGCCATTCCAGCACCACATATCCGGCCCAGGTCTTTACCGCTAAGTATAAATTGTGGCGGGCTTGTTTCAGGGAGGCATCGTGGCTGTCGTAAGTGGTGATCTCGCCCCGCCCGCGGGTTAAGGCGCTGTCCAGGCTCATCACTCCGTCGCGTGCCGCCGGATCGTAATGATCTCGCCGCACCAGGCTTTCCAGCGCTTCCAGCAGGAGAGCCCTTTTTCCCCGGAGCCAGTCGCCGTCCTGCGTTTGTTCGTAATACATCGCCGCGCACAGAATCCAGTTCAGCAATTCCTCGTGCGTCATGAAGGAAAAACATCCGTCCGTCCCGAAACGCTCATAGGCCGAGGTGCCGGGCCGGGTTACGGTGTTGGCCACGCCCATGTCGTGGGTGAAGCTCAAGCCGCCCGGATGGAGGCGTTCTTCCCCCGGCCAACGGACCTGATCGCGGTAGGCGTAGCGCTCGGCATAACGGTCCAGAACATTGCGCACGGTCCAGGGATGATAGCGCAGCTCGAAGAAAACGTGGTCCACGGTCAAATCCAGCGTGTTCAGCATGCGGTATTCGCCCTCGTTGACGATCCAGAAGGGCCGGCCGGCAAAATCGAGCAGTTCGCTGTTGGCGTAGTAGCTTCGCACCGCCAGGGCCAGCATGAAATACTGCTCCGAGGACAATCCGGCCTGCTCCAGTTCGCGGTCGGCCGTCACGGCCGCCGCCTTGTATTTTTCGAACCGCTGCAGGCCGAAACCGGCCACGTCTTCCAGGTCGCGGAAGAAGCGGGTGTAATAGTAGCACGCGTCGATTCCGGAGGTCACCCAGCCCCCCCGGTAAAAGCTCAGGACAAAGCGGAAACTCCGCTGCTCCCCCGGCTCGACCCGCATGACCAGCGCGCCGTGCGTGCCCAGCCCGAAATGGAAATTTTCCTCGGCATTCGGGCCGAGCAGCTCTTCCAGGGAGAAAGCCAAACCCGCCTGAACCTTCGGATCGGCGGCCGCGAGGCCGGTGTGGCGGCCTTGGGCCACGCCGACGATCCTGCCCGGGCTGGAGTCTGCCAGCCGCCGCATGGAGGTGTGGGGATCGGAGCCTTGGAATCCGAAAAAGGCCCGGCGCGGCCGCCGGCTCCGGCGGTTGTCCACCACCAATTCGGCGAACACGGCCGGGACGAGCGCTTTTTTCAACTCTCCTTCCGGAGCCAGGTCCGGATCGGGCAGCGCGTGCAGGGGCGTATACACGCTGAAGGTCAGGTCCCCGGCGCGCCACACGTCCGTGCAGGCATGAAACTCCCGTTGAATTTCTTCGGGCGCAAAACTCCTGATCCTGGCGCGGGGAGGGCCTTCGGGATCCGGATCCGCGAAGCGCGCCCGGTCGTTCTCGCTTTCGGCGAAAAACGGCAAGGCTTCGAAGAGGAAGGGTTTTTCCGTTTCGAGCCCGAGGTAGATGTTTTGGTCAGCCGGACGGGCCAGCTCGAATCCCAACCCTCCCGAGGCTCCACGGTACCCCAGCGTGAACGTGGCGTAAGCACCCAAGGGGGCATGCTGGGCATTGAAAAAAATATTTTGCATGGAAGTTCCTTTACCCGCCCGGACTTACCAGCGGCGTTTTTTTTCCTTGGGGTTGGCTTTCATTTTTTCCCAGCGGCCCTCCGCCCATTGGCCTTCCCGGATATAATGCCCAGGCCGCCACGCATACCCCTTTTTCGCGACCGGCCGCCAAAAACCCTCCACCCAGGTTTCGCCCTGCCAGTGCCCCGGTACCCAGGCTTGGCCCGCTGCGGACGCCATTTCAGGCTGCCAATGACCGAAGGTCCACTGCCCTTGCTGGTCCCAATGTCCCGGAATCCAAGCGAACTTTTCCCGCCGGTCCGGACGCCAATGCCCCTCGTACCAACGGTCTTCCAGCCAAAACCCGGGCACCCAGACATATCCGGGCCTTCCCGGTTTCACCGGACGCCAATGGCCGGGGATATAGCGCCATTCCCCGTCTAAAAAACCCGGTGACCAGATGAACCCGGGTTTTGATTTGGGCCGCCAAAAGCCTTTGACCACAACGCCGTTCGGCATGGTGTAGGCCTGCTCCCACACGGCATTCCGCCCCGGCGCCGGCGGCCGCTCCGGGGCCGCCAGGGCCGCGTAGGTTCCCAGTCCCAGCGCCAGCAACAGCATCAGGCTCGCCTTACGCATTGTGCATCACACTCCCGTCAGGGCAGGATCGGTTCCCGGGTCGCAACGCCCGTGAAAAAAACCAGACATCATTGTATCGCCCGGGGAGAGGAACGCCAAGCAAAACTTGAACCGCCGGGAGAACGGCCCGCAAGGCCGCCGGCTGGAGGGGCGGATACCCTGTGGCCCCGGAAAACAAAAAGGCCCGGCGGTAACGCCGGGCCTTGATGTTTAACAGTCTATGCGTGCGCCAAAGATTACAGTTTCACGACGTTGACCGCTTGCTGTCCTTTGGGGCCGTCCTTGACTTCGCAGGTGACTTTCTGCCCCTCATCGAGGGACTTGTAGCCGCTGCCCTGAATTTCGCTGTGATGCACGAAGACATCTTTGCCGTTTTCCAGGGAGATGAAGCCGAAGCCTTTGCTCGCATTGAACCATTTCACTGTTCCGTTTGCCATTATTGAGAACCTCCTTTCCTGCTGAATGAGTAAATAATGGCAAAAAAATGAAAACCGCCAGGGATGATTCTCTTACCCCTCGCGGTTAAAGATTTCTTTTCCCTTATTTACTATGTGTTGCTTTGGCAAGATTAAACCACAACGGCGAAAGACTTGTCAAGGAATATTTTTAGCAAATTCAAAATACCTTTTTATCCGCGAGATTTCACAGTCGCAGCATCATCGAAATACCACTCTATAGGTGCCGGCATTTTTTTATCCATCTGGCTTTAAATTTTATTTGATAATGGCAACTTTCCCGGGAGTATAAACAATCTTTCGGTTTGGAGTGAAAACTGTAATTTTATAAATGTAAATCCCTGGCGCTACCGTGGTTAGATCACAAGTCGTTCTATGTCCATCTGCCGGCACCTCTCTAATTCGCATGACCTGCTCGCCGGAAATATTGAAAATATCAATTTTGACTTCAGTTGCAGAATGGTGCCAGGCGAAAGTAACATGATCTCGAGCCGGATTCGGGAAGGCGATGGTATCTTCCACTTCTTCGGAAGAATCATCAGCCGGGGGAGGGCCTAACGAAAATTGCATGGCAGCCAGACGTGCATCCCCCTTTATGATCCGCGTTTCTAAAGCATGGGTTCCTGTTAAGATCAATAAATTTGATATCTTGAAACTTCGCCATTCCTCCCAACTGTTGGTTTGAGGCAGATTGAATATCGCGGTGAGTGGACTTCCATCTAAATAGATTTGCATCTGCGCATTGCCAGGGTTGGCCGCACTTAAAGTTACATCATAATTGCCCTTCTGAGTGACGTTGATCGTATAGCGCAGCCATTCCCCATTTTCAGTACCGCCCACTGCATAACCATTGCCGGCTGCGACTTTCCAGATATCTACACCGTCATTACGATAAGCGCCCCCCGCATTCCATTCAAATTCAGTGCCTCCGCCGCTATATTCAGTGAGTTTATAGAAGGTGTCATAATAAGCCAGGCCCTGATTCCCCATATCATAATCAGCAAAATAAATAATTCCCGGCACAGAATTGGCCTGATACGGTTTAGCGATAGTACCGAATTGCTCATCCAATAAAGAAGCGTAATATCCGGGGAAATAGGTACACTGATTCGTGGCCAAGTGATTGGCCAAATCCATTAAACCTTTTTTAGCCTGGTCTTGCCGGATAGGGCTATCCCGGAAATTGTCGATTACATACTGATAATCCTGGGTGATGGCAACTGAATAAGCCGCGGTGAGAGTGTCTACTTTTTTAAAACCCCACCAACACCAACCGATATTATTATTTTCCAAGAGTTGTTTAAATTCGAAATACCAGGGATGGGAATTCTCCCCGGTCTCGGTGAGTAACAAAGGGACATTATTCTGCTCCCGGGCATCGATATAGTTTTGCATATTTGCATCCAGTCCCGTGCTGGTCCAATACCTGTGAAAAGCTAAAACCAGATTCTCCTCCCAAGGCGGAGTCAATCCTTCCAGCGAGGTTGCGAATAAATTCCCTTCAACAATAATGATATGATTACTATCAACTTGGCGTATTGCCGAACTGATTTGAATAAATAGATTGCGCATATCCGCATAGGTCACGCCGGCACTCTCGTAAAAATACGGTTCATTGATTAGTTCGTACCCCAGAATGGCAGTCTCATCCTTATAGCGTTCGGCAATCTTCCGCCAGATATCCGCGGTTCTTTGTTTGTGGAATGCCGGAGTGCGACCCGTGGCTTGAAAATATTCCGGATTGTTTTCCCATAAAACCGCCACACCCCGTTCATACCAATTTCCTTTGGAATTATCCCAGTACCAATAGGAATATTCCGGGTCCGAATGCGGCGCATAAGATTGGCCGCCCGGGCAGGCGTGCATATCCAAGATAACCGCAAGCCCCTGACTTTTGCACCAGCCGATAATCTCATCCAACTTAAGGAATCCCGCTTCATCATATACACCGGGAGTATCTTGTGGGCTTAGCAGGCGGTAATTAAAAGGCACCCTCACGGTATTGAAGCCTTGAACTTTAAAGTCAGCGATATCTGACTGAGTCACAAAGTTACAATGATAAGTCTCCCAGAAGGTTTGAATATCCTCTTCCTGAATCAGTATTTGCTTAATCCTGTTCCTGATATCTGATGGATTGTTAAGGTGACGATTGTGGACTCTGTCAATTCGTAATATATATGCTTCTGGAATAAGCCAACCACTTAAATTAATACCGCGGACTAAAAATGGGTTATTGTCGTTATCCATAATATTTTGGCCCGAGGTTTGAAAAAATCCTCGGGCCCGTCCCGGAATCCCAATAATCGCAACCATAACCCACAAAAAAGCCATGGCGAAAGCCGTGTTTGAAATGATACCCGTTTTATTTACAGTATAAAAAGCAGGCTGTTTCATAACATATCCACTTCTTGCTCAGGAATATCCATTCAGAATATTCGCTCTTTATTTGATAGAAATATCATCAAAATGCAGCATGTGCGCTCCTTCTCCTTATTCGTTGCGCGTAATGAATACTCTCTTTTCTGTTTTGTTTGAAGAATATTTTGTATCTCCTATCAATATTGAAGGGCTATCCTCATAGCTATCATACACGGAAATAATGGTATTGAAGCGAAAAACTGGCGTCCCCAACGGGATTCGCATACGCGCCATCGCCTCCCCCGGTCTCCCGGACCGGCGGCAGGGTTCCGCCCCCGGTGACGCCCCCGGCGTATTTTTATGCTTGACGATACCGGGCCGCCGTGTTATTTGATATGTCCATGATTGATACGTCAACAAATAGGACATCCGTGGGCTCCCGGGCCTTCGAGAAATTTTGGCAGATCCGCCGGGCGATCAATCTTTCGGCTTCGCGGGATCTCAAGCCCTTCGGCATCGGCCTGAAACAGGCGTTTCTGATATTCTACCTGGCCCGGCAGGGTAAAAGCTCGCATGCGCAGTTGTCCCGGTTCACGAACAGCGACCCGGCCGCCATCAGCCGCGCGCTCAACACCCTGCTCAAACAGGGCTGGATCGCGCAGCATGACGACCCCCGGGACCGGCGGTGCTGGGAACTCCGGGTGACCCCGCGCGGGAAAACCCTGGCCAAGAAAATCGGCGTGTTGTTCAGGCGTTTGGAAAAACGCTTCAGCGGTTCGCTGAATGCCCGGGAATCGGTATCCCTGATTCAATTGTTGGACAAAATCCTGGCCGGTTTTCGGGCTGATCAGGAAAAGGAATAGCTCATGGCTATCAAAAACAAAACCGTCCATTCCCCGTCGCCTCCGTCTCAGCCGCACACGCCGGCCTCCTCGCGCGTGAAATGGTGGCGACATCCCCGCGCCAAAACCATGGGGCTGATTGTCATTGGCGTGGGCCTGCTGGTTTTTCTGGGCTGGTTTCTTTTTTTCCGGCCCTATCTCAGCACCAACGACGCGCGCATCGCCGCCACCACGGTGCAAGTGGCGCCGCCGGGCGCGGGCGGCATGGTGGTGAGCATCAAGGTGACGGAAGGCGACCGGGTACGCCGCGGCGACGTTTTGGTGGAATTGGATCACCGTTCCGCCCAGGCCCAGTTACAGCGGGCGCAGGCCCGGCTGGAGCTGGCCGCCAAGGAGTTCAAACGCATGGAACAGATGGCCGCCGGGAACGGGATTTCGCCGCAGCAACTGGATGCCGCGCGCGCGAATTTTCAAACCATGGCAGCCGATGCCAAACTGGCGGAGATCGCCCTGGACAACACCTATTTGCGCAGCCCCCTGGACGGCGTGGTGATCCAAAGAAGCACGGAGGTGGGCGACATGCTGGATCCGGGTCAAACCGCCGTATGGGTCACGGATATCGACCACGCCTGGGTGTCCGCCAATATCGAAGAAACCAGCATCGGGCTCCTGAAGATCGGGCAACCGGTCACGGTTCATGTGGATGCGGGCGGAACCTATTCCGGCCGGGTCGCCGAAATCCGGGCGGCAACCGCCTCCCAGTTCGCGCTCATCCCGGCGGACAACCCCTCGGGCAATTTCACCAAACTCGTGCAGCGTGTCCCGGTCAAGGTGACATTGATCCCGCCCGACGGACACCGGCTTCGGGTCGGGGAATCCGTGGAGATCAAAATTAAGATCCGCTGACGGTTGCCCTCCGGTTTAAGGTTCCGGGGGCCTGGCTTCGCCGCGGGAATTTACGAGCCGAATCGGCCTGTCCTTCCTTGCAGATCCTTCGCCCGGCTGGCGCCCGTCGGATCGCCGGGACCAAGCCCGCCCCGCCTGCGCGCGGATGGTCTTGCCGGTTTCATTCCATCGGGATAAACGAAAATGCTTAAGACCTTTGCGGATCGTTTCAGCTACAAATGGCAGGTGCTCCTGGTGGTCATGATCGGCACTTTCATGGCCGTCCTGGATTCCAGCATCGTGAATGTGTCCCTCCCGGTCATTATGGCCGATTTCGGATCCACGGTGGATAACATCCAGTGGGTCGTGACCGGATACATGCTCAGTTTTTCCACCTTCATGCCCCTGACCGGCTGGTTCCGCGACAAAATCGGGCACAAATACCTGTATCTCTTCGCCATATCCTTGTTCACTCTGGGTTCCCTGCTTTGCGTCCTGTCCGTAAATTTGCCCACCCTGATTGCCGCACGCGTCATCCAGGCATTTGGGGCCGGCGCAATCACCCCCACGGGTATGTCCATGATCTCGGATGTTTTCGATCCGCGTGAACGCGGACAGGCCTTGGGATACTGGGGGCTGGGGATCATCATGGCTCCCGCCATCGGTCCCACCCTGGGCGGTTTTTTGACCCGCACCCTGGGCTGGCGCTCTATTTTCATGGTCAATCTTCCCGTGGGCGTGCTGTGTCTTGCGGTCGCCTTCAGCTTGCTGAACAGGGACGTCCCGCACCCTTCCCAGCAACGCCCCTTTGATCTGTGGGGGTTCTTATTCCTCTCCCTGTTCCTGGTGGCCTTTTTGCTCGGGCTCTCCAAAGGCAACCAGGAAGGCTGGACTTCCCTTTTGATCCTGTCCTGTTTCACTCTCGCCCTCCTGGGCCTGGGGGGCTTCCTGCTGGTGGAAAGCCTGGTGCCCGCGGGGATCATCGATTTGTCGTTGTTCAAGTCTCACGTGTTTTCGATCTGCATGCTGGTGAACGCCGTGCGCGCCGTGGCCTTGTTCGGCAGCACTTTTTTGCTGCCCGTTTTCATGCAGCGCCTGATGGGCTTGGATGAGTTGACCACGGGCCTGATTCTTCTGCCCGGCGCCTTGACCATGGCGCTGCTCATCCCCATGGTCGGAAGGATGGCGGATCGCATCGGGCCGCGGATCCCTTCGATTGTCGGCTTGATCCTGGTGGCCTGGTTCATGTACCTATTGCGAAACCTGAATGTAAACACCCGCATCTTCGACATCATTTGGCCCACCATGATCCGCAGCGCCGGCCTGGTGCTGCTGATGGCTCCGATCATGGCCGCCTCCCTGAACGCCGCCCCCCGGAAGAAAGCCGCCACCGTGTCTTCCCTGTCGACCCTGATGCAACAGGTGGGCGGTTCCTTGGGCATTGCGATCCTGACCACCGTGCTGACCATCCGGACCCAATTTCACGCCAGCAGCATGGGCGCCGCCGTGCATTGGGGGCCCGCCGTCCGGAACTTCATCCAGCAGGCGTCGGCCCTCGCCATCCGGCTGGGCCACAGCCATCGCGAGGCCCTGGGCGTTGCCCGGGCGCTGCTGTTGGGCCACGTCCGGCAAACCTCGGCCGTGGCCGGATTTCAAGACGTGTTCCTATTCGGCATGCTCATCGTTCTGGCCGCCATTGTGCCGGCGCTTTTCCTGCCGTTGAAAGTCGTGATCCATAAGGAACACGAACTTATTCCCCTGGAGTAACCTCATGAAAAAACAGCTCATCCTTGGTTTGTTGGGAATCCTCCTCCAGCCGGCCGCATGCCTTGGGGCCGCGGAATCTCCGCCTCCGGACGCGGGCCATCCCCTGACCGTTTCTTCCGCCGTTGACCAAGGCCTGGAAAACAGCCCGGTCATCCAAGGGCTGCAGGCCGAAGTGGAGGGCGCGGCCTGGAAACGGCTCGAAGCCGCCTCGGGGCACGTGCCGCATCTCTCGGCCGCCGCCAACCAGATCGTGGACCAAAAATACCTTTATGCCGGGGAACGTTTTCAGGGCATGATCCTCGAATTCCCCAGTGCCGTACCCTCCACCACCATTCATCTCGATGTCTCCTGGATGATTTTCGACGGTCTGGCCACGGTTCACGCCTATCAGGCCGCCGACTTGAATTATCAGGCCCGGCGGGCGGAATGGTCCCGCGCCCGCTTCCAGGTGGCAGAGACCGTCCGCCTGCGGTTTTACCAGGCTCTGGCGGCCCTGAAACTGCTCCAAGTCGCCAGTCAGAATATCGTCACCTTGCAGGATCACTTGGCGATCGCCCAGGTCGGTGAGCGCAGCGGCGCCAGTACCCGCTTTAATGTTTTGCGTATCGAGGCCCTGCTGGAGGAAGCAAGGGCCGAGAAGATCCTGGCCGAAAACAATGTGGACCTGGCCAGGGAAAACCTGTTTTTGGCCATGGGTTTGCCGGCGGACGACCGGACCTTGACGGGTTCCCTGCCCGTGCCCCAACCCGGCCTGATGACCGAGGGACTCACTCCCGTTTTGCGGGAACGGGACGATCTGCGGGCCCAGTTGCTGCGTCAACGCGCGGCGGAACAGGCCGGACAGGCGGCCTCCGGTTTCTGGTGGCCGAAACTTTCCCTGTACGCGGAAGATCAATACTACCGGTACAAGGCCTTCGACCCGTCCGTGGTGGAAACGCAGGATTTCAAAATGTCCTATATGGTGGGTGCGAGGCTAACCTGGGCCATTTTCGACGGGGGCGCCAGCTTAGCCAGGGAGCAGGCAGCCTCCAAACAGGCGCAAGCCAGCGCCCAAACCTCCCGCCAATTGCTCCTGGGGGCCGCCACCGAGTTTAAAACCTGGAAACGCAAATGGGCATATTTCACCAGTCTATATCAGGCCCGGCTCCGGGCCGAGGAAAAATCCCAGGAAAGCGTGAGGCTGGCCACCCTGGGCTTGAAGGCCGGCACCAACACCAGCACCGAAGTGCTGGACGCGGAACTGGATCTGTTCCGCTCCCGCGCCGGCATCGTCCGCGCGCAGATGGACGCGGCCGAAGCGCTGATCAATCTGGAACTGTCCCTGGGAAAGCAGCTTCCGGAATCCTCGGAAGAAACGGGGATGGAATGAGGGGCCGGCCTGCCGCATTTTCCGCGCCGGCAATCCCACCTTGATTTACCTCGTCAAACCACGACTTTCCGGTTTGCCTTTATGTCGTCATACCGGTGAAAGCCGGTATCCAGTCAGTTGAAGTAATCGTAGAGGTCGAGCCAATTTGGGTTTTCTTTCTCAATTAATTGAATTTTCCAGTTTCTTTTCCATTCCTTAATGGCCTTCTCCCGTGATATTGCGCTTTCCATGGATTCGTGAATTTCATACCAAACCAAATCGTGTACGGAATAGCGCTTAGTATAGCCTTCCGCAAGGTCGTTTTGATGTTCCCAGACGCGTTTAATTAAATCAGAAGTGACGCCAACATAGAGCGTGCCATTTCGGCGGCTGGCAAGAATGTAAACGCAAGGTTGCTTGTCCATCGTATACGATCAATTTATCTTTTTAGGCATTCTTGTAGACTTTAAGCCCGAATCCGGGTTTTTCCCCAGGCCCGGGTTTACGCCGTGGTGACAATCTACTGGCAGATATTAGATAAGAGGAAGGCAAGGGAAATTGCGGTTAAATTGGGGATTTTGAATAAGTATTTCCAATTTGCCGTCATCCCGGCGAAAGCCGGGATCCAATCAGATAAAATATAAGGTATCGACTATTTGGTTCAGTTTATCCTCACCCATCTGACTAACGAAATTGTTATAGCTTGTTTCTATAAAAGTTAGGATTTCAGGTAAATAAATGGTTTCATTATCTATAATTTCCTCCGTTTTTGAATTATCAGGCTTGATATTATAACCGTCCTTAGTAGAAAATCTGTGTAGCAATGAACATCTCAATTGATATATTTTACTAATAACAGCTTTATCATTACTAAATTTAAGCCCTTTCAATCCGTTCTGGAATATTACCCCAGGGTAGCTTTTACATATTTCATTAGAGTTAGTTGAATTAGTTATCTTATTATTAAATTCTTTAAATCTTTCTTCACTTTCATTAAATTGTTCAAATTGGTAACTGTTTTTATTCTGGTGAAGATAAACTTGCGATAAGATATCAAGAGCAATAAAAACACCCGCAAAGCATAACATATAGCATTTCTGTTCATGCATATCTGAAAGTTCTTTTGCGATTTTAATTTGATCTATCAAATGTCTGATTGAACTTGATTGTGAAGGAATCATTTTTCCTCCTTAATAAATCCCTAAACCCCGGCTTTCGCCGGTATGACAGCAATAATACAGCATTCACCATGGTGACAGTACCGTAATTCGTCATTCCGGCATGCTTTAAGCCGGAATCTAGAAAATCATTTACAATTATGTACACTGGATACCGGCTTACGCCGGTATGACGGCAAAGGAAAATCTATCAGGATTATGTCAAGAATATATAAGGGTTTGAAAGTTAGTATCTTTCGGGACGTAGAGGCAATTACATCCGAACCAAAAGAAACCGCGGTGGCCTAGGATTATCTGCGGTTTCTTTAAATATATTTAATTTGGCGTCCCCAACGGGATTCGAACCCGTGTCGTCGCTCCGCTCCCCAGAGGGGGTGTTCCCCCTCTGGCGCCTGCCCCAGCGCAGGCTTCTCCCCCCAGGGAGCCGGAGGGTATCCCCTCCGGCACCTCCCCATGACACTCGTGCGATTTGAAAAGGATGGAGCGCGGTTGGCCCGGGCGGGAAATCTGGCGTCCCCAACGGGATTCGAACCCGTGTCATCGCCTTGAAAGAGCGATGTCCTAGGCCACTAGACGATGGGGACGAAAAAGTTCTCTCGTTTATATCGGAAGAACCCGCAACATGCAAGTGAAATTTGCCGGCGGCGCATGGGGCCCGGGGATTACAGCGGATCCGGAGCGGAGCCCAGCATCCGGCGGTAGAGTGCTTCGTATGCCAGGGCGGAACGTTCCCAGGAATAGTCCGCCGACATGGCGGTGCGCATTTTTTCCCGCCACAGACGGCGGTCCTGATAGGCGCCGCAAGCGCGCCGGATGCAGGCGAGCAGCGCCTCGCCCGTATAGTCCCGGAAGGTGAAACCATTGCCGCCGTCCCCGCCCCCTTCCCGAACCGTGTCCGCCAAGCCTCCGGTTTCCCGGACCACCGGCAGGGTGCCGTAGCGCAAGCTGATCATCTGGCCTAAGCCGCAGGGCTCGTATTTGCTGGGCATAAGAAACATATCCGAGCCGGCATAGATCAAATGGGCCAGGGATTCATCGAAGGTGAGGTTCACCCCGATGCGCCGGGGGTATTTGGCCTTCAAGCCCAGGAAAAAGTCGTGGTATTTTTTCAGGCCCGTGCCCAGCAAGACCAGCTGCAAGTTCATGCGCAGGAGGGAGTCGCTGATCTCGGCCAAGAGGTCGAACCCCTTTTGGTCATCCAAGCGGCTGATGATGCCCAGCAGGGGCGCCTGGGGCAACGCGAAAAGCCGCTGCTTTTCCAGCAGCTCTTGTTTCAATTTCGCCTTATCGTCCCAGCGGGCGGCGGAGTAATGCCGCGGCAGGGTGCGGTCCGTTTCCGGATCCCAAACCTCCGGATCGATGCCGTTTAAAATTCCGCTCAGGACCGACCGGCGGCTGCGCAAGACGCCGTCCAAGCCGTAGCCCATTTCGGGGCCCTGGATTTCCCGCGCATACGTGGGCGACACGGTGTTGAGCCGGTCCGAAAAAACCAGGGCCGCCTTCAGAAAGTTGACCTGCCCCCAGTACTCCAGCCGTTCGGATGTAAACAGGGATTTCGGCAGGCCGGCCAGATCCAGGGTCTCGCGCGGAAACAGCCCCTGGTAGGCCAGATTGTGGATGGTGATCAAACTCCGGGCGCCGCGGACCGCGGGCTCGGAGCGATAGAGGGTCTTCAGGTAAACCGGGATCAGACCGGCGTGCCAATCATGCGCGTGGAAAATATCCCAGGCCGCCCCGGAGCGCTTGGCCCATTCCAGCACGGCGCGGCAGTAAAAAATATAGCGGCGCTCGTTGTCCGGGTAATCCCCCTCCGCAGTGCGGTACAGGGCGGCGCGGTCGAAAAAAGGATCGAAGCGGAAGAACTGCACCGGGACCCGGCTGCCGGGAAGTTGGGACCGGAAGCACTCCACGCTCAGCCGGTCGGCACCCAGTGGAACCTCGAAGGCAAGGCCGCTGCGTTCCAGGGGAACCCCCGCGGTCTTTGCCTGGCGGTAGAGGGGCAGGAGCACCTGCACCTCGTGCCCCAGGCGTGCCAGGGCTTTGGGCAGCGCGCCGACCACATCCGCCAATCCGCCGGTTTTGGCGAACGGCACGCATTCGGAGGCGGCGAAGATTATGCGCATGACGGATCCGGGAACCTGGGAACGGGCGGGAAAATGATGACGGTCGCCTTTCTACCGGAAGCGGCCGGTGTTGATGACGATTAAATTGTTGTTGTCCACCCGCTGGGTGGCGCTGGTGCCGAGAGTCAGGTTGGGCCGGGAAGTGTCGTAGGTGGCGGAATTGGGCTTCATCTGATAATTCGCGACAAAGGCGTGCGCCCCGTCCGGAGCGAAGTCGATGCCCCAGGGGGCGACGTCCAGGGAGAGCTGGAAAGCGGTCTGATGGGTGCCCGTGTCCAGGATGAACACCCCGCTGTCCAAAGTGCAGGTCACATACACGTAGCGCCCGCTGGGCGTGACTTTCAAGTCGAGGGGGTTCTGCCCGACGGGAATCACCAAAACCGGATGGTGGGTGGGAATGTGAATGACCGAAACATCGTTCGAGTCATGGTTGGCCACGTAGGCGTACTTGCCGTCCGGGGCCATGGCGATCGAGCCGGGCGCGGAGCCCGCGTTGGTCCGGGTGACCACGCCGTGGTCGCTCGTCGAGATCACCATCAGGTTGTACCCGCTGCTGCGGGTCGTGACGTAGACGAACTGATCGTCCGGAGTGACCGCCACGCCCACGCTGTCGCCGTTGACGGCAATGTTCTGGATGACCTTGCGCTTGGCCAGGTCCACCACCGTGAGAAAAGCGGCGTTGCCGTTGGTGACGTACGCCACGGGCCGGAGCGGGCTGACGGCGACCTGTTCCGGCGAATAGGGCAGGTCGATGCTGGCCACCTGGTAATTACCCTGAATGTCCAGCAGGACCAGGGCGTGCCCGTCGCGCGAAGTCACGCACGCCAGCCCCAGGCGGGGCGCCAGGGCGATCCAGATGGGGCTCACGGCCAGTTGCATGGTGGACACGACCGTCAGGGTGTGCGCGTCGATCTTGGAGACCGAATTGCTCGTGCTGTTGGTGACGTAGACGAAATCCCCGTCCGGGGTGGCGGCCACACCGATGGGATTGAAGCCCACGCGGATGCGCCTTTGCACGTACGGTTGATTTTTCCCGGACGGTTCCATCGCGTCCCCGGTCCGATCCGCCACGCTGGCACAGCCGCTGCAGACCAGCAAACCCCAAGCCATCACCCAAGTGCCCCAGTGCTTGCGCATGGATAAGCTCCTTTCCGCTTTCGGCTTGGGATTATACGGTTTTTTCCCGGTGCTTGTCAACCCGCCTGGCCCGCGACCGCCGTGCCCGGATCAGGGTCCGATCGTGCCCCGGCGCTTGTCGGCCGCGTATCCCTGGATGCCCGTGAAAATGCCCGCGGCCAGCCCCGCCAAGAATCTCCGGCTGCGCAGTTTCCGCTCCTCCCCGGGATGGCTGATGAAGGCCGTTTCCACCAGGATGGACGGGATGTGGGATTTGGCCAGAACGTAGAACGGCGCCCGCTCGATGCGGCGCGTATCCAGGCCGCGTTTTTCCAGCTGTTGGCTGATCAGTCCCGCCGCGGTGATGCTGTCCGCCTCGTGTGCGGACTGGCGGAGATCGTCCTTGATCATTTCCAGGTAGTTGCTGTCGCTGTTCTCCAGCGCTGCCGTTTCGGCGGCCTTGCCCGAGGAAGCCTCGCGGTTGTAGATGAAGACCTGGCTGCCGCTGGCCTTGCGGTCCCGGGAAGCGTTGGCATGGATGGAAACGAAGAGGTCGGCCTTGGCTTCGTTGGCGATCTGGGCGCGCTGGTCCAAGGCGATGAAGCGATCGTCGCTGCGCGTCAGGATGACCTCGCAGCCGCACCGTTCTTCCAGCAGTTTCGCCAACTGCCGGGCGATTTCCAGGGTGACGGTTTTCTCTTTCAGCCCGCTGGGGCCGACGGCCCCCGGGTCCCTGCCGCCGTGCCCCGGATCGACCACCACGCACCGCAGTTTCCAGGGAACCGGCGCCACGCGGGCGGGAACGCGGGCGCGGCCGGCGGCGTGCTCCGGGGCAGCGGCTTTTAAGGTGCGGCTTTCGGGCACATACAGGAGGCTTTCTTCGCCCAGGGCCTGCAGGAGATCCAGCAGCGTTTCGGGCGTCACGGCGACGCCACCCTGCACGAATTTCAACGGCCGCGGGAGGCGGATCATCCTTTGCCCGTCCACCACCGCCGTCGGCATGGCCAGCGTCAGCACGGCCTTGTGACCGCTGGCCGTCCATACCGCCGCTTTGTTCTTGGTTCCATACCAGGCGTATTCCAGGCCGAGGTATTCCGCGGCCGCCTGCAACGGCAGGTAGAGATCGCCGGAGGCTTCCCAGGCCGGCAGGACCAGCGGCTGCGTGTGGCCGCCGGCTTCCAGCCGCACGTCCAGGGTGGCGACCAGACCGGACTGGCTTTGCGCCAGGCCGGGCCAACCCGGCGCCAGGATACCCAGGCAAACCGCGCAGGCGGCAACCCGGGGCAGCAGGCGGCGCCGCGCGCCTGCCCCCCGCGGCCCCCGGTTCATGTCAGCGGGCCTCGATCTTGCGCCGCAGGAAGGTCGGGATGTCCAGGTCGGCCTCGGACATGACCGGCTCCAAGGACAGGTTTTCGCTGGGAGCCGGGCGGCGCTGGTTTTCGCGCGCCGCGATGAAGCTGCTCAAGTCCATGCCTTTGACACCCTTCAGGCGCTGCGTGTCCCGTTCCCGCTGCAGCTGCGACTTTTCGAAACCCGTGGCGATCACCGTGACCTTGACCTCGTCGTTGAGTTTCTCGTCCACCACGGTCCCGAAAATCACGTTGGCTTCCTTGCCCGAGCTTTCGAACACGGCGCTGGTGGCCTCGCTGACCTCGTGCAGGGTCAGGGTCTTCGGGCCCGTGATATTGATGAGCAGGCCGCGCGCCCCCTCGATGCTCACGTTTTCCAGCAACGGGCTGGAAATGGCCTGCTGGGCCGCTTTGAGCGCCCGTTGATCGCCGCTGCCATGGCCGATGCCCATGAGGGCCCCGCCCATTTCCGACATGACGGTCTTGATGTCCGCGAAATCCAGGTTGATGATGCCCGGCTCGGTGATCAGTTCGGCGATGCCCTGGACCGCTTGGCGCAGGACGTCATCCGCGGTCTTGAAGGCCTCGGTCAGCGTGGTTTGCTTGCTGACCACCTTGAGCAGGTGCTCGTTGGGCACGGTAATGACCGTGTCCACGACCTCGCGCAGGGCGTGGAATCCCTGCTCCGCCTGCAGCCGCCGCGCCCGGCCTTCGAAAATAAACGGCAGGGTGACCACGGCCACGGTCAGGGAACCCTGTTTGCGGGCGAGTTCCCCGATCACCGGGGCGGCGCCGGTTCCGGTTCCGCCTCCCAAACCGGCGGTGACGAACACCATGTGGGCGCCCGCCACCACGGCCGCCAGCTCCTCCTGGCTCTCCAGGGCCGCCTTGCGGCCCACCTCGGGGTCTGCGCCGGCTCCCAACCCTTCCGTCAGTTGGCGCCCGATTTGCAGCCGGGTCGGGGCGCGCGAGGACAGCAGATCCTGCGCATCCGTATTGACGCTGATGTATTCCACGCCCCGGACCCCGATGTCGATCATGCGGTTGATCGCATTATTGCCGCCGCCTCCGACTCCCACCACCTTGATGTTGGCCGACAACTTCGTGAGCTCCTCATCGAATTCGAACTTCATGCCACGCCACCTCCCCGTCAAGTTGCGGCTTGGGGCCGCCGGGCTCGCCGCCCACAGTCGTCATGTGCTGCCGGCGGGACACGGACCCCGGGCCCGATCCCGCTCATCCCGGCCCAGCCTGCCCCGGCCGGCTAAAAATATTCGGTGAACCAATCCCGCATGCGCTGCAGGGCGCGGGTAAAAAGACTGCCTTCCCCCCGGAATCGCTGGCGCACGCCTTCGGGCCGGCTCTTGGCGCCAAAGCAGACCAGTCCGACGCCGGTGGCGAACTCGGGGGAATTGACCACATCCAGCATGCCGGTCACGTTGCGCGGCACGCCGACGCGGATCGGGACCTGCAGGATTTCCTCGGCCAGCTGGGCCGTGCCCGCCAGCAAGGCGGAGCCCCCGGTCAGGATGACGCCCGCGGCCGCCTTTTCCTCGAAGCCGTTTTTCTTGATCTCCATGTCGATCAGTTCGAATATTTCCTCCATCCGGGGCTGGATGATCTCGGCCAGGCTGCGGCGCGGCAGGGTCCGCGGCGGCCGCCCGCCCACGCCGGGCACGGTGATCTCCTCCCCCTCCTCCACCAGCGACACCGAGGCGCAGCCGTACTTGCGTTTGATGGCCTCGGCTTCCTGGTTGGGGGTGCGCAGCCCGATGGCAATGTCCGCCGTGAGCTGATTGCCGCCGATGGCCAGGACGCTGGAGTGCCACAGGGCCCCGTCGATGAACACGGCCAAGTCGGTGGTGCCGCCGCCGATGTCCGCCAAAACCACGCCCAGCTCCCGTTCATCCGGGCTCATGACGGCCTCGGCGCTGGCCAAGGGCTGCAGCACGATGTCCTCCACGGCGTAGCCGGCCCGCTCCACGCTCTTGATGATGTTTTGGGCGCTGGTCACCGCGCCGGTGACGATATGGACCTCGGCCTCCAGCCGTACCCCCGACATGCCCACCGGTTCCTTGATGCCGTCCTGGTTGTCGATGATGAATTCCTGGGGCAGCACGTGGATGACCTCGCGGTCCAGGGGCAGCGAGATGGCCTTGGCCGCCTCGATGACCCGTTCCACGTCCTCCCGGGTGATTTCCTTGTCCTTGCGCGAAACCGCGATCACGCCATGCGAGTTCAGGCCCTTGATGTGCCCGCCGGCGATCCCCGCGAACACGGAACCCACGTGCACGCCGGCCATGCGCTCGGCCTCGGTCACCGCCGCCTTGACCGATTCGATGGTGTTTTCGATGTTGACCACCACGCCCTTGCGCAGGCCGCGCGAGGGCTTGACGCCCACGCCGATGATGTTCACGGTCCCCTCGGGCAGGACTTCCCCGATTACCGTGCAGATCTTCGTCGTGCCCAGGTCCAGGCCGACGACAAGGTTGTCGTGCAGGTCCTTGGCCATGTCTTCACCTCCCGTCACGCGGCCTGACCACGATGCAGTTCAAAAAACGCATGTCGATCGCGGCGATGGCCTTGTGCTTCACGCGGATGTCTTCCAGCACCGCCTCCAGGCGCCGCAAGTCGCGGGCCAGGTGCGGACCGTTTTCCAGCTTGATCTTGATGGCGTCGCGCGTGTAAAGGATCAAATCCCCGGGGCTCCCCAGGTGGATCTCCGAAAGCCACACGGCGAACGGCATGCTGATAATCCGCCGGATTAAATCCGGCGGCAGGTCGGATTTCAAGCCCACGCCCATCCTTACCGGTTCTTCCCAGACCTTGACGCCGGTGATCACCGGCAAGCCGCGTGCGGCCATCCGCGCGTTCCAGGCATGGACCCCGCCGTCCACCCCCAGGACGAAGACGCCGCCGTCCGAAATCAAGGCCAGCGGCTGGAAGTCGGCCGCCGCCCGGGCCCCGGACCGTCCCGGGAATCCGCCGCCGGTTGCCGGGTACGAGGTCCGGGGTGCCCGGGCCGGGACCGCCGGGCGCGCCTCCGAATTCGCGAACCAGCTTCGGGCCTGGTCCCAGACTCCCTCCGCCGCCGCGGCAACCTGATCGTGCAGGCCGGGCTCCTTGCTGACGATGGCGAAACTGATGCCGAGCAGCGCGGCCGTGACCAGGATGCGCAGGGGCAAGCTCAAGCCCTGCGGCCGCGCCAGGTGCCGCTCGCCCAGCGTGGTGTGAAGCCGCTCCCAGTCGTTGCGCGGGCGGCGCCGGGAAACATACCGATTCGGCCGCCTGCGGACGCTTTGCATTCTTCCGGCCGACAGGCTCCGGCCCGCGTAGGCCAGGCGGGAAACGGAGGTCACGGCCGCGGCTCCCAGGCCGAGGCGGCGATGCGCAGCACCAATTCCTCGAAGCCGAGCCCCGCGTGCCTCGCCGCGTCGGGCAGCAGGCTGGTCTCCGTCATGCCCGGAATGGTATTGACCTCCAGGATGTGCAGGCAGCCGCCCGGGCCGGCCATGAGGTCCACCCGGCTGACGCCGTGGCAGCCCAAAAGCCGGTGGGCGTCCAAGGACAAGGCCTGCGCCCGCCGCCGGAGCGCAGGCGGAATCCGGGCCGGCAAGAGGTGCGCCGACATGCCGGGTTCGTACTTGGCCTGAAAATCATAGAATTCGTTTTTCGGAACGATCTCGATGACCGGCAACGCTTCCGCCCCCAGAATGCCGACCGTGATTTCCCGGCCGGGACAATATTTTTCCAGCAGCACCTCCGCGTCCAGGCGCCGCGCCGCGCGTACGGCGGCCGCCAGCCGCGCCCGCCGCCGCACGATGGTGATGCCCACGGCCGACCCCTGGCGGTTGGGTTTGACCACCAGCGGCAGCGGCAGACCGGGCCCGGGGGCGTCGCCGGGTCCGGCCAGCAGGCGCCAGGGCGGGGTGGGCAGGCCATGCGCTTTCAGAACCGCCTTGGCCAAAGACTTGTTCATGGCCAGAGCCGAAGCCGACACGCCGGAGCCCGTGTAAGGCAGGCCCATCCACTCCAGCGCGCCCTGAAGCTGGCCGTCCTCGCCGCCCGTGCCGTGCAGGCAGATCCAGGCCGCGCCGGCGCGGCGGCGCAGGGCTTCCAAATCGGCCCAGCGCCTGACGTCGAGCCCGAAGGCCCGCAGGCCCGTCCGGCGCAGCGCCTGCAGGACCTTGGCGCCGCTGTGCAGGGAAATCTCGCGCTCGGCCGAAAAACCGCCCATGAGCACGGCCAGGGGCTTGGAGCCGAGGCGGGCCTGTATTTTTCTTTTCAGCGCGGCCGCGCTTGCCCGCATGCGGCCCCTCCCGCGGGAGCGTAGTGAAGCCGGACGTGCACCCTTACCCCTGGCGTGGGCCGGGGTGTTCGGCGAAGTTGCGTCGCAGGCGTCGGCGGCGATGGAAATGGCTGCGTCGTGGGATAAGGACGCACGTCCCGCTTCACTACTTGCTCCTCGTTTTTTTTCCGGCCCGGGCCGTCTTGGCCGGCCGGACCAACTGTTCTCCCAACTTCCAGACGTCTCCCGCCCCTACGGTCAGGAACAGATCCCCGGGCCGCAATTCGCGCCGCAGGCGCGGCGCCAAGCGGGCCAAGGGCAGCGGCCCCGCGGCCACGGGCCGGCCTTCGATTTGCAGCTGGTCCGCGATCAACTGCGAGGACACGCCCGGGATCGGCCGCTCGCGCGCCGGATAGATGTCGGCCAAATACACTTCGTCGGCCAGCAGGAGGGAGCGGGCGAACTCCTTGTACAGTCTTTGGGTCCGGGAAAATAAGTGCGGCTGAAACAGCACCAGCAGCCGGCCCGGATTGAGCGTGCGCGCCGCCGTCAGGGTGGCGGCCACCTCCGTGGGATGATGCCCGTAATCGTCCACCACCAGGGCGCGGTTGAGACGGCCCTTGAATTCGAACCGCCGCCGCACGCCGCGGAAGGTGGTCAGGGCCCGTTGCACGGTTTTGAACGGGACGCCCAGTTCCAGGGCCATGGCCGTGGCCGCCAGGGCGTTGGCGAGATTGAACCGGCCCGGCAGGCCGATCCGCAAGTGGCCCAGGACCCGGCCGTGGTAGGTCACGAGCACATCCTGACGCAAGCCGGTTTGCACCGGGGAAGCCGCCTGCACATCCGCCTCAGCCGAGAAACCGTAGGTGATGGTGCGCGGCACGATGCGCGGGGCGATGGCCTTCACGCCGGGATCGTCGCCGTTGAGCACCGCGAACCCCCAGAAGGGCACCCGGTTGACGAACTCCACGAAGGCGTCGTCCAAGGCTCCCCGGGAACCGTAGTTTTCCAGATGGTCGTCGTCGATGTTGGTCACGATGACCGCCACCGGGTTCAGCTGCAGAAACGAGGAATAGGCCTCGCAGGCCTCGACCACGAAATATTCGCCCTTGCCCTTGCGCGCGTTGCGGTGAATGTTGTTCAGCACGCCGCCGATGACCAGGGTGGGATCCATTCCCGCCTGCGCCATGATCCAGGCCAGCATGGACGTGGTCGTGGTTTTGCCGTGGGTGCCCGCGATCGCGAGCCCCTGCTTCAAGCGCATGAGGTCGTTGAGCATGCGGGCCCGCGAGAAAACGGGGATCTCCCTGTCCCGGGCGGCCAGCACCTCCGGATTCGTGTCGGGAACCGCGTTCGACACCACGACCAAGTCCGTGCCCGGCTGGACCTGGCGGGCGCGGTGCCCGATGAAAATCTCGGCCCCCAAGCGGGCCAGGCGGCGCGTAGCGTCCGAAGCCTTCAGGTCGGATCCGCTCACGTGGTAGCCGAGGTTCAACAGCACCTCGGCGATCCCGCTCATGCCGGCGCCCCCGATGCCGATGAAGTGCACCCGATGATAATGACGCATGCTTCTACCCTTTCTGTCCCCCGGCGGATGGCGTCCGGTCCGCGGCCAACGCCAGCAGCATCTTGGCCAGAACTTCCGCCGCCCCCTGCGGGTATCGGGCCCGCAGCTCCGCGGCCCGTTGGGTCATGCCTTCCAGTTTCGCGAAGACCTCGCGGACCTTCTCCAGCAGCGCATCCCCGTCCAAGGATTCGTCCGCCAGCAGCTCGGCCGAGCCGGCTGCCAGCATGAAGCCGGCGTTGCGTTCCTGATGGTTGTGCGTGGCGTAGGGATAGGGCACCAGGATCGCCGGCTTGCCGGTGGCCGCAAGTTCCGCCAAGGTCCCGGCTCCGGCGCGGGCCAGCACCAGGTCGGCGGCCGCGTAGGCGGCCGGGACTTCGTGGATGAATTCCCGGATGGTCACCGGCAGGGCGAACTTCTCCACCAGGCGGCGTGCCAGGGCGTAATCGGCCTTGCCGGTCATCCACAAAATTTGCAGGTCCGGCATGCGCCGGAAAAGTTTGGGCAGGACCTCGGCCACGGCGCGGTTCACGCGCCTGGCCGCCAGGCTGCCCGGAAACACGAGCAGCACCCGTTTGGCCGGATCCAGGCCGAAGGTCAGGCAGCCTTCCTCCCGGCTGGAACGGTTGAGGTCCGGCCGCAACGGAAAGCCGGTGACCACGGTTTTTTTCGCGGGAAACGGTGCGGCGGCCTCGGGGTACGCCACGGCCACCCGCGTCACCATGGCTCCGAGCAGTTTATTGGTCAGCCCGGGAACGGCGTTGCTCTCGTGCACGATGCTGGGAATCCTGAGCATGGCCGCGGCCAGGATCACCGGCCCGCACACGAATCCCCCGGTCCCCAAGATCGCCTTCACCGGCAGGCGGTGGAAAAGCTTCAAAGCCTGCTGGGTCCCGCTCATGGCCTTCCACAGGGCGACCACGTTCCGCGGCGTCAGGTTGCGCTCCAAACCGGCCGCCGGCAGCCCGTAAAAGGACAAGCCCGCGCGGCTGGCCAGCTCCTGTTCCATGCCGCCTTCCTTGCCCAGGAAATAGATTTCGTCTCCGGGCGCCAGCCGGCGCAGCTCGGCCGCCACGGCCAGAGCCGGGTAGATGTGCCCCCCCGTGCCGCCGCCGCAGACCGCCCAACCCGCGCCCGCCGCGTTCATGCTCCCTCCTCCGGCAGCGTGCGGGAAATGGACAGCAGGATGCCCACGGCCATCAGGGAAAAGAGCAGCGACGATCCTCCCGCGCTGATGAAAGGCAGGGTCGTGCCCTTGGTGGGCACCAGTCCGCACACCACGCCGATATTGATCACGGCCTGCAAACCCAGCAGCAGCGTCAAACCGAAGGCCAGCAATTTGCCAAACGGTTCCGCGCAGCGCCGCCCGATGGAAAACCCGGCCCAGATGAAAATCCCATACAGCACGATTACGAGGAACGTGCCCACGAAGCCCAATTCCTCCCCCAGGATGCTGAAAATGAAATCCGTGTGGGGCGTGGGCAGATAAAACAGTTTTTGCTGGCTCTCGCACAAGCCCCGCCCCCATAACCCGCCGCTGCCCAGGGCCAGGAAAGACTGGATCATCTGAAAACCCTTGCCCAGGGGTTCGCGCCAGGGATCCAGGAAAGCGTCCAGCCGCCGCTTGCGGTAGCCGACTTTGAACACCAGCAGAAACACGGCCGGCAAGGAGGTCAGCAGCAGGGAAAGCAGGTGCGAGAACCGCGCCCCGCCCACGAAGAGCATGCCGCCGGCCAAAGCCACCACGATGGCCGCCGTGCCCAAATCGGGCTGCAGCAGCAGGAGCGTGGCCAGCAGCCCGACCACCAGCAGGTGCGGCAGCACGCCCGCGACGAAGGACTTGATCGAGTCGTGCTTCCGCACCAGTGCGTCCGCCAGATAAATCACGATCACGAGTTTGAGCATCTCGGCGGGTTGAAACGACAGCCCCCCCAAGGACAACCAGCGCCGGGCCCCGCCCACGGCCTTGCCGACCGGCAAGACCAGCACGGCGAGAAGCAGGAACACGCACGCCGCCAGCAGGGGCATGACCCAGCGGCGCAACTTGAGGTAGGGATAACGGCTGAAAGCCCACAGCGTTCCGAATCCCAGGATCGCCCACAGCACCTGGCGTTTGATGAAGAAATAGGCGTCCCCGTACATGCGCAACGCCAGGATGGTCGAGGACGAATAGATCATGATGAGCCCGATCCCGACCAGAACCGCGGTCAGCGTCAGCAGGTTCATGTCCATGGACCGGGTTTGCGCGGCGGGGCGGTTCATGCGCCCGCTCCCGTCGGTTCGCCGGCCAAGCGGCGGATTTCCTCGCGGAAGGTATCCCCGCGTTCCTCGAAATTTCTAAACTGGTCGAAACTGGCGCAGCCCGGGGACAGCAGGACCACGTCTCCCGGCCGGGCCAGCCCGGCCGCGGTGCGCACGGCCGCGCGCAAATCCTGCGCCGGATGCACGGCCACCGTGTTCTGGATCTGGCGGGTGATTTTCTCCGCCGCCTCGCCCAGAACCACCACCGCCCGGGCGTGTGCCCGCAGCAGGGGCTGCAGGAGGGTGAAGTCCCCCTGCTTGTCCCGCCCGCCCAGGATCAGGACGATGGGTTGCGAATAGCTTTGCAGGGCCTTGCTCACGGCATCCACGTTCGTCCCCTTGGAATCGTTGATGAAGCGGACGCCTCCGACCTCCCCCACGAATTCGAGCCGGTGCGCCACGCCCGGGAAGGTTCGCAGGGCTGCGGCCACGGCGGCCTCCGGGAGGTCCAGCGACAACCCCATGGCCGTCGCGGCCAGGGCGTTCTCCAAATTATGGGGACCCGGCAGCAGCACCTGGTCGGCCGGCAGCAGCTCACGGGCCTGCCCGCCGAAGAGGCGGTGGCGGATCACCCCGTCCTGCACCCACACGCCTTCCGTCGCGAGGATTTGCTGACGGGAAAACTGCAGGACGCGCGCGGGCGCCTGCGCCGCCAGCAGCGGGGTGTATTTGTCGTCGGCGTTCAACACCACCACGTCGCGATCCCGCTGGTTGCGCATGATGGCGGCCTTGGCTTCCACGTAGGCCTGCATGTGCGGGTAGCGGTCCAGATGGTCCGGCGTGATGTTGAGAATGGCCGCGACCTCCGCCCGGAAATCCACGATCGTCTCCAGCTGAAAACTGGACAGCTCCAGCACGGCCAAGTCCCGCGGCGCCATGGTTTCGGCCACGGCCGTGAAGGGCAGTCCCACGTTGCCGGCCAGGTAGGCTTTCAGCCCCGCCTCCTCGATCATGCGGGTCAGCAGGTGCACCGTGGTCGTCTTGCCGTTGGTGCCGGTCAGGCCCGCGATGCGGCCCCGGCAGAACCAGAAGCCCAGCTCGACTTCGGAAACGACGGACTTGCCCTGTTCGCGGGCCGCGGCCAGTTCGGGCAGATTCGCCGGTACGCCGGGCGACAGCACGATCACCTCGGCCTCCTGCAGGCTGGTCAAATGCTGGGCGCCCGTTTCCGCGGCGACGCCCAGCCTGGCCAGCTCGGCCAGGGCGGGCGCTAAATCCTCGGCCGGTTTGCGGTCGGAGACCGTCACCCGCGCGCCGTGGCGCTGCAACAGGGCGGCCGCGGCCAAGCCGCTGCGCGCCATGCCCAGCACAACCACCTTCCGTTGGTCCAAATCCATGGCAGCCTGCTTTCCTTTCAGCGCTTCCCGGAGTTCCCGGGCGTTTCGCCTGCCCGCCGGGACACGAAACGGCGCACGGCCGCAGTGTCCCCCGGTGAAATGGCCAAAAACTCCAGGCCCACGGCATAGGGGTAATGAGCCCGGGCCAGGACCTCCCGCACGTGTTTGACCTCGGCCAGGCTCCGGACCGGCGCCTGCCGCTCCGGCAGGGCCAGGGCCAGGGACAGCACGGACCGGCGGGCCAAGCGCCGGTGGACCCGCAGCAGCACGCCGCCGGCTCCCAGGTTCTTCACCCGCGCGGACAGCCGCGCCAGGCGTTTCCGGCCCCGCGCCAAGTCCCGCAGGGTCAGCACGCGGTACTCCGCCTGCAGGCTGACCCGGGCCCGCGGTTTGGCCCGGCGTTCCGGCCGCGTTCCGATCACGGCAAGTTTCTTCATGTCCTGCTCCTCTCCGGCCGAGGCGGGCCGCCGGCCCGGCTCGCCGCGCGCTAGCGCAGTTTCAACGTGCTCAACGTGATCACCGCCAGCATGATGGCGACGATCCAGAAGCGGAGGATGATCTTGGGCTCCGACCACCCTTTCAGCTCGAAGTGATGATGCAGGGGCGCCATCAGGAAAATGCGCTTGCCCGTCAGCTTGTAACTTCCGACCTGCAGAATGACGGAAACCACCTCGGCCACGAAAATTCCGCCCACGACGAACAACAGGATCTCCTGCTTGGTCAGCACGGCGACGGTGCCGAGCAGGGCCCCCAAGGACAGGGAGCCGGTATCGCCCATAAAGATCTCCGCCGGGTGGGAATTGAACCACAGGAACCCCAAGGCGGCGCCCACCATGGCACTGCAGACCACGGTCAGTTCCGAGCCGCCGGCCACATAGATGATTTTCAGGTAATTGGCGAATTTCACGTTGGCCACCAGATAGCTCATGATGGCGAAGGTTCCGCCCACCAGCGCCAGCGACCCGATCGCCAGGCCGTCGAGGCCGTCGGTCAAATTCACGCCGTTGCTGGCGCCCACGATCACGGTCATGCCGAACAGCACGTACAACCCCAGGGGCAGGTAGACGGCGTGCTTGAAGAAGGGAATGTTGGTGGAACTCGCCAGGTTCCAGCCCTGGTTGCTGCGCAACACGAACCACAGGATGGCGGCGGCGCCGCACAGCTGTAAAAACAGTTTGCTGCCCGCGATCAGCCCCTGCGAACGCTTCCATTTCAGCTTCAGCAGGTCGTCTAAAAGGCCCACGATCCCGAACCAGACCAAGGAGAACGTCGCGATCCACACCGCCGACTGCTCCCAGCGCGCCCACAGGATCAGGCTGATCAGGACGGCCGGCAGGATGATCAGGCCGCCCATGGTCGGAGTGCCGGCCTTTTTCAGATGCCCCCCGGGACCGTCCTCCCGGATATTCTGGCCGACGCCGCTGCGCTTGAGCGCCCGGATGATCGCGGGCCCCAGCAGCAGGCACAGCAGGAAGGCGGTCAAGGCCGCGTACACCGAACGGAACGTGATGTAGCGGAAGACATTGAAGACCTTGATCACGTCCGCCAGAGGATACAGCCAGTAGTACAGCAAGTAGTCGCCTCCTGCCTTGCGAAGGTTTCGGGCCGGGGCGGGCCGCCAAGCCCGCCCCGCCCAGCTTATCCGGCGGGTATCTCGGATTCGTGGGGAGCGAACCGAGTCGTGGTGGGGGGCACCCGCCGGAAACCGTATGTTCCCTGCCGGGCGGAGAATCCGCCCGTTATTGCCTTACGCCGCGCCGGCCGCACGGCGGCCTCGCGAACGCCGCCACCGGCACTGCAAATCCTGCACGATGGTTTCCAACTGCAATCGCCTCGAGCCCTTGATCAGGATCAAGTCGCCGTCCGCGGACAGCCAGCGGGCCAGAACCCGGGCCGCGCCCTCCGCCGTGGGCAGGGTGGCGATTTTTTCCACCCCCGCCGCGGCGGCGCTCTTCGCCGCCGCACGGGCCTCGCGCCCGACCGCCAGCAAGGCGTACACGCCGCTGATGGCCGCTTCGCGTCCCAGGTTGGCGTGGCTAGCCTGCGTGGCGGCCCCCAGCTCCAGCATGCTTCCGGCCACGAAGATTTTCCGCCCCCGCGCGGGCAGTTCCGCCAGCAGGCCCAAAGCCGCCGCCGCGGATTGCGGATTGCTGTTGTAGGCGTCGTTCAGGATGCGATGCGGTCCGAGCCGCAGCAGCTGCAGGCGCATGGCCGTTTCCGGCCTGAAACCCGCCAAGGCCCGGCAGCCCGTGGGAAACGGCACGCCCGCCGCCAGGCCGGCGGCGACGGCCGCGGCCGCGTTCCAGGCCTGGTGCGCCCCGAGGGCGCGCAGCCGGATTTCGGCGCGGCGCCGGCGATGGCTCAACACCACGTGCGTCCCCGCGTAATGCACCCCCGTGCTCACGACTTGCACGTCCGCGCCCTTGGCCATGCCGAACGTCAGCCGCCGCCGCGCGGCCAGGCGGGCCAGTTCGGGATCGTCCGCATTGAGAACCGCCGTTCCGCCGGGCATCAGTTCCTCAAGCAGTTCCGCCTTGGCCCGCGCCACGCTGCGGCGGTTGCGAAAATGGCCAAGATGAGCGTCGCCGATGTTGGTCAGGAGTCCGATGTGTGGCTTGGCCATTTTCGCAAGCTGGCGAATCTCGCCGGGGGCGCTCATGCCCAATTCCACGGCCGCGGCCGTGTGGTGGCGGCGCAACCGCAACAGGGTCAGGGGCAAACCCAGGTCGTTGTTCAGGTTGCCCTGGCTTTGCAGCACCCGGTGGCGGCTGGCAAGCACGCGGGCCACCATTTCCTTGGCCGCGGTCTTGCCCGTGCTGCCGGACACGGCGACTATCTTCACGCGCGGAAAACGCCGACGGTAGGCCGCGGCGATGCGTCCCAAGGCCCGGCGCGGGTCCGGCACGACAATGGCCGGCGCGGAGGCAGACGGAGGACGCCGGCACAGCACGGCGGCCGCGCCTTTCGCCAGCGCCGCGGGCATGAAGCGGTGCCCGTCCGTCCTGCGGCCCGCAAGGGCGACGAAAATCTCACCGGGTTTCACTCCCCGGGAATCGAGGCAGATGCCCGCGATTGGGTCCGCGGCGCCCGCGCCCTGCAACCGCCCGCCGCAGGCCGCGGCGGCCCAGCCCAGCGTCACGCCCGGCAAGCCCGAGTCCGCGGGCCGTTTCCGGTCGCCTGCGTTTTTTCCGCGCCGGCTCCTGGAAGGCATGCGCTCAGCTCCTGCCGCGACGGGCGGCCGTCCGGCCGAAACCCAAGCGGGCAAGTTCCCGCAGGGCCACGGCCCGGTCGCTGAAGCGAACCGTCCGGTCCTTGAAGATCTGGTAGTTTTCGTGGCCTTTGCCGGCGATCACCACGGTGTCCCCCCGCCGCGCCGAGCGCAGGCCCAGGCGAATGGCCCGGACCCGGTCCGGCTCCACGCGGATACGCCCGCCGGGGTCGGAGAGAGACTCCGGGTGGGAGCGGCGTATGCCCGCGAGGATCTCCGCCGCAATGCGCCCGGGATCCTCGCTGCGCGGGTTGTCCGTCGTCACCACCACGCGGTCCGCCAAGCGGGCCGAGATTTCGCCCATGGGCCCCCGCTTCCCGGCGTCGCGATCCCCTCCGCAGCCGAACACCAGAATGACCCGGGCCGGCGTCGCCTCCCGGACGGCCTGCAGAAGTTTTTCCAGGGCGTCCGGTTTGTGCGCGTAATCCACCATGACCGTGAAGGGTTGCGAACCCGGCACGATCTCCATGCGTCCCGGAACTCCCGCCAAACGCGCCAAGCCGGTCCGGATCGCACGCAGCGGGACGCCCAGGCATCCGGCCGCGGCGGCCGCCGCCAGGGCGTTGAGCACGTTGGTCCGCCCGGGAAGCAGTACGCGCACCGGCGTTTCGCCGGCCGGCGTCCGGAGCCGGAAGGTGCTGTGGCGCGGAGACAATTTCAGCCCGGTTGCGGTCACGTCTGCGGAACCGTCCAGGCCGTAGGTGACGATTTTCGCGGCGCGGGCGGCTAAGGTCATGACCCGGCTGCGCGGATCATCCCGGTTGATCACCGCGTATTTCACCCCCGCTTTCAAGCCCGGCGCCGCCAATTGGGCAAACAGCCTGGCCTTGGCCGCCGCGTATTCTTCCAAGCTGACGTGGTAGTCCAAATGCTCGGGGCTTAAATTGGTGAACACGCCCACGTCGAATTCACAGCCCGTGATCCGCTCCTCGGACAGCGCATGGGACGAGACTTCCATGACTGCCGCCCCGCAACGTCCGGCCGCCATGCGCGCCAGCCAATCCTGCAGGTCCCAGGCCATGGGAGTGGTGTTGGGTGCGGCCTGGGGCCGCTGGCCGGGCAGCTCGTAGCGGATGGTCCCCAGCAGGCCCACGCGCCGCAAACCCAGTGCGGCCGGGCTGGCCTGGAGGATGGAGCGCAGCATGTAGGTGACGGTGGTCTTGCCGCTGGTTCCGGTCACGCCGAGCAAACGCAGGCCCAGGGAGGGATGATTGTAGAAGGACGCGGCCATGGCGCCCAAGGCCCGCGCCACCTGTTCGGTTTGGATCACCCCGATGCGCCGCAGGTCCAGTCCCGGAATTTCCCGGGACAGCAAAACGGCCGTGGCGCCGCGGCGCACGGCTTCGGCCGCGAACAGGTGCCCGTCCACTCTTTTGCCGGCAATGCACGCGAACAAGTCCCCCGGGCGCGCGCGGCGGGAATCGGCGTTCAGCCGCCACACCAGCTGACCCGCCCGGCCCCGGAGTTTGGCGCCCGGCAGGGCCTGGGCCACGAGTCCCAGCGGCACGCGGATCACGGCACGACCTCGGGGTCCTGACAATGCAGGGTGCAAACCGCATCCACCCGGAGCCACGACTCGGCTTGGGGGGTCTGGGATTGAACCACGCCGCTGCCGATGATTCTGGCCTGCAGACCGTAGGTGGACAACACCTGCAGGGCATCACGCAGACTCTGCCCCGAGAGATTGGGCACCACGACCTTCGGGGGCTGCAGGCCGCGCGCATCGTCCCCCTCTGCCTGGGACAGATACAGCACCACGGGCGCCCGGCCGCGAACCAAGGCGCCGGCTTCCGGCAGCTGGCCCAGCACGCGCGAACCCTGCCCCAGGCAGGCGGGATTCAACCCCAGTCGCCGCAGCTCGGCCTTGGCGGCGCCCGGCTCCCGGCCCCTGAAGTCCGGGACGCGCTTCAGATCAGCCACCGACGGAGCCTGCGGCTTGTCCTCCCGGGCCAGCCGGAAGACTTTTTCGGCCGCGGGCGGGATGCCCAGGTAGGCGACCAGGTTCTGCGTCACGGCCTTGAACACCGGCCCGGCGACCACTCCGCCCCACTGCGGTCCGTGCGGCGAATCGATGACCACCGCGATGAGAAGGCGCGGCCGGTCCGCGGGCAGAAAACCCACGAAGGAAGCCACGTGATGGACCGGGTCGTATCCGCGCCCGCCCTGCAGCGGCTTTTGCGCCGTGCCGGTTTTGCCTGCCACCCGGTAATTCGCAACGCGGGCCTCAACGCCCGTGCCGATTTCGACCGCGCGCGTCAAAATCTCGCGCAAGCGCCGGGCGGATTTCGCCGACAGCACCTGCTCGCGCACGCCGCGCCCGCCCGCGTTGCTTGTGACCCCGGCCGGGCCGCGCAGTTCCTTCACCACCGTCGGCTTGAGCAGCCAGCCGTCGTTGGCCACCATGGCGTAGGCCATGGCAAGCTGGATCGCACTGACGGCCACGCCCTGCCCGAAGGGCACGGAGGTCAAGGCCGCGGAATTTCCCCGTATCCGCATCAAGCCTTCGGCTTCTCCCGGAAGCTCGATGCCGGTCCTCCGGCCGAAGCCCATGCTGCGGGCATAGTGCGCCAATCTCTCCGCGCCCAGCTTCAGCCCGATCTTCACCGCCCCGATGTTGCTCGAATACTCGACGACTTCCTGGAAGGTGATGCGGCCGTGCGGCTCATGATCCCTGACGACGCGGCCGTGGAAACGCGCCAGGCCCTGTTCGCAGTCCACGATGTCGTTTTCGGAAAAGACGCCTTCCTCCAGGGCTGCGCCGGCCACCACCAGCTTGAAGGTGGAACCGGGTTCAAAAACGTCCCGGACCGCACGGTCGCGGCGGCTGGCCGCGGGATAGGCGCCGAACCGGTTGGGATCGTAGTCGGGCGAGTTGGCCAGCGCCAGGATTTCCCCTGTGCCCGGGTCCAGGACCACCACGGAACCCGAGCGGGCGCGGTAATGTTCCACGGTGCGCGCCAATTCACGCTCCGCCACGTGTTGCACGACTTTGTCCAAGGTCAGAACCAAATCCTGCCCCGGCTCCGGCCGCTGGAGGATGCGGTTACTGGTGGGCACGACCCGCCCGTGGGCGTCCCGCGACAGCCGCATCCAGCCTTTTTGTCCCCGGATGGACCGGTCGAACTGGACCTCCACCCCCGCCAAACCCTGGTTGTCCACGCCGACAAACCCCAGGACGTGACAGGCCAGCCGCCCTTCCGGGTACACGCGCTGGGTTTCCGGCAGCGAGTAGACGCCCGGAAGGTTCAAGCGGGTGATGGCCGCGGCCGCAGCATCCGGAACTTTCCGCCGGATCCAGACAAAATTCTTTCGGCTCCGGAAGTGGCGCAACAAGGTGGCAGAGGAGACGCCGGTCAGCGATTCCAGCTTCCGGGCCGTGGCGGCGGGGTCCCGGATCTCTTCGGGAACGGCGAAAAACGAGGCGCATTCCCGGTTGAAGGCCAGCAGGCGCCCCTGACGGTCGAAAATCTTCCCGCGGGCGGGCTGGATTTCCAGCGAGCGTTCCTGCTGCCGCTGGGCCAGCTGCACGAGATGACGGTGTTCAACGATTTGCAAATAAAACAGCCGCGCCGTAAGCGCGGCCAGGATGAGGCCGAACCCGACCGTGACGGTCATGATGCGGTTGTCAATGGCCTTGCCCCCCAAGACCGGCCTCCTCAGATGCTGCCCTGATGGTGGGCGCGCCACCCTCTGGTTACGGCCTCGACCCAGCGCGCCAGCGTCCCCCCGCTGGCCAGCCACCCCGCCAGGCCCGATCGCCGAGGCGACGGGTCCACCAAAAAAACGACCTGTTCCCGCTCCGGAACGCGCATGCCGAGCTTTTGCCCGGCGATGGCCTCCACCCTTTCCAGGCTGGCCAGGGCGTTCCGGCGGCTCAAGAGAATCCGTTGCCGGTTCAACAGGCGCTGGCGTTCCTCGTTCAGCTGGTTGACCCGGTAGCCCAGCTGCACGATCTGCATTTCCTGCCAGACGCGGAGAAACACCACGCCGAAGACCAGTGCGAGCAGGCCCAGCACGATCCATACCCGGCGCACGGATATTTTCCGGTCGACGCGCGACCCCTGCATGAAATAAATGGTCACGCGTTCGGAATCCCGCTCCGGGCGCCGGCGGGGCGAGGCCACGGATTACGCGCCCGCGGCGCGGGCGGCGGCCCGCAGCCGGGCGCTGCGCGCGCGCGGATTGGCGCGCATTTCCTCGGGCCCGGGCCTCACCACATGGCGCGTCAGGATTTCCCAGCCGCCGGCGCGAAAAAACCGCTTGACGATCCGGTCCTCCAGCGAATGGAAGCTGATGACCACGAGTCTTCCGCCCTCCGCCAATATTCCGCGCGCCGCGGCCAAGCCCCTGTCCAAGCTGCCCAACTCGTCGTTGACGGCGATGCGCAGGGCCTGAAAAGCCCGCGTCGCCGGATGAATCCTGCCGGCGCGCCCCACCGCCCGCCGCGCCACATCGGCCAGTTGCCCGGTGGTGGTCAGGGGCCGCCGGCGCACGATCCACCGTGCCAGGCGCCGGGAGCGGCGTTCCTCGCCATAGTGAAATAACACGTCCGCCAATTCCTCCTCGGAGGCGTGATTCACGAGCTCGGCGGCGGTGAGGCGCTGCTCCCGGTCCAAACGCATGTCCAGCGGGCCGTCGTGCTGAAACGAAAAACCGCGTTCCGCCCCTTCCAGTTGCAGCGAGGAGACGCCCAGGTCCAGCAGCACGCCCGCGAACGCCGGCAACTGCAGGCTCTTCACCACTTCGGCCAAATCCGCGAAATTGGCCTTGACCAGCCGGATCCGGTCCCCGTAGCCCGCCAGCCGCTGCCGGGCCAGCGCCAGCGTTTCCCCGTCACGGTCCAGGCCCAAAACCCGGCCCTGCGGCGCCGTCGCCTCCAGCAGGGCCTGCGTATGGCCGCCGGCCCCGACCGTGCCGTCCGCCCACCATCCTTCCGGCGCCGGGTGCAGCCAGCGCAGCGCCTCCGCGAGCAGGACGGGGACGTGCGCCGTCATCAGGCTGCAATCACGGCCGGTACGAAACTCCTCACGGCCTGGTCCGCGTTTCCAAAAATCCTGAAGACGTTCCTGACCCCGGTCAGTTCGAACACGTTATGCAAATACGGACTCAAACCCGCCAGGCGGATGTCCCCGTGAAAGGTGCGGACAAAGCGCAGGCGATCCGCCAAGATGCCGATCCCGGTGGCATTGATATGTTGTACGCGCGAAAAATCCAGGACGATCGAGTAGCAGCCATCCGCCACGGTCGTGGTGACGAGATTCTTGATGCTCACCACGTCCTCCATGTCGATATCTCCCGTTAAAGTGATTACCGCCACGCCTTCCCTGTGCATCGCTTTGAGTGGCACGTTACCCTTTCACCTCCTTTCTGGTCAAGTGACGGGACTCGGTGCGGTCGCTCTCGCCCCTAGATTTCCTGCATCTGCTCGGCAATTTCCTCGAGCGTTTTTCCCTTTTCCAGATATTCCCGCCAATGCTCGGGCGACCAGATTTCGATGCGGTTGGAGACCCCTACCAGCACGGCCTCCCGGTTGAGCCCGGCATACTGCCGCAGGCTTGCGGGCAGGCCGATCCGGCCCTGCTTATCCAGCGGACAGTCCACGGCCCCGGCCAGCAAACGGCGCACAAAATAACGGTCATCCGTTTTGTTCAGCGGCCGGGAAATGATTTTTTCCTCGAATTTTTTCCATTCATCCAGCGGGTAGGCAAACAGGCAGGCGTCCAGACCGTGGGTGACAATCAAGCGCTCGCTGACTTGTTTTTCAACGAGGATTTCACGAAACCGGGAGGGGATGGACAGTCTCCCCTTTTCATCCAGCGTATGTTCAAAGGTCCCCATGAACATGGAGTTTTCCCCACTTTCCACCACTTTTCCCCACTCCATGGGCTAATTTAACCCCGGCTCCCCATTTTGTCAACAGGTATTTAATATTTCCTTAATATTTGAGCTTCTAACTCCTTTTCCAGCAATCGGGGCTGGGGGTCCATATCCTTAAAAGGAGAGGGTGGGCCGGGAAAGGATAAAAAAAAAGCCGCCACCCTGATTGCCAAGGGCGGCGGCTGGGATGCGCTTGCCGGAGATTAACGCTTTGAGAATTGGAAGCGGCGGCGGGCTCCTGGCTGGCCATATTTCTTACGTTCCACCATGCGCGAATCGCGGGTGAGCAGGCCCGCCTTGGAAAGCGCGGCCCGCAAGTCCCCGTCCGCCTGCACCAGGGCGCGCGCAATGCCGTGAACCACGGCTCCGTATTGCCCCGTCAGACCCCCGCCGTGCACGTTGACATGCACGTCGAACTTATTGGCATTGGCGGTGAGTTCGAGCGGTTCCCGGATCTTCTGGATATAAAACTTGCCGGAGAAATATTCCTCGAGCGGCTTGTGATTGACGAAGATATTTCCCTGCCCGGGTTTCAGGCGGACGCGCGCCACCGCGGTTTTGCGGCGGCCGGTGCCCCGGAATTCCAACACGGGCGGCTGGGTTTGTTCGGGTGCCGTGGCCATTTCTTCCATTTAAATCTCCAACCTTTCGGGTTTTTGCGCCTGCTGCTCGTGCGCGGAACCGGCGTAAACTTTCATCTTTTTAATCATGGTGCGGCCGATGGAATTCTTGGGCAGCATGCCCCGCACGGCCAGGGTGAAAGTCCGTTCCGGATGCTTGGCCAGCAGAACGCGGTAGGGAGTGAAGTGGTCTCCCCGGGGCCAGCCGGAATGCCGGAAATCCAGTTTTTGATCGAGCTTTTTGCCGGTGAGGCGTATCTTGGAGGCATTGATCACCACCACGTGATCGCCGGTGTCGATAAAAGGCGCATAGCTCGCCTTGTGCTTGCCTTTCAAGATGCTGGCTACGCGGCTGGCGGCTCGCCCGAGGACCTTGTCCTCGACGTCCACCAGGTACCATTTGCGCTCCACCTTTCCGGCTTTGGGAAAGGGCGTTGCCATGGCTTCCTCCTGACAGGAAAATGCAAACAGAACGAGTACTTTAGTGAAAATCCGGGAATTTGTCAAGGTTAAAATTTGCATCCCCGGCCCGGGACGTTCTGAGGTGCAAAGATGGGGCGCGCCGGGTCCGGATGGCCAAACCTGCCACGCTCTTCATGGAAAGCTTCACGCCGCCCGCGCGCTGGAGCGCTGGGAACGAGGCCCGCGGGGAGAAAGGGGCTGCGGATTCATCTTGAGCGGCAGCCCCTGCAATCGGTCTTCCAGCGTGCGCAGCCACGACTTCAGGGCAGGCCGGGAGAGAATTCCCGGCAGAACGATGGCCCCAGAGGCCGTACCCGGTGGCCGTGTCAACCACTCCCCGACCCGAATTCCCTCGAGGGCCGGCAGGCGGCTGCTCAGAGTGCATAAAGTCGCCAGGCTCTGACCCGGAGCGGGCGATACGTTGATGCTCCGGACCATCTCCGCCACCCAGGCTTCCAGGCGTTCCGGTTCGGGATGATGGACCCAGTCCAGGAAAGCGGACGCGGCAGGACTCTCCCGCCCGGTTTCTTGTTGCAGCAGTTCCCGCGCAAGCGGGGAGGCATCGCCCTGCAGCACTCGGGTCAGATAGCCGCGGGGATCGCTTCTCATCCGGAGACGACTCATCACACGGTCCCAGATGGGCACTCGTACCGGCGATCCGGACAACCGGGCGGCTCGGCGGCTTTGGGCGTAAAATTTTCGCAGCTGATGGACGACCATGAGCCGCAACAACTCCGCCTGCAGGCCCGGACGCACGCCGCCGCGCAGAAGCGTGTCGGGAACGAAAATTACCGGCTCGCCGGTTTGCGGATCCCGTTGCGCGTGTCCCAGGAGATGGAATAGCCTCCGCCAGGGGCTCAGGTCCGACAGGGGCAGAAGTTCGGTTTTCGGCCGCACAAAATCCCCTGCTCCGTACCGGGCGTAGACGGCCGCGGCGACGTCATCCACCTGCGCCGCCAGCACGACGCGATCCAGTTCCGCGGCTTGGTCCGCCGTCGCCGCCGCGGGCCGGCGCGCCAGCCAGGACAAGCCCAGCAGGGCCGCGAACAGCGAGCCGCTGGCCCGGAACAGCGGAACGTTGCCCGCCGCCAGACCGCGGGACAGCGAATGGGCTGCCGGATCGGCCTCGCGCCCGAAGAGCACGACGCCCAGGAAGTTGTCCAGAACTTTTCCCGCCCAGTTGCGTTCGCCGCGGAGAGTTTCGTTGGCTGCAAATCTCAGGCCGGACCGGCCTGCGGCTTTTTCGGGCGCACCCGCCGGGGCCCGCGGCGCCGGCTCGGCGCGGGTCTCGGTTTGTCCCGGGGACCAGCGGTAGATGCGGCGGCCGTTCTTGACCTCGGAGCTGATGCCACCCAGGCCCTGGCCGGCGGCCTGGTCGGACACCAGGTAGGCCAGGGCGCGCTGCGCCGCCTGCACTCCGAAGTGGAGTTCGCGGACCAGGTCTTCGGCCGTCAGCTGCCCCAGCGCGGCCCTGTAGCGGAGGGATTGACGGTCCCGGATGACGCTGTGGACCATGCGGGCCAACTTGGGCGTCTCTTCGCCCCAGGCATATTCCGGCAGCGGCTGATATTGGAAGAAGCCGAGGCGGTGGTAGACGCCGGCCAGCCGGCCGCCCCAGGCTTTTTCCGAGGCCAGGTACTCCAGGGCTTGCTGGGCCTGCTCCCGGGTCATGCCGGTATGACTTAAGTGCCGCGCCAAGCCCGCCGCATCGAAACCGATGACGCGGGATAGGAATCTCATCCCCCAGTTCCGCTGCAGCACGGCGAACACCGCTTCCGCGGCTGCACGGTGGCTCTCGTCGGCCTCGGGCCTGACGGCTTGATAGGCGTACAGGCCCGTCCCCAGGCGCCTGATGCCCATGATTTCGGGATGGCCGTGGTCGGCCGAAAGGTAATCCAGCATCTGCCTGGTCTCCCGCGTTTTAAGCCCAAAGCGTACGGCCACGTCGCGCACAGTCAGGCCGCCGGCCGTTCGCAAGGCCCGCAGGACCGGGTCGGTGCGCACGGCGTGATACACCTTCTGGGCCAGGCGGAATTTCCGGCCGCTGTGCAGCACGCCGGTATTCGGCTGGTAGCCGGCCAGCGAGGCACGCACCTGCTCCTCGGTTTCGGCGGTCCGCCATTGCGACTGGCGGAGCCACTCGGACAGCAGGAGGAAGCCGGCGGTCCCGGCCAGAAGCAGGATCACGGTAAGGGACCAACCCGCGGAAGCGAGCAGCACCCCGGCCATGAGGGCCAGCAGCAGGCTGCCCGCCACCAAGGCCAGGTGCACGCCCGGGTGCATGCCGATCAGGCCCGCCAATTCGTTTGGAAACTCCTCGTGCTTTTCCAGCAGTTCCCGGGCTACAGTGTACCGGGGATGGCCCTCGAGGATTTTTAAAGCGGCCGTATCGCGCCAGCCGTTGGCCCGGGCGACCACCGCCCCCAGCGCTTGCCACCATAACAGGAATTTCCTGAAAATCCCCACGGTCTGTGTCCGGGAGCGCTGGTCCAAGAGTTTCTCATACTCGACTTGCTGCACGGCCCAGGCCGTGATGAAGAAATCCGTGGCGCCGAGGGCCAGCAGCCCCCCGAAGAAGAGACCCGCCGCGGTCACGAAAGGCGCCAGCGCGGGCTGGGTCGCGCCCAGCTGGCGGAAGACGCCGTACTGGGCGGCCGCGCCCAGGACGGACACGAGGCCGGCCGCGTAGCCGGTCAGGGCGCGGAAGGCGTGCGCGGGCGTTGCCGGTCGGACCTGCACCGCCGCGTTCTCTGTCGGCAGGGCCGCTGCCTGGTCCGGGTCCACCCGCCGCACGCGGTAAGAGACCCGGGCATGGTAGTTCCTCTGGGTGATGGGCAAGAGCCCCCGCCGCCCGTCCGCGTCGTTGAGCGCGTCCGGAGGCGAGGACACGGGCTCAAGGGCGAAGAATTTCTCCTCCTTGTCCCACACCACCACGAAGGGCAGGCCTTCGCTCTGCGCGATCTCCACGAGCGTGCCGTCCGTGGCATTGTAGGCGTATGACACGGCTTCCCCGTTGGGACGACGGTCCAAACCTTCCAGGATGGCGTGGCGGTTGCGGTCCGAATCCCGGAAGGCGCGCAAATCGAGCGGCGTGCCGGCCAGCTCGCGGCGTTCGCCGGTGGGGATCATGTTTTCCGCCACGACCTCGCGCCGGGCGGGCACGAGCAGGCGCCAGGCGCCTTGGCCGCGCGCGATCCAGGGATGGCTGCCCGTGGAGGCTAAGGAGCGGTTGCGCAGGCGGATGTCGCTGGTCAGTTCAGCACCGCTTAGGTGATAGGTCAGGAAGGCTTTTCCCCGGCCGAAGCGCCGCGCGATCTCGGGCTGGTCCGCGTTGGCCAGCGAGACGCGCACGTAGATGCCCCGGCGGTCGAGGCCGGCGGCCTCCACCTTCCAGGGCAGCCTGCGGGCCATGCCGTGGTAGACCGTACCCGAGCCGTCCTTTTTGGTCAGGCCGGTCCGCACCAGTTCGTCGTCACCCAGGTCCACGGTGCGCCCCTGGTAGCTAAAGCGGTTGCCCTGCACGCGGTCGATGTAGGGATACATGACCTCGATACCGCCCGAGGCCTTGATGCTGTCGCAATGGAGGATCTCGCGCCCCTGGGCCTTAAAGGAGATGATTTTGGCGGCGTAGCCGGGCACGATATCGAAGGAGGTATCCGCCCGCAGGTCGGTGAAGCGGTAGACCGCAAGTCCCTCCCGCTGGTAGGTTTCCACCGTGTACTTCCCCGCCAGCGGCGACAGAATTTCGGCCGCCAGGATCCAGGCGGTCACCAGAAACGCGGGCAGGCGCAGCAGCCAGGAACGCGAGGCCTGCAGCAGGATGCGCCGGCTCGAAAAGGCTGCGGCGCGAGCGTTCTGCCAGCGCGGGAACAGCGCCAGGCCCCGGGACATCAGGTCGCTTAAGGACCAGCGGTTGTCGAAATACGGCAAATCACGATAAGCCAAACCCTGCTCCTCGGCGTCCAGGAAATGCTGCAGGGCTTGGCCGGTGCCTTCCTGGCGGACGTTGTCCCGGCCTTCCTCGCTGCGCGCCACCACGACTCCCGGATGGGCACGCAAGGTCTGCGCCGTCCCCAGGAACACGCGGAAGAAATTCGGCCGCCGGATCTCCCACAGGAAGGTGTCGGTGGCTGAATCCCCCAGGGTGAGATAGGCTCCCGAAGCCCGCCCGCGGTCCATCCAGGCTGCGACGGCGCTGCTCTTCTTGATCCGGCTGAACTTCAAGAACAGCATTCCGGCGGAGGGGAAATATTTATCCTCGTCGACCGCGTACGCCTGCTGCCGGATCTCCTCGCGGGCCGCGGCCAGCGCCAGGTTGCAGTCCACCTGCCCGTCCTCACCCACGAGGACGATCTCGGAATTGAAAGGCTGGAATTTCACCTGAGCATGGCCGGCCACGGCGCCGTTGAAATGCTCCAGAACCTCGGGAAGGTTTTTCGCCGACCGCACCTCCGCGATGGCCGCCGAAAAGTCCACGCCGCGCTTTTGACCCAAGACTTGCATGTAGCCCACAGCCAGGGCCTTGCCGATGTCCCGTTGGGCCGCCGGCTCGACGGTGAGGCTTTCATCGAGCCGATAGACATACTGGCCCTGCGCGTCGAAGGTAACGTGTTCCACGCCGGAAATACCCTGCACTTCCAGGTTGGGCAGCTTGCCGGCGTCGCCGCTGGCGATCATTTCCGCCTGCAGGACCCTGACGATCCTTTCCTCCAGGGCTTCCCGCTCATAATGGAAGGTCACCTCTTCGTAATCCCCGGGATCCTCTGAGCGGTACACCCTGACCTTCTCTGCTGGCAGCATCGGGCTGCCGCTGTTTAAGAGCACGCGCTTGCCGGCGCGCAGGGCCCGCAGGACCTGCTTGAGATTAAGGCCTTCCGGCGGCAAAGTCTGGTTGCGGGTCAGGGTGGCGTCCACATCCATGGCCACGCCCGCCACGGTCACGCGGGCGGACGGATCAAAGCCCTCCGGGATCTGCTGCCGGTACGCGGCTTCCTCCAGGCGGGCAACGCCGGAGATATCGACGGCGGCCTGCACCACGCCCTGGTCAACAGCGCGGTCGCCCGAACCGAAGATATCGGACACTCCCAGCAGGGCCAGGGCCGCAAGGTAATTCTCTGCCAGAGCGTCCACTGCTTCCGGCCGGGCTAGGCGTCCGGACTGTTGCCAGCGCCGAACCAGGTCCGCCGTTTCCTGGCGCAAATGCGCCGGCGCCAGGCGCGGCCCGTATTGGGAGACCAGCGTCGGCCGGTTGGTGCCGTCGGCAATGTTGCTCAGCCAATCGTGACGGGCGATCAATTCCGAAATGAAATCAATGCGCGCAGCGGGAAGTCCGAGGGCCGCCAGCACGGGCCGCGCCAGCTCCGCGCCCTCACGGGCGTGGTCGGCCTCGGGCGTATGGAAGTAATCCTGATTTCCGTTCAGGAAACCATAATCGTGCAGGATCAGCGCCAGGGCCAGGTCCTCGCGGAGTTCGGGATTCAAGCGGATGCGCATGGCCAGAGCGTTCAGGCGTTCGGCCTCGGATGGGTCCAAGCCGAGGTAGACCGGCCTTCCCTGGAGCAAAGCATCCAAAGCTCGCGCATCCTCGAGCACGTGCTCGCGGCGGTCCAGGGTCGTGCCGTCGCGCCGGGTCCAGGCACCGGTCTCGCCCAGCAGGCCGAGTTCGGTGGTGCGCAGGAATACGGCGGCCAAGTCCTCCACCGAGAGCCGGCCGGCGCGGAATCCCTCACGGGCCGCGTTCAGCTCGGTCAGGGCCCGGGCCGGCAGCGCCCGCTGCGCCGCCACCAGGCGCAGCTTCAGGTCTTGCCGTTCGGAGGCCTGCGGGATTTCCCGGAAACGCTGCAATTGCTGCGACAGGGCGAAAAGCGCCTGCCGGTATTTCTCCCCCGCCGGATCCAAGACGGTTCCCAGGGGACGGGGCCGCTGCTGGACGTCGATCCAGGCCGGCCCGGTCTCATGGTAGAGATACACCCGGTCCACGAGGTTCCTGGCTGGATAGCTTTTTTCTCCTACGGCCTGGAATCCCATGCGCTCAAAAAGCCTTTGCGCCTCCGGTACGTGGGATTGCAGGGACACGGCCAGCGGCCGGTTGAGGAAATGCAGGAAGCGGCTGCGCCGGAAGCGCTCGATGACCGAGCGCGTGAGCAGAGTGCCGAGTCCCAGGCCTTGGTAATCCGGGGCCACGGCCAGCACGTTGAGATACAGGCTGTCGGAACCGAGTTCCTGGTATTCCTTCCACCCGCGTTCATACGCCAGGGCCAGGGCGATCACCCTGCCGGATGAATCCGTGATGGCCAGGCTGTGTTGGAATTTGCCGTAGTGCGGCCGGCCGTCATAGCCCTCTTCCCCGGCCGCCAGTTTTTCCCGGTTCCAGGCGCCGAAGGTTTCCGGGTCCAGCAGGGGCAGGATCTCGTCCGCGTGTTGTTGCAGGAAGGCTTGGTCCGCGGCCTGCAGGCTCACCCTCTCCCCGTTGGGCAGGGTCCAGGTCCGCAGGGCCCGCGCGCGGAAGAAAACGGCGGCCGCCACATTCGCGGCCAGGTGGACCAGTACGCCCGACAGGAGAAGCAGCGGCCACGACAGGGGTGTGAAAACCAGTGCGAGGTTGACAACAGCGATCACGCCCGCCAAGGCCAGGTTCAGGGGCGGAGCCCGCTGCCCTTCCCGTCCGGGCACGAGGTGCAACAGGAAGAAGAGGGGCCATGCCAGGAAATACGCCGCCGTCGCCGGAAACGCGAATGCGCCCCCGGTCGCCACGGCCAGCACCGCCGCTCCGGCCGCGGCCACCAGGCCGCCGGCGGTCAGGGACAGCACGTTCTCCAGCCAGAAGGCGATGAAACGGTCGTAGGCGCGCGGGGTGATCCTGCCGCCCGAGAGGCGGACCACCAGGCCTCGCAGCCAGGGCATGATGCCTCCCCGGAAGGGCGAGGTCAGGCTCGAGAGCACGGCCTCCACTCTGCGGGCTGTCCGGTAACTCCGCGACCGGGTCTGGTCCGCCGGCTGCAGGCGCGCCAGCGTGCCGTCCACTTCGCTCCTGGGATTGGGATTCTGGTCAGGGTAGTACTGTGTCCTTTGATACCCTTGCTCGATGAGGAGCGGTTCGAAAGCCTCCTGGTGCAGGAATCCATAAACCAGGATGAGGTCATTGTCCGCCGGGACCTGTTCCAGGATCACTTCGAAGAATTTCCTGGACAGCTTGTTGCTCTGCACGAACTTTTCTGTGCCGATCCTGGCCACGTCCTGCGCCTGTTGGGCCCGGGCTTCCGGAGACGCCCCCAGGTAATCCAGCACGTTCTGCCGCAAATAGGCCAGCAGCCATTCCCGGCGTTCGGCGAAGGTATCCTGCTGGTCCGGATTCGTTTGCCGGACCTCGGCCAGGTGCTGCTCGTACACGGACCGGAGGTCCGGCGAGGCCGAGAACTCGCGGTCATAGGCCATGAAGATGTCTGTGACGGTGTAGATCGTGCCCACGCTGTCCTGCTCGGACAGGGCGTTGAACTGTTCCAGGTTCTCGACCGGCCCGCCGTTCGGGGCCTCCAGGAAGGCCAGCACGAACTGCAGGGCGATGTCGACGGTGCGGAAGCCTTCCCCCTGGAGAGCGCTCAGGACCAGGGGGTCGGAATAGGCGATGGTGGGATCCGCGATGGTGATGGGTTCCGCATCCTTCGTTTTCTCGACCAGGGACCAGACCGCCGGGCCGGCGTTCCACCCTCCCACCAGGGCGCTGGGGTTCAGGCCCTCGATGCCCAGCATGACCTTGCCTGCCTGGAACTTGTTCAGCACGGACGTATTCTCTGGGTTGGTCACGTCCAGGATGTGTTGCTGCTCCAGTTCCAAAGCCCGGTTGGATAAATGGCCGTTGGGGATCAGGTAAACGGTCCTCTCCCCGCGCTGGTACACCATCATTTCGGCATGGTCCTGACTGGGGGCGAGGGCCTCCACCGGGGGCGTATCGGGGTACACGAGCCAGAAATTTCTTTCCGGCACGAATTTACGGTGGTTCCATTCCGCCAGCAATTTGCCTTCCAGGGTGGGCGGAGGCGTCGGACTCGGCGGGTAGGTCCAGGTCGGTTCGATGGTGGGCATTTCCGGTGTTGGCTGGACCGGACCGGGCGTCGCCGTGGCCGGGATGGGCAGGCCGCAGGCAGCGAGCACCAGAGCCAGGACCGACAGGCTGCCCGTGATCAGGAAATTCCGGCGCCCGGGCACGCGGGCCGTGGTCCGGCCGGTCTGCGCGATCAGCACGCCGAGCGTAACGACTAAGCCGGCGCCGGCCAGTACCCAGAGGAGGACCGGGGAGACGGTCAAGCCGACCACCAAGCCCAGAACACCCGCCAGGCCCGCGCCGATCCCGAGGACCAGCACGGCCAGCAGCAGCCGCGCCTGCGTGGTTTCGCCGGCCGGAGCCTCGGCCTGGATCGCTGGCTGCCCGGCGCCGGCGGCTTCGCCTGCCGCCCCTGCCCGGCCGGTTCCCAGGAGACCCAGCGCTCCCCACGCCGCCGGCCCTCCGGCCGGCATCCCCAAGCGCAGAACGTACGGCGTCAGGGGCAGCTGCGAGGTCCCGTGCTCGTCGGGGATCTCTCCGGGGTCCTGGGTGAAGCCCGCGTTGCGCAAGGTTTGCTCGAACGCGTCGCGGTGGAGAGCGCCGAAGACCACCACCACGTTGCGGTCCGTAGGCTCGGCCGCCAGCGCCGCCCGGAACAAGTCCATCGACAGGAGATCGGCGGCCGCGGTCATCTGGTCGTTCATCTCGGCCACGTTGGAGTTCAGGAGGGCTGGATCGGTCTGCAGCTGCAGGACCAGTGAATTCAGGAAAATTTGCGCCAGGTAACCCCGGCGAAAATTCCTTTCCGTATCGGGGCCGAATTGTTCGCGGGTCTCCGCCGGCAATCCGGCGAGCCAGGCCCGGAAGGCTTCGGAATTCCGCTCGTGGTCCGGGAAGGCCTGCAGGAGGACGCCGGCCTCGAACATCGCCAGGTCGGAAAGGCGTTCCGGGGAGATGGCCCGGATGCTGTCCGCGGTCAGATGGCCGCCGACTCCTGGTTCGGCCTCCGCGTCGTTGTACACCAGGACCACGCCCAGGAGGTTGACGCGCGTCCCGCTGGCCACCTGCACCAGCACGCGCGGATCGTAATTTCCGACCAGGGGATTGAAGACCTGGTCGCCGCCGGCCGCGGCCTTTTCCAGCAGGTCCGAGTATTCCGGCAGATGCGCGGACATGCGGCTCCAGTCGATGTCCGCGCTCATGCCTTCCAGCGCGAACAGCCAGTTGGGATCCCGGTCGCCGATCTCGGGCAGGATGTGTTCGCGGATGAGAGTCTGTGCGCGCTTGGAGGCGTGGCTGTTGGGCACCAGGAAGATTCTGCGCCCGGTCTGCGGATCGGTGTAGGAGACCAGCCCGGCATGGTCCACGTTCGGATCGGCCACGCGCTCCGGAGAAGCGAGGTAGTCGGCCACATACTGCTGAGTGGGCACGAACAGGCGCGTGCGCAATTCCTGGGTCCAGGCCTGGGTGGGCGCAGCGGTCGGTTGCGGCGTGCAGGCGGCCAGGATCAGCGCGCCCGCCACCACCGGCGACAGGGCCAGGAGCTGCAGGACTTGCCGGCGGGAAACGCCGCCGGCCGGGGCCGCGGGTCGGCCGGCCGAAGCGGAAGGCGGGGCCAGGGAGACCAGGGCCCAGGAGACGAGCACGACGCCGGCCGGCACCGCGATCCAGGGCAGGATGCCTGGGATGACGAGCCCGCCCACCCCGCGGAGCACCAGCACCAGCACCGTGATCGGCAAGGCCAGCAGGCCGGTGAAGGCAAAGCCTCCCGCCAGGTCGGTGCTGCGGGCGCGGATGCGCGCAATCGCATCCTCGCCCAAGGCTTTGGTCCGCCGGAAAGTTTCGGCCGCGCGCTCCAGGAAGCCGGCGTTCACGAGACCATGCACGACAAAGGAGGAGAGGAACACGACGGGGAAAAGCCAAGGCGCGAACAGCACCGCCGCCAGCAGGGAGATGTTGACGAGGCTGATGACCAGTGCCGCCACGCGGTGCGCGGGCGGCGCCCGCCCGGCCCAGGGCAGGCGGTAGTGCAGGCGCGCGAACGCGGCCCAGGCCAGCACGTAGCCCGCGCCCAGGGTCGAGACCAAGGGCGCGCCGAAGGCCAGCGCCAGCAGGACGCCGGGCAGGGCCAGGCCGTACACCAGGCCGTTCTCCAGCCACCAGGCCACCCGGCGGTCGTAGGTCGCGCTGTCGATGCCGAAGACCTTCATGACCGGCGCCTTGAGCCAATCCATGATCCCGCCCAAGGCTTTGGGGGCTGGCGGAGCAGCCGGCGGAGCCTCTTCCTCCACATCGGGTACGCGGCCCCGGACATACAGTCGGTCCAGAATCATGGAGTACAGGAAATGGGCCACGCTCTGCCAGTCCTGTTCCTTGCCCTGCATTTTCGCGGGCAGTTCTTTGTGCTTCCAGCCATGGGTTGCGGCCAAATGCGGATATTGGGCCGGATCGCGGGCGATTTGCTGGGCCAGACCGCGGATGCGGTCGTACAGGAATTCCGCGTCGTTGAGCTCTGGAGTTTGCGACTCGGCTTTTGCTTGATGCAAGGCCGCTTGGGCTGTGGATATTTCTTGATCCGGCAGTGGTTCGTGCAGCAAGCCCAAATCCGAAAGGACTGGCGGCCAGTAGCTTTTGAATACGCGGGGCTCCTCCCAATCTATCTCTGCACCAAAGTGATGAACGAGATTAATCAAAGCCGCGGGATGGAGGACTTTGGAGCGAATGACCGCGCCGGGAACGAGGTGGATCAACAGGCGCCTTCTGCCTTCGGACAAGGCACGGCCCACGCCGCGTCCCTGCAGGTCTTCGTCGAGGTACATGGTGGACGAATCGACTTCACCGTCCTCCCCGTTGAAAGGCTTAATCGTGAAATCCAGGGCCACTTGTCCCAGACCGTAAATCCAGCCTCCGAATTTTTCTTCCATTTCGGCGATGGTTCTCATCGCTTTCCTGAGGCGGTCCATCGGACCCACGAGCAGAACCATCCGCACGGTTCGGGTATAAGGATTGATCAGCGTCAGACGGGCCGCGAGGGGAAGCCCTGATTCCGCCTCCGGGTGATCGCGCAAATTCAATTGGCGTTCCAAGCTGTCGGCATCCGAATCATCCACGACCGTCAGGGAAGCCGGCAGGCGTCCGCCGGGACTGGTGGCGGCGATGGCGGCGAGAAGTTCCGGGCCCAACAATTCTTCCACGGGGAATCGTCTGATTTGCTCGCCAACTCCGCGCAGATAATCCACGTAGGCCCCGCTTCTTTCATGGTCGAAGAGGGCCACGGCTTTGGCCCAGGCGGGATTTTCGGCCTGCAACTTTGCCAGGAGGCGAATCCAACTGAACAAGCCCTGGCGTTGGGCCTGAGTGGCAATCGGCCGGAAAGCCCGCGCAGATTTCAGCAGGCGCTGTCCCTGATCAAAATTAATGAACTTCGGGTCCAGGCTGTTCAGGCGCATGAGAACCGCACTGGTATCCGAGGGATTCAGTTTTCCCGCCAGGGCGCGAGCGATCCAGGGCCTCATCATCGCCCCGATCAGATTCGGTTCCGACTGCTCCGCCGCCATCGATTGCAGGTCGCGCAGGGGATTGGGCAGGACTTGAACCGCCGGACTGAACCGGCCAAAGGCGGCGCGATCCGCCCGGACCAGGATCCCCTCGCCCGGATGCTCCTGCTGCCGGCGCGCGAAGTCGGTGGCTTCCAGGGCCGCCCGCAGTTGGCCGGGCGTCATGTAGGCCGCCTCCCAGGGCAGCTCAACGAAGGCGGCATCGTCCAAGGTTAACTGCGGCCAGGCAGCCCGAATTTTGCGCTTCCAGAAATCGGACTGCATGCGTTTGGAGGAGGCGGGCGTTTCCACGGGCTGGGTGCCGTCCGGCTTTTTGATGGCCGCGAACGTGTCCGCCTCATTGAATCCGAACAACACCCCGTAACCCGGCTTGTCGGGCTTGCGCTCGAATTTAACGATGGGCCGCTTCCGCCCGGTTTCGTCCCAGTCGGTTTTCCCGGTGATGGCCGCCCAAGGAATTCTCCTGGCTCCCTGCAGGCTCGGCAGGGTCAGCAGCACGAAGCTCGGGCTGCCCCAGGAACACATGGCGTCCACCGCCCGCATCCGGCCGTAATCCACGGGCACCGGGCGGCGTTCCCTGCGGCCCGGTCCTGTCTCCACGTCCGCCTCGACGACATTGCCGAGGCGGTCGCGCCAGGTCTGGCCTTCTTCGTCCCACAGGCGCTTGGGGATCATGCCGATGGAGCGGTGGGCCCAGCCGCCGCGTTCCTGCTCCGGGTCGCGGCTCAGGGCATGCTCGCCGAGGAAATACGGATCCGCGATCGGCGTCAGGAGGTTGTCCACGTTCATATACTGGGTGTATTCCACGCCGAAACCTTCCAGCCAGCCCACCACGTTTTGCGGCACGAAATCCCCGGCTTGCTCGGACCATACCAGCCCCTCGGCTCCCTGCTTTCCGTCGAGCACGTAATCCAGCATGTCTCCGGCACCGCAGCCGCCGAGGCTGAGGCTGTCCTGGCCGTTCAGGAAAGCCTGGCCCGTTTCCGGGTCGAGTTGCGGCAGCATTTTCTGATTGACGAAAAGCAGGCGGTCCTTGACTTGGTCCCAGAGGTCGGAGTTCCGGAAATGCGCCCGCACCGCCTCGTTGGTTTCCTCGTTGACCATGATGACAAAGGGGTACATTTTCTGATGGCCGTGGGCCCGGGCCGCGGCCAGGTTTTTCCGGACCAGCGAGAGGTACATGCTCTCGTTGCTCAAAGGCGTGGCGGGAAAAGTCCCTTTAGGCAGGAGTGCGCCGGTCTCATCCGTGAAGCCCAAGCCCGTTCCGCCGCCTCCGGAGGGCAGGACGCAGGCAAAACGGGCTCGTCCCGTTTCCGCGCCCCAGGACAGGATTTCCTCGCCCGCTTCCAGGGCCGCCTCCCGCCGGTCCGTGATGACGGGTGCCGGTTCGGTTCGCGACACATCCAATTTGGGCTGTTCGCCCCGGCGCACGAGCCGCTCGTAGAGGTCGCCGGCTTCCTGCCAGTCCGTTTGCTCGATTTGTGTCAGCAGATGGTCCTGCTGGGAGGGGGTGAGTTCGTCCCAATGAGCCAGCAGCGACAACGGCTGCCCGTAGCGCTGCAGTGTATGCTGCGCGCGGGCCAGGCGCGCCCGAAGCGCCTGCTGCTGAACGCGCCGGCGTAGAGCCCGGCTGGTCCAGCCAAGGACGCGGGGAACCAGGATGACCGCGAATCCCGCCAGGGCCGCCGCGGCCGCGAACCACAAGCCATGCAAGGCCACCGCGGACAGGGACAGGACGGTCAGGGATTCCAGCCCGTACACGACGATTTCCGAACGGATAGATGTATGAAGGAACTCATGCCAGGCCGCGGTGGCCACGACCACCGCCGCCACGGGGTAGCCCAGCCCGTAGGCCACCAGGCGCCTGAGCGGCGTGAAACGGGAAGCGGGAGTGAGATGGAAGCCTAAGGACCCGTCCGCCCGGACGTGTACCACTCCCTCTTCGCCGGGGCTGCCGCGCAGCAGCTGGCCGTGGATGAGCCATTCGGCCAGGGCCGTGAGCGCGGCCCGCCCGCTCAAGAAACCCACCACGACCCCCACCGGCGTCAGGTTGGCCAGCAGGCTGCCGGCTCCTGCGGCCGCCAGGATGCCCGCGATTCCCGCGGTGAGCGCGCCGTACCCGGCCGCGGCCTGGAAACCCTCGCGGGCCAGGAGGTTGGCCGCCAGTCCTGCGCGCGCTGCGGTTTCCGCCGGCCGGGCCGCCCGGCCTGCGGTCTCCTGTCGATAGGTTTCGGCGTTCACCGGCAGGATTTGCCGGCTGGCCAGGTCAACCTTGACGTAATGGGTCCGGTTGCCGCGCCGGTAATAAAAATACAAGGCTTCCCCCGAACGGACGGGATGCGGTTGGAATTCAACGGGCCCCAGGGAGGAAAGGCGCGTCAGATTCTGGCAGGTCATCTGATAATCGCTCTGCAGAAGGTAATACACGTCTTCCGCCGAGGCGGCCGTGGTGATTTCGGCCGGGCCGGCATGGCGCAGCCAGGCCGAAAAGTAAGCCGGCACCAGGGGAAACTCGGCCCATTCCGAGTTTAAGGCGCCGAAACTCTCCAGGCCGTCGTAGAACATGTCCCGGATCCGGGTTTCGGTCGAACCCAGCACGTCCTGCAGTTTCACGTCCACCTTTTCCCGCAGCACGGCCGGCAGGGCCTGCGAAATGACCAGGCGCATTTTCGCGAGCCCCTGCCGGATGCCGGCGAAATCCAGGATGGAATAGACATTGGGGCGCAGGGGAGGATAGAAGCTTAACTGGTAAATATCGGCGTAGCGGTTTTTCCGGGGCGGTTGCGAGGCCAGCAGGGCCGCGTGCTGCATTTTCCGGTCCAGCTCGGCGAAGGCCTCGTCGTAATTGAAGGGCACGCCCCGCAGGTACAGGGGGGCGTATCCCTCCTCCGCGCTCAGGCGGCGGGCGGCTTCCAGCAGCTCCCGCTGGTTTTGTAGGAAACGTTCGGCCTTGTCGCGGTCGTTGGGGTCGAAGCGGCCCTTGGCCTCGCTGCTGGAAAAAGTGCTTTCCAGGGTCGGCTCATACCCGCGTTCCAGGCGGTTGCGCAGGACGTGATGGGCCAGGTATTCGTTCCACAAGGTCTGCATGAAGTCGTTTTCAAAGCTTTCCAGGTTTTCCCGGGTGACGCCGCGCGCCCGGCGCCGGAAACGTTCGAACGCTTCGGGATTGCGCACCAGCGGCCGACCGCCCTGCCGGATTTCCAGCAGGTGGTCTAAGAAAGCGTCAATCCAGATCGGCAGGACGGACAGGTCGATGGTGTCGTAGTTGTCCGTCCGGGCGCCTTCGAAATCCCAGTAGATCAGCTGCAGGGCGTAGCCGAAGTACTTGAAGAAAGCGCCGTAAGGATCGCGCTCGTTGTAGAGGGGGATCTGGCTGTCCTCGTCGGTGTAGTATTCCGTGGAATAAATATTATCCGGGTTGGGGGCGATATGCACGCAGGCTTCGGTCTGGCCGAGGATTTCGGCCGCGTTCCACGCCATGACGCGCGTCATTTGCTGCGGATCAAAATCCCTCTCGTCGCCCAGCAGCATCCAGCCCAGGCGCGCCGTGGAGGGTACGCTCCGCCACAGCTGCTGCAGTTCGTGCCGCCCGTTCTGCGCGTAGCGGAAAACCGCCCGGAACAGCGCGCGCGAGGTCCGGCCGGCCCGGTACTCCGGCGTGCCCTCCTTTTTCAGTATGGATTCCGGGTCGGCCTCGGTGGTGTGGCCGAGGATCTGGCCCAGGGAGGATTTGCTGGTCCGGGTCACCTGTTCGCCCCGCACCTGCATCCTGGCCAGCTGGTCGCGGCCCGCTTCGTTCTGAATGGCCGCAATGCGTCCCTGCCGGATCTGGACGCGGTATCCGCCGGGCAGCAGGCATTCCGTAACTTCGCCCTCGCGCATGCGCACCCGGCCCACCTTCTCCCCCGTGGCCCGCACGTGCAACTGGATCCAGCCGTCGGCGGCCGGTTCCGTGCCGAAAAGCACCTCCCGGTTTTGCGGGTCCCGGAGCGTTTCGATCCGCCCGGCGCGCACGTGGGCCGTATAGCCCTCGCCCACCGGGAATTCCACGACCTTCCGGTCATAGGTCTCGATCTGTCCCAGCACCGCGCCGTCCGGGGCGTGCACGGTGTAGAGATCGTGCAGCACGCGCCCGCCCTGCACCACCCGGCTGGTGTCCACGTCCAGCAGGGCCGGATCCATGGCCTGGTGCGGGCCCGAGGCCTTAAGCATGACGACCTGCTCGGCCCCCTCCTCGGTGGTGACCACCACCGGCTCGTCGGTTTCGGCGTCCATCAAAATTCCGCCGCGGCCCGCGGCCCAGGTGAGGGGATCGAGGTTGACGTCCATCAGGAGGTAAAACCGGGCCTGGGGCTCTCCGGCCACGGTGGACAGGATTTTGCCCTGCCCGAATACGTTGCGCACCAGCCATTCGCGCGTTTCCAGGGGCAGCTTGTCGAAATTGGGGTACATTTCGGGAGTGAAATCCTCGGAAGCCACCGGGGCCAGGTTCAGCGGAACCTTGACCATGAATTTGGCCCACAGGGGATTGAGGGCGCGGTGCTTCCCGCCCTCGGCATCCTTGCGCCACTTGATGGTGCGCGCCCGCGAGAAGCCCTGGGGATCCTCGCGCTTGACGAGTTTGCCGTCCGGCCCCTGTTCGAACACCGTGAAGGGCACGAATTCCAGCATGCGGCCGGCGGCGTCCACGAGCTTGTCCCGCAGAATCACGTAGACGCCGCCGTCCTGCAGGTCGCGGATCCTCTGTTTTTCGAGCTCCCAATCGGCGTGAACGCGGTCCTGGATCTCGATCTTCCAGCCGCGCATGCTTTCGGCCGCGGTCAGCTGGGTCAGGTCCACCTGTCCGGTGCGCGTGGACCGCCCGGACAGGGCCAGGCGGGGTCGCCGCCGCAGCCGCCGCAACTCTTGCTGCATGGCCGCGCGTTCCTCGGGGTCCAGCAGCTCCACGTACATGCGGTCCAGATCGTCCAGGGTTCGCTGCAGCTGGTCCTGCAGATACTTGGTGCCGGACAGCTCCCGCCGCAGGGCCCGGCCCTGCAGGCGTTCCTCGGGCACGGCTGCGGTCCGGCGCTGCAGAACGCCGGCCAGCGCCGTTGCGAATTCGGCGATCTGCTGCAGTGTGCGCAGGATCACGCGCTGGCGGGGCGCGATCGCGATCTCGGCCAGGCGGGCATGCGTCCGGCGCTGCTGCTCGGCCCAGAGCCGGCGATAACGCGTGTAGAACCGCCTGACCTGGCGCAGATGGGATTGCACACGGGCCGGTTCGGCCTCGTCCAGCAGGCGGTAATGCTCCTGCTGGTAGTTCAGGTACACCTGCTTGGCGCGCAGGGCGGCCTGCTCTTCCGCATGGGCGTAGCGCAGCTCCTGCCCGGTTTTGGCCAGCTCGTAGGCGGTCTGCAGGCGGTTGCGGTCGGGGCTGCCGGTGACTTCGGCTTTGAGGTAGGCGAGTTTCGCCTCCGCCGTTCTCCGTGCCCGGTCCAGGGCCGCGGCGTCTAAGGACGAGCCCTGCGCCTGCAGGGCGGACAGGGTTTGCGGCCGGGCCAAATTCGTCAGTTCCGCGAGCAGTTCCTCGGTGGCGGCGATTCTCTCTGCGAGCGTCAGCTGGCCGGCCAGCACCTCGATATGCCCCTTGCCCATGGCGCGCACATCCCAGCCTAAGGCCAGGAAGGTTTTGATGTCCGCGTCGGACAGGAAATCGTAGGTGTCCACCACGGTCCGGCCTTCCAGGCCGAGCATGCGCGCCGCAACCTTCACCGGATCCAGTCCGGGATAGACGGTCTCGGCTCCGCTGGAATCCACCACCGTGCGCCGCTCCCGCGGCTGCCTGCGGCCGGAGTACTGCGCGTGGGGCGTGGCCAGCACCAGGGCATCCTGTTCGGGATGGATGAAGTTTAAGAAGCCTTCGGGTTCGGGCTGGTAGTCCACGCGCAGTTCGCGCAGGGCCGCCTGGTTTCTCAGGCCGTGGGACCAGTCGGTGGTGTCGTACTCGTTGAGCTGCTGGATTTCCGGCCAGTTGCGGGCGTAGGGATCCGTCGCCTCCACGGCCGCGCCGTAATCCGCCGCGCGCACGGCCAGGCGCTGCGATCCGGTCCAGCGGGTGTCTCCGATGCCGCCTTTGTAGGCGATGCCCAGGATGCCGATCACGGCGCCCGCGAAGCTGAGGCCGCGCCGCGCCAAGGCTTCCAGCAGGTGCTTGTCCATCACCTTCTCGGCCCGGTAGTCGCTGACCGCGGAGGCGATGAGGCGGCTTTGGAACATCTCCATGATTTCCAATTCACTGACGTTGAAGTACAGGCAGAGGCCCTCGAACATGAAGACCAGGTCCTTGGGGATGCAGTAGCCGCCCACCTGCATTTGCGGGATGCGCGTGATTTCCCGGCGTTCCTCGGGCCGGGCCTCGGCGATGGCGCGGGCCACGGCAAAGCCGTCCAGCCCGAATTCCTCGGCCGCGTCCATGAAGGCGTTCATGAGCTCCAGGAGCGAGTAGAACCAGGCGTTGTCCAGGACCTTGCCGAATTCCGCCACCTGCGGGCTGTCCACGATTTCGAAATGGAAGCCGACGTTGCTGAAATATTCCCGCAGGGCCTCGCTCGCGGCCGGGTTCACGCCCGCGCCCTTGCGCGGGAACTCGCGCAGGGACTGGAGCCAGCGGACGCCGGGCTGCAGGATCTGCGGAGAGTAGGCCACCCGGGCGTGTTCGCCCGCTTGAATCAGCCCGCGGCGGCGCAGGGCCTCGTCCAGCGCGGGCAGGGCCACATTGGCCGTGAACCCGGGGAAGGTCGTGCTTTCGATCAGGATCAGGGCGTCCTTCTGGGCGAAGCGTCCCACCTGCCGCAGCAGGCGCAGGGTCGGCTCCAGGTCGGCATGGGATTGCTCCAGCCGCTTGCCCAGTTTCTTGATGTGCACTTCGGTTTCAATCAGCAGGGTATCCCCCACGGCCAGGCTCTCGGCCAGCCAGGTGGCGCGCAGATTTCCCCGGTCCCGGGCCGCGGCGATGGTCTCGTCCACCGTGGCGTCGTCGGTGCGGATGGGCGCGCGGCCCTGGTTGACTAAAAACATGCGCGCCGTGGAAGCCGTGGAGGGACGCTGGTAGCCCAGCATATAATAAGGATGGACGCGGCCTTGCAGCGGCCGGCGGAAGCGCGTTTCGGCCTTCCGCACCGGCGCCAGCTCCCGGCCGCCCGTATCCACCGTGGCGTCGGCCGTGACGCACATCATGGCCGTGCCCACGTGCCCGATGCCCACGGCCGTCACGATCTTCCGCCCTAAGGCCCGCTGGATGGCCACCTCGGCCATCAGGGCCAGGCGCTCGCGCTCGAATTCCCCGCGCGTGCAGGGGATGTCGTAATCCCGGCCATCCACCCCGCTGGAAACCTCGCCCCGGGCGGGAAGCTCCCCGGCAAAGGACGGAATCGTGTACGCCCCGAATTCCCCGGGGCCGAGGCCGCGGTCCGCGGTGATCCGCGACACGAATTCATGGATCGCCGCCTCGCCGCGGTTCGCCAAGAACTGCTGAAGCCGGCGTTCGTCAGCCGTGGTGGCTTCCGGCCCGAAATAGCGCTCCATGGCTTCGGCGACCGTGGCGGGTTCTCCGGCTGGAAGCGCCTCGGCGCGCACTTCGCGATGGACGCGCGCGCGGGCGGCGGCCCAGGAGGCAACGAAGTTGACGATCCAATGCGTGAGCACGGAAGCCAACAGGATCAGGGGCGGGGACAGGGGCGTCAGGACCAAGGCGATGTTGACGACGGCAATGAGACTCGCAAAGGCGATATTCACCGGCGGCGCTCGCTGTCCCTCCCGCCCGGGCACGAGATGCAGCAGGAAGAAGACGGGCCACGCCAGCAGATAAGCCCCTGCGGCCGGGAACACAAACGCGCCCCCGGTTACCGCCGCGACCGCCGCCGCCGCGACCGCGGCCACCAAGCCCCCGGCGGTCAGGGACACGACGTTTTCCAGCCAGAAAGCGATGAACCGGTCATAGGCCCGCGGGCTGATCCTCCCGCCTGAAATTCGGACCACCAGGTCCCGCAGCCAGGGCATGATCCCGCCCTGGCCGGCCGGCCCGGTTTCCGTGGCCACGGAGAAGGAACTCAAATCCACCGCGAGATTGTAGATGTCCGTGTCCTCCAACCCTTTGCTCTCCGGCAGCTGGCGCATGAGCTCCTGAAAGCGCTGGGTGAGCCGACTGGCATAGGCCTGGCGCGCTTCCGGTTCCGCGGGCAGGGGCGGCAATGCGGGAGCCTGCCCGTCGTCGCGGGTCAACTGCTCAAACAGGGCCGACCCCAGGACGTGCAGGGCATCCCCCGGAACCGGGACCGTGTCCAGGTACACCTTCATCCAGTACAGGGCGTGATGATCCGGGCCAAGACCCAGGCGCCTGAACTGCTCCCGCAACAAGCGCATCTTGGCCTGTTGCAGAATGCGCACGATATACTGCATCTGCTGCTTGTTGATGCGCCAGTCCGACGTATCCGGCACCGGGCGGTAGTTTTTCGGATTATGGTTGAAGTTTGCCTTGAATTCGCGCGCGGTGGGCACCTTTTGCACCTGCTGATCGTAATAATCCAGCAGCCAATCGGGCAGTCCCGCCGGACGGATGCCCGGCTGCCGGTAGCGCCGGGGATCATAATCGGCGGCGTTGTCGGACAATCCGTCCAAACCGATGAGCACCAGGCGTTCTTCGCCTTCCAGTGCGATGAGGCCGTATTTTTCCAAAAATTTCGGATCCGTATCCACCACGCCTCGGGCTCCCAGTTCCCGCTGGAGGGCCACGTACTGGTCCACCAGATCCAGGGATTGCTGCCGGAAGCGCTGATAATCCTCGGTCAGACCCAGGCGGACCGCGATGCCCATGCGCCGCTCCAGCTCCTGCAGCCGCGCGGACAGGGGCTCGACCTCGTTCTGCACCAGCAGCTGGGTGAGCCGCCGCGACGTCCCTTCCACCTCCCACTCGATGCCCAGATCCGAAACATCGATGATGTCTCCGGGCGGGATCAGGCCGCCCAAGCGCGGCTGCACGACATGCTGGAAGAAATCCACGAAGCGGTTTTCGAACTCCTCGCGGTAGGCGCTCAGCGGGACCTTGAAAACCAGGTCCCCCCGGTCAAAGAAGACCTTGAAACGCGTGCCGTAGGTGATGCTGGTGATCTCGCCGCCCTGCACGCGTTCGCGCAGGGCCGTCTGGGAAATTTCGTACAACTGGCGGTCCACGGCTTCCGGCGACAACTCCAGTTGCGCGAACACCCGCCGCACCGCGGCCCGCGGGTGTTGCAGGCCGCCCTGCAGGTACTCGATGAAGATCAGCTCCGAACGGCTCAGGATATCCGCCACCCAGCGGGCCTTGCGCCGGGTGGGAAGAATAAAGGGTATTTCCTCGGTCAGGCGCATAATCAGGCGCCGGGCCACGAATTCGGCTTCCCCGGCCTCCGTGCGGCCTTTCTCGCTGCGGAACCGGACCAGCATGCGCATCAGGCGGGCCCAGAAGGAGGCATTGACGAAAAAGGTCAAAACCAGGGGATGTTGCACGAGGGCGTCGTTTAATAGAGTGAGAATGCCGTCCACGAGCAGGATTTTCCCCGCCGGATCGATCCGTTCGAATATCTCCAGGCTTTGCCCTTCCTCCAGGCCGCGGACGCGATCCCCCACCTGGATTGCCTTCACGCGGCTGCTGGCGTCGGTCAAAATCGTGTGCTCGGTGTCCCGAACGCGAACGGTGACCTGGCCATTCCCATTGCGCCGGACCTCCAACCGGTTATCGCCCAGCTGCAGCGTAGCCGTCGCCTGGCCGGCGTAGACCAGCGCCGGTTCCTGCCCCTCGGCCATCCGGACCACGACCCGTTCCTTGCCATCCACGATCACCAGCCGTTTCTCTCGTCCGTTCTCGGGAACCGCCTCCAGCTCCAGCTTGAGGCGGCCCCGGTGCTTCGAATCGAAAACCGGTTTGTAAACGGTTTCCCCGCGCAACAGGGCCAGCATGTCCCGGGCGAAACGTTCGACTTCGAATTTTTCCAGGGGATTTTCCGTGGTTTTCCCGGTATAGGGATCGATGCGGCGGGCGTCCGTTTGCAGGATGTAGTCGTCGAAGAGAATGGCCTTGGCCGTTCCGATCCGGGCCGGGAAATCCGCCAAAATGCGCCGCACCAGACTGGTCTTGCCGCTGCCTGCTCCGCCGGCGAGCAGCACCATGGCGATCGGCAGCAGGGAAGGGCCTTTTCCCTGGGCGGCCTGAATGCGTTCCCGCAGGGCCTGCAGAACCTCCTCCACGACTTGCTCCGGCACCGGGCCGCCGCTTAAGACGGCGCGTTGGCCGACGGAGATCGCCCGGTACAGCTGAATCAGGGAATCGACCGTGGCGGCGATGCGTTTCTGCACCGGATTGACGGGAGGGGCTTCTTCCTCCGCTTCCGCTTCCCCGGTTTTTTCTGCCTGCGCCGCCGGAAGCTCGGGTCGGGCGCGGCGCGCCTGCCAGGCTTTCAGGAGTACCAGGTACAGGAGTGGGGAGGAAATAAAAGCCATGACCAAACCGGCGAGCGGATTGCGAAACAGCGCCAGGACCGAGAGCAAGGCCATGGTGACGGCCCAGGTGGTCAGGATGCGGGGATGCTCAATGAAATAGCGGGCCACGGCGTTGATGATTTTCGCGGTGAAGGGTCCGGGCCCCGAGCGCCGGACCTGCTGGCCGAGCAAGCTGCGCACGTCCAACCACCCCGGCTCCCGCCGGTCCAGGGCGAATATTTCCTCGCGGATGCCCCGGACCAGGTTATCCTTGGCGCCCACCCGCCGGAACCCCAGGTGTTCGAAAAGTTCCCGCATGCTCTCCAGGTGGGTTTCCACGGCGAGGCAGCGCAGGCCGGGCTGGAGCCGGACATATCCCCGCTGCCGGAAACGTTCCACGGTTCGGCGCAATAATTGATTTCCCAACCCCATTTTCTGGTACGCGGGGGTCACGGTCATCGCGGCCAGGTACAGGTTATCGACGCCCAGTTCCGGGTAATCCTCCGCGGACCGCTCGTAGGTGATGGCGATGCCGATCACTTTTCCGGCCGGGTTGGTGATCGCCAGGCTGTGTTCGAATTTGCCCAGCTGGGGCTGATCCTGATATCCGGCGTCTCCCGCCAGCAGCTTGTCCTTGCTCCAGTTGCCGAAGGTCTGGACATTGAGCAGGGACAGGATTTCATCCGCGTGGGCGCGCATGAAGGCCGCATCCGCGGCTTTGAGATCGGCCATCTCCCCGTTCGGCAGGGAGATTTTTCCTAATCCGGCCAGCAACGACGGCTGAAAGAAAGCCTGTAAAACGGCCTCCGGCGCGGCAAACAGGCCGGTATGTTGCAGGTCGCGCCAGCGCCGCATGAGGCCCGTGCGGCGTTCGTCGAAACGGTGCAGGAAATCCCCCGCGCGGCCGAGCAAGAGGGCCGCGCCCGCGGTCGTACTGGTCAGGACCCACCACAGCACCAGCACCACCGCATACACGGGCAACCGCAGCGGCAGCGTCAGCCAGAAACCGGCCGTACGCGGATAATCGTTCAGGAAATTCCAGAGCTCGCGCATCTGCTGCATTTGCACGGCCCGGGCCGCGGTTAAATTCACCAGCCAGTGAAGGAAAAACGAGGCGAGGATCAGTGCGGGCAGGGACAGCGGCGTCAACAGCAGGCACAGGTTTAAGGTGGCGATGACCGCCGCGAGCCCAAGGTTGGCGGACGGAGCGCTTACCCCCCGGCTGTCGCGCAGGAAATGGAGCAGGAAAAACAGCGGCCAGGCCAGGGCGTAGGCCGCCACGAAGGGAAAGGCGAAACCCGTGCCGGTCAGCAGGGCGAGCGCGCCCGCCGCCAGGACGGCGAGCGCGCCGCCGCCCATGAGCGAGAGGACGTTTTCCACCCAGAAGGCGCCCCAGCGGTCGTACACTTCGGGAGCCAGGTGGAGGACGTTGACCACGGGTGTTTTCAACCACTGCATGATCCCGCCCGGCGTGGTGGCTTCCGGGGCGGGCGCGGTTTCGGGTGTGACCGCCGCTTCGGCGGTCAGCGCGAAGACGCGCGCGCGGTCCGGCCCGGCCAGGGTGACGCCGGTCAGGACTCGCTCCCTATCCGCGGGGACAAACAGATGGAAGACGCCGATGGGCTGGTCGTTCTGACGCTGCCCATTTTGCAGGAGATAGCTGGAAGACAACAGCGGCTGCGGTCCGCCGGTGGCGGGAGACCACCAGTCCGGCACCTGGACCGGCCGTGTGATTTCTCCATCCGCGTAATGCAGGGTGACGCGCATGGTTTGGTTTCCGTTTTGTGCGGCGGCCGCGAGGTGAACGCCGGCGTACTGGCCCCAGGGGAGAATAAAACTGGTTCCCTGGCCCAGGGCCAGGCAGTCGTTGCCGGGAAGGAGGTTGAACCGGAAAAGGATGGACTGGCCGGTCTCGCTCCGGGCCCGGATTTCAGCCGGAAAAATTTCGGCCGGGAAACTATACTGTTCGGAATGGTCGTTCTCCGAAAAAACCCAGTTCGCGTTCAACGCCTCGCGCAGATCGACGGCTAAAGAGGGATAGTCGGGGGAAGTCTCGTCCAGCTGCCGGGGTTCGGCAATGGCCTGGAACCCGGCCTGCACGACGCGCCAGGCTGTCTTTTCATAGCCATCCACGCCCTGGCCGCTCACACCCATGGTCAGGGTATAATTGTTGAGGGAATTTCTCATGGTCGGGTTGTCTTTCCAGGTCCAGACAATGGCCCCGGCCACGGGAATGCCCTCGGCCTGGGCCCGCTGAATGGCCGAGAAGTTGCCCCGCAGCACGTCCTCCTGCCTGGCCTCCTGCCCCGCGCTCTCGGACCATTGGCCCATTTCGGAAATGATGATGGGCTTGTCGGGATAAGCCTGGTGGATCTCCCGCAACAGGTAGAGCATGCCTTCCTCGGCGCCGCCCTGGAGCGCCTGCTGATGAAAACTGGCGGGATAGGCCGTCACCATGAACACAGTCGCGTCGGCGTGCGCCGGCAGGTTCAGACGGTCCCCCGCCACGGACAGGCCGACCACGGGGAAAAGGCCGTTCATACGGCTGATCAGGGTGCGCAGATCACTGACAACCTTGCCGAATTCTTCCGTCCGCCTCCACCCGCTTTCATTGGCCACGTTGAAGGCCGTCGGGACGTCCATTTTCAGACTGGCCATTTCCAGCCAGTTGCGCGTGGCCGTGCCGGCTTGAAGTTGCTGCGCGAGCACGTCGCCTTCGTACCAGTTGAAGATTTCCGCCCAGGTCACGATCCCGCTGCGAAGCATCATCCGGTCCACTTCCGGCGAAAACGGATAATGGCTCCGGACGATATTGGCCCCCGTGGCCTTCATGGCCGCCAGTTCGCCGCGCCATTTTTCCAAAGACATGCCGGGACTGGGATGATAGCCGTACCCTCGCATCACCAGGAGCCGGTCGTTCAAGCGCAGGGTGCCTTCCTGGACCTCGAGCTTGTAGAATCCGACTTCCTGGTAGGCCACGTCGATGACCTCGCCCTGTTTGTTGCGCGTGCGGATCTCGGCCACATACACCGCCGGGGCGTCGGGCCGCCATTCCTGCACCTCCAGGTCCTGCCCCCGGACCACGAAAACCGTGGCATCCCCGGCCGCGATCCCTTGCGCCGGAGCCGTTTGCAGGTTGATCGCGGAAGTCGCGTTGCGGTCGATCAAGGCCGTGGTGTCGGTGGTGGCCACGTTCTCGGAAGTGATACGGGTCCGGTGCAGGGTCGCTTCGACGGTGACCCCTTCCGCCGGCCGGGAGCCGCGGTTGGGTACCACGCAATGGAGTTCCAGATCGTAGACCCCGGGCGCCTTGCGCACCGTCCGGGGAACGGACCGCCCGACCGCCACGGGCGGCTGGACGGAAAGAAAAACGCGGTCGGTGATGCCGGTGGCGTCCCACCAATCCCCGGTCTGGTAGGGCACGCGCCGCGTGTCCGAGCCCCAGGGAATGTTGTCCACGCGCACCGCAATGGTGTTGGGCCGGCCCGGCTGCACGAACTCCGTAATGTCCAGGCTAAACGGCGTGTTGCCTCCGATGTGCCGGCCGGCCCAGCGGCCGTTCACCCAGACATCGGCGGTGTAATTGACGCGCAGGAAGTCGAGCAGCATCCGCTGGCCCTGCCATGCGGACTGGATCGTGACCTGCCGGCGATACCAGGCGCCGCCGGCATATTGATCCGGATGGGGATTTTCCGCCCCGGGAATCTGCATGGGTTGCAGGGCCTGGGAGTCATATTGCGCGGCGTGGCGGCCCTGGCCTTCATTCTCCAGGGCCTGGATGATTTCCGGCGTGCGGGGCGCCAAGGACAACTCGTGATCCAGGTTGGACACGCGCTCTTTTTGCCATTCGCCGTCCAGGGATAGAACCTGGCGCGTGGGGGATCCCTCCTGAGTGTTGAAATCCGGATACACGTTGCCGGCGCGGTCGTACAAAATGGCGATATTGCTGCCCGGCGCGGTCCGCCATTGCGCTTCGGCGAGGTTGACGCCCGGGAGGAGTTCCACGGTTTCCAGCGGCTCGGCCGTTGCCCTGGGAGCCACCGGGGGCGTGATCGTGGGGGCCTCGGTGACCGTGGGCTGGGCCGCCGGCTCCTCGGGCGGCGCCGAGGGTTCCCGGCCGCGGGTCAGGGCCGCCCAGACCGCGGCCCCCGCGCCGGTGGCCAGCAACACCAGGAACGCCCTGCGGGAGAGGCGGCGGCCGGTGCTCGGAGCGGGTGCGCCGGGTTCATTGGCGGTAAAGCTCAGGCCGAGGTTCACGATGCCGTGCGCGGCAACGGCCAGCGCGACCACGGCCGGCAAGCCCAGCGGAGACAAGAGCAGGAGCAGGCTCAGCAATCCCAGGTAACCTGCGATCGCGATGTTCTCCGCCGAGGAAATGCGTCCCCCGGTGTCGGGCACAAAATGCAGGAGGAAGAAAATCGGCCAAGCTGCCACATAGGCCGCCGTGGCCGGGAAGACGAAGGCCGCGCCCGCCGCCACCGCCACTCCGGCGCCGGCCGCAGCCAGCAGACCGCCCAGGGTGAAGGACAGCAGGCTCTCCAGCCAGAAGGCGAAGTAGCGGTCATACGCCTGAGGGGTGATGCGCCCGCCTGAAAGCCGGACGACAAGCCCTTGCAACCATCTCATGCTCCCGCCGGTGCCGGACTCTGCTTGAGCCGCAGCCAGCGCCGTCCGCAGGGCGGCAATGTGTGTTTGATTCTCAGGACGGTTCAAGGCCTCGTGCCAGACCTCGTCCTGGGCTTGCAGCCGGTCGAGTAACCTCAGGTAATTTTGCAGGGCCGTGCGTTTGGCCGGGGATCCGGCCGGCTCCAGCAGGGTGGACAGACCCAGCAGATTTCTGGCCATAGATTCCGTGTAGCGGCGATCCAGAATGTAGGCCGACACCTCCGCCACGTCGCGTTCCTGCACCAGGACCAGGTCGGGATCGCGCGACATTACCTCCAGGGCGCGCAAGAGGACATAGTGGGCGGCGATCGCCGCGCGGATCTGTGCCTCGGTGACATCCGGCCAGCCCTGCTTCTCCTGGATGTCTTTCGCAAAACCCACGTCCAGGCTGGTATACAAGGTCTGACGCAGGTCCCGCTGTCCGCTGGTGGGGCGGATAAGCAGTTCCCGCAGGTTTAAATAGCGCCCATGCGTACGGCTGAAAGCATGATGGCCAAAGTCGAAGAGCCGGCCTTCATCCTTTCCGGCGCTCAATAATTCTTGGGCGCGCCGAAGGATCTCTTCGTCGCTGACGCGGTCCAGCTCTGCAAAAACTTCCCGTTTCCAGGGATGATCGAGCGCGAGGAAGCGTTCCATGACCAAGCGCTCCTGTTGTTCCCGGCCCGCTCCGGCCCTCTGATAGAACGCTTTGAGCCAGGCGTTTTGCGACAGGGCCACGCGGTTGAAATCCCGGAAATTTTCCTGCCAATGAGTGCGGGCCCAGGCCGGCAGGGCGGCATACACTTCCGGGAAGGAGGGCTCCTCCATCACCTCGCGCATGAAGGCGGTCTGGGCCTGCGCGACGCGCGCCTCGTTCCAGGGCAGGCGGAGTTCCCCGGTGTAAAACTCCTCGACGCGGGACTTGGCTGCGGCGGGTCCGATGAAGGTGGTGGCGTCCATTTTGTCCAACAGCTGGATGAGCTCCGCCTTGCGGCGCAGGTCCGCGCCCAGCTGCGCCCGCTCGGCCGCCGGCTGCCGGGACAGATACGCGGCAAAATCTCGCTCCCACTGTGCCTGGGCTTTCGCGTCCCAGGGATGGTCCGTGTGCTGGATCAACAGTTCGATACGCTCGCGCTCAAGGCCCAGCTCCCTCAGCACGCGCTGCAGGTTGCGGTCTCTGCGGATGAGCCGCAGGGTCTTGGCCACGCTCGGCGGCACCAGGGGATCACGCATGTCCATGTCGTGCAAGGTGGTGGCGGTTACCACTTCCAGCAGGTCCTGGTCCGAAAAGCCGTAATGGCCGGCGCCCACGTACCAGGACAGAAAACTCAGCTCAATGGGATGCTCGAAGCGGTGCAGTCCCTGGCCGGTTCTGCCGCTCCGGCCCTTGCGTCTCGGATGCTGTAGGTACTGTTCGAACAGGCGCCATTTTTCCGGCTGCAGCCTGCGTTCCAGGCGCATGATCTGCACCGGCGTGGGCGGGTGGGATGTGAAATCGTTTATGGTGTAATCCGGAATTTCAAACGCTCCGGGGGCCGGTTCCGGGGAAGGACGTAGGCGCTGGAAAGGTCCCGCGAGGATTTCCAGAGCTGCGGGATATTGCAGGAGAAAGGCTCCGGCTGCCGCCAGCAGGTAGGCGGCTCCGAGGGCGGCCGGCAGGGCCGCGGGCAGGGCGAGGAACAGGCCGGCGACCAACAGAACGCCGGCCAGCGCATAAACGGTGCCTAGAAAAACCGCTCCGATCCGTGGCCCGCGGGGATGTATTTGCGCGATGGCCACGGGGGCCGTGGCAAAGTCCACGAAAGTCTGCGTCAGAAATTCACCCAGGCCGTACAGGACGGCATGGGCCAGGGAGCGCCGGGGAAAATGCGCGTAATCCAGGCCGAGGCGGCCCAGAAAGGTCTGCACCAGCCGGTGGGAAAGTCCTTCATGCGCCGCGAGCGGCCAGGGGGCGTCCTGAAGCCGTTCCCCGGTCTCGGGATCGTGGATTTCCCCGTCGCGATACTCCGCCACCGGCAGGCTCAGAAATGCCCAGGTTGCTTGCAGGCCCGCCGGGAATCCGGCCCGGAACGCGGCCTGCACCTGCTGAGCTCCGCCGGCGCGCCATTTGGCCAGTTTCAGGCCCGCGACCGTGGCCAACTTGGCCGAAGTGAAGAGCACTCCAAACCCCAGGGCGGTCAGGCCGGGAACGCCGGTCAGCAGCAGCAGGACGGCCCAGGCTCCGGCCGCCAGCAGCGTGTTGGGCAGGCTCAAGGCCGGCGCGCGGCCTTCGGCTTCGAAATCCAGGGCCGCGGACATCCCGCCGGATCGAAAGAGCAGGTCGGCCACGGCGATCTTCAGCATCAGGTCGATGGTCTCCTCCATGTCCTCGTGAGCGGCGCGCGAGGAAACCACGGCGGTATTGGGCGGCAGCTCGGCCCGGCCCCAGCCTTTTTCCTTGTCCAGGGCTTCTTCCTCGGGAGTCCGCGAAAAATAGAAGTTGACCTGGGCGTCCGGAAAATCCTGAAACGGCACGCGTCCCACCACCACGACTCCGCGGCGGCCATGGTAGCGCTTGACCAGTTCTTGGATCGCCGGAGTCAATTGCTTGGTATCGCTGAGCTGCTGCATGATGTCATGGGAGGAAACTTGCTGCAGTTCTTCCTGGCTATAGGCTCGGCCGTTGACCACGATTTGCTGCCCCTGGATTTCCAAATGCAGCCCGCCACGCAAATAGGCATCGATGTGGTGGCCGCTTTCCAGGATGGACAGGGTCACGGCGCGATAAATCTGGGCCATGTCCACCAGCACGTAGTCCAGTCTCTCGGCCAGACGCCGTGCCGCGGCATATTTCGCCGCCCCGGAGGGCCCGTTCACGGTGATGGCCCATTTCAGGCGCTTCAGCAGGCCTTCCTTCATGAGGGTGTAGCCCGGTCGCGTGGCGTATTCTTCCCGCAGGTCCGGCATGAGCTTGACCTCAGCCCCGTAGAGCAGGTTCGATGATGCGTCCAGTTTGATTTTGACGTCGTAATATTCCTGGCCCGGCAGGCGGGCGAAATGGTAACCCTCGTCGTCCCGCGTCATATCCAGGTTCATGGGATCGATTTCAACGATCTGGTAGCCTCGGCTCGGCAGGAAGAGAGCGAGCTCATTCACCGCGCGTTCGAGGTTTTCCAGGCCCGGGACCAGCAGTTGCGTCCCCACAATATCGTTGTTGGAGGTTGCCGTGATGCTCCGGATGGTGTAGGTTTTCGGGTTCTGGAAATCGGGCACCTTGTTTTCAAAACCCGCGTACCGGTACCAGCGACGTGTGAATTTCTGCAGGATGGAAAAACTTTTTTTGATGCGGCCGGTCCAACGGATCGCCGGGATTTCCAGGTTTTCCAGTCCCTGGTCCAGTACATCCTCGAGAATTTCGAGTTCGACCTGGCGGTCCGCGCGCACGATGGTCTCCTCGATCCGTTCCAGCACGTCCTCGGCCCAGGGGTTTTGTTCCAGATACATTCCCATCCGGCGGCCGTGGTACTGATCCATGAGTTCCTGGGAAATGCGCTGCAGGGCGCCGACCGCGGCGGAATATTCCGGATGGCTGGGCGGAACCGCGCGTGCCAGCTCGCGGATATTGTAAAAAGCCAGACCCAAAAAGTCGAAGTCATCCGTGTAGATCAGGTCCTGATTTTCGTCGAGCACGGCCTCCAATTCCTGCACGGCCTTGGCCGGAGAAGTCGCGGACTCCGTGATGTCGGTGGCCCAGATGGGAAAAGCCCGTTTGAAGGCCGCCATGCGGAGTTCCAGGAAATGAATGGACGTTTCGCTGATATTCGCCTGATTAATCTGCCTCGCGACGTAATTTCTGTCTTTGCCTTCATAATCGCTCATTTCCGAGGCCGTCTGCGCCTGCGTGAAAATAAGCCGGTCTCCCTCTGCCGCGCGCGCCTGAAAGAGAGCCCCCGTGGCCAGGCGCTCGACGTAGGCCAGCAGTTTCTTGCCGTTATAGGGGTCGCGGTTCGGCTGTTCCTTCCAGGCTTCCCGCAGGGTGTGGCTGTTGGCCACGCCCGCACTAAAGGTGGGAACGGGAATCGTGTCCGCCCGGGAATGCCAGGTCAGCTCCTGGGGGGCATAGACGACCTCGGGGTCCTCGTTTCCCACCAGATACGGGGTGGCCCTTAAGGCGCCTTCGATCCTGGAGGCGGCGCGCACGGGATAAACCAGGGTGGCCGTGCCGGTTTGCGGTTCGACGGAGAGCAAACCGCCCTGGCTCTCCACCGCTTTCACCACGCCGGCTGATACTTCCGGCCAATCGTCCGTTCCCCAGTATTCCGCTCTGAAATCCGGCAGTTGAATGGTCCGGTACTGGTGCTGGAGAAGGTTGTCGATATCGGCGGCTTGGTCCACGTGACACACGATGTTCACCAGGTCCTCGTCTTCGTCGAACAGGAAAAACCCCCCCGCCTCGCGGATTTCTTTTTCCAGGTTGATCATGAACTTCTCCCAGCCGTCGCCCCAGTGCTGGCGGCTGAACTGGGGCAACTCGACCACGCGGTATTTCCGGTGCAGTTGGGCGAAGACCTCGGCGCGGGCTTTTTCCAATCGCGCCCGAACCTCGCTTTCCGCCATGTGGGACTTAAAGGCAATGCCGAAGCGGCCTAAAACGTCCGACATCTGGAAGGGATAAATGATGTCGCGCGAGGAGCCCTGGCTTCGGAAACTCTTGGTCAGTGTTTCCAGGGTCAGAGTGTAAACGAGTTTGGCCACGTCCACCCCGTAGCGGGCGCGGAAAAACGAGAACAGGTCGAGTTCGCAGAATGCCAGGCACAGGTCGTTGCTGGAGGAATGCAAGTATTTGGCCAGATGGCCCTCGGCCGTGTTTTGCGCGGGAATTTCCTCATCCTTGAACATTTTTCGGTAGAGGGCCGCCAAGTCCAG
>CAZQGO010000009.1:0-6385 GCA_964593065.1 uncultured bacterium | reverse complement strand
GTCTCCTCGCGCAGGATGCGGCCCCAATCGATCCCCCGGGCGGGCGCCGGTCGCGTTTCAGGGGAGGCGCGGGACGGCGGAGTTTCCGCCGTGCGGGCGCGCGTGTGCTCCACCACCCGTTTCTGCAGCAGCAGGGCCGCGGCCGGGTTGACGATGGATTCATTGAGCCCTTCCCCGGCATCCAGGTCCACGCGTTCGTCGGCCGGCGTCAGGGGCACGCCGATCCAGCGGTTTTCCCGGAACTGCAGCACGCGGTAGTAATTGGTGAAATGCGGCAGCAGCTGGATCGCGGCGGCCACCACGAAATTGGGGCTGAGGCGGAGTTGCTGCCAGGCTTGGTCCGGCACATCCAGCTCGCGGAAATACGTCGCGACGAGGCCGCGCAGGCGGGCGTAGGTCTTGGGGAAAGCCGCGGCCAGCTGCTCGGGGGAAAGGTCAAACTTCAGCAGTTCGGTGCCGTAGGGGCTGTCCGGATTCAGCGAACCGATGACCCGGGGCAGCAGCGCTTGATACACCTTGGGATCCACGCCCTCGGCCGTGGCCGCATAGCCGAATAAATCGGCCACGCGCTCGTGCAGGGAGCTCGCCACGCGCCCCGCGAAGTGCCAGGTGTCCAGCAGCAGGAATTTTTTTCCGCTGTCGATGGCCTCCCGCGTGATGCCGTAGGATTCCAGGAAGGCGATCTGTTGCCCGCGGTCGTACTGGTTCAGGAATTCATAGAAGGCCACGCTGCCCGGGAAAAGTTTGATCCTTTCCCCGGCGGGCGTGCCCGCCGTGGCGGCGCGCAGGGCGTCATAGAAAATGTCCGCGTCCCGGCCCATGACCAGCACGGTATGATCCGGGTAATCCCGGCGGATCGTGTCCACCACTTCGTCGATCCGAGGCAGGAGGGCTTCCGCTTCCTGGAAAGTTACGGAGTCCAGGTAAGCCGCGTGGTGGTCCTCCCCGAAGGCCTCCCGTTCACCGGCACCGATTTCTGCATTGGACAGCTCCGCGACCGCCAGGGGGTCGGGACGGTGTTCCCAATCCCACATCAGGTTGCGGACGCGATAGATGGTTTGCCAATCCGGCCAGGGAGCGGGTTCTTGCCGCCCGGCCGCCCGGCGCCCCGGCGGCCCCAGCTGCAGCCTCGGCCACCACGGGATGCGCCGGGCCAGAACGAAGTTGTTCAAGGTGTGCGCGATACTCGCGAACACATAACCGAGCAGGCCGCCGGCCACCGCGCCCGCGGCCGCGGGAGCGCCGACCAGCAGCACGGCCGGGGTCAGCCACAGGGCCGCGCCGAAGAAGACCGAGGTGATGGCGAGGGTGCCGAGCACGGCCCCCAGCCATTCCAGGGGCGACCAGCCCTGGTCGGCGTGCGCCGACAGAAACGCGATGGTGAAGACGGCAATCAGGCCGGCCAGGACGGGCGGAGTGGTGATGGCCAGGGCTTGGATCAGGATGTAGGGCCCGACCCGGAAGATGAGCTCCTGGCCGGGAATTCCGGTCAGCCAGCCCGGCAGCCCGGGCGTGAGGTGCTTTTGCGTCGGCAGCCAGGCGCCGGCCCGCCGTACCCGGTAGTGCGTGCCGTAGATAGCGTCGAACAGATCGCGGGCCTTGACCTGCAGGTCCCGGGCTGCCCATTCCCCTTGAAGCTCATATTCGGCCAGGACGGTGAAGGCGTGGTCCAGATCGGCTTGGGTATAGCTTTTCCTCGGACGCCAATGGGCGGCACCTTGTTCGTGGACATCCAGCAGACCCAGCAGGAAGATGGCCCGGTCCACGTCGAGCGGGAATGTGGTCCCGTCGTCCAATGTCACATAGGCCCCGTGTCGATCAACCTGGACGGTTACGCCGGAACCCACTTGGGACTGTTGGTACAGCCTGGCCAGCCCGAAATACGGTTCATTTTCGATAAGAGTCGTTCCGTACGTGGTGAATTCCACGCCCACTTTTCCGACCTTGCGTTCCTTGGTTGGGGTGGTGGCCAAGATATCGTCCAGGGCGTGCCGCAGTTCGTGGTCTTCCACGGCACGCATCCGGCGTTCGAAAATCTCGCCTTCCCGCATGCCCTTGAATTCGGCTTCGGTCAAACGGTTGACCAAGGCCAGCGTCCGCTGGTTGCCGGTGAAGAACGGCAGGTGCCCGTAGTAAGCGCGCGCTTCTCCCTCCCAGAGAATGGCGATGGGCGTGGTGGCGGCTTCGTGATAGGTGGTGGCATAGGGTTCGCCCGTGACCATACAGTGGTGAATCGCCTTTACGGTCAGCAAAGTGGAATCCGTCAGAAACAGGCTTTGCCGGATGCCCCCCAGCAGGTATTGGCCAAAAATGCGCGGGATGGCCAGACCACCAACCTGGCTCATGTGGTAAACATCCAGCACCTGCTTGCGCACTTTGCCGTGGTGGGACACGCTGTTGATGTGGAACGTGCATATGGCCAGCGGCCGCGCGTAATAGTCGCTGACCATGAGGTGGTAGCCGCAGGCATGCAGACGGCGGTTGATCCGGTCCAAGGCTTCATGGGTCGCGGAGGTCTTGTCCTCGGTCGGCGACTGGACAAAATCCAGGAAACTCTCCGCATCCTCGGGACGAACGCCGAGTCTGGCGAACAAGCCCCTGGCTTCGCCCAGCCGGCGGGAACTCAGCCGGGTGGGGGTTTGCTGCGCCACGACCTCCGCCACTTCCGCCAGCGTGTCTTCCATCAGGCGGCGGGCCGCCGCCAAAGTCGCTCGGTTTCTTTCTGTGGGCCGGAATATTTCGTAGGACCGTTGGTAGACGATGTCGGGGCGAATTTCAATAAAGTACACGATGATGGGAGAAACCAGGATCAAGGCAAGCAGAATGATTCCCAAGGCCGGCACTGCCGTCAGCATTCCGCCCAGAGCCAAGACGACCGGCACGCCGATGATGACTGCCAGCAGGGGCAGCAGGCCGCTGGGGCGGGCCACGGTGTCGAACAGCGCGCCCAGGCGCGGGCTCCATTGGGCCTGCTTGGCGATGGCCCAAGGCACGAAGAAGAAATCCAGCAGGTAGGCGGCCAGGTCCACGGCGCGGTAGGCGCGGGTGCCGCGGACAATGGCCGCGGTGTCCACGCCCAGGCGCCGGAGGACGCGGTCCATGGTCCGCCGCGCGCCTTGTTCGTGGGCCATGACGTGCCAGGGCGCCAGGGCCTGCGGCAAGCCGGTGACGGGATTCACCATGACCTCGCGTTGTGGATCGTAGGCGCTGACCATTTCGCGCGCGTGGTCGGCCCAGGCGCGGCCGTAGCGGGCGGACAGTATGCGCTGGACGCCGCGCAAGCGCGCGGCATTGACCAAGAACAAGGGCAAGGTCAGGACCGCAAGCGGCGGCCAGGCCAGCGGCAGCAGCATGAACACCGTCGCCCCCACGAAGCTGATCATCGCCCCCTGGTACGTCAGCGGCAGCAGCTTCAGGCCCGCGGCCGCGATCAGAGCCGTGTTGGTCCAACCCTCCGGCCGCGCCGGAGTTTGTGTCGCCTCGGCCACGAGCCAGGCGGCCTGCTCGCGGGTGAGCCCCCGCATCTGCAGGAGTTCGTAGGCGACGATGGCCGCCAGCGCCTCGTCGGTCGCTTGGAAGAAGACATTGTGGGTTACGTGGATGACGTCCCGGCCTTCGACCCGGTGGACGAACACCCCCAAGTCGTCCAGGTCGACGTCCGATACCAGGTCCTCCCGTTTAACATCCGGCGGACGCAACAAGATTTGGATGGGTACGGAGGCGGGACTCAACTTCCGGGAGCCGGGCAATTCCGGGTTCCGCGCCTGAATGCGCCGGAAGATATCTTCGGCCTGCCCGCGGACCGTGCGACTGCGTCCGGGCGCGTAGGCCTCGAAGGTCCGCGGCTCCATGCGCTGCTGCAACAGCAGTGTCCTGAAGGTGTCTTGGGCGTAGCGTGCCGCGCCCATGACGGCTTTCGCCATCTCGGCACTGCCCCAGATTCCGTCAATCGCGGCCCGGGCGCCGGCCAGGGCCCGCTCCAGGAATGCCACGCCCTTCTTCCCCAGCAGCGCGGCCAATATTCCACCCTCGGTGCCTTCGATCTGCTTGGATAATTGGTCGATCACCTCCGCGGCCAGTGCGCGGACCTGCACGTCCGGTTCCTCGCTCAAATGCGCCACCAGGCGGTCCCGGATGGAGCGCGCCTCTTCCGCAGGCAGCCGCGATTGGCTTTCGAGGATGATCCGCAGGAAAGCCAGCCGCAGGGGAACCTGGGCGGCCTCGGGCGTCAGGTATTGGTCCAGGTGCATCGCGGTCAGGTAGCGGGTTTCAAATGAGGCCCGCACGGCCGTTTGCTGCGCGGCCAGGGTTTTGCGTTCCTCGAAGGACAAACGCGGTTTGAGCCGTTCCAGCACGTCGTTCAAAGCCACGTAGACCGCGAAATTCGGAGAACTGATCAAACGTTTCACCAGCGCCGCCTTGATTCTCTGCAGCTGCAAGGCATCCAGCTGCGAAAGCCCGGCCCGGATGCCGTCCAGCGCCGCCAACTGCCCGGAAACGTTGGTGGAGGCCAGGCCGGCCTCGAGAGCCGCGACGTCCGCCGCCACGGCCTGCCCCGCGGGTGAAACCTCTCCCGGGGCCAAGGCGGCCGCGGCCTGGATGAGCCGGGCGGCCTTGATGGCCGCGCCCTGGGCCGCGCTGGCCTTGGACTCGAGCTTGATCCCGAGGTGAGCGTCCAGGCCCAGCTTCCGGGCATATTCGTCCACCTGGCGCTGGAGCAGTTCCTGGCGTATGCCGCCCGTTTCCCCGGCCGTGGTTCCGCCGCCGAAAGCAAACTGGGTTTTGCCGGTCAAGAGATGGAGCAGAATCACGTGCTGCGCCTCGCGCCGTTCCACTTCCTGCCAGACCTCGTAGGCGAGTCGCTGCAGATCGTCTCCCGCGGGCAGCGGCGATGTGCCGTCCACCGGATTGATACCCGCCGCGGCCAGGCCGATCTGCTTGACATCGAGCTGGGAAAGGCCTAGCTGGCGCAGGCGGTCCGCCAGGCCCATTTCCTCTGAAACGGCCAGGATGCCGCGGATGCTGCCCGCATGATCCTCGAAGGAGCCCAGGGGGGAATCCGGCGAGCGGGAAATCCCCTGTTCGTTGATGTTCCAGCGCAGATGCCCGCCCTCGTTGGCGCCGCGCACGTCTTGCCCGTTCTCGATCAGGTGCACGCCGATGCCGGAGCCGGTGATGATGGCCACGGCATCCGTGAACCCGGCCTGCTCGGAGAGCGACAGGCTCCAGCCGGTCATGTCATTGCCGAACCCGAAGGCCGTCTTGGGCCCCAGCAGGGCTTCCAGCTCCGGAATGAACTGGTTGGCCTCCGCCACATCGGCTTCCATGTCCGAAAACCCGCGGGACAGATCGCCCATGCTGGCCATTTCACCTTTGGCATAGTCCGGCGCTCCGGGCATGTTGATGAACACGCCGTCCAAGGCTCCGTATTTCTCAAGAACCCTGGTACGGATTTGTTCGACATAGTGAACCAGGCGTTCATGAAACTCGGTGCCGGTCCCGCCCGTGTCCAGATGATCCGAGCCGTAGGAATGACGGTAACGGAGACTTTCGTCGTTTCGAACCAGGGCTTCCCTCTGCTCACGGCCTTCGGGCTCTGGGAAAAGCTGCGCGGTGACGTCCTGGTCACCGGCCATGACGCTTACCCTGAATCCCCTGCCGCCAATGTCGATCCCCACCGTGACCAGTCGCGGCTTGGATGCCAGCTCGCCCCAGGCCGGATTGAGGGGCAGTGAATCCACGGTGGCGACGGGTTTGAAATCGCCGGGTTTGGACAGGACCAGCACCGGCGCCTTGGCGTTGGCCTTGCTGAAAAGGGGCAGGCCGACCTCGTTGAAATACGCCTGAATGTCCGCGCTCAAGCGCCCTTCCACTTCCTTTTGTCGGCGGCCGTTCGCGTCGCTGACCTCGACGTACAAATGCCCGGCCGGCCCGTTGCCCAGGGCCACTCCCTGTGCATAGTAAGAAGCGATATAGCGGCGATAGACGGCGTGATTCAGCTCCGCGTCCCGCGCGGCGGGGAGGTCCGGAATGACCACCTCCACGAAGCGTCCGTTTTCCGAAGTAAGACGAATATGTAAAACCAGCGGGGAGGCTTTCACCGCCTCACGCATGGCCAATTCGGCTTCAAAGAATCCCACGTCCTGATTCTCTGCGCGCAGGAACGGCGCCAAAAGTGAACGCGCGTCTGAAAAATCCCCGGCGGACGGAGCGCCGGTGCCAGCGGCGAATTGATACATGTGCGCGGCAGTCCGCGGGGCCGCGGCCTGCGCCGCAATCCCCGCCGAGGAAAAGGCCAGGCCCGAGGACAAGTCGGTCGGCCAGCGGAAAGCCGCCTGCAGGCGGGCCGCCAGCGCGTTCCAGGCCGCGGACGCTTCCTGGTTGA
>CAZQGO010000008.1:0-93699 GCA_964593065.1 uncultured bacterium | reverse complement strand
ACCACCCTGTCCTTCCTGGCCACGGGCCTGTCCTTCGCAGGCATATGGTTCGGGGCTGCCGGCTTGTCCGGAGCCATGAGCCTGGGCCTGGGTTTGACTGCCGGCAGCCTGGTCCTGGGCGCAATCGGCGCGGTGGTGACCCCCGTGGTGGGCATCCCCTTCCTGCTGGCGGGGGTTTCGATGATCATTTCGCGTTTCGCCGCCAGGGATGGAGTCATCCGCAGCGACCGCTTAATCGCCGGGTGGCGGGACATGGCCGGGGAAGTCACCCGGGTGCCCATCGGGGACATCCACTTCGTACCCGAGGCGCAGCGCCGCGGGGACATCGCCTATTACCTGCCGGACCTGGAAGGCCAAGCAACGATCGTGGCGGACCTGGCCCGGATCTCGCGCCTGCCGCAATTCGTGCAGCACCTGATCCTGACCCACGAGCTGGCGCACGCGCGGCAGGAACAGGCGCGCGCCATCGCGCGCCAACCCGCACCGGGCCGCTTGGCGGGCGAGGTCTTCGCGTTCCGGGCCATGGTCCAGGCCATTCCGGCATTGGGCGCGCGGATTTTCGCGGCCCTGCCGGCGCGCAACAAAATGTTGACGGTGTTCGGACTCGCCGTGGTGGGCGCGGGCATCGCCTCGTTGTTGATTCCCGCCATCATGGTGGGCGTGGGACCCGCGCTGGGGATTTACGCCTTGGGCTTGTTTGTCACCATTGTCCCCATCGTCGCCAGCACCGGCCGGCAGGCTACGCCCCGGACTTCGGCCCTGGCGCTGCCGGCGCAGCCGCTGACACGGGCCAGGGGAACCGCCGCCATCGGAACCGGCGCGGCCGAGGACCTGCTCCCGCCAGCGGCCTATATCGGTGCGAGACAGCGTATTGAAAGGATGACACGGCCGCAGGAGCTGGCGCCGCTGCTGGCCGAAATTGCGGACGTGTGGTCCCATAGCAATTTCAGCAGCCAGCCCCAAGACGTGAAGGACCGCGAGCTCGGGAAACTGGCGGGCCTGATTGCAGCCGCCTATGCCAATCCCCGCCTGGACAACGTCCGGCTGTGGGACCTGCTGCCCACCATGCTGGACAGAGCGCTGTTGAACACGGTGGGGGATGAGAACCTGGTGATCGCGGCGCATTTGACCGGCGCTGGCACGGCAATCGGCAATGTCCAGCAAAGGTATTTCAAGGACAAGGAGGAGGTCTATCCAGCTTCGGTGCAACAAACAATTTCCGGCCATCGTGGACGCATCGTGCGGTTTATGGAGATGCCGGCCACCGGACTCACCGCTGCCCGTCCGACCTCGAACTTGGGCGTGGCCGCGGTCACGACCCTGTCCTTCCTGGTTACGGGCCTGTCCTTCGCGGGCATGTGGTTCGGCGCCGCCGGGCTGTCCGGAGCCTTAAGTATCGGGCTTGGTTTGGCGGTCGGCAGTCTGGCGCTGGGCGTCCTCGGCGCCGTGGTGACGCCCCTGATCGGATTGCCCTTCCTGCTGGTGGGCGTTTCCATTCTCGTTTCGCGGCTCGCCGCCAGGGATGGAGTGATCCGCTCGGACCGCCTGATCGCCGAGTGGAGGGACCTGACGGGCGATATCACCCGGGTGCCCATCCGCGACGTCAACTTCGTGCCCGAGTCCCAGCGTCGCGGGGACATCGCCTATTACCTGCCAGACCTGGAAGGCCGCCCGGCCATCGCGGCCAACCTGGCGCGGATCTCGCGGCTGCCGAAATTCGTCCAGCACCTGATCCTGACCCACGAGCTGGCGCACGCGCGGCAGGAGCAGGCGCGGGCCATCGCGGGCCGGCCCGCGCCGGGACGGCTGGCGGGAGAAGTTTTCGCGTTCCGGGCCATGGTGCAGGCCATCCCGGTTCTGGCCGTGAGGGTTTTCGCGGCCATGCCGGCCCTCAACCAGGCCGTGACCGTATTCGGCCTGGGCATGGTGGGCGTGGGCATTGCCGCCCTGGTCATGCCGGCGGTCATCCTGGCCCCGGCCATCATCACCTACGTCTTGGGGTTGTTTATCATCGTTGTGCCGATCGTGGCCCATACGCGGCGAATCGCCCTACCGGTGGGTGCTGCTCCGGCGGCGGCGCCCGCGGTAGCGGCACCCGTGGACCTGGCCGCAGCCAACCGCCGGGCCCTGGAAACCGAGTTCAGGATCACCTTCCCGGTGCGCGCCGGAACCTACCGTGGCGTCTTCTCCCGCGATCTGGCGGAACTGCGGGGCGCCCTGAACCTCCTGCAGGCGCAAGGTCTGCCCGCACATCCCTATTTCCTCGCCCTGGAGCGGCCGCTGCTGATGGAAGCCGGCCTGGTCTGGAGGACCGAATACCGGGACCTGCCGGCCTCGGTGGGCAATTTCCGCCTGGCCGTGGCCGAGGCCAGAGTGCGCTTGGCCGCGCAGGCGCAGGCCATGGGCCGACTGAATGAAGCGGTGCTCACCCTGCAACGGGCCTACGCCGACCTTCGGGATTTGGCCCGGACCCAGCCCGAGCGGGCTCGCGACCAGCGGATGCAATTGGAGAGGGAATTCGGAATCACATTTCCTGTCCGCGCCGGGGCATATGAAAAGGCCTTCTCGGAGAATTTAGAGCAGATCCGCGAAGTGATCCGGACCCTGCAGGGTTACGGGATCGCGCCCCATCCGCTGTTGTTCGGGTTGTCACCCGAGGTCCTGAGCACGGCCGCCCACTCCCTGGTCCAGGTCCAGGGGCAGGGAACGCGCCTGACGTCCGCGGTGATCCGGCAGGCCGTGTCCGGCGCCAAAAACCAGGCCCGGGCCGCCGAACTGGCCGCCGGAGGTGCGCGCTCGGACCGCCAGGCGGAGCTCGCGGTCCAGAATCGCGCCGCCCTGGAAAATGAATTCAACCTGAAGTTCCCGGTCCGCGCGGGCAGCTATGAAGCGGCGTTCGGCCGTCCGTTGCTGGAATTGCGGAGCCGCATGTCCACCCTGCGCGGGGCCAGTTTCCCGGCCCATCCGTTTTTCTTCACTCTGGGCCGGGACCAGTTTTTCGAAACCCTGCGCTTGTTGACCACGCGCTACGCCAACCAGGCCCCATCCATTCATCTGTACCGCTTGGCCGCGGCCGAGGCCGCCTTGACGGTCGCGCGGCAGCAGGGAGACAGCCGCGCCATCCAGCGGGCGATCCGCCAGCTGCAGACGCACGTGCAGAAAAACCTCCTGCTGCAGCGGGCCGCGCTGCAGCGCGAAGCCTTAGAGCAGGAGTTCGGCATCGCCTTCCCGGTGGCGGAGGGCGCCTATGCGCAGGCCTTCGCCGGGGATCTGGACGGCCTGCGGGTCGTGGTGGCCGCGCTGCTCGACCAGGACCTGCCCGCGCACCCGGTGTTCTTCGAGGCCACGCCGGAACAGATCCAGGCCGCGGCGCAAATCATCCGGACCCGGGTGGCCGCCGGCGAGCGGGAAACCGTTACCCTCTACCGGGAAGCCCTGACTTCGGCCGAAACGCAGGTGGCCGCGCGGGCGCAAGCCCAGGCCGGGCGACAGCAAATGGAGGCCGCGGCCCGGGCCCAAAGCCTGCAGAATCTCATCATGCTCAATTACACCAACCGGGACCTGACCGAAACGCCCATCCCGCGCGGCTTCCAGATGGCGATGAGCACGGCGCTGCTGCCGGCGGAGGCGCAATCGGCCTGGAGCCTGCCGCAAGCCGCGCTGCAATCCATCACCGTGCTGGCCATGCTGGCCTTCCAGGTCGTGGCCTCCGTAGTGACCGGCGCGAGGCGGGCGCGAACCCTGGAAGACCTGGCCCGGCAACAGCAGCAAACCACGAGCGAGTACCTCGATCAACATGCCTTCTTAAACTTCCTGAAATTCCATTTCGGCCTGACCGACCCGGCGGCGGCACGCACCTTCCAGCCCAATCACCTGTTGTTGCGGCCCCTGCCCGGAGGCTGGAGCCGGCGCTTGACCGCGCCCCTGGGCGCCGCGGCCGTGCGGGCCGAGCGCGATGACCTGGGCGTCATGCAGGACACGATCTACCTGCCGGCCGGCATGCTGGCGACCCTGGCTCAGGATCCGCGTGTGGACCGGATGACGGCCGGACAGCTGTTGCGCTACCGCACCACGTTTTTCCTGGCCGGGATTCTGATCGGCTTCCAAAGCCGCAAACTCCAGCGGGATCGCCGCCTGAATCCGGTGGTGGACTTTGTGCTCAGCACCTTCAGCGGCATCGGCTTCGTGGCCGAGATCCATGCCCGGCTTGCGCCGCGGGCCTACTTAAACGGCCTCTTGGAGCAGACCCTGTCGCATCCGCAACTGGGGCCGGTCGTGGCCTCCGTGCGCACGGAATTCAACGAAGTGCCGTTCCGCGAGTCGGAAGCCATGGTCCGTTTCCTGATCGACAGTCTGGCCCAGAACCAGGAATTGCGAAGCCTGCTGGCCAAGGATACGGACGGCCGCCTGCTGGCCGATTTCCTGACCTTCATTTCCCGGATTCAGCCGGGCAACAGCCGGACGTACCAGGTGTTCCGGGGCGATCAGCAGTTGAGAATTCACGTACCCACCGACGCCGCCCGGGGAACGCTGAAACTCCTGGAAAGCCTGGGCTTGCAGTACCGGGCGCCGAGGTTCCGGCGCATGATGTACGGATTTAATACCGCGGCCTGATCCGGTCCGGCGGGCCGCACACGGGGTGGTAAGCATGCTTCACCGGAGACTTTTCGCCATGGCATTGCTGGCGGGCCTGAGCGCGGGCTGGAGCGGTCCCGCGCAGGCTCAGGCGCGTTTCGCGCTGCCCAGCGATCTTGGAAAGATCATCGGGCAGCACACCGGGCAGACGGGCCGCCCGGTCGTCTACCTCGTGCAGGAAATGCACTGCGATTTCGAGGTCCAGCAGAAAACCGCCGAGATCCTGAAATGGATCCAGCTGGAGCAAGGCGGTTCGCGTTCCGCCGGCCCCTTGTTGGTGGCCGTGGAAGGCGCCGCCGGCCGCATCCCGGTTGAGAACCTCTACGCTCAGAAAAATTCACCGGCCAAGCGCGAACGCCTGCTGGAATTGGTCCGCCAGGGAAAACTGACCGGCTCGGATTATTTCGCCCTGATGAACGACGAGCCGGTGCTGTACTTCGGCGCCGAGGATGAAAGCCTGTACCGGGAAGGCCAGCGCCTGATCGCGGCCTTTTTCACGGACCGCAACCAGACGCGCATCGAGGACCTCAACCGTTTTTGGGTGCAAGCCAGTAAGCGCGAACTCAATCCCCTGGCCTACTACCTGAACTTTTTGTACCACGAATCCGTGGCCGGCAGCATGGCGCCGGACGTCATCCTGGCCGAGTTGGAACGCACCCTGACGCAGGCCGGCCTGGGGGACTTGTGGCGCTCCCTGGCCGAGGCCACCGCCGGGCAAGAGCCGGGCGAGCGCCTCGAAAGCATGTTCCGGCGGATATTTCCCGTGGCCCTGAAGACGGCCGCCGAGAAGGACTTCTTCCGCGCCCAGGATTTCTTCTTCAACCTGGAACAGATGCTGTGGCTGTCCATCCCGGGCGGGCGGGCGCGCGAGATGATCGCGGACTATTACGATTCCGGCGCGCCCTGGATGAAGTTCGCCTTCGCGCAGCTGCGCCGGACCCGCGCCCGGTACGAACCCGGCTTAAGCTGGGATGAGGGCGCGTGGCAAAACATCGTGCGGAATATGATGACTTTTTACCGTTTAAACGAGCGGCGCAATCAGGCCTTCGTGCAGAATACCCTGGCCTACATGCGCGACCGGGGCGTGGGGACCGCGGCCCTGGTCACGGGAGGCTACCATACCCATTCCGTGAGCGAATTGCTGCGGCAGCAAAACGTCAATTTCGTGGTCATTCGCCCGGAAATCACCCGGGTCGTGGAGGAGAACCCCTATTATGACTTGTTGCTGGAGCAGGCCAAGGCAGCCAGTAAACGCTGAGCCCGTGCCGGGACCAGAGCACTCGCACCGGCATTCCATTCCACAGGGAAGGCAGGGCGATCGGTCATGTTGATTCTGCTTGCGCGAACCAGCTGGCGAAAACCCATTGCGGGGCTGCTGACCGGCGTATGGCTGGCCCTGTCCGCGGGGATCGTGCCGGCTGCCGAAGCCGCCGCCCAAACTGCGCCCCCGGCGGACCTGTTTTCGCCCTTTACGGCCAGGGTCCTGGAACAATACCACGGCGAGGGTCCCGAGCACGTTTTCCTGGTCACGGATCTGCACTGCCAGTATGAGGTTCAGAAGAACATCGCCCTCGTCATCGAAGCCTTGAACGCGCGCTACGGCCTCCGGCTGATCGGCTTGGAGGGCAACAGCGGGCCGGTGGCGGCTCCCCGCCTGCAGCACGCGGGCTTCGGGCGCCTCAAACAGCAGGCCTTGCGGTACGCGCTGCAGCAGGGGGAAATCAGCGGGGCGGAATACGCATATCTGCTCAACCCGGATTCCGGCCTGGAGCTGGTCGGCGTGGAAAACCAGTCCTTATATAATGAAGGCCTGCTGCGCCTGACCCGGGTCATTCAACCCGAGGCGCAAGCGGTCCTGGACCGGTTCCGGGCGGAGCTCGGCCGGCTGCGCGGGAAGATCTTCAATCCCGACCTGCGGGCCTGGTACGATCTCGAAGACCGCTACCGCCAGGGAAAACTCACGCTGCGGGACTACGCCGCCGCCGCGGCCTCCTTGGCGGTCCGGGGCAACCTGGACCTGCAGGCGCAGCCCTTCCTGCAAGCCGCGCGGGACGGACGCACCTGGGAGGGTTCGGCCACCGAGCAGCTTGCGCAGGTGGAGAGTTTCAAGGCCCAATACCTGCGGCAATACGCCCGCACGCTGGAGGAGCAGAAGCTGGCGGACTTCATTTCCAAATTCAACCGGCTGGAAGCCCTGCTGACTTTGACCGCCACGGCCCAGGACCGCGCCCTGTGGCTGCGCCAAGCCCTGAAATACGACCGGCTCAGCCTGGAAAAATTCTTCGACAACCTGCGCTTGGAGGACGGCTACGCGGCCGCCCTCACGCCCGAGGATTTCAACGTTCTGTACCGGGCGCTGGAAGCGGCCCAGGGTTTCTACGCCCTGATTCAGGAGCGGGAAAAATCCATGGCGGATAATTTGCTGTCCCTGTTGCGGAGCCGGCAGAGCCGCGAGGGCCTCATCGTGGTCGGCGGCTTCCACCAGGCCGGCGTGGCCGAACGCCTGCGCGAGGCGCGGGTATCCTACACGGTCCTCCAGCCCTACTATTCCGGACTGCGGTCCGAAAACCATTATCTCCAGCGCTTGCAGGAGCAGCTGGGGCGCCTGGCGCGTCCGGCGCTCCCGGGCGAAACCTACAATCTCACTTCCGTGCTGCAGGGCGCCGAAGGCGGCACGATCGCGGCGCTGACGGCCATGGCCCAGCGCAGGGCGCAGCCGGTGGAGGTGGAGTTGCGGAATTACACCCTGCAGGCCGTCAATCTGCTCCGCGGCGACCAACAGGTGGTTTTGGAAGTGCGCTACTTGGACGAGAACGGCAATCCCCGCACCCTGGCCATCGCCGACCGGGACCTGGACCTCAACCCCGCGGCGCTGACGGCGGAGATGCAGTCCCTGGGTCTGGCCGGCGACATCCAAACGCCCGGTGTCAATCCCGACCAGGCCGACAACCTGCAGCCCGGAATCGAAACCAACCACCTGCTGGTGCGCCTGTTCGAAGTCTTCGGCAAAGGCACCGCGCTGCTGGCGGGCGGACTTCTCGCCTGGAGGTTTTTCAACGCCAACACCGCGGCCGGGATCTTCAATGCCATCGGCCCGGGCGGGGTGATCTTAATCGGCGCGCTCTCCCTGATCATCGGCGTGGGGAACGGGATCCTGAACCGCGCCTTGGGGCAGAACATTCCCGGCCGCCGCGTGGCCGCCTTTTCCCCGGCCGGCATCCAGTTCAACGACGAATATATGAGCCGCCTCATGGGCGACCGGGTCCTGTTCCAGGAGGTCGTCCGGCACGAACTCTTCCACCAGCGCCTGGAGATGCTGCTTCTGGGGCGCCTGCGCAACCTGCTCGGAGACCGGGTGGCGGACATCCTGCACGCCCTGACGGAAGTGGTGGCTTACACCTGGTTCTACGGCGTCCGCATCACGGTCCGGAAGGTCCTGGAAGGCACCGCGCCCGTGGAACGCCTGCATCAAATCCAGGTGGAGGGCTCCGATCTCGCCAGCCGGTCCCTGGCCCGGTATTTGGAACTCCTGCCCGAAGGCGAGCAAGTCCATCAGGCCCTGCAAGCCTACACCCGGCGCAACCTGGGCCTGCGGCCGATCCGGGCCGGCGCCGAACACACGGCCTTGGACCTGCTGCCGGATCAGACTTTAAGCGCCAGCCCCAACGCCATGCTGGTCCGCATCTTCGCGGTCTTCGCGGCCATGGCCACCAGCGACAGCACGCCGGACAACAAGGCGGACGCGTTGTCCCTGCAAGCCACCGCCCTGCGCTTGAGCGGCATCCAGCAGAATTTCCGGGGTCTGGACGAGTACGCGCGCCTGAGCAATCTCCTGGACCGGATGTACCTCAACCGGACCCGGGAGTTCCTGCAGGCCCTGGACTTGATCCAGGGCATGGACGCCGCCGCCTTCCAGGCGGTGGTCCGGGTCCTGGATCCCCAAAACCAGATGGAGGCCGCCCGCTTGGCGGAAATCCGGAGCACCATGCTGGCCATTCTTGCGGACGTCAACCGGGTTTACCAGAATGAACAGCTGCTGCGGGACATTACCGCCACGGTCAACGAAGTTACGGTGGAAAACCTGCAGGCCCAGGTGGAACAGCCGGCCTTGCGGACCTTTCCCACGATCCTGAATTATACCGAGGCGCCGGAAGGGGATATTTTGACCGACCTGCAAACGCGGCTGGCCAATACCCGCAGCCTGCATACGGTGGTCATGGTGACGTCGGAGCAGGACCTGGAGGTCCAGTCGACCCTGCAGGCGCTCCGTTTCAGATCCTACCAGGATCAGGGGCTCGTGTTTTATTACCGCGGGACCCAGCAGCTGGCCGATTATGCCGGCAACCGCGCCGCGAGCCAGAGACCCTTCCGCCTGGGCACGGCCTTGGTGGGGGGCGTGTTATCGGCCGTGCAGACCGTCAGTCCCCGCTTCGCGGGCAGGCTGCTGGGCCGGGTGATGAACTCCCCCCTGTGGGCGCGCGGATTCGCCGACTATTTCATTCGCAGTCCGCGACAGGGCCTGCGCCTGTTCGCGGCCTTCGTGGGGGCGGAGCACCGGGGCACGCATCTGGAAGCCATGCTCGCCAATGTCGTCGAGGGCCGTCCGCTGGACCAGCTGGGCTCCTATTCGCGGGAGGAGAACCGCCTGGTCGGCCTGCTGCAACAGGCGTACCAGACCAACCAGGCGCCCGCCAACCTGACCCTGCGGCGGATGCTGAAATTGTCCGCCCGGCACCTGGGGCGGGAGGCCGCGCGCGTCACGGAAGCCACGCCGCCGGCCGAGCTCGAACGATTGCGCCGGGAGCGGCTGGCCTATTTCTCGCTGCTCCTGCTGCCGCGGACTTCCTTCAATCCGGAGGCCGTTCAGGTCCTGCCGGTCGCGACGTCCCGGGCGGAACGGGGGGCGGTCCGCCGCTGGCCCCGCATGCTGCGCGCGCCGCGCGTGATGGTCAGTTACAATGCCTTATATGTGAATCCCAACCTGCTGCAGGTCTGGACCGACGAATATCTGGGGGCGCCACCGGTCATCAACGACTTGGAGGCCTATCGGAATTTGCTCAAACAGCCCATGCGGCGGTTTAGTACTTCCGCATAACGACGCTGGAGGGATCTTTTATGTCTATTCTATCGGTCAGGCAAAAGCCGAAGTGGCGGCCATGGCTTAAGACCGTCACCTTGGTGACCATACTCGCCTTCGTCTTCCCCTACATGACCTTCGCTTTTGAAGGCAGTTTATACCAGCGCACCCAGGGGTCGCAGTATTTCGCACCCGAGCACACCCCCGCGCAAGCGCTGGGGCAGGTCGGGGAGACCGCGGAGGCGGCGCAGACCCACCTGGCTTCCGCCTCCGAGAGCTTCGCCGAAGCCATCCAGCCCGTCGCCAGGCGTGCCGGACGCATCCACCTGCCCGTTCTCCAGGGCCAGGCGGCGGAAAAGTTCGCCAAGCTGGCGGGACGCGTCCTGGTTTTGGTGGGCATCGCTTCGGGTTTGCACTTCTTCCTGTACACCCTCACCCTGCCGGGCCTGTCTCCCGTTGATTTGGTCAGCACGGGCGGCGCGGCTTTGGACGGCGGGGCCCAACTCATCAACCTGCTCACCGGCGGCGCTTTCGCCAGCCGCTCCGTGTTTTCCCTGGGCTTGATGCCCTACATCCTGGCCTCCAGCGCCCTCCAGCTGGTCGCGTTCTTCCGGCCGGGAGTCAAAGCCAGGTTCCAGGATGCAATCACCGGCCGGCGGGTGCAGCAGCGGTGGACCAACATCCTGACCGGCATCTTCGCGGCCATCCAGGCCAGCGTAATGATCTTCAGCGTATCCAACACGGTCCTGGGCCTGATGGGCGGAATGCTCGTCGGCCTGGCCGTGCCCAACCTGTTAACCTTCGGCGCCCTGGCGGCCCTGCTGGTGCTCGGGACCTTCATTCTCGTGGGCATCGCCAAGGGCATCGAACGCCTGAACCTGGCGAAAAGCGGAGTCGGCGTCATTCTCCTGATCAACGTGGTGGTCGCCACCCTGGGACAATTGGCCCAAGCCGCCAATCCCATGGTCTTGGTCGGCAACCTGGCCTTGGTCGGCGTCGGCCTGCTGATGATGTTTTTCCTGTACCGGACTCCGGGCAAGGCCAAGCTGGAGGTCACCCCCGGGAACAACCTCGTCGAGTCCCTGCTGGCCCGCGTGGGCCTGCGCCTGCCGGTGCGCCGGGAAACCTCCGCGCTCACCGCCGTGGTGTACGCCCAGGCCGTGCTGGCCTTCCTGTCCATGGTGCTGCAGACTCTGGGCGTCACCGGCCTGATCGCCGGCGGGCTGCCGTTCTGGCTGGCTTTCGGACTTCTCATCCCGATTTTTTATTTGTTTTCCAATTTCCTCAACGCGGACTCCAAGGATATCTCCACCGCCTTGGAGCGCGCCGGGCTGGTCCGCATCGGCCTGCGCCCCGGGATGACCCTGGCCAATTTCATCAGCACCTTCAGGAAACGCATGCTGCTGCCGGGCGCGGTCCTGGTGACGTTGATCGTGCTCCTTCCGGCCGGCATCGCCACGGTGATGAGCCTGCCATACTTCTTCCTGGGATCCATTCTGTTCATCCTGGTCGGCGGGGCGGTGGATATCCTTGCCACCCAGGCGCAAAACTGGAAATTCGAGCCCGCCACGGCCTTCCAGCGGCTCCGGCAAAACCTGCGGGGCAAGACCTTGAGCAGCCAGGCCGCCAACCAGGAGCGCGAGTACGTGCTGACCCGCACCCGGGCATTGCAGAGGGAGCTCGACCAGGGCTACCTGGGCGCCCTGGAACTGAATCCGCGGCTGTCCAAGGACGATTATCTGTCCCAGGAGCTGCAGACCCGGTACCAACAATTGTCCCGGCAGCTGCAGCAAGCCCTGAAGGAACTGGAGGGCTTGGGGCTTTCGGGAGCAAATCTGTATTTCTTGCAGAAGCAGGCGTACGGACGCCTGCTGTCGGAAAACCTGGCCTTAAACCTTCTGGCCCAATATCAGTCCAGCGAAGGGGCCGTGGATTTCATCACGCCCGCGCCCCTGCGCGCGCAACAGTATTACGTGACGGATTTGATCAACCTTCTGCTCGGCGAGAACTTTGTCACCACGGATCAATTGCTGAGCCTGCTGCGGCCCGAGACCGTGCAAGCCTATTTGACCGCCACCTACGGCGTGCCCGCCCGCGACGTCCCCGCGGAACTCACCAGCGAGGGACTCAGAGAAATCCTGGAAAAACGACTCGGGCCCATGGGCGGCAGGACCTTCGAGCAGCGGCAGAACCGGATGCTGGTGACTTTGCTGGCGGGGGAAGGGCAAACCGCCAACCTGGAGGCCTTTCTCCTCTCGGGCCTGGAGATGGCCGGAGTGCCGCGCCCCCAGGAAAATCTCGACCGCCGGCGGGCGCTCGGCCTGCGCAAGGCCGCGCAGACGGCACGCAAAGACTTCCTCCGGGCCCGCATCCAGGTGCGGGGCGCTTTGGAAGGCGTGCTGAATGACGATACCCGCGCCTTTGAGGCCGCCACGGGCCTGGGCAAATCCCTCATGCTGCAGCTGGCCGCCCTGGGCAGCCACATGCTGTTTACCGCGGCGCCGAACCTCGGCCAGGTGTTCGTCAGCAGCGAGAATTACACGCTGGCCGCGGGCGATGCCCGGGCTTTCGCGTCCATTGCCACGCGCTACTTCGGAGTGCCCGTGGCCATCCGCCGCCAGGGAAAACTGGCGGCGGGCGAGGAAGTCTACGTGTACCGCTGGGACGCGCAGAAGGGAAGACTGGTCGCGGAGCCCCAAGCCCTGTCCGAAGCCTACCGGACGGACGCCACCCGGCCCGTGGTCTACGGGCCTTTCGACCAGTTTGCCTTTGACCTGCGGGAAGCCATCCCGGCCAACAGCAAGCTCTTGGCCGACGAAGTCCAGGCCCTGGGCGCCCGGAAAGTCACCGGCTTGAGTTACAACATTTCCGGTCCCCTGGCGGAGAGCGTGGACGGCATGACGGACCACGTCATGGCCCGAGCCGTCATCGCCTCCCTTAGCCCCGAGGTGGCGGAGCAGCCCGAAGCGCGCGGGCGCTACCGCGGGCAGCAGGCCATTACCACCCGGGCCTTCGGCGGCGTGCGCACCCTGGCGTATACGGACGGCACGGATATTCAAATGACCGAGGAAGGCCTCAAGCTGCTCGAGGACATGCTCACGGACCCGAAGTTCGTCGGCAGCCTGCCGGCGGAGTTTCAGCCCTATTTCCGCAACGTGCGGGCGCTGCACCGCGCGAAAGCCGTTCCCGCCGGGCGGAGAACCGCACTCGTTCAGCGTCTGCTCCGCTTCCTGTCGCTCAGCGCGAAAGCCGTTCCCGCCGGGCGGAGAACCCCGTTGCAAAATCAACGGGCGGCCGATTACGACATCTTCATCAGCTCTTTCTCCACGGTATTGCGCACCGCCCTCAAGGCGGCCGCCTTATACCATGAAGACTCCGCCTTGTTGGGGTACCGCAAGGATCTGGAACCGACCGTCATCACTTTGTCCCGCGAGCGCTACGAGGCATTGCCGGCGGTGACCAAGGCCATCATTGCCCGCGGGCATCTCATTGCCTCGGAAACCCCCGGCGAAGTCAGACTGCAATTCCGCGAACCCAAGGTCATCCAGTTGGGGCAAATCTCCGAAGTTCGCTACGGCGAAGGCGTGATGGAGCAAATCATGGCCGCCGAGGGCGTATTACTGCCCGGCATCCACGAGCGCTCGAGCGTGATCGCTTCCCTGGATGTCAAGGACGTGGTGACGCACGGCAAATGGGTCGGCGTGGCCGGCTTCGGCGGCACGCTCACGGCGGGCCTGCGCAAGCAGATCTTGGGCGCTCTCGGGTTTATCTCTCAAGTGTTGTGGACGCGCACTTACGAAAGGGAAGAAGACCGCATCGACCGGACCCTCGAGCAGACGGCGCAGGCCGTGGTGCGCGACCTGGAGGCCCTGCAGCAGCAGACGAAAAAGGAACTGGCCAGCGACGATCTTCAGCCCGTTTTCATCGGCCTCTCGGATCCCGCCGACCTTCAATTCGATCCCGACAAGCCGGAGAACAGCAGTAAATTCGTCCAGGCGCTGACCGAAGCCCTGCACGCCAGTGAAACGCTGCGTCCCGTCTTTTTCACGCCCGCGGGGCGGCTGCGCCTGCTCGTCCTGGGACCGGATCAAGCCAAGGCCATCCAGCTGGATGCGCGGTTGCGCGCCAGCCTGGAAGCCGGCGTTGGACAGCCCAACACCGTCGTTCTTTTCGTCAAGGAGGCCTTCGGCGTGGGCCTGGACCCCAAGCTGTCACCCGCCATCTCCAGCCGGCCCGTGGCCCGCTTGGCCGGCCCGGCCGTGTACAACCTGACGCCCTCCTTGACTTCCGAATTATGGCAGTTTTTCGGACGGGCCCGCCGGACCCTCGCGGACTTGGGCTATTTTAAGAATTACTTCAACTTCAACCTGTCGCGCAAGGCCCTGCGTTTCAGCCTGGGCGCCGTGCAGACCGAAGCGCTGTTGCGCCGCGTGGGGCAAAAGACCGGGGCCCTGGCGCGCACTGGACGCTGGGGCTTGGTCCGCGGCGACCGCGGACTCCTCAAAACTTTTCTGTCCGTGGCCGGAGAGGGCCCCGAGGCCCTCGTGCTGCAAGGCCTGCGGGATCCACAGCAACGGCGCATGGACACCTTGTTGTCCCACTACCGCCAACGCCTGACCACCGCGCTCGCGCCGCTGGCGACCACCTTCAACCTGCAGGCGCTGGGTGATGCCGGACGCGTTCTGGATTTCGAACGCCAGCTGGCGGGCTTGATCAGGCAACCGCTGGTCCAGTTGGTCCCGAGCCTGGTGGGCGAGGGCCTGTCCTGGGCGCAGCGCCGGCAGCTCATGCGGACGTCCCTGCTCGAGCTGTTTGCCAGCCGGTCGTGGCGCCTGGAAGGGCAGCCAACGCCCGAGGCCGTGGCCGACGTGCGTTTGGACCTGCGGCAGCTCACCGTGGACCTCATCCGGGGACAGACGGCCGACCAGGAGGAACGGATCGCCGCCATCAACCGCTTCATCGCGCCCCTGACCGACGTTCGTCTGGATGCGCAATTATTCAGGCGCGAAACCCTGCGGACCCAGACCGGCTCCCAACAACTGCTGGCACAGCTGCGGGCGGTGGAAAAAATTCTGAAGCAGCTTCAGGGCCGCCTGCAGGCCGAAAAAATGCGGGCTTTGGAACAGGCCATTGCCGAGGAGCAAACCGCCGTCCTGGCCGATTTCCAGGCCACGGGGCGGCAGCCTCAGGACTGGGGCGAAGTCCTGGCCGTGATCGTGGTACGCATAAACAAGCGTTTTTATGAAAATGAGCATCCCCAGGCCGATGCCGCCGCCTTCTACCGGCAGGCGCTGGCGGAACTGAAAGTCACCCGCACCAAGACCGAGGAAAATTACACGGCCGCCCTGCAGGGCGTGCAGCGGCTGGCCTCGCCCGTGTCGCTGGTGCAGGGCGACATCATGCGGGAAGGCGGCCAAATCCTGGAGCAGTCCCTGACGTTGGCCCAGCGGACCGTGAACAATCATTTCCTGGGCTGGCTGGTCTTCAATCCCGCCCTCTTCCGCGGCGCCGCCGAGGGCCTGCGCGACCGCCTGCTGCGCCAGCAGTACCGGGAGACCGTGGAGTTGATGGGCGGCGAGCAGCCGGCCGAAATCACCACCACCGAAATCCTGGGGGCCGGGCAGCGCGGCTTGGCGCCGGTGGCGGCGGGATTGGCGGGCGTGCTGAACCTGGGGGCGATTACGGGCGGCATCGAGACCAGCTTGCAGTCGCAACTGCGCACCCCGGAGGAACAAACGGCGGCGCAACGGTACGACGAGATGAGCGCCTATACGGCCCTGCAACAGGGACTGACCCAGGAAGGCCCGGGCGCGCAGGGAGTCGGACTGCCGCAGCTGCTGGAGCTGATCGGGCAATTCACCCCCCAGCGGGACGGGAAGTCGCTGGCCGACATCCTCACCCAGCTGCCCGAGGGGGTGTTGACCCAGGCAGACCGCCGCAGCCTGATCGCCGCGGACATCACCCAGCATTATTACCACCTGATCGCGGTCCAAGAAAACCTGGCGGTTTTGGAGGCCTTGCGGTCCTCGCAGACGGACCCCAACGCCGAGTTCGAGGCGTTTTACGCCCAGGAGTCCGTCCGCCTGCTCGCGGAAGCGGACCAGGAGACCGCATGGTTCGAATCACGCCTGAGCATTCCCTTGGATGCCGGCAGTCTCTACCTGGCCTACCGCGAAGCGAACCCCGGCGCGAGTGCGGCCAGCATCGCCGCCGAGGCGCAGCTCGCCCTGGCGGACGCCGGACTGACCACTGAATTCTTCAACCGGCAGGCCGCGAGTCTCAACCAGAAGGATTTGACCAATCCCGCCACCCGCACGGCGGTGGAGGCCTATCTGACGCGCATGCAAAACTTCCTGGTGGACGCCGTCGTCCGCCGCACGGAGATCCAGAGCCAGCTGGCCGCTCTGGAGGGCGTGCGCGGCGATTGGGCCGACGAGCTGCGGGTCAGCCTGGAAGCCGAAGTCCGCCAATTGACCGCGATCGCGGCCGATCTGGTGCAAAGCATGAGCACCTATGAGGAGCAGCAGAGGCTGCTGGGCTTCATTCCCACCTTCGGAACGCGCACGGTGGCGTTGAATCCCGCGTTGGTGGCGCTCTGGAACAATACCGGCTGGTCCGTTTATCAGGACCGCCTGGCGGCGGCCCAGGCCGGGCAGGCCGGCCCGGAGGAAACGCAGCTGCTCACCGAAGCGGAAGCCCTGTTGAACCCCGACCAGACGGCCACGGTGGATTTATGGCAGAGCCAGCTCACCGCGGACGGCAACGGCGTCCAATCCCCGGAATGGAACACGGGCACGATTCAGCCGCCCACCATCGAAAGCCCGAACGTGCAGGCGGCCACCGAAGTGATCGACGAGCGCCAGGCGGCCATGCTGGCCAACCGCGACCGCCAGGCTCCGGTATTATCGCCGGGCTACGAATCCCAGGAGGCGGACATCAACCCGGACCGGCATCCCGCGGGGCCCGAAGCCGCCGCGCCGCAGGCGGGCAACATCGTGGTGGGTACCCTGACCGAAGGGCAGGAGGATTTCTCCGGCTGGGCCGGCCTGTTGCGCCGTCTGTGGTTCAATGTCCAAAACTGGTGGAACCGCCTGCTGCAGCGTGCCCCCGGCGTGCAGGCGCCGCCCGCCGCCCCGGTGGTGGAAACGCCAGAGGTCATCGGTCAGCCTCCCCTGTATACCTATCCATTTGTGGAACAGGGCACCGATATCGGGACGGCCAGCCAGATTCTGGCCGACCGCAATCAGATTATCGAACAGGCCTGGGCGGCCATCAAGAGCGGCACCGACCTGCTGTACAAGCAGAACGGCATTTTCACCGTTTTCCGGGAGCTCCAAACCAAGGGCCTGCTCCTGCGGCGCTCCTATTTCGCCCCCTACCGCGGCGGGCCGGTCGAAACGCGCTTTCAGGCGGCCCTGATCGACGATAGCGGGAACCGCGACCTGATGAACAATTTCCTGACCGCCATCGGGATTGATGTCGGCCAGACGCAAACCCAACCGAGCACCACCGAGTTACCGAGCAAGGCCGTGAGCTACAACGACCTGGTCAACTTGGTCGGCAACTGGCTGGAAAGCCAGGGCCTGGTGGACTTCTCCTCGCCGGACGCCGCGCAGCAAGTTCAGTTCTACCTGACCGTTTTAACCGGCGTTTCCAACGAGCTCATGCCGCAATTCAACGATATGCTGCGGGATGCGGACGGCCGGTACCTGCAGAATGTCTCTTTGCCGACATTTTTAGACCTGGATATCCGGGCGCTGCTCGGATCGGAACAGACCGACTTGCTGGGTTTGGCCAAAATCGGCTACGGCACGGCCGCCGGGGAAAACAACCCGCATCTGGCCCGCGTGATGGGCTACCTGCTGCAGTTGAGCAACCAGGCCCTGGTGCAGACGCGCCCGGGAGGGGCATGGGCGGACTTGAGCGGTGATCCCCAGGCCGTGGTCGACCGCTTGGTGGCGGAGGCCACCACCAACACGGCTGGACATCAGTCGGACATGACCCTCATGCGCAACTACGTCACCCTGCAGGCGCAGCTGCGCGGCGAAGCCACCGGAAGCATCCCCCTGGACACCTTGGTGCAACTGAATACCCAGTACGCCGAATGGCAGGCCCAGGTGCAGGAAGCCTTCCTGGTCAACCGCCTGGCTAGCAACGGGCTGGGAACGCCCGAGGAGTTCCTGGCGAATTTATGGGACCAGGAACAGGCGGGCAACCTGGAGGCCTTAAGCCGGATCATCCGGGCGCTGGGCCTGGGCGACAGCTTCGAGCCCTCCAACCCGGCGCACCAGCAGGCGATTTACAACTTGTTCTACGAAGGGCAGCTGTACCTCAACGCCCTCAAGGGCCGCACGCCGGCCGAAAGGCAGCAAATGGCCTACGCCTACCTGGACTTGGTGGCGAGCAACCTGGAATCGCTCACCCAAAACGAAGCGATCATGTCCCGGGTGCACACGCGCTATGACATGAGCGTCATCATCCTCCAGGCGCAACTGGAGGGAACTCCCGCGGGCGCCGCCCACGATGCCCTGGCGGTCAAGCTGCGGGCCGCGGAGGTAGTCGCCGAACAGACCATTCTGACGCAAATGGCCTCGGAGTGGACCGACTACACGGTGCATTACCACTACCTCCTGGACAACCGACTGGACCCGGCCGCGGGGCTGGCCGCGTATCAGGACAATTTCTTTGCGGATGTCACCGACCCCGCCCGGCGGGCGGGCCTCATCGGGGAGTTCAACGTGCGCATCGACCAGTTCCTGCGGGCCGAACCCTATGCCGTGACCATGCTCCGGCCGAGCTTGAACGGCCAGCCCCAGTCGCAATTCGACCTGATGTGGCGGGATCACATGGTCCTGTGGCGCTACATCACCTTCCAAACCCTGCCGAGCATCTTTTTGAGCCTGGAACAATCCGTGGACGCGGCCCAGACTCAGGTGGATACGGCCCAGGCCAATGTCGCCGCCGCCCAGACCAAGGTGCAGCAGGGAGCAGCCGGCGCGGCCGAGGAACTGGCCACGGCCCAGAGCCAGTTGGATGCCGCCCAGGTCAGCCTGGATGCCCTGCAGACCGAGCTGCAGGAACTGAAGACCCGCTTCAACGTGACCGATTACGGGGATCCCCTGCCGGCCCTCAAGATCCTTTCCCAGATCGCAGACGAACGCTTCAACGCCATCGGATATATTTTCCCCAACCCCGAGGAGTTGACCCGCGGCGACATTTTGCGCGACCCCATTTTGTCGAACGAGTTCTGGTACTATATCCTCTTCGATCAGACCCTGACCACCCAGTTCGACGCGGGCTCGCTCGGGTTCGTGGTCATCAACGCCCGGGAGAACATCATTCCGCTCCTGCAGGAACTGCAGCAGGCCAAGGGAGCCGATCTCGCGATTCTGGGACGCCCCTTCAACTGGAACGACCAGGTGCACCAGCAGATCGTCATGAACCTGTCCATGCAGATGCTGAGCCTGGGCTACACCCGGGAAGAGATGCGGACCTACTTATCCCTGTATGACTTCGTGATCGAGAACCGGACGGACATTTCCGACCTGCTCAAGAACCTGCGGGGCGAGTCCGGATCCAGCTTCGCCCAGCTCACGGGAACTTCCTACCGTGTTCTCCTGCCGGGCGAAGACATTCTCAAGTCCGAACAGCTGGCATTGGACGAGCTGGCCTGGATCTACGCGCTCATCAGCCTGCAGTTTATGGGTCTGGGCGTGACCACCCCCGCGGAGGCGCGGCAGGTCCTCAACGACCTGCAGCGCATAAAGGCCATCGACCAGGACCTGTTGCAGGCCGCCAAGCGGCAGGCCTCGGCCGAATTGGGGATCCCCGAGGACCAGCTCACCGAGGAGCAAATCCCGTACAAACCCTTGTCCATGCAGGAGCTGTTTTCCATGCACCGGCAAATGGTCCGGAGCATGGTGCCTTTTGAGGAACTACGGAATTTCCTGTACGTGCAGCGCAGCAACCTCAACTTTTGGTACGCCGACAATACCGTGCAGGGCAATACCCGCTGGCAGCGCCAGGGCGAAGCCTTGGCCGCCGAGGTCCCGGACCAGTTCGCCCGCCTGTTCGACCTGAACAGTTCGGTCCCGGGCGACTATCCCCTTGATGTGCTGGAGGCCATTCAGGCCCGGCAGGGCGACGTGCAGGCGGAATTGGCCAGCCGCTCGACCTGGGTGCCGCCGGATTTCTCCCGCTACCTGATCCTGGAACAGGCCACCTTGGACGAGGTCCAGGAGCGCGAGGAATTCTACATGCTCATGAAAGTCTTCCACCGCGTTTACCTGGGCTACGAAATCCAGGATACCTACATCAGTGAAAGCTTCAACAACATGAAGAAGCTGGGCTTGGACCCGTGGACCTACGTGAGCCGGCTCGTTCTCATGAAGATGGTCATGCTGGACCTGGAAAATGCCGCTTTCGGGGACAACGGCTACGTCTATCAGGAGGTCGCGAGTATCCGCCGCCAGTATTACGGCGACAACGACCCCCGGGCGGCGGACTACACCCCGGAGGCCATCCGCTCCCGGCTGATCCGCAGCGTGGACCTGCTCTCGGTGCCGCACGACGGGATTTACCAGCCGTCGGCGGAAATGGAGAAGCTGTTCCTGCAGTGGTTCGACGAGGGCCGCAGCTTCGATTATTTCCGGCGCTTGTACGGCGGCGGCCGGGGGGAGGGCTTCCTGTGGCGCATGGAAGCGGCCATCTATGCCACCCCCTTCCAGGGCAGCCAGAATTTCACGCCGCATTTCGCCCCGCCGGACGCGGTCATCACCTTCCTGGAACAATACAAGGAGGTCAATCCGCGCTCTCCGGACAGCCTGATCAAGGCCAACGCGGCCAACCTGTACGCGGACGCGGTCAACCGCTTCCAGCTGCAGGCGAACCTGGCCCTGATGCCGGCGCTGTTCACGACCGACAGCGAGCTGCGCGAGATCTACCTGCAATCCCTGCTGGCCTCCAATCCCACCGACCTTCCCTCCTGGCTGTACGACGGACTGCTCGCCGCCGTGAACCAGGCGGACGTCTCTCCCGTCACCGCGGACGGCTACCAGCAGCTCCAGGCCGTGGGCAACACCAACAGCCGCGTGCGCGGGACCCTGGCCAAGCTGCTGCTGCCGTTCTACCTGCGGCTGGCTACGCCGCCCCATTTCAACCACCTGGTCGATAATCTCAGCGCCTACGTGTCTTCCTTCCTGGGCCCGGAGATCGTGGCCATGAACGATCCCGCCAATCTGATGCGGCGCAACCAGATCCAGGATCAACGCGCCCAGGAGGCCTACGACATCAGCCAGCGGTACGCGGCCTACATGCAGCAGTTCAACGTGCGGGACCAGAACCTCGAGGAATACAACGCCTTCCTGGCCCAGCTCCTGCAGCAACCCGGCGGCACCGAGCGCCTGGCCGAATTGCGCCAGCTGTGGCAGGCGCAGGCCGAACGCTTTTTGGCCACCTATCTCCCCAACATGCCCCGCGACCAGCTGGAAAAGCTCGCCCAGGAATACGTGCGCCGCGCGGAACTGGAGGGCTACGTCAACCCGGACAACGTCGAGGATATCTCCGGCATCTTCGCATACTATAACGACGACATCATGACCAACGTGTTCATGCTGTTCCTGCTGAACACCGAACCGCAGCGCATGGCGGACATCACCGGCCTGTCCATCACCTTCATCCAGGAGGTGCGGGAAAGCAACCTCACCGCCGACGCGAAAATCGCCCGCCTGCGCAACGCCATCGCCCAGGGGACGAACACCCGGCTGCCGATCCTGCTTGAACTCGACCTCACCAGCTATACCTTCGAGGGCTTCATCAAGAACCTGCACATGGTCTACTACGTAGAAGGATATTCCAACCTTGCGGGCATCGAGGACATCATCGTCAACTATGACACCCTGTTCCAGTATTACGGGGCCATCGATCCCACCTTCCTGCGCGAAAACACCCTGTCGGGCGTGAACCTGCGCCTCATGAACATCGCCATCGCCATGCACCTCTCGGGAGTCACCCGGGAGGAAATGGTGCAATACATCCGCGCCACGGCCAAACTCAAGGCGTTCTTCCTCATGCTCAACGGCGAAATCACCACGCCCGACCAGGTGCGGGAGCTCCTGCTGCCCCTGGCCACGTCCGGGTTGATGAGCAACCAGGAAATCGAGCAGGCCATCTCGGACCTCGAGCTCCTGCGCATCCTGCGCACGACCCCGCCGGCGGAGGTCACGGACGCGTTGAACGCGTATTTCACCTCCCAGGGCCTGGAGGGGGACGAGGTCCGCATCCGCACCGAGTCCACCCTGGCCCTGCTCGGAGCCGTGAACGAATACCAGGGCCTGCTGGCCAACTATACGCTGTCGGATGAATCCTTCCTGGAATGGATGGACGTCATCGCCAACCTCGGCGTCAACCTGGGCTTTTTCAACCAGCCCTATTCGCAGGAGGAAATCAAGGCGGTTTTGGTATCCGAGTGGGAGGTCAATTTCTCGGACCCGGACGCGAATGAGCTCTTCGCCCGCTGGAACGACGTCAACCAGCAGGCCGTGGTCGTCCAAACCCCGGACGGCGAGGTCCGCATGTCCGTGTTTGACGCCATCGCCTACCAGATGGCGCAGTCCTCGCCCCAGGTGCCCATTACGGTGATTCCCGAGTTCTTCGCCATGGTGCGCGAGCTGTACGACAACCGCGCCTGGTCGGACCGCACTTCGCTGGAGGACATCCTCTACATCATGGACTTGGAGTCCGGCTCGGCCCTGCATCTCTTCGATTTGGTCAACGGCTTGCGGAACAGGTCGGCGGCGGAGGCACGCGAAGTCCGGCGCCGGTTCCTGGAGGACCAATACGCCGACCAGCGGGACCTGCTGGAACCCTGGGCGCACGCCAGCCAGAGCGCCCTGACCGGCTCCATGGGCACGGACACCGCCCGCTTCCTGTCGCCGGATTCTTTCAACCGCATGCGTCAGCGCGTCATTACCGCCGCCGGCCAGAGCCTGGAAAACCTGCGGCGGTGGTTCCGGTTGAACAGCGAGCCCGGCGGACAGCCCGTATCCCGGGCCCCCGGAGCTCCGGGAGCCACCGTAGCCTTAGCCGGAACCGAGGGCAACCCGCCGTCGGGTCCCGGCGAGGTCGGCTTGACCATCGATCGGACGGTCCAATCCGCCGCCGACCTGGCCGCAATCCCCGCGACCCCTCCCGGGCAGGCGGCCGTGAACGCACCGGGCCTGCTGGCCAGCGTGGCCGCCTTGGGCTTGGCCAAGCCCGTCAAGCCGCGGTTCACCAACTTGCTGCGGCGCGTACGCATCTTCCGTGCCTCCGAGCCCACGGCACCCGCCGCGGAAGAAGCCCCGGAAGCACCCGCGGCTCCGGAAGTACAGCCCGGCCGCGGGCAGGGCGGCGGCGGCCCGGGCGTGCAGGAAGGTTTGCGCGCCCCCGAGCGCAAAGCGTTCCTGCCGCGGGGCACGGTCCGCATAGCGGCCTGGGGCGCACTCCGGGTCGTGGCCTTCATCCTCGTCTTCGTGTTCCTGCACCAAATTTACGAACTGCTGGGTCTGGCCGCCGGCGGCATGGACGTGGTGGCCAACAATCCCGTGCTGGGACCGATCAGCAACTTCCTGAACGACCTGACCCCGGCCAACTGGTACCAGGACCTGCATCAACTCGAAATGACCGCCACGGGCGGCCGCACCTTCCTGGGTACGATCCTGCACTTCATCATTCCCCACACGGCCATCGCCGGCGAGGTCAACTGGGTCACGGTGGTGGCGCGGATCGTCGGCATCACCCTGACCACCGCCACCGGGCTGTGGCTCAACGTCCTCATCGGCGCGGTCGTCATCGGCCTGATTTACTTCGTGATTTACATTTTGTGGGCCAAATTCCAGGAAACCCGGTGGTCGCAGAAACTGCTGGCGCGCCTGCCGCGGGCGGGCCTGGATGTCGGCCGCCGGGACGTCCGCGACGTGGAGGATCGGCGCCTGCAGATCCCGGAAACGCGTCTGGGCCGGGGCTGGTACCACGTCAAGCGGATTCTCAGCTCACCCATCGCCGGCATGATCATCCTGCTCCTTGCCGGGTGGTGGACATTCTTTTTAACCGGAACCTTCAACCCCATCATCCTGCACCTGTTCGAAAGCTACCTGATGTTTTTCTACGCTTCGGCCTTCTCACGCTTCATCGTGAGCCTGATCCGGGTGGTAAGCCCCATCCGGCTCCGGGCGCCGCGTTTTCTGCAGTGGGCCCGGGGACAAGCCCCCACGGCCATCGCGCCTGCGCGGCCGGAACGCGTCCGCGCCAATCAGACGCGTTATGGCAACGCCACCGCCCAGCTGATCGAATTCTTCGCACGCCTGTGGGACACGCTGGGGTTCGTGAACTTCCAAATGCCGTTCCTGCTGCAGCGCCTGCTGGCCCGGGAGGGACGCCAGGAGACCACGGACACCACCGCGGAGATGCTGTATTTCCTCGACGCCTTCCAACAGGTGCGGGTCTGGCTCTTTAACGGGCTGTTCGTCATCCCCCTGTTCCTGGCCAACATCATCATCGGCCTGGGCAACCCCATGATCCAGATCTTGTACTACATCGGGTCCGTGTACTTCGCCCGCATGAGCGGCTATTCCCTCGATCTGGACATCATCGGGTTCATGGCCGGAAATCCCTTCCGCCGCCATACCGAGCCGTTCTACGACGCGGACGGCAAGTTCCGCCCCGGAACCAGCAACAAAATGGCGCTGGCCATCTCCTCGCGGCCCGAAGGCCTGGTCAAGCAGGGGCAGGTGCAGATCGACCAGGTGGAGGAACTGCGCAAGGACGTGATCAAGGCCCTCGACCAGCTGCTGCGGCGGGACGAGAACGGGGAAATCATCACCAACGATCCGGACATGCACGTCAGCTTCGACCTGCTGCTGGCGGCCGAGGGGCTGCAGGGCAACCTGGCGCGCGTGGTCCTGCAGACGGGATTGGAACTGCAGGCCAAATACGGCGTGCATGCCCAGATGCTGTTCCCAAGCCTCGCCTACGCGGCCAAGATGGGACTGCGCGACCGTTATTTCGACTGGATGCTCTACGGCTGGAGGGTGATCCGGCTGTTCATGAACGACGCCCTGGATTTCCGGGAAAAACTGCAAACCCGGGACGGACAGACGCTGCGCGACCGGGTCGGCCGCTATTTCATCACCTTGAGCCACGAATCGCCCTTCGTCCTGCGGGTGGGCAAGAAAATCTCCTTCTTCCGCGGCGGCGAGCAGAAGCAGGCGGACCACGTCGAGTACGGATCGGTTTCCAATGAAATGACCTATTACCAGCGGGCCGCGGACGGCCGGGTTTTGCGGTCCTTCCGGCTGGCTCTGGGCCTCGGGCCGGGCAGCGGCCTGGTCGAGATGCAGGAAGTCGGCGGGCGGGTGAGGGAAGTGCGGCAGGCGGACACCAACCAGTACGATTTCGATCCCCTGCTGTCCAACCGGGGCTTAAAGGGACGGCTGCAGATCAAGGACGCCGAAGGCCGGGTCGTGGAGGAGCTCTGGGGCGTGGACGAAAAAATCCACGTCTTGATGCTCAGCGAGGACGCGGCCGACAACGCCCACGTCTATGAGATGGACGCGGAAGGCAATACCTACGAGCTCGACCTGACGCCGGACGAAGTCAGCCTGGCCATGCGCAACGACCAGTTTGCCGAGAAACGCAAGCCCGGCGCACTCTGGCCCCTGGGGCAGATCTCGGCCGAGGATGTCTACGACCTGACCACCCAGGAGGAAGCCGCCCGCGGCGCGGTGAAGCCCCAGGCCGTGGAAATGGTTCCGACCTACGCCCTGCGCGACGGCGTGCTGGTGGAAATCACCGACACCGGCGCGCCCAAGGAAATCATGCGCCTGGGAGATCCCATCGATGAGACCCTGTCGCCCATCCGTGAAGGCTACGGGCAGCTCAAGGCCGACGATTACAAGACCTTGAAGAGCGGGGACGTCTCGATCTTGAGCTACGACCAGACCACCTACGTGCGCATCGGCGGCGAAGGCGGGGATATTTATGACGTCAGCGGCGGCGAAAAGGCCGCCGGCGTGGAAAGAGTGACGCAGGCCCACCTCGAACGCCTCATGGCCAAGCTGGTGGCCCAGCGCAAGGGCGTGGGGATCAACGAGCTCACGGGCGCGGTCCAGATCGGGCAGCGCAACTACGCTCCCGGCGTCCTGCAGATCGCCGGGGACACCCGCGGCCCGGTGCTGCGCAATTCACGGACGCAGCAGCTGGTCACCCTGCGCCAGGCGGAGGACGGCGCCTACCAGGTCAACGAAGGCGCGCCCGAAGCCAACGACCTGCTGATGATGGCCTCTTACCAGGGAGACGTCCGCGGCGACAACCGGAGCCCGACCTTCTTCAACCAGCCCATGTTCGCCATGGCGACGGCCGACGTCAAGGCCCTGAAGGACCGCCAGATCATCGACGACGCGCAGGCCTGGGTGCTGGAGAAATACGGCACGCTCGGGGGCTTCGAAGCCTTGTACCATCAAATGGCGGGCAAGGACGGCAGCCACTATCATTACCGCATCCAGGATGTGGCCATCAACCGCGCCATCAGCCGGATCCTGCGGGCCCACCACAAGGACAGCCGTTACCTGATGATGAAAGAAGTGCCCCAGGGGTACACGCTCCATACCAAGGACGCCAACCGCTTGTGGGACCTGGGCATCAGCAGCGAGGACGCCTTCCAGTACGGACAGCCGACCAGGATGGAATCCGGCCAGGTGGTGTTCAGCCCCGCCATCGCGGACGCCCTGAAGGCCATGGGCGACAATCCCGTGGCGCAGGAAATCCTGGCGAACCTGGAACCCTACAGCGAATACGTCTTCAACGACCTGGACGTCAGCCGCGGCCTGCCGGTCCAGGCGCTCAATTTCCTGCCCCTGACCGCCGAGGAAAGGTCCCAGGTGGCGGCGCTCGAGGAGATGTTGCGCGCGCATCAGCAAGCCCTGGCCGCCGGGGCCCGCCCCGAGGATCCGCGGCTGGAAGCGCTGGTCGAGGTCCGCGACGCGGAGAACGGCATGCGCTACCTCATGCGGGCCATGGGCTCGGACGGCGAAGCCGTGCCGCCGACACGGCCCTCGGTCACGGAGAACATTGATTTCAAGGAGGCGGCGGGAGGCCGGGTGGATGTGCGTTTCGTCAGCGACCGGGTTTTCGAAAGCGCCGTCTACGGCACCCAGGACACGGTGCTGGGGCACATCGTGACGGATCGCGCCACCGGCGCCCGGAGCCTGGCCGTGGAGTACTGGCAGGGCGGCCGGGCCCGGCCCTTGAGCACCTTCGACATCCCCTTCACCGGGGACCGGCAGGCCATGCTCGGCGTCATCATGCAGCGCCTGGGCCAGTACGACCTGGACAACAACCTCCGGGCCGCGGTGCAGGGCATGCTGCTGCAGACGCCCGAACGCTACCAGTACTATACCGACCAGGGCGGCCATGCCACGGAAGCCATGAGCAATCTCAAGGTCGGCTTCTTCACCGATTCGGACGCGGCCGAATTGAAGGCCCCGCAGGCGGTTTTGGGGCAGATCCGGAGGCGGCAGTTGTTCAACCGCATCGCGGCCGTGTACGACCCGCGCATGTTGCAGCACATCGAGACCACCACCACCAGCTCCAACTGGCTCACGCGCATCGAGCAGTACACCTACGGCCAGGTGGACAACCACGGCCTGGCGACCATGGGACATCCCCTGCTGCACGGGGTCATGCCCATGTACCTCGGCAAGGCCTACATGGATCCGCTGCTGTGGCATACGCGCGTGATCGCGCGCCAGGTGGTGCTGCCCTTCACCACCAGCCACGACATTCTGGAAAAGGTCTTCGCCAAGGTCGAACCCATTTACCAGAATTTCTCGGCGCACGTGACCGGCATGATCGCCCGCTTCGAGGTCTGGACCCTGAATCCCATCGCCACCAAGATGGAAATCGACTTCAAGCGCTGGAAGGGCGTGGGCGACCTGCGCTTCGCCGTGCACATCCGGCCGCATCACCCCATCCATTTCTTCCTGGCCGTGTCCTGGTGGATCCTGGGGTCCCTGGCCGGCCCGCAGGCCTTGAATTACCTCATGAGCAAGATCAACAGCCCGGTGCATTACGACCCCTCGCACGCCTGGGAAATGGCCAGCTTGGACATGCTCGACTACCGGGAAATATTCGTGTTCGCGACCCTGATGCTGCTGTTCTTCGGCGGCGTCTTCGGCCTGCTGGAACTGCAGTTCCTGCTGCTGATCTTCGCCTTCACCCTGACGTACATGGCCCTCCTGGGCGCGCGCCAGAATGTCTTCATCCCCTTCTTGAACTACGTCTTCCAGGGGCGCTTCATTTTCGGCACGGAAAAGGGCCAGCAGAATTTCGCCGCCAATTTCCAGCGCGTGGCGGTGATGGTTCTGGGGCTCCTGTCCACCCTGCACCCGGGCAGCTGGTTCTTCAGCGTGATCCAGGGCCTGTTCGGGCAGGTGCCGGCGTTCCTGGTGGCCTTCCAGGGCCCGGCTTCCATCCTGGCGCTGGTAGGACTCTTCCTGCAGGTCTTCCGCCTGCCCGCGCTCCTGGCCGTGCCCCTGACCGTCTTCGGAATCCTGGGATTGCTGCTGAATCCGGCCCTGATGGTTTACGTCGGCCCGCTGGCGATCATTTTCTCGATCGTCAATTTGATCGTTTCACCCCAGCGGGTGGTCCGGGCGCCGGAACCCGCCCGCACCCTGCAGGCCGTCCCGGAGGAAGCCCCGGCCCCGCGGGCGCCCCCGCTGTGGCGGAGAGTACTCGGACCTGCCGTGACCCTGGTCTTCACGGTGGTCGGCAGCGTGGCCCTGATGCTCAAGCTTTCCGGCGCCAGCAACGTCCTGGGCCTGATGGTCAGCCAGCCGGGATTGTTCTTGGCGCCCCAGCTGTGGGGCCCGGCCCTCGTGGTCATCATTGCCTTGGCGGCGATTTACCTCCTGGAAAGGCACCTGGAACGCACCGATTCCCGCTACACCTTGAAAAACATTTACCGCTTCCTGGAACGCGGCGAATTCTCCCTGCAGTGGAACACCATCGGGCTGACCGGCCTGCTGCGCCTGGCCGGCGTGGTCGTGCCGGCCGTCATGTTCGTCAAGATCCTGCAGGTCTTCATGCTGGCGGGCCTGCCGCTGGGCGGCAACCTCATCTGGCTGGCCGCCCTGATCTTCCTGGGACGGACCTTCTTCAAAAACCTGGCGGCCCGGCTCACCCCCCGCGCCTTCTTGAACGACGTCATTAAAAACCTCGCCGTCTTCGGCCTCTTCGCCCTGTCCTTCGTGGCCTTCTCGTTCACCCTGGGCACCGGCCTGGCCGTGCCGCAACTGGGAGCCTTCACCCAGTATCTGTTTAACTTCGACTGGAGCCTCCTCACGAATTTCCTGGGCATTCCGTATTTCTTCGTGATCGTCCTGGGGCTGCGGTACCTCGTGCTGGGCATTTTCAATCTGGCGATTTATCCCATTCTGAATCTGATGACCGCGCGGGGGCACACCCGCGCCGTGGCCCGGTGGGAGCGGCTCGCCCAGGTTTTCGGGACCAACCGTCCCTTTGACCTCGTCGGCACCTTCCTGGTGGCCGTGCGCTGGGTTCTCGACCGTCTGACGCCCGAGCGTTTCCGGCAGTGGAAATTCACCCGGGGCTTGAACAACCTTCTGCACCGGGTGACGCCCTACCGCGAACTGTCGGGCAGCTACCAGGCCTTCTGGACCTGGGTCCAGTTCCGCTGGATCAACTTCCGGCTGCTGGCCCAGCGTGCCGTGCGGGAGATTTTTCCAGACCGGCGCACCGCCATCCTGCAGTTGATCGGCATCGTGGCCTTTGTCGCGATCCTGGTCGCCGTGGCCCTCACCACGTACCACATCTTCTTCACCACCTTGGGCGTATTCAGCCTGGCCCGGTTCGTCAGCAGCGGGTTTACCCATACCTGGCTGGGCGTCCTCGGCTCCATTCTCCGCGGCTGGCCCATCGGCGTGATGCTGGTGGTGCTCCTCAGAACCTGGCCGCCGGGACGCGTCCTGACGACCATGATCGGACAGGCTTTTACCTACTTCTCCCTGCGCAGCCAGGTCTTCCACACCGCCCTGTACCTGACCCAGCGCTTCGTGCGCGAAGGCCTGGGGAATCTCGCGCACCGGCTGATGAGCTTTTACTGGAAGACGGGCGCCCAAAGCGAGGGGGAAACCTCGGTGGGCATCAGCCTGCAGGCCTACTTCGCCCATGAGTACATGCTCAAGATGGTGCTCCTCGGCGGCGCTTGGCTGGTGCTGGCCATGACCGGCTTCTTCCCCGGCGTGTTCGTATTGATGGGCCTCAGCGTTTTACTCGGTCACCTGCTTTCGCCCTTCGAGTTCTGGTTCGTGTCCGAAACCGGACGCAGCTACGACTACCAGGGCCACAACCTCTTCAACGCCCGGGCCGAGATGAACAGCTGGCTCGCGGACCAGGAGAAAACCTGGGTCGAGGCCCAGGACATCCAGGCGCAGTCCGCTCCCTACGGCGTGGTGCGCGCCGGCGAAAACAGCATTTACATCGACTTCGGCAAGGTCAAGGACTTCGTTACCTCCATCCAGAGCTTCCTGAATCAGAACAACCGCGACAGCAACTACAACCCGGGCGTGGACGAGGCGAAAAAGGACATCGACTACGGCTCGGTGTTGCGCGGCCACCACGGCTTGCGGGAACAGGAAAGCGGCATATACCGCGGCAGCCTCATCGGGGACGTGGTTTGGATGGGACCCCAGCGCAACGTGCTGACCGTGGAGCTGGACGCCGACGCCCTAGGGGTGGAGGTGGATCACGAGAAGATCGGCATGGCGGCCACGGCCGAAGATTCGGACCTCCAGGATCTGCGAGCCTTCGCCCAACGGAACCCGTTGCTGGAGCTTCGGGCCGGCGACGACGGCGGCCGCCAGCTGGTGATCACCATCCGGGAGGACTCTCCGGGGCAGTGGGAAAGCGCGGCCGCGGAATTCCAGCGAGTGGTAGAGCACATGAAAAACCCCGCCTTGCAGAACGCGCTGGCGCAGGTGGCGGACGTCTCGAGGCGCCTGGGAAGTTTCAATCACGACTTGCGGATCAAGATGCATGAAGCCACCCTGTACCGCACCACGCGCATCCTGCTGGCCAACGGGGTGGGCGATGCCGAAGCGTGGGACCTCTACTTCGTCGGCAAGGTGAGGGGCGAGGAGGCCTACGCCGCTCGTTTCCGGGAACTGCTGCGCAACCATGCCGACCAGGACGAGGCCATCCGCCGGCAGCTGGCCGCGGAAGTGCTCCAGCCCCGAATCCTGCAGGACGCCAGCCTGTCCCACATGCAAAGCGTGCGCGACGAGGCCCGGAGGCAATACGAAGCGGGCACCATCGACGTGCTGGACCGCCGGTGGGCGGACGCCAATTTCACTCCGCTCTACGACTCGCCCGATCCCTACCTGCAGTTCAAGGAGGAAGATTTTGCCCGCGCTCTGGTCCTGGCCAACATGGCCGTGCGGCCCACGGCCCGCGTGGTCAAAGATCAGGCCGACGGCCGCCTGGAACTGCAGGTCAGCCCCTTCATCATCTTCGGGGAGAACCTCGTGGAGGAGGGCGTGGTGGGCCGCCAGGCCGTTATTTTCAACACCTGGGCGCGCTCGGTGCAGGTGGCCGAGAACGCCATGAGCTGGTACGCGTACGCCCCCGAGACCGAAATCGTTGCCGGCAAGCGCGTGAAAGGCAAGAAGCTGGAAGGTGACATGTTCACCCACGTGCTCATGCAGCAGGGCGGCGTGACCTACGTGGTGCCGGTGCGCAACCTGATCGCCATGGACGCCAAGCAGACCGTCAAGAACATCACCCTCATGGACCTGGCCGCCTTCCCGGTGCCCCTGGTCAACATCCTGCAGATGAAAGAGTACAACATCCCCGACCATGCGCCCGGGAAACTCTTCAGTTACAAGGAAATGCGCGCCATCGACAAGGACAACACCCTGGCCCTGCGCCACATCATGAAGGCGGAAACGCGCGCGCCCAAGCTGACCGCCGCCAAGCGCCTGGATTTCGAACCCGACGAGTTCCTGAACATTTTCGACGGCGGAACGCGTCCGGCCCGCGCGCTCCTGACCCAGGAGGAACTGCAGGCCCTGTCCACGGACGGGGTTGGCATCATCACCGAGTGGACCCGGACCAACTACGCCCGGCGCAACCTGCGCCAGATCCACGAGCGGGAATATATCCATACCCGGGTTCAGGCGGGCCGGCGGGTGGTGGACCGGGAGTATTACCTGCTGCCCGCCGGAACGGACTTCGAAGCCTCACCGGACGAACGCGCCCGCGTGGCTTACGACCTGGGGTACATCAACCATGACCGGGCCTATGCGGACTTGACCCCCGAAGAGCGGGCCGCGGCGGATCAGGGCTGGCGCGAGTTGGGCTGGCGCGGGGAGGGGCAGGTCGAACAGCGGCGCCTGCTGCGCTGGTACCGGACCGAGTCTATGTACCGCGTCTCGCGTGCTTACTACGGCATCACGAAATTGAACGAGGACAGCCCTTATTGGAATCAACCGGGCATGCAGCAACTGCAGGCCCTGCGCACGCGGGTCCAGGAACGCATCGAGGCCGGACTGGACCGGGACCGCATCGCGGCCCTGGAGGCCCGCTATAAGGAAAACGGCGGCCTGCTCACCCGGGACGACGGCGAGGAGCTGGTGGCCCTGCGGGCGCAGGAAACACGCGAGGCCCGCTTTGACCGCCTGGAGCGGCATTACGGCATTATCCTGCAAAACCTCAACCTGCATTTGAGCCGCATTGCGTACCGCCCGGGCGAGAACGCACCGGACCTGGTGGTGGGCGTCACCACGGAACAATCCGAGAAGCAGATGCAGTTTGTGTTCAGAAACCTGCACGACGCGGGAATCATCCCGCCGGACAGCCCGCCGGTCTTCATGATCGGACAGCCGAACGCGGGCCGGTCCATCCGGTCCACGGGCGCGGCCATCTTCAACGCCATCGACCAGCTGAACCAGCGCGGACATTTTTCCCGCGCCGAGCACCTGACGCTGCCCGGTGGCCGCACCATCCCGGTCGAGCTCCGGCCGCGCATCACGGCCTTCCTGGAGGAATTGGCCCGCCGCAGCCATGGCAGCTACCAGGTGCGGGCCAACGGCATCAGCCTGGAGGGCAACGCCCTGGACTTAGTCGAGTCCTTCCCGGACCACGAGAGCTACGAAGCCTACCTCAACCAGGGCGTGGACGCCCTGCTCGACGCCGTGGCGGATGTGGATCCGGACTTGGCGGACGACCTCGGCCGCGCGATCCTGGGCTTCGCCAGCGTGCACGTGCAGATCGTCTTGGACGGCGGCTCGGCCTCCCGCAACCTGCCCATGCAGATCGCCGAGGGCAGCGAAATGAAAGGCGCCCAGGGCGGGTTCGCCGAGGGCCGCGAGGGCTACGAGCAGATCTTCGTGCAGGACATCGGGGCCTTCCGGCCCGAGCGGGGTCTGGCGGCGCGGCTGTTGAACGGCGACGCCAGCCGGCTTCTGATCAAGCCCGAAACCCTGCCGCCCAACGTCAGTTACGGGCTGGTGGGCGGAACCACCAAGATCATCGACGACGCCGATGACCCCAACTACGAAGGGAACCGGTATTTATTCTCCATCTACGGCTACGGCGTGACCGACTTCTTCGACAACATCACCCTGTTCTTCGAAAAGTACAAGGGTGACATGAGCCTGTTCAAGAGCGCGGCCCAGGCGAACGAGGCGGTCATGAACACGTTCATGGCCCTCTTCAAGGGCAAATTCTTCGAGGCGGCGCTGCGGGCCTGGAATACCTACACGAATTACCACGGCGAGGCCCTGGGGTCGGGCGGCGACACGGTCAACGACATCAGCATCCACACCATGGCCGCCTCCACCAAGGACCGCAAAGCCGATTTGGCGGAATTGGCCTGGCGCGACGACGATATCCCGCTGTATGAAAAAATCGGACGCTTAGCCGACGCCCATCAATTGGACGAGCGCGAATCCATGCAGCTCGTACACCACGGGCTGACCAATCTCTCCTTGGTGGAGGGCACGGTGGCCAACCGCATGCTCCTGATCGTCCCGCATCTGACCCGCATTCCCGAGTTGCGGGACATCATGGCGCGCGAAACGGAAGTCCTTTCACACCGCAAGCAGGTCATGCTGGAACGATTGGCCGCAGTGCGCGGGGCCATCGGGAACAAGGAATTTGCCAGCGTGGAGCAGCTTCTGTCCTCACTGCAGCAGTTTGACGACCCCGAAGCCGAACGGCCGGCCTCCGCCCTGGTGCCCGCCTTGGTGGCCATGCTGGAGTACCAGGGCGGCCTGAAATCCTACCGTGAATTCGAGACCCCGGACGCCGAGCGCGCCCGCCACCTGCGCGAAGTTTCGGAGTATCTCGACGGCTTCTTCCAGGAAGAGAGCCGTAAACTCGATGATATCCAAAAGAACCGCGACGCGGTCCTGGGGGGAAGGCTGACCGGCAAGGACCTGCAGTCCGCCTCTGAAAACTGGTGGAATTCCTTTGCGCCGGCCACCCGTGTCCGGTTCGTCCGCCTCTATTTGGACTATCGGACCCGGATGCTGGAGCAGCACATCGAGGCGCAGTTCGAGGCCTGGATCAAGAAGTTCAACGCCGCCGAAACCGAGCACCTGCGCAGCCTGGTGGACACGCCTTTCGAAATGACCGCGGAGGAGGTCGAACAGAATCTGCGCGGCGCGGGCTTCGATCCGGCGCAGGTTCCGGCCTGGCAGGCCCTGCGGGGCCGCTGGGAGAACCTGTCTCAGGAGGACCGCTACCGGGCGGTCAGCGCCATCGAGCGCGCGGTCCAGCGGCGCTTAGTCGGCGGGGAGCGCGCCCGGCGCATGTGGGATCTGTTCTCCTACCGGGAACGGCAGGCGGGCATGGATTTCTATTTCAACAACCTGCCCGGCGTGATCACGGACGACGCCCTGGTCAAGAAAATGAAGGAACACGAGAACGTCAACATGCTCCGGCGCTACCAGCAGCTCACCGCCCGGATCGCGGAAAATCTGCCGCGCACCGCGAACGGGCTGAAGAACCTCCAGAATCATCCGGAGCTGTTCCTGATGTCCATCCAGCACGTGACCGGGCGCATGAAGCTGATCGAACCCCCGGCCGAGACCCAGTTCGTGGAAGAACCCCCGGCCGCGGAGTATTTCGACGCGGAGGGCACGGACAACCGTGATTTCCTGCAATTCCTGACCGACGCCGGCATCATTGACAAAGAGCACATGGCGGCCTACTTGGAACCGAGGACCGAGGCCGCGGCGCAGGCGCAGGGGCGCCCCACCATCCCGTACATGGGCGAGACCCTGATCCAGTTCGGCAAGGAACAAACCCAGGTCGCCCGCATGGTCTCCGAACGGTTCGGCCGGGAGACGCTGGTGCCCGTGGCCCGGGAGGTCATCGGCGAACGCCGGCGCGGCGCGAGGGGCGTGATCACCGGCGTGATCAATACCCTGTTGTTGTTCCTGCTGGCGGCCTGTTCCTGGTCGGGAGTCACCAGCGGCCTGACGGATGCGGCGGCGCGCTTCGGAGCCTGGGTGGCCGGCCTGGGGCTTTTGGCCGGCATGGGCCTGCTGCTGGCGCGCCGGTGGCGCGACGTGCTGGTCAGCGCCTTCTTCCGTTTGTCCCCGCTGTTCGAGGCCTGGGCCAAGCGGGAACAGGTGCCCTATCACGTCGTCGACGGCATCGAGGGCATCGTCGGCTACCTCACCGGCGGCGTGCTCCACGGAACCGCGGGACGCTTCATTTTCCTGGGTGTCCTGTATATCCTGTCCACGCAGCTGGGCAGCTTCCTGCTGGCCCTGGCCGTGGTCGCGGTTTTGGTCGGAGCCTTCGCCCTGCTGGCCCATCTCCTGGAGCGGGCCTATGCCGGAGCCGGAAATCTCTTCCGGGGCATTGCGGGCAACACCTTGATCGGCGCGGCGTTGGGCTATGTGGTCTATGCCACGGCGCACGGATATATTCTGGCCGCGGTTCCCTGGCTGGCCGCCAGCTTGGCCTGGCTGCCGGTGGTCCTGCTGGTCACGGTCGCCGCCCTGTACCTGGGGGCCTTCCTGGTCGCCCGCTTCGTGCCCCTGGCCAACAGGCCCGATTTGGCAAGCAAGGTCTGGAACACCCGGCACGTCCTGGAAGCCCTGCCGCAGGTGTGGCGGAACACGATGTACAAGGTCGAGTCGGACGTACTCAAGAAATCCCTGGAGGATCCGGCCCTGCAGGATTTGCAGCAGCAGGTGCGCGGCATCTCCATCATGATCAAGGCTTTCGAGGTTTTCACCGTGAAAAGTTTCACGAGCGAAGGCTTCCTGGGCGACCCCGCCATTTTCGACACCCTCACCACCATTTGGCGGACTCCGAGCACCACCGCCACGGGTGAGCCGGGGCAGAGCGCGGAGACCTTCATCCGGGACGTCGTCTTCCAGGGCAATTATCCCGATCGCCTGGCCCGGGCCCTGGCCGAATTGCCCGCGGAGGGCGTCACGTACCGGCAATATTCGGCCGCCCTGCATAAGGCCCTGAATGGCGCGCGCTGGGATCTGCAAAACCGCAACCGCTTCCTGCGGGAACAGGGCCAGGTTTTCAAGGAACTTTCCACTTTGGGCGCCCTGCGGGGGCCTGAGGGCGAGATCCTGTACCAGATGCAGGACGAGCAGGGGAACGTGACCTTGGCCAGCGCCATGGGCGCGCTGCGCCAGGCCCGGCAAATGCTCGCCAAGACCATCAGCATGCGACACGGCGAAGGCCGGCGCATCCGGGACACATCGCTGGAGGACTTCAAGAACTTCGTCGAAAACAAATTGCGGGAACTGGAACAAGCGGGCAAGCCCTATCAGTCGCTGGAGGTCGAAGAGCTGTTCATCATCCTCCAGCAGTTGACCGGCATCTTCGTGTACTACCGCAAGACCCTGGGGGAGACCGCCGCGGAGCTGCACAAATCCGCCAAGTGGTCCCGGGGAGACATCAACACGGGCGTGGACCAGGCGGCCGTGGTGCTGCGATTCCCGGAGTTGGTGCAACAGCAGAATCGCGCCGGGTTGGCCGCGCAGTTGCTGACCACGGGCCTGTCCGCCAATCCCGCGGAAGCCCAGGCCTCGGTCGAGAGGATCTTCGACTGGCTGGAGGCGCGCGCGCGGAGTCTGGGACGGCCGGGCCTGGTCGGGACCGTGCCCATGGACCTGCTCCGGGACTTGGTCTCCGATACGGTGAGCACCATCGCCAACAACACCAGTCTGGTCAGCTTGGAAGAGGAAGGCCGTTTTGACGTCCAGGACCGGATCTTGGAGCAGCTGATGCGGTTGATGAACAATCCGCGCCTGGTCCAGACCTTGACCCAGGAGCAGATGCGCGCCCTGGTCATGGCCATCGCACTCGAGCCTTACGGCGAGCTGATGCTGGGCAATCCGCGCGCCGACGGGTCCATGCTGGCCGGGGATTTCCTGCAAAAGCTGGGCTGGCCGCAGGAACAGGTCTGGATGGTTCAGGACCTGCTCTTCAATCACCGGACCTTGCTGACCGGCGAGGGCAGCCTGCCCGTGATGATGTCCTCCCGGCGCCGGGCCGGCGACCGGCAATTCGCCTTGTTGCTGAACCTTTACGAGCAGCTGCTCTTGACGGACGATGCCAGTTTTACGGCCGGGGAAATCGAGAATCTGGACCAGATTCTGGGTGATCCGGATTATCAAACGGAATGGGGAAGACACCGCCTGGACCTGATGTTCACCCATTGGGGAGTCGCGCCGGAGCAGATCCCAGCCGGGGTCGAGGCCTTCTTCCGGGAGGCCGACCAGATCCCGGATGCCAACCTGCAGCAGTCGTTCCTGGAATGGTTCAACAATCTCATTCTGGTCCAGGGTACGGCGGAGGCCTTGGAGAAAGTGTACGAGGCCAATGGGCGCGATCTCCAAACCACGGCACAGACCATGGCGCGGATGTTTTATCTCAGTTACAAGCTCAACAGCCGCGTGGGCACGTTCCGCATCGCCTCGGACCGGGTCAACCATCTCCGGGACATGAACGAAGTCCTGCAGACCACGCTCTCGATCCCGAACATCGACGTGCTGTACGCCGCGAAGAAGCCGATGTACAGCCTGGATGCCTACAAGTACCGCGGTCCCCTGGAGATGGAAGACCTGATGTTCTGGGTGGAGGGCGGGAACACCATCGTGCTCGGGAACACCTACCTGCGGAACATGCCGGGGATCCAGGTTTTCCTGCTGGATCCGGGGCGCCGTTCGGCCACGCGCACGGACTATCCCAAGTACCGCACCGAGCAGGCGGTGGTGGACTGGCTGGCCACGGACCAGGGCCAGCTGAGCATGACCCAAGAGGTGAAACGCACCGGCGACGTATCCCGGGTTCTGCCGGAAGTCATCCCCACGATTCTGGACCGGTTCCGCCGGGACTATGTGGGCTTCGAGCAACATGCGGAGGAGGTCCAGCCGTTGTTCCTGCAGGTGGTGCGGGAGCTGGGACGCCTGGAAGGTTTGACGATCGGCAATCTCGACCAGGCGATTGACCGCGCCTTCGGCGCCGTGGAAGGCGGCCGGGGGGGGATCCCGATCGCCGCGCCCGTGCGCCAGGCCACCCGCAGGGCCATCTGGGAATGGATTATCGGCCCGTTGGGCTTCCGCCGACCCTCGGCCGAGGACGCGGCAGCGGGCCGGCCCGCCGGTCCGGTCGCTCCTCCGGGCGTGGCCTTGGTGCAACAAATCGAGGAGGTCGCGACCGCGCCGGTCCCGCGCGCACCGGTTCCGGCCCAGCCGACGGCCCGGCCGGGGGCGGTGTTCCTGGCACGGGAAACCCTGCAGGAAATCCTGGCCGAACGTCCGAACCTGGGGCAGGTGGTGCGCCTGCTGCTCCTGCCGCGCCTGGAGCGCGCCAGCGGCTACGCACAGCCGGGAACGCCCCAATGGACGCTGGACAAACTGCTGCAGCGCAACCGGCCCTTGATGGGCATTGACAACGCCCTGTAAAGCGCGTACCTGGCGCGCCCACTACCGCCGCTCCCCGGTCCGAAGGGGGGCGGCGTTTTTTTATTTCCCACTGCAACGCCTGGCGAGGTGCTCCCCGCAGGCACCCGGCCGCGGGTCGGGGAGGCGGAACGCGGGCCCGAGGGGGCACCACGGCGCTCCCACAGGGGACATTGCAGGGGATTGCAGGCTATTCCCGGTCGGCAGGCGGTATGATGGAAAATTGCAGAGGAAGGTTGCAAACCCCCAAGGCTGGAAACGCCGGGAGGAACGGCGCCACCCCGGCCTGAAAAATACGCGCGCGATTTATATTTTATCGAGCTCCACGTAGCGGAAGTTCCCCGCGTCGTGGTCGCCTTCGGTCTCGAACTCCATGGAAAAACGGTTGGGCCCGTTTTCCAGCAGGACCTCCCCCAAATCCAGGGTGTCGTAGTGATGCCATTCGCCGGTGGTGCCCAGCTGACGGTTGAACAAGAGCTGGCCGTTGAGGCTGAACATCAGCCGGGTCTGCCGGTAGGGCGTGCTGTAACGGAGACGGACACGGTAGCGGCCCCCGCCCAAAATGCGCACCTGCCAGTAGGCCGCGTCGTTCCGGGCCCAGTGGCCCAGGTTCGGCGGGTTGTTCTGCCATTCCACGCCGATGTCGCCGTTGCGCTCCAGCCGTTCCAGATTGAAGGGCGTTAAGCGCACATAAGGCTGGTCCGGCTGCAGGAGCTTTCCGGGCGGAGTTCCCGGCGCGGCCTGCAGCGCCAGCCAGCGCAGGTTGATGAAGCCGTCCCCGTGGTCCTGGGTGGCCACCAGCCGCAGGCGGTGTTCGCCGGCGGCGAGTTGCAGTCTCCCGAGGGGCCATTCCACATAATAGGACCAGTCCCCGGTGCGCTCTTCCCGGAAGCTCGCATAGCGCAGGTCATCCACCCAGAATTCCATTCCGGACAAGTGGGCCTGGGAAGCGTAATTCAATGACACGGAGTACACGCCGTCCCGGGGCACCGTGACCGTCCACAGGGCCGCGTCGCCCAGGCCCCAGAACCCCAGGTTCGGCGGGGTATACTGCCACTCGATGCGCAGTGTGCCCCCTTCCGCGCGGCTGATCGTGGCCATTTCCGCGGTCAACTGCAGGGGTTGCTGGCCCTCCAGTTTCGGTTCGGGCATGGGCTTGACCTGCCGGGAATTTTTCAGCGCGGCCTCGAGCATGAGGTTCACGTGCAGCTGCCGGGTCTGATAGGATGCGAACAGCTTGCGGACTTCCTCGAAGCTTAGGCTTTTCAAATCCACGCGGTGCCGCTGGGGGTCCATGCCCACCAGGCCCCAGTTGATGTCCTGGTTGTTTTCGATTTTCTTGTAGGACCACAGGTTCCAGGACCAGTCGTAACGGTTGAAGATTTTGATGAATTTCTGCAGATAATCCACGCCGCCGCGGTCGAGCTGGATGGTGTTGAATTCGCCGATGTTGAGCGGCACGTCCAGGTAATTCTGGGCCCGCCGGAGATTGGCCAGCCGGATGTTGATCCAATCCTCGGTATCCTGCATCGAATGCGGATAGATGTGCACGCTGTACACCACGTTTTTCCAATGCTGGTCCGCGGGGCGGGGCATGCGGTGCAGGCCCTGCAGGGCATCCTCGAGAATCAGGATGTGCCGGGGATCGATTTTGCGCACGGCCCGGTAGAGTTCGTCGTAGACCGCGATCAGTTTCGGCATGTCCGGGGCGCCCCAGGCCTCGTTGAGCAGGTCGTAGCCCATGACCACGGAGCGGTTGGCGTAGCGGGCGGCCAGGCCCTCCCAGATCGCGACCGTCTCCCGCTGGTCGACCGGATTGCTCCAAAAGCCGTTTTTCGAACGTTCCCCGAGAATGGCCACGTCGTCGTTCTGGCCGCCGGGGGCGCTGTGCAGGTCCAGGATGCAATAGACCTGGTACTTCTCGCACCAGGACAGGAGCTGGTCGAGATAGCCGGTGCCTTCGCCCGCGTAAAATTCGCTGCTTAAAACCCGCCACCAGATCGGCACCCGCACCAGGTTGATGCCGATGCCGCTTAAGTACCGGATGTCCTCCTCGGTGATGAAGGTCTTCCGGTACAGGCGGAGCAGTTCCTGGGCGCGTTCCTTGCCGAAACGGCGCGCGAACAAATCCCACAGGTCCTTGGCGGTCAGGATGTCCGCCTCGGGCTGCTGGTCCAGAAGATCCATCCACAATTCCATGAGCAGCCAGCTGCCGAGGTTGACCCCGCGCAGCTGGACCCGGTCCCCCTGGTCGTTGACGATGTCCTCCCCCTGGGTATGCAGCCAGGGCAGCTTTTTGGCCGCGCCCGTGGTCAGGACGAAGCTGCCGGCCAAGAGCAGGCAGGTAAGGCCGATGGCAAAGATCTTGAACTTCATGGGCAAAGCCCCTTTCCGGTCACCCGGCCGATCAGGCACCGGGCCTTTTAGGGTTCGTACTTTCTGAAATACAGTTTCAGCCAGGCGGCGTTGACCAGGCGCGGCATGAGCGGCGTCCGGCCGCCCGCCTTTTCCCAGATGCCGCCGCTTTCGCCGCCGTCGTACACCCGGACCGCGAGGACGTTGGTCCCTCCGAAACGCAGGGCCGCGGCCGGGACGAGGTATTCCCGGGTCGCGTTCCACTTCGATTCGAAATCGGGAGGAAAGCGGCCCATGGAGCCGATGCGCTGGCCGTTGACGAACGTTTCATCCGCGTCGTCGATTTTGCCGAGAATCAGGAACAGCGGTTCGGCGGGAAGCGCCGGCAGCGGGAAGGTGGCGCGGTACCAGGCGAAGCCATCATAGTCCGGATATCCGTTCTCCTCCCATTTCCCGGGAACCGTGATGGGACGCCAGTGGCCGGTGTCGAAGTCGGGATTCTTCCAGGCCGGCGAGTCCCCGGTCTGGAACACCCACGCGAGCAGCGGCACGGACAGGGGGCGTTCGAGCCGGCGCTCGTCCCCGAACCAGGCGTCGCTTTTCACGAGGCGCACGCGGGCCTGGTCCCACAGGATGACGCCGTGGCCTTCGCCCTCCTTGAATTCCAAAACAAAACGGCCCCAATGGGCCGTGGGGGCGGCCACGCCCCGCACCTCGACGCGGTGCCATTGGTTGGTCGGCAGGCCTTTTTTCACGGGCTGGCTCACCACGCCGTAGATCACCGTATTCTGGTCGCTTTCGAGCCAGTCGATTTTAATGTCGCCGTATTTGGTGCCGGTCAGGGGATCCGAGGAGGGGATATAGGCGTAAATGGAGATTTCATATTCATTGCCGGGGATGACGGGAAAATCCTGCCACATGGCGTAACTCCACCAGGTCCGCAGGCTGGAGGAGCCGTTTTTCTTCACGCCCGTCTCCTGGCTGCAGTTGTTGGGGTTCCATTGCTGCCAGCCCACGACCTTGACGCCGGTTTTCGCTTCCTGGTAGAAATCCAGGTCCTGGTTTTCCAGGGCCAGATGCGTTTCCTCGGCGAAGCTTGCGGCGGCGAGCGCGAGGATGCAGGTCGCCGCCACCATCCGTCCTCCGAACTCCAGCTTCATACCCACCGTCCTCTCCGCGCCAATCTTCCGCCAGGATTCCAGACGCGCTTGAACCGTATAATCCTTTAATTATAGCACACTTTGCGGCCGCGGCCTATGCGTTTCGCAGGCTGCGCGCATTTTCCGAATTCCGGCCCTTACCCGTGAATAGGCTTGACAGGCGCGGATGATGTCGTTATAATTGCCCTTAAATTTTTTTAACCCTTCTGGAAATATCATTATTTTTAAAGGAGAAACACGAGCGGCCATGAACCCTTCCACCCAGCCCGATTATCATCTGGGAAAAACCGGGGAATTCATCATTGAAAACTACAATCTCGCCAAACCCTTCGCGAGTTTTTTCCCCGGCATCGCGGGCCCGCACGGTATTCCCATGTGGGCATTTTACGTCAACCGCGGACAGTGCCTGTGCAGCCTCGGCATCGAGGACAAGGAACACCCCATCATGGAATTCCTGTCCGCCAACCGCGCCTACCAGCTGACGGCCAACCAGGGATTCCGGACCTTCATCAAGCTGCTGCAGGGGAAGAAGCAAAAATTCTACGAACCGTTTCAAAACCGCCTGGCCGACGACGGCCAGCGGCGCAGGCAGCGCATGATCATCCGCCCGGCCCAGCTCACGCTGGAGGAGGAGAACGCCACCCTGGGCTTGAAGTTCTCGGTGGATTACTTCAACGTTCCCGAGGACGCCTACGCCGGCTTGATCCGCATCCTGAGAATCCAGAACCTCAAGCGCCGGCCGCAGCGCCTGGAAGGCCTGGACGGCCTGCCGCTCATCATTCCCTTCGGCGTGGACAATTACAACCTCAAGAACATGCGGCGCCTGGTCGAGTCCTTCGTCGAGGTCACCAATCTCCAGCGCCGGCTGCCGTTTTTCAAGGGCAAGGTCAAACAGGAGGACCGGCCCGAGGTCATCAGGATCAAGGCCGGAAACTTCTACGCCGGCTTCGAGGTCGGCGCCCGGAGCGTGAAGCTCGCCGCGCCGGTGGTGGATCCCGAATGGGTGTTCGACGGCCTGACGGACTATGCCCATCCCGCGCGGTTCCTGCGGCAGACCCCCTTCAAGGTCGCCGGGAAACAGATCCTGGAAAACCGGCTGCCCTGCGCCCTGGCGCCCTTCGCGGCCACGCTGGGCGCGGGCGCGACCTTCACCTTCGCCTCCATCATCGGCCACGCGGGCTCGGAGCAGGAACTCAACCGCCTGCTGCCCCCGCGGCTGAACGCGAAATACCTGGAGGAGAAACGCCGCCAGAACGCGGAAGGGATCGAGCGCCTGACGCAGAACCAGTGGGTGCACACCTCCGCGCCGGCCTTCAACCTCTACTGCCGCCAGAATTTCCTGGACAATGTCCTGCGCGGCGGCCTGCCCGTCACCCTCCGCCACGGTGAAAAACGCACCACCCTGCACTTGTATTCGCGCAAGCACGGGGACCTGGAGCGGGACTACAACGACTACCGCCTGTCGCCGACCCCGTATTCCCAGGGCAACGGCAATTTCCGCGACGTCAACCAGAACCGCCGCAGCGACCTGTTTTTCAATCCCGACGTGGAAGAGGGGAACGTCGAGCATTTTTACGACTTGCTGCAGCTGGACGGCTTCAACCCCCTGGTGGTCAAGGCCACCCGCTTCAGCCTGCGGGACCGGGAGGCCGTGGCAGGCCTGGTCGCCCGCGCCTTCGCGCCGGAGCACGGGGCGCGCGTGCTGGCCGCCTTGGAGCGGGGGTTTGCGCCCGGAGAGCTCCTGGCGCAGCTGGCGCAGGACGGGCTGAAACTCAAGCGGACTCCCGACGAGTTTTTAAGCGAGCTGCTGGCGGCCTGCGACAAGCACCAGGAGACCGATTACGGCCACGGCTTCTGGTCCGACCACTGGACCTACAACCTGGACCTGGTGGAAAACTACCTGGCGCTGTATCCGGAGAAACTGCGCTGGCTCCTGCTGGAGAAAAAGACCTTTACTTTTTTCGACAATCATTACCGCGTGGCACCCCGCCGGGACAAGTACGTGGTCTGGGAAGGGAACCCCATGCAGCTCCAGGCCGTGGTCCACGACGCGGAGAAAGAGGCCCTCATCGGGCGCCGGAGCGAAAGCCCCAACGAGGTGCGCACCCAGTTCGGCTCCGGCAAGATTTACCGCACGACCCTGGTCAACAAGCTCCTGTGCCTGGTGACCAACAAGCTCGCTTCCCTGGATCCCGAGGGCGTGGGCTTGGAAATGGAATCCGACAAGCCCAACTGGTACGACGCCTTAAACGGCCTGCCCGGGCTCCTGGGCTCCAGCTTGAACGAAAGCCTGGAGCTCAAGCGGCACATCCTCTTCCTGCTGCAGGCCTTCCAGGACCTGCGGGTGGCGCCGGAGCAGACCTGGCTCCTGTTCAAGGAGAACTACGATTTCATGACCACCCTGGCCCGGCTGCTGCAGAAGTATTTCGGGGGCCGGGAGGCGGTCAGCCGCATGGAGTTCTGGGACCAGGCCGCGACCGCCAAGGAGCGCTACCGCGACCTGACGCGCCTCGGCATCAGCGGCGAGGAAACCGCGGTGCGCGCGGACGAGGTCCGGGAGTTCCTGCAGCTCGCGCTGCGCAAGCTGGAGGAGGGCCTCGAGCGCGCCTGGGATCCCAAGCGCGGCGTGCCCTATACCTATTTCATCAACCGCGTGGCGGAATACGAGGAAATCACCCTGGGGGAGGGCGACGGCCGGCAGGTGAAGCGCAACGCCAGGGGCCTGGCCTGCTTCCGGCCCAAACGCTTCCAGCAGGTCCCGCTGCCCCTCTTCCTCGAGGGACCGGTGCACACCCTGCGCACCGCCACCGACCCGCAGCGCGCCCGGGCCTTGGCCGGCGCGATCCAGCGCAGCGGGCTGTACGACCGCAAGCTGAAGATGTACAAGGTCAACGAGTCGCTCGCGGACCAGCCCATGGAGATCGGCCGCACCAAGATTTTTTCCCCGGGCTGGCTGGAAAACGAATCCATCTGGATGCACATGGAGTACAAGTACCTGCTGGAACTCCTGCGCGCGGGCTTGGCGCCGGAGTTTTACTCGGCCTTCACCCGCGTCCTGGTCCCGTTCCTGGACCCGGCCACCTACGGCCGCAGCATCCTGGAAAATTCCTCCTTCATCGCCAGCAGCGCCAACCCGGACCCGAAGCTGCACGGCACGGGTTTCGTGGCCCGCCTCTCCGGCTCCACGGCGGAGTTCATCCACATCCTCCTGCTCATGACGGTGGGCGCCCGCCCCTTCCGCGTCGACGCCCGGGGCGAGCTCAGCCTGCGCTTCGAGCCGGTCCTGCCCGCCTGGCTGTTCACCCGCCGGGAGGCGCGCGAGCGCCTGGACTTGGGCCGGGGCTGGGAGGACGTGACCCTGCCGGCCCGCACCTTCAGTTTCATGTTCCTGGGACGCACCCTGGTGGTGCTGCACAATCCCAAGCGCCGCGCCACCTACGGCCCCCAGGCGGTCGGGCCGCAATCCCTGACCCTCACCTTCCCGGGCGGCGCCACCGCCCGCGTCGCGGGCCCGACGGTCACGGGCGACTTGGCGCGCCGGCTCCGGAACCGGGAGGCGGAACGGATCGACGTGCACTTGGGCTGACGCAGGGGGGCGCGCCCCGGACGCGGCCGCATTTCAACCTGGAAACAGAAAGGATTCCATGGCCATGCCAGCGAAGAAAGACCTTCACGCCGTGAAATACGATGCCCGGAGCTTTACGATCCGGGGAAAGCGGGAATTGCTCATCGGGGGCGAATTCCATTATTTCCGCACGCCCCACGAGCTCTGGGAGGACCGGATCATCAAGATGAAACGGTCCGGGGCGAACCTGGTCACCACCTACATTCCCTGGAACTGGCACGAGCCGTTCGAGGGGCAGGAACGCTGGTCCGGCGACCAGGACCTGGTGCGCTTCATCGAACTGTGCACGCGGCACGGGTTGTTTCTCATCCTGAAGCCCGGCCCCTACTGCTGCGCGGAGCTGGATTTCGGCGGGCATCCCGACTGGCTGCTGGGCAAAAAGGTGCCCTTGCGCGTCTTGAACGACAAGTACCTGAAGTACGTGGAAAAATGGTACGGCCGGGTGGCCGACGTCATCCGCCCCTACCTGGCCACGAACGGGGGCAATGTCTTCTGCCTGCAGGTGGAGAACGAGTACGACCACCTCATCCACTACGGAGAGGACAAGATCACCCTGAAAGACGCCGTCACCTACTTCATGCGCCTTAAAAAAATCATGGAGCAGGACGGGCTGGACCTGCCCAAATTCGCCAACGAGGCGGAATTTCTGCGGGGCAAGGGCATCATCGACACGCGGACCTATTATCCCAACATCCCCTTCTTCGGCGACTGGATGTGGCAGTTCGAGCATTTCGACGACAAGATCATGCGGGCCAAGAGCGGCCAGCCGGACAGCCCGACCATGATCCTCGAACTGCAGGTGGCCTGGTTCGGGATGCACGGCCAGCCCTGGTACTTTCCGGGCCTGGATCTGACCGAAGGCGTCACCAAGAGCGTGGTCATGGAGGGCGCGTCGGTCCTCAATTATTATATGTTCGTCGGCGGCACCACTTTTCCCTTCTGGGGCAGCCGGGGCAACGTCTACGGCGTCAAGATCCCCGGGTTCGGCCTGACCACCAGCTTCGATTTCGGCGGCTCGCCCGTGCGGGAGTGGGGCGAGCTGATGCCCGAACGCTACGATTGGATCAAGGGCTTCACGCGCTTCACGCGCGACTACCAGGACCTGCTGCTGTCTTCGGACAACGTGGAGGACCTGCAGGTGCTGTCCGGCGGGGAACAGGTGCAGTGGATGCACCTGGACCGCACGGAGCCCGACACGACCCTGTCCCACGCCACGGAAAAATTCAAGGTGATCACCAGGCGGCGGGGCGAGGAAATGCTGGCGTGCATCCGCAACCTCAGCGGCCAGCCCAAGACCGTGAGCGTGGGCCGGGCGGGCGGGGAAGCGGTGTTCCCGCAGCTGACCGTGGGCGCGCACGAAACCCTGCTGTTTCCGGTCAACGTGAAGGTCCCGGGCGCCGACCTGACCGTGGTGCGTTCCACCTCGGAGCTGGCCTTCGTCCAGCGCACCAGCCAGGGCGTGATGTTCGGCCTGTCGGGCCGGGCCGGGCGCGAGGGCGAGACGATCTTGAGCGTCCCGGCCGGCGAGGTCCGGGTCCTGTCCGGGCGCGTCGAGATCGGGGACGCCGGCGGCCGGGCGCGCCTGCGCTACACCCACCAGGGGATCCAGATCCTCAAGGTGCGCGGACACCTGCTCTTTCTCCTGGAAAAATCCCTGGCCGGCAAGGTGGAAGGCCTGCAGGACGGGCTCCTGATCGCGGACGCGTACTGGGTGAAGGAGATCCAGGAGCAGGACCGCCTGGTGCGCCTGACCGTGGACCTGCGCAACGGCTCGGAGAACCGCTTTCATTATTTCGGCCCCAAGGCCCTGCAGGCCGTCACCTGCGACGGCCGGCCGGTCGAGGTGCGCCCGGCGGACGGCACGGGATCGGTTTTTTCCGTGCGGGTGCCGAAGGAGGAACCCCTCCGCTTCGCGTGGCAGGGCGATTGGAAGCTGAAGACCGATACCGCCGAGATCCAGCCGAAATATCCGGACCGGTCCTGGACGCGCCTCAAAAAACCCGTCTCCCTGGAGGAGGCGGGCCTGCTCGAGCACGGCTATCACTGGTACCGGGCCGAATTCGAGGTGCCCGCGGGCGCCAAGGACGTGATGATGTTCTACCCGGGCAATGCCACCGACCGGCAGTATGTCTTCGTCAACGGCCGGCTGGTGTGGAGCGGGATCACCACCCTGGCGGAAATCAACCTCCAGGGCGCGGTCAAGACGGGCAAGAACGTTTTGGCCGTCTGCTACCAGAACTTCTTCCACAACAAGTCGCACCCCCACGAGGGAGCCATCAAAAAGTACAGCGGCATCATGCAGCCCGTCGTCGTCAAGGGCCAGGCCCGGGGCAAGGCCTTCCGCGCCAAGATCACGGAATTCAAGGTGCGGCAACAGCTGACCGGAGTGCTGGACCGGGTCACGGAGCTCGGCTACGACGACGGCGCCTGGCAGACCGTTCCGGCCGGGCGCAAATACCTCATGGGCGAGGAGCTCGGCGTCCTGGTGTGGCTGCGGCGGAAATTCAGCTTCCGGAAATCGCCGGGCTGGACTTACGCCGTGAAGCTGGTGATCCCCATGGCCGAACAGCGCTGCTTCGCGTACGTGAACGGCAAAGCCGTGGCCTGGTATGAATCCGCGGGCCCGCAGAACGAATTCTACATTCCCGAACCCTATCTGCAGGACGAGAACGTGCTGGTCATCCTCCTGGAGGGGCCCAAGGGCTTTCTGGAGGAACCGCGCTTCGAGAGCTTCTTCGAGGCCAAGGAAAACCGGCTCGAGCTGCGCCTGGCATAGGACCGCTTCTCTGCGCTCCCGCCTCTCCCCCGCCGCCAGGCGGGGGAGAGGTTTTTTATTTTATCCGCAATTTGACCGAAAATCGGATTGTCAAATATTCCGGATAAGGGGAAAATAGGGGCGCCCCGTGAGGGCGGAGGGTGCATGGAAAAGGGGGGTGGCTGCAGATGACGCGGCATGGCATTGGCATGCGGGCCGGCTTGCTGGCAACGGGCGTCGTTCTGACCGGGACCGCGCTCGCGTTGGCCGCAACGCCGGTTCTGTATGATTTTGAAGACGGCACCACGCAAAGCTGGCAGGACAAGGTCAGCAACATCAGCCTGGGAGCGCCGGCCAACACCACGGCCACGGCCCACGGCGGCAGCCGCAGTCTGGCCTACCCCCTGAACCTGGACGCCAAGGACGTGGGGGGGGCCGTGCAGGGCGAAGGCGTGCGCTACTACAGCCCGTCCGCGGATTATACCGGCTTGAACAACGTCGTGCTCTGGGTCCGCGTGGTCGGCGGGACCTGGAATACCAACTGGCTTTGGGTGCAGCCCTATTTATGGCGCTACAACGGCTTGGGTTGGGAGTATCACAGCGGAGGAACCACCCAGGGCATTTTTCCGAGCAGCGGCTGGCAATCCGTGACCTGGGACATTTCCGGCATTACGCCGCGGGACCAGGTGGGGGAGATCGGGTTCTGGATTTCCGGGGCCCAGGACGCTTCCGGCCAGGCGGCGCTTTTCCTGGACGACGTCCAGGTCTCGCCGCCCACCCCGACCCCCAGCCGGACACCCACCGCCTCGCCGACTTTTACCCGGACGCCGACGGCCACGGCCTCGCCCACCGCCACCCCGACCGCTTCGCCCAGCGACACGCGCACGCCCACGGCTTCGCCTTCTGTTTCCGCTTCCTTCACGCCCAGCGCAACGGCAACCGTGACCAGGACCGCCACGCCCTCCGCCACTTGGTCCGCCACCCACACGGCCACGCCCGTGGTCTCGGCCACGGCGACGCCCTCGGCCTCGGCCAGCTTCACGGCCACACCCGTGCTGACCGCCACCGCCACTCCGAGTTTCACGCCCGCGGTTTCATCCACCCGCACCGCGACCCCCGCGCCGAGTAGTACGGCCAGCCCGGTGCCTGCATTCGCCTCGGCAACCCCCAGCAGCACGGTTTCCATTGCCCCCATGCCCGCGGAATACGGAGTTTATCCCAATCCGGCCAAGGGGATGGTGCATTTCTTCTGGAGAGATCAGAACGTGGATTCCATTGTGGTGGAAGTCGTGAACATCGTCGGTGAAAACGTATTAAAAGTAAAGGAAAACCACCCTGCCCGGCAAACGATATCCTGGGACACTAGTAAAATTGCGCCTGGAATTTATCTATTTCGGATGATAATTGAGAAAAACGGAGAGAAAAACGTAACAAATTATAAAAAAATGGCAATTATTGATTAGTTTTAACCTAAATATTCTGTTTTTTAGTGATTGAAAATATTATTAAGTGCTGATATTATCATTATAATGAAATAATTTAAGGGGTGATGATAGATGTACTCATCCCGCCTGTGGCCTTGGCTGGGAGTGATTTTGCTCATTGTCATCGCGGCGCAATCCTGCAGCAAAAGTCCCACGGCGCCCGATGCGCCGGCAGCCGGAGCTTATGTACCCACCCACACCCCCACGCAGAATCCGTATTTGATTCCAAGCCCGACTTCCACTCCCACCACGTATTTCACACCGACCGTAACGGCAACTCCCAGGCCCACCCCCACCTACGCCGCTTATCAGAATTTCGAGACCGGCAACGGTACCCTCAATGACATCTATTTCCAGGATGTCTGGCGCGCCACCTCGACCTTTGCGGCCACCCCGGTGCACGACAATGCCCGGGCCCTGCAAATCACCATACCGGCGCCTGCCAGCGGCGACAACGGCGGCACCGTGAAAATCTACCCGTCCTCCGGCGGGAATCCCATTGATATGACCTATACCCGGAATTTTCTGATCTGGGTATATGATACGTCCGGCTATGCGGGAGGGAATACCGTCAAGTTGGCCCTGTACGACAACCTGGGCCAATCCCAGGAGGCCTGGTCGTCCATGAGCACCACCTTGAACCAATGGTCTTTGATTTATTGGGACCTGAGCCAGTTTGCCTCGCCCCTGGACAAAAGCAAAATCATGAACGTGGAAATATATTTATACAATGGCGGGGTTTATTTCCTGGATACCCTGGGTTTCCAGTAAAGCCCTGGCCGGAAAGCCGCTTGCCTGGCCGAAAAACGGGTGCTATACTTGCAAATGCCGTTTATTTCATTGGGAAAGGTGAAACCTATGCCGAGACAATGGTTTTTCGCTGCTTTTTTGGTATTGGCCGTGGGACTGGGTGTGAGCCTTGGTTCCTGCTCCAAAAATCCGACTGCGCCCGAGCCCGCACCACCGCCGCCCACCAATACTCCCTTGCCGACCGCCACGTCCACGCCCACTCCCGGAGGGCCCACGCCGACCTCCACTCCCACTGCAATTCCCGGACCCGCCGCGGGAATGTTCCAGGATTTCGAGGACAACAACGGCACTCCGCAAGGCATACCGGCAAATTATTCCTGGGACGCGTGGTTTACCAGCAGTGCCAGGGTCGGCAGCCCGGTCAATCCCGGCGGATCCGCCGTATCGTTGAGCGTCACGGCCTTTGCCGAAAGGGACGGCGGGGCAGGGGATACCGGCGGTACGGAAGGCATCCAGCCCATGTACACTGACCCGGGGGATCCCACCAAGCACGCACCGGTGGACTTGTCCGGGGGAACGACCCTTTATCTTTGGGTTTATGACACGCAGGGCGGCAACACCGTGCAGATCAAGCTCCGCGACAGCTCCGACGTGGTATCAGGTGAGCTTTATTCCGCGGACGCCTCGGTGCAGAACACCTGGACGAAAATCACCTGGCCCCTCAATGCCTCGGAATTCAACAACGTCAATCTCCGCAGCATTAAAAATATTGAAATTTATGAATACTGGGACGGTCTTTATTACTATGACGATATCGGCTGGGAGTGATCCGCGGGGAGCCTGACGAATCCGCAGGATCGTGGAATGGCGCCGGGCGGCCGATAAGGCCGCCCGGCGTATTTTAGGGCAAATTCCCGATAAAAAAAAATATCGCCTTGGTTGACAAATTTTTTGGACTTATGGTATTATTTCCGTTCCGGTTCTGGCGGTTTTACTCTCTGAATTCGGTCATTTCGCGCCGGAATGGCAAGGTTTTCTCCCTGCGGTTACGACGCCGAATTCCTGCTGGCTTTTCCTCCCGGTGCGTCGTGCGCGCCGGTTCTCACGGATAATAAGTACCCGGTTTCCGCAAACAGTTTACGCACGTCATCTCCTGGCAGAGAGGTGGAGCGCATGCTGAAGAAATTCCTGGCGATTTCCCTGATGGCCATGACCGGGCTCGCGGCAACCGCTTGCGGGCCCAGGACCGAAAGCCAGGCGCTGAGCGTCTGGGTCATGGGCGAGGCCGGCCAGCAACTGCAGACCCTGCTCGAGCAGTTCCAGAAGGAAAATCCCGGCATCACCGTGGACGTGCAGGGCATCCCCTGGGGCCAGGCCCATGAAAAACTCATGACCGCGGCCGCCGGCGGCACGCTGCCGGACGTGTTCCAGGTCGGGACGACCTGGATGTCCCAATTTTCCGCGCTGGACGTGTTCGAGCCCTTGAACGACCGCATCCAGAATTCCCAGGTCGTGTCCGAGGATAAATTCTTCCACGGTTCGTGGGTCACCAACGTGTTCAACGGCCAGGTTCAGGGCCTGCCCTGGTACGCGGACACCCGCATCCTCTTTTACCGCCAGGACCTGGTGGAGGCCGCGGGCTACCGGAAAATCCCGGAGGACTGGTACGCGTTCCAGGAGCTCGGGAACAAACTCATTCAAAAGGACGCCAGCGGCCAGACGACCCGCTACGGCATGGACGTGCGGGCGGCGGGCATCTTCTTCTTTTTGGCCTCCCTGTGGCAAAACGGCGCCAGCGTGTTAAACGAACAGATGCAGCCGGCGCTCAACACCGCGGAAGCCATCCAGGCCATTGAGTACTACCAGGCGTTTTTCACCGAGGGCATCGCCCCCTTGATCGGGCAGCAGGGGACGGAGCTCATCAAGAATTTCGAAGCCGGCCAGGTGTGCATGTTCGCCGGCGGGCCCTGGACCGTGGAGGAAATCCACCGCTACGCCCCGGACGTGGCCTCGAAACTGGGGACGTCCATGCTGCCGGGGAAAAAGCAGCGCACCTCCTTCATCGGCGGCAGCAACATGGTCATTTACAAGGGATCGAAGCACAAGGACCAGGCCTGGAAATTCCTGGAGTACCTGAGCCGCCCCGAGGTCCAGATGCGCTGGTACCAGATCGCCAAGGCCCTGCCGGCGAACCTGGAAACCTGGGAGGACGAGCAGCTGCAACAGGACCCCGTGCTCCGGACCTTCGGGGAGCAGATGCGGGACGCCCAGAGCCCGCCCAACATCCCGCAGTGGGAGGAAATCAGCGGCGAAATCCTGCTGCAGCTGGAAAAGTTGATCTACCAGAAAATCACGGTCCGGGACTTCGCGGACTCGGTGGACCGGAAGATCGTCCAGATTTTGGCGCGTTAATCCGAAAGCGCCGCGGTTCCGCCTCCGGCGGAGGCCCGCGGCCCGCCGGCCGGAGGCGGTTTTTCCAGACGCCCGGCGGCCGGGGCGAGGAAGAGGATGGCCGAGCAGCCCAAAGAAAAATTGCATTTGACCACCCGCCGCTACGACAACCTGTCCGGCTGGGGCTTCATCGCCTATCCGCTCGGGATCCTGGTCATCTTCCTCTTCATCCCCGTCCTGATCGCCCTGGTCTTGAGCTTCACCAACGCCGACATCAACGCCATCCGGGACCTGCATAACATCCGCTTCATCGGCTTCGACAATTTCACGCGCATGTTTTCGGACAGCCTGTTCTGGATCGGGCTGGGGAACACCTTTTACTTCCTGCTGGTGGCCGGGCCCGTGTCCATCGCGCTCTCCCTGGGCGCCGCCCTGCTGTTGAACGTCGGCTTCCTGAAATGGCGGGGGCTGTTCCAAACCCTGTACTTCGTGCCCGTGGTCACCACCATCGTCGCCATCGCCATCGTGTGGCGCATGCTGTACGAACCCCAGATCGGCCTCATCAACCACCTGTTGTCCTTCATCAGCCTGAAAGGGCCGCGCTGGCTGCAGGATCCCGTGGTGGCCATGCCGGCCCTCATCATCATGGCCAGCTGGAAGAACTTCGGCTACAACATGGTCATCCTGCTCGCCGGCCTGCAGGCCATTCCCTCCTCCTACTACGAAGCCGCGAAGATCGACGGGGCCAGCGACGTGGAGTGCTTCTGGTACATCACCCTCCCGCAATTGAAGCCCGTCCTGCTGTTCGTGATCGTCATGGTCACCATCGGCTACCTGCAGTTTTTCGCGGAGCCGTACGTCATGACGGGCGGCGGCCCGTTAAACAGCACCTACGCCTTCGTGATGCACATTTACTACCAGGGCTTCCAGTACTTCAACATGGGGTACGCCTCGGCCCTGTCCTACGTGCTGTTCCTGTTCATCCTGATCCTGTCCTGGGCGCAGATGCGCCTGATGCGCGACGATCGCTAGCGGTCCGGGGGTCCCGGCCGGGAGTTGCCCATGGAATTCAGAACGCAGATGAAAATCAAGAAGATCGGCAAGAAGGTGCTGGTGCACGCGGTGGTGGCGGTCACCGGCCTGCTCACCATCCTGCCCTTCATCTGGATGGCCTTGTCCTCGGTCAAGGTGGACCGGGAGATCTTTCTCTATCCCCCCAAGCTGATCCCGACCGTCCTGACCTTCAGCCACTACCTGGAAATCGTGCAGAAGGTCAACCTGGTGCGCCCCTTCCTCAACAGCGTGATCGTGGCCCTGTCCATCAGCGCCTCCAACATCTTTTTCTGCTCCATGGCGGGGTACGCCTTCGCCAAGATCCGTTTCTGGAAGCGGGACGCGATTTTCGGCGTGCTCTTGGCGACGCTCATGATCCCCCTGCAGATCACGATGATTCCGTCGTTCCTGCTGCTCAAGCAGCTGGGGCTGTTGAACAACTATCTCGGGCTCATCATCCCCAGCAGCGCCGGCGTGTTCGGCATCTTCATGGTCCGCCAGTTCGTCAAGAACATCCCCAACGATCTCATCGAGGCCGCCACCATCGACGGCTGCGGCCATTTCCGCATCTACTGGCACATCATCATGCCCAACCTCCGCGCCGTGCTGACCACGCTGGGCATCTTCACCTTCATCGGAGTCTGGAACGACTTCATCTGGCCCTTGATCGTCATGACCAAGAAAACCATGTACACCCTGCCGGTGGCCCTGGCCATGCTCAACGGGGAACACGGGTCGGATTGGGGCCTGTTGATGGCCGGCGCCGTGCTGGTGACCGCGCCCGCGCTGATCATCTTTTTCCTGACCCAGAAGAATTTCATCAGCGCCATTGCCACCACGGGCCTGAAAGAATAACCTATCCCCGCAAGGAGCGTACGGCATGCCGGTTGGACGACAGCGCGCGCGAATCCTGCTGTGCCTGCTGGGCCTGGCGGCCTGGACCGCGAGCGGCCGGGCCGCCGACACGGAGTCCTTCCAAACGCTGGAGCTTCGCGCCGTTCCCCCGCAGCAGCGCCTGGTCCCGTTCCAAAACGGGATTCCCTACGCCGCCCTCGATCCCCAGCCGCAGCGCGTCCACCTGACCCTGTCCGGGACCTGGAAAAAGGAGCGGGTCGAGGTCGACCACGACTTGTCCCTGGCCGTCCGCGACCGGCGGACCGTGGAGCGCCTGGAACAGGAGGGCGGGGGGCGCCACAGCGAGGCCTACGCGGACGGGAACTGGGCCTCCATCGAGATCCCCGGAGTGGAAAATCCCTCCCCGGACCGCTACCAGGGGGGCGTCTGGTACCGCCGCCAAATCCTGGTGCCGGCCGAACGCGCCGGGGACTACGCGCGCTTGGTGTTCCGGGGCGCGAATTACGTGACCGACGTGTGGATCAACGGGCGCTGGGTCGGGACCCACGAGGGCGGCTACACGCCCTTCATGTTCGACGTGACCCCCTACCTGCGCTGCGGCGGGAACAACACCCTCGCCGTGCGCGTGGACAACATTCCCTGGCTGACGCAAAACGAAGTCAGCTACCACGGCCTGCAGGAAGCCAACCACCGCAACATCCTCCCCTACAAGCTCTGCGACTGGTGGAACTACGGGGGCATCCTGCGCGAACCCTACCTCGAGTTCACCGCGCCCCTGCACGTCAGCCGCCTGGACGTCCGCACCTGGCGGCACTCCGCCGGAGCGTACCAGCTGGAAGTGGACGCCGTGGTCTACAACCACACCTCCGCCACGGCCGAGGCCGAACTGAATTTCGACCTGGTCCCGGCCCGCGTGACCCCGGACAACCGCGACCGCCTGCCGGCCTCCGCGGTGGCGGACAGCGCGCGGCCCGTGGCCTGGAAGCCCCCCACCCTCAGGGAGAAATTCGCGCCCTTCGAATGCCGGCTGCTGCATTTCGAAACCGGCCTGCGCGGCCTGGCGGAGTGGACCCCGGAAACCCCCAATCTGTACGTCCTGCAGGCACGGCTCAGCGGCACCTATTACCAGCCCGCGACACCGGCGGCGGCGGGAGGCAACGGGCGGGAACCGGCGGCCGCGGCCCTGCAGGCCCGGACCGTGCAGGAAACCTTCTCCACCCAGTTCGGCTTCCGCGACCTGGACGTGGACGAGGGCAAGGCCCTGGTCCTGCTCAACGGCCAGCGGGTTTTTCTCAAGGGCCTGGGCCGGCACGAGGTCTACCCGGGCGCCTTCGGCCCGGACCAACGCGACGTTTATCTTTCGCAGGACCTGGCGCTGTTGAAACGGCTCAACGCCAATTTCCTGCGCACCGGCCATTACCCCAACGATTACGACCTGTACGTGCTGGCGGACCGCGTCGGGCTGGCCGTGTGGGAGGAAATCCCCGCGTTTTGGTTCGACGGGCCGGCCCTGCAGGCCGTGATGGACCGGGGCGTGGCGCCGCAGATGTGGCTGGAAATGCTGTACCGGGACTACAACCGCCCCTCCATCCTGTTCTGGGGCACGACCAACGAGAGCGGCTGGCAGGACGAGCGCCGGGATTTCATCCTGCGCCTGAAGGTGCTGGCCAAGAAGGTCAAGGACTGGCGGTTCGTGGCCCAATCCGCCGTCGGCCGCGACTCCGGGGACAACACGCACGAGGTGTGCGACGTGGTCGGGGCCACCTCCTACTTCGGGATCTTCTACGGCCAGCGCTACTACGAAGACACGGTCATCAACCTCCTGAAGTTCCACCACTTCTTCCCGCACAAGCCCCTGGTCATGACCGAATTCGGCATCTGGGGCATGATGACCAACCCCGCCCAGCTCAAGCGCCAGGTCCTGACCGTGGACCAGACCCTGCGGGCCATCGAGGAATTCCCCTACGTGTCCGCGGTCGCCTGGTGGGCCCTGGCCGACTGGAACACGATGATCACCGATCCCCAGACCATGGGGTTGGTGACGCTGCGGCGCGACCAGGTCAAGCCCGCCTTCTTCGAACTGCAGCGGCTCTACGGCGGCCGGCCGCGGAACGAGCAGGTCAACCTGGAGTACAAGGTCACGGAGCAGGTGAGCGGGAACTATCCCTTCACGGTCAGGCTTTCACCCGCCTTGGCGGACAAGACGCCCAGCGCGACGCTGGACTTTTCCCGGCCCCTGCCCCTGCGCGCCCAGGGGCGGGGCGTTTTCACCGGCGTCATCCCGACGGCCTCCTTGCCGGATGGCACGCATCAGGTCTTCGTGGACGTGGAACAGGCGGGCCAAATCCTCTCCGGTTATTTTGCGCTGCACACCGAGAACCGCAACGACCCGCCCGGTTTTACCATCAACTTGGAGTCCGGGCAGAAAATCCTGCGCGGGCACAAGCTCATCGTCAAGACCGAGGACGACCGGGGCGTCAAGCGCGTGGAATACCGCCTGGACCGCAGCCAGCCCTGGGAACGCGCCCGCCGCGTCCTGGAGAACTACTATATCTTCTCCGTGGACGAGCCCCTGCCGTACCATCTGGCGCATTTCCTCACGGTCCGCGTCACGGACAGCCAGGGCTTGACCACGGAACGGGAAATCCGCTACCGCCTGTCGAGCCCCTCCCCGGAATTCGTGGAGGTCCCCCTGCCGTACAACTTCGACTGGTTCGCCTCCTACCAGGAAAAGGACGGCTCCGGCTGGGATTTTCCCAGGGAATTCGCGCCCCCGGGGAAGCGGCCCTTCCGCGTGGGCCTGAACGGGAAGAGCGTCGACCTGACCCTCGGGGACCTGGAGGGCACGGCGAACAACACCGTCAAGTGCCGGGGCCAGATCATCCAGGTTCCGAAGGATTCCTACAGCGAGCTCTATCTCCTGGGAGCCGCGAATTACGGCATCCAGTCCGCGCCGCTGATTTTCCAGTACGCCTACCGCCAGGAAGAGGAGAACCTCCTGCAGCTGACCGACTGGTGGGGCGGGTACGCGCGGCTGGGGGAGCGCAAGGTCTATCCCGACGATTTTCACTATGAATCCGGGGAACCGGCTCATCCCTCGGTCAGCATGTATCTCATCCAGGTGCCGGTCAACCCCAACTGGCAGCTGACCGAAATCCGCCTGCCGGAAAACGAGAACCTGGCCCTCTTCGCCCTGACCCTGAAAAAAGCCACCCAGGAGCTGCGCCTGGAGGCCCGCTACGCCCCGGCCGATACGCCGCCGTTTTTCCGCGTCCTGTTTCCGGACAACGGGGCCGTCATGGGCCGGCAGCGCCTGTGGGTTCAGGCCTACGCCCACGCCGGCCAACCCCTCCTCACCTACTCCGTCAACGGCCTGCCGGCGCAGGCCGCGGAAAACCTGGGGAACAATTACTTCGCCCTGGACGTCGCGGTGCCGTCCGGGGTCCGGGACCACTCCCTGAATTCCCTCGGCCTCGAGGCCGCGAGCCCGAACGGGAAGAAATCCACCGCCCGGGTGCCGTTCTGGAACGACGCCACCTTCTGGGACACGGTGCCGGTCGAACTGCAATACAACCACAATTGGGTCGTGGCCCGCGGGGACGCCACCTCGGGCACGGGCTGGGATTTTCCGGCGGAGTTTTTCCCGGCCGGCGAACCCGGCTACGTGGTGCGGACCGGGCACTTCGGCGACGTGAAATTCCGGTTCGCCACGGTCGCCCGCGGCGAACCGGACAACGTCCGCTGCGACGGGCAGAGCGCGGTGGTGCTGGCCGGGAACTACGACCGGCTGTTCCTCATCGGCTGCTCCCAGGACGGGGACAGCAGCGGCCGCTTGGACCTGGCCTACGAGGACGGCGTGCAAACCGAAAAAATCAAGTTTTCCAACTGGTGGATGGGCCATCCCCACGACGGCGAGGAAGTGGCCGCCTTCGCTCCGGTTCACCGCGAACGCGAGCAGGACGCCGGCCCGGGCGTGGGCTTGTTCCTGCGTTCGCTTGCGCTGGATCCCAAGCGCAAACTGGTGCAGATCACGCTGCCCAACCAGACCAGCATGCACATTTTCGCCATGAGCCTCCGGCGCTTCCGCGGGGAAAAGAAGGTCAGCAACGACCACCGGGCGCCGTTCATCCGAATGAATCTGCGCGACCGGCAGACCGTTTTTCCCGGCCAGCTGGTGCGCATTTTCGCCTATGACCTCGACGGGCTCCGGTCCGTCCGCTACCGGATCGACAACTACCGGGAGCTGCCCGCCGAGCAGGTGGACCCGGATACCTACCTGTTCCGCCTCGACCCGGCCCTGACCGCGGGCGGGCAGCACCGCCTGGAAATCGAGGCCAAGGACGAGAACGGCAGCACCGCGACCCGGCGCGTGGTTTTCAACCTGGGGCGCCCCGGCGGCCGCTTCCGCTTCCTGCTGCTGCCCTTCAACCACGACTGGATTTCCTCGGCAGCCGGCCTCCAGGACGGAACGGGCTGGGATTATCCCGCCAAGTACATGCCGGCGGACAATCTGCCTTTCATCGTGGCGGACCGGCAGGGGCGGAACCTGGAATTCCGCTTCGGTTCCTCGGCGGACGGGCAGCCCAACAACGTGACGGCCCAAGGGCAGACCCTGGCGGTCGCGCCGGGCCGGTACCGGAACCTGTACCTGCTCGGCTCGGGCCAGGACGACGAGCAGAGCGGCTTGGTGGTCCTCGAGTACGCGGACGGCTCGCGCGAGGAGCAGCGCGTGCGCTTCTCGAACTGGTGGGGCGCCACGGCGGGCGCCGGGGAGCTGGCGGTGATCGGCGCGGACTATCATCACGAGCGCCAGGGGCCGGCGGCGCCGGGCGTGGGCCTCTACGTGCAGGGCGTGACCGTCAACCCGCGGGCCAAGCTGGTGAAAATCGTGCTGCCCAAGAATGAAAAACTCCACATTTTCGCCGCCAGCCTGGAGAAGGCGCGGGCGGCGGAATAGGCGCAGGGCCGAAAGGGCCGCATGCGGCTTGCTTTGGCGGGTACTTTCCGTTATAATTGAGATTACTTTTTATTTTTTTGGTCCAAAAGATAACGGCAGCTCTTCAGCGAGGAGGCTATTCATGGTACAGCGACAGGATTCCGCACAAGTCCGCCGGCCTGCCCGCGGTGCGCGCCTGCTGCGCGCCGGCGGCGGCCTGATGGGCGCCGCCTTGGTCGCCGGGCTCGTCCTGGGGACCGTCGCCTGGGTTAAGGCGGCCATCACCAGTGAAGTGCTGGTCATCGACGACTTCGCCAACGGGGAGAACAACTGGTCCTCCTTCCAGGACACCGGCACCACCTTCAATGTCTCCACCAACAGCGCGAATTCCGGCTACCAATCCACCTACGGCATGAGAATCGACTATGACTTTTCCCAGGGCGCCTGGGGCGTGGTGGAGAACGACATCGCGTCGGTCTTTTCCCAGATCGATCTCCAGGGCCGCGGCACCTCCCTGCGCTTCTACTACCGCGGGGTGGCCACGGCGCCCGATCCCATCGAACTGGAGCTCCAGGGCGCGGGGGACAGCGTGCCCTACCGCATCCAGGTCGGCCAGGTGCCCCAGAGCGACTGGGTCGTCCGCGAATACGTGATTTCCGGCTACCAGGACACGGCCATCGCGGCCCGGGACAAGGAACTGCCGAACCTGGCGAATCTGAGCTCCCTGGGCCTGCGCTGGGACCGCGTGGGCCAAAACGACAGCGGCACCCTGTACCTGGACCGGATCGAAACCTTCGGGGCCCACACCTGGGTCATCTATGACCCCGATATCAGCGATCATACGCCCTCCGGCGACGCGCCCTTCGCCTACGGCAGCCCGGCCCCCGCGGTCAACACCACCACGGCCGACGCCACCCACGGCTTCGTGACCCAGATCACCTTCGACCACAATGCCGTCGGGGCGGCGGGCGTGACCATGTACCTGCCCAGCGCCTACGCCAATACCCCCAACGGCAATGCCTACAGCTTGAACGCCTACACCTACCTGCACTGCTACGTGAAAAAGAACGTCATCTCCGCCCCGCCCCTGTATATCAAGCTGTACCCGGGCCGCGGCAACATTGAGAGCGACGCCTACAAATATGAATTGAAGGAGATCGCCGCCAGCACCGAGTGGCAGGAGGTGAAAATCCCCCTGCGCTCCTACGACGGCGCCAAGATCAACCTGGGCTCGGTCCGCGAGGTGGACAACCGTCCCGAAATCGCCATCAAGCTCGAGACCCGGCCGTCCAACGATTTCACGCTCAGCCTCGACGGCCTGGAGTTCGTGACCGACCCGGAGGAATTCGGGGTCATCGAGGACTTCGAATCCCCGGTCACCTACTGGGGCTGGAACGCCAGCCACGGCAGCGCGCTGACCTCCAGCCAGGGCTACAACAGCGCGCAATCCCTGCGCGTGGATTATTCCTTCAACAGCACCACCGACCCCTACCGCACCGTGGCGCGGCAGAGCGGCATGAACCTGGTGGACAAGGGGCGCAACGCCGTGGTCTTCATGCTGCGCGGCAGCGGCGGCAACCACAACCTGGACCTCAAGTTCGTGGACGCCAACGGCACCAACTTCCGCGCCCTGCTCAACAATTTCACCGACACCCAGAACGCCTGGCGCGAAGTGGTGATTCCCTTCGACCGCTTCGAGTATTTCCTGGGCGACAAGCAGTTCCTGCGCTGGAACGCGGTCCAGAAGCTGCAGTTCGGGATCTCGGCTTCCTCGGCCACCGATTACACCGGCGGCAGCATCTACCTGGACGACATCCGCTTAGTCAGGATTCCCGATTACAGCGACACCCCGGGCAAGCCGGAGCTGATCAGCAGCTTCGCCATCGACAACAATCCCTTCTCCCCGGGGAAATCCACACGCGGCGCGAGCGCGACCTTCAGTTTCACGCTGCACCAGACGGCCAGCGTGCAGCTGAGCGTGTTCGACCTGCGGGGACGCGAAATCTACCGCTCGCCCTCGGCGCAGTACCCGCAGGGCCTGCAATCCCTCACCTGGGACGGCCAGGACAAGAGCGGCCGCATCGTAAACAACGGGCTGTACGTGTATAATTTCAAAGTCAAGGGTTCCGCCACCGGGGACACGGCGAACATCAAGCAGGTCATCGGCGTGGTCCGCTAACCGCGGCGCAGTTTCCGGCCGCGGGCGGGGACCGGCAGCACCGGGCGTCTCCCGCGGCGGTCAGTCAAACGAGTAGGGGGCTTTGGTGATGAGAGCATATCGCTTCGGGATTCACAGTGTGCTGGCGCTTCTGCTGTGCCTGGGCGCCGCCGGCCAGGTCTGGGCCGATGCCTTCGAGCAGGTGGCGGGCGACGCCCGGGAAGCGGCCCTGGGCGGGAACCTGGTTGCCGCCGCCGAGGGCGCCAACATGATCCTGGCCAACCCGGCCCTGCTGGGGGAACTGGCCACCGCCGAAATCAAGGTCACGCGCCACGACCTCTTCGGCCTGGGGCTGCTGCTGCAGGACACCTTCGGGTTCGTCTATCCCTGGCCGATCCTGGGCCTGGGGGTGGCCTACAACCGCCTGTCCACCAACAACCTCGGTTTCATCGATTATTCGGAGCATTCCTTTTTCTTCTCGGCCGGCACCCGGATCGGGCAGGATTTCGACGTCGGCATGACCACCAAGTTCCTGTACGTGGATTTCGAGGAGCCCGCGTCCGGCTGGGGCACCATCCTGGGGGCGAATTACCGCCCCATTCCCAACCTGAACGTGGCCTTCAGCCTGGACAACCTGGTGCAGGGCGGCGCCAACTGGATCACGCGGCAGCGCGACCAGCTGCCGCGCAAGGTCAGCCTCGGCGTCAACGGCAAGTGGCTGCAGGAACAGCTCTTCACGAGCGTATCCGTGGACCATTCCCTGGAGGCCTCCGTGCAACCCCAGTTCCACGGCGGGGCGGAGCTCCGGCTGTTTGAGAACCTGCTGGACGTGCGGGGCGGATTCTACAATATCGAGGACAACTGGAACCTGACTTTCGGCCTGGGAGTGAATTACGCGGGAGTCAAACTGGAATACGCCTTCATGCCGCACTATGAACTGGGCAACGCCCATATCTTCAGCTTGGCGATCGAGTTGTAAGGGAGGCTGGCTCATGAACCTGGCAAAAACCCTGAAACCCTGTTTGCGGGGCGCGCTGCCCCTGGCGCTCGTCGGCGCGGTCCTGCTGACGGCCGCGCCCCTGTGGGCCGTCAACGAGTGGCTGGTCATCACGGACATGAACGACCCCTCGGACTGGACCGTGTACACGGACCCGGCCGGATCGGTGCTGCGCCTGCGCGGCGTGGAGGGGGAGACCCCGGACGACCGGGCCCTGGAAATGGCCTACGACTTCGGCAACGGCAATTACGTCATCGCCACCAAGCACGGCCACTGGGATCTTTCCACCATGAAGGACCTGCGCGTCCGCCTGCGCGGCTCGGGCCAAAGCGACAACATCGAGATCAAGTTCACGGACGAGCGGGGCGTGGTGTACATGGCGCGGCGGATCGGCGTGCTGGCCAACGCCAACTGGGCCGACCTGACCTTTCCCGTGGACCAGTTCGGGTACACCTTCGGCGGCCTGGACACCAAGACCATCGACTGGAAGCGCATCAAGACCCTGGACATCGTGCTGGTCAGCGGCGGCATCAAGTCCGACAAGCCCCAAATCGTGCTGCTCACCGACATTTCGGCCTTCATGGGCGAGAAGGAGGCCCGGGCGGAGTTCACCCTCGACGATTTCAAGGGCGGCACGCCGATCAACCGCTACCAGGTCCGCAGCGCCCCCAATTCGAGCCTGGATTTCAACCTCTCGCGCAACACCTTCATCAACGACTTCTCCCTGGAAATGACCTACACCCTGGGCGACGTCAGCACGGAGTTTTCCTGGACGCGCATCGAGGCGCTCGGCCAGCGCTCCTTGAACTGGGTCACGGTGGACAAAATCGAGTTCTATTTCTTCGGCGACGGCTCCAGCAACCACCTGCAATTCTTCGTGGAGGACACCCAGGGCCGGATCATGGTGGTTCCCCTGGACAATTACATGAGCAACAACTTCTGGCAGACCATCGAGATTTCCCGGCAGGACTTCCAGCCCCTGGGCGAGGAGGAGGCGGATTGGAAGCAGCTCAGGACCTACGGGCTGCTGATCCGCTCCAATCCCGTGCAGGAGGCGCGGAACCAGGGGCGGATTTATGTCGAGGATTTCAAGCTCCTGGGCAAGAAGCTCGCCTCGGCCTACGAGCTCTCGCCCTGGTACACCGTCGCGCCCGAGTATTTCCTGGAGAATTTCAGCTTCTACGGCTTCTCGCGCACGGAATTCTACCACGCCAAGAACCAGCCCATGCGCTTCTACCAGGAGCTGCCCCTGAGCATCCTGGGAAATTTCAACCAGTTCAGCTTCAATTTCGAGATTTCGGCGCTCAGCACCGAGTGGGGCACCGGCCCGGAAGGCTTCCTCTCCCTGCAGAACCCCATCGAGTCGGCCAACCTGCAGGTCTCGCTGCACAAGCTCCTGCCGGGCGTGGAGCTCGTCCAGCTCGGCAGCCTGTGGGTGGACCTGTCCAACTACCTGCTCTCCACCAACGCCTTCACCAAGAACGTCCCGGGCCTGGGCACCTGGGGCCTGCGCGGGCTGCGGGTCCACGGCTGGCTGGCCGATTACGGACTGGACCACGACACCTATTTCATCAAGAACGTGGACGACTCCTTCACCCTGGCCAACCAGCTCATCTGGCAGGACCCCCTGCTGGGCCTCCGCATCTCCAACCTGGTGGTGTTGTACCAGCACGAGCCGTACGCCACGCTGTCCTCGCAGGTGGACCTGCAGGACCTTTCGGACCTAGTCGAGATCGAGCATCTCCTGGCCGGGTTCAACCGGCAGGTGAAATTCACGGCCCGGGGCGGCTTCGACCGCTTCACCACCAACGACCGGGCCCAGATCGGCATTTACCAGGAGAGCTGGACCGACCTGGGAACCCTGCTGGAAGGCGAGCTCGACATGCGCGACTTCATGCACTCCAGCCTCGACTTCCTGCTCAGCGGGCGCCGGGCGGACCCGAGCTTCAAGCCCATGTTCCGGGAAAATCCCTGGTTTTTCGACTCCGACATCGCGGACCAGATCGAGGGCCGGGCGCGCGTGACCTGCCACGTGACCCCCAACATCCACCCCTACACCGAGTATGAATACCTCCAGCGCCTGTCGGACAAGCAGTACCAGACCAAGCGCGCCAAGCTGGGCGTGGACATGGGCAAGGACAAGACCTACAACACCACCCTGGAAGTCTATTACCTGGATTCCGATTATTACTATTACAACCAGCGTTACGACGTCAAATGGGGCGACGACCGGCAGTCCATCCTGCTGGCCAACGAGCTGAGCTGGAACGCCTTCTGGAAGCTGAGCGCGTTCGTGACCCAGTCCCTGCAGGTGGGCTTTGAATACACCTACCGGGACATTTACGACCGCTGGGATAATTTCTTCACCAACGAGGAGGAAATGCTCCTGAAGGGCACGTTCTACATTTCCAATAATTCCTCGCTGAACCTGGAACAAAGCTTCAAGCGCTACCGCCTCTACGGCAGGGAGCTGATCCCGGCCGAGGAAGTGGATCCTCTGTACGATAAAAATTACACGCGGGTATGGCTGCAGCTGAACTTCTAGCGCCTTGCGCCCGGGTGAAAAAACATTGAAATGCAAGGCTTTCCAGGCCGCCTGAAAAGAAGTGAAAACATTTGACAATGCGGCCGCTTGTTCAAAAATAGACGCGGTCCGGTTTGACTTTCACGCAATTGTAGGATATAATCTAAGTATGGGGGGCGTAAAAAACCCCGTTTTTTTAAGCTCTTTTCGCCTTTTCTATTACGTTTCCAACTTTACATGTAGCGGGTACCAAAAGTTTTTCGCCAGTTCTACGCAGGTCAGATGGCGCAACGTAGCCTGGTTCCATCCTTCCACTTCGCCCGCTGATCCGTGCTAGCTTCGTGAAAAACTTCATCATCATAATAGCGGAATACATTCATCCGAATCCCACGGCCAATTTTTCCGCTTTGAGGGGGGGTGCGAATCAGGGGGGAGCCTTACCTGACCGTAGGGTCTGCAGCACAGCATGAATCGCAGAATTCACCAAACCAGATTTCAAAAATCCAAGGAGGATGTCAAATCATGAAGAAATTAATTGCTTTGGCTTTGGGCGGCGTCCTGCTGCTCGGCGTTGGCGCGGCCTTCGCGGCCTCTCCGGACCCGAACGAAGAGCCCGGCTACCAGCAGCACGAGTGGTTGAGCATGTGGGCCACCATCAGCGGCGCCAGCACGTTCGTGGTCAACATCTACGACGACAGCAACAACCTGATCGGCGACGCCAACGCGGCCGGACATTCGGGCACGTACACGCAGTTCGGGTTCGTGGCCAGCACGGCCAGCCTCAACATGAAGGCCGACGACGCCATCGGCAACACTCTGACGCACATCGGGGTTTCCATCTCCAGCAACCTGCCGAACTGGGCCATTGACATTGCCACGGACAACGAGGCTTTCACGGGCGGCGGCAATGACCGCGGCGGCCTGGTGCTCGACGGCGCCACCAGCGGCGAGGACAACCGCATCCAGACCCTGTGGCAGGCCTTCACCGCGCATTCCCCGGCCACGCTCTTTACGGGTGTTGACACCAACTGGCACTATTTCAAGGACCTGAATGACACGGACTACGCCACCTCGCGCGATGCTGGCTACACCCAGCTGGCCTGGGGCTGGAACGGCGGCGGGCAGGTTCAGACCGCTGGCGGTTTCGTGGCAATCGTGGGTACCGAATTCTACGTCAATATCGCGGGCATCTGCAGCGGCGAGAACGCCGGGGCCTATCACGGCTATCCGAACTTGATTCTGCGCGCCCGGTAAGGAAACGAACTCAACCTGTTATTGAATATCCAGTCAATCCGCCGGCCGGAGGCGCGGCTTTGGCCGTGTGCCGGCCGGCGGGCTGCTGGTTTTTACGCGATCCACGCATGGGAAAGGCTCTCATGAAATCCGGAAAGGCATATGCATGCCGTACGGCCCGGCCGAGTCCCGCCATTCATTCGAATTTATTCATTCTGCTTGGAATTCTTTTTTTAGTCTGCGGCGGGCCACACGCGGTGAGCGCCTCGGATTTCTTGATCAACCCCATGATCGTGCAGGGCGCCGTGACCCCGGGAAATTCGGAAACCGCGGAATACACGCTGTGGAGCAAGTATCCCGGCACCTATGAAATCACGGTGGAGCAGGCCTGGCCCAGGCCCGGCAAAGGGAAAAATCCCTATCCGGTGTCCGAGTGGTTCCACCTGGACCGGACCGAGGTATCGCTGGAGGCGGATGGCACCACCACCGTTCCCTTCGTGGTTACGGCCCGCAAGAACGCCAGGGGGGAAGTGGCCGCGCGCCTGACCATCAATCACAAACCCGGAACCGAGGGGGCGCCCATGATGGTCTCGACGGCCTTCAGCCCGGTGATTTACGTGACCTTCAAGGGCACGGAGGACGTGCGCGGCCGGCTCAAGGACTTTGCCTGGGGCTATCTGCCCGAAACCCAGAGCGTGAAATTCGCCTGGGGCGTGGAGAGCCAGGGCAACGTGCACCTGCGCCCGCGCGAGGAAATCCTCATCCGGACCCCGGAGGGCGAAGAGGTCAAAAAGCTGGAGATTCCGATCCGGAACCTGGCTTTTCCCGGTGAAACCGTGTTTATCTCCGAGACCATGCCCCTGTCCGAGCTCGAGCATCCGGACCAGGAGTACGAAGTGGAGCTCAAGGTGTATTACGGCGAAATTTACGGCCAGCCGGACCTGGTCTGGACCGCGAAAAAGCGGGGGCGCCTGGACCAGAAGCGCCCATGAGCCGGAGGGGCGGAACCCGGCGCGGGCCGGCGGCCTGCTTAAGCCTGGGGCTGGGATTGGCAGTACTGATGATCCCGGGCGCTGCGGACTGCAAGCCCGGATACAAGATCGAGCCAGCCGCGGCCTACGAGGTTCTGCCGCAAGGGCAGGTCAAGCCCAGGACCCTGGACTTTTTCGTGACCAGTTCGGAAACCGGGGCCCAGCAGATCCAGGTGAAGGCTGAACATTGGCGGCCCAAGAATACGGGCGAAAGCGTGCGGGACTGGCTGCAAATCCAGCCGGAAGATTTCAGCCTGGGAGCCGGGGCGCGGCAGCGCGTGCGCCTGGAAATGCGCAAGCCCCCGGCAGCCGCGGGGGAAGTCCTGGTGATGCTGTTTGTCGGCACGCACAAGGATTCCGGGGCCCTGCATCTCAATCTCCGGGAAGGCGTGCCGTGCTACTTTTTCTGCGGCGGGCCCAGGATCATTGGGCTGCAAATCCGCGAACCCGCCAGGGGGCCGGAAGAGGGCCAGCTGGCCTGGTCCGCGCGCAACACGGGCACGGTGCATCTCATGCCCTTCGGCAACGTGCTCCTGAAGCGCGGCGGGCGGACCCGGGCCAGCGTGCCGGTGAAATTCGACCAGCCCCTGTTTGCCGGGGAAACGCGCCCCTGGACCGTGCGGGTTTCGACCGGTGACCTGGCGCAGGCCGAGGAGGCGGAGGTGGTGCTGTTTTTCCGCGACCCCTATCTGCCGGCCGGCAAGGGCTTCAACAGCGTGCGGGAGAATTTCAAACTTTAACACGGATGGTGTCGTGTGAACGGGAATAGCGGGAATTTCACCAGGATCGGGCGGGCGGCCCTCGTTGCCCTGCTGTGCCTCGCGGGGGCGCCGTCGGCGCGGGCGGCCTTCGAGGTGGAGGCCGTGCTGGTGGAGAACAACGCCACGACCACCAACGTGCATTTTTCCGTGCCCTTCGGGGCCGCGTACCAGGCGTTTCCCGTGTACCTGCGCGTGACCGTGCCCACGAACAGCTACTCCATGTGGGGCGCCATGCTGTACACGGACAACCGCAATCCCGCCCAGACCGGGGTCACGGTCACCACGCAGGACGGCTTTTACGGCGGGTTTTTCATTTACCCGGCCCGGAACCTGCGCCTGCCCGTGATGTGGCAGGTCTATAACGGCATCCAGAACTCCGGGCACGGCGTGGCCGTCACCACGCCGCAGAGCTGGGCCTTCATCCAGGATAAAAGCGACGCGGCCCTGCAGGGCCGCTGGGACGCGTACGACGTGGTCCGGGCGCGCACCTTCGCCGCCTTCGACGGTCTGGCGCCTTATCCGCCCCGCGCCGGGGTGCCCGCCGCCAATCCGGTGTACGTGTACCTGGCGGGGGATTACACCCGGGCGCCGAGCCTGGCATCCTTCACCACGGTGTTCAACCTGGACCTGTACACCTACGGCGAGGACGTCACCGCGGGCGGTTACGCCACGCCGAACCCCTTTACGCCCATCACCGGGCAGAGGGCGCATTTCAACTTTCACCTGCGGAACCTGGACGCGACGTTCCGCATCAAGATTTTCACCGTGCGGGGGCGCCTGATCCGCACCATCAGCGACGTCCCGGAGTGGGACGGGCGCAAGGAGAACGGCGATTGGGCCGAGGGCGGACTGTACCTCTACCAGATCGAGGCCGAGGGCAAGCACGTCAGCGGCACGGTCGTCCTGATCAAATGAGGCGGCAACCCATGATCCGCAGACAGGGAAACATGCACGGAGACGGCGCACTGGGGCGGCTCTTCGGCGCCTGGGCGCTGGCGGCGTTCCTGGTCCTGGCCTGGGCCGCGACGGCCGCCGCCTATTTCCAGGACCTGGGCCTGGGCGTGCGGCCCGCGGGCATGGGCGAGGCCTTCACGGCCGTGGCCGACGATTCCAACGCGGTGTTGTACAACATCGCCGGCTTGGCGGACCTGAAGATGCACGAGTTCAACGCCATGTATTCCGACCTGTTTTCCAATCTCAACGCCAAGCTGTATTCCGGCGAAACCGATTTTTTGGGCTACCACAACCTCGGCCTGGCCGTGGCCATGCCGCCGCAGTTCGGGAATTTCGCCCTGTTCTGGACCCTGTTCAATTCCCGCCTGTACCGGGAGAACACGTTCATCCTGGGCTACGGCCGCAATCTCGGCGCGGACCTGTGGCGCTGGCTCGGCGCGGAGGAATCCCTGGGCCACATCCGCCTGGACGCCGGGCTCAACCTGAAATTTTTGAACTGGGAGATTCCGGCCAACGAGTACACCGCGGCCAATCCCGCCTTCAACCAGGGACTGTCGCGCACGGGCGTCACCGCGGACGTGGGCTTCCTGGCCACGCTGCCCGACAACGTCAAGGTCGGCATGTCCCTGGAGAACTTCATCCCCGCCAACGTGGGCTTGACCATCTATGAAACCGTGCCCATCAATTTCCGCCTGGGCACCTCCTACCTGTACGACTGGCAGGGCAAGCTGCCCGTCGTGGACTCGCTGCTGGGCGCCGTGGATTTCACCCAGCGCTACGGCATTTCGGACATCCGCATCGGTGTGGAGGGGATTTTCTTAAAGCATCTCTTCGCCCTGCGCGTCGGCACCACGGCGGACCAGTTCACCACCGGCGCGAGCTTTTTCACGCCGTTGAATTACGCCAATTTCGACCTGCGCCTGGATTACGCCTTCGGCTATCCCTACAACGTGGAGGCCACCTGGGGCTCCCACCGCTTTTCCGTCGTCCTGCGCTGGGACGGAATCCAGGGCGCGGAAGAGGACAAGCCGAAGACCGTGATGATCCGCAGCGAGGAGAACATGGCGTCCAAGCGCGAGCGGGAGCTGGCCGAGGAGCGCGCCCGGGAGCGGGCCCAATATTTGGCGATGATGGAGCGTTTCCGGCAGGACATCCGCGCCCTGCAGGCCGAGCTGGACGAGATCATGGACAGCGTCCACCGGGGCGTGATCCCCGCCATTCAATTCACGGACGGGCGGGCGGAGGTCCGACCGGAATCCTTCCCGACCCTGAACCGCGTGGGGGAGGCGCTGGCCCGGCATTCCCAAATCAAGGTCAGGCTGGAAGGGTATACGGACGGCCGGGGCCAGGAGCTGGCCAACCTGCAGCTTTCCCAGGCGCGGATGGAGTCCGTGAAATCCTACCTCGGGAAGCATTTCCCGGTGGAAAGGCAGAATCTGCTTCCCGTGGGTTACGGGGCGGCGCGGCCGGTGGCGAGCAACGACACGCCGGCCGGACGGGCCGCGAACCGGAGGGTGGAATTCACCGTGCTCGTCCCCGTGGGGCTGGACGTGGCGGAAACCGCGTCGGCCGGCGCGCCGGCGGAGTCGGCGGCCGCCGAACCCGTGCGGCCCGAAAACACCATCCGCTATGAAGAGCTGGCCCGGCTGCAGGAGAAACTCCAGGTTTACGAACTCGAGGTCAACCCGCAGGAAGTCGAGGACGTTTTTCAGCAGCAGCACCTGGAAAACGGCCACGGCCCCGGGACTCCCGCCCCGTAAAGCCGGGCCAAGCGTCCGCCGGGGATTCCCGGAACGCAGCCGCTGTTCAGCCCTCCCGGAGGCCCGGTCTTCCCACCTGTTCAAATTTCTCGGGCCCAGGCGAAAATAATGCGAATCAGTCAGGAGCTTTTTTCGTCCGCGGACGTCTGATTGGATAAACCAGCCATGCCGGGAATGAGCGCACGGCGCGGAAGGATCAGCCACCGAACGTGATGAACCAGATCCGCCATCCAGGAATATTCGCCGCCTGCATTTTGGGCTGCCTGCTGCGGGCGCAGCCGGTGCTGGCCAAGGAGCCCGCCGCCCGCCCCGATCCCTGGCAGGCCGCGGTCCAAGCCATGGCCGCGAAAGACTACGCCGCGAGCGCCGGGTTCCTGGAAGCCTATCTCCAGTCTCCCCTCGAGCCGCAAGCCCAGGACAAGGCCCGTTTCTTTCTGGCTGAAACCCGGCGCTTAGCCGGCGCCGGCGGCCGGGCCCTGGCGCTTTACCGGGAACTGGGGCGCCAGGCGCAGCCGGATGCCGTCCGCTTGTCGGCGCGCTACCGCGAAGCGGAGGCGGTTTACAACCGGGGGGAATTTCAGCAGGCCGCCGGCGTTCTGGGCGAACTGGTCCGGGATCCCAAGGCGGATTTCCTCTCCCCGCAGGTTGCCGTGCTCCTCGTCAAAGCCAACCTGAAATTGGGACGCGTGCCGGAAGCCTTGGACCTCTTCCAGCAGGTGGTCAAACGCTTTCCCCGGGCGCTTTTGGACCCGGATCTGCACTTTCTCTTCGGCCTGATGAAGGAGTACCAGGGACAGCCCCTGGATGCCCTGAAAATTTACGCCGAACTCCCGGACGACCCCTTGGCGCAGCTCTTCTCCGGCGCGATCCTGGAAACCCAGGGCCGCTACCTGGCCGCCATCGAGGCCTATAACCGGACCCTGGCCGCCGGCCGGCTCCCGGCCGAGCAGGAATTGGCCGCCTACCTTAAGGCCAGGGCTTTTTACAAGTCCGGGGATTTTTTGTCCGCGGGCCTGGCCTGCCGGGCCTTTTTCACGCGCTTTACCCGCGGCCCGCTGCGTCCCCAGGCCGAACTGCTCAACCTGCTCATCCTTTTTTCGCAAGGCAAGTTCGCGGAGGCGCGCTCGGCCTATGCGCGGGTCGCGGAGCATGCCGCCGGCCTCCCGGAGCCGGACCAGGCCCTGGCCCGCTTTCTGCTCGCGGATATTTCCTTGAACCTGGGCCAGACGGATCAAGCCCTCCGGACCTTCGCGGACCTGCTCCCGCAGGCCGGCGCCCTGCGCCCGGAGGTGCTGCTGAAACTGGCCTATTGCCAGGGAACCGCGGGCCGGTGGGAAGAAGCCTTCAGCCGCCTGCAGGAATATGCGCGCTTGGCCCGGCCTCCGGCCCCCTTGAGCCAGCTGCTGATCCTGCGCGCGGCCCTGGAGACCCGGCGCGAAGCCGAAGCCTTCCGCGCCCTGCAGTCCCTGACCGCGACCCAAGACCCGCTGGCCGAATTGGGGCTGTACCTCATGGCCGCGTATTTTCTCGACCAGGGCCAGCCCGAAAAACTGGCCGCGCAATGGGCCCTGCTGGAAAAAACCCTCAGCCAGCGGACGCCCGCCGTCCGCTACCGGGAAGCCGCGGCCTGGGCGCGCCTGCTGGCCGCGGAGGCCCAGTACCAGCTCGGGGATTACGTCCTGGCCAGCGAATATTACACGCGCGCCCTGCAGCTGTACCCCCGGGATAAGGTCTTGGCCTACGCCCTGGCCGGCCTGACCTGGTGCGCCTTTCAGGCGCAGGACTATGCCGAGACCCTGAAACGTTCCGAGCGTTTCGCCCGCTTGCCGTCCCCGCCGCCGTCCCTGCCCGCGGAAATCCTCCTCCTGCGCGCGCATGCCTTCTTCAACCTGCAGGATTACCCCGAAGCCATCGCCGCCTACCGGGAGTGGCTGAACGTTGCGGGCGGGGCCCCGCAGGCGCCGGCCGTGCGCTTTCAAATCGGCTGGGCCCGCTACCTGCACAAAGATTACCTCGACGCGGTGGAAACCTGGAACGACCTCGCCCGGCGGTACCCGGGCACGCCGGAAGCGGACGAGGCGCTGTTCTGGGTGGCCGACACCTATTTTCAGGCGGGCGAGAACCCGCGGGCCCGGGAGGTGTACGAACGCCTCCTGGCCGCGGAACCGCCGGACGACCGGCGCCGCGCCTACGAGCTGAGGATCGCCCAGACTTTTTACAACCAGGAGCAGGATGACGAGGCCATCCGGCGCTTCACCGCGCTCATGGAAAACGATCCCAACAGCGCGGAAGCGGCCGAGGCCGGCAAGGGCATCGAGGCCGCGTCCTACCGCATCGCGGACCGGCTGAACGCCATTCCGGCGTTCCGCGAATTCGTGGCCAAGTTTCCGGGCTCCACCTTGGCGGAGGACATCCAGTACCGCATCGGCGAGGCGTTTTTCCAAAAGGAACGCTATGCCGACAGCCTGGAGAGCTTCGCGGAGTTCATCCTGACCTACACCAAGAGCCCGCGCACGCCCAATGCCCAGTATTACGTCGCCGTCTGCCAGGAGGCGCTGGGCCAAACCGCGGAGGCGGCGCAGCAAGCCCAGGCGTTCATCCAGAATTACCCGCAGCACGAGCTGGCGCCGGAAATGACGTTCCGCCTGGCCTCGTGGGAATTCGAGCTGGGACGCTTCGCGGACGCGGCCGGGCATTTCGCGGCCTGCGGCGAGCAATACCCCCTGCCGGAATACCAGCCGCGGGCGTGGTTCAACGCGGCCGTGGCCTACGAGAAGCTGCAGCTGCCCGAACCGGCCGTGCGCTATTACGAGCGCCTGGTGACGGCCTATCCCGATGATCCCAACGCCGCGGCCAGCCTGGCCCGGCTGGCCCTGCTGCAGGCGCAGTTGAAAAACCCGCAGGCCTCCGAGCAAGCCCTGGCCCGGCTGCGCGCGCGGGGGATGAGGGAACTCCTGCAGAAGACGCGCCTGGCCCTGGCGGCCTGGTACGCCGAGCAGGGGGATTCCCCGCAGCGGGAGCGCCTGCTGCTGGCCGTGAAGGAGGAAGGCCTGCCGAAAAGCGAAGCCTATTCCCTGGCCTTGGTGGAACTGGCCGCCGTCTACGAAGAGCGCAAGGACTGGCGGCAGGCCCTGGGCGTTTACCGGCGCCTGGCCAAGGTGGCGACCGAGGCCAAATGGCGCGACGCATCCCGCAAGCGCATCCGACTCTTGCAGCGCATCCTGGAGCAGCCATGAACCCGGCGCGCAGGTCCCGCCTGCGGCCAACAGCCTGCGTTCGGCGGAGCGTGAACATCGCCCGGCTGCTGGCCGGGCTGCTTCTCCTCCTGCCCGCGTCCGCCGCGCCCGCCCCGGCGCCCGGCGAATTCGTGGCCGAGGGAAAAAACCGCGCCGCCGTCGCCAGTGAAAGGCCGCGGTTCGAGGCGCGCTTGGACGTAGCGCCCCTGCTGGGCGCGCTGGCCAAGGAAAGCGGAAGCTTGAAAACGCCCCAGGAACCCCGGCACTGGTTCCCGCTGCTGCCGGCGGTTCCGGTGGCCAGCGACAAACCCTATGCCCCCTGGCTGCAATATTTCCAGCCGTCGGTCGTGTTCGTTCTCGGCCGCCTGGGGGACAAGAGCCTTAATATCGCCCGCTGGTCCTTGAGCCTGCATGATTCCCAGGGCGAGGCGATCCGGACCTTCACGGGTCTGGGCGTTCCGCCCGCGGCGTTTTACTGGGACGGCCGGGACCATTCCGGCCAACCCGTCGCCGTGGGGCAGGGGTACGTGCCGGAGCTGACCCTGGAGGATTATTACGGGGCCAAGGTGCAGCTGCCCCAGAAGCGGCTGTATCTGGGGCAATTCCTCTGGGAGGAACGCCACCGCCTGCTGGCCGCGACCACCCAGGACGCGATTTTTAGCAAAAAACGGGCCCATTTCAGCCCGGAAGGGAGTATGATCGTTCGGGAACTTTCTTATTGGCTGCGGGAACGGGGCGCGGCGGTCCTGACCCTGGAACTGAAGGGCCAGGACCCGGATCTGCAGGCGCAGCGCGCCCGCGTCTTGAAAGCGTATTTTTCGCGGGAAAACCTCAATCTCAAACAGGTGGAAAGCCGCGCCGAAGCCGGGCCCGAGCCCGACATCCTGACCGCGGAGGGTATTTTGCCCGGCTCGTGGTTGCGGGAGATCCAGCCTTGAACGTCCCGCGGAAGTGAAATCATGAGGGAGGAAGTCAGCCATGCTTGATTTGCAGTGGATGCCGTTGCTCTTTTCGAGTCCGACCTTGTTGGTCCTGCTGGCCTGCTCGGTGCTCTCGCTGCTGTTCATCCTCGAGCGGGGGATCTATTACCTGCTCAACCTGCCCAACACGGAAAAATTCATCAGCGTGCTCACGCCCCTGGTGGAGAAAAAAGACCTGGGCGGGGCGGTGAAATACTGCGAAACCCAGCGCGGACCCATGGCCCGCATCGTCCGGGCCACCATCGTGCATTCCAAGGAATCCCTGGAAAATCTCAACAGCCTGCTGTCCAGCCTCATCAAGAAGGAGGAAGTGCAGCTGGAGCGGTTCCTGGGCATCCTGGGCACGCTGGGCAACACGGCGCCGTTCATCGGCCTGCTGGGAACGGTCATCGGCATCATCCGGGCCTTTCAGGCCCTGGCGGCCACCGGGTCCGGCGGACCCAACGTGGTGGCGGCCGGAATCGCCGAGGCGCTGGTGGCCACGGCCGCCGGCCTGATCGTGGCCATCCCGGCCGTTATTTTTTACAACTACTACGTATCCCGGGTGCGGCAGACCATCACCGACATCGAAGCGGCCGTGGAACAGGTGCTGTTCCACCTCAAACGCTAACGGCCTCCCGGCTTCCGGAGGAAGGCGCGCATGCTGGACAATAAGAAGCCCATCGTCACGATCAACCTGACCCCCTTGGTGGACGTCAGCCTGGTGCTGGTGGTGATTTTCATGGCCGCGGCCCCGATGTTCATGCAGAGCGGCATCATCGTGTCCTCCGGGGAAAAGAAGGGCGGAGCCGTCCAGGCCGGGGAAACCCGGGCCCGGAGCATCGTGATCAGGCTGGAAACGGATCAGATCTATTTGAACCGCCAGGCCGTGACGCTTGAGGACCTGCCGGAATGGCTGGGTCCCATGCTGCAAATCTCGGAGGACAAGCGCGTTCTCATCCAGCCGGGGCGCGAGGTCCGGCACGGACGCGTCATCCGGGTCATGGACATCGCCAAGCAATCCGGCGCCGCCCATCTGGTGATCCTGGGGCCGGCGCAGGCGGGCGAATGACCCGCGCCTCATCAAAAGGATGAGGCTTGGGGTTCGGGGGCGGAGAAGCCCCCGGCTGAACACGTTCGCCGCAGATTCCCCACGCTTTGTGTGGGGAAGGAGCGGAATGGAAATAAAGATTTCTCTTCCTCTCGGGTCAACGACCCCGCCTCAAAGGGGGGCGTTCAGGAGGAAGGAAAGCAGGACGCATCGGCTTTAGGCCCCTGCAGGGGCCAGGGGTGGTCAGGGGAATATTCCCCTGACTCCATGAGGGGTGACCGCGAGCCGAAGAGCCCTATTTCCGCTTTCGGCGAGAGCCAGAGGGGAAACATCCCCGATGGAGAGCGCAGCGATAGCGGCTGGGGATCCTGCGACCGAAGGGAGTCTCATACGCCTCCCCATCCGGTCGGGGTGGTTCCCCTGAAAGCACCTAGCCCGCGGGGAAGGGAATCCTACATGTTGCAGAGCCTGATGCGCAGCGAAAAGCCCCGGGAGCTGCTGACGGACATCAACGTCACGCCCTTGGTGGACGTATGCCTGGTTCTGGTCATCATCTTCATGGTGACCACCACCTTGTTTTTACAGCCCCCCTTTGAAATCACCCTGCCGCGGGCCCACACCGCCGAGCAGACCAAGGAGGAAAATCTTTTCGTGGCCATCGCGCCGGACGGCCGGCTGGCCGTCAACGAGCAGGCCGTGACCTGGGAGGATTTTTCCCGGACGATCACGGACAAGCTGGCCCGGAGCCGGACCAAGCTGGTCGTCATCCGGGCCGACGAGCAATCCTTAAGCGGCGCCGTCCTCGACGCCTTGAAGACCATCAAGCAGGCCGGGGCCCGGCGCATCACCTTCGGCACCGAGGCCCTGAAGGAGTAGGTCCATGTTCATCGACCAACTCGGCTGGCGCGTGCAGACCACCCTGGCGCTCTCCCTCCTGGCCCACGTCGGGCTGCTGTCCCTGTTCGGCTCGGGCCGGTTCGCGCAGCGTCCGGAGCGCCTGGTGCTCACCGAGGTGGAATACCAGGAGGAAGCCGCGCCTCCGACCGAAATGGAAAAATTAATGCGGCAATTGGCGCCCGCGTCCGCCCGACCCGCGGCGGGACGGCAGGCCGCGGCCCGCGCGGCCGCGAAAGCCGAAATCGAGCAGACCTCCTTCCGCGAAGTCGTGGGCATGAAGGCCGGCACGTCGCTGGATCAGGTCACGGAGGCGGACTTGACCCGCTTGGCCGCCCTGCCCAAGGCCATGGCCCCCGCCGGCCCGGCGCCCGCCGGGGCGTTGTCCACCCCGCCGAAAATCGCCCTGGTCCCGTCGCCGCGCTCCGCGGCCTCGGAACTCGCCGAACAGGTGGTGCCGCTCAACGACCTGCCGCCCGTGGATTGGGGACCCGGCATCAGCCGGCGGGGTTTTCAGGCCCCGGAGGCGATCATCAAGCAGGTCAAGGCCGCGCGCGGACAGCAGGCCCAGCCGCCGCAGGCCAAAAAGTTGAGCCTGCGGCGCGACGCGTTCATCACCGGGGAAGTGGAAGGCAGGGAGCTCCTGCACCGGGAGTACCCGGAAATTCCGCGCTGGCTCGAAGAAAAAGGCGTGGAGGCCGAAGTGGTCCTGCGCTTCGTGGTGAATCCGGACGGGGAGGTGGGCGACCGCATCATCGTGCAGAAAACTTCCGGGTATGCCGAACTGGACCGCCTGGCCGTCGCGGCCTTGAAAAAATTCATTTTCGCCCCCCTGCCCCTGACCGTCAAGCAGGCCGAGCAGAGCGGAACCATCGCCATACGCTTCACCCTGAAATAGATCCCGCCTTGGCCGGAACGGATTGAAGTTGTTTTTTGCCGGCAAAACGCTTATGATAATAAAATCACCGCGTTTGATCTTTTCGGGAGGTGGTGCAGCATGGGAACTTTCAGCAAAGGTTGGATGTCCATCGCCGCGGCGCTCCTGGTGACCCTGTGCCTGATGTTCAACAGCGGCCTCGCGGAAGCCAAAAAAACCAAGCGCAAGCCGAAAAAACCGGTCGCGGCGGAACCGGCCCAGCGCCAGGCTCCGGAGCAGTCGTCTCCGGCCGCAGGCGCCCAGGGCCTGCAAGATTATTCCTTTGAAGACGGGACCGTGAGCAACTGGATCGTCAAGAAAAACAGCGTCACCTTGGGCTCGCCCTACAACAGCCAGGCCTATGCCTACAAGGGCCTGCACAGCCTGGCCTTTCCGCTGCAACTGGACCAAAAAGCCAAGAACGGGGAAATCCAGGGCGAAGCCGTGGTGTATTATTCCGAAAAACCCAGGAATTTTTCCAAGGTTGGGAAAATCATCCTGTATGTCCGGGTCGTCGGCGGCGAATGGAACGAAAACTGGATCTGGGTTCAGCCCTATTTCTTCCGCTACAACCCCAAGACCGACAACTGGGATTATATTTCGGAAAAAGGGGAGGGCCTGTTCCCCAAGGACCGCTGGCGCACCATCGTGTGGAATATCAGCGAGGTTGTCCCCCGCGAGAAAATCGGAGAATTCGGTTTCTGGGTGTCCGGCGCCCAGGACGCCAAAGGCCGGGCCGTCATCTACGTGGACGAGATCCAGTTCGTCCCGGAGGATGCGGCGCAATAGCCCGTGCGGGCCAAGTCCGGGCCGCGCGGAAGATGCCGGCACCGCCCTGCGTCCCCGCGCGGAAGCGGGCAGCCCGATTTCGGGACGGAGAAGGCTTCAACCATCCAGCCGGCGAAGCGCGGAGATTCGCGGATTGAAAGTGCGCCAACCCCGTCAGGCTCAACCCGGAAGTCCATCCGCAGCCATGAATTCCCCCTCTGAATCCGCCGTTCTCGCGCCGTCCCGGGAGCGGAACGGGCCCGTCGGCAGGCGTCCCGCCTCCGGGGCCGGCAAATCCCCCGACCAAGCAATCCTCTCTCCGGAGGTTTTTGGATCATGCCCCTGAGAAAATTTTTCCGGAGTTTGGGAATCGCCCTGATGCTCGCGGTCTTGGCCCTGGTTTCGGCCTGCGGGCCCCGAAGAACCGCCAAGGCCGTCACGCTGACCGTCTGGGGGGCAGGGACGGACCGGCCCGAGGTCCTGGAAGCCATGATCCGGGATTACACCGCGCGCACCGGCACCCGGATCAAGTGGGAACCAGCGGGTCAGGACCGTGGAGAATATGACCGCCGGCTGCAGGCCGCGGCCGACGCCGGCCTGCCGGACATCCTGGAGTTGTCCGGCGCTGAACTCGCGGCCGGAATCGTGCCGGTGGAAAAATTGCTACCCCGAAGCGAAATTTTCGATCGCGGGCCGGACGCCTGGCGCAGCGAATTTTATCCGCGCGCCCTGGAGGCTTTTGCGGTCCCGGCGGCTCCGGGAGGAACCGTCACGGCCGCGGGCCGGGCGGCGGTGCCCTGGACGCTGTATAACTACCAGGTTCTCTGCAACCGGGAACTGTGCCTCCAGGCCGGAGTGGATCCCGGTCTGCCCCCGAAGACCTGGCAGGACTTGCTGGCGCTGGGGGAAGAGATCCGGGACGCGGGCCTGTCGCCCCTGCTGGCGGGTTTCGGAGACCCTGAAATTGCCTATCGTTTTTTCACCGCCTGCTGCCGGGCGTATCTGGGAGCGGAGGGTCTGCGCCGGCTTTACGCGGGCCAAATGCCGTACACGCACCCCCTGTGCGTGCAGGCCCTGCAACGGGTGGCGGACCTGCGCGATCACAACCTCCTGGCCCCGGCCTCCCTGGAGCTTACGGGGCCGGAAGCCGAACAGGCGTTCGCCGGAGGTCTGGCGGCCTTGCTCTGGAGCGGGCCCGGGGCCGCACAGGCCTGCCGGAACCGCAATCCCGCCGTAAGGCCGGATCTGTTTCCCCTGCCCAAACCCGCGGATGCGGCGTACGACCCGGGGCTGCCCGGCGGCATCGCGCGCGGTTGCGCCGTGGCGGCCACAACCCGGCAACCGGCCCAGGCCTCGGATTTCCTGCGCTGGCTGACCTCGCGGAAGCAGCAGGTCAGGCTGGCGGAGGCCCTGGCTGAGATTCCCGCCAACCGCAACGCCGAGCCGGGCTTGGATCCCGTGCTGCAGGAATTCGCCCGGGGCGTGCCGCGGATCACGGCGGATCCCATCCCCGCGGAACGGCCGGAGGTGCGGGCCGTCCTCACCCGGGGCATACGCGCGATTCTGCTCGGCGAGGCGGAACCGGCGGAAATCCTGGAGGAGGCCCGGCGCGCCAAACAAAAGCTGGCGCAGCCGTGAGGGCCCGGTTTGCCGACCCGGAACCGAAACGGGCCGACGGCGGGTCACGCGTCCCAAGGCGGGAGGGAGCCGCAGCAATGGGCGTTGACAGTCGTGGCGCGGCTCCATTACAATCTCAACTATGCACCGCAAGCTGCTTTGCCTGATCCCCTGCCTGTGTTGCCTGTGGGCGCCGCCGGCCTCGGCCGCCGGTGAAGAACACGCGACCGCCCAGGTGGACCGCGCGCAGGTGAATTTGGGCGATGCCCTCGTCTATACCGTCGAGGTCAGCACCGCCGGCGAAAATCAGGCCTCTCCGGACATCCTGCTGCCGGATTTCAGCCAGCAATTCCAGGTCCAGGACGTGTTCAGCCGGTCCTCGATCAATATCCTCAACGGCAAAACCTTCATCGTGAACTTCAAGGAAGCCCATCTCATCGCCAACCACAAGGGCGAGATCGTCATTCCTCCGAGCCGCGTGGAACTGATTTCCTCCCGGACCCGGGAACGCGTCACCCTCGAAACCCAGCCGGTGACCGTGCGGGTGAACGAAGCCAGCGGCGCGGCCGCCCGGCCCACCCCGACGCCCGAGATCGACGTCCTGCGTCCCATCAAACGGTCGGCGCATCTCTCCCTGTCCCAATGGCTGCCCTTTGCCTGCGGGCTGGCCCTGATCGCGGGCGTGATCGGCTACGGCTGGATGCGCGAGCACCGGCAAGCGCCGCCGCCTCCGCCGCCGGTGGTGGAGGACCGGCGGACACCGGAGGAGCGGGCGCTGGAAGCCTTGGCGGCGCTGGAGGCCGCGGAACCGCTGCGGCAGGCCGGCCGGCACAATGAATTTTATACCCTGTTGTCGGCCGTACTCCGGCGCTACCTGGAGGAGAAATACGCCTTCCCGGCCGAGGAACTGACCACGCCGGAGATTCTGCGGGAAATGGAGCGGTTGCGGTTCCACCCCGAGTTCAGCGGCGAGGTGGCGCGGTTCTTCCGCGAATGCGATCAGGTGAAATTCGCCAATGTCACGCCGCCCGGCGAGGCCGTCGGCACGGCCTTGCAGCGCGCCCGGGAGCTGGTCCAGGAACCCGACAAGCGCGATGAGCCGGAACCGACGGCCGCCGAGCCCGGCGCCGAAGCGGGCGGCCCTCCCGGGGCGGAGGGCGGGGACGCGTCCGCGGGGAAGGAGACCGCCGCTCCGCTTGCGGGCGGGGGAGACGCCGGGGCGCATTCATGACTGCTGGCGCGGTATGGCTGCCGGGTGCGGTGCGCCTGGCCCAACCGTGGTTTCTCCTGCTGCTGCTGGCCGTGCCTGCGGCCTGGTTCCTGCTCTGGAAACAGCGGGGCCGGCGGCGCGCCGTCCGCTATTCGAATTGGACCGCCGCCTTTCGCCTTGGCCAAAGCGCCGCGCAAAAATGGCGTTACCTCCTGCCCGCCCTGAGGCTGCTGGCCTTGGTCTGCCTGGTGGCGGCGCTGGCCCGCCCGCAGGTGGAATCACGGCAAGTCGACCGCCGGGTGCAGGGCATCGACATCGTCTTGGTGCTCGACATTTCGCAAAGCATGCGTGCCGCCGACATCCGACCCAACCGGCTGGCGGCTGCGAAAAAAATCCTGGGAAAATTCATCCGCCGCCGTGAAACCGACCGCCTGGGGCTCGTGGTTTTGGGAGGCACCAGTTTTACCCTGGTGCCGCTGACCACGGATCACGCGGCTCTGGTCGAGTCCTTGCAGGAGGTCCAACCGCGCATGATCCAGATTCCCGGGACCGCCTTGGGGGACGGCATCCTCACCGCCGTCAACCGTCTTACGGCAGCCGCCGGGCCCCAACCGGCTTCCACGAACTCCGCGTCTTCCGGAGCGAAAAGCAAGGTCATCATCCTGGCCACCGATGGGGCGGCGAACCGGGGTGTCAATCCCGCCAACGCGGCCCGCCTGGCTGCCGAGAGGGGAATACGCGTGTATACGGTCGGGATCGGCAGCCGCCGTCTCACGCCTCGTCTGGAATACGAGGAGGGCGGGCGCCTCGTCCGGCAAAAAGACAATTTCGGCCACACGCTGTACTGGGAGCAGCTGGACGAAAAAGCGCTGCGCAGAATTGCCGAACTTGGCCATGGCCGTTATTTCCGGGCCGGCAGTTATGAAGATTTCGAACGCGTGATGCTCGAAATCGACCGCCTGGAAAAGGGCCGGGTCCTGCTGCACCGCAACCTCCAGTTCCAGGAGCGGTATGCCTGGCCGCTGTCCCTGGCCCTGCTGCTGCTCCTGCTGGAAGGCGTGCTGGCTAAAACGCGTTTTCGAAGTCTGGCCTGGTAGGCGAGGCAGCGCATGTTTTTTCTTCATCCCCGGTTGTTATTCCTGCTTCTGCTCGTGCCGCTGTGGTGGATGGGAGAGGCATTTTACCGGCGCTGGCAGCTTCGTTCCCGGCTGGAATTCGCGGAGGAAAAGTTCCAGGAGCCCCTGCAGCTGGGGGCGGGGAAGCCGCGTTTTCCGGGGTGGAAGCTGATGTGGTCGCTGGGACTGGCGTGCCTGATCGCGGCCCTGGCCCGCCCGCAGGGGCCGCCCGTGACCGCGCAAGAAGTTCCCCGGCCGAGCCTGCAGATCTACTTCGTGCTGGATCTTTCCCTCAGCATGCTGGCCCGCGACGTGGCGCCCGACCGCCTGGCCGCGGTCCGGGCGGAGATGGAACGCGTGCTGCGGAACCTTGCGGGTGACCGGGTGGGACTGATCGCATTTGCCGGCGAGGCGCGCAGCCTGTGCCCCCTGACCCTGGACCACGACGCCGTGGCGGAAACGCTCGGCCGGCTGCGGGCCGGCATGCTCGACCCGCCGGGGTCGAATCCGGCTGCGGGCCTGGAACTGGCCCGGGAGAAATTGCAGGCGCGGCCGGGGCCGGGAAAGGTCGCCGTGATTTTTACGGATGGGGAGAGCAACCGCCCGGGGGACTTGGCCGCCACGGCCGCCCGCGCGGCGGAATCCGGAGTGCGCGTGTACGCGGTGGGCGTGGGAACGCTGGCCGGTGCGCCCATTCCGGTGGGCCGCAATTTTTGGGGCAAACAGGTTTACCGCGTGCACCGCGGGCGGAGGGTCATCAGCCGGCTGGTTTCCCTGGACCTGCGGCGCGCGGCCCGGGCGGGAGGGGGGGTTTACCTGTCGGACCAGGAACCCGGCCGGGCGGCACGGGGCCTGGTGTCCCGCCTGAAACGCCTGTCGCGCACCCTGGGACAAAAAGCCGTGGTCCGGCGGTATACGGAATATTTCCCCGGGTTGGTGGCGCTGGCGTTCATTCTTTTCTGGCTGGAACTGCTGGGACCGGGCCGGGGTCGGAGGCCATAAGCATGGACGGCGTCGCGTTTTGGCTATTGCTCAAGCTCGTCCTCCATTGGCTGGGCGCGCCGCCGGAGAACTATTATAATTTGGGCAATCACTACTATCGGGCGGGGGATTACCTGGAGGCCGAAAATGCCTACCGGACGGCTTTTGCCGGGCAGCGGACCGCCGTCGCCGCGTACTTCAACGCGGGCAATGCGGCCTTTCACCGCGGAGACTACGCTCAGGCGGTTTTCTATTACGAGGCGGCGCTGAACCGCAACCCGGACGACGAGGACATCTGGCATAATCTGGAGCTGGCACGAACCCGCCTGGGAGAGAAAACCCCGACGCATCCTTCCCCGGGGCGCGGCCGGCTCGGCGGGACCCGGCCCGAACGCGAAGGGGAGGGCGCCCCGGGGCCGGCGCGCGCTTCCGAAAACAAGACCGCCAGGCCGCCGGTCAGTCCCGAGGAGCGTTTTCTGCAGCGGGCGCGTGAACGGGAAAGCCGTTGGGAGGGTTATTTTTCCCCCTGGCCCCGATCAGGGAAGGCGCGAAACGGCGCCCAGGACATCTTTTCCTTGCCCCCGGAGGAGCTGGCCAAGGTCATCCGGGAACAAACGCGCGCAGCCTATCCGTTCCGGCCCGGAAGCTCCCTACGCAGGCCGCCGCCTCCGCGGGATGGGGTGGACTGGTAGAGACGGGAAGGAGGAAGGTCCAGGGCGGGATGGATGCCGGAGGGGTTACAATTCGTTGGCCAATTGGCTGAGGCGGTTCAGATATTCCTTCAGTTCGTCGCTGGCCGCGCCGACTTCCTCGGTCGTGGCCGAAAACTCCTGGGCGATGGAGCTTAAGTCCTGCAACCCCATTTTGACGGCGTTGATGTGGTCGACCTGGTGGTTGGTCAGTTCGCTGATTTCCATGAATTGCTGGGCGAAGGTGTTCATGGTCTGTTCCAGGGAGGTCAGGGCCTGCTGCGAAATATTGGCGACATTACGCACCTGGGAGACCGTGGCCTGGTTCTGAGCCGATAAATCGATGGCCTGGTGGGTTTGCTGCAACACGTTTCTGATGATCAGGGTGACATCTTTGGCGGAGGTCGAGCTCTGTTCCGCCAGCTTGCGGACCTCGTCCGCCACCACGGCGAAACCGCGTCCCTGCTCGCCGGCCCGGGCGGCCTCGATGGCGGCATTTAAAGCCAGCAGATTCGTTTGGGAGGCGATGCCCTTGATGATTTCCACGAATTTGCCGATCTCCTGGCTCGAGCCGCCCATTTTTTGGATCAGATCCACGTAATCTGTCAGGATTTGTTGAATCTGAAGCATTAACTCGACGGATTGCGCGGCGGCTTCCTTGTTTTTGGAAGTGGCGATAACGGCGTTTTTGCTGCGGCTTAAAGCCTGCTTGATGTAGCTGGCGACCTGCACGAAAGACTGATGCAGATTGTCGGACAGGCCGCTGATTTCCGTGACCCGCTCGCTTTGCTGGTTGGCGCTGACGCTGATTTGCTCGATGGACAGATTCAATTGGGACACGAGTTCAAAGGCTTCGCGCACGGCGTCGCGGTATTCATCGAGCTTGTGCGTGGCCACGGTTTTGGCCTGCTGAAAGGCTTCCGGGGCGGATGCTCGCCGGCGCAGACTTTCGGTGAGCGCCAGCAGGGGATTGTCGATGCCGTCCGGCAGGGGACCCGGGTCTTTTTTCTCCGCCAAGGCGCTCAGCCGTTCGCCCAGCAGCTGCAAGGACTCGTCCGGGGCTTGCGGGAAAACCACACAGGCGAGAAGAAAACCGCCGGCAGAGGAGAAAAGCAGTCCGAGGAGGGCGAACAGGGAGTTCCAGCCGAACACCAGGAGGCCGGTACCCAGGCTGGCGAGCCAGAGGGCGCCTCCGAAAATGCCGATTTTGATCCAGAATTCTCCGGCCAGGAGGTTTTCCGGCAGGGAAAATTTAAGGCGGGTATCGCGGTTATTCATTCGCCTGCCCCGGGGATAGGAAGGAGCCGCGCGCCAAGCAGTGGGCGAAAATATGCATAATACATAATAATTTCACACGCGCGGTTTTTTGTCAATATTTTTAGCGGCGCCAGCCGGCCGCATTCCGGCCGGCCGGCCCGGCAACGGCGCGGGAATGATCGTCCGGCGGAGAGTCCGCCCCGCGGAACCGCGGGCCGAAGCGCGGGAGCGGAATAAATTTCATTTAAAGGATGATATTTTGCCAAATATTTTTTAAAATAGTTCCACCTATATTTGCATGGATACACATTTTGGACAAGGAGGCTGGAAAATGGCAGCACGAATGGCAACGGCATTGGTGAAAGAGAAGAACGCGCAGGCGGCGGGAGCGGCGCTCGTCAAGGAGGCCAAGGCCGGGTTGCAGGGTGCGCAACCGGACTTCGCCATGCTCTTCGTATCCACCCACCTGGACATCGAAGGCGTCCTGCAGTCGGTGCGCAAGTCCCTGGGAAACGTGCCCCTGATCGGCTGCACGACCGCCGGCGAATTCACCGATAAAAAAGTCGAGAAGGAGTCGGCGGCCCTGATCCTGATGGCAGGCGCGCCGGACTACCAGTTTCATGTTTCCGTGGCCACGGGCCTGCATTCCGACACCGCGGGCTGCGTGCAGAAGGCGGTGAACGACATTCCGGCCGCGCCCGCCGGGCTGCCGAACCGTTCCGCCATCTTTCTCCACGACGGGCTGGCGGGCCGCGGGGAAGAGGCCGTGCTCTCCGCCACCACGATCCTGGGCCCCAAGGTCAGCTTCGCCGGCGGCGCCGCGGCCGACGACCTGGCCTTCAAGAAGACCTTCGTCTTCTGCAACGATCAAGTCACGACGGATTCGGTGGCCCTGTGCGTGATCGACTCCAAGCAACCGGTCGCCATCGGCGTCAAGCACGGGCATACCCCGGTAACCGAGGAATTGACCGTGACCAAAGCCGTGGACAACGTGCTCTTTGAGGTCAACGGCGAGCCGGCCTGGGAAGTCTGGAAACGCCTGATGGCCAACGAGGCGAAAAGCAGCGGCATCGATGTCAACCAGTTGAACGACGCCTCCTCCGTGGGGCAGTTCCTGCTCCGGTACGAGCTGGGACTGGCCACGGGTTCGGAATACAAGGTCCGCATCCCGCTCTCCAAGAACGATGACGGCTCGCTGAATTTCGCCTGCACCATTCCCGAAGGCGCCAAGTTCCGCATCATGAAGAGCCCCAAGGAGGACCAGATCACATCCGCCGAACAATCGGCCAAGCTAGCCAAGGAACAGATGCAGGGCCGGGCCATCGCCGGCGCCCTGGTCTTCGATTGCGCCTGCCGGGGCCTCATTCTCGGGGATGATTTCTACAAAGGCGTGGATGCGGTGAAAAAGGTGGTCGGCACCGTGCCCTTGATCGGGTTTGAGACCTACGGCGAGGTTTGCCGCCGCAGCGGCCAGCTCAGCGGCTTGCACAACACCACGACCGTCGTGATGCTGCTTCCGGTCTGACCCGGTCATGCCTATGGCTCAAAATACTTTGACGCAGATTGAGGTCATCGACAAGATCGCGGCCGCGATCGGCAAGGACAAGGCGCAAACGCTGTTCGCGGAGGCCGCCCAGCAGACGGGCCTAAGCGGCAAAAACGAGCTGGAACGGGATGAAATCCTCCAGATCTGCTCGGTGCTTAAGGAAAAAGGCGGGATCATCACCATCATCTCGAATTTGCTGGCGGCGGAAGTGTATTTGATGGACATTTAGCCTTCGGGTGTCGGAGGCTTGCGGCCACGGAGGCCGCGGGACCGAAAAACGGAGCCCGCGGCCCCGCACCGTCCTGGTTCTTTTCCGCAGGGCGGAAACCGCAGCGAGCGCGGGCCGGGACGCCGGGTTTTTCCCCGGCGCGGAGCCGGGTGTCCCGCAAGGCACGCCGGCCGCGAAGGGGCATGCCCCGTTCGGGGATCCTCTGGCAAACCCGGGCGGGGAAGCCGCCGGGCCTGGTTCCGTACCCCGCAGGAGTCGGAGGCGCAGACATCTGGCTGGATCACGGAGGTCGCATGCAGCGGCGATGGAGGATCGGCACGTGCGCGCTGCTTCTTTTGCTGGGTGGATGGGGTGCGAGATCATCCCTGGCCTTGGATGAAGTGACCTATGAGGCGCTGCTGGAAAAAAACCAGGTTGCGCTGGGCGAACCCGTTCAATTTTTGATCATCGTGCACTACGGGATCGGCTCCATGGCGCCGCAGGTCATGCCCCCCGCGTTCGATAAATTCGCGGTGCTGGGCGAAAACGAACGGACCGTGAACAGCGAAGGGCAGGAAGAACCGCACTTGATTTACAGGAAACTGTGGATCTTGAAACCCACCGAGACCGGGCACTTGTCCATCGGATCCGCGGTCGTGAATTACCAGGATCCCACCACCAACCTCTTGAAAAGCGGAAAAACCCAAGTCCAGTTCCTGGACGTGATGCCCGCGGCCTCCGCCCCGGCACCGGCGGAACCCGGCACGACCTCGGCGGCCCGCGCGGCGCGCGGCGCGCCGGGCTGGTGGCTGGCGGCCGGCATTGCCGCGGCGCTGCTCCTGGGCTTAGTCTGGGGCCTGCGGCGGCCGCGGCGCGCGGCCCGCGTCCCGGCGGAGGCGCCGGAGGACAGGGCCTTGGCCGCGCTGCAGCAGGCCGTGGATCATCTGGAATCCGAGGATCTGGCGGCCTACTACGGCGCCTTGACCCGGGGCTTGCTGGACTACCTGCAAACCCGCTTCGCCTTGGACGCCAACGTCCTGTCCACGGCCAGCCTGCTGGAAAAGCTGGCGGGGTTGGGATTCAAAGCCGACCAGCTGGCCGCGTTGGAAACCTTCCTGAAGACCGCCGAGCGGGCCAAGTTCGCGGGGTATACGCCCGCCGAGGATGAAGTGGAAGCCCTGCACCGGGCCGTAACCGGCTTCATCGAGGCCGGCCGCGGCCTTCGCGGCCATGCGGCCCGGCCCAGCCGGCCGGAGAAGAACGAAGAGGACGAATGAGGCGGCCGGGGCGCGTTCCGGCCGAACCGGGGAAAGGGGAGTCAGGCGCATGACGGTGAACCACGAGCTGGACAAAAAAGGCAAGGAAATGAGCGAAACGCTCAGAAAAATCCAGGACGAGTCGGCGAAAGTCATCGTCGGCCAGCCGCTCATGGTGCGCGGGCTGCTGATGGGCCTGCTGACCCAGGGGCACATCCTGCTGGAAGGCGTGCCGGGCCTGGCCAAAACCCTGTCGGTCATGACGCTCTCGACCTGCATCCAGGCCAAATTCTCGCGCATCCAATTCACGCCGGACCTGCTGCCGTCGGATATCATCGGCACCAGCATCTACAACGCCAAGACGGCGGAATTCAGCATCAAGAAGGGGCCGATCTTCGCGAATATCGTGCTGGCCGACGAAATCAACCGCGCGGCCGCCAAGGTGCAGTCGGCCCTGCTGGAGGCGATGCAGGAAAGGCAGGTCACGATCAGCGGCCAGACCTTCAAGCTGGAGTCGCCCTTCCTGGTTCTGGCCACCCAAAACCCGCTGGAGTCGGAGGGCACCTATTCCCTGCCGGACGCCCAGGTGGACCGCTTCATGTTCAAGGTGCGGGTCGGCTATCCCTCGCCCGAGGAGGAGTTCGAGATCCTGAACCGGTTCACGCGCGGGGAAAATCCCACGGTTTCCGCCGTGTGCACGCCCCAGGACATCGAGGCCACCCGCAAGACCATCAACGGCATCTTCATCGACGACAAGATCAAGCGCTACATCGTGGATATCACCCACGCGACCCGTGCGCCGGAGCATTTCGGGCTGAAGATCAGGAACCTGATTCAGAACGGCGCCAGTCCGCGGGCCAGCATCTATCTGACCATCGGCAGCAAGGGCAACGCCTTCATGGAGGGCCGGGGATACGTCACGCCCGACGACGTCAAGGCGGTGGCCCACGACGTGCTGCGCCACCGCATCGTCGTCAGCTACGAGGCCGAGGCGGAGGAAATCGCCTCCGAGAACGTCATCGATGAAATCCTGAAAACCGTCAAGGTGCCCTAGCGCCTCCCGGGCGGCCGCGCTCCGGCGGCCGGGCCGGGCGCGCAGGCGCCGTCCGTGAAATTTCGCGCTTCGAAGGAACCCAGCCGATGCACATGGACCTGAAGGAAGTTCTCAAGCAAGTCAGGAAGATCGAACTGGTCAACCGCGTGCTGGTGGAAAACATGCTCCAGGGCGCCTACCGCTCGCGTTTCCGGGGCCAGGGCATGGAATTCGCCGACGTGCGCGAGTACGTGGAGGGCGACGACGTGCGCAACATCGACTGGAACGTCACCGCCCGCACCAACGTGGCCCACGTCAAGCAATTCCAGGAAGAGCGCGAGATGACGCTCATGCTCCTGCTGGACGCCTCCGCCTCGGTGGATTTCGGCACCGTGAACCGCCTCAAACGGCAGATGGCCATCGAATTCTGCGCCTCCCTGGCCTTCTCGGCCATTCAGAACAACGACCGCGTGGGGTTGATCCTTTTCACCGACCGGATCGAACATTATTGCCCGCCCGGCAAGGGGCGGGCCCACGTCCTGCGCCTCATCCGGGACATGATCTACTTCGAGCCCCGGTCGCAGGGCACGGATTTGAACTGCGGCCTGGAATTCTTGAACCACATCGTGAAGAAACGCTGCACCGCCTTCTTGATCTCCGACTTCCTTTCCGAGATCGACTTCGAGCAGAAGCTGCGCCTGGCCAATTACCGGCACGACGTGTTCGCGGTCGTCATGGTCGACCGCCGGGAAAGGGAAATGCCCAACATCGGTTTGGTGGAGCTCGAGGACCCGGAGAGCGGGCGGCGGGTGGTGATCGACACCACCACCCGGGAGGCGCGCCGGCGCTTCAAGCAGCTGACCGCGCAGCACCGGGAGCGGCTGCAGGCGATGCTGAACCGCTGCCGGGTGGACACCGTGGCCTTAGACACCTCGCGGTCCTACATCGACACCATCGTGTCCTTTTTCCGGCAGGCGCGAAGGAGACGGCGGTGACGTGGCATAACCTGAACTGGCTGTGGCTGCTCCTGCCCGTAAGCCTGGTGGTGTACCTGCTCGTGAGCGGCTGGCGCCGGCGTTCGGGCCTGCGGTTCAGCAACCTGGCGCCCCTGCTGGCGGCGCCGAAAAGCCTGGCGGCGCGCCTGCGGGCCCTGCCCCTGTTCCTGCGCCTGCTGGCGCTGGTCTTGGTGGCGCTGGCCGTGCTGCGGCCCCAGGCCCTGATGGGCGAAGAAGAAGTGAAGCTCAAAGGCATCAACATCATGCTGGTCCTCGACCTGTCCGGCTCCATGGTGGCGGAGGACCTGAAGCCCGACCGCATCACGGCCGCCAAGAAAGTCCTGGAGGAATTCGTGGCCAAGACCCGCCAGGATCAAATCGGCTTGGTGGTCTTCGGCGCCAAGAGCTTCACCCAGTCCCCCCTCACCCTGGATCATGAAGTCCTGCGCAACGCGATTTCGTCGGTGGGCCTGAACGTCGTGGACGCGGACGGCACGGCCATCGGCGACGGCATCCTGACCGCCGTCAACCGCCTGCGGGAATTTCCGGGCCAGACCAATATCATCGTCCTGGCGACGGACGGCACCAACAACCGCGGGGAAGAGCCCGAGAAAGCCGCCGAAATCGCGGCCGCCAGCAAAATCCGCCTCTACATCGTGGGCATCGGCGCCAAGGGCGGCGCCCCCGTCTACACCACGGACCAGTTCGGCATCCGGCAGCCTTTTCTCGTGGACGGAGTTCCCCAGCGCTGGGAGGAACCCAACGACGAGGCCCTGCGGCAATTGGCCGCCAAGACCGGGGGCGAGTATTACCGCGCCACGGATGAAAAGGCCCTGGACCGGATTTACGCCAAAATCAAGGATCTGATCCAGGATGAAAAAAAACGGCGTGATCCCCATTACCGGGAGCTTTTCAACCGCGTTTTGCTGGCGGCCCTGCTGATCCTGTTTTTCGAGGCGCTCCTGTCCGCCACCTGGCTGAGGTCGCTGGCATGAAATCCTTCACCTGGCTGGAGCCGCAGATGCTCTGGTGGCTGATCCTGGTGCCCGCGGCGGCGGTCTTGAAGGCGTGGCAGTTTCGGCGCCGTCGCCTGGACCTGGACCGGTTCGGCGACGCGCGCCTGCTGACGCGGCAAAACCCGGACCTGGCCCTGGGCGGCGGGGGAGGCCTGGGGCGCGCGGGCCTGTCCCTCGTCGCCCTGGGGCTGATCGTGCTGGCCATGGCCAGGCCGGCCGGCGATCCGAGGCTCGTGGAGGAGACGCTGACCCGCACGGGGGCCGACATCATGCTGGTCGTGGACCTGTCGTCCTCCATGAAGGCCACGGACTTGTCTCCGAACCGCCTGCAGGCCGCCAAAACCGCCCTGCAGGATTTCATTTCCCGGCTCCGCGGGGACCGCGTGGGGTTGACCCTGTTCGCAGGCTCGGTTTCCCTGCAAAGCCCGCTGACTCTGGATTACCCCACCGTGGCCATGATGGTGGACATCCTCAGCACCGATTTCCTGCCCGTCGACGGCACCGCCATCGGCGACGCCCTCCTGTTCGCGCTGGACAAGATCGATCCGAAGAACCGCGGCCGGGCGGCCATTATTCTGCTGACGGACGGCGAGAACACGCGCGGCGTGGCTCCGCTGGAGGCGGCGGCGAAAGTCAAGGCGGCCGGAACCCGCGTGTACACCATCGGGATCGGCACGCCGGGCGGCGCGAAAATCCCCGAGGGGCTGGACGCGGACGGCAGGCCGCGCTATAAGATGTATCAGGGCGAGCCCGTCGTGACCAAGCTGGACGAGGAAACGCTGCGGCGCATCGCCGCGGAAACCGGGGGGAAATACTTCTACACCCAGACCAGCGACGCCCTGCTCAAGGCGTACCAGGAAATCGGGCGCCTGACCCAGACCCAGCACACGGAAACCAAGAAGCGCTACCGCTACCGGGAGTACTATCTGTGGCTGTTGCTGCCGGCCTTGCTGCTGCTCCTGCTGGACCTATGCCTGGAGTTCCGCGCCTACCTGGCACTCAGCTGGCGCGACCTGTTTAAACATGCGTAGCCTGCGCTGGCTTCCGGCGGTGCTGGGCCTGGGGCTCCTGTGGGGTTGCGCGCAGCGCCCGTTTGACGTCGGCAACAAGGCCATGCGGGATTATAATTACCCGGAAGCCATCAAACAGTATGACCGCGCGCTTCAGGCCGACCCCTCGCTGTATGAAGCTCACTACAACATGGGCAATGCTTTGATGCGCTTGCGGCACTATAAACAAGCCGTGACCGCCTATGAGAAAGCGCTGAAGCTCAAACCGGATGATAAGGATATTGCCTATAATCTGCAGATCGCAAAGAAGAAGCTGAAAAACAGCGATAATTCCGGAGGCGGCGGTGGCGGCGGTGGTGGCGGTGGCGGTGGCGGCGGTGGCGGCGGTGGCGGCGGCGGTGGCGGCGGTCGCGGCGGCGGTGGCGGCGGTGGCGGCGGCGGAGGCGGC
>CAZQGO010000007.1:27694-104943 GCA_964593065.1 uncultured bacterium | reverse complement strand
AGGGCGGCATCTATCTCTATCAGATCGAGACGGAAGGCCGCCGCGTCAGCGGCACGGTGGTACTCCTGGAAAATTAAAAGTGACGGCTTCCCGTGAAGTCCCCGGGTCCTGGAAACCAGGTCGCGGTTTTCAAAAAGGTGCCGGGGAATATTGATTCCGCTTTTCGTTATCATTTGCCTGTTCCGGGTCGTGGAACGCACGCAGGTTGATTCCCGGGATTTTGAAAATCATCTTCCGTGACGGAGGCTGAAATGTTATTCTCATTTTCGGTGTCAGCACGGCCTGCAAAAGGGGGGAAAATTATCCATAGCGGAAAGCCCTTCCTGTTGATGCTGATTCTGTTCTGTAGCGGGTCGGCCTCCGCGGCGGCGGTTACCATCTACCGTTCCATCGGTCCTGGGAACATCCTCGCCCTGGCCTCGGGCGCCGGCAATGATCTGGTCATCGCCGGTGCATTGGCCACCTTTTCAAATCCTTTGCCCGACCGCGCGGGGGTGGGGGATGTTCTTCAGTATGACGCGGACGGAAACGGATCCGTGGACCACGTAGCCTTCATCACCTCGCGGATCAGCGCCGCCCAATTTGTCGTCCAGGACGCCTCCGGTTCCGCGCCCGTTCCAACCGTGGCTGCGGATCAAGACTGGTCGCTTTTCCGGGCCTACACTTCCTTGAGCGAGGCGGAGGCAGGTGCGGAAAACACCGGCGTGGATGCGGCCTTGCGGAATTTCGATGCCTGGTCCGGCGGGCGCGACCTAGTTGCCGGGGATGAAATCTGGAATCTGGCCTGTTACGCGGACGCGGCCGATACGACCTTTTGCGAATTCAATGGCTGGACCACGGACGCCACGCATTATTTGCGCGTCTTCACCCCCCGCCTGCCCTCCGAGGCCGGCGTCAGCCAGAGACATGACGGGAAATGGAGCGACAGCGCCTATCACTTGGTTCTCAGCCATTCCACGGTTTTGCGCAACCGTTTGGATTTCCTGCGCCTGGAAGGGCTCCAGATCAAGATCGCCAGCGTGGACAACGGCATGCAGATCTGCCTGGAAGAGATGCATCCCGGCGAAGGGGACGTGCGCGTCTCTGCTTGCATCTTCGTGGGGGATCCCACGGCGGCCTTCGACTGGCACACGGGCATCAAGTGCTATTCCGCGGGTTCGGGCGCGCTGCGGGTGTGGAATAGTCTGTTTTACGATTTCAACGGCGGCAATAATCAGGGCGGCATCATTCCCGAGGACGCGGAAACCACCTTTTATCTCTATAACAATACCTGGATCAACTGTCTGCGGGGTATTTTCTCCAACGGCGGCGAGGTGGTCGCCAAAAACAATCTCGCCCAAGGATGCACGGACGGGTATTGGGGGTCCTTCTCGGCAGCTTCGGACTACAATCTTTCGGACCTGGCGGCGGACGCGCCCGGCGCGCATTCCCGAAACTCCGCCACGGTGATCTTCGTAAACGCCGGAGGCCAGGATTACCACCTGTCCCTGAGCGATACCTCGGCCCGGGGCGCGGGGGCCGACCTGTCCCTGGACCCGGATCTGGCTTTCAACGATGACATTGATAGCCAGCCGCGCCTGGGCAGCTGGGACATCGGCGCGGATGAGATCTTCATTCCCACCCCCACCCCGACGGCGACCCCGGCGGCGACCCCAACGCGTACACCGCCCGCGCTAACCAACACGATTTTCAACCTGGATCGAACTTTGCTAAAAACGTCCCGCGGAGAAGCCTGCCGGATAACGTTTAGCCTGGTCACTCCCGGCCGAGTCCGGATCAAGGTCTTCGATCTCACCGGCAGAAAAATCGCGACGCTGCTGGATGGGGAACAAAGCGCCGGAAGACACGAGTTAGTCTGGAACGGGGCCGGGGCCAGTTCGGGCACCTATTTTATTTATTTTGAAAGCGGAAATCATAAGGCGCGCAAGAAACTCGTGGTTGTCAGATAATACCAAACCAGCGGTAACCAGCAAACCATGCCGGGAGAAAACGGATTGAAGCAGACCGGGGAGAAGCATACCAGGCCGATGGTTATGATAGGGATGGGGTTGTTGTACCTGCTGTCCCTCAATCCCGCACAAGCGTTTACCACCAATCAGTCCGCGGATTGGGTCCTCGGCCAGCCGGACATGGCCGGCGCCTGCGCCAACCAGTGCACGACGCCGTCCGCCAAGACCCTCAACGTGCCCTCCTGCGTCAACACGGACGGAACACGCCTTCTCATCGTCGACGAATCCAACCACCGCGTGCTGATTTTCAACACCCTGCCCTCCGGTAACGATCCGGACGCGGACGTGGTGGTCGGCCAGCCGGATATGAGCAGCCGCCTGGCCAACCAGGGAGGCGGGTGCCAAGCCAATACCCTGGCTTGGCCGTTTTTCGCGTGGAGCGACGGCACCCGGCTTTTCGTCACGGACGCGGCCAATTCCCGCGCCTTGATCTACAACACGATTCCCTCCAGCAACAACGCCAGCGCGGATGTGGTGATCGGACAGGCCAACATGACCAGCGGCTGCGTCAACCAGTGCGGCCCCGTGGGCGCCAACACGCTGAACAACCCGATTGCCATCATCAGCCACGGCGGAAGGATGTTCGTTTCCGACCAGATCAACCACCGCGTGCTGATCTACAACAGCATCCCGGCCGGAAACAACGCCAGCGCGGACGTGGTGGTCGGCCAGCCCGACATGGTTTCCAATGCCGAAAACCAAGGCGGTGCCGCGGGGGCCAATACCCTGAGCTTTCCCTCGGGAATCATTTGCGATGGAACGCGGCTGCTGATCGCGGACCGGGGCAATCACCGGGTGCTGATTTTCAACTCCATACCACTTGCCGACAATGCCAGCGCGGACGTGGTGATCGGCCAGCCGAACATGACCAGCCGCATGTCCAATCAGGGCGGCTCCCCGGGGCCCAATACCTTGAACAATCCCTGGGGAGTCTATGTACAGGGGTCACAGCTCTACATCGCCGACAGCAACAACAACCGGGTACTGATTTTTGACGGGATTCCCCTCGCCAACAATGCAGCCGCCGCGGTGGTGATCGGCCAGGCGGACTTCATCAGCAACAGCCCCAATCAGGGTGGCGGAGCAGCCGCGAATACCCTGTATTTTCCCAATCCCGGCGTGCACGAGCAGGACCGTTTGTACATTCTCGACCGTTTCAACAGCCGGGTATTGGTTTTTGACCAGCCCCCGGTGGCGATCATCCGGTCGGTCGGCCCGGGCAGCACCGGCAGCCTGGCTCAAGGCGGTGCGAACGCGCTGACCTTGTCGGGCTCACTCGCCGCGTTCGGCGTTGGGCTGCCCGCGCGGGTGGGCGTGGGTGACGTGATCCAGTATGATTCGGACAACAACGGTTCGGTGGATGCGCTGGCCTTCATCGAAGCCCGGGGTTCCGCCTCGCAATACACGGTGCGGGCCGCGGACGGGCGGAATGTGCCTCCGCCCACGCTGGCACCCGACCAGGACTGGGCGGTGTTCCGGGCCTATACCTCGCTCTCGGATGCGGAGCAGGCTGCGGAGAACGCCGGCATCTCCGCTGGACTGAGAGACTTCGATTCGTGGACCGGGGGAAAAGACCTGGTGGCCGGCAATGAGGTCTGGAACCTGGCGTGTTATGCGGACGCGGTGGATACCACCAGCGTGGAAATCCAGGGCTGGACAACCTCTGCGGACCACTATCTGAGAATTTATACCCCGGAGGCGCCCGGCGAGGTGGGGGCCGGCCAGCGGCACCACGGCAGCTGGGATCCTGGCGCCTATCGGCTTGAAATTGCCAGCAACAATTCGGTTTTCCGCAACGGACAGATTAATCATCTCCGGCTGGAAGGGCTCCAGTGCCGCATTTCCTCGGTGTCCAACCCGGGAACCGTGGGCGTATCCGTGGAAAGCATGGGGCCAGGTGCCGATATCCGCATTTCGGATTGCCTTTTCCGCGGATTGCCCGGGACGCCGCAGAACCTTCATCTGGGCATCGCCATCTGGAGTGCCGGCAGCGGGATCGTCCGGGCCTGGAACAATGTCTATTACGATTTCAGCGGCAATGCCCAGAACGGCGGCATCGGGCAGATGGCGGCGGGATTCACGCTCTACGCGTACAACAACACCATGGTCGATTGCAGCCGGGGGATTTGGGCGAACGCCGGCACGACCGTGGCCAAAAACATTCTGGCGCAAGCCTGCACGGACGGTTTCAACGGCACCTTCGCGCCCGCCTCGGATTACAATTTATCGGATTTACCGGCCGACGCACCCGGCCCCAATGCGCGCAACACCACGCTGGTGGGATTTGTGAACGCGGCCGGCGATGATTTCCACCTTTGGCCAGGAGATACGGGCGCCCGGGGCCACGGTGTGAATCTCGCCGCAGACGCCGACCTGGCCTTTAACGATGATCTGGACCGGGAAGCCCGTCCCGGAACCTGGGATATCGGCGCCGACCAAATGTTGCTGCCCACGTTTACTCCCACGATTTCGCCAACACCGGTAACGACTCCCACCCCGACGCCCACCCTATTCGCCACGTCCACGGTCAGCGCTACCTGCAGCTTCACGCGGACTCCCTTGCCGTATCCCGGCCTGGACCAGGGCGGGGGCTATGCCACACCCAATCCGTTTTTCCCGGGACTCGGCCAGCAGGTGAATTTCAACTTCGCGCCGCAGGATCCCCGGGCGGCTTGCCTGATCCGAATCCTGGATCTCAAGGGGCGAGCGATCCGCAGCTTGCGGCAGGCGCGGGTTTGGGATGGAAGAGATGATCACGGCCGCCTGTGTGAAGGCGGCGTGTACCTCTACCAGGTCGAGACGGAGGGAAAAAGGGTTTCCGGCACGGTCGTCCTGCTGGAAAATTGAACCCGCCACCGCCCCTTAGATTTCGCACTGCACGTGCCCGCATAAAAAAATATTTTCCACGTGCGTCGGGATGATATACTACTTCTTCGAAGGCGTTTCATTCGGAAGAAAAACCAATCCTGCTCAAGGTTCGGCATGAATCCTCCGGCACGCATGGTTTTGACAATCTCGCTTTCGATCCTGGCGGGGATAACAACTGCCGTTGCGGGGCAAGCCGCCGCTCCCGCCTCCGCGCCCGCGGCGGAAAGAACCAATACGATTGCTGCGCAAACCCGCGCCCCGGGTCCGCGGATAGATTTTGCGCGGGAAACCTGTGATTTCGGCCGCGTGTACGAAGGCGAAATCATGACCTGCGAGTTTCAATTCACCAATCCGGGCGATCAAACCTTGAAAATCCTGGCGGTGAAACCTTCTTGCGGGTGTACCCAGGCGCGGCCCTATGACTCGGAGGTGGCCCCGGGCGCGAGTGGGCGCATTCCCATCCGGTTGGACACGGAAGGCATACGGGGCGATTTTCAACGGGCCATCCGTATATCCACCAATGCCCCCGGCCGGGAGAAAATCACCCTCATGCTCAAAGGCCGTTCCGAGCCGCCCTTGGAGGTGGTACCGCCGCAGGTGGTCTTCGGAATTCTCACGCCCGCCGGCCCGCCGGCCCAAAGCAGCGTGCGCATCATCAATCACCGCATGCAGCCGTTGAAATTCACGAAGGTGGCAAGCGAGGATGCCGCGTTTATTCCCGAACTTGCAGAAAGGCAGCCCGGCAGGGAATTCGAGCTGATTGTGAAAACCCGGCCGGAATTGCCTCCCGGCGCGTACCGCTCCTGGATCCGCATGGAAGCCGGCGGCAAAGAAGGCGGAGAGTTGTGGATTCCCGTGAGCGCGTATATGCCCGCCACGGTGGAAATCCGCCCGCGGCAGATCGTTTTACCCGCCCACCCCCTTCCGAAAGTGCTCACGCGCACACTGCTGCTTGAATATTCCGGACCCGGAAATCTTCCGGTTCCCAGGGTTGGAACGAATCATGCGGATATCCAGGTTCGGGTGAAAAAGCTTTCCGGCCAATCATTTCAAATCGCCGTGCGTTTCCCCAGGGGATTTCTGGCACTGCCGGCGGAAGCGCCGGCGGTGACGATCGAAACCCCGGAGCCTTCGCCGGGGGTTTACAAGATTCCTGTGGTCTCCGGAAGCGAAGGCCAAGGTCAGCACGACTCCGCTGCACACTCGGGCGGAGGATAAAACCTCGGCAAGTTTAGACGGGAACGGTCCATGCTGATGTCGGATGATCTAAAAAAAGCCCTGCTCCTCCTCCTGGTGGCGAGCGGAGCCGCCGCCTTGGCCAATGGCCTGCGGCCGGACAGGCTCGCTTGGTTCGGCGGTTCCGGCGGGGAACAAGCCGTGCCGGGCGGATCGGAATTGACGGCGCCTCGATCGGAGGACCAAGTCCTGCGAGCATGGCGGCGCGGCGGCGCGGTGTTCGTGGATGTGCGCTCACAGGAAGAATACCAACAGGGCCATATCCCCGGCGCGTTGAATATACCCGCCGAGAGGAAGAGCCTGCACCTGGACTCCATCGTGTCGCTTCTGCCCGTCGCGGATCGGGTCATCCTGTATGGACCGCGGCCGGAAGTCGCCAATCTATATGTCTATTTGCTGAAATTCGGCTTTTCCTCCCGGCACCTCGAAACGTTTTACCCTGGGCGGGATTTTCTGAAAAAGCACGGGCGATTTCAGAAAGGCAGGAAGCCGTGATTCCGGCGGATCGGTGGAAATATTTTTCCTGGGTGCTGGCGGGTTTTCTGGGCGGGCTTTTTATTTATTCCGGCCTGCTGAAAATCATGGATCCGGCCGCATTCGCCGGGGCCGTGAAGAATTACCGCCTGCTCCCCGCGGTTTTCGTTTCCGCGGCGGCGATCATTTTGCCTTGGTGGGAGCTGGCGGCCGGCGTGGCCGTGTGGATCCCGAAATGGCGCCGGGCCGGGGCCTTGGTGCTGGCGGGTTTGGCGTGCGTATTTTTAATCGCCGTAATTTCCGCGCTCATTCGCGGGCTGGATATCTCCTGCGGCTGTTTCGGCGCCCACAGCCACCGGGCGGGACTTTCGACCCTGGCCATTGACATCGCCAGCTTGGCTGCTGCGGCGTGCCTGTTGATCCCATCTCCCGCGCGTCCGGAGACGCGCGGAGGACCCGGAACGGAGGGAAACACACTTTCCTAGGGGGATGTGCCGCCTTACGGCTGGGACAGGATCCAGGTAAGACCCAGTAGGGCCTGCAGGCGTGTATCCTTGTCCTGCGTGATGGAAAGAACTTCCGCGGGGGTATCCAGCATGGTCCAACCCGCCGGGCTGGGCTGGACGCTGCCGGTGATGAAGGTCAAATCCAGGCTGAAGGGTCCGTCGCTCAGGCCCAGTCCGACCCGCCAGGAGGAGTTCTCCAGGTTGTTCACGATGCGGGCGGGAGTGCCCGCCCCGGGATGGGCGTAATGGGTTTCGTAACTGATCCGGTCGTTGAAATAACCCAACCGCAGGAACAAGCCCTCCAGCAAACCATACTGGATTCCCAGCCCGAAGCGGGTAAAGCCCGAATCCGCGATGACGTCGTTCGTCAACTCCGGATGTCCTTCCTGCCGGCTTTTGGAGGAGCCCAGACGGTATTCAAAGGCCACGATCGACCCCTCTTGGGGGACGAAAGCGCTTCCAATTCCGATGGAAGAGGACAGGGTGTCGACGCGAGGCTGGGCATACAGACCGTCGGGGAGATAGCTGAGCATGCGCCCGGTGGGAAAGGGGTGGTCATATCCCCGGTTGTTAAACACCACGCCGAAACGGAGATCGTCGCTCCGCGCCATGGGCAGGCGCACGCGGAAGGAAAACTCGTAATCCAGGTTATCCAGGGCCCGAAAGAGGTGGCCGGGCGCCTCGCCGCGGTACCAGTGCGCGTTGTTGTACCCCAGCACCAGAGCAATGTCCATGACCGAGTGATAGGTGTAAAGGCCCTGCAGCTGGGCCTGCCAGGGCAGGGCGGTGGTGCGCCGGAAGTCGCTCCCATCCAGGTCGATCCAGGACCGGTTCAGGACCTGCAGGCCGGTTCGTTCGCCGGTGCAAAGCAAGCCGAGGTCCATTTGATCTTCGGGATCAAAAACCGATTGCAGGCGCCAGGCCCCGCCCAGTTCAAGTTCGGTCTGGACGAATTCCGTGTCATACACCGCGTTGAAGTCCAGCGGCAGTTCTTCCAGCACGGGGGTCCAATCCCGATCCTTGACCAGCCGCTCCCGGCCGGCATCCGCCCCGAGGCCGGCGCCGACCGCCACCCCGGGCAGGATTTCCCAGGCCGTCCGGATCCGTCCTCCGCCGTCGGCCCCCCAAGTCCGGGAACCCTCGTCAGAGGAATCCAGGTTGAACCCGGAGCCTTGGGGCAAAACTTGGATCATCCAGTGGTCCGCAAGGCTCCAGAGGAGCCCGCCGTACCCCGTACGTCCCCAATCGTCCAGGCTGGACGACAATGTCCCGGATTTCCGGCTGTATAAGGTGAGCGGGTGGAGCGTATTTCCCAGAGGATCCACGATGGTCAGGGCGTCCCCGGGCAGCGTGAGGAAGTCCGCTTGGCGCAACCGCCAATTCAAGGACGCCGCCAGGTCCACGCGTCGTGTCTGGTCCAGGAAGGCGGCACCGGCGGGATTGCCGAGGTTGAACAAAGACAGGACCGTGGTCTCTTCCTCCAAAACCAGCGCGGTCCTGCCCAGGGCCTCGACTTTGGGATCCGCGGCCGTGCACAAGTGGGACAAGCTGAGCAGCAGGCCTGCCGCGCCAATCAGACACCAGGGGGAGCGCATCTGCGGAGTCAATCTCCTTCACGGGACTGGACAAACAAAGTAGTGCCGATGATACCCTTGGGCCGAAGCAATTGTCAAGGGCTCACTTGACGCCAAGGCGCTTTTTTGCTATAGTTCGCAAGCCATTTTCACTGGGACTCACGCAGGTCCTTGCCAGCGCGGAACCATTTTTCCGGGAGCCGCTATGCCTACCGTTTGGGTGCGTTTGCCTGACCGACGTGGTTATCCCGTCATCATCCGGTCCGGCAGTTTGTCACAACTGGGAATTCTTGCCCGGAATCGCGTCCGGGGGAAAACCGCCTGCCTGATCACTCACCCCCGTCTCCAGAAACTTTACGGACAACAGGCCTCTTCCTCGCTGGCCGCCGCCGGCTTCCGGGTGCACAGCTTTCTCGTGCCCGAAGGGGAAAAAAGCAAAAACCTTGGAGAAGTCGAACGCCTGACCGGACGGATGCTCCGTCACCAGCTTGACCGCACGGCCTGCGTGGTGGCCCTGGGGGGAGGCGTGATCGGAGACTTGGCGGGCTTCATCGCCGCCACCTACCTGCGCGGAGTGGAATGGATCCAGGTCCCAACCACTTTGTTGGCTCAGGTGGATTCAGCCGTGGGCGGGAAAGTCGCCGTGAATCACGCCTTGGGCAAAAACATGATCGGCGCCTTTTATCAGCCCCGCCTGGTGGTCAGCGACCCGCGGGTTCTGCGCACCCTGCCCGCCCGGCAATTCCGCGCCGGCTTGGCCGAGGTAATCAAATCCGCCATTATCGCGGACCGGAATTTTTTCGCCTTTCTGGAGCGGAAACTTCCTGAACTCCAAGCCCGGAAGTCCCGCGAGCTCACCCTGGCAATCAGCCGGACGTGCGCGATCAAGGCGGAAATCGTGTCCCGGGATGAAAAGGAAAAGGGTCGGCGTGCTCTGCTGAATTACGGCCATACCATCGGCCATGCCCTGGAAGCGTATCATCATTATCGCGTCTATCTCCACGGCGAAGCCATTGCCATCGGGATGATCGCCGCGGCCCGTCTTGCGCATCAAATCGGCCTCTGTGGGGCCAAGACCGTAGCCCGGCAGGAGTCCATTTTCGCCGCGGCCGGGTTGCCCACGTGCGGCAAGGGGGAATCCGTTTCCAAGCTGGAAAATCTCATGAAAGTTGACAAAAAATCTCGCGCAGGCAGCTTGAATTTTGTATTGACACCCCAAATCGGGCATGCTAGGATAACTAATAATTTAACGCCTTTTTCCGTACGCCAGGTGCTGTTAACCGTTGTCAGACCGGTTTGACAGCGGAGGTAAGAATGGCTAAAGACGATTCCGGATTCGCTGAAATCGAAGAATATACAAAAAAACTAACGCAGAATCCGGAATCATTGGTATTCGTACCCTTGGCCGAGTCCTACCGAAAAAGCGGCATGCTGGACGAAGCCATTGAGACCAGCTTAAAGGGCCTGCAAGTTCATCCGTCCTACATGAGCGCCCGCATCGTATTGGGTCGGGCGTACATGGACAAGGAACTTTATGAAGATGCGGCCAACGAGTTCCGCAAAGTTGCGGCCGCGGACGCCAATAATATTATGGCCCATTCCCTGCTGGGCCAGATCTATATGAAGCAGGGAAAGTATTCCAGCGCCATTGAGGAATACCAGAAAGTATTAAGCCTGAATCCCGACGACGCCAATGCGCAGCAGATGCTGCAACAGGCGCTGGAACAGGCGAAGAAAACGGGACAAACGCGCCCCGCCGGCGTCCCGGACACGAAAAACGAGTTATCCCAGGCAGAAGCCTTAACCAAACAAGGCGACATCGAGAATGCCATTAAAATCTACCGCCTGATTCTGGAGGCGGATCCGGAAAATTTGGTGGTGCGGCAGAGGCTGAAAGATCTCGAACTGCGCAAAGCCCAGGCCAGCACCGAGCGCAAGACGCCGGAACGCGCGAAAGCCGAGACGGCCTCCAGCAGCCACCGGGACAACGATAAAATCACCTCGGATGATATTCTGTCCGTGATGAAGGATACCATCCCCAAGGCGCCGGAAAAAAACAAGGAAGAGGAAAAAGGGGAAAAGAAGAAAGAGGAAAAGAAGGAAGAAAAACGGGAGGAAAAAAAGACCGCGCCGGCCAAAGAACCCAAGCCCGAGGTGAAAGCGCCTCCGGCGGCGGAGACCAGGAGCTTGGTCGGCCCGGAAATCGAAGTCACCCTGGGAAAGCTGAATCAGACTCCCGGTATCGTCGGCTCCTTATTGATTGACGAAAAGGGGAAAGTGCTGCATAGTACGTTCAAGCAGCCGGGAAATCTTCAGGAGATGGCGCAGACCACCGCGGTCATCCTGCAGAAGACGGAAAAGGCCGTGAGTGCCATGGATTACGGCCGGCAAGTGCGGCAGATCCTCGTTACCGGCCAGACGGGCCAGATTTTTTTCACCAAGCTGGGGAACCGGATTTTGCTGGTCCAGGCGGATGAAAACATCAATATCGGGAAATTGCGGCTGGCACTGAACGAGGTCAATAAAGTTTTACGTTAACCATTTTCGCTGCGCCCACATGCGGGTGAGGATATGGATTTCAAATCGATTCTCAACGAGATCGTAGGGAACGTAGACGGCGCAATTGGGGCGGGGCTGGTAGGCACGGATGGAATCGTGATTGACCAGGTTTCGACCAAGGGAACCTTCGACATCAGCGCCGTCGGCGCTGAATATGCCACCATTATCAAGAACGCGAAAAAAGCCTCGGAAAACTTCGGGCTGGGAAAAACCTCGGAGATCATGATCTCGACCGAAAAGGCCATGATGATCATGATGATCGTCGGTGCCGAATATTTCATCACCATGGCCCTGGAATTGGATGGCAACCTCGGGCGGGGCCGCCTCGAGGTGAAAAAAGCCATCCCCAAACTGGAGCGCGAGCTCGCCTAGGCGTGCGTCCCGGTCGCCGGCCGGTGAGCAGCCACTTTCGGCCTCCCGGGGACGGAAGTGGTTTTTTTACTTTGCGAGGGTCATGTGCCGACAGGGGCCTTTTTCCCGAGAAAACTGCATGCCCGTGCATGGCGCTTGCCGGGAACCGGTCGGGGCTGGAAGATCCTGGCCGGCCTGCTGAGCGTCACCCTCCTCCTCCTGATCCTGTTTGCCGGCGAGAAAAGCCTCTTCAAGTTGATATCCCTCCAGCGGGAGCAACAACACCTGCAGATTTCTCTGGAAAAAATCAAGGCCGGGAACCTGAAATTGTCCCGGCAGATCAAAGATTTGCAAGCCAACCCGCAGGCAGTGGAGCCGATTGCGCGGGAGGAGCTGGGCCTGGTGTATCCCGGGGAAATTCTCTATCGCTTCGTTCCCCCGTCGGAGGCCAGCCCGCGCGAACGCTAGAGCCCGGTCACAGCCGCCCGTGCCGGAACGCCGCCGCGCGCTTCGGAACTCGCCCTTTCCGGGGAGGATAGAACGGCCGGCCATGGAAGTCAAAGAGAACGACTTTTTGGAAGCCGAGGTCATCCGCGTAACGAGATACGGCGCCGTCGTTCGACTTCAGGATGGAAGCCCGGGTTTTGTCCATGTTTCCGAGATCGCGCGGGCGTTTGTGCGGGATGTCGCGGACGATCTCTCCGCGGGGGACCGGATTCTGGTCAAACCGCTGGCGCCAAACCGGAAAGCCCAGACGGAGTTTTCATTCAAGCAGGCCGGAAGCGTCAAACTTTCCGGCCCGGTGTCGTTGAAACCCGCGGCGGGTGAAAGAGGAAGCGGCTTGCCGCTGCCGTCCCGCCGCTTCTTCTCGGGTCTCCCGCGGAAAACCCCGCCGCAGAACTTTGAAGACAAGTTGCAGAGATTCATGCGCACCTCCGAAGAGCGGCAGGCCGAGCTCAGGCGAAACCTGGAAAACAAACGCGGCGGCCGCGCACGGACCTGACGTCTGGAGGCCGGGACATGCGCTGGGAGAAAATGAACGCGACCGACCAGGACATCATCGCCAAACAGATTCAGCGTCAACCCCGGAATGTGTGCGGCATCGCCCGGCGGTGTCCGCGGCATTGCCCCCAGGTCATCGTCAACCGGCCTCTGCCCCAGACGGAGACCGACGCGGAGTTTTTTCCCACGGTTTTTTGGTTGACTTGCCCGGTCATGGTCAGCCGGATCGGCCGCATAGAAGACCAGGGGTACATCCGGCGCATTCAAACGCAGGTCCGCGAGGACGGCGAGTTGAGCCAAAATTTGCGGGATGCGCACCTGGAATACATCTATGTCCGCAATGCCTTGCTGGAGCGGACGGACCGCCTGCACCTGCGCCAGACGCGGCGGCTCCTGTCCGAGGAGATGTCACGGCTGGGGATCGGCGGAGTCGCCGACTTGAACTCCATCAAATGCCTGCACACGCATTATGCCCATTATCTCGCCACCTACAGCAACCCCGTGGGACTGTTGGTGGAAAAACTGCTCTCCCTGCAGGAGGCGGACGGCGAATGCCGCCAATGCTGGAAAAATTCAGAGCAAGCCGGGGTGGCGGAATAGGCAGACGCAGCGGACTTAAAATCCGCTGAGCCGAAAGGTTCATGCCGGTTCGATCCCGGCCCCCGGCACCAGCCCTGCGCCAGACGGCGCGGCCCGGCGCAAGGTTTTTTCCAACTTTTTTTTATTCCCCCTAGACATCCCTCCCTCCCTGTGCTAGAGTCTCCACCAACGCCGCGGGGTGGAGCAACGGTAGCTCGTTGGGCTCATAACCCAAAGGTTGCTGGTTCAAATCCAGCCCCCGCAACCAGAATACCCTTCGCCCGCCGGGGAGAATACCCCCGGCGGGCTTTGTTTTTTCCGGGCCGGCTACGGAGAAATAATGCCCGCGAGCCGGTTATTTTTGCTAAGATGTGCGCATGCCGGACGCTTACGAAATGTTCGAAATCGTGGATGAACAGGGCCGGGTCGTGGGTCTGGCGCCCAGGGAAACGTGCCATGGCGATCCCACCCTGACCCACCGGGTGGCCCATGTGTTGGTCTGCGACTCCCGCGGACGGCTTTATCTGCAAAAACGATCCCGCCACAAGGATATTCAACCCGGCAAGTGGGACACGTCCGTCGGGGGGCACCTCAAACCCGGCGAGAGCCCCCTGGCCGCGGCGCGGCGCGAATTGAAGGAAGAACTGGGCATCTCGGGCGTGGAACTCGAATTTCTCTACCGGTACCTCATGTGTAATGAAGTGGAATCGGAGCTGGTCGACACCTTTCAGTTCCGGTGGGAAGGGCCGGTTCATCCGGAGCCCGCGGAAATCGAGGAGGGGCGCTGGTGGGAGCCGGCGGAGATCCAAACCGCCCTGCGCTCCGGCCTCTTTACCCCGAACTTCGAGGAAGAATTTCAGCGCTGGCGGAAGGCGCGGAATGACCCGGCCCCGTAAACAGGCCCGGATGCTTGTTCTTCAAAGCCGGAAGTGCGGCCTCCTCCAGGCTCCGGTTTGATCCGGAGGCGGAGGTCGGACGCTCGCAGGCAAAGTGGACGGAGGGGCGCGGGTGATGTCCTGGTGGGCGCAAATACACAGGACCATGGAGAAACTCGGCGATTATTGCCTTTTCAGCGTGCAGGCACTGATTTCCGCCGTCCGGCGTCCGCCCCGTTCCCGGGATGTGCTCGACCAGCTTGATGCCCTGGGGGTGCAGTCCCTGCTCATTCTCATCGCGACCGGCTTGTTCGTCGGCATGGCCATCACCATCATCATGGAAGCGGAGATGGAACTCTACGGCGCCAAGGTCTATATCGGGCGGATGCTGGCCGTGGCGACCGTGCGCGAACTGGCTCCCGTTTTTTCCGCGTTGATGCTGGCGGGCCGGGTGGGCGCCCGGATCGCGGCCGAACTGGGTTCCATGCGCGTGACCCAGCAGATTGACTCCATCGAGGGCTTGGGCCAGGATCCCATGCAGAAACTGGTCACCCCCCGTTTGCTGGCGTTGCTGATCATGCTGCCGGCCTTGACGATGATCATGAACCTGGTGACACTTTTGGGAGGGTTCCTGGTTTCCACGGTTTCACCCGGCGTGTTCTGGTTCGAGGCCCGCAAGGCCTTTGTGATCCGGCACCTGTCGGGGGGCCTGCTGAAACCCTTTGTGTTCGGGTACCTGATCGCGACCATCGCCTGTTTCCTGGGCCTGCGGACCTCCCTGGGAGTCCGCGGAGTGGGGGAAGCCGCCGCCCGCGCCGTGGTGACCAGCTCGGTGGCGATTTTTCTCGCCAATTACGTCATCGGCTTCCTGATCCTGAAAGCCTTCGGAGTATAGCGCATGCTGACTTTGCGCGGCGTGGATTATTCCATCGGGGAAAAAAGAATCCTGCAGGACGTGCACTTGGACGTCGGGGAGCAGGAAACCCTCGCCATCCTGGGGGCTTCCGGGTCCGGCAAAAGCACCATTCTTAAAATCATGCTGGGATTGCTCCGGCCGGACCGAGGGGAAGTGAAGGTCTTGGGGCGCGAGATCACCCGGCTTCCCTACGAGCAACTGGTCGAGTTAAGAAAACGCCTGGGAATCGTGTTTCAAGAAGGAGCGCTGTTCGATTCCTTGACCGTGGGCGAGAACGTGGCTTATTATTATTTGGAACACACCTCCCGGAGCCACGGGGAACTCGAACCGCTGGTGCGAAACATGCTCCGCACGGTGGGCCTGGAAGAGACCATGGACATGATGCCGGAGGAACTGTCCGGCGGCATGCGCCGCCGCGTGGCCATCGCGCGGGCGCTGATTTATGAACCCGCGGTGATCTTATATGACGAACCCACGACCGGGCTGGATCCCCTGGCGGCGGGAGGCATTCTGGAGCTGATCAACCGGTTGAAACACCAGCACCGGGTCACCAGCGTCGTCGTGACGCATGCCTTGGACGACGCCTTGACCGTGGCCGACCGTTTCGCGATCCTGCGGGACGGAAGCGTGGTCTGGAGCGGGACCAAACGGCAGTTCAGCGCCAACCGCAAACGCATGCTGGCGCTCTATTACCGGCCGGCCGAAGACCGCGCCGGCGTCCACGAGGGGGCCGCGTGAAGAGCAGCCGAAATTATCCTGCCATGCAATTCAAGGTGGGGACCCTGCTGGCCGTGGCGCTGGGCGTGACCCTGCTCGCCATGATCTTTCCCACCAAGGGCGTGAATCCTTTTTCCGCGAAATTCAAATTGGTGGCCTACTTCCCGGAAGTGGCCGGCTTGAGGCCCTCCTCGCCCGTGTGGTTTTCCGGCGTGGAGGTCGGTACGGTCAGCTACGTGGATTTTGTGCCCGGAAGCGACCCGCCCCGCCTGCGGGTCGTGTTGAAGGTGGAACGCCGGATTCGCAAGTACATCAAGACCGACTCCAAGGCGGTCATCCAGGGCATGGGGCTTCTCGGCGACATGTACGTGGACCTCACCCAGGGCAGCCCGGAGGCGCCCCCCGCCGCCAACGGCACCGTGCTGGAAGGGGTGCCGCCGGAAAACACGCGCGATCTTCTGAGCCAGATCATGACCTCGGCCGGAAGCCTGCTGCAGGACCTGCAGCAGGTCTCTTCCAAGATCGCAACGGGCGAAGGCACCCTGGGTGCACTGGTCAACGATCCGGACCTGTACCGGGAATTGCGCGCCTCCCTGCAGCAGCTGCAAACCTTCATCGGAACCCTGAACGCCTCCCACGGCTCGGCGATGAAATTCATCCGGGACCCCCAGCTCTACGACGAGCTGGTGGCCGCGGTGCGCGAAATCCGGGAGGTGGCCGGCGAACTCAAGGGGGCGGAGGAGAAACTCTTCAGCCCGGAAACCCGCGAGGCCCTGGATAAAACCGTCAAGACCGCCGCCCGGGTGGTGGAAAAGGTGGGCGAGTACCAGGAAAAAGCGGACCGCATCCGCTTCGACCTGAATTTCGGGCTGGATAAATACGCCCAGGACATTGCCGCCGGCCACGTCGATCTTCTGATTTGGCCCAACGAAAAACGCTACTACCAATTGGGCATCAACAAAGTCAGCCGCCTGTACGGGCTCGAGGAAGACGAGACGACTTTCACCGCCCAGCTGGCCTGGCGCATTTTGGATACCCCGCTTTTCATCCGGGGCGGATTGATCAAGGACGAATATTTCGTGGCCGGGCTGGACTTGCGCCTTTTCGAAGACGATTTCCGCGTGCTGCTGGACGCCTACCGGGTGGAATTCAATCCCGCGCAAGTGGATCTGCGAACCGGCGTCGTGCTGCTGGATCTGATCGAAATCACCGCCGGCGCCGAGGACGTTTTCCGGACCCCCTTCTACAAGGCCGGCTTGACCATTCATTACCGGGACGAGGACCTGCTGAACGTCTTGTTCAAAATGAAATTTTAATCACCGTCGCGTTGCTCGCCACCGCGCACGAGGTGCCATGCGCAGCTATACGACCTACATGACATTTCACACGAAACGGCAGCGTGAATACCGGAACATCACCGGCGACGTGGCGAAGGCCGTGCAGGCCGCCGCCGTGCAGGAAGGGCTGGTCTTGGTGTCCGCCCTGCACATCACGGCCGGGGTGTTCGTCAACGACGCGGAATCCGGGCTGTTGCAGGACATCGACGAGTGGCTGGAAACATTGGCGCCGTCGGGAAAGAATTACCGCCACCACCAAACCGGCGAGAGCAACGGAGACGCCCATTTGAAAAACCTCCTGGTCCACCACCAGGTAATCTTGCCCATTACCGGGGGACGGCTGGATTTGGGTCCCTGGCAGCAAGTCTTCTACGCGGAATTCGACGGCCGGCGCCCCAAACGCTTGATCATCAAGGTCATGGGGGAATAAAATCGGGAGTCCCGCGCGCTTCCGCGCTTTGGACCGGGAAGCGCAGGGGATGGAGGGACGGCATGGAATGCCGTGAGGAGAAAAATCGCCAAACCTGCAATTGCACTTACCCCTGCTCCCGCAAGGGCGTGTGCTGCGAATGCATCGCCTACCACCGCCGTTCGGGAGAACTGCCTGCCTGCTACTTCGATTCCGCCGCGGAGAAGACCTATGACCGGTCCGTGGAGGCTTATCTGCGGTCGCGCCGCCGGGCGTAAGGGCGCGGTCCGGGGCCGGGGAGGGATTTCCGTTGACGCGGGTGGCACGAGCGGGTATGATGAGTCCCGGCAGGCTTAAGGCCCCCGGGCCCGGCCTGCCTTGTTATTTCCGGGAAGGCAGGGAATGACGCCCGTGACGGTCACGGCTTCCGGCGAAAAACGCGGCTTGTTCTCCTCGAACCTGGGGTTTCTTTTCGCGGCGGTCGGCGCCGCCATCGGCTTGGGCAATATCTGGCGCTTTTCCTACATGGTCTACATCCATGGCGGGGGCGCGTTCATGATACCCTATGCGGTGGCCCTGCTGACGGCCGGGATCCCCCTGCTGCTGCTGGAATACGGCCTGGGACACCGCAAACAGGCGGCCGCCCCGCTGGCCTTTGCCAAAATCAGCCGCCGGACGGAATGGCTGGGGTGGTGGATGCCCTTGTTCGTCCTGTTCGGGATCATGTTTTATTACGAGGTCGTGATCGGCTGGTGCGCGAATTACGTGCTTTTTTCCTTCGACCTGAAATGGGGCGCGGATACCCAGGACTTCTTCCTGAACCACTACCTGGGCTTGACCGCCTCTCCGGCCCGTCTCGGGGGTCTGCGGCCGTCCATCGTGGCGGCCACGGCCCTGATGTGGCTGGCGACCTGGTGGATCAGCTACCAGGAGATCCACCACGGCATCGAAAGAGCCTGCAAGATTTTCATGCCCCTGTTGCTGGCCACCACCCTCATTTTGGTGGCCTGGGGCCTGACCCTGCCGGGAGCCGCGGAAGGCCTCAAGTACTATTTGCTGCCCCAATGGAGCCGGTTGCTCGACCCGAGGGTCTGGATGGCGGCCTACGGGCAGATTTTTTTCACCCTCTCCCTGGCTTTTGGGATCATGATCGCCTACGCGAGCTACTTGCCCCGACGGACGGATTTGGTTTCGAACGCGGTCACCACCAGCCTGGTCAACTGCCTGTATTCTTTCGTGGCGGGATTCGCGGTTTTTTCCATCCTGGGCTACCTGGCCCAAGCCAAGGGACTGCCCATCGATCAGGTCATCGAATCCGGTCCCAGTCTGGCCTTCGTCGTTTTCCCGGAGGCCATTTCCCGCTTGCCGTATTTGCGCGAATTGTTCGGGGTCCTGTTTTTCACGGCGCTCGTGATCGCAGGCCTGTCTTCGGCGGTTTCGATGATCGAGGCCTTCACCAGCGGCCTCCTGGATAAATTCAAGATCCCGCGCAAGCTCGTGGTCACGGTCGTTTGCCTGATCGGCTTCGCGGGCTCCCTGGTCTTCACCACCGGCGGCGGGTTGTACTGGTTGGACATCCTGGATCATTTTTTGAACCAATACGGGCTGGTCTTGGCCGGCCTGCTGGAATGCCTCGTGGTCGGCTACCTGTTCAAGGCGGATGTCCTGCGCAGGCACATCAACCAGCAGGCGCGCCACAAACTCAACCGGGGCTGGGATGTCATCGTAAAGTATGTAACGCCCGCGATCCTGCTGGCCATGCTGGTCCGCACCCTGGCCGCGGAAATCGCCAAGGGATACGGGCATTATTCGGCCTCCGCACTGGTGGGCATCGGCGTCAGCTGGCTGCTGGCCACCTTGGCGGCCGCGTTCATTCTTTCCCTCTATCCCTGGGATGCTTCCAGGTTGCAAGCCGGCCATGCTCCCGAGTCGGACGAACTTTTCGCCTGACGGATCCCGGCCATGCGGGTAACCGTGCACGCGGGAACATCCCTGGTCGGCGGACTGGCGTTGGGCCTGTTGAGCGGGTCGTGGCTGGCCGCGGGCTGTTCCGTCTTGAGCGGAGTTTTCTTGGATTTGGATCATTTGGTCGAATATGGGCTTGCCCGTCGCGCTCATCCGTCCGTCCGGGATTTTTCGAAATTCTGGCGGGAGTACCCCGAACCGCGGGTTTTTTTATGGCTGCACAGCGGGGAACTGCTCCTGGTTTTTGCGGGCGCGGCCTGGGGCGGCATCGCTCCTGCGGTGACCGGCGGCCTGGCCTTTGGCCTGGCGCATCATCTGCTGCTGGATCAATTGGGCAACGGGGTCCGGTGGGGCGGATATTTTCTTCTGTTTCGATGGGCGCTGGGCTTTCAGACCCGCCGCCTGTTTAACTCACGGAGATTCGAGGAACCCCGATAGTCATGCCGGCGAACGGGAAGGCCACGGCGAGAAATCTGCAGGCGCAGAGCAAGGCGCGCGTGGGGATATTGCTGGGCATGTCGCCGGCCCAGAAGCTGGTGTTGACGTTCGTCATGTTCATCGCCGCGGGCACCGGCCTGCTGTGGTTGCCCGCCGCGACGCCGGGCTCGGCCTCCTTGCCTTGGGTGGACGCCCTGTTTACGGCCACTTCGGCCGTGTGCGTGACCGGCCTGATCGTGCGGGACACGGCCCACGCCTTCACGCCCTGGGGCCAGGTCGTGATCCTGATCCTGATCAAAATCGGCGGTTTGGGGTACATGCTGATGGCTTCCGCGGCCGCGGTTTTAGCCGGCCGCCGCATCGGCGTGCACGAACGCATCACCATCCAGCAGGCCATGAACCTGGATACGGCCGAGGGCCTGGGACGCTTCGTGCGCAAGGTGATCCTGATCAGCCTGAGCCTGGAGTTGTTGGGGACCCTGGTGATCACTTGGGCCTACTGGCCGCACCATTCGCCGGGGCGGGCCCTGGCCTTGGGAGTTTTCCACGCGGTTTCGGGATTCAACAACGCCGGTTTCAGCCTTTTCTCGGATAACCTGATGGGCGAAGGGCGCCAGCCCGTGGCCGTGGCCGCCATCATGGTCCTGGCCATCGTCGGCGGCCTGGGGTTTTTCGTGCTCAATGAAATCCTGGGCCTGTTCCGGCGGACCCGGAATCCGGTCCGGCTTTCCCTGCACACCAAAATGGTGCTGGCAACCACCGCGACGCTGTTGCTGCTGGGCATGGTCGGTCTGCATGCGGTCTGCGGCCTGAATTGGGGCCCGGCCTTGTTTTTATCCTCCATCTCGCGCACCGCGGGATTCAACATCCAGGATACGGGCGCCCTGCCCCTGCAGGCCATGTATCTGATCATCCCCCTCATGTTCATCGGGGCCTCCCCGGGCGGCACGGGCGGAGGAATCAAGACGACGACCTTCGCACTGGTGTGCCTGTCCGTGTGGAACATGCTCCGGGGACGGAGGCAGGTGATCGCTTTCCACCGCCGGCTGACGCTGGAAACGATCTACCGGGCCCTCATGGTCATGGTCATCATGACGGCCTTGCTGGTTGCCTTGACCTTCGTCACGGCGGCGTGGGAAGGCAAACCCGTGCACAACGTGCTGTTTGAGATCGCTTCGGCCCTCGGCACGGTCGGCTTGTCGGTGGGCGACGGCGGCAACTTAAGCTATTCCGCGCTGTTTTCGCAGCCCTGCAAGTTGCTGGTCATTTTCGCGATGCTGGTCGGACGCCTGGGCCCGCTGACGCTGGCACTGGCCGCGGCCTCGCAAATTCAACAGGCTCACGTGGAATACCCCGAGGGGAGAGTGAATATCGGATGAAAGCGCCCAAGCGGAAAAAAAACGGAAAGCCCACGGCCAAGGCGGACCTGGACTGGTTCAAATTCGACGACTGGCTGAAGACCGTCCGGCCCCTGTCCACGCGCATGGAAAGGAAGAAACGCCGGGCCTTCGCGGTCCTGGGGCTGGGCAATTTCGGCCAGCACGTGGCGGAAGCGCTGGTCCGGGCGCGGGTCGAGGTCCTGGCCATTGACAGCAACTCCGAGCGGGTGGAGGAAATGTCGGACTTGGTGACCCAGGCCATCACCGCCGATGTGACGGACGAAAAGGCCCTGCGCGCCGCAGGCGTGGACGCCGTCGACACGGCCATCGTCTCCATCGGCGAGAGCATCGAAGCCTCCGTCATGGCGGTCATGATCGTCAAGGAACTCGGCGTCAAGGAGGTCATTGCCAAGGCCGCGAACCTGCTGCACGCCAAGGTTCTGGACCGGGTCGGGGCCACGCGGGTGGTTTTCCCGGAACGGGAGGCCGCCATCGACTTGGTGGGCGAACTCACCACCGCGAGCGTGCTGAATTATTTTCAACTCGCGGAGGGGATCTCGGTGATCGAGGTGCCGGCGCCCACGGAAATCATCGGCAAAACCCTGCGTGAAACCGAGCTCCGCAGCCGCTTCAACGTGAACGTCATCGCCGTCAAGCACCGCCACCTGGAACTGGACAAAGAAGGCGTCGGCCATGAAGCCGCGCAGTATGACGTCCTCATCACTCCCGACCAGTCGGTCGGCAAGGACGATACCCTGGTCATCGTGGGGAAAAACGAGGATTTGAAAAAACTGGAACGCCTGGTAAAATGACGCCCGCGGCCGGACCCGGCCGCGGCGGGCGGCGGGTTAGACCGGCTGCCGTTCCCCCCGCGCAGACTTGAAAGATTGCGTGCCCAGAACGCAACGAACCGAGGAGATGCGACTCCCCAATATTCGCCCACAAGCCTTTCCGCTTTCGTGGACTCCGCTCATCGGGGCGCTCTGCCTGGCGGGCCTATGCGGCTGTGCGACCCTGCCGGGGATACCTCCGCGTCCGCAGCGCGCCTCCCTGCCCCTGCCCGATTGCACCCGGGCCATGGAACGGCCCCAGTTTTGGCTTTCCAAGCTGGCCCAGCCGGATCGCCTCCTGCTGACGGCGGAAGACATCCAGCGCCTCAATGCCCAAACCTTCGCCCGCGGGCTCCTGACCGATGTTTTTTCCGCCAAGCTGTGGGATTACCAGTACCTGGAACCGGAGTGGCCGGAAGACAGCAACCTTGACCTCGCCCGCCGGCCAGCCGCCGCTCCGAGCTACAGTCCGGGCCGGCTGGAGGGCTACACCTTGTACACGTATTTGAAAGATGAAACCGAAAGAATCAAGCGCCAGCCGCGGTACGATCCGCAGGGGGCGGTCGTGCCCGCGGAGGTTTTTGCCCGGCTCGACGATAACTTGAATCTGAAGGCCATCCGGGACAGCAACTCGGTGCGCTACGGCCTGGTGCGCCGCCGGACGGACGTGCGGTACTATCCCTCGGACCTGGTGTTGACCGCCAAGCCGCTGGACTCAGACTTCGACCTGTTGCAGACCTCCTCGGTCCGTGCCATGCAACCGGTGGCCATTCTGCATGCCAGCCGCGACGGCGACTGGCTGTTTGTGGTGACCGCTTTTTGCCGAGGGTGGGTGAAACGGAAAGATGTCCTGGCCGATTGCCAGCCGGAGGCCCTCCGGAATTTTCTGGCCGCACCGGACCGGCTGCTGGTGACGGATCACGCCGTGACCGCGGTGTGGGAACCCGGCACGACGCGGACGGCGGCGCGGTTTTATCGCGGCACGGCCTTGAACCTGCAAGGCGAAGCGGACGGATATTACCGGATTCAATGCCCGGTTTCGACCCGCGGCGGCGAGGTTGTCTGCCGGACGGCCTACTTGCCGGTGACCGCCGGCGTGCACGCGGGCACCTTGCCGCTGACGGCCCGCGAACTCTACCGGCGCGCGTTCGCGCAGCTGCGGGAGCCGTATGCCTGGGGCGGCAAGGGGGAATATCAGGACTGTTCCCAATACCTCATGGACCTGTACGCCCTGTTCGGGCTGGTGTTGCCGCGCAATTCCAGCGTGCAGGCCCTGGTCGGCGGACAGCGGATCCTCTTGGATCCCAAGGAGGACATCGACGCGCGGCAGCAGAAACTGGACAGCCTCCAGGGGCCGGCGCTGCTGCAGTTTCCCGGACACGTGATGCTTTATCTCGGCGGCGAAGGCGGGCGGTATTACGTCATTCACGACATCTGGTCCTACCGGCTGCCGTACCGGCCGGAAGAGGACCGAATTCTCATCATCGGGCAAGTCGCGGTTTCCGACCTTTCTTTGGGAACCGGCAGCACCAAGGGGTCGTTGCTGCAACGTCTTACCACGATCAATCTTCTGCAACCATGAGGGCGAAAACCCTCTGGATCGCGGCCCTGTTCCTGCTGACCGGGGCAACCCCGTTCCGGATCGTGGAAGGCCCCAGCCACCTGCCCCACGTGGCGCGGTCCATGCTCCGGGCGGAATATTGGATTCAACGCGCGCCCGACCCCGACCGGGTGATCGTTTCCGCCGCCGCGACGGAGGCCTTGCGGGACCGCTGGCGGCGGGAGGGACTCCTGCAGGATCTGAACGGCTTTCCGGACCTCGTGTCCGCCCCGCAATTGCTTGCGTGGCTGGCGGAAAACGACTCCTACCTGGAGCGCGTGGCCCGGTACAATCGCCGGGGCGAACGGATTGGACCCGCGGTCTTTACCGAACTCAAAAGCAATGTGAACCGTTCCGCGGTACAGGGGTCAAAAAAAACACGTTGGGGTTTGACGATTCGCCGGACTTCGTTGCGTCTGGTTCCCGCATTTTTGCTGGCAACCACCAGGCCGCTGGATTTGGAATTCAACGTGCTGATGCATTCGGGGTTGCGTTTGGCGGAACCGGTGGCGGTTTTGCATGCCAGCCGGGACGGGCATTGGTTGTATGTGGCGTCGGAGCCGGGTTTAGGCTGGGTGCCGGCGCGGGATGTGGCGCTTGCGGCGGACCGGCGCAGCCTGGATGAATACCGGGCGCGGGCCACCGCCGTGGTCGTAGCGGCGGAAATTTTCTTCGTCCTGCCGGATGGCAGCCGCTGGGAACAAAGCGCCCGCATGGGCTGCCGCCTGCGCCCCGCAGGAAATGAAACCTGGTGGTTGCCGGCGCGCTCCGCGGACGGAGCCTTAAACTTCGTCCGCGCGCGGCCGCTGCAGCCGGAAGCAATCGCGCCGATGCCGCTGCCGTGCACACGGCGGATGTTGTTGACGCAGGCTTTCCGCCTGCTGGGCAAGCCGTACGGATGGGGCGGCACCTCCGGGTTCGGAGACTGTTCCGAGACGATCCGCCGGATCGGATTGGCGTGCGGCCTGGACTTGCCCAGAAGCACGACCGCTGTACGCAGGGCCTTGCGGGAAGTCCCCCTGGGAAAGAGCGTGCGGGACAAACAGCGAAAATTGGCGGAATTGCCTGCCGGGTCTTCCTTATTATATATGCCGGGGCATATCATGCTGATGATCGGACGGGAAGGGAACCGAACTTATGTCCTCCACAATTTGTACGGAATTCAAGCACAGGACCAAGACGGCGATTTTGTCCGCCGCGTCGCCCGCGTGGTCGTATCGGACCTGTCTTTGGGAACCGGCAGCCGCCCGGGTTCCCTCCTGGAACGCGTGGAGAGCGGTTTAATCCTGGAGCCGTAAAGACGGCTGCAGACTTGGAAAACCAGCCCCGGGAGCTTATATTTGGGCGAAGGAATCATCAGCCAGTCGCACGGGAACGATTGCTATCAAACACGGGAGGAAGTCATGGACAAGGATATTCGGGCATTGACCGAGCGTGTCAGGAAAGAAAGCGTATTTGTCGAAGCCCTGCGGCAGGAAATCGGCCGGGTCATTGTGGGGCAACATGGCCTGGTCGACGGCCTGCTCATCGGGTTGTTGGCCAACGGCCATGTGCTGCTGGAGGGCGTGCCCGGGCTGGCCAAAACCTTAGCGGTCAGGACGCTGGCGGCCTGCGTGGACGCCAGTTTCCAGCGCCTGCAATTCACGCCCGACTTGCTGCCCGCCGACCTGATCGGAACCATGATCTACCAGCCCAAGGGCGAAGGGTTCACGGTGAAAAAAGGACCGATTTTCGCCAACCTCATCCTGGCCGACGAGATCAACCGCGCCCCGGCCAAGGTGCAGAGCGCGCTCCTGGAAGCCATGCAGGAACGCCAGGTGACCATCGGCGACCACACCTTTCCCCTGGAGGAGCCGTTCCTGGTGCTGGCGACCCAGAATCCGATTGAACAGCAGGGAACCTATCCCCTGCCGGAAGCCCAGGTGGACCGCTTTCTTCTCAAGCTCAAAGTCGATTATCCCAGCCGCGAGGAGGAAAAAGCCATCCTGCTGCGCATGACCACGGGCGATCCCCCGCGGGCCGAAAAAGTGGTGACCACCAGGGATATCCTCAAGGCCCGCAAGCTCGTGGAGCAGATCTATGTCGACGAGAAAATGCAAAAATACATCATCGATCTGGTTTTCGCGACGCGGGATCCCGAAACCGCGGGCCTAAAGGACCTGAAGGGCCTCATTGCCTACGGCGCCTCGCCCCGCGCCACCTTAAGCCTGACCGAAGCGGCCAAGGCCTACGCCTTCTTAAGCGGCCGCGGGTTCATCACTCCCGAGGACGTCAAGACCATCGGCCTGGATGTCCTGCGCCACCGCATCATCGTAACCTACGAGGCCGAAGCCGAGCAGGTGAATTCGGAAAATATCGTCCAGAGCGTGTTCGACGGCATCGAGGTGCCGTAAACCATGCTGCCCAAGGAGGTCATGGCCAAGATCCGGCGCCTCGAGATCCGCACCGGCCGCATCGTCAACGAGCTGTTTGCCGGCCAGTACGAGAGCGTGTTCAAGGGCCGCGGCATGGAGTTCGAGGAGGTGCGGGAATACCTGCCGGGGGACGATATCCGTTCCATTGACTGGAACGTGACCGCCCGCACGGGCCGGCCCCACATTAAGAAGTTCGTGGAGGAACGCGAGCTGACCATCCTCTTGCTGGTGGACGCATCGGGTTCCCAGCAGTTCGGCACACGCGCCCAAACCAAGATGGAGATGGCGGCCGAACTCTCCGGGGTGCTGGCCTACACGGCCATCAAGAACAACGACCGCGTCGGTGCCCTGCTGTTCACGGACCGGGTGGAAAAATACATCCCGCCGGCCAAGGGGACCACGCACCTGTCGCGCATCCTGCGCGACGTCCTGTATGCGAAACCGGAAGGGAAGGGCACGGATTTGAATCCGCCCCTGGATTTCATCAACGAGGTGTTGAAGCGCCGCTGTATCGTGTTCATCATCTCCGATTTTTTCGCCAAGAACTACGAACGCGCCCTGGCCGTCACCAACCGCCGCCACGACGTCATCGCGTTTGAGGTCCGTGATCCCCGCGAGGAACGGCTGCCGTCCTTGGGCTACCTGGCCTTGGAAGACCTGGAACGCGACACCAGCCGGCTGGTGTGGACCGGGACGGCGGCAGGGCAGAAAGCCCTGGCCGATTTGCAGGCGCGCTTGCGCGGGAAACGGCAGGAAACTTTCCGCAAGCTGGGCGTGGACCGCATTGAACTCTTCACGGACCGTCCCTACGTCGAACCGCTGCTGAGTTTCTTCCGCATGCGGGCCCGGCGTTTCCGGTAACGGTCCGGCCGAGAATAAAACCGGAAAGGTGAAGAATGAAATCCTGCGCCGTCCGAACCCTGCTGGTCATCGGCTGTTTGGCGGTTCCCGCCTCCGCCCCGGCGCTGCAGGTGGAAACCGCCGCGAATACAGCCGTCGTCCAGGCCGAACCGGCGGGACCGCCGCCGGTGGCCGTGGAAATCGCCATGGTCACCCCCAAACCCCAGGCTGGCCGTCCCGTGGAAATCGCGGTCCGCACGCGGGCGCAGGCCGGAGTAACCCTGTCGGGACCGGCGTATCCCCAGCCCCTCGGGGAGTGGGTGATTCTGAAGGCCGCGCAGGGCAAGACGAAAAATCAGCGGGGAACAAGGACGCGCGAGGACCGCTTGACCCTGCTGACCTATTCGCAGGGCGACGTGCCCGTGCCCTCGCTGACGGCCCGCTTCCGCTCGGCCGACGGGCAGACGGGGGAGTACCGGTCCGCGCCCCTGCCCGTGCAGGTCCAGCCCCCGCCGGTGCCCGGCGCCAACCTGCCCAAGTTCCTGCACGACCTGAAACGTCCCGTTGGCTTCTTCCCCCTGTGGCTGGTCGTGGTGGGCGCGCTCCTGCTGGGGGCGGGACTGGCCGGCGGTTTGTGGTATTTTCGCCGGAAGCAGCGGTTGGCCGAGGGGCAGGAGTCGCGTCCCTCGCTGCCGCCGGACGTCCTGGCCCGCCAGCGGCTCGAAACCCTGCGCGCGAGGAATTATCCGGCCAGCGGTGAATTCAAGATTTTTTACAGCGAGCTCTCCGACATTCTGCGGCGCTACGTCGAGGGGCGCTTCCGGGTTCAAGCCATGGACCGGACCACCCTGGAATTGATGCGAAATTTAAAATCCACCGACCTGCAGCGACCGGAGTCCGCCGTTTTGAGGGAAGTCCTGGAACGCAGCGACATGGTCAAATTCGCCAAATTTCGCCCCGGGGAAAAAGAGGCGGACCTTGACTGGCGGTCCGCCGATGACTGGATCGTGCGCACAACGCCCGTACCCGCAGTGCCCGGGAACGAAACCTCCGCGCCGGAACCCGGCCCCGGCGGGGCAACACCGCTGCAGAAAGGAGGACGGCCATGAGATTCGCGGATCCCTGGTGGCTGCTGTTGCTGCTGCCCGTGGCCGCCCTGGGGGCCCTGTTCTGGTTCAGGGCCAAAAAACCGCTGGGCCTGAAATACTCGGAACTGGAAACAATCGACCGGGCCTGGCCACGACCCGCCGTGGGGCCGGATGAAATTTTGGGCGGCTTGACGGTGCTGGCACTGGTTGTGGCTGTGATCGCCATGGCCCGTCCGCAGTTCGGCCTGACCACGGAGCAGATTTCCGGCCGGGGCGTGGATATCATCCTCTGCTTGGACACCTCCGGTTCCATGCGTTCCATCGATTTCAAGCCGCAGAACCGCCTGGGTGCGGCCAAGGAAGTGGCCAAGCAGTTCATCGAGGAACGGCCGCGGGACCGCATCGGGCTGGTGGTGTTCGGCGGCGTGGCCGTAACCGTGTGCCCCTTGACGACCGACAAACGGGCCTTGCTGGATTTGCTCCAGCAGGTTTCCATTGACATGACGCACGTGGACGGCACGGCCATCGGCATGGCCCTGGCCACCTCCGCCGACCGCCTGCGGGAGTCCCATGCCAAAAGCAAGGTGATCATCCTCATCACCGACGGCCGGAACAATCAGGGCGCCATCGACCCCCTGACCGCCGCCCGCTTGGCCGCCGCCCTGGGCATCAAAATTTACGCCGTGGGCGCCGGCTCACCGGAAGGGGGCATGATGCCCGTGCAGGACCCGCTGTTCGGCACCCGCTATGTCCGCATCCCGGGCGAGGAACTGGACGAAAAAACCCTGCAGGCGGTGGCCGCCGCCAGCCGCGGCCTGTATTTTCGTGCCAAGGACAGCCGCGGCTTGGAGGAGATTTTCCGCAAGATCAACGAGCTCGAGAAGAGCCAGTACAAAATCCGGAAATTCACCCACTACCGGGACTTGTATCCCGGGTGGCTCGGCGCCGCCCTGTTCTTGCTCGCCTTGACGGCCGTCCTGGGCGAGACCGTTTTCCGGCGCATCCCTTAAAGAGGCGCGTGCCGCCTGCACGGCGGCGAGGTGACCATGCAATTTTCACACCCCTTCTTTCTTTACCTGGCTTTGGTCCTGGCGCTGCTCATGCCGGCCGCCGGCCTGCTGGCCCGGTGGCGCCGGCGGCGCGAATTGCGGGCTTTCGCAGTCCCGGAAGCCGTGGCGCGCTTGACGGCGCACTGGTCGGCCGACCGCCGCATCCTGAAAACCCTGACCTTCATGCTGGGGCTGTTTTTGTTGGCTTTCGCCTTGGCCGGGCCGCAATGGGGCAGCAAGATGGTCGAGATCCACCAGCGGGGCCAGGACGTGATCATCGCCCTGGACGTTTCCAAGTCCATGCTGGCCGAGGACATCAAACCCAACCGCCTCCAGCGGGCCCAGCAGGAACTCAATGCCCTGATTGACCAGCTGCACGGCGACCGGATCGGCGTCATCGCCTTTGCCGGCAGCGCCCAGGTGGCCTGCCCGCTGACGACGGATTACACGGCGGCCAAGATGTTTCTGAGTTATCTCACTCCGGCCAGCGTTCCCATTCCGGGCACCTCCCTGGGCGGAGCCGTCCGGCTGGCGCTCGAAACCTTCCCTAAAAATAGCGAGGGTTTCCGCACGCTTGTGCTGTTGACGGACGGCGAAGACCATCATTCCGAGCCCCTGGAAGCGGCCCGGGCCGCCAAGGCCGCCGGGGTGAAGATTTTGGCCCTGGGATTCGGCACGCCCGAGGGGGAACCCATTCCGCTGCGCGAAGCCGGCGGCCGCGTCACGGGTTACCTGAAAAACGAGCGCGGGGAATCCGTGGTCTCCCACCTGGACGAAACCACCCTCAAAGAGATGGCGCAGATCACCGGCGGGGCCTATTGGCCCTCGCGGACCGGCAGCCTGGAGGCGGATCGCTTGGCGGAGATCATTCAGCGCATGCAGAAACGGGAAATTTCCTCGGGACGGTACGGCGTGCAGGAAGACCGCTTTCAGTTCCTGCTGCTGCCGGCCTTGCTCCTCCTGCTGTTTTCCTTCTGGCTGCCGCAACGCAAGCGCGCCTGGCTGCTCCTGCTCCCCTTCCTCTGCCTGGCGGCCATCCCGGCATACGCGGGCGCGGGTGCGGATGTCAACCGGGGCAACCGCGCCTACGGGAAAAAGCAGTACCAGCAGGCCCTGCAAAAATACCGCGATGCGCAAATTCAGGACCCCGGATCCCCGGTGGTCCAGTATGACCTCGGCAATGCCTATCACCGGCTGGAAAAATATCCGGAAGCGCAAAAGGCCTACCGCGAAGCGTTGCGGACCAAGGACCGGGGCCTGCGTGCCAAGGCCTGGTACAATCTGGGAAACACCCTCTTCCAGCAGAAGGAATACGCCCAGGCCCTGGAGTATTACGCCCAGGCCCTCAAACTCAAGCCGCACGATCCGGACGTCCTGAACAACCTCGCCCTGGCCCTGCGGATGGTCAAGGAACCGCAGAACCGGCAGAAACAGTCCGAAAAACAAAAAGGCTCCAAAAAAAACCAGCAGCCATCACAGGCTGAGCAGTCCCAGGAGCAACAGCAGGGTTCAGGCCAAAAAAATCCATCCCGCGCGGGCGGCCGGCCGCGCGGCCCGGACGACCGCGGCGAGAAGGCCGCAGGGGAAAGCGCGCAGCAGGAAACCCCGAGGGAAAAAGCCGCCGGGCGGGCACCCCGGCCCGGGGAAATGAGTCCGGAGGACGCCAAGAATCTGCTGGAGGCCGTCCGCGAATCCGAACAAGAGGCGCAGCAAAAACGTCTCGAGGAAATGAACCGGCGCCAGGGTCAGCGGTCGGTCAAGGAAAATTGGTGACCGGCGGCGAATATGCTATATAATGCTCCTATTTGGACGCCCGGCGGGCGTTGGCTTCCGACTCGGGGACGAGAGGTCGTTTCATGAAACGCATATTTCCCGGCTTGCGCTTCTTCCGGCTGACGGCGCTGCTGCTGGCGCCGGCCGTGCTGGCCGTGCCGGCCCCGGCAGCGGCCCAGGAGCTATCCATTTCCGCCCAAGCCAGTCCGCAGCAGGCGGGGGTGGGACAAAGCATCCGCTTGCAGATCACCATTGAAGGCAAGGTGAACATCCAGGGGTCTCCCTCCCTGCCGGACTTGACCGATTTTCAGGTCTACCGCGGAGGCAGCTCGACCAATTTTTCCTTCATCAACGGGCAGGTGTCCTCATCTCTGCAATACACCTATATTTTGGTGCCCAAACACACCGGTACTTTTACCATCGGTCCGATCAGCATCACGCACGGAGGAAAGGTCTACTCCACCCAACCCATCGAGGTCCAAGTGACCGCCGCCGGCGGCCAGGCCCAGCTTCCGGGGCCGGCACGTCCCGCAGGTCCGTCCCGGGCGGCGCCCGCACTCCCTCCCCCGGCCGCGCCCAAAGCCGGTTCGGCCGTTTTCATCACCACCGACGTGGACCGGCACCAGGTCTATGTCAACCAACCCGTGACCCTGACGTTCCGTTTCTTTTCACGGATCCCGATCCTGGCCCAGCCCCAGTACCGGCCGCCGGACACCACCGGCTTCTGGGCCGAGGACCTGCCGCCGCAGCGAACCTACCGGCAAGTGGTGGGGGGGGCGGATTACGAGGTCACCGAGATCAAAACCGCCCTGTTTCCCACCACCTCCGGCGAATTGACGATCGGGCCGGCGCGCCTCGACGTCCAGATCGAGGATTTCAACCGCCGTTCCCTCGACCCCTTCGACAATTCCTTTTTCCAGAATTTTTTCTCCAGCGGCCGCCCGGTCACGCTCGAGACCAAGCCGATCACGCTCCAGGTCAAACCCATCCCGACCGAAGGCCGTCCGCCGGATTTCTCCGGCACGGTGGGGAAGTGGTCGCTGTCGGCCAAACTGGACCGCGCGCAGGCCAAGGTGGGCGAAGCCGTAACCCTGGAGATACGGATTTTCGGCGAAGGCAACGTCAAGTCGGTGGGCAAGCCGGAGCTGCCGCCCTTCACGGGTTTCAAAGTGTATGAGACCATTTCCTCCTCCGAGGTGCAGAAGGAAGGCGACCGAGTCCGGGGCGTCAAGACCTACCGCACTCTGCTGCGCCCGGAAGTCACCGGAACCTTGACGCTGCCCACCCTCACCTATTCCTACTTCAACCCCGATAAGAAAAAATTCGAGCGCGTGCAGGTTCCGGGCCTCTCGCTGCAGGTCTTGCCGGGGCAAGCGGAGGAGGCCGGGGGCGCGTCGCTGCCCAGCGCCTCCGCACCCGGTGTGAAAATGGTGTCCCGGGACATCCGGTATTTGAAAACCCGCTTCCCCCTGACGCCCCCGTCCCCGGCCCTGCCGGATCTTTTCTGGATCCTGGGTTTTGGCGTGCCTCCCCTGGCCGTGCTGCTGGTTTGGGTCGGACAACGCCGCCGGCTCCGCCTGGCCTCGGACCCCTTGTTCGCCCGCCGCTTGGCGGCTTTGGGCCGCGCCCGCGCGACCCTGCGCAAGGCCCAGCAGGCGCGCAGGAATCACGACGTTCCGAACTTTTACGCCTTCGTTTCCCAGGCCCTGACCGGTTATCTGGCGGACCAACTGGGCTTGTCCCGTTCGGGAGTCACACAGAAAGAACTGACCGCGGAACTGGCGAAAAGAGGGGTGAACCCGGACGATGTCGCGCACCTGAACGGCTTGCTGGAGGATTGCGATTACGCGCGCTTTGCCCCGAGCGCCCTGGAGGGCAAGGACCTGGAGCAGCAGGCCCGCCTAGCCGAAAGCCTGTTGTCGCATCTGGGGCGGATTCAATCCAAGGAGAAAAAGTCATGAGGCCCTGGTTGTTCTTTGCCGGCTTGACTTGTTTGCTGCTGGCCGCGACGGCCTCGGCCCGGGAGAACCCGGCCGATCTGCTGCAGCAGGCCCGGGCGGCTTACGATCGTGGAGCCTATGCGGAGGCCAGCACCGACTACCGCCAGCTCCTGGCGCAGGGATTGAACCGCGCGGAGGTCTATTACAACCTCGGCAACGCCGAATTCAAAGCCGGGCACTTGGGCCGGGCGATCGCCGCCTACCGGCAAGCGCTGAAAAGGGCCCCGGGAGACGAAGACGTCCTCTTCAACCTCAAGTACGCCCGGCGATTCGTGCAGCAGCCCCAGGACCAGACCGGTCAATTGACCCGCCTGGCGGGACGGCTCCTCACCGCGTTCTCCGGGCAGGCGCTGGCCCTGACCGCCTTGGGCGCCTACGTGGGGCTGGCCGTCCTGGTGATGTTTTGGCTCCTGGCGCGGGACAAATTTCCCGGCTTGCGGTGGCTGCTGGCCGGCATCTCCATTTTGTTCGTGGTCTTGGCCAGCTGGGCCTCCGTCCGCATCGTGCTGGAACGCATCCATCGCTGGGGCGTCGTCATCGCGGGGCAGGCGGAAGCCCGCAACGGGCCCAGCGCGGAATATCAGGTGGGATTCATCGTACCGGAGGGTCGCGAGGTCCGCCTGTTGGGCCGCGAAGGCGACTGGATCGCCATCGGCCTGCCGGCGGAGGGCTATAAAGGCTGGGTGAAAAGCGCGGACATTCTTCCGGAATGACAGTTTAAGGCCTCGGGGTTTGGCGGCCTGCGCCCGGACGAGTCGGTACGTGCATAATCCCGGCTTAGGGTATATAATAACGCACGCGCCGCGACTGGGCGCGGAGAGGCTCCACCCATCCCGGAAACGGAGGATCGTCATGAGAGATCAAGGTTCAGCGGGGTTTGCGTATCTGTTGGCTTTTATCGGCGCAGCCGTGTATTTTATCCAAAAAGCCGTGGGCTTCTGGGCCGGCGTCCTGGGTTTCCTGAAAGCCGCCGTGTGGCCGGCGATCCTGCTGTACAAGCTCCTGGAATTTTTCAAGGCCTGAGACCGCAACCCGGTTCCGCCCGCCTTTTTCACAGCTTCCCGGATTCAGCACCGTAGTCCTCTCGGGCCGCCGGCATGTCCTGGCCGGTCCGTCTCCCGGATTGTATTGACAACTCCCGCCGCTTCCGTATAGTATGACTTCGCGCCGCACGTTTTTTAAAGGAGGTCAGCCCGATGTTGAAATTCAACAAACGCCGCAGGACGCTGGAACGCCACGATTACGATTATCAGCTGCTGGACGTTCCGGAACCCAACCTGTACCGCGATATTTACACCTTCGAGAATCCGCCGCTCATGTGCTTCAACCACCGGCAGGTGCCGATCAATCCCCCTTATGAAGTCTGGATCACGGACACCACCTTCCGGGACGGGCAGCAATCCCTGCCGCCTTTTTCCGTGGAGCAGATCGTCGATCTGTTCGACCTGATGCACAAGCTTTCCGGTCCCAAGGGGAAAATCCGGCAAACGGAGTTTTTCCTGTACACCGACAAGGACAAGGAGGCCGTGCGCAAGTGCCAGGAGCGGGGTTATGAATTTCCGGAAATCACGGGCTGGATCCGGGCGGACAAAAAGGATTTCAAGCTGGTCAAGGAGCTGGGCCTGCAGGAGACCGGCATTCTGACCTCCTCCTCGGACTATCACATCTTCAACAAGCTGAAAAAAACCCGCAAGCAGGCCCTGCAGGACTATCTGGACGTGGTCCGAGCCGCCCTGGACGAGGGCATCATCCCGCGCTGCCATTTCGAGGACATCACGCGCGCGGACTTTTACGGGTTCGTGATCCCCTTCGCCCAGGAACTCATGAAACTTTCCCGGGAGTACGGCATTCCCGTCAAGATCCGGGCCTGCGACACCCTGGGGTACGGCGTGAGTTTTCCGGGCGTCATGCTGCCGCGCAACGTCAACGGCATCATTTACGGTTTGACCCGCTTGGCCGGCGTGCCTTCCGGCCTGCTCGAATGGCACGGGCACAACGACTTCTACCGCGCCTTAAACAACGCCGTGGCGGCCTGGCTCTACGGCTGTTCCGCGGCCAATGGCTCGCTGCTGGGCATCGGAGAGCGGACGGGGAACACAGCCATCGAGGCGCTGGTGATCGAGTACATCGGGCTGCGCGGTTCCCCGGACGGAATGGATACTTCGGTCATTACCGAGGTGGCCCAGTACTTCGAGAAGAAAATCGGCTATAAAATTCCCGCCAACCAGCCCCTGGTCGGAGCCAATTTCAACGTCACGCGGGCGGGCATCCATGCGGACGGCCTGATGAAGGACCAGGAAATCTACAATATCTTCGACACGGAAAAAGTCCTGAAGCGTCCGGTGGACATCGGCATCACGGACAAATCCGGCGCGGCCGGCATTGCCTACTGGGTCAACCAGCGCCTGAGCATCCCGGAAAACGTCAAGGTGACGAAAAACGATCCGGGCGTCATCGCGATCAAAAACTGGGTGGATCAGCAGTACGCACAAGGCCGCAACACGGGAATTTCCGACGAGGAGATGTGGGAACAGGCCCGCGTGCATTTCTCGGAATGGGTCGCCTACGAGACATCCGGAGAAGAGAACCTGTGAACCCGCCTGTTTCCCGGGACCAGGCCGGCGGCCGGGAAATCGGCTGGGCCGGCGGCGAGCTCCGGGTTCCGGACCGTCCCATCATTCCTTTCATTGAAGGCGACGGCATCGGACCGGACATCTGGGCCGCCAGCCGCCGTGTCCTGGATGCAGCCGTGGCCGCGGCTTTCGGCGGGCGGCGCGCCATCGCCTGGCGGGAGATTCTGGCCGGGGAAAAAGCGGTCGCCGCGGGCCTTTCCGCCCTGCCGGCCGAAACCCTGGCCGCCATCCGGCGCTACCGTGTGGCCATCAAGGGCCCCCTGACCACGCCGGTGGGCGGGGGATTCCGTTCCCTCAATGTCAGCCTGCGGCAGGAGATGGATCTGTTTGCCTGCGTGCGGCCCGTGCGCTATTACCGGGGCACGCCTTCTCCCGTCGTGCACCCGGAAAAATTGGACGTGGTCATTTTCCGGGAGAACACGGAAGACGTCTACGCCGGCTTGGAATGGCAGTCCGGGAGCGAATCCGCCCGGAAACTGGCGGCTTTCGTGACCCGCGAACTCGGCGCGCCCGTGGAACCGGAGGCCGGCCTCGGGCTGAAACCCATGACCCGGAGGAACAGCGCGCGCTTGGTGGCGGCGGCCATCCGTTATGCGCTGGACCATCGCCGGCCCTCGGTCACGCTGGTGCATAAGGGCAACATCATGAAGTTCACGGAAGGAGCCTTCCGCGACTGGGGGTATGAAGTCGCGGCCCGGGAGTTCGCCGACCTCACCGTAACGGAAAAGGAAATGGCGGAAAAGCACGGGGGCCGGATTCCTCCCGGACGGGTGCTCATCAAAGACCGGATCGCCGACGCCATGTTCCAGCAGGTGCTGCTGCGCCCGGATGAATACTCCGTGATCGCCACGCCCAACTTGAACGGCGACTACCTGTCCGACGCCTGCGCCGCGCAGGTGGGCGGACTGGGCATGGCCCCCGGCGCCAACCTCGGCGAAGGGGTGGCCTTGTTCGAGGCCACGCACGGGACGGCCCCCAAATACGCCGGCCTGGACAAAGTCAATCCGAGCTCCTTGATCCTGTCGGGTGTCATGCTCCTGGAGCATCTGGGATGGGCGGAGGCCGCCCAGGCCGTCACCCGGGCCCTGGAACAAACACTCCTGGACAAGACCGTCACCTACGACCTGGCGCGCCAGCTGCCCGGCAGCCGGGAAGTCAAGTGCAGCGAGTTCGCCGAGGCCATCATCAGGCATCTCGGCTGACTCCTTCCGGCTCATTTCACCCGGTTCCCGTCGGAGCCGCGCCTGGGGCGAACGAAACGTTCGCCCCTACGCTTTTCCGGGGGTTTGTGTTATGATAACGCCCGGCTGCTCCTCCGGCCCCCAGGCGCTGGGGGCGAAGTCCGCGCACGGCGCGCTTTCCCAGGAGGCGGAAAATGGCTTTTCCGAAAATCACCGTGGTCGGGGCCGGGAACGTGGGCGCCACGCTGGCCCAGCGCCTGCTCGAGCAGGAGCTCGGGAACGTGGTGCTGGTCGACGTGGTGGAAGGCCTGGCCAAGGGGAAGGCACTGGATTTGAACCAGGCGGCGCCGATCCTCGGCTACCGCTGCCGGGTGACGGGAACGGACCGTTATTCCGATACGGCCGACTCGGACTTGGTGGTGGTGACCTCCGGCGCGGCCCGCAAGCCCGGCATGAGCCGGGACGACCTGCTGAAAACCAATTTCAAGATCGTCAGCTCCGTCGTCGGCGAGGTGGCTCAGGCTTCGCCCTTCGCCGTCCTCATCGTGGTGACCAATCCCCTGGATGCGATGGTGTACACGGCCTTGAAGGTTTCGCGTTTTCCGCGGAAGCGCGTGCTGGGCATGGCGGGCCTCCTGGATACGGCCCGTTTCCGCAGTTTTATCGCCGAGGCCCTGGACGCGTCTCCCGCGCAGATTGAGGCCGTGGTTTTGGGCGGCCATGGCGACGACATGGTCCCCTGCCTGTCCCACGCCCGCGTCCGCGGCCGCCCGGCCGCCGAAGCGCTGCCCCCGGAGAAGCTGGAAACGATCATCCAGCGTACGCGCCAGGGCGGCGCCGAGATTGTGCGCTGGCTGCAAACCGGGAGCGCTTTTTACGCGCCCTCCGCGGCCACGGCCCGCATGGTGGCGGCGATCCTGCGGGACGAAAAGGCCGTGCTGCCGTGCGCGGTGTGGCTGGAAGGGGAATACGGGTTTCGTTCCCAGGTCCTGGGCGTCCCCGTGGTTCTGGGCCGGGAAGGCGTGGAGCGTGTCCAGGAGATCCCCTTGGCGCCCGAGGACCAGGAGGGACTCGCCCGCTCAGCCCGGACGGTGAGGACCCTCTGCGCACAAATCGACGGTTATCTGGCGAACGAGTGACCCACCGGCGCCCCGGGGCGGGGGCAGGAGGTGAAGGCGATGCGTGAAATCAAAGCCGCGGACGTTGCCGCCGCCGTCAGCGGCGCCTTGCAGGGAATCAATTACGTTATGTTGCCAGAGATGAAAGCCGCCCTGGAGGCCGCCCTGACCCGGGAAGCTTCACCCCTCGGGCGCCAGGCGCTCGAACTCCTGTTGGAGAACGCGCGCATGGCGTCGGCCGGAGTCCACCCCCTCTGCCAGGACACGGGGCTGGCGGTGATCTTCGTCCAGATCGGGCAGGAGGTGGCGGTCACGGAAGGCTCGCTGGCCGAGGCCATCCAAGCCGGCGTGCGCGGGGCGACCGCGCAGGGGCGCCTGCGGAATTCCGTGGCCGTGCATCCGGTGCAGCGGGGCAACACCGGCGACAATACCCCGGCCGTCATCCATTACGAAATCGTCCCCGGCAAGGTCTTGAAATTGACCGTGCTGGCCAAAGGCGGCGGGTGCGAGAATGCCAGTGCCATGACGATGCTGCCCCCCGCCGCGGCCCGCCACGGCATCAGCGAATTCGTGGTGCAGACCGTGAGCGCCCGCGGCGCCGCCGCCTGCCCGCCGCTCCTCGTGGGAGTGGGGCTGGGCGGAAATTTCGAAACCGCGCCGCTGCTGGCGAAACGGGCCTTGTTGCGCAAAATCGGGGAATCCTCATCCGACCCCGAGCTGGCGTACCTGGAGAACGTCATCTTGAACCACCTCAATGAATCCGGCCTCGGCCCGCAAGGCTGGGGCGGAACCACCACGGCCCTGTCCGTGGCCATCGAGGCGGCGCCCTGTCACATTGCCTCCCTGCCCGTGGCCGTCAACCTGGAATGCCACAGCCACCGCCTCAAGGAGATCGTGCTATGAACGCCCTGTGGCTGAAGATCCCCCTGGAAAAAAACGTGCTGAGCGAGCTGGTGACCGGGCAGTGGGTGAACCTCACGGGTTCGCTGTTTACCGCCCGGGACGCGGCCCTGGGACGCATCAATGAACTTCTGTTCGAAGGCAAAACTCCGCCCGTGGACCTGCGCGGGCAGCTGGTATATTTCGCCGGCCCCACGCCGCCGGCTCCCGACCAGGTGGTGGGGGCGGTCGGACCCACCACCAGCCAGCGCATGGAAACGTATTTGCCGTCGTTGATCCAAGCCGGCGTGAACGCGGTCATGGGCAAAGGCCCTTTAAGCGCGGGCGCCGTGTCCGAATTGATGCGGTTCGGGGTCATCTATCTGGCCGCGGCCGGCGGAGCGGGCGCTTTTTACGGGTCCAAGGTCAAGGGCGCGACGGTGGTGGCCTACGAGGAACTGGGGCCGGAGGCGATACACTGCCTGCGGGTGGAAAATTTCCCGGCCGTGGTGGCCCTGGATCAAAAAGGGGACGACTTGTTTAAAAAAGAGCGCGGCAAATACGGGAAGAAGGGGGAATAAACCGTGCCGGGTCGGAAAAAACTCCATGCGGTCCGCGGCCCGAAATCGGCGCGGCGCTATCGTTTGAAAACTGCGCGCGTTCCGCAAACGGCCGCGGAAAAAATATTGTCCGCCCACCGGGTGGACGGGGAAGTCTCGCCGGGACGGCCGCTGGCCCTGCGCATCGAGCAAACGCTGACCCAGGATGCGACCGGCACCATGGCCTGGCTGCAGTTCGAGGCCCTGGGCCTGGACCGCGTTCGGACCGGGCTTTCGGTTTCCTACGTGGACCACAACACCCTGCAGACCGGCTTCGAGAATGCCGACGACCACGCCTTCCTGCAAAGCATGGCCGCCCGCTATGGCGCGATCTTCTCCCGGCCCGGCAACGGCATCTGCCATCAGGTGCACCTGGAGCGCTTCGGCCGTCCCGGCACCACTTTGCTGGGCTCGGATTCCCACACGCCGACCGCGGGCGGCCTGGGCCAACTCGGCATCGGCGCCGGGGGACTCGATGTGGCGGCGGCCATGGGCGGCGCGCCCTTTTACCTGGTCTGTCCGGCGGTGGTGAACATCAGGCTGAAGGGCAGGTTGTCGCCCCAGGTGTCGGCCAAGGACCTGATTCTGCGAGTCCTGCAGCGCTTGAGCGTCAAGGGCGGAGTGGGCAAAATCCTGGAATACAGCGGGCCCGGCCTGGCCTCTTTAAGCGTGCCCGAGCGGGCCACCGTCACGAACATGGGCGCCGAGACCGGCGCCACTTCCAGCCTGTTTCCCGCAGACGAGATCACGCGCGCCTTCTTGAAGTACCAGGGCCGGGAGAAGGATTATTCGCCCCTGTCCGCGGACGCGGAAGCGGAATTCAGCGGCGGACGGATCGAACTGGACCTGGAAAGCCTCGAGCCTTTGGCCGCCAAACCGGATTCACCGGACGCGGTGGTGCCGGTGAAGGATCTGCGCGGAGTGAAAGTCCAGCAGGTGGTCATCGGCTCCTGCACCAATTCTTCCCTGGCCGACTTGGTGACCGTGGCGCGCCTGTTGGCCGGCAAGCGCGTGCACCCCGAGGTATCGCTGGTCCTATCCCCCGGCTCCCAGCAGGTGCTGGGCATGCTGGCGAAAAACGGGGCCTTGGCGGCGCTGATCCAGGCGGGCGCCCGCGTCATGGAACCGGCCTGCGGAGCCTGCATCGGCATGGGTCAATCCCCGGCCTCGGACGCGGTCAGCCTGCGGACCTTCAACCGCAATTTCCGCGGCCGCTCCGGGACGGCCAACGCCAAAGTCTACCTGGTCTCGCCGCAAACCGCCGCCGCCGCGGCTTTGGCCGGCGAAATGGTGGATCCCCGGCGCCTGCGGCTTGCCCGCAGGTTCGCCGTGCCGCAGCGCGCGGACTTGGACGACAGCCTGCTGGTCCGGCCGCCCCGGGACGGCCGGCGGGTCCGGATCGTGCGGGGGCCGAACATCGCGCCTCTGCCGGCCATGCCGCCGTGGCCTGAATCGGACACGGGCCGGGTCCTGCTGAAACTGGGGGACAACGTCACGACGGACGACATCATGCCCGCCGGCGCCAAGATTCTGCCCCTGCGCTCGAACATCCCCGCGCTGGCCCAGTACGCCTTCAGCGGAATCGATTCCCAATTCGCGGCCCGCGCGCAGCAGTTCCATGGCGGTTATATCGTGGGCGGCGAAAACTACGGCCAGGGGTCCTCCCGGGAGCACGCGGCCTTGGCGCCCCGCACCCTGGGGGTTCGCGCCGTGCTGGCCAAATCCTTCGCCCGCATCCACCAGGCCAACCTGATCAATTTCGGGATCGTCCCCTTGAGTTTCAAGTATCCGGCCAATTACGAACAGATCCTGCCCGGGCAGGAACTGGCCTTACCGGAGGTCAAGCGGCGTTTGTCCGCCGGACAGCCGGTCCTGGTGCGGAATCTTAGCACGGGGGAGGAGTGGGAAATGCTGTGCCCGCTGACCTCCCGGCAGCTGCAGATTCTCCTGGCCGGCGGTCTCTTAAACGCCTTGAAAAGCGTACTGGCGCCGGCGGCAGCCGGCGTCCGGCGCTAGGCTTCAGGAGAAACCCCCGCGGGGAAAATCCATTTCAGGAGGAACAAGATGATGCACAGATGGGCACGGATCCAGGCGTGGGGGTTGATCCTGCTGCTGGCGGGCTGCGCCGGCGTGGAACTTCCGCCGGATACTCCCGCCACGACGCAAAATACCCAGAAAGAAGGAGGCAACATGACCGTTCCAGACCAGCCGAGCCAGGCCGTCATCGAAACCAGCAAGGGGACGATCCGGTTCAAGTTTTTTCCCGCGGAGGCCCCGAAGACGGTGGACAATTTCATCCAGCTGGCCCGCAAGGGATTTTACGACGGCCTGACCTTTCACCGTGTGGTGCCGGGATTCGTGATCCAGGGCGGCGACCCGAAGGGCGACGGCACGGGCGGTCCCGGCTACACCGTGAAGGCGGAATTCAATTCCCGGCCCCATCTGGCCGGAACCGTGGCCATGGCCCGCTCCGCGGATCCGGATTCGGCGGGCAGCCAGTTTTACATCTGCCTCGAACCGCAGCCGGGTTTGAACGGGCAATACACGGTCTTCGGGCAGGTCACGGAGGGCATGGATGTGGTCCGGAAGATCCGCGTCGGGGACGTCATGACCAAGGTGACGGTGGAATAGACGCCGCGGGCAAGAAAAATATTTTTCAACGCAAAAAAATATTTTCCTCCTCAATGATCTGTGGTATAAAAAGTATATAGATCGCAGGAGAGGAGGTGAACCAATGGCAGTGAAGAAGGCGAAGAAGGCGGCGAAGAAAAAAGCTACGAAGAAAAAGTAAGCGGAAAATCACCCGTAAGGTGAAACGATATGGAAAACCGGGGGGCCGTTTGGTTTCCCCGGTTTTTCTTCTTGGCCCTACGCAGCACCGGCGGCGCGCGGCGGATAAAGCTTGACAGACCGAGGCTCCCGGTGTATTGTCGAAAACTGATCCTATCCTTTAATCTAGCTCCGCGAAGCTAGGAAGGGTTTGGCCCCATGTTTGCTGGCTCCATCCTCCCCAGTCCATCCTCCGCCTCCCGGGCTGCTTCGGCAGCGGGAGGCTTTTTTATTCCAGACGCCACGCACGCGGGAGGGCCGCATGCCTAAACCCAAAAAAGCCCAGATTCTGGACGCCGAGGGGATCCGCCGGGCCTTGACGCGCATCGCCCACGAGATCCTCGAGCGCAACCATGGCACCGGCCAACTGGTGCTGATCGGCATCCTGCAGCGCGGGGACGTGCTTTCGCACCGCATCGCCGAGCACATCGGCCGGATCGAGGGCGCCCCGCCGCCGGTGGGCGCCCTGGACATCACCTTTCACCGGGATGATTTGGCGCGCAGCACGCAGGCCGCGGCCAGCAACCGTCCCAGCCACCTGCCCTTCGACCTGGAGGGCAAGCACGTGGTGCTGGTGGACGACGTCCTCTACACCGGTCGCAGCATCCGGGCCGCCATGGATGAACTGAACGACTACGGCCGTCCCCGCTCGGTGCAGCTGGCCGTCCTGGTGGACCGGGGCCACCGGGAGCTGCCGATCCACGCGGACTACGTCGGCAAGAACGTGCCGACTTCCCAGCGGGAAAACGTGGCCGTCCACCTGCGGGAGCAGGACGGCGAGGAAGGCGTCTTCATCTACGAACGGGAACCCGGTGAGGAAGCGAAGGAGGGATGAGAGGTGCCTTTACAGCGTAAAGACCTGCTGGGGCTCGAAGGCCTGTCGGGGGAGGAGATCCAGCTGATCCTGGACACGGCCCGGTCCTTCAAGGAGGTCGGCCAGCGGCCGATCAAAAAGGTTCCCGCCCTGCGCGGCAAGACCGTGGTCAACCTTTTCTTCGAACCCTCCACCCGCACCCGCACCTCCTTTGAACTGGCGGCCAAGCGCCTGAGCGCGGACGTGGTGAATTTTACCGCCTCCTCCTCGTCCCTGCAAAAGGGCGAATGTCTCCTGGACACCGTGCGCAACATCGAGGCCATGAATGTCCACACCATCATCATGCGCCACGCCTGTTCCGGCGCCGTGAACTTCGTGGCGGAACACATCCACGCCAGCGTGGTCAACGCCGGCGACGGGACGCATGAACATCCCACCCAGGGCCTCCTGGACCTGTACACCATCCGGGAGTGCAAGCACGATTTTTCAGGTCTGGTCGTGACCCTGGTGGGCGATATTCTGCATTCCCGCGTGGCGCGTTCCAACGTGCACGGCCTGCGGAAGCTGGGCGCCACGGTGCGGGTGGTCGGCCCGGCGACGCTGGTGCCGCGCTGCTTCGAACGCCTGGGCGTGGAAGTCCATCACCGCCTGGAGGAGGCCATCACGGGCGCCGACGTCATCAATATCCTGCGCATCCAGCTGGAGCGTCAGGACGGCAAGTATTTCCCCAGCAGCCGGGAATACGCCAACCTCTACGGGATCAATGCCCGCCGCCTGGGCCTGGCCAAGCCGGACGTCCTCATTATGCATCCCGGCCCCATGAACCGGGGCATCGAGATCTCGCCCCGGGTGGCGGACGGACCCAACTCCGTGATCTTAGACCAGGTGACCAACGGCGTGGCGGTGCGCATGGCGGTGTTGTACCTTCTTTCCGGAGGTGAAGGCGCGGATGAGAACCTTGATTAAAAACGGGCGGATCCTGGATCCGGCCAGCGGTCATGACGCGGTCGGGGATTTGTGGCTGGACGCAGGCCGCGTTCAGGCCATCACCCCTCCGGGGGCAAAACGGCCCGAACCCGGGGATGAAATCTTCGAGGCGCAGGGCCTGGCCGTGGCGCCGGGCCTGGTGGACCTGCACGTGCACCTGCGCGAACCGGGGGAGGAGTACAAGGAAACCATCGCTTCCGGCACGCGGGCGGCCGCCGCCGGGGGCATCACGTCGCTGGCCTGCATGCCCAACACGGATCCGCCGGTGGACAACCTGGCCATGGTGGACCTCATCTTTTCCAAGGCCCGGCAGCAGGGCGTGGTCAACGTGTATCCGGTGGCGTGCATCACCAAGGGGCGGCGGGGTGAGGAACTGGCCGAGATGGGGGAGCTGCAGGCGGCCGGCGTCAAGGCCGTCTCCGACGACGGCAACCCGGTGTCCTCGCCCATGCTGATGCGCAGCGCCCTGCAGTACGCGGGCATGCTCGACCTGCTGGTGATCAATCACGCGGAGGAACGCTCCCTGTCCGGCAAGGGCGTGGCCCACGGGGGGTTCACGGCCGCCAAACTGGGATTGAGCGGGGTGCCGCGTTCCGCGCTGGAAGTCATGATCAGCCGCGACGTCATCCTGGCCGAGGAAACGGGCAGCCGCATCCACATTCCGCACGTCTCCACCGCGGGCGCGGTGCGCATCATCCGCGAAGCCAAGCAGCGGGGCGTCCGGGTGACGGCCGAGACGGCGCCGCACTATCTGGTCTTGACGGACGAATGCCTGGCGGATTACAACAGCAACGTGCGCGTCAACCCGCCGATCGCGGAGGCCTCCGACCGGGAAGCCCTCCTGGCGGGACTCGCCGACGGGACCCTGGACGCCGTCGCCACGGACCACGCCCCGCATTCCCGCCGGGAGAAAGACATGGAGTTCGTTCTGGCCGCACCGGGCATCAGCGGGCTGGAAACCTCCCTGTCCCTGGTCTTGACGGCCGTGACGGCCACGGGCCGGCTGTCCCTGCTGGAAACGCTCCGGCGCCTGACCAGCAACCCGGCGCGGATTCTGAAGGTTCCCAAAGGGACCCTGGCGGCGGGCGCGGACGCGGACGTGGTGATTTTCGACGCCGAGGGCGAGCGCGAAATCCGGGCGGCGGAGTTTGTCAGCCAGTCCAACAACACGCCGTTCGACGGCCGGCGGGTGAAGGGCCGGGTTCTGGCCACCTTGGTGGCGGGCCGGGTCATCCACGCCGATCCTGCATTTGCGGTGCGCCGGTCCGGCGGTCTTCCGGCCGGCGGCGTATAAAAGGAGCAACCCGGTGGCACGTCTGCATCGAATCCGCCGTTTCGGAGACTTCGCGCACCTGACGCTGTCCGCGCCCGCCGTCGCCCGGGGCGCCCGGCCCGGGCAATTTCTTGAAATTCGCACCGGCGGCGGCCCGGCGCCGTTTTGGCGCCGGCCCTTTTCCATCTGCCGCGCGACCGCGACCCAGGTGGAAGTGCTGGTGAAGGCGGTCGGGCCCGGCTCGCGCTGGCTGGCCGCCCGGCGCGTGGGCGAGACGTTGGATCTTCTCGGCCCTTTGGGCCGGGGTTATTCGCTGGCCGGCCGGGAACCCCGTCTGCTGGTGGGGGGAGGCTACGGCGTGGCGCCGCTGCTCTTTTTAGCCGAGCGCCTGCGCGCCCGCGGCTGCGCGGTGGAAGCCCTGGTGGGGGGACGCTGCACCGAAGACCTGCTCCTGCGGAACGAACTGCGGCGGGCGGGCGCGCGCGTGGCCTGCGCCACCGAGGACGGCGGCACCGGAATGCGCGGAACGGCCGCGGACCTGTTGTCGGAACGCCTGCGCGGGCGCGGCCGGCCGGTGCGGATCGCGGCCTGCGGTCCGCGCGGCCTGCTGGCGGCCGTGGCCCGGCTGGCGCGGCGGTACGGCCTGCCCGCCGAGGTTTCGTTGGAAGAAACCCTGGCCTGCGGTCTGGGCGTATGCAACGGTTGCGTGGTGCGGGTGAAGGGCGAATACCGGCGGGTCTGCGTAGACGGGCCGGTTTTTCCGGCCGAGGATGTGGAGTGGCATGAAGAAGAATAAGCGCCGACAACCTTCCCTGGCCGTCACGGTCGGCGGCCTCCGGCTGCGCAATCCCGTGCTGCTGGCGTCCGGCACCTGCGGCTACGGCGAGGAGCTGCGCGGCTGGCTGGATTTTAAGGCCGTCGGCGGAATCATCGCCAAGAGCATCACGCTGCGGCCCAGAGCCGGCAATCCCATGCCGCGGGTGGTGGAATGCGCCGCCGGCATGCTCAACGCCATCGGCCTGGCCAACGTGGGGGTGGAGGCCTTTTGCCGGGAAAAGCTCCCGGCCCTGCGCCGGATGCCGTGCGCGGTTTTGGCCAATGTCGCCGGTTCCACGCAGACGGAATACCTGCGCGTGGTGGAGCGTTTGCAGCCCGAGCGCGGCCTGGCCGGCATCGAACTGAATGTGTCCTGTCCCAATGTGCAGGCCGGCGGCATGGAATTCGGACGGGATCCGAAAACGCTGGAACGCTTGGTCCGAGCCGTCCGGCGGGAAACGACCTGGCCGTTGTGGGTCAAGCTCTCACCCAATGTCACCGACATCCTCCCGCTGGCGCAGGCAGCCGAGCAGGGCGGCGCCGACGCCTTGACCCTCATCAACACCCTGCTGGGGATGAGGCTGGACATTTTCCGGCGCCGTCCGGCCTTGGCCTATGGCACGGGGGGGTTATCCGGCCCGGCCATTAAACCCGTCGCCTTGGCAATGGTGTACAAGGCCGCGGGCGCGGTTAAAATTCCCGTGGTGGGATGCGGGGGCATCGAAACGCCCGAGGACGCCGTGGAATTCCTCCTGGCCGGAGCCAGCGCGGTTCAGATCGGAACCGGAACCTTCCGCCAACCCGCCGCCGGCTCCCAAGTGGCCGAAGGGCTGCGCCGTTATGCGGCGGCCGGCCGGTTCGGGTCGCTGCGGGCCTTGATCGGGGCGGGCCGCTGATGACCGCCGCCGCCCTGCTCGGGACCGTCGTGCACGCGGATGTCGCCGCCTTCCGGTACGTGAATTCCGTCCTGTACTTCCGCCCCGCCGCGGACGTGACGTTCTTCCTGGCCAACGATTATCTGATCCTGGCCCTGCTCGCGCTGGCCCTGCTGCTGTACGCGTGGTCCAACGGCTGGAAGTCGACCGCGGCACTCGCCGTCTGGGGGGCGGCGGCCGTGGTGCTCTCCAATCTCCTGCATAACTACTGGCTGAAGCCGTTTTTTGACCGCCCGCGCCCCTTCCTGGCGCTGCCCGAGGTTCACCTTTCCGCGAATCTCCAGAATCTCTCGGCCGTGTCCTTGTCCTTTCCCTCCACCCACGCGGCCAGCGCCGTGGCCCTGGGGATCGTGGCGGCCAGCCTGGATCCGAGGCTGCGTTGGCCCGCGGTTCTTTTCATGCTGGCGGTCGGCTTCGGCTCCGTGTATTCCGGAGGGCACTATCCCCTGGACGTGCTGGCGGGCTACGGGGTGGGGGGGGTGCTCGGGTGGTTTTTGCGGCAGGGAATCCGGCGTCTGGGCCCGGGGGTTTCGGAGCGCGGCCGTTCCGGAGAATCGGTCCCATGAGGCGGTGCCAGACGATCCTGGCCGGAGCCGTCCTGCTTCTGGCCTGCTCCACCGGACCCGTCCCCGCCCAGGCGGAAGGAGGATCCATGCCGGGCAAGCAGGCCGTGGACATCCCGGTCCTGTGCTACCATCGTTTCGGGCAGTTTGCCGCCAGCGATCCTTACTTCGTGACCGAGGAGGAATTTCAGCGGCAGCTGGCGATCATTCAGCAGGAAGGCTTCACGCCCGTGACCGCTTCGCAGCTGCTGGCGGGACTCGACGGCGGGCGGGCGCTGCCCGCGAAACCCGTGCTGATCACCGTGGACGACGGCTACCGGGATTTCTGGGAGATCGCCCGCCCGCTGCTGCGGGCCTACGGGTATCCGGCGACTCTGTTCGTGTATCCGCGCTTCATCGGGGCCCGCAAGGGACTCACGCGGGAACAGCTGCGGACCCTGCAACAGGAAGGATTTGAAATCGGGTCTCATTCGGCCACGCATCCGAAATTGACCCGGCGCGCGCGTGGGGAGAGCGCGGAGAAGCGCAAGGCAAGATTGCGCCGGGAATTGGCGGGCTCCCGGGACACCTTGCGGGCCTGGACCGGCGGCGAGGTGGCGGCCTTGGCCTATCCCTATGGTTTGTGGGACACGGAGATTGCGGACGAAGCGCGGGCGGCCGGGTATCGCCTGCTGTTCACCGTAAATCCAGGAACCAATACGCCGGATACACCGCGCGAACGCTGGAAACGCGACATGATTCTGCACGGCACCCGCGACGAGACGTTCCGCGAACTGCTGCGGGTCAAGCCGCTGGCGTGCGAAGACTACTCGCCGCGGCCCGGGGCGCGCGTGACCGGGCCCCTGGAGAAAATCCAGGTCACCCTGGCGCCGGAGGCGCGCGCGCGCATTCTGCCGGAGAGTTTGACTGCTGCGCGGGGAGCCACTCCCCTGCGCGTGGACTATCGAACCGAGACCGGCCGGCTGGAACTGGGCCTGCCCCGGCCCTGGACGCAGGGAACGGACCTGGTGGTGCTGAAGGCCCGGGGTGCGAAGGCCGGGGAACGCTACGAGGAATCCTGGCTGATGACCGTGGATCCCCCTCAGGGCAAGGAGGAACTCTAAACTCGTGCTGAGAATCAAAGACCGTTTACTCGTCGCCCTGGATGTGGACGACCTGGAACAGGCCCGGCGCCTGATGGACCGCCTGCAGGGCCAGGTGACGACGTATAAAATCGGCGCGCAGCTGCTGACCGCCGCGGGGCCGGAGGCCGTACCCCTCGTGCGGCGCAGGGGCTTCGGCGTTTTTTACGACGCCAAATTCCACGATATCCCCCGGACCGTGGAGGCGGCCGTGGGCGCGGCTTGCCGCCTGGGGGCAACCCTGGTAAACGTCCACGCCGGCGGCGGCAGCGAGATGATGGCGGCGGCCGCCAAAGCCGCGCGCGAGGTGGCGCATAAACTGCGCCAGCCCAAGGCCCTGGTGCTGGCGGTTACGGTACTGACTTCCCTCAACCAGAAGATGGTGAGCGAAGAGCTCGGTATCCGCCGGACCCTGGAAAACCAGGTGGTCAAGCTGGCCCGCCTGGCCCGGACGGCGGGTCTGGACGGCGTGGTCGCAAGCCCCCGGGAAATCACGGCCATCCGCAAGGCCTGCGGGCCGGAATTTGCCATCCTGACCCCCGGCATCCGGCCGCGCGGGGCGGACAAGGGGGATCAGAAGCGGACGCTGACTCCGGGCGAAGCCATCGCGGCCGGCGCGGACTACATCGTGGTGGGGCGGCCGGTGGTCTGCTCCAAGGATCCCTTGAACCTGGTCAGGCAGATCCAGCGGGAAATGGAGGAGGCCGTGGTATGACGCCGGACGCGGTTGTGAAAATATTTCAAAGAGCGGGCGCCCTGCACCACGGACATTTCGCCTTGAGTTCCGGCAACCACTCCGACCAGTACCTGCAGTGCGCGCTGGTGACCCAGTACCCGGAATTCGCCCGGCGGCTGGCCGAGACCCTCGCAGCGGCCTATGCCACGGAACGGGTGGATGTGGTATTGGGACCCGCGATCGGCGGCATCGTCATTGCCCAGGAGGTGGCGCAAGCCCTGTTTCGTGCCGGCCGGACGCAGGTGCGGGCCGTATTTTGCGAACGCGAGGAAGGGCGGATGAAACTGCGGCGCGGTTTTTCCCTGGCCCCGGGGGAAAAGGTGCTGGCCGTGGAAGACGTGATCACCACCGGCGGCTCGGTGAAAGAGGCCGTGGCCTTGGGCCTGGCTGCCGGAGCCCAAGTTATCGGCGTGGGCTGCTTCGTGGACCGCAGCCCCGCGCCTCCGGAGGTGGGGGCGCCGCTGACCTCCTTGTTGAAGATCGAGGCGGCGATCTATCCGCCCGCGGACTGCCCCCTGTGCCGTGCGGGCGTGCCCGTGGACAAGCCGGGGAGCAGGACCTTGAAATAACGGCCGCGCCCGGCCGCAAGCCTTGGGTACGCCGGCGAGGCGTCATGCGCCGGATCATCGCGGAAGGGGGAATTTTCGTGATGGACACCAGTGTTTCCCTGAAAAAAGCCGGGCTGTTTCTGCTGTTGACCTTCACGGCCTGCTGGTTGCTGGCCGGCGTTTTCCATTTCGCGGGGGGAAAACTGCAAAGCACCGCCGGTTTCATCATGGCCCTGGCGTATATGTTTCTCCCCATGACCATGGCCATCCTGGTGCAGAAAGTCATCTGGCGCGAACCCCTGCGGAGGCCGCTGCGCATTTCCTTCCGGGTCAACACCTGGTTTGCGGTCGCCTGGCTGGTCCCCGCCGTCCTGGCGCTCGCGGCTTTCGGGGCGGCACTGTGGTTTCCGGGCGTGAGCTATTCCCCGGGCATGGAGACCATGCTGGACAGGCTCCAGCAGAACCTGAATCCCGAGCAGATCGCCAAGATTCGCGCCCAGATCGCCGCCTTGCCCGTCAACCCCGTGTGGCTGGCGCTGGGGCAGGGCCTGCTCGCCGGCGCCACCGTCAACGCCGTGGCCGGCTTCGGCGAGGAACTGGGCTGGCGCGGCCTGCTGCTCCGGGAATTGAAGTTCCTGGGCTTCTGGCGCGCGGCGCTGGTCATCGGCCTGATCTGGGGCGTGTGGCACGCCCCCCTCATCCTCCAGGGCCATAATTATCCGCGTCATCCCCTCATGGGAGTTTTTCTGATGACGGACTTCTGCCTGCTGTATTCGCCCTTGCTGGTCTACGTCACGCTCAAGTCCCGGTCGGTCCTCGCCGCCGCCATCATGCACGGAACCATCAACGCGACCTTCGGACTGTCCATTCTGAACCTGAAGGGCGGCAGCGAATTGACCGTGGGCATTCTCGGGCAGGCCGGCCTGATCGTGCTGCTGGGCGCCAACCTGTTGCTGTTCGGCTACGAACGCTTCCTGGCGAAAACGCCCGTCAACCAAATCCTGCTGGAGGATTGAAACACCCCCTCCGCCGGGCAAGGAGTCCCCGTGGCTTCCCCCCTCAAGAAAGCCTCCCTGTTCGTCGCTCTGACCTTCGCCGCCAGCTGGGTGCTGGCCATGATTTTCTACCTCTCCGGAGGCAAGAGTTACGGCGCGCTGGGGATGGCGATGCTCCTGGCCTACACGTTCATTCCCATGCTCGCGGCGGTCCTGGTGCAGAAGTTCATTTACCGCGAACGCGTCCGCGGGCCTTTGCTGGTTTCGTTCCGCCCCAACGCCTGGTGGCTCGTGGCCTGGCTCCTGCCGCCGGCGCTTGCCTTCGCCGCCTTGGGCGTGGGTTGCCTGCTTCCAGGCGTGCAGTATTCACCGGACATGGCCGGATTGTTCGCGCACGTGCAGGAGTGGCTCCCCCCGGAAAGAATCGCGCGGCTGCAGGCCCAGATTCGGAATCTGCCCGTCCCCCCCCTCGCCTGGGGTCTGATCGTGGGGCTGGTTTCGGGCGTCACCGTCAATGCGGTGGCCGCTTTCGGGGAAGAACTGGGCTGGCGCGGATTCTTGCTGAAGGAACTGAGTTTCCTGGGCTTCTGGCGCGCCTCCCTGGTGATCGGTCTCATCTGGGGGATCTGGCATGCGTTCATCATCATCCAGGGATATCTTTTCCCGCAGCGGCCGTTAGAAGGTATTTTCATGATGACGGATTTCACCCTCTTGTTTTCGCCCCTCATCGCCTACGTGACCCTCAAGGCCAAATCCGTGGTGGCCGCGGCCATCATGCATGGCACGCTCAACGGCACGGCCGCCCTGGCCAAGATGGCCTTGCGCGGCGGGGATGAAATGACCGTGGGCATCCTCGGCTTGGCGGGGTTGCTGGTCCTGGTGGGCGCCAATTTGTTGTTGTTCCTCTACGACCGCTTCTTGGCGCCGGTCCGGATCGACCACAGCCTGCCGTGGTCGTGAAGTTGCCTCGGCCCGCGCCGGACGGCCGCCGCGCTGCAAAGTCCGCTTGTCAAGCCCCGCGAACAATGCTATTCTGCACCCGGTTTAGCCGGCGTTCCCATTTCCCCCGCAAGGACGCAAGATGATCTCCGCTGCCGCTGCCTGGCTCATATTCGGCGTCGTCGTTTTAGGTTTGTTGATCTACGACCTGGTCGTGGCGCACCGAAGGCCCCGGGCGCTGTCCCTGCGCGAATCCCTGCTGTGGGCCGCCATCTGGATCGGCCTGGCGGTCCTGTTCAATCTGTGTATTTATTTCTGGCACGGGCCGGAAAAGGCCCTGCAGTTCCTGTCGGGCTACCTGGTTGAGGAATCCTTAAGCGTCGACAACCTGTTCGTTTTCATCCTCATTTTCCGGTTCTTCAAGGTTCCCCCGGCCTACCAGCACAAGGTCCTTTTTTGGGGAATTCTCGGGGCCATGCTCATGCGCGCCCTGTTCATCCTGGCCGGGGTTTCCCTCATCCACCGGTTTCACTGGATCATTTACCTGTTCGGCGCCTTTCTGGTCTATACGGGGCTGCGCCTGGCCGCGAATCCGCAGCGGGAGGTTCATCCTGAAAAAAACCCGCTATTGGGCTTGTTCCGGCGCTGCATGCGGGTCAGCCCGGATTACGACGCGGACCGGTTCAGCACGCGGCAAAACGGGCGCGTTGTGGCCACACCCCTGCTGGTGGTGCTGCTGGTCATTGAAAGCACGGACGTGGTCTTTGCCCTGGACTCCATTCCGGCCATCCTGGCCATTACCACGGATCCTTTCATCGTGTATACCTCCAACATTTTCGCGGTGTTGGGCCTGCGGGCCCTGTTCTTCGTTCTGGCCGGTTTCATGGAAAAGTTTCACCTTCTGCACTACGGCCTGGCCGCGATCCTGAGTTTCATCGGCGTCAAGATGCTGCTGTCGGAACGGGTTGCCGTCCCCACCGGCTGGGCTCTGGCCGTCATCGCCGTTATTCTGGTCTTGTCCATCGCGGCGTCCCTGATCTGGAAGCCCGCGAGGCCGGGGCGCATCAAGAAAAACGCGGAGGACTGAACCCGTGCGTCCGTTTGTCTTTGCGGGGGATGAAAAAATACCTGTTCCGGGTCCGGGAAAGACGGCGTTTTTTTACCGGGCTGCGGCCGCCACCAGGCGGGAGGACTTCGTCCGCGCCTGCGGGGAATTTTTCCGCCGGCAGGCGGGGCGCTGGCGCGGGCGTACGGTGGCGGTGATCCTGCCGGACGATACCCGGGCTTTTCAACCGCACGTCGTGCTGGCGCCCCTGCTGCGGAACCTGAGGAAATATTGCCGCCGCGCGGATGTTTTTATCGCTCTGGGGTTGCACCGCCGCGTTCCGCGGCGGTGCCTGCGCGCCTGGCTGGGATCGGGGGGCCTGCGGCGACACGCCGTTTTCCAGCATGATCCCCGCCGGGCCGAGTCCCGGGGAACGGTGCAAGGCGTGCCCTGCAGCCTCCACCGGCGGCTGGCGGATTACGACCTGCTGTTCACCGTGGGCTTGGTCGAACCCCATCTTTACGCCGGGTTCAGCGGCGGCGTCAAAGGCATCGCCATCGGGCTGGCGGGCGAAGAAACGATTCTGGCCACGCATGCGGTGTCCTTTTTATCCCGGCCCGGCGTGCGCATGGGACAAGTGCGCGGGAACCCGTTTCAGCGCTATCTCTGGGGAGTCCGGCGTAAACTGCCGCAACCGGTTTGGTCCTTGAACCTGGTGAACGACACGGAGAAACGCCTGGCCGGGTTCTGGTTCGGCGAAGCGCGCGCCGCCTATCGCGCCGCGGTACGCCGGGCGCGCCGCCTGTATACCTTCCGGGTGCGCCGGCCTTTTGACGTGGCCTACCTGGGCTGCGAGGCGCCCAAGCATCGCTCCCTGTACCAGGTTTCCCGCCTGTTCAATTACGCCCTGGATAAAAAGCCGCTGGTCCGGCCGGGCGGGGCGGTGGTGGTTTTCGCGCGTTTGGACCCGCGAAATAAAAGTGCGGCGGAAAAAAATTTCGAGCGCCTGCTGAAAAAACCGGCGCTGCCGGCGCGCTATGCCTACAGCCGGCCCGGAGAACACCGGGCCTTCAAGGTGCTGCAGGCCGCGCAGCGGATCCGCCTGGCCGTGGTGACCCCGCGCATTCCTCCCGGCCGCTGGTCCGGCCTGCGTTTTTTTTCACGGCCCGAAGAAGCGGCGGGCTGGATCCGGCGCCGGTACGGACCCCGGGCGCGCCGGGGTGTGATTCCCGCGGGTTTTGTTTTCTTGCCGGCCTGAAAGCCAGGGGTCCGGAACACCAACCAGCAAGACAATATTTGCTGGAATTTAAAGAAATAAGGAGCAATTTTCAGTATGTCCAAGGTCACCCAGATCATGGGCTTCGCGGCGTTTCTGGCGGTATTTTTAATCATTTACGGCGGCGCACATGTCTTTGTGTTTTGGCGGATCAAGGTCTCCTGGAACCCGGGGCCGCGGTGCCTGGCCGGCCTCGCGGTATTTTTAACGCTCATGGCCTTGGCGCCCATCCTCGAGCGGGTGGCCGAACGGCTGCAATGGGAATTGCTGGCCCGCGTGCTGGCGTATGCCGGATACGTCTGGATGGGCATTCTGTTCCTCGGCTTGGCCGCTTACCTTGTCCTCGGCGGTTATCGCGGACTGCTGGCGCTCGTGGACCGCACGGCGTCCCTGCCGGCGGCATTCCGCCTGGGCGACCGGCAGGCTCTGTGGCTGGCCTTGGGCCTGGCCGTGGCCGTCACCCTCTACGGTCACTGGGAAGCCTGGAACATCCGGACGAGCAGGCTGAAAGTGGTGAGCGCCAAAATCCCGCCGGCCGTGGGTCCCGTGACCGTGGTGCAGATTTCGGACGTCCACCTGGGCTTGATCGTGCGCACGGCCCGCTTGAACCGCATCGCGGCCCGCGTCCGGGAGGCCCAACCGGACCTGCTGGTTTCCACCGGGGACTTGGTGGACGGCGAGTTGGACGATATCGGCTGCCTGCTGCAGTGTCTGCGGGAAATCCAGCCGCGTTTTGGAAAATTCGCGGTGACCGGCAACCATGAATTTTACGCCGGCTTGCCGCAAGCCCTGGAGTTTACGCGGCGCATGGGCTTTACCGTGTTGCGGGGCGAGGCCCGGGAGGTGCCCGGTGTCCTGCGGATCGCGGGCGTGGACGACCCGGCCGTGAAGTATTTCGAACCGGGCCGTGACGTGCCGGAGACGGAAGTGCTCGGGCCCCTGCCGCCCGGAGAATTCCGCCTGCTGCTCAAACACCAGCCGCGGATTGACCCGGCCGCGTTGGGAGAGTTCGATCTTCAGCTGTCCGGACACACGCACGGCGGGCAGATTTTTCCCTTCGGCTTTTTTACCCGGCTGGCCTATCCACTCGGCAGCGGATTCAAGTCCCTGGACCGCGGGTCGGCGGTTTACGTGAGCCGGGGGAGCGGCACCTGGGGACCGCCCATCCGTTTCCTGGCTCCGCCGGAAATCACCGTGATCGAATTGGTGCCGGCCGGTGCGACCGCCGCACGCTGAGCGGACTTGCATACGGCCGCGCACGTGTTATGATAATAGACTCGCCGCGGCGCCCGGCCGCGGCGGACGTCGGAAGGAGAAGCCGAAATGTCCTGGGCACGCAGGGGTTGGGGTGTCGGTCTGCTGATCCTCGGCATGGCCGGAGCCGCGTGGCTCGCGGCCGCCGGCGCTGCCGGGCCCGTGGTGCGCCTGGAAGTCCGGGGCATCATTGATTCCGTCACCGCCCAGTACATTGACCGCGGTCTGACGGCGGCCGAGGAACAAAACGCCGAGCTGGTGGTCCTGACCCTGGACACGCCCGGAGGCCTGGACACTTCCATGCGCCGCATCACCCAGAGGCTGCTCGCCGCCCGCGTGCCCGTGGCGGTGTACGTCTCGCCCGCGGGGGCCCGCGCGGCATCCGCCGGAACCTTCATCGCCTTTGCGGCCAACCTCCTGGCCTTGGCGCCGGGGACCAACCTCGGAGCCGCCCACCCCGTCGACCTGCAGGGGAAAAGCGCCGCAGAGAAAATCACCAACGACGCGGCCGCCTATCTGGAAAGCCTGGCCAGGCTGCGCGGCCGCCCCGTGGCCTGGGCCCGGCAGGCCGTGGTCGCCAGCGCCTCGGTGGAGGCGCAGGCCGCCTTGCGCCTGGGCGTGGCCGACGTCGTCTGCTCCAACCTGGACGAACTGCTGGACAGGCTTGACGGCCGGACCGTGCACACCGCCGCGGGCGACCGGGTCCTGCACGTGCGCGGGGAGCGGCTCGAAACCCTGCCCATGCGCTGGCCCGCAAAATTCCTGCACGCCCTGGCCGATCCCAATTTAAGCTATATTCTCTTTCTGCTCGGCATCTATGGCCTGATCTACGAGCTCATGTCGCCCGGCGCCATTCTGCCGGGCGTGGTCGGCGCCATTGCCATCATCCTCGCGCTGCTGGGCTTCGACAGCCTGCCTATTTCCCTGGCGGGCATCCTGTTGCTGGCGCTGGGGGCGGTGCTGCTGGGCCTGGAGTGGGTCGTGGTCAGCCACGGGATCCTGGCCGCCGGAGGTCTGCTGGCCTTGGTTCTGGGTTCCTTCATGATGTTTCCCTCGCCGCTTCCGGCTTTCCGCGTGGCCTGGCCGGTGCTGGCGGGCATGCTGTCGGTTTCCGCGGCCTACGTGGCTTTGGTGCTGTGGGTTATTTTCCGGCAGCGCCGGCGGCGGGCCGTGTCCGGCGTGGAAAGCCTGGTGGGCAGGACCGGCACGGTCAAGGCCATAACGCCCGATGGCGTCCTGGTGCACGTGGAGGGCGACGACTGGCTGGCGACGCCCGAAGTCTCGGGCCTGGCCGTGGGGGACCGGGTGGAAGTCGTGGCCGTGGAAGGTTTGCGGCTTCAAATCAAGGGTGCGGGTGCCGGGAGGCCGGCCGCATTCCCGGAAAACCAAGGAGGACGGAAATGACCGGAGCGTTTGTAGGCGTGGTGATTCTTGCCGTGATCATTGCTATGATGGCCATCAAGGTGGTGCCGGAATATCAGCGGCTGGTTCTGTTCCGCCTGGGAGCCTGCCAGGGGCAGCGCGGACCCGGCCTGGTCTTCATCATTCCGATCATCGACCGCGTGACTTGGGTGGACTTGAGGGAAATTTTCCTCGAGATTCCCTCCCAGACCTGCATTACCCGCGACAATGCGCCCATCGCCATCGATTTCCTGATCTATTTGAAGGTGACCAACCCCGTGAATTCCGTGGTCCAGGTGCGGAACTTTTCCGGCGCGGCCCAGGGAATCGCCATGACCACCCTGCGGGCCGTGGTCGGCGACATCCCCTTGGACGATGTTCTGGCCAAGCGCGAGGAAATCAACCAGGGGCTGCGGGCCAAACTCGACGAGGTGACCGAACGCTGGGGCGTGAAGGTGACCTCCGTGGAAATCCGCGAGATCGAGCCGCCCCGCGACGTGCAGGACGCCATGAACAAACAGATGGCCGCGGAGCGCACCCGGCGGGCCCTGGTCCTGGAAGCGGATGGCAAGAAGCAGTTTGCCATCACCGTGGCCGAAGGCGACCGGCAATCCAAGATTCTGGCCGCCGAGGGGGAGCGGCAGGCCCAGATGCTCCAGGCCGAGGGCTACGCCAAGGCCTTGGAGACCATCTTCGCCGCGGCCAAGCAGGTGGACGACAAAACCATCAGCCTGCAGTATTTGGAGGCCTTGAAGAATCTCGGCGAGGGCGCAGCGACCAAATACGTCATTCCGATGGATTTTCTCAACTTCCTGAAACCCATTGTGGAAAGAGTCGAGCGTGCCAACCGGTAACGTCCGGTTGACGGCACGGGCAAGGGACCGGGAAGCAGGGAGCGATGCGTAAAAAGGCGACTGCGCGGCGCACTGGTCGCCGGCCGGACGCCGCCGTGGTGGCCGTGGGCGATGAATTGATCAGCGGCCGGGCGGACAGCAACGGCCCGGCTGTTGCGGGCGAACTGGAAGCGGCCGGGCTCGAGACCAGGATCCGGCTCGTGCAGCCGGACGACGTCCGTCGCTTGGCCGGCAATTTGCGCCGCCTGCTGCAGGAGCACGACGTCGTAGTCCTCACGGGCGGGTTGGGACCCACGCAGGACGATGTGACGCGCGCGGCCGCGGCCCTGGCGCTGCATCGTTCCCTGAGGTTCAAGCCGGCCGCCTGGCGCGCGATCCAAAGACGGTTGCGGCGCATGCGCCGACGGATTCCGGACAGCAACCGCCGCCAAGCCTGGATCCCCCGGGGGGCGGAACTGCTGGCGAATACCCGGGGCACGGCCCCGGGTTTTTTCCTTCGGGCCGGAGGCCGGAAGATTCTGGCTGCATTACCGGGTCCGCCGCGGGAGTGCCTGCCCATGCTGCGCCGGCAGCTCCTCCCCCGGTTGCGGCGGATGTTCGCGACCCGGGGGCCTGCGGTCTATCGCGGACAATGGCGGTGTTGTGGGCTTCCCGAGGCAGGTCTCCAGGAACGGCTGGGTCCAGAATTTTCCGGCGCGGACCAACCGGAGCTCGGATTTCTGCTGGATGAACCCGGAGAAATCCTGGTTATCCTGACCGTCCGGGGTCTGCCGGCGGGAGAAGCCCGGGCCAGGCTGCGTCGCGGCGGCCGCCGGATCAAACGACTGCTCGGCGAAAATTGCGTGGGGCGCGCGGAGGTCTCGCTTCCGGCGGCCGTCGGCCGGCGCCTCCTGGCCCTCCGGCAAACGCTGGCCGTGGCCGAGTCCTGCAGCGGCGGCCTGGTCTGCCGCCGCGTCACATCGGTTCCGGGAAGTTCGCGGTATTTTTTGGAGGGCGCCGTGGCGTACAGCAACGCGGCCAAGATCGCCCGGCTCGGCGTCGCCGCCGGCCTGTTGCGGCGTCACGGCGCGGTGAGTCCTGAAACGGCGGAGGCCATGGCCGCCGGCATACGGCGCGCCAGCGGCGCCGACTGGGGGCTGGCCGTCACCGGCATCGCCGGTCCGGGCGGAGGAACGCGGACCAAGCCCGTCGGGACGGTGCATCTCGGCGTGAGCGGGCCGGGCGTGAAGCGCAGCGTCAGCCTGCGCCTGTGGGCGGAAGACCGCGAGACGGTGCAGCGGCGTGCGGCGGCCTCGGCCCTGGACCTGCTCAGAAGACAATTGACGCGCCGCCCCGCCCGGGCATAAGATTCTGGGTCGGCAAATTTCATACGATTGCGGAGGGGTCCCATGAGTGAAAGGGAAGACCAGCGATTATTCGAAGCCTTGTTCAATCAGATGATCCTGTCGCTCAACGAAGCCGCCATGGTGCAGCTGGGCAAGATCGTCAACCCGGTAACCGGAAATACGGAGCGTGACGTGGCCCAGGCCCGGGGAACCATCGACCTGCTGCGCATGCTCAAAGCCAAGACGGAGGGCAACTTGAACGAAGCCGAGCGCCGCCTGCTCGAACAAAGCGTGCTGAATCTGCAGATGAACTTCGTCTACGAGCAGGAGCAGGAAACGCGCGCCGCGGACCGGAAAGATGAACCCGCCGCGGAAGCGGGAACGCCGGCCGGAACCGAGGCGGAGTCGTCCGTACCCGAGCAGGAGCCGGAGGAGGAACCGCCCCCGGGCAACCGGCCGGGCGAAAACAATTGACGGCTCCCCGGCCGGCCGCAGGCCGGCGGGGGATGCGGAACATGCCGAACATCCGTGCTTTCATTGCCATCACCCTGGCTGCCGGCGGCCAAGCCGAAATCAGCCGCCTGCTGGACCGCTTGCGGGCTCTGCAACCCCGGGGCGTCAAGTGGTGCACGCCCGGAAACGTGCATTTTACCCTGGCCTTCCTCGGGCCCGTGGCCGAGGAACGGTTCGAGGCGGTCTATGCGGCCTGCGGGGCCGCCAGCCGGAGCGTGGAAAACTTCCCGTTTCAACTGGGAAGCCTGGGTACCTTTCCACCCCACGGCGCCGCCCGCGTGATCTGGCTGGGACTGAGCCGCGGCCAGCCGGCCATGGGCGAGCTCCAAACGGCATTGGCGGCGGAACTCGGCCGCCGCGAATTTTCTCTGGAGGCACGCCCCTTTTTCCCTCATCTGACCCTGGGCCGCGTCCGGCCCGGAACCCGCCTTCATCCCCGACTGCTACAGGTGGATTTGGGCTCGCTCCCGGCGTATACCCAGCCGGCCGCCGGGCTATGCGTCATGCGTTCGGACCTTCAGCCCGCGGGAGCCCGCTATACGTTGTTGCGCACTTTTCCCCTGGGGGGGTGAACACGGGGCCGGTCCGCGCGAGCGGAGGCGGCGGGATCGGGCTTATTTCAGGATATCCTGCAGGAACAGCCGGGCAATGGGCGTGGCGACGTCCATGCCGGTGCCTTCCTTGAGGGTGAAAATCGCAACGGCCACGGTCGGGTGCTCGGCCGGCGCGAAACAGATGAACCAACCGTTGAGTCCCTGCCGGGAATCTCCGGTGGTTCCGGTTTTGCCCGCGACGGTGATGCCCTCCACGCGCGCCTGGCTGCCGATGCCGTGCCGGACCGTATCCACCATGAAGGCCTTGATCTCTTCGGCGACGGCCGGCGTGATGGGCGTACGCAGCAAGGTGGGATTGCCCGTGGCGAGCACGTCGCCGCGGATATTTTTAATTTCCTTGATGAAAAACGGCGCCATCATGCGGCCCTGGTTGGCGATGGTGGCGGCCAGCATGGCGGCATGCAGGGGCGTGATGGCCGTGCCCTCGCCCAGCCCGCAGGCGTAACGGGCCAATTCGTAGCGACTGTCGCCGACCATGGGGGAGGTGGAGGTGGCCACGGGATAGGACCAGCCGATCAGGCTGGACTTGAAGGGGAAGCGGATGGGGCTGCCGAACCCGAACTTGTTGGAGTATTCGTACAGGCGGACCGGACCCAGGGCGAACCCCAGTTCGGCCATGGCGATATTGCAGGAGGTGTCCAGTGCGGCTTGCAGGGAATCCACCTGCCCGTGCCGTTTCCAGCACCAGAATGTGTGCTCGCCGTAACGCACGGCCCCGGTGCAGGTGACGGGGAAAATGCGGTTATAATCGATCTTGCTGTCCAAAGCGGCCGCAGCCGTGATGAGTTTGAAGATCGAACCCGGAAGATAGAGGCCCTGGGTCGCTTTGTTCTGCAGCGGCAGGTTCTTGTTGTGGGTGATTTTTTTCCAGTCCTCGTCCACGCGGTTGGGATTGAAGGAGGGATGGTTCACCAAGGCCAGAATCTCGCCCGTCTGGGGATTGAGCGCGACCAGTGAGCCTTTGCGCCAGCCCAGGGCACGGTCCGCCGCGTGCTGCCAGTCGGCGTCGATGGTCAGCGTCACGGTGTTGCCGGGCAGGTACGAAGCCAAGGAGCGTTCCAGGCCCGCACTGCCGTGCGAGGCGCTCACGTAGCCGATGAGATGCGCCGCGTATTGGGCGAGGGAGTAGTAGCGCCGGCCGGAATATTGCGCCAGCGCGTAGCGCGCCAGAGGAACTTGCCGGCGGTCGAAGATATAGTACAGGAAGCCGCGCTCCAGTTCCTGGCGGGCCCGGTTCAGTTGGGCTTGGGCGAGTTTCAGATCGGAATCCAAAGACAGGCTGGTGCGGTAGGCGTCGATGGCCTCGGCGACCCTCCCGAGCGCGTGCAGGGCCAGTCCATGGCCGAGATGAGCCTGCGCATCGCGGGGAGAAAGGGCCAGGGCGTGCCTGAATTCCAGTTCGGCCTGGGGGTACAGGCCGCGGGCCAGGTAGGTTTCGCCGATTTTGGTGTGTTGGAACCGCCGGTTGAAGCGCAGGCCGAGCTTGATGGCCTGCTCGTATTTGATTTCGGCCCGCACCGGATCCCCCTGCATCAGGTAGACCAGGCCGATCCCGTCGACGGCCTGGGCCTGGTTGGCCTGGAGCTGGAGCACCCGGTTGAATTCCGTCAGCGCTTGGTCCAGGTTCCCCTGCTGGAGATAAGCCCGGCCCCGGTTCATCATCAGGTGGATGCGCAATTGGCCGCCGTACAAGTAGGCAGCCGCGCACAGGAGCACGAACGCCACGAGCGCGGCGGTTACCAGGCGGTGTTTTTGATGCTGCCGGCTGCGGCGGCGATTGGAGGACAACAACATAAGCCGGTTTCCTTTCGCAGGCAAGACGAAATGAATTCTAGTGCAGACATCCTATCCTGTCAACCCGGTCGGCTCGGACCGATGGGTGGGTTGTCTCGCGGGAGGGAAGGCCGGGCCGGGAACACGCAGGCCGGTTCTGGAATGCAGGCACGGTCCCGCGAAACACCGGGCCCCGCGTGCGTTCAAAAAGCCCGGCTGCCGGCGGGGGCTATTTGAGCTTGGACAGCAGGTCCTCGGCGGTTTTCTTATCCTCGGCCGTTTCCGGCTGTTCATCCGCCGGTCCCGGGAGTTCCAGCGCGAGTTCCAGTTCGCGCTTCGCCTCTTCTTTTTGATTCAAGGCCATGAGTGTTTCCGCCAAACCCACGTGCGTGATGACGAACTCCGGCCCGTTTTCCACGGCTTGCCGGGCATAGGCCAGGGATTTCTGCATGTCGCCGCGCGACAGGGGCCACCCCGGGGCTTTGCGGTACAAGGCGCTCAAGACATACAGGGCCTTGGCGTGTTGGGGATCGATCTCCAGGGTGGCTTCCATGGCCTTGGCGATGGGGTCCACCATGAAGAGGCTGTTGAAAATGCCGCGTTCCTCGCCCAGGCGGCCCAGGTTGACGCCCTGCCAGTAATGGCCTTCCACCCGGTCGGGACGCAGGCGGATTGCCTGCTCGGCGGCGACTTGACCCTTTTCGAACCAGGCGGCCCGTTCCGCCTTGGGCACGTGGTCTCCCAGCCACCAATCGCAGCGGGCCAGACGCCACCAGGCGTCGAAATTCTCGGGATTCACGGCCACGGCTTCCGTCAGGAGTTGCTGGGCCGTCCGCACTTCCGCCAAGTCTGCGCGCCCGGCGTAATGGCGGTCGGCCTGCGCCAGCCATTCGGCCGTGACGGTATCGGCCCCGGCGGACGGTACCGCGGACGGGAGCGGCGCGGGGGCTTCGGCCGCGCGCAGGACGGCGGGCAGGCTCCAGACAACGGCGCACAGGACCAAGGCCTTCAAACGGATCGGCATGTCGTCCTCCTTTTTGGGGCAGAATGCTGTTATTGTACCCGGCGGCCGGGAGATTTGCCAGTGCTCTTTTGGGGGCTCCAGGAAAAACTTGCCTATCCGGACCCGGCGGGCTACCATAGGCGAAAAAGCGAAAGAAGGCCGGGGCATGGAAAACGGTTTGATTTATTGCGTGGACGACGACGAAGACATTCTGCTGTTATATCGGGTTATTTTGCAGGCGGCCGGCCATACGGTCGAGACCGTGGCCAGCGGGGAGCAGGCCCTGACCCTGATCCTCAAGCGCCAGCCGGATTTGGTCATCTTGGATGAGCGGCTGAACGCGATTTCGGGCCTGGCCGTGTGCGCCCGCATCCGCGAACAACGCCCCGAGCCGTACCTGCCCGTCATCATGGTTACGGCGGTGGATTCCCGCGAGGGTAAAATCCGCAGCCTGGAAAAAGGGGTGGACGACTACATGGTCAAGCCCTTCGACGAGGAGGAGCTGCTGGCGAAGGTTCAGGTCATGCTGCGCATCCGGCGCTTAAACAGCGAATTGCTGCACGCGCGGCAACGCCTGTTGCAGGCCGAAAAGCTGGCGGTCATCGGACAATTGGCGACGACCATGGCGCATGAAATCCGGAATCCATTGTCCATTCTCTACGCCCAGGCCCAGCTGCTGCAGGGGAAAGTTCCGGTTCCCGGTGAAACGCAAGAGACCCTGAACCAGATGCTGAAAAAAATTTCCGAGATCGATCATATCATCCGCGAATTACTGCAGGTCGCCCAGCCGCCGCGGATCACGGTCCAGTCCATGGATCTCGTGCAGATGCTGGAGGAAGTCTGCACGTATGTGCGGGGGAAATGCCTGCGCCAGGGCATCCGGCTGCGAACAGCCTTTGGTGAAAACCTGCCCTGGGTGCGCGGGGACGGGGAGCAGTTGCCCCGTGCCTTGTTGGAGGTGCTGCTGCAGGCCATGCGCCGGGTGCCGAGCGGGGGCGATTTGGCCATCACAACCTGCCGCGTTCCGGATCCGGATCGAATCGCCGTGCGCGTGTCCTGCAGCGGAGCTCCGTTGAGCCGCGCCGAACGCGAACAGTTGTTCGCTCCCCTGTTTGGAAAATCCTCCGAACAAAGAATGACCGGGCTCTACCACGCCAAAGTGGTCCTGGAGGAGTTGGGCGGACATATCGAGGTGCAAAGCCCCGGACCCTCCGGCGTCCATTACTGCCTGTGCCTCCTTCCCCAGCGAACTTAAAAAACGCTTAAGCCTCAACCACAGCTTCCCGATACTATTTTTGCGGGTGAAAGGAGTCCGGGAAATGCTGCCTGCCAAAAAGATATCTTACCGCCTGTGGCGCAGGCGACACCCCCTCCCCGGTCCCGTCTCCGGCCTTGCCTTTGGGTTTTCCCGGCCGGCCGCTGGAAAGATCCGGTCAGGCGGAAAAAGCTCCGACCGCTTGGCGGAAATATCTGATTTTCATGACCCATTGCGACCGCAAGCTCAACGGAGAGCCAATCCGCTCCAAGCCGGGCTTGCGGCCTTTCAGCCTGTTCCATCCCGGGGATTCCGCAGCCACCGCGTTGCGGAATTAAAGGCGAAGATACAGCGAGGCCAATATCATGTTTCCGGAAAAATGCTGGTAGATAAATGGTTTGCCATAAATCCGCAAAGGAATTCCGATGGCATGGAATAATTTCCCTAGCCTGACCATGACTCCTTAGTAATCAATTAGAGATTAATAATCTTCAAGCCGTTTGTCCTGTAAATCCCTTGGTTTTAAATCAATTTATTCGTGCAGATATATTTTACCGCCAGAGGGATTCAATGTTCGTTGGCATATAAATTGCTAATAGTTATTTAGATGATGGATAAAAAAATATTGATTCTAAATAATGAACCTGATATTTGCAATTCATTGGAAAAATTGCTGCTCCCGCAGGGTTTTAAAATCAATTTTCACTCCAGCGGCGATGAAATTCTCGATTTAATCCGAGAACTCGACCCGCAAATCATTCTTTTGGACCTTTCCCTTCCCAACGGCAGAGGCATGCAACTCCTGCAAACCATCCGCAAGGCGCACAGCCGCCTGCCCGTGGTGGTCATTTCGCCGGACCATGCGCTGGAGAAAGCCGTGGCAGCCATGAAACTGGGAGCCAGCGATTTTCTCCTGAAACCCATCGATTCGGACCAGTTGCTGACTTCCCTGCAGGAGGCGCACTCCATCCGCCGGGATGTACGCGGCGATGCCGGGCCGCCACGGCCTGCCATGGAGCAGCCGGTGTGGGTCGATGCAGCCATGCAAAAGGCGATGGAATGGGTGGAGCGGATCGCTCCTTTCGAGGTGAGCGTGCTGCTCCGGGGCGAAAGCGGCACGGGCAAGGAAATGATCGCCCGGTACATTCACCAGCTCAGCCCCCGCGCGGGTCAGGCTTTCATTTCCGTGGACTGCAGCGCCTTGCCGGTCGCCCTGGTGGAGGCCGAACTTTTCGGCTACGAACGCGGGGCCTTCACGGATGCGTACGCCGCCAAACCCGGCCGGTTTGAAGCGGCGCAGAGCGGGACTCTTTTTTTGGACGAAATCGGAAATCTGCCGCTGACCGTGCAGGCCAAGCTGCTGCGGGTTCTGCAGGAACGCCGGTTTCAACGGCTGGGCGGGCGGGAGGAAATTACGCTCCGGACCAGGCTGATCACGGCCACCAACAGCGACCTGGAAAAAATCATTCAGACCGGAAATTTTCGGGAGGAACTCTATCACCGGATGAATGAGTTTGAAATCCAGCTGCCGCCCCTGCGGGACCGGGGAGCCGACCTGGACCTTTTGGCGCGGTACTTCCTGGCTCAGTGCAATCATGAATTCGGGAAAAACCTGGAGGGCTTCGCCCCCGCGGTTTGGGAGATTTTTCATGCCTACGCCTGGCCTGGAAACGTGCGCGAACTCCGGAACGCGATCCGGCGCGCCGCCATCCTGGCCAATCGGCGCATCGAAACCCCGCATCTGCCGGCGGACCTGCTGGCGGCGGGCTACGGCTTCACGGCGCAGGATTCGCCCAACCCGGCTGCGGAAACGCGTTCATTAAAGCGAATCCGGCAGGAAGCCTCGCGGCGCCTGGAGAGGGAAACCATCCTGCGGGCACTGGCCAAAACCCGCTGGAACAAGGCACAGGCCGCCCGGCTGCTGAAAATCAATTACAAAACACTCTTCAACAAAATGAAGGAGCTCGGGATATAAGGAGGAGGAAAAATGGCGGACGACGATTGGGCCCTGTGGGAACGTTACCGGCAGTCCAGGGACATGGTGGCGCGCGAGCGACTGTTGGAGAAGAACCTCCCGCTGGTCTACTTCGTTGTGGATCGCATGGCACTGGCGGCCGGCCCGGTTGGCTTGTCAACCGAGGATCTCGTCGGAGCGGGAATTCTGGGCCTGATCGACGCCCTGGAAAAATACAATCACCGGCTCGGGAAGAAGTTTTCCACCTACGCCTTTTTTCGCATCCGGGGAGCGGTGCTGGACGAGGTGCGCGCTCTGGACTGGGTGCCGCGGTCCATCCGCCAAAAAAACCGCCAGCTGGAAAAGGCGTTCGAAACCGTGGCCCGGAAACGCACGCGTACGCCGACGGAGGAGGACTTAGCCAAGCATCTTGGCTTGAGCCTGGAAGAGTACCACGACCTGCTGACCGAAACCCTTGTGCCCCCGGTGGTTTCCCTGGAAGAGCTGCTCGATCACCCGGACCATCGCGCCGACATCCTGCCCGCCTACCATGCCGTGTTGTCCCGGAACCAGCCCGATGCACTCCATGCGGTGTCCGTCCAGGAATGGAGGGACCTGCTGGCCGAGTTGATTGAAAAACTCCCTGAAAAGCAAAGACTGGTGTTGACCCTTTATTATTACGAAGAATTGAGTATGAAAGAAATCGCCGCCGTGCTGGACGTCACGGAGTCGCGCGTGTGTCAAATTCATTCCCAAGCCATCACCCATCTTCGCGCCGGAATGAAAAGCCTGCGCCAGGACCGCATACGCCTCTGAAAATACTCTTGCACCGTCTCCTAAAAAGTGTTATAGTTACAAGGTTTTCCCGAAATGGGGCGGAGAGGCGGAATTCGGGTCATGGCCGGAGAAAAAATCCTGGTGGTGGATGACCATCCGGATATCATTGAGTTATTGCAGGAAGGATTTCGCCGTAAAGGTTTTGAGGTCGTCGGGGCAGGCAACGGGCAGGAAGCCTTGGCCAAAGTATACCAGGAACACCCGGACCTCATTCTGCTGGATATCATGATGCCGCTTTTCGACGGCTATGAAATATGCCAGACCCTCAAGGCTCAGGAAGAAACCAAGAACATTCCCGTGGTTTTCATTACCGCCAAGGACAAGCAACCCGACATCGAACAGGGTTTCAACCTGAAAGCCGACGGGTATGTCGTCAAACCTTTCGACCCCTTTGAATTGGCCGATTTCGTCAGTGATATTCTACACCGCGTCCATCATTAGCCCTGCGCCGCGGGCGCGCATAGAGAAAAAAGATTCCTGGCGCCGCATCTTGCGGAAGAACCTTTCGGATCTAAAAGGTGGCAGAGATGGGTTCGTGGATCAACCGTCGTCGTTTTCGCCGAAATGAAATTCAAGTTCCGGTCGCCTACCGGCGGCTCGGCGGCGGTTTATGCTGGACCCGGACCTACGATGTGTCGGCGGGGGGCGTGAGGATGCGGTCCATGGAGCCGTTGCGCACCGGGACGGCCCTGGACATCGTTCTTTACATTCCCGCCAAAAGCGGAGAGAAGGTGTTCAATTCCCGAGGCACGGTCGTCTGGTGCCAACCGCAAGGCACCGATACCACGTTGACGTGCGGCGTCATGTTCCAGGATATCCGACTGGATGTACTCAAGATCCTTTAATCCGAAATATTCACCCCCCAACTGTTTAGGATTTCCGCCGAGATTGTCCCAAAAGCACGGCCGCTTGACCGGCCGCAGGCGCGTCCGGGGAAAAATCCTTCGTTTGATTCCCGGGACCCCGATCCCGAGCCCGCGGCGCGTGTCCGCCCAGGAGGAATGAGATGTTTCGCCACAGTCTGCCACGCATGCAAGCCTTGGCGCGCCAGCGGCACCTGATCTGCGGCCTTCTTCTGGAAGCGGGCCCCGGCCGTTTTTGGCCGGGGTTGGAATTATTGCGCCGGGCCCCGGAACTGGAGATGGTGGGCTGCGGGTACTCCCCGGACGAGCGGACGGCGGCGGAAGCCCAAGCAGGCAAATGGAACTTGGGACCCCGCGTGAAGTATCCTGACAGTGACCTGACATGCCTGCCCTTGCCCGACCGCAGCGTGGACGGCGTGATATCCTACGGCGGCCTGCATGCCTGGCCGCGTCCCCTGGCGGTTGTGGATGAAATCTCCCGGGTGCTGAAGCTGGGAGGGATTGTCCTGATCGGGGACCTGAGGCGCGAGGCTGCGGGCCTGGAAACCCTGCTGGTCGCCGCCGGCCATCCGAAGCTGAGGGCCCTCTACCGGCAGCGCGCCGCGGCGATGCCGTACGCGGAAATCCGGCAATTGGCCTTGAGTTCCCGCCTGCAGGACTGGACCCTGACAGTCATGGGGCCCGACGTGTGGCTGCACTCCGCCCCGTGACGGAGAGCAACCTCAAAAACGCTTGCCTTTTGATTTGGCCCTGTGGTATCGTCAATCAAAATAGCCCGGAAAAACGTTTGGGAGTCGGGTTTTCGGCGGAGTAGCTCAGTTGGTTAGAGCATACGGTTCATACCCGTAGTGTCCGGGGTTCGAGTCCCTGCTCCGCTACCAAAACCAAGACCACGCCGGAGGGAAAGCGCCCTTCGGCGTTTTCATTTAGGACACGAGGGGGAGTCGGGGGAGTATCCCCCGACAAAGAGGGGGAGGCAGCCCTGAACCTTCACGGTTCAGGGCGCCGGAGGGGGAATCCCCCTTTGGGGAGTGAAGCGACGTGTCCGGGGTTCGAGTCCCTGCTCCGCTACCAAAACCAAGACCACGCCGGAGGGAAAGCGCCCTTCGGCGTTTTCATTTAGGACACGAGGGGGAGTCGGGGGAGTATCCCCCGACAAAGAGGGGGAGGCAGCCCTGAACCTTCACGGTTCAGGGCGCCGGAGGGGGAATCCCCCTTTGGGGAGTCCTAAGCTCTGCGGTCCTTCGCTACGCGAAGGTCCTCGAAACGCAAAGGATAGACTCCGCGACGAAGGCGTGAGGTTCAAATCCTCTCGCCCCGACCAACTTTTCCGCCAGCCCGGAATGAACGGCGGCCGTGGAAACGCGCGCGAGCCGACGACTCCCCGGGGGAGAAGCCCCTTTCACCAAGGCCCCGGGGTATTCTAGCGGGGCCTTGGACATTTATGGCCTTGTAGTTTACAATCACTTAAGGTTAAAATGACCAGGATTTCCAAAAACGGCGACAGTACGGGACTAAAAAAGCCGGAGGATAAAAAGCCTTGCCCCATCCTTTTTTGGAAAAACTGGCCCAGGGCGTCGTGCTGTTTGACGGCGCCATGGGCACCATGCTGTACGAAAAAGGCGCCTACATCAACCAGTGCTACGAAGCGCTGAACATGACCCAGCCCGCCATGGTCAAGGACGTGCACGACGAATACGTGCGCGCCGGTGCCGATGTGCTCGAAACCAACACTTTCGGGTCCAATGCCTGGAAACTCAAGGCCTTCGGCCTGGAGCAGCAGGTCGCGGAAATCAACCGCTCCGCGGTCCGGCTGGCGCGGAGCGCGGCCGGGGACCAGGCACTGGTGGCCGGAGCCCTGGGACCCGTGGGCGCATATCTGAAGCCGTTGGGACCCGTGGATCCGCAGGAAGCCAGGAGCCTGTTCACCGCCCAGCTGCAGGCCCTGCTGGCAGAGGGCGTGGACCTGCTGATCTTCGAGACCTTCGCCGACACGCAGGAGCTCAAGCTCGCCGTCGAGACTGCCCGAGCTTTGACCCGCCTGCCCATCGTGGCCCAAGCCACCTTCAACGAACACGCGGAAACCCCCATCGGGACCAAACTGGAGGCGTTCATCCGGGACGCTTGCGAATGGGACGCGGATGTGATCGGCTTTAATTGCTCCACCGGCCCGGCGGACATGCTGACGCTGCTGGAACACGCCGTGCGCCTCACGTCCAAGCCCTTGTCCTGCCAGCCCAATGCCGGCATGCCGCGCCTGGTGGAAGGGCGGTACTTTTACCTGGCATCGCCCGAGTACATGGCCGAGTACGCCAAGCGCTTCATCCAGACGGGCGCAACCGTGGTGGGCGGCTGCTGCGGTACGACGCCGGCGCACCTCAAAGCCATGCGCGCGGCCATTCGCGCCCTGTTTCCGCGCCAGGGCGAGCGGCCGGTGGAGGCGTGCGAACTGAAACAACCCCTGGCGCCGGAAAAGCCGCTGGGAGAAAAGTCCCGGTTCGGACACAAGCTCGCCGGCCGCACATTCATCACCACCGTCGAAGTCACGCCCCCCCGCACGGCCGATCCCAAGGCCACGCTGGAGAAATGCCGCCGGTTAAAAAGCGCGGGCGTGGATGCCGTCAACATTCCGGACGGGCCCCGGGCCTCGGCCCGGATGTCGCCGCTGGTGCTGGCCATTCTCATCGAGCAGCAGGTGGGCTTAGAAACGGTGCTGCATTACACCTGCCGCGACCGCAACATCATCGGCATGCAGTCGGACCTGCTGGGCGCCTTCGCGGCCGGGTTGCGCAACCTCCTGATCATCACCGGCGATCCCCCGAAAATCGGCGATTACCCGGACGCCACGGCCGTGTTCGACGTGGATTCAATCGGCTTGACGCGCATCGTTTCGGGTTTAAACCGCGGCCAGGACGTGGGGGGCAACCCCATTCCCGCACCCCTGGCTTTCGTGAAGGGCGTGGGCGTGAATCCCGGGGCCATCAATTTGGAACAGGAACTCGACCGCCTCCGGCAGAAGATCGAAGCCGGGGCGGAGTTCATGATCACCCAACCCGTCTTCGATCCCGACATTTTCCTGCGCTTCCGGGAGCGCCTGCCCGCCAACGCCCCCCCGCTGATCGCCGGCATCTGGCCCCTGGTTTCCTTCAAGAACGCGGAGTTCATGAACAACGAGGTGCCCGGTGCCAGCGTGCCGGCGGCGATCCTGGAGCGCATGCGGGCCAAGGGCTCGGGCCCCGAGGCCCAGGCCGAAGGCGTGCGCATTGCCGGGGAGGCGCTGCGGCGAATTCGCGATGGGGTGAGCGGGGTGCAGGTATCGGCGCCCCTGGGCAACGTGGAACTGGCCCTGGAAGTCCTCCGGGCCGGGAAAGCGGTACCGTGAGCGCCCGGGAGGAAATCCCGGCCCAGGGCGGGAACGACGTGGCCCCGTCCCCGGTCCTGGTTCCCAAAGCCATGCTTTTGGCCACGATCTTCGTCACCGGCAACGTGGTCATGATGCTGGAAGTGGTGGGCACGCGCGTGGTGGGGCCCTATTTCGGCGTCGGACTGTATGTCTGGTCCGCCCTGATTACGGTCACGCTCCTGGCCCTGGCGGCCGGCTACTGGCTCGGGGGCAAGATGGCGGACATCCGGCGCAAGCCGGAGACCCTGTACCGGATCATTTTCCTGGCCGCCGCGCTGACTTTCGCGATTCCTCTCGCGCGCACGCCCTGCCTGACTCTGGCCAGCCGCCTGGGACTCCGCCTGGGAGCCTTGCTGGGCAGCGCCCTGCTGTTCGGGCCGGCTCTCTTCCTGCTCGGCATGGTCACACCCTATGCCACCAAGCTGTACACCGACCGCCTGGAGAAACTGGGATCGCGCGTGGGCCTGGTCTACGCCGTTTCCACTCTGGGCAGTTTCATCGGCACCATTGCCATGGGCTTCTACCTGATTCCCACCTTCCGCATCAGCAACATCCTGCTGGCGCTGGGGTTCGCCCTGCTCCTGCTGCCCGCCGTCTTTTACATCGCGGCCCGACCCAAGCAGGCCGCGGCCGTGGGCGCCCTGCTGGCCGTGGTGCTGGGCCTGCTGCTTTTTTTCCCCCGCGATCCGGAGACCGGCTGGGCCACGCCCGGGATTAAAATCCTGCACAAAAGCACGAGCTTCTACGGCGAGCTCAAGGTCATCGAGGCCGGCGCCAGCCGTATTTTCCTCATCGACGGCATCTCGCAATCCGGCGAGGATCCGCGCACCCACGGCGCCCTGCCCGAGTACGTCAACGACCTGGACACCCTGCTGGCGCGCTTCAACCCGCGGGCGCAGCGGGTGCTCCTGATCGGGCTGGGCGGGGGAAATATGGTGCACCTGCTTCTGCAGCGCGGACTGGGGATCGACGTGGTCGAAATCGACCGCCACGTGGTGACGGCGTCGGAAAAATATTTCGGGGTCGATCCGCACCGGGTCCGCATCACCCTAGACGACGGCCGCCGCACCGTGCGCACGACGCGACGGCGGTACGACGCGGTGGTCATGAACGCCTTCAACGGGGAAAGTTCCCCGGTGCACCTGTTAAGCCGCGAGTTTTTCCTGGAGACCCAGCGCATATTGAATCCGGGCGGAATTCTGCTCATCAATTTCGTGGGCTACGTGGAGGGGCCCGAACGGCAGGCCCCGGCCGCCATCCTGCACACCCTGAAAAGCTCCTTTGCCTGGTCCCGCTGCTATTTCAATTATCCCCACGACCGCTTTTCCAACATTCTCTTCGTGGCCGGACGGGATCCCGCGCCCGCCGCCCCGGCCGGGGACCAGGCCTGGCTGCGGCTCGCGGACCGGGAAGTCGTCATTGCGGGCTGGGAGAGCGCGCCGGTGCTGACGGACGACTATAATCCGGTAAATTTTTTGAACCGCGTGGTGTACCGCCAATGGCGGCAGTTGGTCATGGATTCCCTGGGCCCCGCCGTGCTGCTGGAATAAGGCCCGCCGCGCCGAAGCTGGAGGAAGGAACAAACCGCATGGAAATCATCCGCCAACCCATTTCCGCCGCCGAACTGCTGGCCCGCTGGACCACGCATTTCCAGGGCATGACCAAGGGCGTGGTGGATGTGCGGCGCGGCCTGCTGGCCGTGGACGCCCCCCTGCATTCCGACCTGGAGGCCCTGCTGCTGGAGGACGGCTCCCGCCAGGAGGACCTATGGGGCTTAAACCTTTATCCCGCCAAAGGCGGCGAGGACTTCATCGAGTACACCGCGCTGATCAACATCCGGCCGGGGCAGGGCAATCCCTCCATGGAAATCTCTGACCCCGACATCCGGCAGGCTGCGGTCAAAATCGTGGGGAGGTTCATTCACGATGCGGGCTAAACTGCACCCCGGCCTGACGCAGGAACGGTGGTCGTCCTTTCCGCTGCCGCAGCGCCTGCTGATGGTGGCCAATGAACTCAATCGCGCGGAACACTGGTTGGGACGGGAGGACCGGGAGGAAGGACGCCGCTGTCTGGCCCGGACCCTGGAGCTGGCCGACCTGACCGCGGAAACCATCGGCCGCGGCCGCCTGCTCAAGGAATTCCTGCGCTGGCGGGAGCTGCTGGCGGACGAATTCAACCGCGAAGACCAGGATCCCGCCCGCTGCCGGAGCCTGCAGCGGGTCCTGGTGGCCTTGGAGCCGGAGAGCTACAACGCCCTGGCCGGTTCGTTCTGAAGCGACCCTCGGGGGGAGTCAAGAAATTCCGCACGGCCTGCCTGCTGTCAATTCACTTTGAAGTGCCGGCCTCCGGTCCCCGGCCCGGTTGCCCGTGGGACCCGGCCCAGCCGCGGTAAATCGCGGCCGGCAGGTACGGCGCGGCCAGGGCCACGGCGCCAATCAGCGCGGCTTTCCAGCATAGGTCGAAATGGATCAGCACGTGCTGGACCAGGATGACGACCAGCGCGGCCAGGGCCAGCAACAGGCTCAGGTGGCGCGCCAGGCGCCAGGGATCGGCTGGGCGCACCAGAAAGAAAAAGCCGCTCAGCACGAACGTGGCCACTGCGGCCAGGGCGAAAAAACGCTCGTAGACCCGGGATAGTAAAAACTGGTCCAGCTGCAGCCAGGCGTAGATCAACCCTAAGCCCAGGATCAGCAGGAAATAATCCCAGATCCGCAGGGAAGAGGATGTTCCGGTTCGTCCCATCGAGGCCTGCTTACTTGGCCCCGTGCTTTTTCAAAAACGCGATGACCTTCTTATTGCCGTTTTCCTTGGCCGCACTCATGGGCGTGGTTCCGTCCTTGGCCTTGACCTTCACGTTCGCTTTGTGCTCCACCAGCCATTTCACCAGCTCGAGATGCCCGTTCTTGGCAGCCATGATCAAGCCGGTGTAGCCTTCCGCATCGCCCGAGGTCGGCGCCTCGTCCACTTCGGCGCCCTTGGCCAGCAGGAGCTCAGGCAGGTCGAAGGTGACCCTGTCGGTGAGCACGCCGACCAGGCTTTCCGTCAGGGGACCGGTGCCGGTTTTCCGGGTCAGGGTGAGGTCCGCGTCATGGTCCAGCAGGAGCTTGACGATCTCAGGATGCCGCCCGGCCGCGCCGATCAGGGCCGTGGTCCCGTCCTTGGACTGAAGGTTGACGTCCGCGCCCTTGGCGATCAGAGCCTCGGCGATGTCCTGGAACCCGTAGGTGCAGGCCATCATCAAAGGCGTGCTGCCTGAAAACGAGTCCTGGTAGTTCACGTCCGCACCCTTTTTCAGTAATTGCTTGACACCCGCCAAATCGTCCTCCATGACCTTGCCCAGGAGTTCTTCACCCAGGTCCCGGGTGGCCGCCCCTGCCACCGAGCCCTGGACGATAACGAACATCATGCTCAGAATTGCCAGCACTTTTTTCATGTTCCCTCCCTGTTCGCGAAAAATAAGGCCGGCTTGGCCTAGGGACGAATTGTACCACGGACGGGACCTGGCGGTGAACCCGGATGTCGAAAAATCCCCGGGGACGAAAGGAGGCGGGATTTCATCCCTTGAGTTGCGAAACCGCCGGTCTTATGTTAAGATTCCACCCGACTTACGACCAATAGGAGGGCAGGCTCATGCACAAACTGGTGATGTTGCGGCACGGGGAGAGCATCTGGAACCTGGAGAACAAGTTCACGGGCTGGACGGACGTGGACCTGTCCGAACGCGGGCTGCAGGAAGCCCACAGCGCCGGGCAGGCGCTGCGCGCCGGGGGCTTCACCTTCGATGTGGCCTATACCTCGGTGCTGAAACGCGCCATCCGGACGTTGTGGATCGTCCAGGACGAAATGGACCTGATGTGGATTCCCGTGCACCGGACCTGGCGCTTGAACGAGCGGCATTACGGCGCACTGCAGGGTTTGAACAAGAAGGAGATGACCGAACAGTACGGCGAGGAGCAGGTCAAGATCTGGCGGCGCAGCTACGCCACGCCGCCGCCGCCCCTGGAAAAGGACGACCCGCGCCATCCGGACCATGACCCCCGCTACGCCGATTTAACGCCCCAGGAACGGCCCGCCTGCGAAGCCTTGAAGAACACGCTGGAACGGGCCCTGCCCTACTGGCACGACATCATTTTTCCGCAATTGCAGTCAGGCAAAAAAATCCTCATCGCCGCGCACGGTAATTCCCTGCGGGCCCTGGTCAAGTACCTGGACCATGTCTCGGAAGAGGACATCGTGGGGTTGAACATCCCCACGGGTATTCCCTTAGTGTACGAATTCGACGGCAAGTTTCAGGTCGTCAAGCATTATTACCTGGGGGATCCCGAGGCCGTCCAAAAAGCCATTTCCTCGGTGGCCTCCCAGGCCTCGGGCGGGAAAAAGTAGCGCTGTCCCGCGGAGCGCCGGCACCGGCCCCCGGCCGGTGTCAGGGCCGTCAAAAGCGGAAATAAAAAAGCCGGCCGTTTGCACACGGCCGGCTTTTTTGCGTTCAGCCTCGCGGACTACTCGAGGAAGGTGTAGGTCAGTCCCAGGGTCAGGGCCTGGCTGAGCTGGCGACGCGTGGACACGCTGTGGTCGTAAATCAGCTGCAGGTTGAATCCTAAGGCCAGGTATTTCGCCACGCTGGCGGACAGCAAATTATCCCAACGGACGTAGATTTGGTCCGCCGCCTTTAAATTGGAAAAAAGATTCAAGGCGGAGGTGAACAGGACGAGATCCGAAAGCTTCAGATTCAAGTTGCTCACGGATTCCAGGCCGTATTCAACCTTGGTTTTTTCAATTTCCGGCGTGCCGGGATCATCCGCGTACGGCACCGGGTAGTTCCGCGTCAGCGTCTCCTTGACCGCGAACCCGAAGCGGGTCTTGAAGCTCTCCGTGGGGGCGTAGCCCAAGCCGGCGCTCTCGGTGAAGTATCCGGGATCGAGGAAATCCGATACCACGAGAGCCGGTTCGACGCTGTAGTCATAGCCCTTGGCGAACTGGGTTTCGCCCTTGAGCGCAACGTAGGGATTGACAGGGAAGTGCAGCTTGTAAATGAACACGCTTTCCAGCCTGATTTCGTCCATGGATTTCCGGTAATCCTGCGCGCCGGACTTGACTTGTCCGAAAGCCAGCTTGCCGGCATTGGCCCAGTTGTAGTCCTCATGGTCCCCCGTGTAATCGCCCTGCAGCGTCACCTGCCAGGCCAGGGAATCCTCCCCGCCCTGGCTCCAGTTGTCGAAGGTATTCTGGGCGAGATTGAGCTGCCCGGCCACTTGCGGTTTCCAGCCGTAGGCGGGCGTGGGGGCGGGAGCGGGCGCGGTCGCGGGCGCCGCGGCCGGAGGCGTTTCCGGCACGACCGCCGCCTCGGGCGGAGGCGCGGGCAGCGCGGGAGTGTCTCCGGACTCCTGTGCGTACAGACCGGTTACCGGCAGAAACAGAACTCCCACCACCAACCCAAAAAGACGCGATTTTTTCATGACATCCCCCTTGGGAATCATTTCGTACCGGCAGGCACCGTAGGCGATCCGCTTCGCATCGGCGCGGCAAAGATAACACGGCCGGAGCTTTTCGTCAATTTGCTTGTGGGGGGGCGGGCCCGCATGGAGAGGGTGTTTCGGAGGAGAAAAAGGTTGACGTTTCGGATATGATCGCTATTATGGCACTGAGGCGGGAAAGTTGCTTCCATAACGATAAAAAGGGGGAATTCACATGTCGAAAATTTTTACGGTTGTCTTAATCGGTGCCTTGTCCCTCCTGACGGCGGGTGCGGCCCTGGCCCAGGATGAGGGCATGACCGCCGGCGCGCCGGCCTCGGGCGCGGTGTTTCAGCAGGGGCAGATGAGTCTCAATATTTGGGGGGGCTACACCACGCTGGCCATGTCCAAGCTGAACACGGCCCTTCAGGACTTGAGCGATCTCTTGGAAGCGTCATATTGGGGTGACGGCAACAGCCTGAAGAAGGTCTCCGGCGGCATTGACGCCGGCTTGGGCCTGGATTTCGAGGTCATCCCGGGCTTGAAAATCGGGCCCCGCGTCGGGTTCCTGTACGCCTTTCCGGGCGAAGTGAAAGGCCAGTGGGATTACGTATACTGGACCGGCAGCGCTTATGCGGATGGCACGGATGTTTGGACCAGCACCTTCGACGC
>CAZQGO010000007.1:0-27594 GCA_964593065.1 uncultured bacterium | reverse complement strand
ATTGCCGAGGATTATCAGGGGGACCCGCTGGTCCTGGATTTTTCGGGCCTGGACATCGGCGTGGGGTTCTGCTTCGGCTTCTGATACCAGGAAGGATATTCCGGGGGGGCGGACACCCGCCTCCCCTTTTTTATTACCTGCCCGCGTCTGCGGGATCATTCCCACTTCACATGCCACTTCCAGGCCTTGGGATTGCCGTCGTGCCGGCTGAGTTTCACGTTGTGAGCGCCGGCCAGCTCCAGCACGCCTGCGATGAAACCATCCACCACGTCCAGGAATTTCGACGGCAGATCGGGGGCCTCCGTGACCAGCAGGTAGCCGGACGGGGAATTTTTTTCCTTTTCGGCCTGGGCACGGCCCTGGTCCACGTACGTCCTCCAGAGCTTGCCCGCCTGGGCAAAGGCAAAAGCGACCTCCGTGAGTTTCAGCGAAGACTTGTAGATGCTGGTGAGGTTGTCCCGGGCCAGGTCGCGGCCGATGCGTTGCCAGGTGAGAGGATCACCGGGATAAAGAAAGGGCAGGGCCTGCTCGTAGATTCTGACCAGGGTTGGGATCGGGACCCAGGTAATCGGCATTGCGGTTTGATAGAGCTTGGCGTCCTCGGCGGACAAGCCGGCCAAAAAGGATTTCTCCTCCTCCTTGGGCCGGTCATGGAACATTTTGCGCAGGATAACCACATTGGTGCCCTTGCAATTTGCCATGATCTTGCCCCCTTTGCCGGTCGGCTCTTCTTCAACCCGGCCGCCTGGTCTGCATTTTCACAAAAAGACGGCACCGACTCAAGCGGAAAAACACGGCTTCCCCGCGACGCCTCCGGCGGGATCCCGGGCAGGCGCGAGGGGAATTGTGATGACATTCGAAAACAAAGTTCCTATAATCGGGGCATCCCGGGAAGCCCGCAGAGTTTTGGCCCGGGCATTTCAACCAACCCACGGCGGCGGCGCGATGCAGGATCCGCAGCAAGCGGTGAAACAGGTGTGGCAGGCGTGGCTGGGACCTGCGGACCGCGTGGTGGTGGGCGTGTCCGGCGGCGCGGATTCGGTCGCGCTCCTGCGCCTTCTGGCCGCCTATGCGCCGGGAGCCGGGCGGCGGATGCTGGCCGTGCACGTGCATCACGGTTTACGCGGCCCGGCGGCGGATGCGGACCAGCGGTTCGTGCTCCGGGTGTGCGCCCGGCTGGGGGTGCCGTGCGCGGTCTACAGGGGCCAGGCCGCGGCTTGGGCCCGGCGCTGGCATTTGCCCCTGGAGGAGGCGGGCCGCCGGCTCAGGCACGCCTGCCTGCTGGACGCGGCCGCCGCTTTCCGCGCCCGCGCCGTGGCGCTCGCCCACCATCAGGATGACCAGGCCGAGACCCTGCTCCTGCATCTTCTGCGCGGCGCGGGCGGCAGGGGCTTGTCGGCCATGCGGGCGGTGCGCCCGTTTCCGCACCCCGGGGCTCCGCCCGGCCTGAAATTGCTGCGGCCGTTGCTGGGCGTGCCGCGCGCGGCCCTGGAGAATTATCTGCGCGCCGCGGGCGGTTCCTGGCGCCGCGATCGAACCAACCGCGATCTCGGTTTTGCCCGCAACCGTATCCGGCACCAGCTCATTCCTTCCTTGCAGAAAAACTTCAACCCGCGGGCGACGGCCGCCTTGAGCCAGAGCGCGGACTTGCTCGCCAAAGACGACGACTTGCTGGCGGAAATGGCCCGGCGGGCTCTGGCACGCACCGGACGGCCCGGCCCCCAAGGCGGCTTCAGCCTGTCCACCGAGCCCTTAAGGCACTTGCCCGAGAGCCTGCAGGGCAGGGTTTTTTCCCTGCTCTGGGATCACCTGGGCCTGCCCGCCAAATCCTATGACTGGTTGAGGCTTTTTTCCGCGGCCCTGGAGAACCGCCGGCAAGCGCGCTGGAATTTGCCGGGACGCTGGACCGCCGTCCGCTCCGGGGCGTGGTTGCGGTTTATTCCACCCGGCCACGGTCCGGTTCAACGCGCGGCTTTCCGGCAGCAAGAGGTAAACCCCGGTTCGATCTTCGGTGTCAAAATTGAAACAGTTCCAGTGCCGAAAAATCCGGGCCGGCGCAGAAGGCGAAGCACTTCCATTGTGGTGGATGCCCGGAAAATTCAAATGTCCGGATTGCGGATTCGTTTCCGCCAGCCGGGCGACAGCATGCGGCCTTTGGGATTGCAGGGCCGCAAGAGTTTGAAAAAAATCATGAATGAAATGAGAATTCCCGCGGCACAAAGGGTTCGGTGGCCGTTGTTGCTTTCCGGGGAAAACATCATCTGGGTCTACCGCGGCCCGACGTCGGAAGAGGTAAAAATCGGTCCTGGAACGAAAAAAGCTTTAAAAATAGAGATAATTTTCAAAAAGTCGCGATCAGATTCCAAGACATAAAATTGATTTGAAAAACGTTTTTTAATGAAACAAATAATTGAAATGGTGATAAAATAATAAAAAAGTTGTCACCTTTTTGCTCTCGTGCTAGGATAGGCACGCTTCCATCGGAATTTGCACAAATAATTTACCGTAATGCGTTGCACGGCATTGCCCGATTTCCTAGGAAATCAAGGCAAGGAGTGTCGGAGGCTTTGGTTTCGTGAATAATTCCTTGAAAACCCTGTCCTTTTGGCTGTTTATCTTCATTGTGGTCATCATGCTGGTCAATTACATCAATCTTCCCAGCCGCATGAGCCAAAAGGAATATACCTACAGTGAATTCCTAACCGACGTCGACCGCGGGCAGATCGCCAAGGTCGCCATCGTGCAGAAGGAAAATTCCGCCAAGGAAATCACCGGCGTCCGGAAGGACAACACGCCTTTCAAGCTTTTAGCGCCCACGGATGACCCGGAACTGTTCCAGGTTCTGCACGGCAAGAACGTGCAGATCACCAGCAAAATGCCGCAGACCTCGGGCCTGCAATGGCTGGCCACGTTCTTCTTTTCCTGGGGACCGGTCATCGCCTTCATCTTATTCTGGCTGTATTACCTCAACAAGATGCAGGGCGGGGCCGGAGGCGCGATGGCCTTCGGCAAGAGCAAGGCCAAGCTGCAGGTCCCGACCAACCGGCCGCGCGTGACCTTCGCGGATGTGGCCGGAGTGGACGAGGCCAAGCAGGACCTAGAGGAAATCATCGAGTTTTTAAAGGACCCGGGCAAATTCCAGCGGCTGGGCGGCAAGATTCCCAAGGGCGTGCTCCTGCTCGGCCCGCCCGGAACCGGCAAGACGCTCCTGGCCCGGGCCGTGGCCGGGGAAGCCGGCGTGCCCTTTTTCAGCATCTCGGGCTCGGATTTCGTGGAAATGTTCGTGGGCGTGGGCGCCTCGCGCGTCCGCGACCTTTTCGAGCAGGGGAAAAAGCACGCTCCCTGCATCATCTTCATCGACGAGATCGACGCCGTCGGCCGTCATCGCGGCGCCGGCTTGGGCGGGGGTCACGACGAGCGCGAGCAGACCCTGAACGCCCTGCTGGTCGAGATGGACGGCTTCGAAACCAATACCGGCGTCATCATCGTCGCGGCCACCAACCGGCCGGACGTGCTGGACCCGGCCCTGCTGCGGCCGGGCCGCTTCGACCGCCAGATCGTGGTGGACCGCCCCGACCTGATCGGGCGCGCGGCCATTCTGAAGGTGCATACCAAGAACATCACCCTGGATGAAGACGCGGATTTGCAGGTGCTGGCCCGCCGCACCCCCGGTTTTTCCGGGGCGGATCTGGCCAACCTCGTCAACGAGGCCGCCCTGCTGGCTTCGCGCCGAAACAAGAAGGCCGTCGGCATGTCCGAAATGGAAGAGGCCATCGAGCGGGTGATGGCGGGCCCCGAGCGGAAAAGCCGCGTGATCTCCGAGAAGGAGAAGAAGGTGATCGCGTACCACGAGTCGGGGCATGCGCTCGCCGCCCGGCTCATTCCCGGGACCAACCCGGTGCACAAGGTGTCCATCATTCCGCGCGGACGGGCGGCGCTGGGGTACACGCTGCAGCTGCCCTTGGAAGACCGCTTCCTGGCCATGCGCGAGGAGCTGCTGAACGAGATCGCCGTGCTCCTGGCCGGGCGCGCGGCCGAGGAACTGATCTTCAACGAAATTTCCACCGGCGCGGCCAATGATCTCGAACGCGCCACCGACACCGCCCACCGCATGGTTTGCGAATACGGCATGTCCAAGGAGATGGGCACCGTGACCTTCGGCAAGAACAGCCGGGAGGTATTCCTCGGCAAGGACCTGCTGAAGGAGAAAAACTACAGCGAGGAGACGGCCCGGGAGATCGACGCCGAGGTGCGCAAGATCATCGCGGAGAGCTACGAACGGGTCCGCCTGCTGCTGCGGAAGAACGAAAGCAAACTCGTCAAGCTCGCCTCCGCCCTGCTGGAGAAGGAAATCATCGAGGGCGAGGCGATTGACCAGATCTTAAACGTGAAAACGCCGCCCGTGAAGGCTCCCGCCGAGTAAGCCTCCGGGTCCGACGCGGCCGGCTCTCTTGTGGAGACGGCTTATGGCTAGGCTTCGTCGCAGACCCCTGCTCCTCTGTGGCCCGCACCGCCTGGTGCTGGCCTCCCGCCCCCACCTGATGGGAATCATCAATCTCACGCCGGATTCTTTCTCCGACGGCGGCCTGGTGCCGTCGCCGGAAGCCGCCTACCGCCGGGCCGCCGCGCTCGCCGGCGAGGGCGCCGACATCCTGGATTTGGGCGCGGAATCCACGCGTCCCGGAGCCCGGCCCGTTTCCGTCCGGGAAGAACTCGGCCGCCTCCTGCCGGCCTTGAAAAGGATCCGCCGTCTGCGCCTGCCCATCTCCGTGGACACCTCCAAGCCGGAAGTCGCGGAGGCGGCCCTGGACGCGGGCGCCTGCCTCTTAAACGACGTGACCGGCCTGCGGCTCCCGGCCATGCGGGAAGTGGCGGCGCGGCGGCGGGCCCCGGTGGTGCTCATGCACATGCGCGGCACGCCGCGCAGCATGCAGCGCGCCCCGCGGTATCACGACGTGGTGCAGGACGTGTGCCGGGAACTGCTGGCGTCGGCCGCGCGGGCTCAAGCCGCCGGCGTGGCGCGCGAACGCATCATTCTCGACCCCGGCCTCGGCTTCGGCAAGACCGCCCGGCATAACCTGCTGCTCCTGAAGCATCTGCCCCGGCTGCTGGCCCTGGGCTATCCCGTGTGTCTGGGGCCCTCGCGCAAGTCCTTCCTGGCCGCCGTTCTCGGGCCCCTGCCGCCGCGGGAACGCGCCTGGGGCACGGCCGCGGCGGTGGCGCTGGCGGTGGCGGCCGGGGTTCACATTCTGCGGGTGCATGACATCGCGCAGATGAGGATGGTGGCCCGCGTGGCCGCGGCCGTGGCCCGGGGCGCGCTTCCGGCAGGCGAAGGCGGGAAGGCATGAAAACCAACTTCATGAATTTTCTGCAAATCTTCTACGGCTTTCGCTGGCAGGACGCGGTGGATATCCTGCTCGTCTCCTACTTGGTCTACCGTCTGCTGCTGATGATCCGGGACACGCGCGCCATGCAGATGCTGAAGGGCTTCATGTTCCTGCTGCTCTTCGCCCTGATCGGCGCGCAATTCCATTTTTACACGGTCAACTGGCTGCTGACCAGCCTGTGGGCCGTGTGGCTCATCGCCTTTACCATCATCTTCCAGCCGGAATTGCGCCGCATCCTGGTCCAGATCGGGCGCCGCCGGATGTTCATGGGCTTTTTCAAGGAAGAGGCCCGACTCTACAAGGAAATCACCGAGGCGGCCCGCGTCCTCTCCCGGCGCAAAATGGGCGCCCTGATCGTGCTGGAGCGGGACGTGAACCTGAAAACCTACATCGATACCGGTACGCCGCTGGATGCGGACTTGAGCGCGGAGCTGCTGGTCACCCTGTTCGTGACCAAAACACCGCTGCACGACGGGGCCGTGGTCATCCGGGACGGCCGGGTGGCGGCCGCGGGCTGCATCCTGCCCCTGACCCAGGACCCCAACGTTTCCAAGAATTACGGCACGCGCCACCGCGCCGGCATCGGCATCACCGAAGAAACGGACGCCGTGGCAATCGTGGTTTCCGAGGAAAAGCGGACCATTTCCCTCGCCGTCTCCGGAAAGATCACTCCCGCCATCGACAGCCAGACCCTGGAGGAAATGCTGACCCTCTACGGGCCGAGAAGGAGTTAAGGCATGCGCGACTGGTTTCGCAACCTGCGCCGGTTTTTTCAGGAGCAGATTCTGCCCAACTGGCAGTACAAGTTGGCCTCCCTGGTGGCGGCCTTGATCATTTGGGCCTATGTGGCGGGCCTGCAGTCCATGCAGGTGGTTTTTACGGTCCCCATTCGCTTTCAGAATATCCCGCCCGGGACCCAGATTGTGGGCCAGAAAGTCACCTCCGCCGAGGTCACGCTGGCCGGGCGGCGCGACCAGATCCTGATGCTCAAGCAAAAGGAAGTCTGGGTGTCCCTGGACCTCTCCGGCCTGGGCACGGGACGCAATCTGTATTTGATCTCCAGCCGCGACGTGGTGGTGCCCGCGGGCATTGAAATCAAGGATGTCAGTCCCCGCCAGCTGACCATCCGCTTGGTCCTGGAGTAGGGGCTCCCCGGCAAGTCTCCCGGAACCGCAATCCTTCCGGGCGCTCCGCTTGCGCCGGACGGGAGCGCAAGGGAAGTCTCCGCGTGCCCGGGCGTAGGACCGGCGGGACTTTTCCGTTGACCTCCAGGGGCCCTCTGTTATAATGACTCCATTTTCCGGACCGCGTCGCGAAACGGCAAGGTGCCGGAAGTCCTCCAGCGCGCGGGTCCTGCAGATGGGAAAAATCCAAACGCCTCCCCGAGTCCGACCTTTAGCCGGAGTCTTAGCCTCGCAACCCGAAGGATTGGCCAGGGTGGAACAGGAGCTGTGCCGTTGGTTCGGGCCTAAGCTGGCGGCCACGGAACCCGCGCCCTTTCTCCATACCGCCTATTATCAGCGCGAGATGGGACCGGACCTGTTCCGGCAGTTCCTGGTGTTTTCTTCTCTGCGCGACGCGGGGGAATTGGCCCGCTGGAAGCACGCGGCCAACGAACTGGAGGCGCGGTGGGAACCCGGCGAGCGCGGCGGACGCCGCGTCAACGTGGACCCGGGTTACCTGGCGCCGGGCAAACTGGTGCTGGCCAGCACCAAGGATCATGAACACCGCCTGTACCTGGCGGAAGGAATTTACGCCGAAGTCACGCTGCGGATCCGGGCCGGGCGTTTCCAGCCCTGGCCGTGGACCTACCCCGACTACGCGCAGCAGTGCGAATTTTTCGACCGGGTCTACCGCGAGTATCTGGCGGACCTGAAGACGGCTTGACGGGGCCGATGCGCCGGCTGCGGGCCGGCGCGGCGGACCTGCGAAAGGAGCGGAAAATTTTGGAAGCGCGAATTCACGCCGGCATCGTCGGCACGGGGAAATACATGCCGAGCAAGGTCCTGACCAATGCCGATTTGGAAAAAATGATGGATACCAACGACGAGTGGATCACATCGCGCGTAGGGATCAAGGAACGGCGCGTCGCCGCGCCGGAGGAAACCACCTCCAGCATGGGCGCGCAGGCGGCCCGCGCGGCGCTGGCGGAGGCGAATACCAGCGCGGAAGAGTTGGATCTGATCATCACCGCCACCATCACTCCCGACGTACCCTGGCCGGCCACCGCCTGCTTCATCCAGCGGGAACTGGGGGCCGCGCATGCGGCCTGCTTCGACATTGAGGCCGCCTGCACGGGTTTTATCTACGCACTCTCCTTGGCGCGCAATTTCATCGTCACCGGCATGTACCGCACGGTGCTGGTGGTGGCCTCAGAGGTCCTGACCCGCATCACCGACTGGCAGGACCGCAACACGGCCGTGCTGTTCGGGGACGCGGCCGGGGCGGCGGTGCTCAAGGCCGTGGATCCGCCGGCCGGGATCATCGCCACCTATCTTGCGGCCGACGGCTCGAAGGGCGATTTGCTGGAAATGCCCGGCGGGGGCTCCCGTTTCCCTCCGACGCACGAAAGCGTGGACCAGCGTCTGCACTTCATCAAGATGAGAGGCAACGAGGTTTTCAAATTCGCCGGGCGCGCCATGGCCCGGGCCAACGCCCAGGTGCTGGCCAAGGCCGGCTTGAGCATCGAGCAGGTCGACCTCCTGATTCCGCACCAGGCCAACATGCGCATCATCGAGGCCGCCGCGCGCCTGTCGCACCTGCCGATGGAGCGCGTTTACCTGAACTTGGCCCGGTACGGCAACACCTCGGCCGCCACCACGGCGGTGGCGCTCGACGAAGCGCGCCGGGAGGGCCGCATCCGGGCCGGCCAGCTGTGCCTGCTCGTGGCCTTCGGCGGAGGCTTCACCTGGGGCTCTTGCCTGCTCCGTCTTTAGCGGGATTTCCGGTCTCCCCTCCTTCCGCCGCGCCGGGATGTCTGGTCCAAGAGAGGCTGCCATGCGAGGAATAGCCTGGGTGACGGCGCTGCTGTGCCTGTGGCCGGGCCCGCCGGTACGCGCGGCCGCGGCCGCTCCCGTGTCCGCCGCGGCTCCCGGGAGCACGACCGTCTTGGCCCAAGCCGCTCCCGCTCCGCCTACGCCTCTGCCCACGCCGACCCCGGACCTGCGGCCGCGCGCCCTGGTGGTGATTTCACCGGTGGCTTTCGAGGAGAGCGAATTGCGGGCCGTGCTCCAGGCCCTCCGGCGCAGGCACGCCCGGATTTGGATCGTGTCCACGCAATCCGGCCGGGCCAAGGGCATGAACGGGGGCGAAGTCCCTGTCCGGCACACGCTGGAGCAGGTCCAGGCGGAAGCCTTCGACCTGCTGGCGATCATCGGCGGTTCGGGGGCCAAGATGTATTTGTGGTTCAACCCCGGCCTGACCAAAGTGATCCAGACGCTGCACGCCCGGCACCGGCCCATCGGGGCCATCGCCGTGGCGCCCGCCGCCTTGGCCCACGCCGGCATCTTGACCGGGCGGGAGGCCACGGTCCTGGCCACGCCCGAAACCCTGAAGCTTTTCGCCCTGAAACGCGTGAAATTGCAGTCCCGGCGCGTCGTCGTGGACGGCAAGCTGGTAACCGCGGACACGACCGCCGCCGCCGAAGCCTTTGCCGGGGCCCTGGCACAGCTCCTGCCCGCGCGCACCGCCGCCGCGCGGGAAGAACTCCGCCCTCCCGTCGCCGCCGGGACCGCCGCTGCGCGGCCAGGCTCGCAAGCGACGCCTTCCCCCGCAGCCCAACCCCGCCCGGGGGATTAAGTCTTTATCTTTGCCATTCCGGCATGCTAAAATAAAACAGTGATTCCGGGGGAGCACGGAGGCAGGCATGTCCATACTCCATTTTCGCCGCTATGCGCGCGTGCAAGTCGACCTTCCGATCAAGTTCTATCCCCGCAATTCCCAGGAAGCCCTGTCCGCCTACCTGAACAACATCAGCGAGGAAGGCGCCTCCCTGATTTGCCCCTTTTCCGTACCGGTGGCCACCACCATGGAATTCGACCTGAAATTGCCCAAAATTCCTCAAAGCGTGCGCATCTACGCAGAAATCCTGTGGACGCGCCCGGTCAAGGAAGGCGGGCAAAATGTCTTCGCCCACGGGTTGATGTTCAGACGCCTGAGCATCGAGGACCGGGAACGCCTGCATGAATACATCAGTCACGCGATGAGTTACTGATCCCCGGGTCGCGCCCGCAGGCTGGTCAGGGAACGCCGGGTCCGACGGTCCCTGACGCCGCAAAGGATCAGGAATCGCGGATGGGAAGACCGAGGCCATGGCAATTTCACACCGCAGGACCGTGATCATACTGGGCGTTCTCGCGGGTTTGGCGGGCGCGGCCCTTCTGCCCCGGGGCGCGGGGGCCGATGTTTACGGGGACGCGGAGAACAAACGTTATCATACCGAGACGTGTCCGGAAAAATCCGGGATACTTCCCCGCAACCTGGTGGTCTTCGGTTCGGAGGCGCAGGCGGCCGCGCGCGGCTATTATCCCTGCCCGGTTTGCAATCCCCCGAGCGTGGGGAAGCACAGCCAGCCTGGCCTGCAGCGCCAACTCTCCCGGCCGGTCACGCGCAACAGCTATTTTCTCGGCGACCGGAAAAATAAAATCTACCATTACGTGTGGTGTCCGCTGGGGCAGGCCGTTCCCGAACAGGACCGGGTCCGGCTGTGGGACCTGTCCGAAGCGGCGAAAGCCGGCTACCAACGTTGCCCGCGCTGCAATCCTCCGCAGGCCCTGGGAATGAACCAGGACCGTGCGGGGAGCGGTAAAATCGTCTTGCCGCGAACGGCCCGCGGGCAGGGCCAAGCCCCGGAAGGCGCCGAACCCGCAGCCGGCGGGAATGCTTCGGGAGTGCCGTCTCCGGCGGAGGAGTCCGAGGAGGAGTCCGGGCCGTGACCGGACGGCGGGTCGGCCCGGAGCGGTGCGCGTTCGGGCCGGGTGTCGACGATCACGCGGGAGGGGGAAACGCGACGGCGGGGAACCCGGGAGGAAGCGACCGACATGCGGGTGCTGATCGTTGCGGATGACGCGGCCCTGGCCGATTTGATCAAGTTGAGCCTGCGTTGCGGGTTTTATGAAAAAGGCAAGCGCCTGGCGCGCACGGGCGGGCGCATCACCGACGGCCTGGAAGTGGAGCATGTCCTGCGACCGGAGGACGCCCTGCGCTTCCTGGCTGAAACCTCGGAGCACGTGGATGTGATTTTGGCCGACCTCCAGGCGGACCCGCGCGACGGTCTGGGTTTTCTGGAAACCTGCCGGGGGCAATACCGGGACAAATACGGGGAGATCATCGCCCTGGCCGAACGGCGCCGCGTTCCGGATGCGCAATCCTGCCTTGAAGCCGGGGTCAAGGAATTTATTTTCAAGCCTTTTACGCCGCAGGAGCTGACGGCGCATGTCCTGGCGAACTGGAAAAACGGGCCGCGGTAGGCGGGCGCTGGTGCAGGACGGATACGGGCCCGCCGGGTGAAGGCCAAGAGAGGATGAAGCCCCAAAGCATGGAAGACCGCCGCCGTATTCCGCGCATGCCGGTGTTTTTCGTCCTGGAGCGTCTGAGCCGTTCCCAGGCCGAAAGCGCCGAGGAATTCCAGGGCGTGGTGAAAAACATCACCCCCGACGGCATCCTGCTGGAGAGCAACGTGCCCTTAAACCGCAACGATTTGCTGCAGGTGAGTTTCACCCTGCCGAAGGTGAGGCACACCCTGAACCTCGAGGGCCGCGTCCGCTGGAGCGAACGGCCGCGCCCGGCCTATTCCGTGGCCGGGGTGGAATTTCTGGATTTGACCGACGAGCAGCGGGAGCAGATCATGGAATACCTGATTTCCCTGGGACCGGCCATCGAATAACGGGCAGCGCCGAAAGGGGCATAAAAAAAGGGCGGGAGAAATTCTCCCGCCCTTTTTTTATTTTTCCGGTCGCGGCCCTGACTACAACGGCAGGCGCGCGCCCAAATACACGCCCGTGTTGGTGTGCGTCGGCGCCGGATCCGGGGCCGGATCCTGCGTGTAGCTGTCCAGCAGGACCAGCAGGTCCACGGCCAAACCGGTGGGCAGGGATGCACCCAGGCCGAAGGTGATGCGGCTGGTGTTGTTCGTCACGTCCTCGTAAATCGGCTGGAACGTAATGGGATCAAAACCCGTGAATACGTCCTTGGCCGTGTCTGCGAGCATGGCGTATCCCGCGCGGATCGCGAGCATGGGAATGACCCAGTACTCGGCGCCCACCCGGATCTGACTGCTGCTGCCTTCGGCCGTGCCCGAGGAGGAAGGCAGGCCCAGGCTGGGAGGCGAGTAGGACGTGGTGTCGGTTTTATTGGTGCCGGCGGCATACTGCAGGGCCAGCTGCAGCTGCTTGCTCATGGCCTGCAGGCCCGCGCCGATGGCGAAAATGCCCTGCGAGTACTTGTTTTCGGTGGTCTTGTAGGTATCGTCAGCAGCGGCGGTGGTGTAGTCCAGGTCGAACATGTTGGTGGTGCCGTTCCACATGGTGTACGAAATGCCGGGCAGGATCGCCATGTCCTCGCCCAGGGGAACCTTGACCCGGACGATCGGAGTAATGCCCATGAGGGAGTCATCCAGCGCCTTGTACTCGCTACTCTGCGTCGATCCGGCAGAGGTCTGCTCGTCTTTCAGCTTTAATTCCTTGGTCTTGGAATCGATCAGAACGCCGGCTTCCAGCATGCTGCCCAGGTCATAGATGGCCTCGGCGGAAATTTTCATGGGCGTTGCGGTGACGGTCTCCTTCTGAGACACTTCCATGGGACCGAGCGGCGTGAGCACCGTGCCTTCAATAGTGGCGACCGCCGAATAATCATTGAACGACAACAGCGCCGTCGGGCTCGTGGGGTCCAGACCGGCAATATTCGGCCGGTCGTCGTCTGCGCCAATCTGCGCGCCCAGGGTGAGCTTGCCGTTCTCGCCGAGCTGGTCCAGGACATAGGCTGCGCCGATGCCCCAGTCCAGGTTGGTGGCCGAAAACTCGAACTTGGTCGTCTCTCCGCCGGGAGCCATCATACCGATCACATTGAAGGCTCCGGTCAGGCTGTCCGGTTTGCCGCCCGCGCCCACGTACGTCAGGCCCGCGCCTAGGCTCAGACCGAAATCCAGCAGGTAGGCCACGCCCAGACCGCCGCCGATGCCGGAGAAATTCAACGCTTCCTCGGTGGTGGGCAGACCTGTCATTTCAGCGGTATACTTGGTATTCATCAATAAGCCCTCAATACCGGCGCGGATGACCAGGTTGTCCTCGAGCCAGTAAGTAACGCCGCGATATTCTGCGCCCGGACGCGTCAGCTCCATGTCCGAGGAGTCCTGCGTGATTGTATAGCCCGTGCCTTCGGTCTTGGTGGAATCCATGTCGTAGAACAACCCGATATCCGCCCGGTTCATCTTGCTCAAGAGCGCCACGCCGGCGACGTTTTCATGGTTGAAGGGATTGATGGCCGTGGTCTCATCCTCGATGCCGAGCGTGGCCCCGCCCATGGTCTCCACGCGATAGCTCATGTTGTCCGGCCAGCGTATGGCCAGGGCGGAACTGGAAAACGCGATTACAAAACTCAGAGCAACTGCTGCTGCGAGAAAACGTTTCACCGTGTCGCCTCCTTTTGATTTTGCCAGCTTGAAAATATATGTTTCAGGTGTGCATCCCATATTTAGCGGTTATACCACCCCCCAGGTATCATATCTGGTATCGGATAATTTAACGAGATTATAACATTTGTTCCTGAAATGAAAAGATATTTTTCTTCGATAACGCGATTTATCCGGGGGCCGGAATGGACACCCGCGTCCCGAACCCCCGGCTGGTCAGGGTTTTCACGACGGCCGGCGGCGGCGGGGTCCGGAAAAACAAAATAGTTGCCCGCGGCCTTCGTATTTAGTAAGCTTGAAACCATGCTGACTCAAAATCCGGCGCGCTCCGGAACGGCATAACCCATGTCCGCCCGAATCTTAGACGGCAAATCCTTGGCCGAACAAATGCGCCAGGAAATCGCCCGGGAGGCGAAGGACCTGGGACGTGCACTCGGTCGTCCCGTGGGCTTGGCGACCGTGCTGGTGGGGGAGGATTCCGCCTCCCGGACCTACGTGCGCAACAAGCGCCGGGTGTGCGCGGAAGTCGGGTTCCGTTCCTTCGATTACGACTTAGCGCCGGATATTTCCGAGGCGGACCTGCTGCGATTCATCGGCGAATTGAACACCCGGCCGGAGGTGGACGGCATCTTGGTCCAGCTGCCGCTGCCGCCCGCCGTGAACGCGGACCGGATCATCGCGGCCATCCATCCCTCCAAGGACGTGGACGGGATCCACCCTTTCAATCTCGGGCGCCTGCTGGCCGGGCATCCCACCCTCGTGCCCTGCACGCCGGCCGGCATCCTGCACCTGCTGGAGACCACGGGCCTGCCGCTGCGGGGGAAAAAAGCCGTGGTCGTCGGACGCTCCCTGATTGTCGGCAAGCCCGTGGCCCTGTTGTTGCTCCAGGCCCATGCCACGGTCACCGTGTGCCATTCCCGCACCGCGGATTTGGAGGCCGAGGTGCGCTCCGCCGATGTGCTGGTCGCGGCCGTGGGCAAGTGCGGCTGCATACCGGCCGCCTGGCTCAAGCCGGGCGTGGTCGCCATCGACGTGGGGCAGAACCGCCGTGAGGGAAAGCTTTGCGGGGACCTGGAATTCGAAGCCGCCCGGGAACGCGCGGCGTTCATCACCCCCGTCCCGGGGGGCGTGGGTCCCATGACCATCGCCCACTTGATGTCCAATACGCTGCAAGCCGCCCGTCTGCGGAGAGAGGTCGTGTCATGAGTTCCCGTTCCGGTGCCAGCCGCGCTCTTCGGGGCCGCATCCTGCCCCCCACCCGAGGTCTCGTCGCCAAGCGGGATCTTTATGACGAGGATCCCTGGCGGGTCTTCCGGATCATGTCCGAATTCGTGGACGGGTTCGAGATCATGTCCCAGATCGGCCCCGCAGTCACCATTTTCGGTTCGGCCCGCTTGACGCCCAAGGATCCGTATTACCGCCTGGCCCAGGAATTGGGCCACGGCCTGGCCAAGGCCGGCTTGGCGGTCATCACCGGGGGCGGTTCCGGCGTGATGGAGGCCGTCAACCGGGGAGCACGCCAGGCCGGAGGGCGGTCCGTGGGCTTGAACATCGAATTGCCGGAAGAACAGCGCCTGAATCCGTACGTCAACCTGCCCGTGGGATTCCGGTACTTTTTCGTGCGCAAGGTCATGTTCATCAAGTACGCCTCGGCCGTGATCATCATGCCCGGGGGCTTCGGCACTCTCGACGAATGCTTCGAGGTGCTGACCCTCATCCAGACCGACAAAATCAGGCCTTTTCCCGTGATCCTGGTGGGGCGGGAGTATTGGCGCGGGTTGATGGAGTGGATCGAGAAGACGGTAACCCGGCGCGGCATGGTCTCCAGGTACGAGTTGAAAACCATTCAGGTTCTCGACGATCCGCGGCAAATCCTCAAGCTGATTTCACGCGTGGCGCGCGCCAAACGCCCCGCCAAGGCCAACTTCTAAATTGACAGGTCCGGGTCTGTTCTGATAGGATGCCCACCGTTATCCTTGCCCTTTAAAATATAGAAATGACTTGAAAGGCCTTATTTCCGCCCGGATTGCGGGCGGATTTTCACTGACAGTCCACGAGGAATTATGCCGGGACCCATACGAAACGCAGGCCAGCTGCCGCCGGGCTTGCACCGGATCGAGAAGGCCTTCCGGCGTTACTTGCGCACGCCCGATCCCTTCTTGCGGTGTTTGCTGGCCAAGACCTCAGCAGGACAGGGCAAGCGCCTGCGCGCCCGGTTAACGCTGCTGGCCGCCGCGGCCATGGGAAAAAGCTCCCGGCAGGTGGAACGCCTGGGCCTGGCCCTGGAGCTGCTGCACCAAGCCACGCTCGTGCATGACGATGTCATTGACCACTCCGGCCGGCGGCGGCATTGCCCCACGGTCAATGCCAGTTTCGGCAACGAGGCCGCGGTGCTGGTGGGGGACCTGATCCTGAGCCTGGCCTCGAACCTGACGCAGGAAATGCCCGCGCCGGTCCGGTCTCTCTTGTCCCGGGTGGCCACAACCGTTTGCCTGGGCGAGATTCAGGAGCTCGGCTTTCGCCGCCGGCTGGACATGACTCCCCGGCGGTACCAGCAGGTGATATTAAAAAAAACGGCGAGCCTGTTCTCCGCCTGTTGCACGGGCGGATCCATGCTGGCCCGGGGACCCGCCGCGCAGGTCCGCCGCCTGGGGCGCTACGGGCGGTCTTTCGGCCTCGCCTTTCAGATCCAGGACGATTTGCTGGACTTGACCGCCAGTTCCAGGCGCCTGGGAAAACCCGCGGGTAAGGATTTGCGGGAAGGACGCATGACCCTGCCGCTGATCCTGGGCCTGCGGCTCTGCCGGGGAAACGAGCGGAGCCGTCTGCGGCGTTACCTGCGGGGCGGGGAATACAAGCCTCGGCAGGTCCGGCACCTGCTGGAACAGTGCGGCGCCCTGGCCAAGGCCCGGGCCGTGGCGCGGACCTTCGCGCGCAGGGCCCAGTGCGAACTCGAATCCCTGCCGGATTCCGCGGCCAAAGCCCAGCTCCTGGCCCTGGCCGAATTCGCCGTGGCGCGGGATCACTGAAGACGGCGGGAATGTTGCGAGCTTGAGGTGGCTGAGCGATGCAAACACTAGGCTCATACGGGTCGATCGTGGCGGCCCTGGTGGTCGGCGTGACCTGCCTGGGGGCCGGCATGTTCGTATCCTGGATCTTCAGGCCGGATCGGCCCAGCACGGTGAAACTGGAGCCCTACGAATGCGGCGAGCCTCCCGTGGGACCGGCCCTGGTCCGCTTTCGCACGTATTTTTACCTGTTCGCGATCGTGTTCGTGATCTTCGACGTGGAGGCCGTCTTCCTGCTGCCCTGGGCCGTGGCTTTCCGCGGGTTCGGGCTCTTCGGTTTCGCGGAAATGCTGGTGTTCGTGGGCATCCTGTTGCTGGGCTTGGCGTACGCCTGGCGGAAAGGCGTGCTCAAATGGCAATAGTGGAAAAATGGCCGGCCTTCACCGAGCGCTTTCCGGGCGGCGGCCTGCTCCTGACCAGCATCGAGTTTTTCCTCAATTGGGGAAGAAAAAACTCCCTGTGGCCGCTGACGTTCGGCCTTTCCTGCTGCGCCATCGAGATGTTCTGCACGGGCGCGCCCCGCTACGACTGGGCCCGGCTCGGCAACGAAGTGCTGCGGGCGTCGCCCCGCCAGGCCGACATGATGGTGGTGGCGGGCACCGTGTGCTGGAAAATGGCCGGACGCATCCAGCGTCTCTACGAGCAGATGGCCGAGCCGCGCTATGTCATCGCCATGGGCGCCTGCGCCGTTTCGGGCGGGCCTTTCCACTTTGATTCCTACGGCACGGTCCGGGGCGTAGACCAGCTGATCCCCGTCGACATCTATTTGCCGGGCTGCCCGCCCAAGCCCGAGGCCCTGTTACACGCCGTGCTGGAGCTGGAGAAAAAAATCGCCGCCGACCGGCTGCCCGGCCGCCGGCCAGTGAAAGGAGCGCGCCCGTGAACGCATCCCTGCCGGAAGCCCTGCGGGCGGCGTTTCCCGGCGCCGCGGTGGAAGAGCGCGGCGGCTTCGGACCGGTTCTGGTTCTGGGCGGGGGCGCGGCGTTGCCCGAGGCCTGCCGGGCGCTCCGGTCTCAGCCGGAATTCGTCTTCGACGTGCTGGAGGATTACACGGCTTTGGATGAGGGCGATCGCCTGCAGCTGGTGCTCCATTTCATCCGTTCGGGGGAGCCCGCCGTGCAGCTGACGGTCAAGGCGCCGGTGGCCCGGACGGGCGAAGAAGTTCCGACCCTGTCGGGCCTGTTCGGGTCCGCCGAATGGTACGAACGGGAAATCTTCGACCTGTTCGGCGTGCGCTTCGCCGGGCACCCGGACCTGCGGCGGATCCTGCTGCCGGAGGACTGGCAGGGCCACCCCCTGCTCAAGGACTACCGGGACGACAAAACCCTGCACCGCACCGGAGATTGACGCAGACATGGACCACGACGCTTTCCCCGACCCGGGTTCGATGACCGCCGACCTGCCCCTCGTGACCGATGAACTCACCCTGAACATGGGCCCCCAGCACCCGAGCACCCACGGCGCCATGCGCCTCATCCTGCGCCTGGACGGCGAGCGGGTGGTTTCGGCCTCTCCGGACATCGGCTTTATCCACCGCGGCATGGAAAAAATGGCAGAGACCCTCACCTACCTGCAGTACATTTACCTGACCGACCGGCTGGATTACCTTTCCTCCATGCTCAACGAGTGGTCCTATTGCCGGGCCGCCGAGGCCTTGGCCGGCATCGAAGTGCCCCGGCGCGCGGAGTACCTGCGCGTCCTCGCCGGCGAACTGTCGCGGCTGGCCAGCCACCTGGTGTGGCTGGGCTCCATGGGCATGGACCTCGGCGCCTTCACGCCGCTCACCTACACCTTCCGCGAACGGGAAATGATCCTGGATCTGCTGGAAATGCTGTCCGGACAGCGCATGACCTTCAACTACCTGCGGATCGGAGGCGTGGCCCGCGACCTGCCGCCCGGGTTCGCGGACCGGGCCCGGGCCTTTTTGGACTACTTCGCCGGCATGCCGGATATCTATGACCGCCTGCTGTCGGACAACGCCATCTTCCTGGCGCGCATGCGCGGCCAGGGACGCCTTACGCCCGAACTCGCGCGCTCGCATGCGGTCACGGGGCCGAACCTGCGCGGCTGCGGCGTGGCGCTGGACCTCCGCCGCTCGGACCCCTACTCGGTCTACCCGGATTTTGATTTCGAGGTCGTCACGCGGCCCGAGGGGGACGCGCTCGCCCGTTACCGGGTGCGGGTCGAGGAAATGCGCCAGAGCGCCCGGATCGTCCGCCAGGCCTTGGACGGCCTGCCGGCCGGGGACATCAGCGCCAAGGTGGGGCGGGTCTTCAGGCCGCCCGCGGGCGAGGCCTACGCGCGCGTGGAATCCTCGCGCGGCATCCAGGGTTTTTATCTGGTCTCGGACGGCTCGACCCAGCCCGCCCGCTGCCGCATCCGCGTGCCGAGCTTCGCCAATCTCTCCGTGCTGCCCGAGCTGCTGCGGGGCGTGCACGTGGCGGACATCGTGGCCATCATGGGCAGTATTGATTTCATCGTGCCGGAGATCGACCGATGAGATACTTCTTCGACCCTGCGCAGGGCTTCGCCTGGCTGCGCGCGCAGCTGCGGCAGCTCGCCGAGCTGCTCGGCCTGCTGCCGGTGGTCGGCGACTGGGTGGGCGCCGCCGCAGTCATGCTGGGCCTGTTCCTGTTTTGCGCCCTGCTGGTCATGGTCTTGGTCTACCTGGAACGCAAGATCGCCGGTCATATGCAGTCCCGCTTGGGGCCCATGCGGGTCGGCTGGCACGGGGTGCTCCAGATCATCGCCGACACCATCAAGATGGTCGTCAAGGAAGTGCTGGTTCCGGCCTGCGCGGATCCCGCCGTGTACCGGGCCGCCCCCTACGTGGTCTTCATCGCCGGGTTCCTGGCGCTGGTCGCCCTGCCCCTGGACCGGGGCGTGACGCCGGCGCACTTAAACGTCGGCCTGCTCTACGTTTTGGCCGTGAGCACGCCGGGCGTGATCGGCATCCTCATGGCCGGCTGGGGCTCGGGCAATAAATACGCCCTGTTGGGCGGCATGCGTTCCGCCGCCCAGATGATCAGCTACGAAGTGCCGCTCGTCCTGTCGGTCCTGGGCGTGGTCATGCTCGCGCAATCCCTGGATCTGCAGGCGATCGTGGTTTCCCAGCGGATCCCGAACATCGTGTTCCAGCCGCTGGGGTTCCTGATTTTCCTGATCGCCGCCGTGGCGGAAACCAACCGCAATCCCTTCGACATCCCGGAAGCCGAGTCCGAATTGACCGCGGGTTTTCACACCGAATACGGGGGAATCCGCTTCGCGTATTTTTTCCTGGCGGAATACGTGGCCATGTTCGTGCTCTCGGCCCTGGCCGCCACGCTGTTTTTGGGCGGGTGGCGCGGCCCGCTGCTGCCGGGCTGGATGTGGTATTTGCTCAAAACCGGAGCCTTGCTTTTCCTTTTCATCTGGTTCCGCTGGACCTTTCCGCGCCTGCGCGCGGACCAGCTGATGGAGTTGGGTTGGAAAGTCCTAACGCCCCTGGCCTTTTTCAATCTCCTGGCCACGGGGCTGGTGCTGGCCTGGCTGCGCTAGGCGGCCACCTTTTTGCAGGGGAGGAAACTCGACGTGCGCATGTTGCGGGAAGCCTGGGAAATCGCGGCGAGCCTGGGCCGGGGCCTGGCCGTGACCTTCCGGCAGATGTTCGTCAAGCCCGTCACGGTCCAGTACCCCGAGGAGCGCGTCGCGTGGCCGCCGCGGACCCGCGGGCGGCTGGTGCTGCCGCGCGATCCCGAAACCCACGCGCACCGCTGCACGGCCTGCCTCCTGTGCCAGAAAATCTGCCCCAACGGCAGCATCGAGATCAGCTTGCGCCCGGGAGAGGGCGCCAAGCGGGTGCTGGACGTTTTCCTGCATCATCTGGACCGCTGCACTTTTTGCGGTTTGTGCGTGGAAATCTGCCCCTTCGACGCCCTGCGCATGTCGCACGAGCATGAAATCGCCGTGCGCGACCGCGGGACTTTGAAACGACGGCTGCAGGACGAAACGCCGGCGTTTGCGCCCGAGTGGCAGGGCGGGCTGCCGGCCAAGAAGGACGGGGCCGCATAACCGCTGCCGGCAGGCAACCCGGAAGAAAGGAGGGCGGCATGACCCTTATCGGATTTTATATTCTGGCGGCCTTAGCCGCCGCGGCCGGCGCGTTTTTGGTCACAAGCCGCAACCTGATGCATGCGGTGCTGGCGCTGGCCGTGACGAGTTTCGCCGTGGCGGGCCTGATGCTGACCCTGTCCGCGGAATTTCTGGCCTTCGTGCTGGTGCTGGTGTACGTGGGGGCGGTCGTGGTCCTCGGATTATTCGCCGTCATGCTGACCGGATACGCGGAACGGGCGACCGTGCCTTCCAGCCGGGAATGGGTCCTGCTCTCGGCCCTCGTCAGCCTGGCCTTGGTGGCGCTGATCGCGGGCGTGGTCTTGGTCCAGCCGCTGCCGGCGCAGGGCCTGCCGGCCGTCGTGAGCGTCAGGACCTTGGGCGAACTGTTGCTGACGGAATACGTGCTGCCGTTTGAGCTGGTTTCCATCCTGCTTCTGGCCGCCCTGATCGGCGGCGTGGTGATCGCGCGGGCCAAAGGAGAGGACCGGGCATGACATTGACCCTGACCCACTACCTGCTGGTTTCGGGCCTGCTTTTCGGCCTGGGAGTCTACGGCGCCATGACCCGGCGCAATGCCATCGCCCTGCTCCTGTCCATTGAATTGATCATGCTGGCCGTGGCCTTGAATTTCACGGCTGCGGCCTTTTTCTGGGGACGCGGTGCCGGTCAGGTCTTCGCCGTTTTCGTCATCACCGTGGCGGCGGCCGAAGCGGCCGTCGGCCTGGCCTTGATCATCGCGATTTACCGGCTGCACCAGGACCTGGATTTGAACGATCTCACCCTGATGAAGGGGTGAACGGCCTCCCCCGGCGGCCCGCCGCCGCCCCGGGCCGCCGGCAATTTCGAAAAGGAGATCCTGCATGCTCGCGTACGCCTGGCTGGTTCCCGCCCTGCCGTTGCTGGCCTCGGCGGCGGCCGCGCTTTTCGACCGGAAGTGGGGGCGCTTGGCGGGTGTCCTCACCAGCACCGCGGTGTTCGTTGCGCTGGCCTTGTCCCTGCGCATCCTGCTCGAGTCGGCCGCGAGGCCGGGAACGCACGAATGGGTCTGGACCTGGCTGCAGACCCAGGGGGGCTTGACCCTTTCCCTGGGACTGCTGCTCGACCCGCTCTCGGCCGTCATGCTGGTCGTGGTGACGGGCGTGTCCCTCATGGTGCACCTGTATTCCCTCGGCTACATGGCGGGAGACGCGGGCCTGAAACGCTACTTCAGCTTCCTCTCGCTGTTTACGTTCGCCATGCTGGGGCTGGTGCTGGCGCAAAACCTGGTCCTGCTCTACATTTTTTGGGAGCTGGTGGGTTTGTGCTCCTACCTGCTGATCGGTTTCTGGTACCAAAAACCCGAGGCGGCCAACGCCGGCAAGAAAGCCTTCGTGGTCACGCGCTTCGGAGACCTGGGTTTTCTCATCGGCATTCTGGTCGTGGGCCACGCTTTCCAGACCTTTTCCATTCCCGCGCTCGGCGAGGCGGCCAAGACCGGCCAGCTGACCGGGGTCCTGGCCACGGGCGTGGCCCTGTTGATTTTCTGCGGGGCCGTGGGCAAGAGCGCGCAGTTCCCCCTGCACGTCTGGCTGCCGGACGCCATGGAAGGCCCGACCCCGGTTTCGGCCCTGATTCACGCCGCGACCATGGTGGCCGCCGGCGTGTTCCTGGTCGCGCGCCTGTTCCCGATTTTCGCCGCCTCACCCGCCGCCCTGGCGGTCGTGGCCTACCTGGGGGGATTCACCGCGATTTTTGCCGCCACCATCGCCTGCGTGCAGGACGACATCAAGCGCATCCTGGCCTATTCCACCCTCTCCCAGCTGGGTTACATGATGCTGGCCCTGGGCTGCGGCGGATACGCCGCCGGCATGTTCCACCTGACCACCCATGCGGCCTTCAAGGCCCTGTTGTTCCTGGCCGCCGGCTCGGTGATCCACAGCCTGGGGGTCAACAACATCTGGCAGATGGGCGGCTTGCTGCGGCGCATGGGCGTGACGGCCGCGGTCATGCTCGTGGCGGCCCTGGCCTTGGCCGGGATCTTTCCCTTTTCGGGGTTTTTCAGCAAGGACGAGGTTTTGGTGGCCGCCTGGCAGGCCGGACGCATGGACCTGCTGGCCGTGGGGCTGCTCACCGCCCTCTTGACCTCCTTTTATATCTTCCGCCTGTTTTTCGTGGTCTTCACCGGCAAGCCATCCTCGGCCCCGGCGCATGAATCCCCCTGGATCATGACCGGGCCCATGCTGGTGCTGGCCGTCCTGGCCGCGGGGCTGGGCGTCTTGGCCGAACCGGCGGGTAAATTTTTGCACGCGGCCTTGGGTTCGCCCCGGCCCCTGTCGGCCTATCACGGACGTCTGATCCCCCTGTTGGCTTCCGGCATGTCCTTGGCGGGCGTCCTGTGGGCCTACCTTGTCTATTATCAAAAAGCGGTTTCCGCCGGACTGTTGACGCGGCGCTTTCATGCCCTGTATGTCCTGGTGAAGAACAAATATTACGTGGACGAATTTTACGCCTTCCTAGTCCGGCGCATCCTGTTCGTGGTGTCCGCAGCCGTGGCCTGGTTCGACCGCCACGTGGTGGACGGGGCCGTGAACGGCGTCGGGTGGTTGTGCCGCTGGGGAGGGCGGGAATTCAGCCGCGTGCAGGGAGGGCGCCTGTCCGCCTATCTGCTCCTGTTCGTGGCGGGGTTGGTCGTGACGGCGGTCATCACCTTGCTGGTTTATCCGGAAGCCTTGGCTTTTTAAAGGCGTCCCGGGCCCGGACGGCTTCGCCTGGGCCGGCGCGAGCCGGGGCGTTTTAAAAAAAGGGAGAACGCATGTACGTGCCGTATTTGAGTTTCATGCTGGCCGCGCCGCTGCTGGCGGCGCTGGTGATCATGCTGCTGCCGAGGGAACGCGTGACCTGGCCGCGCTGGGTGGCACTGGCCGGGGCGGGACTCTCCCTGGGACTGTCCATTTTCGTCGTCGCCGGCTATGACCTGCACGCCGGGGGATTCCAATTCCAGGAGCTGCAGGCCCTGCTGCCGGCTCTGGGCATCCACTACGCCCTGGCCGTGGACGGCATGTCCCTGGCCATGGTGCTGTTGACCGGCATCGTGATTTTCTGCGGCGTCCTGGCTTCCTGGGACGTGCGCGAACGGCCGCAGGAATTTTTCGCCCTGCTGTTGATCCTGGTCACGGGCGTGTTCGGCGTCTTCACGGCCCGCGACCTCTTTCTGTTCTTTTTAGGCTATGAACTGGCCGTCCTGCCCATGTATCTTCTGATCGGCATTTGGGGGACCGGCCGCCGCGAGTACTCGGCCATGAAGCTGACCCTGTACCTCTTGGTCGGCAGCGCCCTGATGCTGGTGGGGATCCTGGCCCTGTTCTTCGCCAACGGGGGCACGAGTTTCCATCTGGACCACATCGGGCGGGGGACCTACGGCCGCGCGTTCCAGGCGCTCGTCTTTCCCGTGCTGTTCTTGGGCTTCGGCACCCTGGCCGGGTTCTGGCCTTTTCACACCTGGTCGCCGGACGGGCATGCTTCCGCGCCCACGGCCGTCTCCATGCTGCACGCCGGCGTGCTGATGAAGCTGGGAGCCTACGGCATCATCCGCCTGGGATTGGAAATCCTGCCGGCCGGAGCGCACGCCTGGCTCCCCTATCTGGTGGCGTTCACGCTGGTGAACATTGTCTACGGGGCGCTGGTGGCCATGGCGCAGACGGACTTAAAATACGTCGTGGCGTATTCCTCCGTCTCGCACATGGGCATCGTGCTCCTCGGAGTCTGCACCCTGAATCCCATCGCCTTGAACGGCTCCATCCTGCAGATGTTCTCCCACGGCATCATGACGGCCCTTTTCTTCGCCTTGGTCGGGATGGTGTACGGGCGCACGCACACCCGCGTCATTCCCGACATGGGCGGCCTGGCGGCACGCATGCCGTTCCTGGCCTTGGCGTTCGTGGTCGCGGGCTTGGTTTCCCTCGGCCTTCCGGGTTTTTCGGGCTTCGTGGCCGAACTCCTGGTTTTCCTGGGCGCCTTCCGGGTCTATCCCCGCCTGACGATCATCGCCGTGACCGGCATTCTCTTCACCGCCATCTACGTGCTCCGGGTCGTTCAGAAGATATTCTTTGGGCCCCTCAAGCCGGAGCTGGCGGACACGGGGGACGCCAACTTCGTGGAGAAGGCGTGCCTGTCCCTGTTGATGCTGGTGCTGCTGGGCGTCGGCGTGTACCCGGGATGGCTGGTGAACATCATCAATTCCTCCGTGGTGCCCCTGACCGCCCTGCTGGAGGTGATGAAATGACCGGGTGGCTTCACCTCCTGCCGGAGTGGATTCTGGCGGGGTCCGCCGGCGCGGTGCTGGCCGCGGACCTGGCCGGCGCGCGCGCGCGCCGGGCCCTGCCGGCCCTGGCCTTGGCGGGAGTGGCCGCAACCCTGCTGGCCCTGTGGTGGCTTACGCCTGTGGGGAACTTCGGCGGCGTCTTCAGCGCCGACGCCCTGGGCCGTTATTTCAAGACCCTGGTGCTGCTGGCCTTGGGCTGGGTCATTTTAAGCGCCTGGGATTTTTCCCGCGACTGGCGCCGGCCCCAGGGCGAATACCTGCTGTTGCTGCTGGCGGCCGCCCTGGGCATGATGTTCCTGGCCTCGGCGCAGGAACTGGTGTTGCTCTACGTGGGCCTGGAACTGACCACGTTCCCGCTGGTGCTGCTGGTCGCCTACCAGCCCGCACAGGCGAAGTCCTCCGAGGGGGGATTGAAGTATCTGATCCTGGCGGCCCTGGGCTCGGCGATTTTGCTTTTCGGTTTTTCCCTGGTGTATGTCCTGACCGGGGTCACGCGCTTAGCGGAAGTGACGGCGCGCCTGGCCGTTCTGGATTCGAACCCGGTCCTGCTCTTCGGACTGCTGTGCGCCCTCGCCGGGATCGGCTTCAAGGTCGCCATGGTGCCGTTTCATACCTGGGCACCGGACGCCTACGAGGGCGCGCCCACGCCCGTGACGGCCTTCCTGTCCGTGGCCGGCAAGACCGCGGGTTTCGCCCTGGCCTTCCGGCTGCTGCCCGGATTTTTCCCCGCCCAACAGGTCCAGTGGAGCCAGGTGCTGGCCATCCTGGCCGCCGTAACCATGACTCTGGGGAATTTTGCGGCCATCCCCCAGACCAACCTCAAGCGGCTGCTGGCCTATTCCTCCATCGCCCAGGCCGGGTTCATCCTGATGGGCCTTGCGGCCTATTCGCCGCGCGGGCTGTCGGCGCTGCTGTTTTACCTGGGTGCGTATCTGTTCACCAACCTCGGGGCCTTCGGCGTGGTGATCGCGGTCGAGAAGGCCACCGGCGCGACCGAGATCGCCGCCTACCAGGGCCTGGCCCAGCGCTCGCCGCGCTTGGCGCTCGGTCTGCTGCTGGCCCTGCTCTCCTTAGCCGGCATCCCGCCCCTGGCGGGATTCGCGGCCAAATTTTATCTTTTCACCGCCGCCTACGGCCAGGGCCTGCAATGGCTGGTGGTCCTCGCGGTGTTGAATTCCGCCCTGTCCCTGTACTATTACCTGCGGGTCGTCCGCGTCATGTACATTCTGCCTCCCGAGACGGGTTCGACGCCCATCCGGCTGCGCGACCGCCCGCTGACGGCGGCCTTGCTCCTGTGTCTCGCCGGGATTCTGGTGCTGGGTTTCTATCCGGGACCGTTCGTGGAACTGGCCCGGGCCGCGCTGGCCGGCTGGTTCTAGACCCGCCCCCGGAACGCGACTTTCGGAATTACAAAGCAGGCCGAGGGGTGTATAATCGCACTGCCTTCGGCGTCCGGCGTGCGAGCGGCGGTTTCATCGGGCGCGGAACCGGGGCGCACGCCCGGACCGCCGGGCTTCAATCTCCACCGAGGTGGGCATGACACCATCCGCCAGCGGAAAAAAGGGCCTGAGCGTCAAGGTCGAGTTCTCCGCCTGGGTCATGCTGTTCCTGACCTTGACGATCGTCACGCTGACCTGGTTTACGCTGCGCCAGGAACGGGAAGCCCTGACCGCGGAAATCACGCGCCGCGGCATGGCCCTGGGACAGTATGTGGCGACCCACGCCGTGGATCCCTTCTTAACGGACGACAAGCTTTCCCTGGCCACGCTGGTGGCCGACGTCATGAAAAATCCGGACATGGCCTACGCGCTCATCTTAGACCGCAAAGGCCGCGTCGTGGCCGCCGACCGTTCGGAGCTGATCGGCCGGCCCTACCTGCGGCCCAAGGGCCAGGTGCCACTGTACCGTCCCGAACCCCGCGCGCAAACGTGGATCCATCCCGAGGCCGGCAAGGTCATCGACATCGGCATCCCCCTGATCGTGCAAGACAGGACGAAAATCGGCGAGGTTCACATCGGCGTCTCCCAGTCCACGATCGATACCGCGGTCGCCACCGCCTGGCGCAAGGTCTTAGGCCTGGCCTTCGCCTTCGTGCTGGTCGGCGTGGCGGGGTCCATCGTCCTGATGACCCTGATGCTCCGGCCCATTTCTGCGCTGGCCAAAGGCGCGCAGGAGATCGGCGGCGGCAACCTGGACTATCAGATTCCCATCCGGCGGCACAACGAGCTCGGGCAGCTGGCCGGCACCTTCAACCAGATGACGCAGGAGCTGAAACTGGCCACCACCCGGGCCATCGAGCAGGAGAAAATCAAAAAAGAACTGCAGCTGGCCCACCAGATCCAGCAGATGCTCCTGCCCAAGACCACGCCCCAGATTCCGGGATTCTCCTTCGCGGCCTTGTACCGCGCCGCCAAGGAAGTCGGAGGGGATTATTATGATTTCGTATGGGTGGACAAGCACCGGCTGGCGATCGCGGTGGCGGATGTATGCGGCAAGGGCGTGCCCGCCGCCATGCTCATGAGCGTGGCCCGCAGCATGCTGCGCAGCATAGCCGGCAAGTACGCCTCGCCCGCCTCGGTGGTGCGAGAACTCAACCGGCTCCTGCACGGAGACCTGCAGAGCGGACTCTTCATTACCCTGTTTTACGCCGTCTTGGACATTTCCCGCGGATCCCTGACCTACACCTCGGCCGGCCACAATCCCGCGATGCACTGGCAGGCGTCCGGACGAAAGTTGCGGCCCCTGGCGCTGGACACGCCCTGCATGCCTTTAGGACTGGACAAGGGCGATATTTTCGATAAACTGGTAACAGAGAAAAGCCTGCCCTTGGGCGGACACGACGTGGTCGTCCTGTACACGGACGGAGTCACCGAGGCCATGAACGCCGGCTGGGAGGAATTCGGAGAGACCCGGCTCGAAGAATCCCTGCGCCGTCACGTCGGAGCCCCCGACGCGCAGGTTGTGGTGAACGGCCTGGACACGGATCTCATTCGCTTTTGCGGGGACACGCCGCAAAGCGACGATATTGCCATGGCCGTGATCAAGGTGGAATAAACCGAAACCACGCCTCATCCAGAGGATGAGGCTTAGGGTTCGGGGGCGGTGAAGCCCCCGACTGAA
>CAZQGO010000006.1:96604-125693 GCA_964593065.1 uncultured bacterium | reverse complement strand
GAGGGGATGAGTGACAGGTTCTTCCACAGAGGGGCGAGGGGATAAGGCTCAAAGCCCTCCCAGCTAGAATAATCCCCCTCCCTCGAGGGGAGGGGACGGCATCGCCGTCAAGGCGATGCCAGGGGAGGGTGTGCAAGTGCGTGTTTGATTGTCTTTAAAACGCCTGTGACGTTACTCAGTACCTCGTTGTCCCAAAACCGTAAAACCGTGAAGCCCTGTTCCTGCAGCCAATGATCCCGTTCCCGGTCTTTTACGGCTGAAGCGACATGCTGTCCGCCGTCGAGCTCGACGACCAATTTATTCTCCAAACTTACAAAATCGACAATATACTTCCCCAGCGGTTGTTGCTTTCTAAATTTCATTTCCTCGAAATGTTTTCCGCGCAGGTGACGCCACAAAAGGAGTTCCGAGTCTGTGGCGTTTTTTCTTAAATCTATGGCTAGCGGAGTCAGTTTCTGGACGGAAGCGGATTTCAATTTTATCACCCTCTCCCTCACCCTCCCCCCTCGAGGGGGAGGGGATAAAAGCGGCGGGCATTTGGATAGAACCCGCATCTTTCAGCGAAAGATAAAACACACTCTTCCGATGTCAAATGTTCTCCCCTCCCCCCGCTGGGGGGACCGCACTTTGTGGGGAAAGTGGGGCGGGGGGAGGGGAAGGCGGCGTCAGCGCCGGATGGCGTGCAGTTTGCTCTCCGCCATGTGCTGCGCGAAGGCGGGATAGCCCTTGGCCTTGATCCGGGCGATGCCCGCGGCGCGGTCCGAGCGGAAGAGCAGGCCGAAAAGTTTGGACATGAAGTTGTTGAACTTCCGGCACTCCGCCACGGCGCCCACCTGCCGGCAGTCCGCGCAGCTGGCGTAGTGGTATTCCCGGCAACAGGCCCTGACTTTGCACCACGCGGCCTTGGCGTTTTCGTGGCAGCCGGGACAGCGTCCTTTCAGGTAGGCGCCGCAGGCGCCGCAATAGAGGCCGCAGTAGGCGACCAGGGCCGGGTCGGCAACAACGGGTTTCATGGCTTCACCTCCCGGTGGCAATGGAGGGCGAACGCGGCGTTCGCCCCTTCCGGATCAATCCCGCGTTCACCGTTTCTGCATCCTGCGCAGGATGCCGATGACCACGCCCTGGATGCGCAGGTCATCCTCGGCCACGTAGAGCGGCTGCAGCGCGGCGTTGGCGGGCTGCAGCCGGACGCGGCCCGCCTCGCGGTAGAAGCGCTTGACCGTGGCCTCGTTCCCGAGCAGGGCCACGACGATCTCGCCGTTCTCGGCCCGGTCCTGGCGCTGCACGATGACGAAGTCCCCGTCCAAAATGTGATCCTCGACCATGGAGTCGCCCTTGACGCGGAGCACGAAAGTTTCGCCGCGGCCGAGCATTTCCTCGGGCAGGGCCATGCTTTCCGGGCTTTCCAGGGCCTCGATGGGCGAGCCGGCGGCAATCAGGCCCAAAAGCGGCACCTCCACGCCGGAGCGCGCGGGCGCCGCCAGTTCCACGGCGCGGGCCCGGCCGGCTTCGCGGCTCAAGCGGCCCTTGCCGGCCAGGGTCTTGAGATGCTTGTGGACCGTGGCCACGGAGGAAAGCCCGAAGTGGGCCCCGATTTCCCTCAGGGTGGGCGCATAGCCGTTGGCGCGAATTTGTTCCTCGACAAAATCCAGAATGGCTTTCTGTTTCTTGGTCAGGGCCAAGAGGCATCCTCTCCTTTCATTATTTTCATCCCATCCTCTTCTTTTCTTTTCGGCCGGCGGGGCACGGCTCACCGTGCCTTGCGCCAGCATTCCTGCCAGGGGGATGGATCCGCCCGGCCTGTCACCCGGGACAGGCAACTCAAAATCCATTCACCCTCAGGCAGCAGGCCGGAAATCTCTCTTCCCTGTTCCGGCCTTCTTGATTTTAAGCGAACGTTTGGCGAAACTTAAGCATAAAAAAATTTCCAACTCACCTAATGTTTACCATTTGTTCGCATACATGTCAATGTTTTTTTTTATTTATTTTCCCTTGGCGCCCACGGTGATTTCCGGTATGCGCAGGGTGGGTTGCGCGTCGGCCACCGGCACGCCCTGTCCGTCTTTGCCGCAGGTGCCGATGCCCTGGCCGTGATCCGTGCCCACCAAGTCGATGCCGCGCAAAACCTCCAAGGCATTGCCGATGAGCGTGGCACCCCTCACGGGTTCGGCCACTTCCCCGCCGCGCAACACATAGCCTTCGGTGATCTCGAACACGAAGTCGCCGTTGACCGTGTTCACCTGCCCGCCGCCCATGCGCACCACGTACAGGCCCCGGGGCACGGAACGGAGGATGTCCGCCGGCTCGCTGGAGCCGGGCAGGATCATGGTGTTGGTCATGCGGGGTATGGGGACGTAAGCAAACGACTGGCGCCGGCCGTTGCCCGTGGGCTCCGCGCCCGCGCGGCGCGCGCTGGCCAAATCGTGCAGGAACCCGCGCAGCCGCCCGCGCTCCACCAGCAGGGTCCGCTGCGCCGGAGTGCCTTCGTCGTCGCAGCCGAAGGAACCGCGCCAGCCGGGCAGGGTGGCGTCATCCGCCACGCTGACCAGTTCCGAGGCCACCTGCTCGCCGACCAGATTGCCGAAAGGCGAAAGGCCTTTCTGGACCAGGTCCGCTTCCAGGGCGTGCCCGATGGCTTCGTGGATCATGGTGCCGCCGGCTTCGGCGGCCAGCACCACGGTCATGCTTCCGCTCGGCGCGGGCCGGGCGGCCAGCAGGCGTTCGGCCCGCTGCCCGGCCAGCCGGCCCACCTCCGCCGGGTCGTGTGTTTGGAAAAACTCCCAACCCAAAGAGCCGCCCGCGGATTCGAACCCGGTCTGCAGTTCCCGCCCGTCGGCGGCCACGGCGTTCACCCGCAGCGCCACTTGCACGCGCTCATCCTCCCGCCAGTCGCCGTCCGAGCGCCCGATGCCGACCCGCTGTTCAAAGCCCGTGAGCCAGACCGTCACCTGCCGGATGCGTGCGGACGCGCCGCGGGCCGCGCGCTCGGCGGCCGAGGCGACCGCGAGGCGTTCCTCCAAGGGCACGCCGGACGGTGTGCGTTCCACGGCGTGCGACGCGACCGCCGCCGGGCGCAGCGTCACGGCTTTCCCGGCGCCTGCCGCCTGCGCCAGCAGGCGCGCCTGGGCCCGCAGGCCTGCGGGCGTGACGTCCGTGGTGCTGGCGTAGGCCGTCAGCGGGCCGCGCACCAGGCGCAGGCCCGCGCCGAATTCCCCGCCGGCCGCCACCTGGTCCAGGCGTCCGTCCTCGAGCTTGAGCCGCGTGGCGCGGTTCTCCTCGATGTAGACCTCCGCGAAATCCCAGCCCGCGGAGTTCAGGATCTCCAGGGCCGCGGCGGCGGCCTCCTGCCAGTCTCCGTGCTTGCGCTCAGACGACACGTCGCTTCCTTTCCTGTCAACGGTGTGCCCGGGCGCCGGGGCGGACGCCCCGGTCCTTAGCGGGCGTAATGAGAGACGATTTTTTTCCCTTCGGCCAGGAGCCGCGCCACGCGTTCGCGTTGGGGCGACTCGGCGTAGATCCGCACCAGCGGCTCGGTCCCGGACGGGCGGATCAGCAGCCAGGAACCGTCGGCCAGGATGAATTTCACGCCGTCGAAATCGACGACTTCCCTGACGTCCGCGCCGTCCAAAACCAGCGGGGGTTTCAGGCCCAGGCCCAGCAGCAGGTCCTTGCGGCGCGCGAGGGGAAATTTCGCGTCCAGGCGCTGGTAATGGAAGGGGCCGAAGCGGCGCGTGAGTTCCGCGATCAGGGAGGAAACGGTCCGGCGTTCCTTGGCCGTCATTTCCAGCAGCAGCAGGCAGGCCAGCACGCCGTCCCGTTCGGGCAGGTAATGGTGGAACCCCATGCCGCCGGACTCTTCGCCGCCGAGCATGTAATTCCGCTTCAGGATCAGCTCCCCCAGGTGTTTGAAGCCCACGGGCGTCTCGCGCAGGGGCAGGCCGTAGTCCCGGCACATGCGGTCGATCAGGAACGTCCCGGAAATGGTCTTGGCCACGGGGCCGCGCTCCCCGCGGTTGCGGACGAAATGCCGCAGGAGCAGGGCCAGGATTTTATGCGAGGTGACGTAGCGCCCGCGGTCGTCCACCAAGCCGACCCGGTCCGCGTCGCCGTCCACGGCCAGGCCCAGGCGGGCCCGGTGCCGGCGCACGGTCGTCATCAATTCGCCCAGATTGGCGGCGATGGGCTCGGGGAACAGCCCGCCGAACAGGGGATCCCGCTGGGCGTGGAGGGGAATGACCCGGCAGCGCAGGGGTTCGCGCCGTTTCCAGTTCAAGGCCCGCTCCAGGTAACCGCCGCCGGAACCGAACATGGCGTCGTAGACCACGGTCTGAGGATAGCTGCGGATGGCGTGGAGGTCCACGTAGGAGGTGATCTTGTCCAGGTAGGCCGCGTCCAGGTCGATGTCGCGCAGCAGGCCCCGGCTCCGGGCCTCGGCCTCGGGCAGGATCCGCGGCCGGCTCCGGTCCAGCAGGGTCTCGATCTTGTGGGTGGTTTCGGGCAGGGCCGAGCCGCCGAAATCGGACTTGATCTTGAAACCATTGTACTCGGAGGGATTATGGGAGGAGGTGATGACCACGGCGCCCGCGGTCCGGAAATGCCGGATGCCCCAGGATAAGGCGGGCGTCGGCGTGGCGGCGCGGCTGAAGAGCACGGGCAGGCCGTTGCCGCACAGCACTTCCGCGGTCCGGGCCGCGTAATATTCCGACAGAAACCGCCGGTCGTAGCCGACCAGGATGCGCCGGTCCCGGCGTTTCAGGCCCAGGAAGTAGCGGGCCGTGGCCTGCGCCACCCGCCGGAGATTTTCGACCGTGTAGTCGTCCGCGATGACGGCGCGCCAGCCGTCGGTTCCGAACTTGACAGGCTCCATGCTTTTTCCTCCGGAGTCGCCGGGGCCCGCGCCGCCGGCCGCCGCCCGGTCCGTCACGCCTGGCTGAAGGGCGGCAGGACCGTTCCCGCGCCCAGCACGCTGCCCGCGCGCACGCTGGCATGCGCGCCGATGCGGCAGCCCGGCCCCACGACGCAGCCGTTGAGTTCGGCATGGTCGCCCACGCTTACGCCGTCCCACAGCACGCTGCGCTCGACGGCCGCCCGGAAGCCCAGGCGCACGCGCCGGCCGAGCACGGCCAGCCCGCCCACGCGCGCCTCGCGGCCCAGGACGCACGCCTCCCCGAGGATGGCGGGCCCCCGCACGCGGGCCGTGCGGTGAATGCGGCAGCGCCTGCCCAGGCGGACGCCGGCGCGTCCGGGCGCGGGCCGTCCCGTCGGCAGCAGGAACATGCGCCCTTCCAGGATATCCTGGTGGGCCCGCAGGTAGCGCGCCAGGGTGCCGATGTCGGTCCAGTAGTCCCGGCTGGTGTATCCCCAGATGCGTTCGCCGGCGGCCAGCAGCCCGGGAAAGAGTTCCCGTTCCGCGGAGTATTTCCGGCCGGCGGGGATATGGTCCAAGACGGCGGGTTCGAAAACATACACGCCCGCGTTGATCCAGGCGTCGCCGCGCCGGCGCGCCTTGGGTTTTTCCAGGAAATTCACGATGCGCCGGCCGCGGGCCAGTTGCACCAGGCCGAAGGCGGAAGGGTCCGGCACCTGCGTCAGACTCATGGTGATCAGGGCCCGGTGCCTCCGGTGCTCTTCCAGCATGCGGGAAATATCCATGTCCGTCAGGATGTCCCCGTTGAAAACGACCACGGGCGCGGACCCCGACAGGTGCGGCTGGGCGTTTTTAATGGCTCCCGCGGTTCCCAGGGGCTCCCGCTCCTGGGCGTAATGCAGGCGGACTCCGAAGCGTTCGCCCCGCCCGAAATGGCGCCGGATGCGGTCCGGCAGGTGGCATAAGGAGAGCACCACCTCCCGCACGCCGTGTTTGCGCAGCAGGGACAACTGGTATTCCAAAAACGGCCGCCCGGCCATGGGCACCATGCTTTTTTGAACCTGCAGGGTCAGGGGCCGCAGCCGGGTGCCCTCGCCCCCGACCAAAATGACGCCCTTCACGCCTTGTCCTTTCCGAGCTGTTCCTTGAAATATTGGACCGTCTTGGCCACGCCTTCCTGCAGGCTCACCTGCGGACGCCAGTTGAGCACGCGCCCGGCCAGCCGGGCATCCAGGTAATTGGCCAGCAGGTCTCCCCGCCGGGGCGGGCCGGCCTTGGGCGTGAGGTCGCTGTGCATCACGTCGGCGATGATCTGATAGAGCTCGTTGACGTCCGTGGGACGCCCGGTGCCGATGTTCACGGCGACGTTCTCCCCGTGCTCCACGGCCTGCAGGTTCGCCTGCACCACGTCGCCCACGAACACATAGTCCCGGATGCACTTGCCGTCCCCGAAAACCGTGGGGGCCTTGTGTTCCAGCAGGGCCAGGATGAAAATGGACACCACGCCCGCTTCGCCGTGCGGGACCTGCCGCGGACCGTACACGTTGCTGTAACGCAGGGCCACGTAGCGCAAGCCGCACTGCCGGGCGAAAAAGGCCAGGTACAGCTCGCCCGCGTATTTGGCGATGCCATAGGGAGAGGCCGGCTGCAGGGGAAACTCCTCGGTGGCCGGCAGATTTTCCGGTTCGCCGTACACCACGCCCCCGGAGGAGACATAGATCACTTTTTTCACCTGGTGGGCGCGGCACTGCGTCAGCAGGTTGACCAAACCGAGGACATTGGTGCGGGCGTCCGCCAGGGGATCGTCCACGGACAGCGGCACTGAAATCTGGGCCGCGTGGTGGTTCACCAACTGGGGCTTGAAGTCCGCAAAGACCTCGGCCAGCTTGGGGTCCGCGATGTCCAGCCGGTAAAACTTGGCGCGGGGATTGATGTTTTCGGTCTTGCCGGAGGACAGGTCATCCACCACCGCCACCTCGTGGCCCGCCGCGAGGTACGCGTCCGCCACGTTGGAGCCAATGAAGCCCGCACCGCCCGTGATCAGGATTTTCATCGTGCGCCTCCACCGATTGATTTTCCGGGAAGCAACCGGAAGGATTCGAGTCGCCATCAGATTAGCACAGATTAAAATCCCTGAAAATAAATAATTTGCCGGTGCGCGGAGCCCGCGTTTCCGGCCGCGCGGCGGCCGGAGCAACAGCCGCCCAAGGAAAACACTTGCCGGAACCGCCGCCTTTGGTTAAACTAAGCGGCTTTCATTTCAGCGGGAAAAGGATCGCCGTCCGACCATGCCGATACGGGAAAACCTGCGGAACATCGCCATCGTGGCGCACGTGGACCATGGGAAAACCACGCTCATCGACGCCCTGCTCAAGCAGAGCGGGTCCTTGGGCCAGCGCGAAGTGCTGCCCGAACGGGCTCTCGACACCAATCCCCTGGAAAAGGAGCGGGGCATCACCATCTTTTCCAAGCACGCCTCCGTGTACAAGGACGGCGTGAAAATCAACATCATCGACACCCCGGGACACGCGGATTTCGGCGGCGAGGTGGAGCGTATCCTGCAGATGGCCGACGGCGTCCTGCTGCTGGTGGACGCCGCCGAGGGCCCGCTCCCGCAGACCAAGTTCGTCCTGCGCAAGGCCCTGGAACGGAACCTGAAGGCCGTGGTCCTGATCAATAAAATCGACCGGACGGACGCGCAGCCCCACGACACCCTGGAGAAAATCTTCGACCTGTTCGTGGCCCTGGGCGCGAACGACGCCCAGCTGGATTTCACGGTCTTGTACGGCAGCTCGCGCGAGGGCTTCGCGCGCACCGAGATGGACAACGCCTCCCCGGACTTGGAGCCCTTGTTCCAGGCCCTGCTCAAGGACATTTCCGGGCCCGAGGTCGAGCCCGGCCGGCCGCTGCAGATTTTGGTCACCAACACGGATCATTCCGACTACCTGGGCCGCCTGGCCATCGGCCGCATCACGCGCGGTTCCCTCGCCAAGGGGCAGGCCGTGACCGCCGTCCGGAAGGACGGCGCCGTCGCCCCCTTCAAGGTCACGGCCCTGTACACCTACGAGGGCCTGAAGCGGACCGAGGTGGAGCGCGCGGAGGCCGGCGAGGTGGTCGTGCTGGCCGGCTTGAACGATATTTTGATCGGCGACACGGTCACCGCCCCGGACGCGCCCGAGGCGCTGCCCGGATTGTCCGTGGACGAACCCACGCTGACCATGATTTTTTCCGTGAACAACAGCCCCTTCGCGGGCAGGGAGGGCCAGTACGTCACCACCCGGCATCTGCGGGACCGCCTGGCCCGGGAAGCGCTCACCAACCTGAGTTTACGGATCGAGGATACGGATTCCCCGGACGCGCTGCAAGTCTCCGGACGGGGCGAACTCCACCTGGCCATCCTGATCGAAACCATGCGCCGTGAAGGCTACGAGTTCCAGGTCAGCAAGCCCGAGGTCATCCTCCATCACGACCAAGACCGGGTGCTGGAACCGTACGAAGAACTGAGCCTGGACGTCGGCAGCGGTGACCTCGGCGCCTGCATGGAGCGGCTGGGCGCGCGCAAGGCCGAGCTCGTTCACATGGAAACCACGCCGGACGGGCGGACCCGGGCCGTGTTCACTCTGCCTTCGCGCTGCCTGCTGGGGTTTCGCACGGAATTTCTGACCCTGACCAAAGGCGAGGGGCTCATGCACCACACGGTTCTGGGATACGAGGCCTACAAGCCGGGGCCCGTGGGCCGGCAGCGGGGCGTGCTGATCGCCGACCAGTCCGGCACCGCGACCGCCTACGCCCTGTTTCAACTGGCGGACCGGGGATCCTATTTCATTTCCGCCGGCACCGAGGTTTATCCCGGCATGATCATCGGCGAGCACAGCCGCGACTCGGACCTGACGGTGAACATCACCCGGACCAAGCAATTGAGCAATATGCGCAGCAAGGCGGCGGACGAGGCCCTGACCGTCCCGCCCCCCCGGAAGCTGAGCCTGGAACAGATGCTGGAATACATCAACGAGGATGAACTGGTGGAGATCACTCCGCAGTCCCTGCGCCTGCGGAAGAAGATCCTGGACGCGCTCCAGCGCAAGCGGGCCGAGCGGGCCCGTTCCCGGGCGGAGGATTGAAGACCGCGGAGGCCCGCCGGCGGGCGGGTTTCCTAGCCTTCCAGTTCCTCCAGCTTCGCCGCGTACCGCCGGGCCTTGACCTCCAAGTCGCGGTGGGCCTTTTCCAGCTCGAGGTATAAAAAATCCACCTGCTCCTGCAGGTCGCGGTTCTTTTTGGGCAGGGAGGCGATGGCCGGCACGTCCCCCTGCACCGAGGCCGCAATCAATTGCTGCTGGTTGCGGGCGATTTCCGCCTCCAGCCTCCCGATCATTTTCTCCAAATCCGCGACCTTGGCCTCCAGGGGACGCAGGATCTTGGACTTCTCCTGGATGACCTTGGCGCGCGCCTGCCGCAATTCCCTTCGGTCCGCGGCCGGTGCTGCCCTTCTTCCCGCGGGCGGTTCCGGGTCGGCGGCCGCCGGCGCACCCTCCGCCTTCTGGGTTTCCTCGTTTTCCCAGCCGATGTCGTCTAAAAAGCCCTGGTAGGTACCGGAGTAGAAAAGCACCCGGTCGCGGTCGAAGACGATCAGCTTCTCCGCCAGGGCATGGAGGAAAACCTCGTCGTGGGTCACGAACAGGATGGACCCCGCGAAGACCTGCATGGCCTCCAGCAGGGACTCGCAGCTTTCCAGGTCCAGGTGGTTCGTCGGCTCGTCCAAGAGCAGCAGGTGGGCGGGGCGCAGGAGCAGTTTGCCCAGCAAGACGCGGCTTTTCTCCCCGCCGGACAAGACCTCGATTTTCTTGAGCGCCTGGTCACCGCCGAACAGCATGACCCCGCACAGGCTGCGCGCCCGTTCCCGGCGCTGATTCGGCTCGGCGGCCAGCATTTCCTCCTCCACGGTGTTTCCGGGATTGAGGCGCAGGAGGTTGGTCTGCCCGAAATAGCCGGTTTCCAAGCGCGGGTGCCGCTTGACGTGGCCGCGCGTCGGTGCCAGTTCGCCGGCCAAAAGCCGCAGCAGGGTGGACTTGCCCTTGCCGTTCTTGCCGATCACGGCGATGCGTTCCCGCCGTCCGAGACTGAAACTCAAGTTTTCCGGCAGCCAGGGCAGATCCGGACCGTACCGGAAGCCCAGGTGCTGCACGGCCAGCATCTCCTGGGCTGGAAAAGGCAGGGGCTGAAAGGCGAAGTCTAAGTCCGCGAGTTGCTCCGGCTTCTCGATCTTGGGGCGCTTTTCCAGGGTTTTGATCCGGGACTGAACCAGGCCGGCCAAGCGCGCCTTGGCGCGAAAGCGGTTGATGAAGACTTCGATTTCTTTTTCACGGCGCTCGGCGTGCCGGCGGGTTTTTTCGAGGACTTCCTCCTCCTGCATGATCTGCCCGTAGAGCTTGTCCGTGTCTCCCTGGATTTTCCGCACCTGGCGGCGGTGGATGGCCATGGTGTGGGTGGTGACGCTGTCCATGAACTCCCGGTCGTGGGTGATGAGGAGAAATTCCCGCTTCCAGGCCCGCAGAAATTTCTCCAGCCAGCGGATGGACAGAATGTCCAGGTAATTCGTGGGTTCGTCCAGGAGCAGGAGTTCGGGTTCCGCGACCAGGGTTTTGGTTAAATTCAGCCGGATCTGGAAGCCCCCGGAAAATTCCCCGGGGGAACGCCGCAGGTCCGCCGCCTCGAAGCCCAGGCCGAACAGGATTTTCTCCACGCGCCAATGGTCGTATTCCCGGCCCGGAGGCAGTCCCAGGCAGGCTTCCTCCAACACCGTGGGACGGGTGAACCGCAGGTGTTGCTGCAAATAGCCCATCCCGTAGTTCTTGGGCAGGCTGATCTCCCCGCGGTCCGGCTCCTCGAGGCCCAGCAACAACCGGAACAACGTGGTTTTGCCGCTGCCGTTCCGTCCCACCAGGCCGATTTTTTCCCCGGCGTTGACGTTGAAACTCACGCCCTCGAACACCCGCTGCGAACCGTAGCTTTTAAAAACATCCGCGACCTTGATCATGAAACCGCCCCGATGATTCTCGGGCCAGGATACCCTTCGGCCCGCCTGCCGGTTGAAAAAAAGCATCCGTTCTCCGTGGCGCAGGGAGAGGAGAACGGATGCCGGGATGAAACCGGCCTCGCCGCTGATTTCCGCAGCGGCGGCAAGGCCAGACACATGCGGCGGCCTACCAACCGCGAATCAGCGCGGCCAGGATGAAACCGGCCCCCAGCGTGGCAAGCGCGCCGCTGAAGATTTTCAGCATGGCTTGGCCGAGGGGCATTTTGCCCAGCACCCGGACCAGGTTTCCGTAGATGACCGGCACGCCGAGAACCGCAATCAGCGCGCGCCAGCCCGCGTGCAGCCCGAAAAGCTCGACCAAGAACATATAGAGGGTGTTGGCCACCAGGGCGATGCAGACGGCCGCCGCGACGACCCGCGGCTCTTTCCATGAGGCCGCGCCCCGGAGCATGCGGCCGGCGAACCAGAGCGTCAGCGCCAAAACGGCCAGACCGCCGCCGGCCACCAGCAGCCTGAGCGGGACGGACCAAGTCCAGGCGGCGCGGTACCCCCAGCCGCCGGGCACAAGATGCGGCGTCAACAACAGGCCGAGCGTCAAGGCCAGGCCCAGGAGAAATCCCAGCGTGTTTTGCATGGCCTTCCCCATTGGATCCCCTCCCGGGTGCGATCACCCCGAAACCGGAGTCTAGCATACACGGGCCGCCGCCGCGTGTAAAGTCCGGGAAGACTTCTTCTGTTGGCGCCGGCTTGCGTTATAATAAGCTTGTGTCTACGCGGGGAGCACCGACCGCGGGACTTTTTGGACCCGTTTTTCAATTTCGACCTGGGATACGCCTTTTGAGAACTCCCTATTCTCCCGGACCGGAGCGCCTCCCGGCTCAGGGGAAGAGCAAAAAATGGCTGGCCGGCGTGATTGCCTTGACGCTGCTGTTCCTCGGCTACCTTCTCTGGGGGCCCGGGTTTCCCTGGCTCCCGGCAACGCCGGGGTATGCCACCCTGCGTTTTTCCCGGGTCCGGGTGATCACGCGCGATCCCGCCCGCCTGTCGCCGGCCTATCAACACCTGGATGACATCACGGCCCGGCTGGAAAGCACGCACGGCCTGCGTTTCCGAAAGCGCGTCAACCTCATGGTCCTGAATAATTTATTCGAGCTCTACCGTTTTTCGCCCTGGATGGCGCGCGCGCCCGGCGCTTTTGCCTACGCGAGCGGAGACGTGGTTTTGATCACGTCCAAGAAGCGCCTGCGGAACTCGCTCGAGGAATACCTGGCTCATGAACTCTCCCACAGTCTCGTTTATCAGAACACGGCCCGTTTTCAAGGTCTGACTCTGCACCGGCAGCGCTGGGTCATCGAGGGCGTGGCCACCTGTTTCGGCGGCCCCTATTACTACACGGAAAACGAATTCCGCAGGCGCCTACGCGATGTCCGTTTGACCCCCGCGGCTTCGGGCCGGGACTTGTACGGCGATTTTCCCCGCCGCGATCCCGGGTTCCGTTACACCCTGTACCGGTTTTTCATCCAGTATTTGATCGATCGTTACGGGCAGGAGGCCTTTCGCTCATTTTTGGGCCTTTATCTCGCGCATCCGCGGAACTATCCGCAAATCTTCATCCGGGTTTTCCACCAGGACCTGCCGACCGCGCTGCGGGATTTCGAGGCGGCCTACCGCAGGCCGGAATAGGAATCCTGTGGTAACAAGACCGTGGCCGCGGGGTGGAAAACCTTGAATGGGAAAGCCGGGGGACAGGCGGTCTGATTCCTATCGGCGGGCGCTAGTCCCAGGTGAACTCGTACAGGCAGTGATCGTCCCCCCGGGCGATGCACCGGGGATGGTGGCCGCGGATGTTTTTCCCGCCTGAAATCCGGAAAGCCTCTTCCATGTAACCGAGCTGCTGCGCGTCGTGATGCAGCGGAATATCCGGAAAACCGGTCATCTTCAGAGCGCCGCCCTTGTTGTTCTGCCAGGCGACCGCCAGCTGCCCCCGGTCGTAGTATTGTTTCCACACCCGCCCGCTGTTGTTGATGACGTACTGCGGAGAAGTATAGGAAATGAACATCCGGTAAATGCCGCGCAGGTCCTGGTGCGCGTTGTAGATCCCGGCCTCGCGGAGCAGCTGCCGGTCGCCCCGGCCGAACAGCTTATCCGCGGCGAGCAGGAGGCGGATCACGCTGCCGTAATCGTACCAGTGCACGGGCAGGATGGGCCTGGAAAGCTCCACGCTTTCTTCCGGGGTCAGGGTTGCCAGCGCCCGGCGCCAGCCGGCTTCTCCGCCCCGGCTCTTGAGGTATTCGACGAAACTCCGGACGGCCGAGCCTTTGACGTTTCCCATGCCAGCTTCCTCACAAGCAGCCCCGGCGGCCGCCGTCGCAGGAGGAGCCCGCGGCGGGCGGGGTGCGGTTTTATTCCCAGCTGAATTCGAACGCGCAGCGGGCATCCCGGCGCGCCAGGCACTGCGGATGGCTGCCCCGCACCTCTTTACAGGAGGACAGGCGCAGGCATTCCTCCATGTACGCCTGGTGGTTGTTTTCGTGGTGCAGAGGCATATCCGCAAATTGGGCCAGATACAATGCGCCGCTTTTCTCCCCGCGCCATTCGACCGTCACCTCGCCGGCGTCGTAGTACTGCCGCCACAGGCGGGCCGAATTTTGAATGACGAATTTTGGGGATGTCAGGGAAATAAAAATTTTGTAAATTCCATGCAAATCATACCGGGCCGCGTGCCGGCTGGCGGCCCGGATCATTTCCAGGTCCCCCCGGCCCAGGATGCGGTCCGCGGCCAGGAGATAGCGGAAATAGGCGCCGTAGTCGATCCAGGAGATGGGCAGGATCGGCCGGGCGAAGATCTCCCGGTCCTGGGGGTCCAAGGCCTCCATTACTTTCGCAATCCCGGCCGGCCCGGCCTGCTGCAGGAAATAATCCTGTACGCTGCGCCAGCCTGTGCCTTTCAAATTCGGCATGCTTCCCTCTCGCGGCCGCCGACGCCGCCGGCCCTCTGGCTCTTTCCGCCGCCAATTCGTGGGTATTGTGCTCCATTGCCGGAGAAAAGGCAATACCGGAAATGCAGGCGGCGGCATAGGCGCGATCAGGCGCAGTCTGCGCCTGATCCCTCCGCCGCCCGTTCTCCTGCCGGCCGGGCCGGGAATGCCTGCGGGGTTCGCCCGGGTTTACTCGTACCGCAGGGCTTCGATGGGGTTGAGTTTGGAGGCCTTTTGGGCGGGCCAAAGTCCGAAAACAATCCCGACCAGAATGGAAAACAGGGTCGCCATGGTAACCGAATCGGCGGAAACCTGAGTCGTCCAGCCGGCGATCAGCGACAGGAGCAGGGCCGCGCTGGCACCCATGGCGATGCCGATGATCCCTCCGCAAAAAGTCATGACCATGGACTCGATCAGGAACTGCAGGAGAATGTCCTTGCGCCGCGCGCCGATGGCCTTGCGCAGGCCGATTTCCCGCGTCCGTTCCGTGACCGACACCAGCATGATGTTCATGATGCCGATGCCCCCCACCAGCAGGGAAATGGCCGCGATAAACCCCAAGAGCATGGTCATGCTCTTGGTCATGCCTTCCAGGGCCTCCTGGATTTCCGCCATGTTGCGGATGCGGAAGGTGTCCTCCTCGTCCGCTTTCAGGTGCAGCTCCCGGCGCAGGCGGTTGCGGATCTCTTCCTCGGCGCCGTCCATGTTCTGCATGGCGTCGACTTCCACCTCGATCATATCCACGTATTTGTCCCCCAACAGGCGGTACATGGCGGTGGTCACCGGCATGACGACCACGTCGTCCTGGTCCCCGCGGGGGCCCGCCCCCTTCTCCGGCAGCACGCCGATGACCTGGAACTGGATGCGGTTGATCTTGATGGCGGCGCCGACCGGGTCCTCGTCGCCGAAGAGTTCCTGGGCCACGGTTTTCCCCAGCAGCGCGACCTTCTCCCTGCGCCCGACCTCCTCGGGCGTGAAAAAGCGGCCCTGCGTCGGTTCGGCGGACTTCATTTGCGCGTAGTCCAGACCCACTCCTTGCACCTGGGTGTTCCAGTTTTTATTGCCGTGCACCGCCTGGGCCCTGCCGTTGACGCTGGGCGAGATCCCCTTGACGTGAGGCACGCCGGCCAGGGACTCGGCATCCTGCAGGGTCAGCCGCGACACCGCGCCCGCCTCGAAACTGGCGCCGCCCGACCGGACCGCGCCGGGCCGGATCATCAGCAGGTTCGTGCCGAGAGCGGACATCCGCTCCCGGATGGACACCTGCGCGCCTTTGCCCAAGGCCAGCATGGCGATCACCGAAGCCACGCCGATTAAAATCCCCAGCATGGACAGGAAGGAGCGCATTTTATTGCCCAGCAGGGCCTGAAAACCCTGGCGGATGTTCTGGGTGATCTTGCGGATGTTGGACTTGCGCAAACGCTCGGACCCGGACCCGGACCCGTTCCCGTTGCCCGCCGCGGCGAGGGCGGATTGTTTCCCCGGCCGTGCGCGGCCGGTGGGTTCGTCGCTGACGATGCGGCCGTCCCGCATGAAAATGACCCTTTCGGCCTGCTGGGCGATCTCCTGTTCGTGTGTCACCAGGATGATGGTCTTCCCCTCCGCGTGCAGTTGCCCTAAAATGGCGATGATTTCCTCTTCACTCTTGGAATCCAGGTTGCCCGTGGGTTCGTCGGCAAAGAGGATCCCCGGGTTGTTGATCAGGGAGCGGGCGATGGCCACGCGCTGCTGCTGCCCGCCGGACAGTTCGCTGGGCTTGTGCTCCTTCCGGTCCGCCAAGCCGACCTGGTTCAATCTCTTGGCGGCCTTTTCCCGCAGGACCTCGTGGTCGCCGTAGATCAAGGGCAGCTGGACGTTCTCCAGGGCGGTCATGCGCGGGAGCAGGTGGAACTGCTGGAAAATGAAACCCGCTTCCTGGTTGCGCAGGTTGGCGAGCTCGTCGTCCCCGAGGCGGGACACATCCTTCCCCTGCAGCCAGTATTGCCCGCTGTCCGGCCGGTCCAGGCAGCCGAGAATGTGCAGCAGGGTCGATTTTCCGGAGCCCGAAGGCCCCATGATGGCGACGAATTCGCCCCGGGGGATGATCAGGGATACCTCCCGCAGCGCCTTGACATCCACCTTGCCGAGCGCGTAGGTCTTCGAAACCTTCCGCAGCTCCAGGATGACCTCCGGCGCGGAACTCATCTCCTGCCACCCCGGCCCGGATGGAAATTCGGCACCAAGGGGCTGCTCGCCCGATTGGTTTCCGTCCCGGACTCCGCCCCGGATTCCTTCCCGCCCGCGGCCGCATTGCCTTTCACCACGACCACCACGTCGGCGGCGGTCAGGCCGGAGACGATCTCGGCATTCTGATAATCGGAAATTCCCAGCTTGACCGGGCGGGGTCCGAATCCCCGCGGGCTGTCGTTTTTCACCAGCACGAAGGCTTTGCCGTTCCGCGTTTTCACGGCGGCCAGGGGGACCTGCAAAACATTTTCCCTGCGGGCGGAGATGATCTGGATGTTCGCGCTCATGCCGGAGCGAAAGACGTCCGGAACCTCGACCGGCACGATGTCCACGTTGTAGATGGTCACGTTGTTCACCACCGTGGACTCGAAGGAAATATGGTCCACGAGCCCCTTGACCTTGACGTCCGGGTAGGCGTCCAGCGAAATCACGGCCTGCTGGCCCACGGCCACGGAACCGATGTCCGTCTCGTCGACGTTGGCCTTGACGATCAGGCGGTCGGACAGGACGAAGACCGTGTCGCTGGCCGTCACGGTTTGCCCGGGCTCCACCGCGCGCACGATGACCTTGCCGTCAATGGGCGCCAGCAGCGGCGTGGCCTTGTACACGTTTTCCCAGTACTCCAGTTTATCGGGCGCCTGCAGGCGCGCCGCGTCCAAAAGGGCGGCCCGCTCGGTCGAACTCATCAGGGCCAGGATCTGTCCGGTCTTGACCCGCTGCCCTTCCTTGACCAGAATCTTTTCGATGCGGCCGCCGATGGGGGGTTTGATCTCCAACCGGTTCTGCGGCTCCACCACGCCGGTGGTGGAAATGGCGATCTGGATGGGTCCGAAAAACGGTTTGATCTCCTCCAGGCTTTGCACGGGTTTGGCCGGACGGGTCAAGCGCCAGGCGGCGGCGCCCGCCGCCAACAGAGCCAGTCCCGCGATGCTCCACACGATGATTTTTTTCATGTTACAGGGTTCCTCCCTTGGCTTGGATCCATTTGGCTTCCGCCAGCACCACCTCGCTCTGCGCGTTCAGCAGGGCCTTCTGGGCGTTGACCAGGTTGTCCTCGATGATGACCCAGTCGTCGAAGGCGATGAGGCCGGCGGAATATTGTCCGGTGGCGATGGTGGCCCGGTCTTCGGCGGCCGCCAGGTATTTTTTTCTCACCGTCAGTTGGCCCAGGGCGTCCTGCAGGCCGTTCCAGGCCTCCTGCAGGCCCACGAGCACCCCGTCCCGCCCGCCGCGCGCGGCCTGCTTCGCCTGCTCGAAGCCGGCTTCCGTTTTCTTGACTTGCGCGAGACGGCTGCCGCCCGAAAACAGGGGCCAGGACAGGTTGAGTCCCGCGGACCACGAGCCATCCTCCAGGGGCCAGGAATTGTCCTGCAAGCCCGCGGACAGGCTCACATTCAGCTGGGGATAAAATTCGGCGTAGGCCGATTGCACCCTGGCCTGCGCCGCCCGCTGGGCCGAAAGCAACTCCTGCACGTTGGGATTCCGGTCGGCCAGGAGGCCGAAATCCGGCTGGGCGGCATATTCTTCCGCGGGAGCGAAATCCCCCGCTAAGGTTTCGGGGCCGGGCTTTTCCCAGCCCATGGCTTTCGCGAGCGTGTTCCGGGCCAAACCGACCGCTCTCCGGGACTGCTCGATTTCGAATTCGGCCTGCGCCAGCTCGGCTTCCGCGGTCAGCAGGGATCCCTCGTGCTCCCGCCCGGCTTTGTAGCGCAACTGAACCAGGTCGACGTTTTGTTTCCGCCTCTCGGCGATGGCTTCGGTCAGCGACACCATTGCCTGCGTTTTCAACAATCCGATGAAGGCCGCCCGCAAGCCATACCGCAGGTCCGCGGACACGGCATCCAACTGGTATTGCGCCAAGCGCACGTTTTCGTCGGCGGCCCGGGCCGAGCCCGCGGTTCCGAAGCCGTCGAAGAGCAGCTGGCTGGCGGACAGGGAGGCGGAGTAGGATTCGCCGGGCTGGTCCGTTTTCACGGCGCCCGCCTGGGCCGCCAGCCGGGGATACAAGCCGCTGTAGGCCAAGGAGGCGTCCGCCTCCGCCTGTTTCAGCCTTTCCTGCTGGGCCAGGATATCCGGATGCTGGGCCCGCGCCTCGGCCAGGGATTCCTCCCAGGTCAGCGGTCCTTGCCCTCCGGCGCGCGCCGTCGAGACGGCCAGCAGAAGGCTCGCGATGAGGATGCCCGATATTCGTCTGTGCATGGAATCAACCTCGGTGTGCGTGATGATTAGAAACCAAAATTACCGGCGGCGCCGTCGAATTCTTTTGCATTTCCGGCCATCTCCCGCCCGGTATTGCAAGCAGGGACGCCCATTCTAGCACATTTCCGCCAAACTCCCGTAACATCCCTTGCAGGCAGTACGCGCTCCCCGGCCGGCGCCGGCGAAGCCGGAGCATTTTCTTTTTGATCCCGACGGCCCGTCCCGGCCCGGCCGCGGCTTTAGGCCTGTAAGAGTAAACCCGGCAGCCGCGCCCGGTTGCCGAAAGTTCCCCCGGACCGTTTCCGGCTTACTCAAGCAATATGCCCGGACGGGCGAAAAAGTTTCATATATTTGCGGGTTTTTCTGGTTCCGGGCAGGACGGCCCGAAGCCTGCGGCCGCAAATATTTCCGGGATCCCGGACGCTTCCGGGGATTGTTTCCAAACGCGGTCAGTATTCGGGCGGAGGGGAAAACCTGCCCAGGCCGCGCAGCGCCGGATGCCGGATCAAGCTTTCAATCTTGACAGAAAATGCCGAGTATGGTATTTCTGGCATATGCCAATAACTTGGAGGTGACATGCCACGCCCCTGTGCCTGCCGGCGCGTGCGGGGAAGCCCCAAATCGGACTATTTCAAGCCGATCGGAGTTCCGCTCACCTCTCTGGAGGAAATTACCCTGACGCTCGACGAGTACGAGGCCGTGCGTCTGGCGGACCTGGAAAGCCTGTACCATGAGGAGGCCGCGGAGAAAATGCGTGTTTCCCGGCAGACCTTCGGGAATATCGTCGCGGCGGCCAGGAAAAAAGTCGCCGACTCCCTGATCAACGGCAAGGCCTTGAAAATCGAAGGAGGTGCGGTACAGATGATGGAAAGAAGATTCTTGTGTTCGGACTGCCAGCATGCCTGGACCCTGCCCCACGGCAGCGGGCGCCCGGCGCAATGCCCGCAGTGCCAGAGCCTAAATTTTCACCGGGCGCCCCAGGACCGCGGCTGGGCCAGGACCGGCGCGGCCCTCCGGGGCGGGAGCGGGTGCCGGAGGGGGTCGAGATGAAGATCTGCATCCCCACGGAAAGCGACGCGGGGCGCAGCGCGAAAGTCCACGGTCACTTCGGCAGCGCGCCGTATTTCACCCTCTATGACACCGAGGCCGGCACGGTGGAAATCCTCGCCAATTCGAATCACCAACACGTTCACGGCGCGTGCCAGCCCCTCGGCGCCCTGGCCGGCCGGAAGGTGGAGGCCGTGGTCAGCGCGGGCATGGGCCTGCGGGCCCTGCAAAAATTGCAGGCCGCGGGCTTGAAGGTCTACCGCGCGGTGCCCGGCACCGCCGAAGAACTGGCCCTCCGCTTCCAAAACGGCCAGCTGGATGAAATCACGCTTCAGGACGCCTGCGCCCGGCACGAGTGTCATTGACCGCAGCGCAGTCCCGGGGATCTTTGGGCCCCGTTTTTTCCACCTGACCGAGGAGGATAAAATGGCCAAGAAGCCTTTATTGCCGCCGGCGTACTTTCAAATCTGCCTGCTGGCCATCGTGGCCGTGCATTTCCTCCTGCCGCTGGCCCGGCTGGTTTCCTGGCCCTACCGCCTGCTGGGAATCCTGCCGCTCGGGCTCGGCTTGGCTCTCAATCTTTGGGCCGATGCCTGGTTCAAAAAAAGGAACACCACGGTCAAGCCTTTCGAAACGCCGTCCGCCTTCCTGCACGAAGGCCCCTTCCGTTTCAGCCGCCATCCCATGTACCTGGGCATGGTGCTGGCGCTTCTGGGGGGCGGATTACTGTCCGGTTCCCTGTCCGCCTTGCTCGTGCCCGTTTTTTTCGGCCTGCTCATGCAGCTGCGGTTCATCCCCCACGAGGAGCAGGCCATGGCCGCGGCCTTCGGCCAGTCATACCTCGAATACCAGAAACGGGTCCGGGCCTGGCTCTAGCCCGCGGTTGTCAGGCCTGGGCTTTCCCCACGAACAGGTTGTACAGCCAGGCGAAAATGGCCCCGCCCACGAAGCCGTCGCCTAGGCCCCACAACAGGCCCAGCAGACTCCCCAGGGGCGAGAGGCTGTAACCCCGGTAGATCCGGCCGATGAGCGTGATGTCGGCCGAGGCGCCGTCCAGCAGGATGATCCACCACGTGCACAAGAAGAGACAACCGCCCCAAAAAAGCCCCGCCGCCAAAGCAAAAGCACTGACCTTCAGTTTCATTGTCCCCACCTCCTCAAAGAGTATCGGATCCCGGCAACGCCGGTTCCGCAACTTCCTTTGCGTTGATCCTGGACGGCCGACGGTCGCTGCCACCGTCCCGCGCCCTCTTTCGGGTTCAGGCGCTGGCCCCGACATCCCCGGAACCTTTCACCGGGCGGGGCTGCGCTGAGTTTCCTGCCGACCTTAAACCGGCTTCTGCCGCGTGCCCAGCAGGTTCAATTTGTAGGTGCGGACGGTCTCAGGAGGAATGCGGCGCCCCCGCGAATCCCTGAAGGCCAGCGCGTCGTGCGGGCACTGCACGATGCAGGCGCCGCACTGGACGCAGCGTCCGGCCCTCGGCATGAGCGTCCGCCGCCGGTCGTAGTCCACCTCGAAACAGTTCCGCGGACAAACCTGCTCGCAGGCACCCGCCGTGCGGCACTTCTCCCGGTCCAGCACGACCTGGAATTCGTGGTCCGGGTGCGTGGCGCTTTTATAGACGGGAGTGCTGCCTTTCAAATCCAGGCCGATGAACATCAGGATAACAAGACAAGTCAAGCCCCACAACCAGAAAAACCCCGGTCGAAATATCCCGGCCAGGCCGGCTGCCGCCAGGCCGAGCAGGCACAGGCCCCACATCATCAGCGGGACGCGGATGAATTCCCACAGCGCACCCGGCCAGCCCGGGCGCGCCGCGCCGGGCCGGGGACGGAGCCAGCGCTCGTACCGGGGAAAAAGGACAAAGACCAGGAGCGGGAGCACCCACAGCAGGACCGCCAGCGGCACGACCATTTTCGGCCACCAGGCCCACGCGGCCGGGACCGCGAGCACAAAGAACGGGAAGGCCCACATGCCCGCCATTTCCAGGCGCTGCTGCAGGGAAAATTCCACCTCGCGCATCCGGGGAGTTTTCAGCCCGCCGTTTTTCAGGTATTCCGGAAGGTCCGTTGCATAGACCGGCCCCCACTTCACCTCGAATCCGGCCTTCTGCCGGACCGCCGCCGCCTCCACGCCCGTGGCGGCCAGGGGCGGCAGGATCACGGTCCGGTGGTTGACGAGGTTTTCCAGGCCGCTGGTCTTCAAGGCAGAAATGACCTGGTGGTGGGTGAAGTGCCCTCCGGCCGCGGCGCACCAGACGTTGATGCCGCGGCTGTTGGCGACTAAGACATGGGCATCCAACCCCCGCAGGGCCCGTTTCAAGCGCAGAACGGTCAGGTGGTAATTGCCGGTAACCAGCACCGGCGCCTGCGGGCCGGGATTTCCCACCCGGACCAGGCCCGTTTTGCACGGAACCGGCAGGAAGCGCAGCAAGGTTTCCAGGATGTTGATCAGAATGTAATCCAGACTCATGTCTTCCGCCCCGGGCGTGTTTTCACTCTTTCATGTCCACTAAGCCTTTCGAGCCGCGACTTCCATCAAGCCTCCCAGCGCGCCGCTTTCCTGGGACAGGAGTACGAAACCCGCCCCGGATATTCTTTCCGGCAGGTCCGCGATCGGCCGGGTTGTGGCCTGGGTTGCCAGGTAGGTGACCAGCACCAGCGGAAATCTCAGGACGGCCTGCAGGCACCTTTTGACCCGGCCGCGCGCTTTGACTTCGTCCGCCACCAACAGCAGCCCGCCCGGCTTCAATATCCTCCGGGTTTCCCGGAGGGCGAAGGTCAATTCCTCCTCCGTCAGTTCCGAGAAGCACAAGCCGCTTAGGACGGCGTCATAGTCCCCGCCGGTCTCGCCGCCCAGTTCCCCAACTCCCATTTCCCGGAATTCAATCCTGGAGTCCAGACCCGCCGCCCGGGCCTTGCGGCGCGCCTGCTCCAGCATGGCGGCATTGACATCGATGCCCTTCACCCGCGCGCCCCGGGCCGCGGCCAGCAACGTCAAGGCCCCGGTGCCGCAGCCGATATCCAGGACTCTCTGCCCCGGCTGCACCCGAGCGGTCAAGCGGGCATAGGCCTGTGCCAGCCTTCCCCGCGTCAGCCACCGCAGGCCCCGGTCATACCGGGCGGGGGCGGATTCCAAAATCTTCATCAAGACATAGAAGCTCATTTTGCCTCGCTCCGCATCGCCGGGGGCACTCGACCGCGGAGGCCAGGGTGCCAGGCACTCGGGCAAAGGGACTTTGCTCTGCCAACCCTCAAAACGCAACCAGAGAAAACACGCGGGCTCCGGTCCCGGCCGGATCACAGCCTGAAATCCACGCTGACCTGTCCCTCCTGGATCGTCACCAGCTTGAATTCAAAGGCATTGACAATGGCGGTACCGGCGAAATCCTCGCGGTGGATGGTGCTGAAGGATGGGAGCGGATCCTGTCCGTGAAGCCAGAGCAGGGGACGGTTTTTCAGCATGAATTTCCTGAAACAATCGAAGCCCGAGGGAGAGTGCCGCCCGCTTTCGTCGATCCGGGGAGGGGCGTGAGACAGCACGATGACCGGTTTGGGGGGCCGCCGCCGCAGCCGTTCCCAGCAGCGGATCAGCCGCAATTTCCTCTGCACGCGCCGGGTGATGCGCCGCATCTCGCGTTCGCGGAAGTGGTAGGCCCGGTCCAGGGATGACTTGATCCCGGAAAATCCGCAATAGATGGCCCGGGGCCGCACCACCACCCTGCCGTGGAGGTAGATGCCCGGCGGCTGATGGAGCGTATCCAGCATCTCCTCCCCGGTCAGGGAAGGATAGGCCAGGGAAATGTTGCGGGGCGATTTGTCCTGGTCTCCGTGGACATAGAAAATTTCCTCGCTGACGTAGATCTTGAACATGTCCAGATATTCGCGCGGCACGTCGCCGCAGGCGCAGACCGCGTCCACCTCGGGCGCGGCCTGCTTTTTCTTCAGGCAGATTTCCAGGTATTTCGAACCCTGATCCGCCACCGCCAGAATCTTTAGCATGTGGATCGAGACCTCGTTGCGCTCCTGATTTCGGCCTGCCGCCGGCGGTAATCCCTGGCACCTAGCGCGATCGGGCCTTCGGGGCCGGTTTGGCGGCCGGCCCGGAAGCCTGCTTTGCATAGTATCTTTCCAGCAAATCCACCAAATCGAGGTCGACCTGGGCGGCCAACGCGACCATGCCGGTATTTTTTTCCGTTGCTCCCTGGTTGAGCCCCTTGAGTACGGTGTTCATGGCATCCCGCAAGCTGGCATCCTGAATCGTCGGCGCGATGTCCCGCCACTGCCTCCCGGCCTCCGTGGTGGTTGCGCGGACGGCGGCCCAATCAGGATCCGGAACGTGGAGAAGGGCCAGGAGTTTGAAACCGGCGTAGTCGAGGAGGGAAACCTGCAACGGCACGGTCAGGCTGCCCGCGTCCAAAGCTTCGAGGAGCGTGCGGTAGGCCTCGACGGATTTCAAGGCCACCACAGCATATTTTCCCTGCTGCTGGGCCTGCCGGATGGCATGCACCAAGGACGCCAGCCTGGATTTTACCTCCGCGGGGAGATATTTCCGGATTTTGACATTCTCGCGGTCGTACTTTTTCAGGGCCTGCCGCATGCCGCCGACGTCGCCCTGAAGCGCATATTCCGTCAGGTCCTCGAAGGGCGAGGTTGCGGCTAAAAGTTCGGCGTTGGCTCGGCTGGTCTTCGCCGGAGCGGGAACCGGGTCGCCGGCCCAGGCGGTTTTGGGAACGAAACCCGGGGATAGCGCGCACAGGAGCGCCAGGATCCCTGAAAGTGCAACGACAACCGTATCGGCCCGCATCTTGAGCTCTCCCGTCCGGGGCGCGCAGGGGCCCCTAAAAAATCCGAATCAATAGGCGTCCGTATGATGAAAAACATCCAAGGCGGTTCGCAGGAGAATTTTTAGGTCCAAGCCGGGGGACCAATTTTCCACGTACCACAGGTCGTATTTGACCCGCTCCTCGATGGAAGTGTTGCCTCTCAGGCCGTGAACCTGGGCCCAGCCGGTCAGGCCGGATTTGACCCGGTGCCGTTCGAGATAATGCGGGATGGTTTCCTTGAACTGTTCCACGAAATGGGGACGTTCCGGGCGCGGGCCCACCAGACTCATCTCGCCGCGCAGGACATTGAACAACTGCGGCAGTTCGTCCAACGAGGTGCGCCGGAAGAAGGCGCCGATCCGGGTCGTGCGCGTGTCGCCTTTCCGGGCCCACACCGGGCCCGTCTGCTTTTCCGCGTCCAGGACCATGGAGCGGAACTTCAAGACCCGGAAGGGCCTGTTCCCCCGCCCCACGCGCTCCTGCTTGAAAAATACCGGCCCGGGGGAGGAGAGTTTGACCGCCACGGCCAGCACGGCCAGGAGCGGCGACAGGAGCAGGAGCAGCGGAACGGTCAGAGCCAGGTCGAAGGTGCGCTTGAGAACCCGGGCCGAACGCTGACGGAGCGGGGACTGCTTGAGTGCGAAAACCGGAATGCCGTAGATTTCCTCCACGCTCATGGGGTTGGTGATGATGCCGAACAGGTCGGACACGATCTTGAAGTCCGCCCCCGTGGCCTCCACGGCCAGCAGGGTGTCCTCCAAGCGGTGGTGGGCCGTGGAAGGCAGGGCGAAAATCACCTCGTCGATTTGCTCGGCGCGGATGATTTCGGGCAAATGCAGCATTTCGCCCAGCACGCGGGCGCCCTGCCAATGGGTGGCCGGCGAGTGGTGTTCGGAGACGAAGCCGATGAGCTTGTACCCCAGCCCCGGATAACGCCGCAGGTGCTCGGACACCAGCCGGCCGGTCTTGGTCAGGCCGACCAGCACCAGCCGCGAAACGCCCACGCCCCGGCGGCGCAGGCTCACCTGCAGGCGGCGCAGGAGCGAGCGCAGGAGGGCGACCAGCACGACCGTGAATCCCCAGGCGTAAAACACCACCACGCGGGAGTAGGACACGCGGCGGAAGAAAAAAGTGAACGCCATGATGACGAGGAAGGCGACCGTGGTGGCGCGCAGGATCAGGGAAAATTCGTCGATGCCGGAAATGCCGCGCCGCTGCAGGTTCAGGCCGGCGTAATGAAAGCTGATCATCGCCACCAGCACCACCACGGGGAGGGCCTGCAGATACAGGCCGAAGGCCGGCGTCTCGTGATGCACGGGAATGGGCCAGCCCGAAAAGCGCAGGGCGTAGGCCCCCAGGAAAGCCAGGCTGATGGCCAGGACGTCTGAGAACTGATTCAGGCGGTGGAACAGCCTGGCAAACCCGCGGCGGACCATTATTTTTTGTTCCCTTCCCGCGTGGGCGTTCTTTTCTCGTGCGTTTTGCCGGTTCCGGCTGCGGCCGGCGCGGCCGCCAGCACGGCCGCGATGGCGGCTTGGAGCTTGTGCTTGAACACGGGGCGGTCGAAGCTCTGCGCCCGCCGCAGGATTTTCGCGGAATCCCATTTGATGGTCTGGGAACGCAGGATGGCCTCGGCCAGTGAAGCGGGCGTGGGTTCGGGGAAAAACACGCCCGTCTCGCCCTCCACCACGGACTCCGTGACCCCGCCCACGCCATAGGCCACCACCGGACGCCCCGAGGCCATGGCTTCCAGGGGCGTGATGCCGAAATCCTCCTCTCCCGGAAAAAGGAGCGCGCGGCAGCGGCGGTACATGTCCCCCAGCTGCTCCGGCGACGGGGAGCGGTAAAACCTCACGTTCCTCCCGGCCAGGCGCTGCAGGCGCTTCCGCTCGGGGCCGTCGCCCACGATTTTCAGCGGCAGGCGCAGCTGCCGGCAGGCCTCGATGGCCCGGTCGACGCGCTTGTAGGGCACCAGCGCCGAGACCACCAGGTAATAATCCCCGATCTGGTCCGTGGGCATGAATTGCCCCGCGTTCACCGGCGGGTGCACCACCACGGCCTCGCGCCCGTAGTATTTGCGGATGCGGGCCGCCACGTGCCGGGAATTGGCCAGAAAGGCGTCCACGCGTCCGGCGGTGGCCGCGTCCCACAGGCGCAGGCGGCTCAAGGCCAGGGGGATGATCCAACGGGCCAAAAATCCCAGCCGCTGGGGCGGAAAATATTCATGATACTGCTCCCAGGCATAGCGCATGGGGGTGTGGCAGTAACAGATATGCAGGCTGCCGGGCCGGGTCAGCGCCCCCTTGGCCACGCAGTGGGAGGAAGAAATCACCAGGTCATAGGGGCGCAGGTCGAACTGCTCCACCGCGGCCGGAAACCAAGGCAGGTAATTCCGGTACCGGCTCCGCGCGAAAGGCAGGCGCTGGATGAAGGAAGTGGTGATGCGGTGGCTGCGCAGGATGGGGGAGATTTTTCGGGGCTCGCACAGCAGCGTGAAGAGATCGGCCTCGGGATACAGTTCGCACAGGACCTCGAGCACCTTTTCCCCGCCCCGCATGCCGTTGAGCCAATCATGGACGAGCGCGACTTTCATCGTGGCTGGTATCCTTTCTCCTGCAACAGGCTGTCCGCGGCCGCGACCACGTCGGCCGGCGCGATCCGGTGCATGCACACCAGGTCTCCCCGGCGGCAGGACGTGACCCCGGCGTCGTGCGCGGTCCGGGGGGTGTAACAGGGCGCGCATTCCACTGCGGTGACGACCGTGCGGTGTTTTTTTCCGCGCGGAGCCAGCAGCTTCGGATCCGTGGGGCCGAAAATCGAGACGGTGGGCGTATCCACGGCCGCGGCGATGTGCAGGGGCCCGGAGTCCCCGCCGATGAACAGGTCGCAGCTTTTCAGCAGGGCGGCCAGCTGGCGCAGGTCCGTCCGCCCCTCGGCCCGCAGGGGCGGGGGCTGCCACGCCTCCGCCGCCAGCACTTCGTCCCCCAGAGGGGCGTCCTCCGCGCTGCCCACGAACAGCAGGCGGCACTGATACCTGGCCGCCAGTTCCCGGCAGACCTCGCGGAATCCCCCGGTCAGCCAGCGCTTGCTGTTCATGACCGAGCCGGGATTCACCCCGCCGCCGGGAAAAACGGCGATCAAGGGCCGCTCCCCCCTGACCGCCAGGCCGTGTTCGCGCATGAAATTTTCTGCGAAAATTTCCGCCGCCCGGCCGGGATCCAGTTCCAGGTGCGTCCCCACCGGAGCCGCGCCCAGGGGCTGCAAACAATCCAGGTACCGGTCCACCTCATGCGCCTCTTCCCGGTACGGCACGGGATGGGTCAGGCAAAAGCCACGGCCTTCCGCGTTGAACCCGATGCGGATGCGCACGCCGCCGGCCCAGGTCAGGAGACCGGCCGAGCTGCTGCGGTGCAGCACGACGGCCGCGTCGAAACGGCCGGCCCGGATCGCGCGCACCGCCCGCCACACCCCCGACAGCCGGTTCCACCACCGCGCGCGCGCGTAAGGATCGAATTCGATGATGCCGGCCACGTTGGCGTTGCCGTCCACTAAGTCCCGGCAGCCGGGAACGACCATGAAGGTGATCTGCGTGCGCGGAAAATTGGCCCGCAAGGCCCGCAGCAGGGGCGTGGCGAAGAGTACGTCTCCGATGCAGCACAGTTTGATCACCAGCAGGCGGTTGATGTTCACCGTCACCACGCGGCGGCGGCGCGCGCCGGCAAACAGGAGCCACAGCAGGGAACGCATGATTTTACCCATCGTTCGTTGGTCCTCGTTCCATCACGAGCGCCGCCGGCGGACCCTAGCGCCGGGGCAGGAAGGATAGGGCCGCGGCCACGGTTTCCGCCACCGCCTCCTCGCGTTCCGGCTGGCGGATGACCCGGGCCCGGCAGCCTTCGCCCCACGGGCCCCATTCCTCGGGCGCGTTGGTTTCGCTCCAAACCAGAACCGCCGGGATGCCCTGGGTGAGGGCCAGATGGGCCGGTCCGGAGTCGTTGCCGATCAGCAGGTCCGCGGCGCTGATGAGGGCCGCCAAAGCGCGCAGGGAGGTCCGCCCCGCCAGGTTGCGCACCCCGGGGACTCCGGCGGCCGCGTCCTCCGCCACGGTCCGCTCCGGGGCCGTGCCGACCAGCAGGATTTCACACCCCGCGTCCGCCAAGGCCGCGCAGACGCGCGCGAAGCGCCCGGCCGGCCAGCGTTTGGCCGGATCCCCGGCCGCGGGGTGGACCACGACTTTCGGTCCCGCGCCCTGCCACGCGCCCCGGCCCTCGGCCAGCTCTTCGGGGCTCAAGGCCAGGGGCGTATAGGCCTGCGGCGTAAAATCCGCGCCGGCCGCCGCGGCCACGGCCAGATCCCGTTCCACCTCGTGGCGGCCGGCCGGCAGGGCGAGGCAACGGTGCAGCAGGAAACCGCCGCCCGTGATGCCGTAGCCGAGGCGGACGCGCACGCCGGCCCGCCACAAGAGCAGCAGGTTCCGGAGGTCCCCCCGCAACTCCAGCCCCACGTCGAAACGGCGGGTCCGCAATTGACGGGCCAGCTCAACCCATCCGGCCTGGCCCGGCGGCACGGTCCCGCGCGCAAACCACGGGGCCTCCCAGGAGAGAACCTCATCCAGGAATGCATCCCGGGCCAGCAACTGGGCGCCGGCCCGCGAAGTCAGGCAGGCCAGATGGGCCCGCGGGAAGCGCCGCCGCAGGGCCTGCAAACAGGGCCGGGCAAACAACACGTCCCCCAGGTGGTCCAGGCGCACCACGAGAATGCTCCGGGGTTCGGCCAGTACCGCCGCGTCGGGTTTCAAGCCGCGGCCCGCCGTGAGCAGCCACGCGCCGGCGTACCCGGCACCGTCCAACAAGCCGGCGGCCCAGCGCTTCCAGGCGGCCTGGAAGACATACCGTCCCACCCCGCGGCGCCG
>CAZQGO010000006.1:0-96504 GCA_964593065.1 uncultured bacterium | reverse complement strand
CGGCCCAGCGCTTCCAGGCGGCCTGGAAGACATACCGTCCCACCCCGCGGCGCCGGCCTCTTGCCTTCATGGATGCATCCCTGGATCGAGTTGGGGTTCGGCTGCGGCCGCAGCCTTGCCTGCCGGAAACGGCGTGCGGCTGAAGCTTTCGATTCGGATCCCGCCGAATACGCGCCTCTGCCGAAGGGTGTATTCCGAGGCAAACCACCGCCGGATCAGGTCCTGGGCCGGGCCCGGATTCACCGTGACCAGCCAGACCCGCTGCTCGGCAATAAAGAGTGATTGTAGATGATGAAGGGATTTGGGGTCAACGGTAAAGTATCCCCGGGTGTTCCCGCTGACCGGATCGTAGGTTCCCGGAATTCCCTGCACGGCCAGGCGCCCGCGCAGGTAGTACTGCAGGGGCGTTTCATCCCAGGCCGGGTAAATCGCCACTTTGTCTCCCGGGGCCGCCTCGGCGTTCAGGTATGCCCCGGCCGCCCGCCAGTTGTCGTAATAGCCGTATACGAAGTATTGATTGCGCAGAGGCACGGCGAACGCGGCCAGAAACAACACGCCCGCGGCGACCGCCAGGCGCCGGGGCAGCTGTGCCAGCAGCACGCCCAGAATCACCAGGAGCATGACCCCCACGAATGCCAGGTAGCGGTCGTCGAAGACATTCAGGCGGTTCCAGGAATAGACGAGAACCAGCCCCAGGGGAGCGAAAATCATGGTAAGCAGCAATCCCCAGGCGCGCGGCGCCAAGGCGGAGTACGCTTCCCGGATTTTCGATCTGAGTCCCCACAGGACCAGGAGCAGGGCCAGGCCCAAAAAACCCAGGGCCAGGATCTTGTCCCAGGGGGACCAGCAGCAGGTCCCGACGAAAAAATGGTACAGCGAGCGCGCGGGTTCCAGCCAGCCGGCGCCGACCCCGCGCCAGGAGGGCCCGCCCTTGAGGAGATGGAAATAAAAATGCGACAGCCAGGGTGCGAAACCCGCCAGCAGCACGATCTGAATTTGGAACCAGCGCTGCCGGACGGCGCGCGGCAGCTGCAGCTGCTTCAAGCCCATGAACAAAAACAGGTTTTGGGAGAAAACGACCAGGAAGGCGAAGTAATGGGTGTAGACCGCCCCCAGGGTGGCCAGGAGGTAGGCCAAGCCGGTTCGCCAATTTTCACCTTGCACGAGCCTCCAGAAAAAATACAGCGAGAGGATGCTGGTCAAGGCCAGGAGGCTGGCCATGCGCGCGGAACGGGAAATTTCGATGAGGTAAGGGGAGAAGGCGGCCAAGGCCGCCGCCCAGCCGGCGACCCGCGGATTGGCCAGGCGCCGGGCCAGCAGCCAAACCGCCGGGACCAGCGCGGCGCCGAGCACGGCGGACAGGGCCCGGGCCGCGAATTCGCCGGTGCCGAAGACGCGGATCCAGCCGGCCAACAGCAGGTAATACAGGGGCGGATGAATATCCATGCTGGCGCCCCGGATGATGCCCGCCCAATTGGAGGCGGCCAGCACCAGGCTGTAGGCTTCATCCAGCCAGATGGAGCGAAAGTCCAAGCGGAACAGGCGCAGGCCCAGCGCGGCTGCGGTCAGCGCCGCCAGCGGCCAGGAGAAACGCGCGGCCCGTGCGCCTGCTGCCTCCGCTCCGCCCTGCATTCCAGCTTGCCTCCTTGGCTTACCGCCCGGCCCTGGCCGCGGCCACGCAAGCGTAGATTTCCTCCAGGCGTTCGGCGGTTTTATCCCAGCTCCAGTTGGCGGCCGCCGCCCGGGCCGCCCGTCCGAGGCGCAGGCGCGCGCGCGCGTCGGCGGCCAAGCGGTCCATGGCGCCGGCCACGGTCCGGGTGTCGGCGCGGGACGGCAGACGAAACCCGCCCGCCGCCGGGCCCAAAATTTCCGCCGCGCCGGCATTGCGGGTAATGATCAACGGCAGCCCGAAGGCCATGGCCTCCAGGATGGCCAGGCCGAAGGCTTCGTATTCCGGCAGGGCGATGTACACATCCGCCGCCGCGAAAACCGGGCGCGGATCGGCGCCCGGAGGCAGGAAACGCACGCGCGCGGCCAGACCCCGCCGCCGGGCCAGTTCGGCCAAGTCGGGATCTTCCCCTTGTCGCGAGGCCAGGAGCAGCACGGCCCCGGGATGCCGGACCCGGGCTAAGGACTCGATGACCCGGTCGGCCCCCTTCAATTTCAGGGCATTGGCCACCAGCGCGAAAACGACGGCGTGCGCGTCGTAGCCCAGGCGCTCTGCCAGCTCCCCGCGCACGCGTTTTCTTTCCGCCGCGGACACGGAGGGCAAGTGCACGCCCGGGTACACGACTTGCAGGGGGATCTTCCGGGTTGCGGGATAAACGGCCCGCAGCTGCAGCCCCACGCGCCTGGAAACCGCGACCAAGTGCCCGGCCCGCCGGAACGTACCTCGCTCCAGTTCCAAGATGACCCGGTGGGCGGGGCTGAAGGACTTGCGCAGGCGGTTGCCGAGGCCGGGACGATGTTGCAAAGAGGCCCACATGCCGGCCGCGTGGCAGCTGTGGGCGGTCACCACGTCGCCCCAATCCCCGTCGCTGCCCTGCGTGTGCACCACGTCGTAGCTTCCCTGCCGGGCCATCTGACCCGCGGTGCGGCTGAAACGCAGGATGGAAAACCACAAGGGATGCGAGGGGCACCGCACCGGCAGCACGCGGGCGCCGCAGGGGGACACTTCGCGGGGGCGGCTCAGGAGATGAACCTCGTGGCGGCGGGCCAGGCGGCGGGCCAATTCATAGGTGTAATTTTCGATTCCGGCTCCCGGCCGGCAGCCGCGCGCGATCAGGGCAATGCGCATTACGGCTTTCCCGACAAGATGTCCTGGTAAAAAGCATAGGTGCGCTCGGCGATGCGCTCCTGGGTGAAGAGCGCCTGGACGCGTTCGCGCCCGCGGCGGCCCAAGTCCGCCGCGAACAATTTATCGTCCTGCAGGCGGTTGCAGAAGCGCAGCAGCTGGTCTTCGCGGCCTTCGGTGAAGATCAGGCCGGCCGTGCCGACCACCTGCGGGATTTCCCCGGAATCGGAGCCGATCACCGGCACCTCGCACGCCATGGCCTCGATGAGGATGCGTCCAAACTGCTCCTTCCACACCGGCCAGGTTTCCGAGGGCAGCACCAGAGCGTGCAGGCGGTTCAACAGGGCCGGAACCTGCTCGTGCGCCACCGCGGATTCGAAAAAAACCACCCGCTGCAGGTTCAGGCTTTCGGCCAGGCGCCTCAGGTCCATCTCGGCGGGGCCGCTGCCCACGATCCAGAGCTTGAAGGGGAAGTTCAGTTTCGCGCAGGTCTTCAGCAAAAACGCGATGCCTTTTTCCGGCAACAGGCGTCCCACGTAACCGAGGGTGAAGGGTTCCTCCCGGGCTTCCTTGATTTCCGGCATGGGATGAAAATGGTCCAGGTTGACCCCGTATTGGGGGATGACCTCCGCCTTGCCGCCAAACCCGCGCCGGCGGAGAACCTCGACCCCCTCGCGGTTGCCGGCGATGGCCCAGCCGGCCCGCTTGAGATTGGCGGCGTCGAACCAAGGCAAGGGCGGCTTGTACCCGCGCAGAATGTTTTCCCAGGTAAAAAACACCGCCGGCTTGCGAAGCCTGCGGGCCTGGCCCACGCTCTGCCAGCAGGTCAGGGAATAGGGCTCCTCCTCCACGTGCACCAGATCGGGGTCCAGGCTCCGGATCAGGCGGCCCAGGCCGGCCAGGGAAAACCATCCCAGCCGCCCGGCCAAACGCACGGGCAGGACATGGATCCTGACGCCGTTCTCCTCACCCGGCGGCGGGGCCGCGAGCCAACGGCCGCCCTCCGGCCAGCCCCTGGGCAGAATGAGATGGATTTCGCAGCCCAAGCCGGCCAGGGCGTGGTACTTTTCCCGGTACCACTGAACCACCGCGCTATGGGATACGATCACGATTTTCACGCCGTCACTCTCCGCTGGCCCGCTGCTTCGGAATGCAGGCTTGTAATTCATTATTGTAAATCAAAGTTCCGGGAGCGCCTAGAAAATAGATGGTCTCCTTGCGCCCGCCGCAGGTTCCCGGAGCACCCCCCGGTAAAGCCGCAGGGTCCGGGAAGCAATCCGGGGCCAGGCGAAACGGCGCGCCGCGGTGCGGGCCCCGGATCGCAACCGCGACGCAAGCAACGGGTCGTCCAGGACGCGCGCCAAACCCGCGCGGATGGCCTGCGGGTGGTCGTCCACAAACCACACCTGCTTCCCGTGCGCCAGTCCTTCGAGCGGCTGCCGGGGCCGCGTGGTGACCACCGCCAGACCGTGCGCCAAACAGGCCGCCAAGCTGCCGCGGTTCAAGGCGGCGCCGCCCCGGTACGGCTGCAGGGCGATCCCGCTGGTGCCGGCAAAAAGGCGGCCGACCTTCTCCGCGGGAGCGAAGCCGCTGAAGAGAACGCGCGTCTGCAGGCCCAGGGCGGTGATCCGGTCGGCGACGCGCCGGTGATAGGCGAAGCGGCCGGGCTCCAAGGCGCCGACCACGCGCAGACCCAGGTCGCGGCCCCCGGCGACGAGTGCCTGCAGGGCGAGCAGAAGACTCTCCCAGCCCTTGTTCGGCATGACCGTGCCGAAATGAGTCAGCCAGATCGTGCCCGGTTTTTTTCCGCCACGAACCCTTTTTCCGGCCCGCGACGAAAACGGTCCGATGTTGCTGCCCAGGGGGATGACGCGCACGCGCGCGCGCCAGGCGCAATGGCGCCGGACGAGCGCCCGGCGGTCGCGATGGTTGGTGCAGATGATCCGCCGGGCGGAGGCGAGGGCAAGCGACAAGCGCAGCCTGCCCCTCCAAGTGAAGGCGGCGTATTCGTGCAGCGTCACCACGCAGGCGATCCCGGGCCGGCGCAGCTTCAGCCAGGGAATCAGACCGGTGATTCCCAGGGCGCGCGGGTAGGCCGCGGTGGGATATTGCACATGCACGACCTGCGGCCTCAAGGTTTCGATCCGCGCCGCCAGTTCCGGCAGGCCGGCTAAGCCCCAGTTCCGCACCACGGGGAGGACCCGCACTCCGGGCGGCGGAGGCGCGCACGCTCCGCGCGAAGTCAGAAGCGTGACTTCACACCCGGCCCGGGCCAGGTGGCGGGCCAGCAGCCAGGCGTAATCCCCGACGCCGCAGCGCACCGGGGGACAGGTCCCGCTGACCAGGCACACCCTCATGGCTTGTGGAACAACCAGGCCAGATTCATCATCCACCACGAACCCGTCGCCCCCTCCCAGCGCCTCCAGGCCCGGGGGCAACAGGCCAGGCCGAAGCGGCGAAAACAGCGGGTGAAGTCCCCTTTCCCGCTCCAGTAGCCGTAGCCCGCAGCGGCCACGGGCTTAAACCCGTATTCCCGGCCCGCGGCGGCCAGGGCGCCGCGGGTGTATTGCGTTTCCCAGCCCCAGGGCCAGCGTCCCTGCAGACGCCTCCGGAATTTGACCAGTGTATAGGGATGCAAGGCCTGCGGCACGTCCACCACCGCCCAGCCGCCGCTTTTCAGCAGGCGGAACATTTCCTCCCACACCGGTCCCGGCCGGGGAAAATGCTCCAGCAATCCCTGGGAGAAGACCAAATCGAAATCCGCGTCCGGCAAGCCGGTGCGGCGGACGTCGCCGCGATGCAGGTGCAGGGACCGCCCCAGTTCCGCGGACGCGCTGGCGGCCAGTTCCAAAGCCCGGCGGGAACCGTCAAGCGCATGCACCTCGCGCTGCCCCTCCCCGGCCAGGTGCAAGGAGTCCAGGGCGGGGCCGCAGCCCAACTCCAGGACTTTGGCGTTCGGCACCCCCTCCAGGGCGCGTGCCAGCAAGCCGTACAGGGCCGCCCGGGCGTTGCGGCGCTCCGCCAGCAAGGCCGGCCACGGCGTGCGCGCGCTGGCCGCATCTTCCCGCCAGGCGTCGTCAAAACAACGGGCGCGCTCGGGACGCGAAGTGCGCGCGGGCCGCCGGACCAGGACCAAGGCGGCGGCCGCAGCCAAGGCCGCGTGCACGCCCCGGTCATGGATCAAGGCATGCTCCGTCAGGTTGGCGAAAGCAAATCCCGCCAAGCCGGCGGTCAAGGCCCAGGCCGCGGCCGCATCCCAGGCGCCCCGCAAGCGGCGCGCCCGGCGGATCAGGTCCGCGGCCGCGGCCGCCAGCGCCCACAGCAGCGTAACCGCGCCGGCCAGCCCGAGCTCGGCCAGTACGCTTAGATATAAGGAATGGGGATGCGTGACCAGGCCGATGGGATTGATCCCGGCGCCGAGGTTGGGAGCGAGAAAACGGTACAGACCGGGTCCCGCGCCCAGCCAGGGGGACAGGGTAAAAAGACGCCAGGCCACGCGGGCGTAATCCACACGGTCGCCGAAGGAAGCGAGTTTGCTCACCCAGAAGGGGTAGGATTGGAACGCCGGCTTGAGAAAAATGACCGCGGCCGCGGCGATCAGGAAAACCAAAACCGCGGCCAGCGCCTGGCGGGGAAAACGCCGGGACAAAACCGCGGATAGCACCAAGGCCGCCGCCAGCACGGCGGAAATTCCGGTCAGGGAAAAAGTCATGAGCAATCCGCACAGCATGATGCCTGAAGCCAGGATTCCGGCCAGACGCCCCCAGGATCGGGGATGAAACAACGCCGCCGCGGCCGCGAAGGGCAGGAGCAGGGCCAGGAAAATCGCCAGGGTATTGGGCCCGTACCCGGCGGCGGCTCGGACCACTTCCCCGCCGTTGAGGTTGATGGTGCTCAGGCCGGGATGAACCTGCGGCCCGGCCCAGGCTTCGCCGATGCCCTGCGCGGCGCACAGGCAGGCGGCCAGGACCAGCCCCCACACCACGCGCTGGGCTTCACCGCCGCGCCGCAGCAGCTGGACGCCGAACAGGAACACGAGGATGAATTCAAACCAGCGCAGCGCGCCCTTGCCGGCCGCGGGCGCGTGCGCCCAGGCTGCGGACAGCACCACGGCCAGGGCGAACGGCCACAGCCATTTCCAGGCGGGAGCCACGGGCCGGCGCCATGCGGGCCGATGCAGAAGGTTCCAGACCGCGCCCGCGGTGATGGCGGCCAGCAGGACCTCGCTGGTATGCACGGTGCCCCACCCCGGCAACTCGGCCGCCAATTCAAACGGCGCGGTCAAGGCCAGCAACACCAGCGCCCAGGCCGGGGTGAACAGCGACAATGCCAGCGCGCCCAGTCCCAGGCCGGCGGCGGCATAGGGATTTCCGGGCCAGAGCAGCCAGGCCCCGCCGCAGGCCGCCACCGCCGCGGCGCCGCAGGCATCGCGGCGCAGCGCCGAGGTGCCGTCCGCGAAAATCAAGGCGAATCCCGATCCGGGCCGATGCGTTCCACCTGGAACACCTCTCCGGCCAGCTCGTATTCAAAGGAGGAAAGCAGGCACCACACGCCAGGTTTGAGCTTCAGCGGCACGTGCGGCAGGCCCGCCGTATTCCGGAAGAGCGGCAGTTCGCCGCGGATGTCCGCCGTGATCAACACGTCGCCGGCCATGGCTTCCGGGGATCGAAAGGCACCCGCACGCGCTGCCGCTTGGGCGGAGACCACGCGCCCGATCGTACGGCCGCCGCTGTCGAAAATCTCATCCCCCGTCTTCACCCGCGCCGCAACCGCAGGCAGGGGTGCGAACACCCGCACCTGGATGCGCCAGGCCTGCCCGGCCTCCGGATGCCCGGGCGGAGGCGCTGCGCCGCGCCGCGCCAAACCGTATTGCACCGCCAGCACGGCGGCCACCATGGCCGCCAGCAGGGCGATGACATCCCACCAACGCAGCGTCCAATCGGATTTCATCCCGGCAGTGCACCCCCTTAGGAGCTTTCAGGGGAACCACCCCGACCGGATGGGGAAGCGTATGGGACCCCCTTCGGTCGCAGGTTCCCCATGCCGCTATCGCTGCGCTCTCCATCGGGGAGGTTTCCCCTCTGGCTCTCGCCGAAAGCGGAAATAGGGCTCTTCGGCTCGCGGTCACCCCTCATGGAGTCAGGGGGATATTCCCCTGACCACCCCTGGCCCCTGCGGGGGCCCGAGCCGATGCGTCCTGCTTTCCTTCCTACTTCCGTCGGGGGCTTCACCGCCCCCGAACCCCAAGCCTCATCCTTTTGATGAGGCTTGGCAAATTTCCGGCCCGGACCGCACGGCAATTACTTTTTCACCCTGACCCGGCGGTAGTTCCATTCTCCCCGCAGCACCCAGTACAGGCGCAGCCACGGCAAGAAGGCCAATTGCAGGAACAGGCGCATCAGATCCCCGAGGGCGAAGGCGCGTTTGCGGGCGAGCAGATAGGCGGACCCGCACCAACCGGCCGCGATCGAAATTCCACCGAGCAGGGTCAAGCCCGGCCAATGGAGGCCGGCCCCTCCCAGCAGCAGCGGCCACCCGAGATAAACGCCCCAGTAGGGGACCGGAAGCGCGCGCCCGTCCAGCCACTTAAGCCGCGTGCGGTAGAGCTGCGGGTGTTTGCGCCGCAACAGGGCCTCCTGAAAGCCGTACCGGGTCTTCATGATTTCCAGGCCGGGATTGGGCGCCGGCAGGGGATGGAACACGATGGTTCCAGGCTCAAAATCGATCCTGCCGCCCCGCTCCAGAATGGAAAAAGCCAGGTCCGAATCCTCCCGGCTGTGCAGGAGACGCCCGCGGCGGGTGCGGAAACAAAACTGCTCGTCGAAGCCCCCGAGTTCCCGGAATACGCTTGCGCGGACCAGGAGGTTGCAGGTCTGGAAGGAACCGCCGCGGGTATTGGACACGAAGTTGGTAAAGGGGGTGGGGCGCGCCGAACCCACCGGCGGATGGGTGGCGCCTTCCACGGCGGCGACCTCGGGCTGGTCGAAGTGCGGGGCGGCGGCCTGCCACCAGCGGGGGTGTACGATCACGTCCGAATCCAGAAATCCCAGGATTTCCCCCCGGGCGGCCGCGGCGGCACGGTTGCGGGCGGCGGCCGGCCCGGAGGGTTCCGGGAGCTGGAAAACGCGCAAGGGGTAGGCGGCGGGATGCGAAGCGAGCAGGTTCAACGTGCCGTCCGTGGAAGCGTCGTCCACCACGATCACCTCCATCTCGCCCGGGGCCACCCGCAGCTCGTCAAGGGAAGCCAGCAGCCTGGCCAGCAGGTCCTGCCGGTTGGCGGTGGGGACGATGACGGACAGGCGGGGATCAGGCATGGTCGCTCCGGCGGAAAATCCGTTTCCAGATCTCCAGGTCGTCGGGATGCAGGGCCTTCAGCCACCAGGCGGCGGCCAGGTATGCCGCCAGGCCCAGGATCACGGCCGGCACGGGGGTCTGGCGAAGCCACCAGACGGGAATCAGCATGACGGCCGTGGCCAGCAGAACGCGCAGCAGGGGTTTGCCCAGCGACAGGGGGAACAACAGGCGGTGCACGGAGCCGAAATAGGCGGCGAATAAAACGGCCTCGGTCGCCGCCGCCGAGGCGGCCGCGCCCAGGTAGCCGAAACGGGGGATGAGCAACAGGTTCGCCCCGACGCTCACGATCACGGCCAGGCCCGCGACCAGCGCGTTGATCTTCTGCCTGCCTCCGCTGATCAGCAGATAGGAGAGCAGGTAGTTCATGAAAATAAAGGCCAGCGCCACGGCCAGCCAGCCGAAGGCTCCTCCGGCCGCGCGGTACCCCGCCCCGAAGACGAGCTCCAGCAGGGGCCGCCCCAACAGGATGCCGCCGGCTGCCAGCGGCACGGCCAGCAGCAACAGCAGGCGCAGCAGGTTATGGCTGGCCTGGCGCAGGCGCTCCGGATTCTCCACGAACAGGCGCGAGAAGCCGGGAAACGAGGCGGCCACGAGCACGGCCGGCACGACCATGAGCACCTCGATGCACTTGTGCGCCGCCCCGTACCAGCCGACTTCGGCGGCAGGGCGCATTTTCGCCAGCAGGGTCATGTCGATGCGGAAGTAAATGTTGATGAACAGCGTGGTCAGGGTCAGGGGCAAGGCCTGGCCGAGGGCATAGCGCAGGTAGGCCGGATCGAAGCGCCAGGCGCCCCGCACGAAGCCGGTTTGTCTCAGGAGCAGGGCGGCGGCGACCAGGCCGCAGGCCCCGGCGGCCACGTAGGCCGCGGCCACGCCCTCCAGGCCCCAGCCCAGGGCCAAGGCCAGCAGCCCCAAAACCAGCAGCGACAGTTTCTGCCAGCTCATGACCAGCGCTTCCAACTCCATGCGCTGGCGGGACTGGAACACGGCATTCAGGAACTCGGTGAAGGAGTTCAACAGCATGAACAGCGCCAGCAGGTAGGCCACCCGGTAAAAAGGCGCGGCCGGGGACAGGAGCCGCAGGCCCAGAGCCACGGCGCCGGCATAGGCCAGCGACAGCAGGCTCTTCATGCCGAAGAGGTTGAAAAAGATTTTCCCGGCCTGTTCCGGTTGCCGGCTGGCCTCGCGGATCAGCAGGGGGTTGAAGCCGAAGTCCGCCAGCACGATGAACAGGATGGGAAAAGAATAGGCGAAATTCAGGACGCCGAAATCCGAGGCCTGCAGGGACCGGGCGACGAATACGACGAACGCGAAGGACAACAACCGGACCACGACTTCGCCCGCGCCTTTGAAGACCGCGTTGCGGAAAACCGAGCGGGCCAGACTCACGCGCGACTCCTGCTATCGGGCATGTGCGTGCACGCTCCTTCCTGCCGAAGCGGGTGGTGATCCCGGCCGCCGGCCGCACCCGCCTCCGTGTCCTTCATTATCCCGGCCGGCGTGCCTTTCCGCAAGGCCAACGTGGGGCTCAGGGCATCGCGGCGCCGGGCCCGCGTCCGATTCCGATCCGCCTGGCCGAATCAGAGAAACTTCAATTTATGCATGGCGAAAAACGCCATTTTGAGCAGCAGCCAGCCGTGCTTGAAGCGCGAAATGTTGGTTTCGCCGTAGCCGCGCGCCTGGTAACGAATGGGCACCTCGGCGATCTGGAGATTCATTTTGGCCGCTCCGAACAACAGGTCAAAGTCCCCGAAGGGATCGAATTCCCCGAAATAACTCCGGTTGGCGGCCAGCCGCAGGTAATTTTTCCGGCCGATGGCTTTGGTGCCGCACAGAGTGTCCTTCAAGCGCTGGCCCAGGAGCCAGGTGAACAGCAGGGAAAAAAAGTAATTGCCGGCGATGTTCAGGGTGCGCATGGCCTCTTTTCCAGGGGGTAGACCAGGCGCGTGCCGTTGATGAATTCCCCCCGGCCCCCGGCCAGAGCCGCGAAGAATTTCGGCAGTTCCTCCGGCGGCACGGTCAAATCCGCATCCAGAATCAGCAGGATGTCCCCGCGCGCGTGTTCGAATCCCGTGCGGACGGCGTCGGCCTTGCCGATCCCCTTCTGGACATAATACCGCAGCTCGCGCCGGCGGGCATGCCGCCGGCAGACCCGCCGGATTTCCTCCAGGGTCCCGTCCCGGGAATGGCCTTCCACGAAAATGATTTCCGTACTGCGGCCGAGAGCGGGGATGCGTTGCACGGCCTTTTCGATATTGCCTTTTTCATTGCGGGCGGGGATGACGACGCTGGCCGAGTACTTCCGCGGCGAGCCCCCGGGCACGAGCGGACGGGCGATCAGATATCCCGTCAGCGTCAAGCGGTTGCACAGCGGCAGGTGGGCCAGGATCTTGTTCGCCAGCCAGGACACAACGGGGATGAACTTGGGCAGCAGCAGGCGCCGGCCCTTTTTCACCACCGCAAAGCCTTCCAGGCGGAGCAAATTTTCGATATCCCCCTGGTTGAGCCAGTTCAAACGGATCCGCGGCATCTTGAGGTTGAACCATTCCGCCACGGACAAAATGGGGGTCCAAAGAAAATTATGATAGGTGATGATGAGGCGCGTGTCCCGGTGCACGACCCGGCGCAAAGCCCGGAAGGCCTTTTGAATGTCCTCCAGATAGCCCAAGGTATCCGAAACGACGACGTAGTCGAAACGCCGCTTCAAAGCGAGGTTCTCCACATCCCGCTGGTGGAACCTCAGCCGGGGATATTGCCGGCGCGCCTGGGACAGCATCGCGCGGGAAAGATCAATCCCCACTCCGACCCGCGGCTCCAGGCCGTGCAACAGGTGACCGGTCCCGCAGCCCACCTCGAGCACGTCCCGTCCCGGCGGCACGTTCCGCTTCAAAAACAGCAGCAGATCGCGGTAGTAATACGCGTTGCGCCGGATATAGCGCTCGCGCCGCGGTGCCATCTGATCCATGTAGGCCATGACTTTGGCTTTTTTGGGAGACAGGGCCTTCATCCTATTAGCCTCGAAGTTCAACGGCCGGGAGGTGCGCCCGGGACTTGGCCGGCGGAGAGACCGGGCGGCACGGCTTCGCCTGCGGCCGGCACGGGTTGTTCCTCCGGTTCTTCGGGCAGGCGCAGGACGGCCAGGCTCAGGCCCAGGATGACGGCGAAATGCAGTCCGCGGGCGAAAATGGTCAGCACGTCGAAATTATTGTGGATCAGGAAGGCCACGCTGCCTGCGATCAGGCCGGACAGCAATTGCCGCCGGATGCTGTACGGCATCCGCAGGAAGGCGCGGATCTGGACTGCCAGCAAGTATCCCATCCACAGCAGGAACCCCGCCAGGCCCAGCACTCCGGTTTCAATGAGCAGCTGCAGATACAGGTTGTGAATGTGTTTGTTGATGGCCTCCCAGGCATAGTACCGCTCGTCGAAGAAGCGGCGGATGTTGCGGTCGAATTCCCCGGCCCCGAAACCCAGCAGGGGATGGGCGGCGAACATCTTCATGGCCGTCTGCATGCACACCTTGCGGAAATTGACGGAATCCTCGCCGCCCGGATTTTTCAAGGACTCCAGCCTTTGCATCACGGAGCGGTGGGCCTTTTCCAGGGGGCCCTGGTTTAAGAAAAACACCGTGGCCCCCACGGCCACGAGCAGGGCGATGATGAGCAGCAGTTTTTTCGGGGTGTTCAAATAGATCAACACCGCGCCGACCAGGCCGAGGGCCAGCCAGGCGCCGCGCGTGAAGGTGAAAATCAAGGCCGTGATCATCAACAGGGTGGCGATCCCGACCGCCAGCCGCAGCCAGGCGCCGCGCGCTTCCACGAACTGGATGAAGGCGACCGGAATCAGGAGGATGATGTAGCCCGCGAATTGGTTGGAATGGCCGAAGGTCGAATAGGCGCGCATGGTGCTGTGCTCGTATAAGGTCAGCAGGTCGCGCCCGGCGTTGATGCCGGCTTCCGGCCCGGCCAGGGTCTGAATGATGCCGATGACCGACACCACCACGCCCAGAACCAGCAGCAGGCCGATGACGGTCTTCACTTCCCTTTCCCGCTTGAGGCTGTTGGCGATGTACCAAACCGTCAGGACGATTTCCAGCCACCGCAACAGCTGCTTGACCACCGGCACCGGGGAGGAGGCGTTCAGGGCGGACAGGAGCAGTGCGAGCAGGAAGGGCACGGCCCACAGCAGTTCCGGCCACGACAACGTCCGCCAACGCGAACGCGCGCCGACGTGCGCCAGCCAGCCGCCGAGGACTCCGACCAACAGCAGCTCGTTGGTATAAACCGTCAGACCCATTTCCAGCGGCAGGTCGAAGGGATTCACCACGACCAAAAAAGCGAGGCCCAGCCACGGGCGAAAGTAGGTCGCCACGCCCGCGGCGGCGGCCAGAAGGCAGGCCGTCAGCAGCATGCTAGTAGGCGCCCCGGCCGAAGGTCACGGCGGGGAAGGTGCGCAGCAGGATGATGAGGTCCAGCAGCAGGGACTGGTTCTTGATGTAATATAAGTCGTACTTGATGTTTTCCTCCAGGGGTTTGTCCCGGCCCGCCACCTGCCACAGTCCGGTCATGCCCGGCTTGACCAGGAAACGGTAGCGGTAAATGGGCTTGTATTTTTCCACGATGAAGGGCATTTCCGGGCGCGGGCCGACCAGGCTCATTTCGCCCCGGATCACGTTGATGAGCTGCGGGAGCTCGTCCAAGCTGGTCTGGCGCAGGAAAGCCCCGATCCGGGTGACGCGCGGATCGTTTTTTCCCCTGGGCGTTTTGGCGTACCGGGAGGCCTCCGCGTACATGGAGCGGAATTTCAAAATGTTGAATTTTTTCCCCAGGTACCCCACCCGTTCCTGGCGGAAAAATATCGGGCCGGACGAATCCAGCTTGATCGCCGCCATCACCAGGATCCACAACGGCAGGGTCAGGAGGATGAGCAGAAAGGACAGAACCTCGTCCATGACCCGCTTGGCGACTTTGTGGCCGCCGCCGACCTGCCCCTCGTCCAAGTCGGCCAGCAGCAGCTCGAGATTCTCGCCGGCGGGAGTCTTCAGGCCGCTTAAATCGAAGGCCTCCGTGATGCTGCGGTGGGGGATGCCGTATTCCTGCAGGATCTCCTGCAGCACCAGCATATTCTGGTAGTTTTTGACGGTGTCGGAGGTGATCACGCCGTCGATTTCCCGCCGCTGATAGCGCGAGAGCAGTTCGTGGTCAATTTTGGTCAACCACTGTTCGCTCCGCGGCGACACGCCGTGCGGCAGCAGCATTTCCGCGACCACGTGATAGCCGAGCTGGTTGTACCGTTTGAGGAGGTGCCGGATGGCCTTCACCTTTTTCTCGGAGCCCACCAGGGCCACGCGCAGGGAATCCCAGCCCTGCGCCCGCAGCGCCTTGAGCAAGGCGTAAAAGCCGAAACGCGCCAGGATCAAAATGGCCGCCGCCAAGGGCCAGTAGAGCAGGATCAGGACCCGCGAGCGCTCGTACAGCTTGAAGAAAAAGGTCAGCGCCAGGGTCAGCAGGAAGGCGTAGGTCAGGCCTTTGACGATTTTGGCGTACTCCTCGATCATGGACAGGTCCCGCACGTCCCGGTAGAGTCCCTGCTGCAGGAAGATCGGGATGCAGGTGGCCATCAGCACACCGGTCAGGATCCAATACTCGCGCAGGGGCTGGATGGTGACGAAAATTTCCAGGCGCGTGCGCAGCTGGTACGCCGCCAGGAAGGCGAGCACCAGCCCCGCGATGTCCAATGCCACCAGCCCCAAGAAATACAGCCATTTGCCCGCGTGCTTATACATAGAACTTCGACCCCAGGAGGGAACGGTAAAATTGTTCCAGGCGTTGAGCCAGGAATTCCCACGAATATCTTTGTTCCGCGGCCTGCCGCGCCGCCCGCCCCATGGCCGCACGGGCTTCGGGATCGGCCAGCAATTCCCAGGCCGCGTCCGCAAAATCCGCGGGATTGTCGCCGGCCAGTTTCCCGATGGGCTCCGCCCCGAAAAGTTCCTTCATTTCTCCCACCGGCGAGCTCACGATCGGCCGGCCCATGGCCATGTAATCCCCGACCTTGTTGGGCCAGCGCCCGATGTTGGCCTGCTTGCGTGCGAAGGGCAGCAGGAAGACGTCCGCGCATCCCATATAATCCGAAATTTTCTCGTAGGGTACAACGCCAAAATCCAAAATTCCGTCCGCGCATTTCAATTCCCGGGCGATCCGGCCGACCACGGGCGAAGGTTTGCCGGTGAGGATCAGTTTGGCGGAGGGGTCCCGGCGGTGGATCAAGCCGAAGGCCCGCAGGACCAATTCCAGGTCGTAGTGCACGAAACCCATGAAGCCCAGGATCCTGGCATCCTCCGGCAGCCCCAGCGCCCCGCGGACAGCCCGCGCGTCGCGGACCTGGAAATTTTCGATGTCCGCGCCCCCCGGGAGCCGCAAAATGGTCCCGGGATCGATTCCCAGTCCCGCGGCCCGGTCCCGCAGGGCGCCGGAAATCACGGTCGTGCCGTTCGCGCGGGTCCGGAAATGCTCTTCGTACCAGGTCTCGATGGCGCCGAACCCGAACTTGAGCAGGGGATTCCGCCGTTCCTCGATGACGCCCCCCCGGCCCCACCAGTCCGCCCAATCCATGACCAGCGGCAGGCCGCGGCGTTGCAACGCCAGGGCGGGATGAATCACCACGGGCCGCGAGTCGAAGGCGTGCACCAAGTCGTAGGTTTCGCGCCGCGCCAGCCGCAGACGGTGCCAGACATCCCAGGGATCCCAGCCCGAACGGCCGATGCCCCACAGCAGGTCCGGAAACTGAACCACGCGCACGCCCTGCAGGTTGGTTTCCTCGAGGCCCCGCCGCCGCGAGGGATGGATGGTGTAAAGCGACACGGCGTGCCCGCGCCGGACCAGGTAGCGGCCCAGGTGAAAGCAGCGGTAAAAGGTGGAACGCCAGATGACGTTATGATTCAGGAATAATATTTTCATGGCCAGCCTGAAGTCCGGAGCGGGCGGTCCGCGGCGGGCGGCTTTTCTGCGCAGGGAGGATTATTTCGCGGCGCTCCGGGCCAAGCCCTGGTAGATGTCCCGTACAATGGCCTGGATATCATAGGTAAAGTTCCATTCCGGGTAATGCCGCTGAAATTTTCCGACATCGGAAATATACCAAATGTGATCGCCGCTGCGGGGCGTATCCGAGTAGGCGGTTTTCATTTTTTTGCCGGTGACGGCCTCGGACAGGGCGATGGCTTCCAGCATGGAACAGTTCGCATGCCGGCCGCCGCCCGCGTTGTAGACCTCCCCGCTGCGGGGCGCACGGTAAAAATGCCAGAACATGTTCACCAGGTCGAAGCTGTGGATGTTGTCGCGCACCTGCTTGCCTTGATAGCCGAAAATCGTGTAGTCCTTCCCCGTCAGATTGCACTTGATCAAATAGGCCAGAAAGCCGTGCAGCTGGGTGCCGGAGTGGTTGGGCCCGGTCAGGCAGCCGCCGCGGAAACAGGCGGTCTTCAAGCCGAAATAGCGGCCGTATTCCTGCACCAGCACGTCCGCGGCCACTTTGGACACCCCGAACAGACTGTGTTTGCTCTGGTCGATGCTCATGCTCTCGTCAATGCCCCGGTGAAAGGGATGGTCTTCCGGGACCTCCCAGCGCAGGTCGAGCTCCCGCAAGGGCAGGCGGTTGGGCGTGTCCCCGTAAACCTTGTTGGTGGAGGTGAAAATAAACACCGCCTCCGGGCAGAGCCGCCGCGTGAGTTCCAGCAGGTTCAGGGTGCCGTTGGCGTTGATGGTGAAGTCCGTATGCGGTTCCTTGGCCGCCCAGTCATGGGAAGGCTGGGCGGCCGTGTGGACCACGAGTTTCAGATCGGTTCCCAGCTCGGCGAAGATCCTCTCCATGGCTTCCCGGTCGCGGATGTCCGCGTCGAAATGCCGGTAGCGGGCCAGCTCGGCCTCCAGCCTGCGGCGGTTCCACAGCGTGGACGCCTCTTCCCCGAAAAAATACCTGCGCATGTCGTTGTCCACGCCCACGACCGAAAATCCGCGGGCGTGGAAAAAACGGGCAGTCTCCGAGCCGATCAACCCGCCGGAGCCTGTGACGAGCACGACGTCCATGGGCCACCTCGTGAGAAAGTCAAAAAAACCAAAAATTCAGGGGCTATTCTAACACGGGCCATCTTCACGGGCATTATTTTTTTCTCGGCCGGCGGTCTTCGCAGCGCGGACCGCGTGGAAGAGACCGGCGAGAATCAGCCCTGATCTTGCGGCCACGGCTTCCGGAAGCGGTATTCATACAGAATGTAGCGGTCAAAGGTGCTGAAGCGCCGGTAATTTTTCAGTAAAAAAGGATAAAACAGGTTGTCCTCGGGTTTGCCCAGCCAGGTGTTGAAGATGAAAAAGGCCGGAGGCCGGGAGGCAACGTCCTGCAGGATTTTTCGTTCCATCTTTTCGATCAGGTCCGGGGTATACGTATCGTAGACGTACAGGATGAAGAGAATGCCCGAGGAAGCCTGCCGTCGGCTGTAGAAGTAGAATCCCGGTTCGGTCCCCCATTGAAACAAGCGCTCGCCGGGCTGGGTCATTTTGCCCAGAATCCGGCCCAGCTCCCGTTCCTTGACAAACACATCGCTGCCGTACTGTTCTACGGAGATTTGCTCGGGCGAAAGGCGCAAATATTCGGCCTGAAAATACGCCAAATATCCCAGCGAAAAAGCCAGCAGCAGGATCACCGCCGGAATTTTCAGCTTGGATTCTCGCCCCCCCAGGAAGGCCACCTTGTCCCACAAGAACAAGGCCGCCATGATGGTGACTACGGGCAGCAGCACCTGATAATAATAGGGGTGTACGATCCGGACCGCTGAAATCATGATATATTCCCCGACCAGCCATAACAGGAAAAACCCGCGCTTGAGCGGGCGTGTTCTGGACCGAGGCAAGACCAGCCAGCCCAGGGCCAGGATCCACAGGACCGCGACCTCCTTGAGCCTGGGAGAGGCCAGCAGCGCCGGGGTGGTGAAAAAATGCCGGATATTCTCCGCCATGTGTCCGGCATAATGGCTCGTAGCCCTGAAGACAATAGCGTAAAAATCGTCGAATCGCCCGAGGATGAAAAAATACACGCAGGTCAGGGCCCACAGCACCAGGGCGGGCAGGAACAACTTCAGGTACAGGCGGATTTTTTCTCGGGCCCATTTCCCCCACCCGGCGCCGGGAATAGGAAAGGCGAAATACAGGCTCAGGGTCAATACCGGAAACAACACGTTTATTTTTAAATACGTACCCAAGGCAAAAGCCGTTCCGGCCAGCCACAGAAAGGTTTTCCGGCCGTAGACGTATTCGACCAGGCCCCATACTCCCAGCAGCATGAAGGCATTAATGAAAAGTTCGATTTTCGGCACATTCGCCAGGAGCAGGACGGCATTGGAGGCCAAGGCCCACAGCGCGGACCCGAACAGGGCCGTGTATCCATTCGCCAAGCGACGCAGGATCAAGAACACGAAGCCCATGGCGAGCAGGGCGAAGGTGATGCCCAGGTAATTCACGGCCTGCGGCCCGTACCCCCAAACCCGTTCGGCCAGGGCATAGATCAGAAAAATACCGGGAGGTTTGATCTCCCACAAATCCGTATAGAGTTTTCCGCCCGACAGCAGGTCATGACCGATATAGGCGAAACTCGTGATATCGTGTTCCAGGGGTTCGTGCAGGGAATGCAGGCGCAGAAAAATGACCAGCCCGGTCAGAACCGCCAACCCCAGGCAGGTGATGATTCTTTCATTCCGGGATTGGTTTCCCAGGCTCAGGGAGAACCACTTCGCCGCCAGGGCCGTTTTCAAATCAGCCACCCTCCGGATTTTCTCGCGGCTCACCCGGGAGATTCGGCCGCAGGAAGTGGAACAACCAGCCCGCACCCGCCGTCAGGACGTCGCCCGAGACCGTGACCAGGCGCAGGGCCAGGGCCAGCATCGCAGCCTGGGGCTGGCCGAGCATCGGCCCCAGTTGCAGGGCGAGCACCGCTTCGCGCACGCCGAGGCCCCCCGGCGCCCCGGGTGTAATGGTTCCGGCCATCCAGGCCAGGGCATAGGCCCAAAGAAACGGGAAAAAAGCCCGGGGGGTGGCGGGCGACAATTTCAACCCCAACCACCATAACAGGGCCCCGGTGCCGGTAAAAAAAGCGAAGTGTGCGGTTACGGCCGGCAACAATAATTTCGCCGCGGCGCGCAGGGACATTTTCGGGAGGGCCTGCATCCGGCCGGAAAAATACGGCACCCGCCGCAGCAGCGCTTCCAGCGCGGGCCAGGCGAACAGGCCCGCTAAGACCAGTCCCAGGGCCAGAAGAATCACGTGCCAATCCCGCCATGCCGCGGAAGAGGCCTGCAGGGCTCCGAACAGGGCGAGCAGGCTGGCGGCGAGCATGAGGCTGACCATTTCCAACAAGCCCGAGGCCAACAGGGCTTCATGCCCGACGCCGACTTGCCGGCCCAGGACCTGACGGCTGAAATAATGCAAAACGTTTCCCGGCAGGTATTTCGCGATCTGACTCCGGGACCAGACCACATAGCCGCGCAGGCTTTCCGGCCGCCGGCCGTAAATGCCGGCCAGCCACCACCAGGCCAGAGCCAGCAGGATGGTCAGCAGGGCATACCCCAGACTTCCCCAGCCCACGGCCGGCAGGAGACGGGAAGGAGTCAGCGAAGCCGCCAGCTGCCGGAAATTCCGATAGACCGGCCGCATGACCCAAAACATGCCCGCCACGGACAAGCTTATTCCCAGAATGGTTATTCCCGACACCCAGCGCCGATGAATCTTTGCCCTCCCGAAGCTTCCGGTGATGTCTCCGCGCGTCCTAGCGGTCCCGCCCGGCTCAGGCCCCCGTTCAGTCCTTGGGGTTTATTTCCCGGAAAGGGACGCGGAACGGCCCAACAACAGGGTCCAGGGCAGGGGCCGCCGCACGTCCAGGATTTCGAAATATCCGGCCACCAGCTTGCGGATCGCGCCGAAGGTAAAATGTTGCAGATGTCCGGGCGTGTTCCCCCAGCTGCCGAGGTATTGCCCGCGGAGGAGATTGAGAATCCTCCACACCGGCTCCCAGGGCACGCTCACGAGCACGTGGCCGCTGCAGACCCGGCCGATTTCGGCGAGGGCCGCCGCGGGGCGTTCCAGGTGCTCCAACACCTCGCAGGCCACGACCAGGTCGAAGGATCTCGCGGCATAAGGCAAGGCATAGACGGAAGCGACCTGAAAATTCCGTCCCGGATACCGTTTCCGCGCCAGGGTGATTTCGGTTTCGCTCACGTCCGTGCCGATATATTCCGGCTCGGGCCGCGGGCTTTCCACTTGCGGCCAAATCAGCCGGGCGGCCAGGTCGCCCGCGCCGCAGCCCACTTCCAGCACCCGGCGCGGCCGGGCCAGGCGGGTAAGAAGCGCGGCCTCGCGCAGAAAGCGGGCGAGCAGGGCGCGATGAACCGGGTTGCGCGAGCGGTATTTGTCGAAGTAATTTCCCGCGACCACCCCGCCGGCGGGGAGGTCGGGTTGGGCGGGCCGCTTCAAGGGCGCTGGTCCCGAGCCGAGGAACGTTCCAGGTAGCGCAATTCCTCCAACAAGCGGCGGTTCATGGCCAGCAGGTGGGCCAGAATGCCGATGGCCAGCATGAAGATCCCCCCCAAGACCAGCACCCCGGCCGCAATGACGGATTGCACGTGCCCGCGGCCGGAACCGGTGAGCATGAAAACCAAATACCGGATCGCCAGAAAAATCCCGGGAAGCAGAAAAACCGCGGACAGCAGGCCGAAGATTCTCACCGGCCGGTAGACCACGTAGGCGCCGGCCATGGCCGAAACGCTGCGCAGGATGTAGCCGCCCATGCTCTTCATGAGGCGGCTGGGACGGGTCGGCGGGTTCACCCGCACCGGCACGCTGGCGATGCGCAAATTGGCGTTTCCGGCCTGGATGATGGTTTCCAGGGTGTAGCTGTAGGAATTGAAGACGTTCAACCGCAGCGCGGCGTTGCGCGTGAAAGCCCTGAATCCGCTGGGCGCGTCCTGCACGGTGGTGCGGCTTAAGCGCCGTACGATCCCGCTGCCGATGCCCTGCAGCAGTCGTTTCAAGGGGGAAAAGTGCCGGATCTCCTGCACCGGCCGGGCGCCGATCACGATGTCCGCCTGGCCCGCCAGGATCGGCGCCAGCAGGGCCGGAATGTCACCCGCGTGATACTGGTTGTCCGCATCCGTGTTGAGAATCACGTCCGCGCCGAGGTCCAGGGCGGCCTGCAGCCCGGCCATGAAGGCGCGGGCCAGTCCCTGGTTGCCGTTCATGCGCACCACATGCTCCACGCCCCGTTCGCGGGCCACGCTTGCGGTATCGTCCGTGCTGCCGTCGTCCACGACCAGCCACTCCACCTGCGCGAAACCGGGCGCCTGCCGGGGCAGGGCCGCCAGGGTCTGCGCCAGGATCCGGGCCTCGTTGTAACAGGGAATCTGGATGATGAGCTTCATGGCGCTTCTTCCAGGACAATCCGGGAATAGAGAACGGTCCTCGGCCGCGGGTCCGTGGCCTCGAAAGGGTGCCGGAGGGCGTACCCGATCCGGACCGTGTTCTCTCCTGTCTGCATCTTACACTGAAAGGCCACGGAGGTAAATTGTCGAGTTGGCTTCAGCGGGATTTCACGGAGAAGGCTCCCGTTGACTTCCAGGCCCAGGATTTGCCCCGGCAGGTCGCTGGTTAGGATCAGGGTGACGCGCAGGGTGAAGGGCCGCAGAGCCCGGAGCCGCAACCGTGTCCCGGGCATTAGGCCCCAGCGCACGCGCGGCAGGCCGAACTGGGGATGGGGCCCTTCCCCCGGCCGCAAGCCCCCGGTCTCGACTGGGGCGCTGAACAGGCCCCGCTGTACGAAGATCAGATCCTCCTCGTCCCGGACGCGCTCGCGTACCAGCCATGCCAGCGTGGAGGCAAAGTCGCGGGTCACCAGGGCGATGCATACCGTCCGGCCTTCGAGCCACCACGTCCCCGCGCGCTGGTCCGAATGCAGCGCCAGGGGTTCGTCCTGCCAGGTGGCGGTCAGGTCCGCCGCGCCCTTCGGCCCCAGAATCCGGGAGGAGGACCAGGGCAGCACGATGACTTCCCTTCCCGCCGCGTCCCGGTTTCCGCCGAGAAGCGGCAGCCGGCGGCGGAAGGTCCGACCGGCCGCATCGCGGCCGCGCAATACCCCCGCGGGCCCGGGGACTTCCGATTTAAACCATTGGCGTGCCAGGCTCCGGGGTTTGTCGGCGACATAGGACGTCCGATTCAGCCGGTCCGCGGACACCCGGTGCGGAAAAAGATTGATGGTGAAATACGCGGTCGCCAGCGCCAGCATGACCGGCGGCAGCCAGCGCTTAAGGACGGCTTCGGACATCGGCGCCTCCGGCATAATAATACAGGCCTTGGTAGATTTTGAGCAGGTCCGGGTCCGCGGGGGCATAACAGAGGCTGTTGTCGCACAGGCACGCGAACGGCACGCCCTGAATCCGCAGGAAGCGTTTGAGGCGGCCTACGGGCACCGGACGCTGCAGCGCCTGGTTCATGTCCCGCCCGCGGTTGAAAAAACGGAGTTTCCGGCGCCAGTTGCGATCATAATAGATGTAGCTCCAGGAATCTTCGTCCGTGAGCACGGCCAGGGGCTCCGAGGCCGGCAAATAATCGCTGATCCAGGCATACGGCGTCGCACGCGGAGAGAGTCTCCAGAAGTTGGCGACGGTCTGTTCGCCCCGGTCCAGCCGGAGAAATCCCCGCAGGCCCGAAAGAGTTTGACCCGCCGGGATGAGCGTCATGAGTCCCGACCACAAGACCGCGGCCAGCAGGACGCCGTTGAGGATTGCGCGGCCCGTCCGCGTGGAGCCGGCGCCCGACCGCTGGAACCAGTAGGCCGAATACAGAATGAGCAGCGCGGGAAAAAACATGAACAAACGGTAATTGTGCAGGGTGTAGTACAGGAAAAAATAAAAAATCAGCAACAGCCACGCCGTGTACACCGGGAAATGCACCGGGTTCCTTCGTTCGCGCGGCAGGGCCAGACTGGCAAGGCTTAAAACCATGGCCGGAAGCCCCAGGGCGAAAAACTGGGGTCCGAAACCGGAAATACCCGTTAAGTTCGCTTCGAACTCGTGGCGGTAATCCAGGATGCGCGGCACGAACTGGACGAGGTTGCGGGTAAAAACGCCCAGCCTGAACAGCAGGCTCTCCCAGACCGACCCCTGCAATACCTCGAAAAGCGGGTGGTGGTGGCTGCCCTGCAGGCGCCCGTACAGGATGAAGTTCCTCAAGTACCAATACCCGCCCAGGAGCACGGCCGGCAGGATCACGCAGGAGAAATCCATGCACCGGCGCGCCCAGCGCCCCGCCGTCTGCGAAGGAACCGGATTCACCCGGGCGAAATAGAACCAGACCAGCCAGGCACAGCCGAAATACGCGACGCCGACCAGCTTGTAGCCCAGCATCAAGCCCAGGGACAGGCCCGTGAGCAGCAGCTGTCCGCGCTCCCGCGTCGCGAGATAGTTGCCCATGAAAACCAAGGCCAGGATAAAACTCGCCGTCAGCGCGACATGGTCCTTGACGGTCCAGGCCTGGATCAGGATGCTGGGGATGAAGAAAACGGCCACGGCGGCTTTCACGGCCAGCCCCCGGCCGATCCCCGACCGGCGGGCCAGGGAAATCACGGCCGGCACCAGCAGCAGGGCCCATTGCAGTTGCGGAAGCGCGACGAGAAAATCATCCCGGAAGAAGATGAAGTTCCAGAAACTCAGCACGGTCAAACCCAGGGCTTCTGAATTCATCCGGTCCACCTGGGTGGGAATCACGGCCGGAATCCGCGCCTGCTGGTACCACTCCACGGCCGGCGTGAGATGATAGGTCAGTACGTCCCACACGTGGGGCGGGAATAAAACCACCTTCAGCAGGAGCAGGCCCGCGAAAAGGGCGAACAGGGCCAGCAGGATCTTGCCGGCACGGTCCAGTCCCGGCGCCAGCCGCTGCCACGAGCCGGCCAGCTCGGACAGAATCGGCCGTCGTTGTCTTCCCCACGCGGCCGCCATGGCCAGGGACAGGATGGTGTTGACGATCACCAGATTGCGCAGGGTCAGCCAGGGCGCGAAAATCCCCAGCAGCAGGACCGTGAAAGTGATTTGGGAAAAGTAAATCACGCCCGTGGCCAGGAGGGTGTCCGCCACCGCGCCCGGCTTGCGGTTCAACGCGCAGGCCCAGGCATGGGCGGCGTACAGCATCAGGCCGTTTTCGGCAACAAACAACAAGCCGCGCCCCAGAAGAATCATCGCGGCTCCCGCTTGCGGGCACCGGCTGCCGCGGAATCCGGCCGCAGGCGGAACACGCGCAACAGGACCGCCCCCGGAATCGGCCGGATTTCTTCCAGCCGCGCCGCCAAGTCCGGCGGCAGGGAGCCCGAAGGGTCTCCGATGATCAGGTCCAGGTTCTGTTCCCGCACGTCGTCCCAATTCAGGTCCCGGCCAATGACCAGCGCCCGCTTCCTGCCGGGCGTCGGCCGGAATCTGCCGCGCGGACTGCCGGTCAGGGTTTTTGCCGGGAAGGTGCCGAAATTGCCGAAATCATAATAATAACCCAGGCAGATGCGCTGGTTGGCGTCCAGCATGACGAACGCGTCGCGGGCGGTCAGGCTGTCCATTTGGCTGCCCAGGGCGCGCCACGGCGGTTTGCTGCGGATGTGGTCGATTTGGAAGGGGTTCCCCGGCAGCAGGTTCCAGCCCGCATATCCCAACGCCACCGAAAGCAATACGATGTCCCCGGTCCGCAGGAGGCGGCGAGCCCAGGCGCGACCGTGGCGGGCCCGCAGGGACCAGCCGGCACCCAGTTCGAACAGGCGGTGGGCGGCGAAAGCCATGAGCAGGAAGTACACCGGATAAATAAAAATAAGGTTGCGGCCGGTTACCATGCTTTTCAAAAACGACAGAGCCCAGAGCCCGAGGACGGGCAGGGCCAGCCAGGAAAGCATGAGCCAGCCGTTGCGCTTCGGGCGCAGGAACACCGCGACCGCCCCCAGGCCGAAGACCCAGCCATACCAGTATTTGAAGGGGGGCTGACCGAAACAGGGTTCCTGCCGCAAGAGTTCAACAAAGAAGTTCAGACTGGGTTTCAGGGCGTAGCCGATCCCGGCGGCAGGCAGGTTGCGATACTGCGCGAGCATCTGCGGGACCCAGGGGACCAGGGCCAGCGCGGAGAGCAAGCTCACGAGCAGGACCGGCCGCAGGCGCTTCTTCCCTGCCGGCAGGACCGCCAGCAGCAGGACGGCCTCCAGCACCACGACGAAGACGAAGAAATAATGCGTGTACAGGCCGAGAACATTGACGGCCAGCAACCAGCCCCAGGCGGGCCTGCTCCGGGTCCGGACCACCAAGTAAAAGGCCGCCGTGGCCAGGCACAGGTACAGGCTGTACATGCGGACTTCCTGCCCCAGCATGAACAGCAAGGGCGCGAAAGCCGCCAGGGACACGGCCAAGACGCCCACGGCCGGGCGGCTCAGTCTGCGCGCCAGCGGGTAGATCAACCCCAATGCGGCCAGGCTGAATACGGCTGCCGGCAGGCGCAGCCAGGCGGTGTCGTGGGTGAAATGAAACACCACGTGGGTGATCCAGTAGTCCAGCGGCGGAGACAGGTGCCAGGCCAGATCCCGCCACAAAACCGGCAGGGGATGCGCCGCCATGCCGATCTGGCCGATCTCATCCAGCCATAGGCTGTGGCGGCCCAGGGTGCTGAAGCGCATCCAGGCAGCCAGCGCCAGCACCACGGCCAGGCAGGCCCGCGTCAGGAACCTGAGGGAAGACACCCCCGCGCCCGGACCGCGCCGCTGCGGCTCATGCGTCGGCAGGTGCGTGCTCATGGCCGAACGCCTTCCCGCAGGGTCCGGTAAACCCGTTCGACCCGCTCAACCACCGCCTCCCAGGTCAAGTCCCGTTCGGCCGTTTGCCGGCCGTTGTGCCCGTACCGCTCGGCTTTGCTGGGATCCGCCAGCAGGCTCAAGAGGACGCCGGCCAACTGCCGTGGCGAGGTTCCCACCAGCTCCCCGTTGACGCCCGGTCGGATGATTTCCGCCACGGCCGGGATGTTGCCTCCCACCACGGGCTTGCCCAGACGCCAGGCCTCGGCGAAAACGCCTCCGAAACTCTCCTGCCGGGAAGGCAGGCAGAAGATCGTGCAGGCGGCGAGGGCGGCGAGTTTTTCCTGCTCGGGGACGAGATCCTGTTCAATCACCCGCGGATCGCGAAGGCGGGCGAATTTCCGCCGGGAATACCCCGTGCGCGGGCCGAGAAAGGCGAAGCGCACCTCGGGGCGCGCGCGCCAAACGAGGGGCATGCTGCGCAGCAGTTGCTTCAGGCCCTTGTAGGCATACTTCTGCCCCAAAAATAAAACCACCGGCCCACCCGGGCCGAAATAATCCCCGCGCAGTTCCAGGTCCGGAACCAGCGGAGCGTGTCCGACGACGTATATCTTTTCCCGGGCCACACCCAGGCGCGTCAGCTGATCTTTCTCGGCGGCGGTCAGGGCCAGGAGGGCGTCCGCGAAGCGGTAGAGCCGGGTGTACCAGCGCCAGCGCCACCCGGACCAGCGGGGATGGTGAAAGGGAGTCAGTACGAAGGGCACGCCCAGGCGGCGCGCCAGCCGGAAGGCGGCCCAGGCCAGGAACTCGCGTCCGATGCGCCCGGCGTGCACCAGGTCGACCGGCCCGACGGCGGCGGCGAGGTTCGCCTCCAGGGCTTCGGAAATCCTGCGGACCGAGGCGCCCATGGCCAGGTAGTAGGCCCGCGCCCAGAACGCGAGCGCGCGGCGCTGGCCGGCGTCCAGGTTGACCTGGTGCACGGGCACACCGTCCTGCTCGAAGGTCCCGCAACCCGGCGCGTTCCAGGTCACGCCTCCCAGCCAGTCCGTGCGGTTTTCCCGCCAGTGGCAGGCCACCCGCGGCTCGTGCCGGGAGACGAGGCGGCGGGCGATTTCATGAAAATGGGTCTGGGCCCCGCCGGTGGCGGGCGGATAGGCTGTGAGCGCGTAGAGAATGCGCACGGCGGCCTCAGCCCCCGCCGAGGGCCGCGTAGGCCGCGGCCGCCTGCTGCGCCGTCCGCTGCCAGGAAAATTTCTTGGCCCGCCGCACGCCCAGCTGGCGGCATTGTTCCCGCAGGCCGGAATCCTCCTCCAGCCTTTGCATGAGTCCGGCCAATTCCCCGGCATCCTCAGACTCCAGGTACAGGGCCGCATCCTGGCCGACCTCGGGCAGGGAGGACACGCGCGTGGCGATCACCGGCGTGCCGCAGGACATGGCTTCCAGGACCGGAATGCCGAAACCTTCATAGCGGGAGGGAAACAGGAAACCCAAGGCCTGGCGGTAGAGCGCCGGCAGGTCGGGCGGATCGATCCAGCCGGTCAAATGCACGTGCCCCGCGAAATCCGCCTGCCGCACGGTTTGAAAGATGCCCGTCTCTTTCCAGCCCGGCGGACCCGCGATCACCAGATCCCGCCGCCCGCCGCGCTCGCGGTAGCGGCGGAAGGCGGCCAAGACCAGCCCCAGGTTCTTTCGGGGTTCCAGCGTGCCCACGAATAAAAAGTAATTTTCACCCACTCCGTAACGCGCCCGCAGGGCGCCCATTTCCCCGGCCGCGGCCTTGGGGTTGAACATGCCGGCCACGGCCGCCGGAAGAACCGTGATCCGCTCGGCGGGAAAACGCGTCAGGCGGAGGATGTCCTGCCGCGTGCTGTCCGAGTCGGCGAAGATGGAATCGGCGCGACGCCAGGTATTGGGCATGAACAGACGCCAGAACAGCCGGCGCCTCCAGGTCATGGTTCCCGGAAACAGCCGGTAAATCATGTCATGCACCGTGGCGATGTACGGGCAGACTTTTTTTCGCGGCAGGAGAAAAGCCGGGCCGTGATGCACCCGGGCCTTGAGGCGCGTGAGCCAGCGCGGCAGGGAGTGGACCAGCCACGCCGGAGACACCGGCGAATGGTTCGAGGGGATGACCGCGTAGGCGTTGCGCAGCCGGTCTCCGAGACGCCGGCGCGTGAGCTCGGTGGTGAAAAGAATGTATTCATGCTCCGGCTGCCGCAACAATTCCCCCACCAGGCCCAGGGTGTACTCCCCCACGCCCCCCTGCCCCGGCAGGACCTGGGCGTCAATGGCCACCCGCACGTCAGGCCTCCCCGCCGCCCGGCTCCGCCGCCAAGCGTGTCAGGAAAGCCAAGTTGGCGCCGAAGATCACGGCGCCGGCAGAGTAGAGCAGCAGCGGTCCGGTCACCAGGACAAGCAGGAAAGTCACGAGCAGCGACAGCGAAAACGCTCCGGCCTGGCGCTGGAACCCGGACCAGGACCCCTGCAGGCCGTGGCAGCCCAGGCGCACCGCGGCGATCATGAGCCAGAGGAAACAGGCCAGGGAAAAGAGCCCCATCTTCATCCATAAAAAGAGGTAGGTGTTGTGGGACACGTTGTTCAATTTCGCCACCCGGTAGGCGTGATTACTTTCGTGCCCGTACAGGATCGCGTAGTAGCCCCCCAGGCCCAGGCCCAGCAGGGGATAATGCCGGATGGATTCCCAGGCATTTTGCATGTCCACCACACGGTAAATGTTGGATGCGTCGGTTTCCAGTTCGCTGATGGATTGGACGCGGGTGAGGCCGTATTCCAAGGACTTGGCCACCTTCGGCTGAAAGGGCTGGAGGGAGAAGATAAACAGGACGGCCAGCAGGGTCAGCATGGCGGTATTCAACGCCACCTTCCAGCGATCCCCGCTCTTGGCCAGGAGCCACAGAAGCGCCGCGCCGGTCAGCGTGCCGAGCCAGATGCCGCGGCGGTAGGAAAAGATCAGGCTGACCAAGGCCGGCAACAGCAGCAGCCAGTACCGCCAGGCGACCCCCCCGCGGCTGCGCACACCCCAGAGCCCCACGACCGCCAGCACGCCCGTGAGCAGCAGGGCGTTGAAGCCCGGGTCCACGAAAATCAGGTTATGCCCTTCGCCGTACAGGTCCACCCCCGCGCCCGACAGGAAGCGGAACAGGCCCATGAAACCGACCGCGGCGGCGCAGAGAAACCAGAACTTCAACAGGCGCCGGTAATCCTTCAGGTCGAGGAACAGGTCCAGGGTCAGGAAATAAATCCAGGCAAAGCGTGTGATGTTGATGAATTCGAAAAAGATCAGCCGCCGCTCCTCGAAATGAAACAAGAGCCCGGAAACGAGGGCTACGGTCGTGACCGCGAGAAATCCCAGAAGCGGCAGGTCGAAGGGGCGGTCAAAACGCAGCCGCCGGTCCCGGATGCGGCCCAGCAGCCAGACGGCCACCAGCGCAAAAAAAAGAAAATCATAGACATTCGCCAGGCCAAAAAGCTTGTAGGCGTAAACCGGCGTGCGGCTGGAGGCGAACAGGGTGTCGTTGGAGACCTCCGCCACCAGCAACGGAAAGAGCAGCAGGACGTAGAGCAGCAGGCGGGGCTTGAAGAGCAGTGCGGCCAGGACGGCGGCCAGCAGCGGTAGGAGGTATACTCCCCAGGTAAAAACCGCGTCGCGTTCCACCAGCCAGGCGGCCAGGACCACGGCCGCCGTCCCCAGGAGCGCGAACATCAGCTGGAGGGGCCAGGTGGCGCGGTTCATGTCAGGCAAGGTCAACATCCTCTTCACCCGCTTCCGCGGCCTCCGGACCCGCCGCGGGCTTGGCGGTACCAGGCGATGGTTTCCCGCAAGCCCTCCGGGAAGGGCTTTCGGGCCACGAACCCGAAAGCCTCCCGGGCGCGGGAGATGTCCAGGCAGCGGCGCGGCTGGCCGTTGGGTTTATCCGTGTCCCAGCGGATATCCCCGGAGAATCCGACTTCCCGGGCGATGAGCGTGGCCAGGTCGCGGATGGAAATCTCCTGGCCCGAACCCAGGTTGACGGGTTCGCTGGCGTCGTATTTTTCGCTGGCCAGCAGGATGCCCTCGGCCGCATCCCCGGCGTACAGAAATTCGCGGGTCGGGGAACCGTCCCCCCAAACGACGATTTCCCGCTCCCCGCGCTCGGCCGCCTCAAGACACTTGCGGATCAAGGCGGGAATGACGTGCGAGGTTTCGGGATTGAAATTGTCGCGGGGGCCGTAGAGATTGACCGGAAGCAGAAAAATGGAATGAAAACCGTACTGCTGCCGGTAGGCCTGCGACTGGACCAGCATCATTTTTTTGGCCAGGCCGTAGGGGGCGTTGGTTTCCTCCGGGTAGCCGTTCCACAAATCCTGCTCTCGGAACGGCACGGGCGTGTGTTTGGGATAGGCGCAGATGGTGCCCAGGGCCGTGAATTTTTCGACCTGGTGCAGACGCGCCTGTTCCATGAGCTGCACGCCCATGATGAGGTTGTCGTAGAAATATTTTCCCGGGTTGGCGCGGTTGGCGCCGATCCCGCCGACCACGGCCGCCAAGTGGATGATGACCTGGGGCCGGTGTTGCCGCAAGAGGCGGACGATGTTTTCCTCGCGCCGCAAATCATATTCTTCGACCAAGGGGACGACCAAACGGCCCACGTTCCGTTGCCGGAGTTTTTCCGTAACGTAGGAACCCAGAAATCCCGCCCCACCGGTCACCAACACGGTGCGCTTCTGCCAAAAGTCCAAGCGGAGTCCCTCCTTACATTTCGACCAGCCAGGTGTCCAAGCGCCGCAACGCACGGCGGCTGCCGCTGTTCTCCCAGGCCGCGCGCCAGGGTCTGGGAGCGAACAGAGCCAGGACGCCCACGGCCAGGAACAGGCCGTCCATGCCGAGAAAAAACGCGGAGTCCCGGCCAGCGGACCCGTGAACGGCGCTCCAGGCCAGGTCCGCGGCGGCGACGGCCAGGAACAGGCAGGCGAAGAAATCCGTGGCTTGAGCCCTGGCAACCGCCAACCGGAACCCGGAGCGGATCCATTGCGAGTTAAACCAGGCGACGGCGGAAATCACGCGGGTGTACAGGCAGCTGAAAGGCAGGGGATCAACGGCTCCCGGCCGGGAGCACAGGGCCCGCCCCACTCCGCTGGACCGCCCCCAGGCGGCGGTGCGCCACAGCCGGCGCCGCAGGCCGCTGGCTGCCCAGGCCGGAGACAGACGCGATATCCAGGCCAGCGCCCGGCTGTGCGCCAGCCGGTCCGGCCGGGTTGGACCGGGGTTCATGGCGCGACGGGCAGCAACTTCTGGGAAACCACCTGCACGTCCAGGGAGTACTTGTGATTCATGACGGTGAACTCGTCCCCGACGCGGACCGACAGCGGACGCTGGTGAAACAGCATTTTGGTCGGGCGGACTTCCACGGGTTCAACGAAACGCAGCGCGAATTTGACGTCCTTGTTCACGGGGTTCCGGCTCAAAACCTGGTTTCCCATCTGGTCGACGGTGATCTTCAAGGCCGGTTGTTTGTCCAGGATTTCCGTCACCTCGGCGATGGGACCGTTTCGGATATATTTCGGGTTATACACCAGGTCGCCGGCCTGGATATTTTCGGCGATCTCGGGTTTGAGGTCGCCGGCCTCCACCGTGATTTCCCGGATGAGGCCGACCTGTTTCGGCCTGTCGATCATGGCCTTGAACAACAGGGCAACGCCCGCGACGACCAGCAACAGGACCAGCAGGTCGAAAATATTGATGAAACCGAACAATCTGCCCTTCTCGTCCATCCATGCCATGGCCCTGCACCTCGAAATAGGTTGGTCGAACACCCGCACGCGTAGGAGCCTTCAGGGGAACCACAGGTTCCCCTGACGCGGACGCCGATGCGTCCTGCTTTCCTTCCTACTTTATTCGAGGGCTTCACCGCCCCCGAACCCCCGCCTCATCATCTTGATGAGGCGGCAGCATTATATACCCAACTTCGGGAAAATGTCAAAAAGGTTTATTTTTCAAGCCGTTTTCCCTAGACCCGTCAGGCCGCCACATCCGTATCCGGCCGCAGGCGCGAAAACATTCCCGCCCCCAGCCCCCGCAACACGGCCCCGGCTTTGCGCGGCCGGCCGCGCAGGACCTGCAGAGGAACCAGGCCCAAGCGGCTGCAGAGCACAAAACCGAATCCGAGCATACGCTGCCACGGTGTGCCATGCTTGCGCAGCAGCCACAGCCGGTTCCGCGTCATGAGGAACCATTTGGCCGGGCTGACCTTGCCACGCATGGCCTTGCCCGCGTTGACGCGATAGGAGGTGCTTTCCTTGTGGGTGGCCCGCGCTTGGGGCGAAACCAGCAGCTGCCAGCCGGCGCGGCGCAGCCGCAGGGAAAGATCCGCATCTTCAAAGTAGGCGGTGAACGAGGCGTCGTATCCTCCGGCCTGCCGCAAGGCCGAGCAGCGGTACAGGGGAGAACACCCGTTTAGGAAGTCCGTTTCCCGGGGGGCGGCCTCTTCCGGCGCGGGGTCCGGGCGGAACTGATCCTGATGGGCCGGATTGAGGGTCGCGCGGGTAAAATACCCGCCGTGGTAATAAATATGCCCGGGAGGCTGGTCCAGGAATATTTTCGGAGCGCAGGCCGCGGCCCGGGGAGCGTCCGCCAAAGCCCGAACCAGAAAGGCAAGGCAGCGCGGGTCGAAGATCGTGGCGTTGCTGGTGGTGAAAACATAGTCGGCGCCGGCGGCCAGGGCCTGGCGGATCCCCAAATTCATGCCCCCCGCAAAACCGATGTTATGCCGGAGGGGCACATAGCGGACGTGCGGAAAACGGCGCCGCAGCGGTTCCTCCAGGCCGTCGCTGCTGCCGTTGTCAATGACCAGGACGACTTCCGGCTGCAGGCTCTGCCGGGCGATGGATTCCAGGCAGGCCAGGGTCGCCGCCCGTCCGTTCCAGCTTAAAGTGACCATCCAGACGCGCGTTTCCACGTTACGTCCTCTCCAAGCTTGCCAGGGAACGCGGAATCCAGCCGCGGCCCAGCCAGCGCTCCGCGCCTAAGAGGCACAATGCGTAGACCGAGGCGCCGCATGCGACTTTCAGCGCCAGCGCGCCCCAACCGCCTCCCGGCAGGAGGCGGACCCCCGCCGCCATGAGCCCTCCGAACAGCAGGTAGCCGCCCAGGTGCCGCAAATCCGGCAGCAGGCCGAATTGCCTTCGGATCAGGCCCCAGGACAGCAACAGGCTGACCCCCACCGCCAGGCAAATGGCGATCCCGGCCCCGGCAATGCCCAGGCGCGGGATGAGCCATAAATTGGCGGACAAGTTCGTGAGCAGGGCGGCCAAGGTGATGAGGACCACCCATTGCGGCCGGTCGTGCGCGAAGAACAGGCCCCCAGAATTCAAATGGGCCCCCAGAATCAGCGAGTAAACCGCCATGTACTTGAACAAGGGCGCGGAGGCGAGATATTTGGCGCCGAGGACGTTGTGGACCAGTTCCGGAGTGACCGACCACAGCCCCAGGGCCAGGGGGATGGCGATGAAGGCCATTAAATCCGTGGAGTGGCGGTAGAAATAGCGAAGCGCCTCGCGGTCTCCCTGCCCGATGGCCTTGACGAACTTGGGATAGACCAGCACCGCGGAAAAGGTGGGCAGCATATAGACGATGCCGAAGAACGCCAGGGCGCCAGAATAATACCCCGCCTGTTCCGCGTTGGTCAGGCCGCGAACCAGGAGCACGTCCAGGCGCTGGTACACGGTCTCCAAAACGGCGAGCAACACCATCCAGCGTCCGAAAAGAATCAGGTTGCGGAAAAAATGCCGTTCCGGCACTCCGCCGGCCTGGGCCAGGTCCCGCCCCAAGCGCCAGCCGGGAATGGCGGCCAGGAGCAGCGGAGCCACCACAAATGTAATGTAAATATTCCCCAGCTGGACCAGGCCGCCGGCGGCCAGCAGCCCGATCAAGCACAAACGCAAGGTGCTGAAGGACAGCACCAGGTTGTAGGCGGAATAGTCCTCTTCGGTTTGCGCCACGGCGGACAAGAACTGGCTGTAACTGACAATGAAGCCGGTCAGCAGCCCCAGGCTCAATTCCCAGCGCAATTCCCGCCCCCAGACCCAGGCCGCGGCTACGCCCGCGGCCAGCAGGGCGAGTCCGAGCAGGGTCTTTAAGCGCAGGACCGCCGAATAATAGCAAAGCTTCTCCCGGATTTCGCCCCGGGATTGATGAAACGCGCTGTAGCGCAACAGGGTCCGGGACAACCCGAAATCGAACAGGACGGTGGTCACGATCGCGGTGGACACATAGAAGAAGAAGTTGCCGAAGGCCCGGGGCCCGATCAGCCGGGCAACAAGGATGTTGACCAGAAAAGCGCTGGCGGAATTGATCAACTGAAAAAAGGACACCTGCCGAAAAATGCTCAGAAAGGTCGGCCCGGCGGGCCGTGCGTCGGAGGCGGGGATCATGCGCCTCGCTCCCGCCAATCCTCCAGAATGTCGCGCAGGGTCCGGGCCAGGGGCATGCGGGGCCGCCAACCGGTTTGGCGGCGGACGCGGGCGATGGAGGCCACCTTGCGGGGACGCTCCGTGCGGATTCTACTGCGGCTGACCCGCACCCGGATGGCAGCCGGGCTGAGGGCCAGCATCGCCCGGAGCAGGTCCCGCAGCCGGACGCCGCGGCCGGACCCCAGGTTGTAGACTTCACCGGCGCGTCCTTTTTCCAGCAGAATCCAGTAGCCCGCGACGATATCGCGCACGTCGGCAATGTCACGCACCACGTCCAAGTTGCCCACCTCCACGACCGGTGCGCGTTTCCCCTTTTCGATGGCCGCGATCTGGGAGGCGAAATCCGTGGCCACGAACCCCAGGGCCTGCCGGGGACCGACATGGTTGAACGGCCGCACGCGCACCACGTGCAGCCCGTAGCGCTGGAAATACACCAGCCCCATCCAATCCTGGCAGACTTTCGAATGGGCGTAGGGACTGTCGGGCCGCAAGGGGTGGGTCTCCCGGATGGGGGCGGAGGAAGGCGCGCCGCCGTATTCGTCCGCGCTGCCGACCACGAGCACGCGCGGGGGGCGCGGCAGGCTCCGGGCCGCTTCCAACACATTCAAGGTTCCGAGCAGGTTGACTTGCAGCGTGCTTTCCGGGTCCTGCCAGGAAAGCTTGGGATTGCTCTGGCCGGCCAGATGAAACACCCGGTCGGGCTTGACGTTCCGCAACGCGTCCTGAACCGCCGCCGCACGCGTGATGTCCACGGGAACGACCGCGATCCCCCGCACTCCCTTCAGATTGCGGCGGGAAGCTCCGGGGAAGGCGGTTCCAAAGACCCGGGCGCCCCGGGCGAGGGCGTATTCGGCCAGGTGGCTCCCGGCAAAGCCTTCCATGCCGGTGATCAAGACGCGCAGGCCCGCCATGGTCAGGCCCGGTTCCGGAAGAAGGCCGCAAACATGGACAAAATGTAACGCAGGTGCTTGCCTTGCAGGCCGGGGTAGACCCCGATGAAAAAAGTGCGGCGCATGATGGCGTCGGCGTTTTCCAGCCCGCCGTACACCCGGTAATGCGTGTAGCGGTAGGCGGGCTGACGGATGATGTTGCCGGCAAACAGCAGGCGCGTTTCGATGCCCCGGCTTTCCAGGAAGGCGGTCAGGTCCTTGCGGGAAAATCCCGCCTGTTCGCGCACGGTGATGGGAAAGGCAAACCAGGAGGGGGCCGACCCTTCCGTGCCCTCGGGCAGGAGCAGCCAGGGTTCATAGCGCGCCAGGCCCTGGCGCAGCACGAGGAAATTTTTCTGCCGGGTCCGGATGAAGCCGTCCAGCTTTTTCAATTGCGCCAGTCCCAGGGCCGCCTGAATATCGGTCGGTTTCAGGTTGTACCCCTGGCTGGTGTACACGTAGCGGTGGTCGTAGCCTTCCGGCACGCCGTCGAGCTTGAAGTGCAGGCGGTTCCGGCAGGCGCCCTCCGGGCCGGAATCGGAAGTGCACCAGCAATCGCGTCCCCAGTCCCGCAGGCTGCGCAGGAGCTTGGCGAGCTTCGCGTCGTTGACGGCCACCGCGCCGCCCTCGCCCATGGTCATGTGATGCGCGGGATAAAAACTGAAGGTGGACATCAGGCCGAACGTGCCCGTCAGCTTGCCTTGGTAGCGCGACCCGAGGGCGTCGCAGTTGTCCTCGATGACGGACAGCTGGTAGCGCTCCGCCAGGCGGAGGATTTCATCCATCTGGCAGGGGTTGCCCAGGGTATGCGGAATCATGATGGCCCGTGTTTTTTGGGACAAGGCCCCCTCGAGCCGGGATACATCGAGGTTGTAATCCCCCAGCTTGGAATCCACGAAAACCGGCACCAGGTTGTACTGAATCAGCGGCGCCAGGGTCGTGGGAAAGGTCACGGCCGGGGTGATGACCTCGTCCCCGGGCTTCAAGGCGCGGGGCCACTGGGGGGAACACAAGGCGGCCACGGCCAAAAGATTGGCGGACGAGCCCGAGTTGACCAGCACCACCTGCTTGACGCCGAGATAGCGGGCCAGCTCCCGTTCCAGGCGCTGGCCGTAGGGGCCGAAGGTGACCCAGGCGTCGAGCGAGGCGTTGACCATGGCGGCGTACTCGCTGTCGGTGAAAACCCGCCCGGCGTAGTGCACGCGGTCCTTGCCCGGCCGGAATTCCTCCTGGGCGTGCAGCAGGCAGGCGTATTGTTTCACGGCCTGCAAAATCCCGGCCCTGCTTTTTTTCAGTTTCCGGGCCGGACTCTCGGCCGGCCGGCGTTTTCCGGTTGGGGACATCTCCATTCCTCCCTGCTTTCCAGACGGGGGCGGCCCCGGGGGCGGCCCTTTATTTCGCGGCGACTTCCTCCAGGGATTGTTCTGGATGCCGATACACGCTGACCATGGAAACGTTGAACTGGAGGGTGAAAATCCAGCCCAGCACCATGGTCAGGAGATACTGCAACATGTGAAACGTGAACCCGACCCCCAGGGCCGCCTCTTTCGAGACGCCGTAGGGCCGCAGGGCCAGGATGACCATGAATTCGAAAATTCCCAGGCCGCCGGGCGAGGAAGGGATCATCAGGCCGAAATTCAAAACCACGATCAGGAAGATGGCCGCCAAAAAGGACAATTTCAGGCCCGTGGCCAGAAAACAGGCATAGGTCACGGTCATCCAGCACAGCCAGGTCAGAAGCGACATGCCCGCCAGGCGCAGCAGCTGCAGGGGGCTGCGGACCAGTTTCAGGCCATCCGAAAATTTCCGCAGTTGGACGTGCAGCCATTGCCCCATGCTTCCGGGCAGTTTCCGCAACGGGCGCTCCAGGAGGGTAATGAAGCGGCCGCCGAACAGGTAATTCAAGCTGATGGCCGCGAACAGGATGAAAGCCAGACCCGCCAGGATCGAGCCGGACAATTTCAGCCACGGGGCATAGGGAACCAGCAGCATCATGAGCGTGAAGTAAAACAACAGGGCGAACAGGTCCAGGCCCCGTTCCATCACCACGGTTCCCAGCGCCAGGCTGGTGGGCAAATTTTCCCGCCGACCCAGCAGCCAGGCCCGGATGAGTTCGCCGATCTTCAGCGGCAGGATGTTGTTGGCGAAATAACCGATGGTGATGATGCGGAACAGGTTCCAGGGACGCGTCGGGCGGTAGGCGCTGAGCAGGTCGCGCCAGATCAGGCTGCGGATCAGGTAGCTCAAGAGGATGAAAGCCGTCGCGCCCAGGAGCCACCCGTAATGGAGCCGGCGGAAAACGGCCAGCAGTTTATGGAAGTCGACGTTGTGCAGGGCCAGGGCGATAAAGACCAAGCTGACGGCGAAGCCCAGCAGGATTTTCCATCTCCGCCGCGGCGTTTTGGCCGGGGGAGGAAGCGTGTTCGGGGTCATGGGGGTTTAGGACTCCCTGCCTCTCATCTGGGATAGCGTAAAGCGCAGCGCGGTGTCCAGGTCCCACAGCGGATGTGCTTGTAAAACCGACCGGGCCTTGTCCGTCTTCAATCCGGCCGCCAGGGGGCGGGGCGCTTTCTGCCCCAGTTCGGCGGTGGTCACGGGCTGGACCCGGCCGCAGTCATGATCCAGGGCCCGCAGGATCCGGCAGGCGAAATCCGCCCGCTGCAGGCGGTCCAGGCCCACGAGGTGGTACACGCCGCGCTTCCCGGTTTCAATCAGTTCCCCCAAGGCCCCGGCAAGATTGACGGCCTGGGTGGGATTGCTGTACTGGTCCCGGGGCACGCGCAGGACCTGGTCTTTCTGCGCCCGCTCCAAAACCTGCATGAAAAAATTCATGGAACCCGCGAGATACGAAAAAACCACCGTGGTCCGGATAATGAGGTGGTTGTCCACCCGCTCCGCCACGATCCGCTCCCCCGCCAGCTTGGTCCGGCCGTACACCGAGGCCGGCGCCGGATCGTCCGCTTCGGCGTAGGGTCCAGACCGGCCGTCGAACACGTATTCCGAGGAAAAAAAAGCCAGGCCGGCTCCCAGTTGCCGGCAGGTTTCGGCCACGTGTTCCGTGCCGCGGACGTTGATGGCCTCGGCCTCCTCCGGCCGTTCCTCGCACAAATCCACGTGAGTCAGGGCGGCGGTCAGGATGACGTACTCGGGCGCCTGCGTCCGCAGAAAATCCCGCACGGCCGCGGCGTCGCGGATGTCCAGGGGGTGCAGGTTGTCCCGGCCGTCCAAGGAGGTCCCGACCACCTGGTGCCGGGCTGCCAGGCCCTGCCTCAGGAAATGGCCCACCTGCCCCTCGGCGCCGATCACCGCAATTTTCACGAGTGCGCGTCCTTTCGCGGCCAAGCCGTCAAAAGTAATCCGCCCGCCGGTCGCGATAAAACGCCACCATGCGCCGGATCCCCTCCCGCAGGGGCGTGGCCGGGTTCCAGCCCAGGAGGCGGCGGGCCTTGGCGATGGAAACCACGTAATTGCCGATCTCGATCGACTTGCGCTCCGCGTCCCAGGGCAGGTGCCGGATGGGGAGGGACAAACCGGTCTCCTCGCGGATCAGCTCGAGCACCTCGATGAAAGGGGTTTCCCGCCCGGAGCCGAGCATGAAGACCTCGCCTTCGGCCTCGGGCGTGGCGGCGGCTAAGAGAAACGCCTCGGACACGTCGTCGATATAGTTGTAGTCCCGCGTCTGGCGGCCGTCGCCGTAAATGGCGATCTCCCGGCCTTCCAGGGCCAGGCGCGTGAACCAGTTCACCACGCCGTAATCGCCGTGCCGCATCTGGCTGCGCGGACCGTAGGTGTTGGCGATGCGCAGCGAGGTGGTGCGCACGCCGTAAAGGCGGTGGTAGAGCTGGTGGTATTTCTCCGCCGCCAGTTTGTCGATGCCGTTCATGTCCGTCGGCTGCGTGGGATGGCTCTCATCGATGGGGTTCGCCTGCATGCGGCCGATGACGCCCCGCGTGCAGGCGTAAACCACGCGCGCGCCGGGCGCGGTCCGGCGGACGCCTTCCAGGACGTTGAGTGCACCCCGGCAATTGATGTCAATGTCCAGAAACGGGTCCCGCACCGACAGGGTGTGCGAGATCTGGCTGGCGCAGTCGAACACGAAGTCCGCGCCGTCCAGGATCCGCCGCACAGCCTCCGCGTCCCGGATGTCCCCCGCGACCACTTCCGGGGCCGGCACGATGCCCTTGAGATTGGCTTCGTTCCAACCGTACGGATCGAGCTTCGCGTCCAAAATCCGGAGGCGGGCGCCGAAAGGAGCCAGGCGTTGGGCGAGGCTGGACCCGATAAATCCCAGCCCGCCGGTGATGACCACCCGCCGGCCGTTAAAAATTTCCTGGAAATTTCCGTCCTTCAAAACGAATTCCTCCTGGAAGCGGTGCGGTTCCGGGATGTGCCGGTGCACCACGGACACGAAGAAGATTCAAGACCGGCCGAAGTAATCGCGGTACCAGTCCAGGGTCTCGGTCAGGGCCTGGTCGAAAGCATACGCGGGCTGCCACTGCAGGACCCTGCGGGCCTTGGAGGAGTCCAGGTACTGGTCCTGGATTTCCCCGCGCCAGGTGTTCTGCACGTCCAGCTTCAGCCGGGAGCCGCCGCCCAAGTCCAGAATGCGTTGCGCCACCTGCAGGGGATTCAACGGATCGTGGGTGCCGAAATTGAAGGCTTCGCCGGCGACCTCCGGACGCTCCAGGTTTTCCGCCAGCAGCAGGTAGGCCCGGGCCGCGTCCCGGACGTAAAAATAATCCCGTTTGGGGGTGCCGTCGCTGCGGATCACGGGATTTTCCCCCCGCAGGAGCGAGCGGATGGTGCCGGGAATCAGGCGGTTGAAATTCAGGTCGCCGCCCCCGAACAGGTTGCCGCAGCGCGCGATCGCCACGGGCAGGCGGTAGGTCTGGGCATAGGCCTGGGTCAGCAGGTCGGTGCAGCTTTTGGAAACGTCATAGGGATGCCGGCCTTGCAGGGGCGCTTCCTCGGTGTACGGCAGGCGGGGCTGGTCGCCGTAGGCCTTGTCCGAAGAAGCGACCACCACGCGCTGGACCAGCGGGGAGACCCTGGCGGCCTCCAGCACGTTCCAGCTTCCCTTGATGTTGGCCTCGAAGGTGGAGAGCGGCGAGCGGTTTGCCGTGCCGACGATGGTCTGGGCCCCAAGATGGAACACGGCCTCGACCTCGTATTCGTTCAGGGTTCTTTCCAGCGCGGGGTAATCCTCGAGCGCGCCGCGCACGGAGTCGACGCTGCGGTCCAGGCCCGCCAGGTAAAAACGCGAGCGCGGCACGCCGTCCCGGACCAAGGCCACCACTTCCGCCCCCTGGTCCACCAGCTCGCCGGTCAGCCACGATCCCAGCAAGCCCGTCGCCCCCGTGACCAGCACCCGCCGGCCTGCCCAAAAGTCACTCATGAGTTTGCTCCTTTGCTAATCCGGCCAGATTTTCCAGGGGTGCTCGCCCCGGTCCCACATGGTGTTCAGGCGCTCCACGTCCTTGAAGGTGTCCATGCAGGCCCAAAAATCTTCGTGCGGGTAGACCGCCAGCTGGTTCGCGGCCGCCAGGCGGCGCAGGGGTTCCTCCTCCAGCACCGCGTTGTCGTCCAGGTAATCGAAGATTCCCCGGTTGAACACGAAAAAACCGCCGTTGATTCTACCGGCCAGGCGGGGTTTTTCCTTGAACGACCGCACCACGCCGTTCTCGTCCTCGATGATGCCGAAAGGCGAGGAGGGATGCACCCCGGTCAGGGTGGCGATTTTCTTGTGGCTGAGGTGGAATTCGAGCAGGGATTTCAATTTCACGTTCGAGATGCCGTCGCCGTAGGTAGCCAAAAAATACTCGTCCTGCCGCAGGTACTTGGCGGCCTTGAACACCCGCCCGCCGGTCGGCGTCTTCAAGCCCGTTTCGGCGAAAGTGATCGTCCAATCCTCGAGGTTGTGGGCGCTGCAGACCACGCGCTCGGTCCGGGGCCGCAGGTTCAGGGTGAAGTCGTTGCTCATCCACTCGAAGTTCAGGAAATACTCCTTGATCATGCCGCCCTTGTAGCCCAGGGCCAGCACGAAATCCTTGAAGCCCTCGTGGGAATAATGCTTCATGATGTGCCACAATATGGGCATGCCGCCGATCTCGACCAGCGGCTTGGGCTTGTATTCGGTTTCCTCCCGCAGGCGCGTGCCCATCCCGCCGCAGAGAATCAGGACTTTGACGTTGGCGTCCATGCTTTCCTCCGGATCTCCTGCTGGACGCGCTGCAGATCGGCGTCCACCATCAGGCGGATCATTTGTTCGAAGCTGACTTCCGGCCGCCACTTGAGCTCGCGCCGGGCCTTGCGCGCGTCGCCCAGCAGGTGGTCCACCTCGGCGGGCCGGATGAGTTTCGGATCCTGGCGCACGTACCGGCGCCAGTCGAGACCCGCGTGGGAAAAAGCCACCGTCAGCAGGTCGCGCACCGAGTGGTCCACCCCGGTGGCGATGACGTAGTCCTGCGGGCGCGGCTGCTGGAGCATCAGCCACATGGCGCGGACGTAGTCGCCCGCGTAGCCCCAGTCGCGCCGGGCGTCCAGATTGCCCATGCTCAGGTGCGTTTTTAAGCCGAGCCGGATGCGGGCCACCGCGTCCGTGACCTTGCGGGTCACGAATTCCTTTCCGCGCCGCGGGGACTCGTGGTTGAACAAAATTCCCGAAACCGCGAAGAGGTTGTAGCTCTCCCGGTAGTTCACGGTGATGAAATGGCCGTAGACCTTGGCCACGCCGTAGGGGCTCCGCGGGTAAAAGGGCGTTTTCTCGTTCTGGGGGACTTCGCGGACCTTGCCGAACATTTCCGAGGAGCTGGCCTGGTAAAGGCGGATTTTCCGGTCCACGCGCCGGATGGCTTCCAAAACCTTGGTCACGCCCAGGGCCGTGAACTGGCCGGTCAGGATCGGCTGCTCCCACGAGGTGGGCACGAAGGATTGGGCCGCGAGATTATACACTTCGCGGGGCCGGGTCTTCTGCACGGCGGAAAGGATCGACATCTGATCGAGGAGGTCCAGCTCCACCAGCTCGATCCGATCTTTAAACGGCTCGATGCGCTCGAAGTTTTCGGTGGAATTGCGGCGCACCGTGCCGAATACCCGGTAGCCCTTGGTCAGCAGAAACTCCGCTAAGTAGCTCCCGTCCTGACCCGTGATGCCCGTAATCAGGGCATGCGGCTTCTTTTTCACGCGTGCCATGGATCCTGCCTCCTTGTGGTCCTTCACGCCCCGCACCGGTCCCGCGGTCAGGTCCGCGCCGAACCCGGCCGCCGGCGCCGTCCGTACTGCTGCCGGTAATACCGGCGGTAGGCGCGGCCTTTCAGCGGCCGCCACCATTCCGGATGATCCCGGTACCAGGCCACGGTCTCCTGCAGGGCCTTGAGGAACGGCCGCTGCGGATTCCAACCCAGGCGGGAGAGCCTGCCGGAGTCCAGGGCATAGCGGCGGTCATGACCCGGGCGGTCGGCGACCCGCCGCACCAGGCTTCCGGGTTTGCCCAGCAGCCGCAGGATCGCCTCCGTGATCTGCCGGTTCGTGCGCGGATTGCCGCCGCCGAGATTGTACACCTCGCCCGGCCGGCCCCGGCTCAAAACATAGGCCACGCCCGCGCAGTTGTCCTCCACGTAGATCCAGTCCCGGACGTTCAGGCCGTCGCCGTACAGGGGCAGCGGGCGGTCCTCCAGGGCGTTGGTGACGAACAGGGGAATCAGCTTTTCCGGGTACTGCCGCGGCCCGAAATTATTGGAGGACCGGACGATGAGGACCGGCAAGCCGAAGGTCCGCCCGTAGGCCTGCACCAGCAGGTCGGCTCCCGCCTTCGAGGCGGAATAGGGGCTGGAAGGCTTCAGCGGCGCATCCTCGCGGCAGGCTCCGCGCGCGATCGATCCGTAGACTTCGTCCGTGGAGATCTGCAGGAAGCGCCGGATGCGGTGGCGGCGTACCGCCTCCAGCAGCACCTGGGTCCCCAGGATGTCCGTGCGGGTGAATTCGCCGGGTTTCAGGATCGACCGGTCGACATGGGTTTCCGCCGCGAAATTGACGATGGCCTCGATCCGGTGCCGCCGCACCAGCCGGTCCACGGTCGCCGCCTCGCAGATGTCGCCCCGCTGGAAACGGAAGCGCGCGTGGCGGCGTGCCTGGGCCAGGTTGGCCAGGTTCCCGGCATAGGTCAGCTTGTCCAGCACCACCACCAGGTCGCGGGGATGCCGGCGCAAGCGCCGATCCACGAAGTGGGAGCCGATGAACCCGGCTCCGCCGGTCACCAAGAGGCGCATGCGTCAACCCGCCTTTGCCCGGTTTCTTTCCCGCAGGCGTTCATCCCGGGCCGTGAGATTGGCGGCAAACCAGGAATCGATGGACTCGCCCGCGTCCGCCCATTTTCCCCGCAGCACCTCGTAGGTCATTTGGTGCCGCCGCAGGTAGGCGTTGTTCACATCCGTGATCTCCAGCTCCCCGCGGTGGGAGGGCTTCAGGGTGCGGATGATCCTGAACACCTGGGCGTCATAACAGTAGATGCCGACGACCGCGTAGCCGGAGGGGGGCCGCCGCGGTTTTTCCACGATCTTGACGATCTTGCCGTCCCGCAAGGACGGTACGCCGTAGGCCTTCGGATCGGAAACCGGATGCAGCAGCAACATGCCGCCCCGCGCCTGCTTCCGATAGCGGTCCACGTAGGGGCGCAGCGGCGCGGTGATGATGTTGTCGCCCAAAAAAACCACGATCCGTTCGCCCTCCGCGAAATCCTCGGCCAGCCCGAGGGCGGCGGCGATGCCGCCCTCGCCCTTCTGATAGGCGTACTGCAGGCGGCGGAGTCCGAACTGGCGGCCGTCCCCCAGCAGGCGCAGGAAATCTCCGGCGTTGTTGCCCCCCGTGACCAGCATGATCTCATCGATGCCGGCTTCGGCCAGCTTGTGCAGGGGATGAAAGATCATCGGCCGGTCGTAGACGGGCAGCAGGTGTTTGTTGGTAATGTCGGTCAGGGGCCGCAGACGGGTGCCCAGGCCCCCTGCCAAAATCACCCCCCGGATCTTCGCGCTCATGCCGAACCTCCCGGCGCCGTCACCGGCGCCCGACGCCCCGGTAGGTGAAGCCGAGCGCCTTCACCTTATTGGGGTCGAAAATGTTGCGGCCGTCCACGATGATGGGCGTGCGCATGCCCGCCTTGACGCGGCCCAGGTCCATTTCCTTGAATTCGTTCCATTCGGTCAGGACCACCAGGCAATGCGCCCCTTCCGCCGCGGCGTAGGCGTTTTCCGCGAGTTTGACCTCGGGGAGGAGCCGGCGGGCGTTGTCCATGGCCGCGGGATCGTAGGCGCGCACGCGGGCGCCGCCGTCCAGCAGCAGGCGGCTGACCTCGAGCGCCACGGCTTCGCGCATGTCGTCGGTATTGGACTTATAGGCCAGCCCGAGAAGCGCGATTTGCTTGCCTTCCAGGGGGCCCAGCACCTCCTTGATGCGGGTGACCACGGAGCGCTTCTGAAACTCATTGACCGCAACCACGGCCTTGAGCAGCCGGAAATCGTAGTCCTCCTTGTCCGCAATCTGGATGAGGGCGGAAACATCCTTGGGAAAACAGGAGCCCCCGTAGCCGGCGCCGGCGGCCAAGAAGGCCGGACTGATGCGGGTGTCCAGTCCCATGCCGTGGGCCACCTTGGCCACGTCCGCGTTGACGCGCTCGCACAGGTTGGCGATCTCGTTGATGAAGGTGATTTTCGTGGCCAAAAAGGCGTTGCTGGCGTATTTGATCATTTCCGCGGACCGCAGGTCGGTGATCATGGTATTCGCTTCCAAGGGCGCATACAATTCACGCACCTTCTCGGCCGCGGTCCCATGATCGGTGCCGATCAGGATGCGGTCCGGGTTCATGAAGTCGTGAACCGCGGAACCCTCCCGCAGGAACTCGGGATTGGAGACCACGTTCACCGGATGTTTCCCGCTCCCCTGTTCCTCGATGATGCTCGCGACCAAGTCCCCCATGCCCACCGGCACGGTGCTTTTATCCACCACGATCTTGGGGCCGTTCAGATGCCGGCCGATGCCCGCCGCCACCTGCTTGACGTAGGTCAGGTCCGCTTCGCCCGTCGGACCCTGCGGCGTTCCGACCGCGATAAAGATGAAATCCGAGTCTTGGACCCCCTGCCCCAGGTCGGTGGTGAAGCTCAGACGTTTGCCCAAGTTCCGGTCGACCAGTTCCTTGAGGCCGGGCTCGTAGATGGGCAACACGCCCCGTTTCAATTTCTCGATTTTCTCCCGGTCCACGTCCACGCCGATCACTTCGTTGCCCAGATCGGCAAAGCAGGCGCAACTGACCAGCCCGACATAGCCGGTGCCTACCACGCAAAGTTTCACGACTTCCAACCTCCCGCCGTTCGCCGTGCGCCCCGCCGGCCGTAAACCACGGCTTTTCCCCGCGGGCCAGGCGGGTTGAGGGCGCAACGGCAGATTAAACTTGTCACCTAAAAAGAGTGGAAATTATAGCATTTCCTTGAATTTCCGGCAAGTGCGAAACCGGGGCGGCGGCGGGAGCTAATATTCCCCGACGTTGAACCCGCCGGCTCCGGCCTTGCCCGCGCTGATGGTGGGAAAGGCCTTCAGGGTGATGCCCGCGCCGATCTCGGACCGGCCGTCCAGGTAGCGGACAAACCCCGCCTGGAGTTCCCAGCAATGCAGGTCATGCGACACGCCGAGGGTGATGTTGTTGAAACGCTTCTCGGTGAAATCGTATTGGACGGAGGTTTGCACCGACAGCCCGAAGTCGAAGGCATAGTTGCCGCCGGCCGTGGCGTAAATCGCGTCGGGCTTGGGATTATTCAAGCGGTACGAATAGGAACCGTTGACAAAGGCGCTCCACTTGCTCCCGAATGTATTGGCGGCAAAGTACCCGCTGTTGATCCGGCCCAGGGTCCAGTCGTACAAGCCCTGCCAGCTGAAGTTCAGCTTTTCCCAGGGCGCGGCGCGCCCGTTGAGATTCAACGGGGACAGACGCTGGCTCCAGCCGGCGCCCCCGGCTACGGGCAGAAGGTTGTAATTCGTCGAAGCCTGCAGGGACAAAACGCTGCCGGCAAAATAATCGAGTCCCAGCCCGAGGCTGTTGCTGCTGACGCCGGCCAGGGCCACCCCGGCCTCGTCCAAGTGGGAAATCCGGCGGGTAAAACTATGCGACAACCGGCTCTGCACCAGGTGGGTGGGACGGGTGCGCTGGTAATTCACCCATTTATTGGTCAGGGACAGGCTTGTGCTGTAGGCCGCGTCCAGGCGCGTCGGCGCCTGGGTGTCATCCGACGAGTAACCCGGGATCAGGCTTTCCTTGCTGTAGCCGGAAAAGGGCGCGGCAAATGACCAGGAGAAGCTGGGCTGGGTCAGGACGTAGGGCGAGGTCGCGAAGGTCTGGGTGAGCTTGGGTGAAAAGGACAGGTTGTCCCGGAACCGGTAGGAAATTTGCTGCAGTGTCACCGGATTCCCCTCGGCATCGAGGCCCGGGCCGTACACGTCCACGCGCTCGTAGTTGCGGCTCAAGGAGGAACTGAGGCTGAAGTACAGCGGGGAGGGCCAACTCCAGGCCTTGACCGGGGACAGGGAGAAATCCAGGCCCGGCAACTGGCGGCTGGAGGGGTAATATTTATTCAACGCCAGGTCGAGGGTTTCCGTGTCCGCCGCCACGACACCCAGATAATAATTGTCCCCGCGGTGGGAAAAGGCCAGATAGGATTTCTGCTGAAAGGAGTCCACCAGGTCGTAGGAGAATTCCCGGTTGAAACTGCGGTCCGACAGGTAATCGACGCTCACCTGCAACAGGTCGCGGGGGCCGAATTCGTGGCGGTGTTCCAGCTTGAGGTTCGAGCGTTCCACTTCCGTATCCTTTTCCCGGATGTAGAAACCGGACAAGTCGCCGTCTCCTTCCCCGGCAAAGCGGTAATGCAGGTGCTGCTCCAGGCCGTACCCCAGTCCTTTTTTTTCCATCAAGTCCAGGAGCAGGGAGCCGTAATTTTCCTCCAGGAGGTAGTAATTGAAGCGGGTTTTCACGTAGGCGCCCTCGATCTCGTTGTATCCCACCTGGATGGAAAAAGGCGGCCGGGAATCCCGCAGGGAGCGCCAGAACCAGGGCAGGTAAAACACCGGCGTGGTCCCGATGTACAAAACCGCGTCGTACGCCGTCAGCGATTCCCCCAGGACGATATCGATCCGGCTGGCGGTCAGATGGTAGTGGGGATGCCGGGCGTTGCAGGTGGTGAAATTCGGCGCGGTGATGGTGACGTTTTTTTCCCCCTGTTTGTCCACCCGGGTCCCCTGGTAATACCAGGGGTAGGTGGCAAACAGGATGCCCTCCGCCTCGGCCGAACGGGTTTCCAGGTCGTAGATTAAGCGCGCGCAGCGGATTTTTTTCCCCTGGTCCACCAGGACCACGTCGCCCTCGGCCTGCAGCCGCCGGGTCGTTAAGTCGGCATCCGCGGATTCAGCGGTCAGGGTGATGCTGGCGTACCACACGCGCACGTGGCCTTGCGCATGGATGGACTGGGCGGCTTCATGGTAGTCCAGGCTGTCGGCGGTCAGCAGGATGCGCTGCGTCCCCGGCAGGGTATTGCCCGCGGGGGCCGCCGGGGACGACGGCGCGGTCCCGGCAGGGGAGGCCGCCCGGGAGGGCGCAGCCAGGTTCAGGGCCAGAAACAGGCAGAGTAAAAAAAACGGCGTGCCCCCGGAGGGGACGCCGCGTGGTTCAAGCCTGCCGGTGCTGGACCCGTTGTCCGGGCTCGGAACCATTAGATGATGGTTTGCTCCGTTTCCTTATCGAAGAAATGGGCCTTGGTCATATCAAAGACCAGGTCGATGTCCTGGTTGATGTCGATCTGCTCGTAGGAATCGACCCGGGCGAGGAAAGGGCTCTTGCCGGTGGTCAGGTAGAGGTAGGCCTCGGCGCCCATGGGCTCCACGACTTCCACGGTGGCGGTGATGGTGTTGTCCGGCGGGGCGTCCGGGTAGTAAATCTTGTCGTAAATGTCCTCGGGGCGGATGCCGAGGGTGAGCTCCTTGCCGAGGAACCCCTCGAGCGCCTCGACGTGGTTGTCGATGATCCGCACCGTGAAATTTTCCTCGTGAAAGAAAAAGTTGTCCTTTTTCTTGACGACGGTCCCCTCCATGAAATTCATGGCCGGGGAACCCATGAAGCCGGCAACGAACTTGTTGGCGGGCTGGTCGTACAGGGTGATGGGATCGGCGATCTGCTGGATGAAGCCGTCCCGCATCACCACGATCCGGTCGCCCATGGTCATGGCTTCCACCTGGTCATGAGTCACGTAAATCATGGTGGCCTGGAGCCGCGTATGCAGCTTGCTGATCTCGGCGCGCATCTGGACGCGGAGCTTGGCGTCCAAGTTGGAGAGCGGTTCATCGAAGAGAAACACCTTGGGCTTGCGGACGATGGCGCGCCCCACGGCCACCCGCTGCCGCTGCCCGCCGGAGAGTTGTTTGGGCTTGCGTTCCAGGAGGTCCCCGATGCTCAGGATGTCGGCCGCCTCCATCACGCGCTGCCGGATTTCATGCTGGGGATATTTGTTCAATTTGAGGCCGAAGGCCATGTTGTCATACACGGTCATGTGGGGGTACAGGGCGTAATTCTGGAAGACCATGGCGATGTCCCGGTCCTTGGGCGGCACGTCATTGACCAGTTTCTCGCCGATGACGATTTCCCCTTCCGTGATCTCCTCCAGCCCTGCGATCAGGCGCAAGGTCGTGGATTTGCCGCAACCCGAGGGTCCGACCAAGACGATGAATTCCTTGTCCTCACAGGTCAGGTTGATATCCTTGACGGCATTCACGCCTCCCGGAAAACGCTTGGTGACATTTTTCAATACGACGCGTGCCAAGCCGGACCTCCCCCGATCAACCCAAGACTTGTGGGCAGAAATGGACCTTGCGGTCGCTTTCCAGGACTCATGCAGTAAAGAAAAGAGGACAGAGCAGGACAGATAAATTCTTTGCTATTCTACCGGCCCGCCGAAATACTGTCAACGATTTATTTTCACCTTTCGCTGGCCGTATAACTCCCTGCGCAACCGGTCCAGCTGCAGTTTCACCTGGTCCGGCGAGGTCCCTCCCAGGGATTTTTTCGCCTGCACGGAGTTTTTAGGCCTGATTTCACGGCGTATTCCCGCGGTAAACGCAGGATGGAACATCCTCCAGGTCTTCAAGTCTAAATCCTCGATGCCCACGCCCTGGTCGCTGGCCACCGTGACGGCTCGGCCCACGGCCGCGTGCGCCTCGCGGAACGGCACTCCCTTGCGGGCCAGGAAATCGGCGGCCTCGGTCGCGGTGGGAAAACCGTGGCGGCAGGCCTCCTCCAGGCGCTCCCGGTGCAGAGTCAGGCTGTCCAGCAGGGGCGCTAAAACCATGCAGGCCCCGAGCAGGGTGTCCAGGGTGTCGAACACCGCCTCCTTGTCCTCCTGCAGGTCGCGGTTGTAGGTCAGGGGCAGACCTTTCATCACCGTGAGCAGATTCTGCAGGTTGCCAAAAACCCTCCCGCTGCGCGCGCGCAGCAATTCCGCGATATCCGGATTGCGCTTTTGCGGCAGGATGGACGAACCCGTGGCGAACCCCTGGTCCATGGTCACGAAACGGAACTCGCTGGAGGAAAACCAGACCAGCTCCTCCGCCAGGCGCGAGAAGTGCACGCTGCTGATGGCGGCCGCCGCCAGGAATTCCAGACAGAAGTCGCGGTCCGACACGGTGTCCATGGAATTTTCACTCACCCGGGAGAAGCCCAGCAGTTTGGCGGTCAGCTTCCGGTCGATGGGGTGACTCGTGCCCGCCAAGGCCGCCGCTCCCAAGGGAAGTTCGTCCAAGCTGGTGCGCAGCAGGGCCTGGCAGCGCTGGGCGTCCCGCCGGAAAGCCTGCAGGTGGGCGAGCAGCCAGTGGGACACCAAGACGGGCTGCGCCACCTGCATGTGGGTGTACCCCGGCATGATCCAGTCCCGGTGTTTTTCGGCCAGTTCGAACAGGGCGCGCTGCACTTCCTTCAGCCCCTCCACCAGGGCCTGCACACCGTCCCGCAAATACAGCTTCAGATCGGTCACGCTCTGGTCGTTGCGGGAGCGGGCGGTGTGCAATTTGCCGGCGGCCGGGCCGATCAATTCATGCAAGCGCCGCTCCACCAGCATGTGCACGTCCTCGTCCTGGCGAACGGCCACCAGTTTCCGGGCTTTCCACTCGGCCAGGATTTTTTTCAAGCCCTGTTGGATTCGCCGGGCATCCTTCAGGCTGATGATGCGGCGCCGCGCCAGCATGGCGGCATGGGCGGAGCTGCCCTGGATATCGTAGGGCAGCAGATGAATGTCCACGGCCAGGGAGGAGGCGAAGGTCTCGGCCCGCGGGTCGATGCTCTTGGTAAAGCGGCCCGACCAGGCCTTCAAAAAAGTCTTGTTCCCGGCGGCATGCTTGGACTTCCTGCCTGTTTTTGCCATGTGCGCTCTCCTTTGGGCCGCGGACAAGGGATTAGGACCGCAACCGGCGGCCGGCCCTGACTTTCAGGGGCAGGCCGTACAGGGCGATGAAGCCCGTGGCGTCCGACTGGCGGTAAACTTCTTCCCGTCCGAACGTGGCCAGCTTTTCCGAAAAGAGGGAGCGGGGGGAACGACGCCCCACGGCCGCCACGTGGCCCTTGAACAGTTTCATCCGCACCTCGCCCGTGGCCTCTTTCAGGGCCTGCCGCATGAAAGCGTCGATGGCCTCGCGGAGGGGCGTGAACCACAGTCCGTTGTACACCAAGTCCGCGTACGTGAGCGCCAGTTGGCTGCGGGTGCGCAGGGTTTCCCGGTCCAGGACCAGGCTGGCGAGCTCGTGCAGGGCGGCCACCAGCACGGTCCCGGCCGGGGTTTCGTACGCCCCGCGGGATTTCATGCCCACCAGCCGGTTCTCCACCAGGTCCGCGCGCCCGACGCCATGGGCGCCGGCCAGCCGGTTCAGCTTTTGAATCAAGGCCACCAGCTCCAGGGATCGGCCGTTCAAGGCCACGGGCACGCCGGAGCGGAAGCGCACGGTCACGTAGGCGGGCTTGTCCGGGGCGTCCTCCGGATTCCGGGTCAGGACCCACACGTTTTTGCCCGGTTCGCGCCAGGGGTCCTCGAGTTCCCCGCCCTCGTGGGAGATGTGCCAGAGGTTGCGGTCCCGGGAATAGATTTTTTTCAAGGACTGGCTGATGGGCACGCCTTTTTTCCGGGCATAGGCGACGGCGTCCTCGCGCGAGCGGATGGTCCAGGCCGGATCCCGCCAGGGCGCGATGACTTTCAACCGCGGCGCCAGGGCCTGATAGGTCAGCTCGAAGCGCACCTGGTCGTTGCCCTTGCCCGTGCAGCCGTGCGCCACCGCGTCCGCCCGTTCCTTTAAGGCGATGGCCACCTGGTGCTTGGCAATCAAGGGGCGCGCGATGGAGGTGCCCAGCAGGTACTTGTTCTCGTACACCGCGCCGGACCGCAGCAGCGGCACCAGATAATCCCGGGCGAACTCCCGCTTCAAGTCCAGCACGTAGCACTTGGCGGCGCCGGTTTTCTTCGCCTTGGCGGGCAGGCCCTGGAGTTCCTCCTCCTGCCCGATGTCCGCGGCAAAGGCGATGACCTCGCAGTGGTAGTGCTCCTTGAGCCAGGGAATGATGACCGAGGTGTCCAGGCCGCCGGAATAGGCTAAAACCACCTTTTTGATGGACATGGTCCTCTCCTTGGAGTCCATAGCGGTTATTTAGTATGCCACAAGCAAAACGGGAAAATAAAGCAGTAAAAGCGTTATCGGCCGGCTCAGCCGAAGATGCCGTACCGGAAGATGCAATACAGGGCGCGCAGGCCGTCCTTGGCCTTGATCTTCTTGCCTTCCCCGTAGGAACGGCCGTGGTAGGAGATGCCGATCTCGTAGAAGCGGGCGCCCGTGCGCGCCAGCTTGATGGTAACCTCGGGTTCGAACCCGAAACGCTTTTCCTTCAACTTGAGCTTGGCCAACAGCCCGCGCCGGAAGGCCTTGTAACAGGTCTCCATGTCCGTCAGATTCAGATTGGAGAACATGTTGCACAGCATGGTCAGCAGGCGGTTCATCACGTAATGCCAGTAGAGATGCACCCGGTGTCCCTTGGTGGAAAAGAAGCGGCTGCCGTAGACCACGTCGGCCTGGCCGCGCGCGATGGGTGCCACCAGCTCCGTATATTCCGTGGGGTCGTACTCTAAGTCCGCGTCCTGGACCACGATCACTTCGTTCCTGGCCGCCTGGAATCCGGCCCGCAGGGCCGCACCCTTGCCCAGGTTCCGCGGCTGGCGGATCACGCGCAGGTCGGGGCCCTTCAAGCCGGCCAGGACCTTATCGGTCCCGTCCGTGGAGGCGTCGTCCACCACGATGATCTCCTTGCGCAGGGGCACGGCGCGCACCTGGCGCACCAGTTCCGCCAGCGTCCCGGATTCATTGTAAGCGGGGATGACCACGGATAATTCGGGCCAGGTGATTTTTTTAACTTCGGCTTTTGTATCCGCCTTCTGGACGGGGCGCCGGGATTTTCCCGAAGGAGTCATGGCAGTTTTACATTTCCCCAAATATTTTACGGCAAATCTGGCTTACTATACCATTTCACCCGGCATTCCGCAACCGCGAGAAACAATCGCTAGCCCGCCCTGAAACTCACGCATGAACCCTTATTCCGCTCTCCGGACCCAAAGGCCGGAATACAGCACGGCCAGCGGCCGGGCATCGCCGCCGGGTTCTTGCTTCCAATGCGCATATTCCAAGGTAATTGAATTTTCGCCCGCCTGCAGTTGGCCCGGAACCGCCAGGTTCGTGAATGCTTCTGCGACGGGCAGCGTATACCGTCCGGAAAATTTCCGGTTGAAGAAGACGGTGATGGCCTGGCCCGGGAAAGAGGTTTTGGCGTTGAGTTCAAGGATTACGGGCACGGGTTTGGGCGACTGAATTCTCAGGCTGGTCGCCGGGCCATAGCCCCAGCGGACCTGCGACAGATGAAACTGCGGATAGGGGCCCTCCCAGGGACCCAGGCCCTGCGCCTCGCGGTCGCAGCGCAGATAGTCGGGCTGAAAGCGGATCAACTCGCAGCCCTTTTCAAAAGCCTCTTCAGCCGGGCCGTAACCGGCCGCCTCGATCGTTTCCTGGATATAATCGTCGGCTTTGTCATGATAGTGGACCGAAAAATAATATACGTGCGGATAGGTCCGGTTCAGGATGCCTTTCAGGTCATCTTCCAGCAAACCCGGGTCGTCCCTCACATCCCGGCCAGCGGTCAGAATATAGGGCAGAATATTAACATTCTCCTTTTTGACCTCGACTTCATACCCCCAGTCCCGCCTGGCGTCTCTCCTGAAGCTCACGGGCCAGCGTGTATAGTATGCAAACGCCACGTTCGCCATGGGATAGACCACGACCGCGTCCCCGGGCCGGTATGCCCGTTCGATGCGGCGGACATAGTCCGCGCTCATTTGTTCCTCGTAAAAATACACGCCGGGCTCCCCGCCCAAACGCTCCGAAGAAAAGAAGAAAGTTGCCGCCAGCAGAACCAGCACCCAGGCTGCCCGGCCGGCCCGGGTGAGAGGCCGCTCTCCCGCCAAGGACTGCACACCCAGGACCACCAGTAAAAGGGTGACGGGAAAGGAATAGATGTTGGTGCGATCGAAAAGAGGATAAAGGGCCAGGGCGGACATGGCGAGCATGGAACAATAGAAAATGAGGGAAATTGCCACGAGCAGTTTCTGCCCCTGTTGCCATAACCTGCGCAGGCCCAGAATCAAAAAAAACAGTACCACGGCGGCCACGAGGTAGAGGCCGGCCGCCTGCAAGCCGGGAACAGCCGTTGCGCCCGTGACGAGCGCCGAGGGAAAGGCGGCTGCGAGCACGCTTTCTGAAGCGGCCCTCGCCAGTGCTTGGAAAAAGACAGGAAAGCCTGCGTGGACCGGCAGAAAGGCATAATCCGCGGCCCGGTCCCACAGCCACATGAGGCCGGGATTTCTCACGCCGCGCAGGACAAACCAGTAATACAACGCGCCCGAGACGTCGAAGGCCAGCACGCCGGCCAGATCGCCCAGCCGGCCTTTCAGATTGAATCGGTCTTTAACCAGGCGGCGGGCCAAAAGCAAATGGAGAAATATCCCGCTTATTACGGCGGAAATAAAGGAAGCCAGCAAGGCCAAGGCGGAGGCGAGAGCCGCCGGCCACAAGGAGCGTTCGCGCCGGGGAGCCTTCAAATAGGCGGTGAAGAGCAGCAGGAGGAGAATGGTGATCAGGCTGTCCAGCGTGTATTGCTTGACGCGCACGGAATAGATGACGATGACCGTGCATACGCTGAGCAGGGCTCCCGCCAGGAGGGCGAAGAGCCGCCGGCCCGTCCAAATCCTCGCCAGCCGGGCGAAGAGGAAAATCTGCGCGAGGGCGCAGGCAAAGGGCAGCAGCTGGGCCGACAGTTCGTGATCGGGTAATATCCGGTAGCTAAGAAACGTGCCCAGCATGAAGGCCAGGGGCACGTGCATGTTCAGCCACAGGTGCCAATCCCGCCACAGATTCATCTTGCCGAAAACGGCGATGTACAGGTCGTCCAGCCACAGCGAGGCCGGATTCAGGGCGGGCCAGCGGTTGGCGACAAACAGCGCCGCGATGACGCACAAGGCCAGAACGTACCAGACTTCTTTCGAGTAAGTGCCAATTAATGTACGGCCGGATTTTGTCCCGGAAGCTTTTTGGGCTTGCATCTACGAGCTCCTGAATCTTTGTAACGGGATAGAATTACCATCAGGAATGCAATGAATCGGGTATAATTTTTTTCCGGAGTCTATTACCTATTCTCCAGGGCCCCCGAGAATTTCATGAATAATTTACTTATTAAATATTCCACGCAAAAACTGCGGGTCCTTCCACTCCCAAAGCCTTTCCTTGTGGACATCAACGTTTTGCGGATCCGTGTTCCAGGCCAGGGTTTTAGCATTGGTTGCGCCTTGGTAATGAATGAAATAACTCAAACCGGCGAAGGTGCAAAACAGCGCCAATAGTATTAAGGCTTTCTTTTGTTTCCATTGAACGGTCAAATATTCCATGGCCGGAAGTAGAAAATAAATAAGGAAGGGGAGCATGTCCGTAAACAATCTCGGGCCATAGGAATGGCCCCCTCCCCAAGAATACCAGCTCGAAATCGTCAGCCAGTGGGCGCCCAGGATTCCAAGCAGTATAAAATCAAGTGTTTCCATTCTTCTTTCCCTGAATTTGTAATAAATGCCAAGCAATGAAAAGATCAGGATAGGCGAAAATATTATCAAACCACGCGAAGGGCTGATCAGAGTTCCCGCTAAGCCCTCGAGGAGATACTTTGAGAAAAAGGTTTTCTGTTGGAAATAAGGCGGAAGGATTGCATGATAAATATGGGCGTTATAGGCAATAAACAAAATTGCGACAAGTGCGGCCCATAGGATGTATTTTAAGAAGTATCGCCGGTATTGGATAAACACCAAGAGAGTAATGCCTATAACCGACCAACCATTGGTCGGCCGAATAGTAAAGGAAAGTGCCAGCGGGATTCCTGCATACTGAACCAGACTTTCCTTTTGCTTACTAAGCAAAATAAAATACAATGTTGTGGCTAGCATGAACATGGAAGGGCCGTGCTGCCACAACACCAGACTTGCCGTGGACCACGCTGAGGTACAAAATGCAAATATCAAGGTCACAAGTACGGCCAGCGGTGTTGCCAGGTACTGGGCGGCGATCAGAAAAATCATTCCAGCGGCCAGTGCCGTATAAAGGCTTGCGATGAAATGTTCCGTGAATACCGGGATGGTAATGTACGTTAGCGTCTCCAGGGGCGTGAGTTTTTTTTGATCCGTATAGGTTGGCAGCGCTTGCTGAATGTGCGGTAGGATGCGATGGGCCACGTAAACACCCGGTGACGTCAATGCCGTCACCCCCGGAACCGTCACATAAATGTAACCGGCAAGCACGCCGCTCATCCATTTCAGCAGTAGTCCAGGCTCCGCCGTTGTCCGGACCCGATCCAGGGAACCCGTCAGTATCGCTGGCTGGCGTAGTATTTCGTTGAATTTTCCAGCCAAAGCGGCGGTTGTCTCCCGGGTTCTGTTTTTTACCTGCAAAAAGTCTATGACATTATCGCCGAGCAGTTGATCCATAAGAAATACCCATGGCACCGCCGCCACGGAGATGGCAATGGGATATTCGGAGTAGATATGTCCGCGGGACTCTTCGATGGCGTAAAAATTATGTCTTGCGATCATGGGGGAATATTCGTCCAAATCCGTATTCCCCTGCTTGATCAAGCTCATGGCCATGTGGATGGACCAGCGCGAGTCGCTGACGATGGTAATGTTGTCCGCTAAATAAGCTGCGAAAACGGCAAAGGATAACACAAAAGCAATTTCTATTTGTTTATAGGGCATTTTTATTCCTTCCTATACCTTTTAAATATTTCGAGAAGGTTATATCGATTGGCCGAATATTACATCTTGGAAATACTTGATGATATTCTCCTATAAGGTTTTGTGCATCTGGCGCGACGAGTGTAATCTCTTTTTCTAATAAACGGCCAACATCTTCAATTTCTTTTTTTACATCTTGATCAAAGTTATTAAGCGCAAATCCAATTATAATTATCTGTTCTGCCTCACTAATAGTTCCCCTAATATTCCCCCAATAATTAATAAGACTGTTGTCAATACGATTTTGCGCTGGCGGAACAAGATAAACTCTCCATGTATTTCCGTTAACACTTTCTGTTTTTGGGGGCATTCGAGGATTACCAGAGCGAAGGTTTCTCGGCAGTAAATTATAAACCATTAGCTCATCAGAACCTCTTTTATACCAATTAATTGATCCGTGCGGTTTAAATATCTTTATTTTACTAGTAAAATTTATTTTCTCTTTATACCCCAGTAATCCATTAAAATTTCTTCCATATCCATCTAATGGTTGCCATATTTTAGTTTCATAAAGAGCAAGTTCCAACAATATGTCCCAGTTAAATGAAATAATATCGGCGGACTCACTTGACAATATTTCTGCAAATTTTCGGTGAATTAAAGAGTCACAATAATAGCAAATATTAAAAAGTGATTTTCTAATAAATTCTAAAAGTTCATTTTTAGCACTATACAATTTCCGATGTGTATCTATTTCTTCAGCATTTAAACCCTCATCATTTCTGCCATATGTAGCAATTTCATTTTCAATATAATTATGAAAGCTCTCAATATTAAACTCTTTGTGATTGTAAAGATCCGAAGTGCCAATAGTTGTATTTCTCAAAAACCTTCCGGCAATATTTACGAAATCTGCTGTAAGATTCGGTAAATTAATAAGACGAAAATGTTTTTTCAGATATTTATTAATCCCGACTGCATCATGTAAAAATGAATTACTTAATGGACCATTCAATTCCCCATGGTAAATTTTAGGTGAATTTGGATAATTAAGCTCGGGGATAATGAATCTTAGCTCACGAGATGTACCTGAGCCAAGTATATATACTTTTTTCATCACGTCTTCTTTTTAGTACCTTTATGATATTCCTTGTAATCATTAAAATAGTTTATATATTTTCTTTGCACTTGTCGCCGAATTAGATTATTTCTCCAGCAGCAGGGCCAGGATGGCCTTCTGGACGTGCAGGCGGTTTTCGGCCTGTTCCCAGACCATGGAGCGCGGCCCGTCAATATGTAAATCATTCTTTATTGGAAACTTCTCCGCCATATCGCAATCCTTTGTCCATTCTCTATTCCATCTGATAATATTTCCCAATCACCCATTCCCTCTTCCTCCTTGCGGACTGTCTCCACAACCTTGTCACCTCTTGCTACGATATAATAAACATTTAATTTCTGCAGCACATTATTTAAATCCTCATTTTTGATTCCTCTTTCCCCATTTGATATTTGCTTAATAATGTGATATTCCCAGAAATATTTATTTTGTGCTTTCGATTCTCTCGCTGTATGTCCGCCAACTATTTGATGTTGATGGTAAGTCTGATAGAATAACGGCGTTAAATCATCATATGCCCACGGTGGTGAGGGCAAATCCAATACGACATGGTGTCTATCTTTATCTTTTTTGATTACGTTATATACTGATGGTACCGCCATTTTGGTTACCATAAATGGAGCGGGCAAATAATCCACCCCGATTATTAGAAATAGGAATATTTGAATAACATATTTCAATTTCCGGCGATCTTTTATTTCAGACATCATTGAATATAAGATCCGCGAGAATATTATGCTTACAGCAAATATTGTAATAATATAAAATCTCGCAGGTACACGGGCACCATTGATAAATGGCAAATATTGAATCAATATATAGGGCATAGGAATAATTACTTTAAGGCCATGGAATGAGAACAAATGCATAAACTTGTTTGCCGTAATAGGGTATCCAAATATATTTAATACTGGCCCAAGAGATAATACCCAGAATATCCCCCCTGTAAATACCCAATATCGCCAAAATGTTTCTTTCCTATATCTGATTATTCCAATGATGACTACTGCCCAAATGGCATAACTGATATAGGCGTTATGTTCAGCAAGATTGAAATTACTAATACTCGCATGCCCAGAATATATTCGCATTAGTATTCCTTGGGCATATTTTCCCCACAGCGGGTTTAAGGGGGAAAAGATCAATGGTGAAATGAGATCTAGTGAATAAATCCGCGAAAACGTCCAATAGTTATCCTGTAATGAAAAATAATTGTACTGGCTATATTGGTTAATAACTAATATCCAAAAAGGAATTAGGATAATGAAAAATAATATACCTATTTTTATTACGGCAATTAAATTTTGGTTAATATCCTTTTTTAATATGATTTTTACCCAAAATAAATAACTTACTGTGAAGATTACCAAGTAAATGAATAATTGATAGCTGCTTAAAAACAAATATATCGTCAATAAACTGATTCCAATTAGTTTTATTCTACGCAAATTGAAGTTATATGATCTCCAAAGATAAAATATCCAGGGTATAGCTTCAGTACTAATAATATTTAAATGGCCCAGCGCATGACTCATTTGAAAAGGTGAAAACGCAAATGCGAACCCACCGATGAAGGCTATTGAACTTTCAATATCATAGGACCGCAGTAGCATATATACACCCAAGGCGCAAGTAACCAAAGAAAAGAGTATTAATGAATTATAGGTTGAAATATAGTTACCAATAAATGTCAAAGGCAGAGCAAATAGGCATTTTAAAGGAGTCCAAGTATGCAATATCAAACTTACTGTCAGAGGATAATATATAGTTTGTGTGAAAAACGGGTTTGAAAGGTGAATAATACTGTTTTTTAAATGCCATAGCGCCCATATAAATTGGCTGGCATCTCCCCCTGGGCCAGGCACGGCAATAGAAAAGTATCGTATCAGTGGATAGGTATAGAATATTGAAAGTATGCCATAGCTCAAAGCAGCAAAAATAAAGAATATTTTCCCCTTATTACCTGCAAACATGAATTTGGATTACCTTCTATCAATTGATAACTTCGGCCTGCTTTGATTATTTCGATTTCTAGGTCAGAAGTAAATGATTAGTAGTATTTAATGTCCTTTAAGAGTAAATCCGGCGAAATATTTTCCGGCTTCTCTTTCGGCACTTCTACATGCACTTCAGACGAGACCATAAATATTTATAAAGGCAATGCGCGTATGAAGTAAGGGCAATTCATGCATATTCATTGCTATAAAATCTGCAGACACAAGGAACTTACTCAGAGGAAGTTAAAATAATTTATAAAAAGAAATATTTAGAAACCAATTGCTATCCAATAAAAATTAGAAGTGACACCTGTGCCATTGCCGATCCGTGACTTAACATCAAAACTACTCGTAGAAACATTAAATACATTCATCACAATAAGAAGATCCGAACGATCTGCAGTACAAACCACTCTTGGTGGTTGAGTAAATCCGCAAGATGTTATATCTAAAGTAGCATTTCCATTGATATCTGTAGTAGCTAACCCGCCAGCAATAATTGGGTTGTTACGCCATAATCCCTGATACCAAACTCGAGGTGCCCAGGGCGCTTTAGCTTGGGTGTTCACCGCGCCGTCCGCAAGTTTGTCTGAATTAACAGCATTGTCTTCAATTTTAGCTGATATTACGGCGGAATTAACGAGATCATCCTTAGTGACTGACCAATCCGCCAACTGGGCCGTAGTAATGGAATTGTTGGGTACCATTAATGCATACGGCACGCTGTTCAGTGCCTGCCGCGGTGTCATTTCGGAATCCCCGCCAACTTTGATGCCCAACCAATACGGCTTGTCAAAAGCCGCGGTCAGGGTGTTCCCGCTCCCCAAAGCCACATTGAAATACCCGTTTTTCGTCTGCACGGAAAACAGGTCGTTCCAGATCGAGTTGGCTTCCGGGGCGTTTTCTGCGTCATAGAGCCGGATGGCGATGGAATACGTTGCGTCCGGCAGGGGATTGCCGCTGTGATCCGTAAGCCTTCCCTGGTAATTGATGGTCCGCGGCACGTCCGCGCCGGCGAAACTGCCCAGCAACAGGATGCAGCCCAAAATCATCCCTATCCGTTTCATTGAATTTCCCCCTTTGGTGGGCGTTCCGCAAAACCGTCCGCCCGATTATTTGATCAACGCCAGTTTCTTGACCACCCGGGTCTCCTTGCCGTCGGGTCCCCTGCCCCGGATCAGCAGCAGGTAAACGCCGTTGGCCAGGTTGGCGGTCTCCCAGACCCATTGATTGGTCCCGGCCGGCAGGCTGTCCCAATGCCGCGAGATCACCAAACGGTTGGTCGGCGTGTAGATGTGCAGCCACACTTCCGCCGGCACGGCCAGGTCGAAATGGATGTACCCTTGTTTTCCCAGGATGGGATTCGGCGCGGCAAATACGTATTCCGGACTTAAAATCTCCCCGCCAAAACTCCGGATCGGCGTGCAGGTGATGGTCGGAGTCGGCGGCGGCAGGTAATAGTCGTTGAAGAAACCGGCTTGCACGGAGTAATTCCGGCCCCAGCTTTGCCCGCTCAAGGCTTCCCCCACGCAATCGTACAGGCGGCTGCCGGCGCCGGCATAGGAATTTCCCGCACTGTCCACGACGCATTCACGTTGCAGGTAATTCTCGGATTGCATGGCCGGCGCGGACGTTGCCGGAGAGAGCAAAACCAAAGTACTGATCATTACTGCATATCCCAAACAACGAACATGGCTTTCCGGCATGTTCTCCCCCCTTGGCCTGAAAAAGGAAGCGCCAGCAACACGGCAGGGTTGCATATCTTGTTAGACCCAGTATCGGCTGATTCGTTGCCCGGCTCAAGCGCCCTGGCGGAGGACTGCGCCTAGGCCTTCCCCAGCAGCAGGGCCAGGATGGCCTTCTGGACGTGCAGGCGGTTTTCGGCCTGGTCCCAGACGATGGAGCGCGGCCCGTCGATGATGTCCTCGGTGACTTCCTCGCCGCGGTGGGCGGGCAGGCAATGCAGGAAAACGGCATGGGGGGCGGCGTGGGCCATGAGCTTGGCGTTGACCTGGTACTTGCGGAAGGCGCGGACCCGCTGGGCGTGTTCCTTCTCCTGCCCCATGGAGGCCCAAACGTCCGTATAGACGGCGTCCGCCTGGGTCACGGCCCGCACCGGGTCGGGATTGACGTACAGTTCCCCGCCGGTCTCCAAGCGGGCGCTTTCGGAAAGTTCCAGGGTCTGCTTGTCCAGCTCGTATTCCTCCGGCGAGGCCATGGCCAGCTGGATGCCGGCCTTGGCCGCGCCGAACATGAGCGAGCGGGCCACGTTGTTGCCGTCGCCGACATACGCCAGGCGCAGGCCCTTCAGCTTGCCGAAGCGCTCTTTCAGCGTGAACAGGTCCGCCAGCACCTGGCAGGGATGGGAATAGTCGGTCAGCGCGTTCATCACGGGAACGCCGGCCGTGCGCGACATTTCCACCACTTTGCGGTGGTCGTCGGTGCGGATGATGATCCCGTCCACGTAGCGGGACAGGACCTGAGCCGTGTCCCCGATGGTTTCGCCCCGGCCCAACTGCAGGTCCCGGCCGGGCAGGTTCAGCATGACCCCGCCCAGCTGGTACATGGCGACCTCGAAGGAAACCCGCGTCCGGGTGGAGCTTTTCTCGAAAATGGCGGCCAGGGTTTTTCCCCTGAGCAGGGGCGTCGCCCGGCCGTGCCGCAGGGCGGCTTTCAACTCGGCGGCTTTGTCGAAAATCAGGTTCAGGTCGCCGGGCACCAATTGCGCCAGGGTCAGAAGCGAATTCACGGACAGGTGTTTGGGCGTTTTTTTACCGGCGATTCCGCGGCGTTTCTGCTGGTTTCGCTTACCTTTCGAAGCCATCCCAACCCCCCGAGACCAACGTCAAGGCCTCTGCGTCTTGAATTTTTTGGTTCAAATCAGGCTTTCTTTTTCTCCAGGGCCTGCAGCACCCGCTCCAAAATTCCGCAGGCTTCGTCCACTTCCGCCTGGCCGATGACCAGCGGCGGCAGCAGCCGCAGCACGTGTCCCGCCGTGCAATTGATGACCAAGCCCTCCTGCAAGGCCAGGCCCACGGCCTCGGGCCCCGAGGCGTGTAATTCCAGGGCCTGCATGAGACCCAAGCCGCGGGCGGACTTGACCACCCTCGGATGGGCCGCGGCCAAGGCAGCGAGCCGCCCTTCCAGATAGGCGGCCGTGGCCTGCAGATGCTGCAGAAATCCGGGCTGTTCCAAGACCGCCAGCAGGACGCAGCCTCCGGCGGCGGCCACGGGATTGCCGCCAAAAGTGCTCCCATGATCGCCCACCTGCAGGCTCTCCGCCACCGCCGCGCGGGTGATCAGCGCGGAGATGGGCAAACCTCCCCCCAGGGGCTTGCCCAGCAAGAGCACGTCCGGGACCACGCCGTAGTACTCATAGGCATGCCGGGTCCCGCAGCGGCCCAAGCCGCATTGGATTTCGTCAAAAATCAGCAGCAGCCGGTTCCGGTCGCACGCAGCACGCAGGCCTTCCAGGTACTCGCGCCGGGCCGGCCAGATGCCCCCCTCCCCCTGGATGGGTTCCAGCAATACGGCGCAGGTTTGGGGCGTGATGGCGGCGGCCATGGCCTCCGGATCATTGAAAGGCACGTGCCGGAAGCCCGGCAGCATGGGCTCCAAGCCCGCGTGGTACTTATCCTGCCCCGTGGCGGACAGGGCGCCGAACGTGCGTCCGTGGAAAGAACCCCGGCAGGTGAGGATTTCGTGCCGGTCCGGGGAATCGCCGGCCGCGCGGGCGTGCTTGCGCGCCAGCTTGATGGCCAGTTCGGTGATTTCGGCGCCGCTGTTGGCGAAAAACACCTTCCCGCCGAAGCTCGTTTTCACCAGCCTCCGGGCCAGCTCGACCTGGGCTTCATTATAATATAAGTTCCCGGTATGGACGAGACGCTCCAGCTGGGTCCGCATGGCCGCCAGCTGGGCGGGATGTCCGTAGCCGAGATTCATAACCGCGTGGCCGGCGAAAAAGTCCAGATACCGGCGGCCGTCCTTGTCCCAGAGCCGGCAGCCTTCCCCCTGCGTCCAGACCACGGGCTGGCGCACGAAGGTCCGGCCGATGCTCGCGGCCTCCTGATCGAACACTTCCCGGGTGGTGGCGAAAAACGGATCCATGGTGGCTCCTAGCCGACGACGATCTCGGTCCCGATGCCCTGGTCCGTGTAAATTTCCAGCAACAGGGCGTGGGAAATCCGGCCGTCGATGATGTGCGTTTTTTTGACGCCCCCGTTCAAGGCCCGCTCGCAGGCCTGCACCTTCGGCTGCATGCCGCCGGTGATGACTCCCCGGTTGATCATGTCCGCGATATCCCGGATCTTCAGGGTGGAAAGCAGGGTCGCCGGGTCTTCGGGGTTGATCATGATGCCGGGGACGTCGGTCATGAGCACCAGCTTGTCCGCGCCCAGCGCCACGGCCATGGCGGCGGCCACGTCGTCCGCATTGTTGTTGTAGGTGTTCCCCTCGAGGTCGACGCCCACGGGGGCGATCACGGGGATGAATTTCTCCCGGTCCAGGGTGTTGATCACCTCGGGATGGACCTCGAAAATTTCCCCCACGAACCCCAAATCCACGCCCGGCGTATCGAGTTTCCGAGCCGTGAGCAGGCCTCCGTCCTTTCCCGAAAGACCCACGGCGCAACCGCCCTGGCGGTTGAGGGTGGCCACGATCTCCTGGTTCAGCTTGCCGACCAGCACCATTTCGGTGATTTCCATGGTTTCCCGGTCCGTGACCCGGCGGCCGTCCACGAACTCCACTTTCTTGCCCATTTGCTGCATGGCCCGCGTGATCTCCGGCCCGCCGCCGTGGACGACGACGGGCTTCATGCCCACGTATTTCATCAGGACGATGTCCTGCATGACTTCCAGCTTGAGTTTGTCGTCGGTCATGGCCGCGCCGCCGTACTTGATGACGACGGTTTTGCCCCAAAAGGACCGGATGTACGGCAGGGCCTCGATCAGTACTTTTGCCTTGGCGATGATTTTTTCCATGCCTGCACTCCCCCCGGCTGACGCTTCCGGCGGCCGCGGCCGCCCGGGATGCTAAAAAGCGTTACAGGATATAACGGCTCAAGTCGCGGTTCTTGACGAGGTCGCCGATGCGCTGCTGCACGTACTCCGCCGTGATGGTGACCGTGTTTCCCGGCATCTCCGAGGCGTTGAAACTGACGTCGTCCAGGACGCGTTCCAGCACGGTGTGCAGGCGCCGCGCCCCGATGTCCTCGGCCGCCTGGTTGGCCTGAAACGCGACCTCCGCCATTTCCGCCACGGCGTCCGCGCCGAAAACCAGGGTCACGCCCTCGGTCTGCATCAGGGCCTGGTATTGCTTGCACAGGGCCTGCCGGGGCTCGGTTAAAATGCGCCGGAAATCCTCCGCCCGCAGGGAGGACAGTTCGGCCCGCAGGGGAAAGCGCCCCTGGAGCTCGGGAATGAGGTCCGAGGGTTTGGAAATGTGGAAGGCCCCCGCCGCAATGAACAGGATGTGATGCGTCCGCACTTCCCCGTGGCGGGTGTTGACGGTGGTGCCCTCCACGATGGGCAGCAGGTCGCGCTGCACGCCCTCGCGCGACACGTCGGGGGTGTGGGCCTGCTCCCGGCCGGCCACCTTGTCCAGCTCGTCGATGAAGACAATGCCCATTTCTTCCACGCGGCGGACGGCTTCCGCCTTGATCTCGCCCATGTCCACCAGGCGGTTCAACTCTTCCTGAACCAGGAGGCGCCTGGCCTCGGAGACCTTGACGCGCTTTTTGCGCGGCTGTCCCCCGCCACCGGGCAGGACGTTCTGCATCATCTCCTGGAGGTTCATGGAGAGCTCCTCCAAATTGGCGCCGGAAAGCACCTCCACCATGGGCATGGGCGACTCACGGCTCTCCAATTCCACCAGCTCGTTCTCCAGCTCCCGGTCCCGGAGCTGCTGCCGGACCTTGGCGCGGGCTTCCGCGTGGCGCTGGCTCCGCAAGTCGGCTTCGGCCGCGCCCTCCTCCGCGGAGACCGCGGGGGCACGGCGGCGGTTGGCCAGCGGCGGCAGCAGCAGTTCCACCAGCCGCTCCGAAGCCACCTCCTCGGCCTTGCCGCGCACGGCGGCGAAACGCTCCTCGCGCACCAAGTTGACGGCCTGCTGGACCAAGTCCCGGATAATGGATTCCACGTCCCGGCCGACGTATCCCACCTCCGTGTACTTGGAGGCCTCCACCTTGATGAAGGGCGCGCCGACCAAGGCCGCCAGGCGCCGCGCAATCTCGGTCTTGCCGACCCCCGTGGGCCCGATCAGCAGGATGTTCTTGGGAGTGACTTCCTCCCGCATGTCCTCGGCCAGGCGCCGGCGCCGCAGGCGGTTGCGGAGGGCGATGGCCACCACGCGTTTGGCCTCGGCCTGCCCGACGATGTACTTGTCGAGTTCGGTCACGATGCGCTGCGGGGTCAACTCCAGCTCGGGGTTGCCGACGGGTTTCATAATTCCTCCACCGAGATCTCCCGGTTGGTATAGATGCAGATGTCGGCGGCGATTTCCAGGGCGTGCCGCGCGATCTCGACCGCCGGCAGGGAGGTGTGCTGCAGCAGGGCGCGCCCGGCGGCCAGGGCGTAGGCTCCGCCGGAGCCGATCGCCGCCACGTCGTCGTCGGGTTCGATGACCTCCCCGGAGCCGCTGATCACCAGCGACCGCGTGGCGTCCGCGACCACGAGCAGCGCCTCCAGGCGCCGCAGGATGCGGTCCGTGCGCCAATCCTTGGCCAATTCCACCGCGGCCCGGGTCAGGTTGTGGTGAAATTGTTCGAGTTTTTCTTCGAAACGCTCGAAGAGCTGGAAGGCGTCCGCGGCCGCGCCCGCGAAACCGGCCACCACCTTGCCGGCGGCCAAGCGCCGGATCTTGTTGGCGCGGCGCTTCATCATGGTGTCGCCCACGGTCACCTGCCCGTCCCCGGCCAAGGCGACGCGGTTATCGCGCCGGACGCAGATGATGGTGGTGGCCTGCACGGAACCGGCAATCGGCATGGTGTCGCCTCCCGAAGGTTAAGCCCGCGGATGCGCCTTGCGGTATTCCGCTTTCAGGCGCTCCGTGGTGACGTGGGTGTAAATCTGGGTGGTCTTCAAATTCACGTGCCCGAGCAACTCCTGCACGGCCCGCAGGTCGGCGCCGTTGTCCAGCAGGTGGGTGGCGAAGGCGTGCCGCAGGCTGTGCGGCGAAATGCCCCGTGCAGCGCCGATTTGGCGGATGTATTGATCCACCAGCCGTTCGATGCTGCGCGGCGAGAGGGACCCGCCGCGCAGGTTGCGAAACAACGCGCCGCCGGCCGGCGCCGGGCTGGCGGCCAGATAGTCCCGCACGGCCGCCAGGGCCGGCTGCCCGACGGGCAGGATCCGTTCCTTGTGGCGTTTGCCCAGCACCCGCACCAGGGCCGAGGCGAAATCGAGGTCGCCCGCATGCAGGCCGGACAATTCCGACAAGCGCATGCCGGTGGAGTAAAAAACCTCCAGAATGGCCCGGTCACGCCTGCCCGCCACGGTGTCCGCCGGCGGCGCCGACAGCAGCGCAAGCATGCCGGCAGGGTCCAGGAACCGGGGCAGCCGCCGCTCGCCCTTGGGCGTACTCACGCCGGTCAGGGGATTGTCCTGCATCCGGCCGTGCCGGCGCAGAAAGCGGTAAAAAGCCCGGAGGCTGGCCAGCTTGCGGGCCAGGGTCTGGCGGGCCGCGGTGTGGGCCTGCAGGTGGGCCAAAAAAGCCCTCACCGTGCGGTGGGTGATCCGGTGCGGGAAAGCGGCGCCGGCAAATTCCCGGAACTCGCGCAGGTCCCGGCCGTAGGCGCGCACGGTATGCGGCGAGGCGTTCCGCCCGGCCTTGAGATACTCGAGAAAATCCGCCAGCGGGTCCACGGTCGTCCTACTCCGACTGGACTTTTTCTAGGAGCCGTGAAAATTCGTAGAGGAATTTGATAATGGTAAAATTACCCTGGTACGCCTTGCGGCTCATGGCGATCTTTTCCGCGATTTCCTTCAAGCCCTCCTCGAACACCGCGCGGGACAGGGTCCGGCGCATGACGTTCAGCCAGATGGAGGCCAGGGCGTTCATGGCGGTGATGAACTCCTGGTCGCGGGTGGCCGGGGGCAGCTTGCTTTTCGCCTTCAGCAGGAGCTCGAAATTGATCAAGGCCACGGCCTGGCGGTCGCGCCCCGGCCGCTTCAAGGCCTCCTCGAACAGGCTGGGATAGCGGAGCGAGACCTGTTTCATGCCTTCGGTCAGCAGCGTCTCCAGCGCGCTGGGTTCCATCTGTTTCAAACAGGTGTTGGACATGAGGCGGAACAGGTCCTCGTAAATGGCCGCCAGGCACAAGTCCAGGATTTCGGAGGTGAATTCCGCCCGCTCCTCCTGCATCCCCGGCGGAGGCTCCTTGAACAGTTCGAGCGTGGGCTTGCTGTCTTCGTGCAGCCGGTCTTCGCCGACCGACTCATACAGGTTGATTTCGCCGTTTTCGTCGGCGCCCTCCAGCAGGTGCCGCACGCGGTCGAGCAGGGGCGCCGCCCCCCCCTCGCCGGCCGGCCGCGAGAAGAAGCCTTCCCGGGCCTGGCCGTTTAAAAAGGTCAGGTAGTTCAAGTTCTGCCCCAGTTTCACCTCCACGTAGCCGGTGAAATGTTTGCGGTCGAACAGATCCACGAGGCTGTTGAAATTGATGAGCTTGGTCTTCAGCCGGCCGTGGGTCGGTTCGAAAATGAACGTGCCCAGAATGACCACCATCAGCAACTTGCTGATTTCGTAAAAGCTGATCGTCCCGTCCTTCTGGTTGCGCAATTTTTCCATGGCCTCGGTGACGGTCAGGATTTCCCGGCCCTGGGGCAAAAACCTCCCCGCCTTGACCGCCTTGCCCCCGAGCAGGAAAATGACGATCTGCTCCTCGGGGTAGCGGACATCGAGGTAGCTGGCGACGCGGCTTTGGCTCTCGGCCATCACCTTGTCCAGCTTCACCGTGGCCAGCGGCAGGTTCTCGACGATCGCGCGGGTGTTGGGCAGGAATAAGGGTTTCACGCCTGGGTTGCCTCCTCGCCTCTCCGGGGCCGGGCGTAGCCGCAGCCTGCTACCGGGCACATGATCTGCTCGCCCGATTTCTTGGAAACCTTGACCACGAGGTAGGGGTTGCCGCACTTCGGGCAGGGCTCGGCGACCGGCAGATTCCAGGAACTGAACTGGCACTTCGGGTATTCGCTGCAGCCGAAAAAGACCCGCCCCCGCTTGCTGCGGCGCTCGATCACCTGTCCGGAACAGCCCGGCAGCGGGCAATGCATCCCGATCTCCTTGTTGATCGGCTTGGTGAATTTGCAGGCCGGGTATCCGCTGCAGGCCAGGAATTTTCCGAAGCGGCTGTACTTGACCACCAGGGGCTTGCCGCACTTCTCGCAGGTTTCGTTCACCGTTTCCTCCCGGGAGGAAACGATCTGGCCGTTGGCGTCGGTGGCGAGCCGCTTGGTGTTGCGGCAGGTCGGATAGTTGGAGCAGGCGATGAACTTGCCGTGCCGGCCCCATTTGACGATCATCTTGCCGCCGCACTTTTCGCAGGTTTCGTTGATTTCCACTTCCACTTCCGCTTTGATGTCGTGCATCTCCGTCTGCGCTTTCTCCAGGGCGGCCTGAAAAGGCCGGTAGAAGTCCCGTAGCACGGAGACCCACTCGGCCTTGCCGGCTTCGATCTCGTCCAGTTCGTTTTCCATCTGGGCGGTGAATTCGACGTTCAAGATGTCGGGAAAATTCTCCACCAGCAGGTCGTTGATGATGGTGCCCAGTTCCGTGGGATAAAAGCGCCCTTCGCGCCGCTCGATGTAATTCCGCAGCAGGACGGTGCTGATGATCGGCGCGTAGGTGCTGGGGCGCCCGATGTTGTTCTCCTCCAGCGCCTTGACCAGGCTGGCGTCGTTGTACCGCGGCGGCGGCTGGGTGAATTTCTGTTCCGGCCGCAAGGCGTGCAGGCGCAAGGATTGGTCCTCCTGCAAGGGCGGCAGCTGCCGGCTCTCCTCGGGTTCGGCGGCCGGGCTTTCGCGTTCCGGGCCGGTCCCGTACAAAATGGTGAAACCCTTGAACTTCAGGATCGAGCCATTGGCCCGGAACCAATACTCCGCCCCTCCCGCCGGTGCGGTTCCCGCAGCGGCGGCCGCGATGGTCACCGAGGTCGCGTCGAACTCCGCCGGCTTCATCTGGGAGGCCAGGAAACGCTGCCAGATAAGGCGGTACAGCTTGAACTGGTCCGGCGTCAGGTACCGCCGCAGGCTCTCGGGCGACTTGTCCTTGCTCAGGGTCGTCGGCCGGATCGCCTCGTGCGCGTCCTGAATCTGCTTCTTGGTCTTGTATTCCGGCGGCTTGGCCGGCACGTATTCCGGCCCGTACGTGCGCTGAATCAAGTGCCGCGCCTGTTCCTGGGCCTCGGCGTTGACGCGGGTGGAGTCGGTCCGCATGTAGGTAATCAAACCCACCGGGCCTTCGGCTCCGATCTCCAACCCCTCGTAGAGCTGCTGGGCGACCAGCATCGTTTTTTTGGCGGTAAATTGCAATTTATTGGCCGCGTCCTGCTGGAGCTTGCTCGTGATGAAGGGCGGCGCCGGATAGCGGAACTGTTCTTTCTTCTCGATCTTCGCGACGCGGTAGGCCGCCGCCCGCAGGGCCGTCACCAAGTCCTCGCTTTGGGCCTGGTTGAAAATTTCCAGCTTTTCTCCGTTGACGTGGGTCAGCAGGGCGCTGAAGACGCTGCCGTCGGTTTGAAGGTCGGCTTCGATTTTCCAGTATTCCTTGGGTACGAAGGCCTCAATCTCGCGCTCGCGGTTCACGACCAAGCGGACCGCCACGGATTGCACCCTCCCGGCCGACAGACCCTTGCGCACCTTCTTCCACAGCAAGGGGGACAACGAATAGCCCACGATGCGGTCCAGAATCCTCCGGGCCTGCTGCGCATTCACCATGTTCAGGTCAATGGCGTGCGGGTGGGCCAGGGCCTCCTGAACGGCTTTCTTGGTGATTTCATTAAACGTGACGCGGTACACCTGCAAGCGTCCGTTGGACAGTTCGTGACTCAAATGCCAGGAAATGGCCTCTCCCTCGCGGTCCGGGTCGGGCGCGAGGTAGATCGCCTTCATCTTGGACGCCTGGCGCTTGAGTTCCTTCAAGATCTTCGAGCGGGCGCGAATGGTGATATAGTGGGGCGTAAAGTCGTGCTCGAGGTCCACGCCGAGCTTGCTTTTGGGCAAATCCCGCACGTGCCCCAGGGACGCCTTGACCTGGTAGTTGTCCCCCAAATATTTCTTGATGGTCTTGGCTTTCGCCGGCGACTCTACGATTACAAGGTACTTCGACATCAGCTGGAATAAACTCCCTTTAAATGTTTTTAATTTAAGCACAGGCCGTAAACAATGTCAATCAAAAGGGCTTTTCGCGAACCCGGCGGGTCCGCCTCCGACCGGCACCGGGAAAGCCGCCAGGGAGAAATTCAGCCCGCGGCCAGCCAGTATTTCGGTCCAAAGCCGCGGCCGGGAAAACGCCGCAATACGCCCACGACCGGGGTGGTGTTGAGGATCGCACCCTGCCGGATATCGGCCGCAAAGCCCAAGCGCCGCAAACCCCTCCCGTGCGGGCTGGAGGTCAAGGCCGCGGCGAGCTTCCTAACCCGGAGGGAGGGTTGCAGCAAGTCACGGGGTGCCACCACCCCCCGCGCCAAGGCATACGCCCTCTTGGCCGATTTATCCAGGCTGCCCGGCCCGCGGGCACCCAGGCACAAGATCAGGGCTTGGATCAACAAGCCCGCTGCCAGGGTGTCCTCGGCCGAAGCACGCCCCGTTTCCCCGGCCGCCAACACCACGATGCGTCTTGTCCCCCCGCGGAGCAGCTTCCGGGCAGCCGCGGACAAATTGTTGAGACACACGGCCAGGACGCGGCGGGCCCGCACGGCCCTCACCAGGGCCCGGGTGCCGTTGCTGGTCGCGAGCACCACGGTCCGGCCGCGTATGCCGCGCACAAACTCGGCCGGGGAATTTCCCCGGTCAAAGCCGGGCACCCGGAGGCCGCTTCTCTCCCCGGCCAGCAGGGGGGCCGGTCCCAGGCTCTCAAGCCGCCTGGCCCAGCGCATGGCCTGCGGGATCGAGCCGCAGGGAATCACCCCCGCCCCCCCGTGCGCCAAAATGCTGGTGATGCTGGTCGTCGCACGCAGCACGTCGATCACGGCCACGGCCGACCCGCGCCACGGGACGGGGCAGGGTGCGGTGGCATGGGGTACGAACACGATGCTCGGAGGCGCGTTCGGCATGGTCCCGCCCATTCCAGGCAAATGTCCGCCGAAAAGTGATCCCGCGGCGGCGGGTTTTTCCGTTTTTACCAGAACCGCCCCGAAGATGCAATGATTTATGTCGCGCGGACTTATCGGAGGCTTTAAAACAGAAGGGTGAAGAAACCGGTGAGGCTCCCGAAACGCAGCGAAAATTCGGACAAATTGCGCGGTTCCTGGAAGCGGGCGAAGCCGGCGGTGTAAGAGAAATCAAGGCCCCACCCCGCCGAATCCCGGTAATGCATGGCCAGCCGCCCCCGCCAACGCGATCCCGCGCCGGCCGTATCATAGACGTGAATGCCCTCGACATCCCGCTCGATCGTCGTGTTTTGATAGACTTCGATGAAAGCCAGCGGCGCGTAGGCAACCGCCGCCTGCACCTGTAAATTTTCCGTTTGCAGCAGGCGGTAATCCACGAACGCCTCGGCGCTGCGCAAGCGGTACTGCAGAAACGTCAGGGCTTCGCTGCCGTTATAATGCCGCAACGCATGATCCTCATAGCCTACGCCGACATCCCAACCACCCCAAACATTGACCCCGACTTCCAGCGTGAGTTTTTGCTGCCAGGCCCACAAGTAGTACGGCTCCAGGTCAAGGGTCACGATATCCGAACCCGTCCATTTGCCGCCCGCGTTCCAATCCGACAAGCTCCCCGCGGCGCGCACCTTGAGGGGGCCCAGACGATACCCCAGGCCCAGCGTGGCCAGGGTGCTTTGGATCAGGGTCTGGAAATAATACCCTGCCGGATCCCGGGCATAGGTTTGCACCGTGAAATATTCCATGCCGCCGCTCACTTCCAGCTCGGCGGCGGCCGGCCCCGGCAGGCCGGACCCCAGGCAAAGCGCCGCCAGCACCCCGCAGGTCCAGATCCACCGACGATCCGGGCGCATTCCCTTTTCCGCACCGGACCCGGGCCGGTTCATGAGGGATTTTCCAGCCATTGGTAGACGCCTCCGGGCGATCCCTGCACACGCCCCTGCAATTCCAAATCCAGCAAATCGCTCAACAGACGCTGCACGGGCTGGCCGCTGGCAGCCGCCAGCTGGTCCACGTTCCGCGCGCCGTCACGCAGGAGGGCGCAGAGGGCCTCCTGTTCGGGAGTCAGGTCCGCCGGCCGCGGCGCGGGGGAAGACGCGGAGCCGCGCGCGCGCGCCGCCTCCCCGATTTCGGACAGAATGTCCCGCACGCCCGTGACCAGTTTCGCGCCGTCCTGGATCAACGCGTGGGTCCCCTGCGACAGCCGGGCGTGGTAGATTCCCGGCAGGGCGAACACTTCCCGGCCTTGCTCGGCCGCCCAGCGGGCGGTGATCAGGGCGCCCGAGGTGGCCGAGGCCTCGGTGACCAAAACCCCGCGGCTCAGGCCGCTGATGAGACGGTTGCGCTGGGGGAAATTCCAGCGCAGGGGCGGTACGCCCAGCGGAAATTCGGACAGCGCGGCCCCGGCTTCCAGGATGCGCTCATGCAGCGTGCGGTGGGCCCGGGGATAAACCCGGTCCAGACCATGCGCGAGCACGGCCAGCGTCCGGCCGCCCGCGTCCAACGCCGCCTGATGCGCCGCCGCGTCGATGCCCAGGGCCAGGCCGGAGACAATGGTCCATCCGCCGGCCGCGAGTTCCGTCGCCAGCATCCGGGTGGCCTGCATGCCGTACGCGCTGGGCCGCCGGCTTCCCACCACGCCCAGCGCGCGTTCATCCTCCGGCTGGAGCCGGCCGCGGAGATACAGGACCGGCGGCGGCAGCGGGATCTCGCGCAACAGGCGCGGGTAGTCCGCATCGGACAGGGTCAGGACCCTGCAGCCGGTGTTCCGGCAGCGCTCGAGTTCCGCCTCGGCTTCCCGCTCCCACGCGAAGTTCCGCAGGAGCCCGGCCAATCCTTGCCACGAACCGCCGGCGTCTTGTCCGGCGTCCCGCGCGGCGGCGAACACCTGCTCCGGCGAGCCGCAGGCCGCGACCAGCCGGTGCATGGAGGCGGTCCCGATTCCAGGCGCCAAATTCAAGGCCAACCAGGCCAGGGAAGAATTGGACATGGAGTTTAGCCGAAGGAGACTTCCACCCGGGCGCCGTCCCGCAGGGGCGTGGTGAAGCCCGCGGAGATCCCGTCTACCGTCAGCTTGAGGGATCCCCCGTCGGACGGCGGATTTAAAGGCAGTCCCTCCAAAATTTGCGAAAGGATGGGGGGTTGGCTGGAAAAGGACTCGACGACGATTTCGGCGTCGCTGGGGATGAGATCCTCCCCGTTCGCGGGGCGCCCGTTCACCAGCACCCGGCTGCCGCCGTAATCCAGGGTGCGGGGTTGGCCGTTCACCAATACGGTCATGCGCAGGGGGCCGGTAACGTCGCCCACCAAGTCCTTGATCGCCAGTCTGCCGGAGGTCTGCTTGAATTCAATGCGGTCGTCCGGCAGCGGCCGGTAGTCGGGTTCCACCGGTTTCCCGTTGGCGGTAAGCTCCCAGCGGACTCCCTGCAGGCGGCGTTCCTCGCCGTTGACGCGCACCATGAATTCTTCCGGGGTTTCCGGGCGTCCGGCGAGCTCCGGCAGCAGTTCGGCCAGGGTCCGGTTTGAGACCCAGGCTAAATTGGCGCGGTCCGGCAGCGGCTCGTCCTCGGCCACCAGGCGGCCGTCCCGCGTAAGGGCCAACTCCAAATCCCGGTGATGCCCGTTCACCACGCACCAGGCCGGGCCCGATGGCCGCGGCACCTGGGCCGGCAACAGCTTCGCGTCCTTGCCGTCCGCGGCTTCCCGGAACTCGATCTGGTCCTCGCGCGTCACGACCGTGTCCAAGTGGGCGGGCTTGCCGTTGACGGTCAGGCTGGCCGCCACGCCCGTGGTGCCGGGAAGGGTATGCATGCGCCCGTTCAAGGTGTAGGTCATGGCCTGGCCCGGACGCGCGTACAAACGTTGAATTTCACACCCCGCCGCCAGCAAGGCATCGAAGACCGTCGGCCCTTCGTGCAGGGACAGGAGCTGGACCGGCTGGGCGTTGAGCAAGACTTTCTGGAAGGACAAACCGCGCCCGCGCAGGCCCGACAACGCGATCCCCAGGGGCGTGACGCCTTCGATGCCGGTCAGCAGCCCCGTGGAGTTGAAAAGGTCCGGAATGAAATCCGGGCCGCGCCCCCCCACCCGCTGGGGATCCAGGCCGAGCTGCCGGGCCAGGGCCTCTCCCAGTCCGGGGGTGGCGCTGCCACCGCCCACCATGACCACCGCCTTGGGCGCGCCGCCGTTGAGTGTGAGGATCCGTTCCGCGATGGCCTGGGCCAGGTTGTGCACATCGCCCTGGAGGGTGTGCGTCATTTCCTCCGCCGGCAGGCGGCGTTTTTGTCCCAGGAGGGTCGTAAACTCCACGATCTCCCGCCCGGCGGTTTCCAGCAGGCGCTTCACCCTTTCCCCCTCCGCGAATTCCAGCAGGTAGTGCTCGCAGAGTTTCTCGGTGATTTCATCCCCGGCTTCGGTCACCATGGCATAGGCAAAGACCGTGCCTTCCCGCGTCAAGGCGATGTCGGACGTGCCCGCCCCGATGTCCACCAGCGCCAGGTTCATGCGGCGCAGGTCCGCCGGAATGGTGGCTTCGATGGCCGCGATGGGTTCCAAGGTCAGGCTGGTGGCCGAAAGCCCGGCGCGCCGCAGAACGGCCATGAGGGAATCCACGACCTGGCGCGGCAAAAACGTGGCCAGCACCTCGGCCGAGAGTTCGCGCCCCTGGTGGCCTACCAAATCTTCCATGTCCTGGCCGTCCAGGCGGAAACGCACGGTCGAGAAGCCGACGCAGTGGAACTGCTGGCCTTCCTGCCGGGCGCGCAGCGCGGCCTGGGCAGAGCGGGCCGCCGACAGTTCCAGGGCCAGCACGTCCTCGCGGGTGACTTCGCGCACGAAGGGGAAGCGGCGGACGAAAATGGCCGCTTCGGTGATCAGGGCCCGGCCGGCCGCCGCCACCGCCGCCTCGGTGAGCGTGCGTCCCGTGGCGGCCTCGAGGTTGTGCTTGACCTGGCCCACCACCTCGGCCACGGCTTCGATCTTGTGCACCTGGCCGTCGAGCATGGACCGGTCGGGATGTTCGATGACGCTGGCCGCCAGCACTTTCATTCCCCGGGCGTGCGGTTCCACGATCAAGCCCGCGACCTTGCGGGTACCGATATCCAGAGCCAGCAGGGAGTGCGATGGGGTGTTCAATGGGTCACCTTGATTGCGCGCAGGATGATCTCCAGGGACTTTCTCTCGGGAATGAGGAAGAAGTGGCCGTCGATGGTTTGTTGCGCTTCCATGAACTGGGTCTCGATGCAGATGACCTCGAGATCCTGCGGAAGGCCCTTGGAGATTTCGGCCATGACCGCCTCGGCCAGGTCGAAGATCAGCTGGGGCACGGACTGCAGCAGCATCATGCCCAGGAATTCCGTCAGGGCGTTCAAGTAGGCGCCGGCCAGGATGTTGCCGGCCTCCTTGATGGCGGAGTGTTCCAAAACCGTCAGAATCTGGCGCTCGGCGGTATCCTGGTTGGTCAGCAGGGCGGCGAGCTGGAGGGCGCTGCTGCGCGGTAGAATCAGGACGATCTTGGCGGAGATGTCGCCCAGGACGTGCATGGTCACCCCGGCGATCAGCGACTGCTTGCCCCCGACGATCTCGATGGTTCTGTCCAGCGGCAGGCACAGCGCCCGGGGCACGCTGATGAAGACCTTCTTCCCGATCAGCTGGGAGAGGGCGGTGGCGGCATGGCCCGCGCCGATGTTGCCGATTTCCTTGATGGCGTCCAGCTGTTCTTCACTGAGTGGAATATTGCCGGCCAATGCTCCTCCTTGTTAAGGCCCTCCGCTTCAGACCAAAGAGGGCACGTCCAGAACCAGCGCGATCCTGCCGTCGCCCAGGATGGTCACGCCCGCGAACCCGCGCACGCCCTTCAGCAGGGGCCCCAGCGACTTGATGGCGATTTCCTGCTGCCCCAAGACCTCGTCGACCAGCAACCCCACGCGCACCTCGCCGACCTCGCTCACCAAAATGGCCTGGTCCGCGTTCTTCTCCTCTTCGCCGGGCAGCCCCAAGACCTGGTTCAAGCGGACCAGCGGCAGCACCGAATCGCGGTACAGGACCACTTCGCGCTGCTGCACGAACTTGATTTCGGTGCTCGACAGCTCCAGGGTCTCCACGGTGTTGATCACCGGAATGGAATAGATTTCCTTGCCGACCCGGATCAGCAGGGCCTGGATGATGGCCAGGGTCAGGGGCATGCGCAGGGTAAAGGTGCTGCTCTTGCCGATTTCGCTTTCGATGCGCAGGCTGCCGCCGAAGGACTCGATCTTGGTCCGCACGGCGTCCACGCCCACCCCGCGCCCGCTGACCTCGGTGATTTTTTTGGCGGTGGTAAATCCCGGAAGGCTGATCAGGTTTATGGCCTCGGTGTCCGTCATCCGCTCCACCGCCTCCGGGCTGACGAGCTTGCGTTCCACCGCGACGCGCCGGATGAGCGCGGGATCCAGGCCCCGGCCGTCGTCCTCCACCTTGATGATGACGTGATTTTTCTCCCGCAGGGCGATCAGGCGGATCAGGCCGCGCCGGGACTTGCCGGCCTGCTCGCGCTCCTCAGGCTCCTCCACGCCGTGGTCCACCGCGTTGCGCAGGAGGTGGACCAGGGGATCGTTGATCTCGTCCAAGACGGTCCGGTCCAGCTCGATTTCCTTGCCTTCCATCAGGAGGTCCACTTCCTTGCCGCCCTCCTTGGCCAAATCCCGGATCATGCGCGGAAAGCGGTTGAAGATGTGTTCCATGGGCACCATCCGGACCTCGGTGACCTCGTCCTGCAGCTCGTTGGTGATCCGGTCGAAATGCGCCAGGGCCTCCTTCAACTCCCGCAGGTCGTATTGCTTGGAAATCTGGGACAGCCGGATCTTGTTGATCACGAGCTCCCCGATCAGGTTCTGCAGGTTGTCCAGCCGCTCGATGCTGACGCGGATGCTTTGCACGGTCCGCCCGTGCTGGGCGGCGGCTTGGGGTCCGTGGGTTTCGGCACCTTCCGGGGAACCGGCGGACGGCTCCGCGCCCCGTCCCCAGAACTCGTCCAACTCGCCGGCCTTCAGTTCGAGGATGTCGTACCGTTCGACCTCCGCAATGCCGCGCAGGCTTTTTTTGAGGATGTCCTTCCCTCTTTTGGACAGCAACAACAGCTTAAACTCTCGCTCAAATTGTCCTTCCTGAAGCAGTTTGGCTTCCGGCTGGGTTCCGATGATTTCCCCATGTTCGGACATGGCCTTGAATACCATGAATGCGCGGACGCCCTTGAAGGAACAGTTTTCCTCCAGGCGCACATGCACGCCGTACATGAGGTAGCCCTCGGTCTCCGCGTTGGAGATGATGGACTCCATGTGTTCCCCGGCCAAAACGTCCGTATCGGTATGGATGTATTCCGGAGACGCGGCTTCCTCGGGCCCGGGGCCGGCGGGCTCGCGGGGTTCCCGCCCGGGTTCCGACACGACGGCCTGCAGTTTTTCCAGCAACTGGCTCATGTCCAGGTTTTTGGGCTCGGAGGCGGAGATTTCCTCCACCAGCAGCGACAGCATGTCCAGGCACTGGAAGAGCACGTCCACCACGGTCCCGGAGACCAGGGTCGTCTGGCTGCGGAGACGGTCCAGAACGTTCTCCATCTGATGGGTCAATTCCGTGATCTGGTCGAAGCCCATGGTGGCGGCCATGCCCTTGAGGGTATGGGCCGTGCGGAAAATTTCGCTGAGGGAGTGCGGGTCGGTGGGGTTCTTTTCGAGGCTCAACAGCATCTGGTTGAGGTAATCCAAATGCTCGAGGGACTCGCTGATGAATATGTCCTTGTATTGCAGGGTATCCATGATTCCCTCGGGCTAAAAAGCCGGAAAAAATACCTGGATCATAAAAAAACGACGGGATACTCGACATCGCCGGACAGGCAAAACGGCAGAGATCGCCTGCGTCGCAGCGCTGAATTCATTTTATGTTAACAAGAAAAAATTGCGCGTGCAACCTCCTTTTTCCCGCGGCCGCCGGGCGGACGCGGTGGGAGCCGGTTCAATCGATCCGCGCCAACAGGCAGGTCAGGTACCGGCTTTCCGGCACCTGGGGCTTGACGGGGTGATCGGCGTCGGGACCGAAAACACGCCGCAGGCGCAGGCGCCGGCCGGCGTCCCGGACTCCGGCCAGCACGCTGGCCTTGAGGTCGCGCGGGGTGATGGCATGGGAACAGGAGCAGGTCAGAAGCAGGCCGCCCGGCTCCAGCAGCTGGGCCGCGCGCCGATGCAATTCCCGGTACCCGGCCAATGCCCGAGACCGCTGCGCGCGGTTCCGGGCGAAGGCCGGCGGGTCGAGAATGACGGCCTGAAAGATCTCGCCCCGCTCCGCGGCCTGGGTCAGGTAGGCGAAGACCCGGGCCCGCACGGGCAGCATGCGCCCGGCAAAACCGTTGAGCGCCGCGTTGGCGGCCAGCAATTCCAGGGCCGGGCCAGAGCTGTCCACGGCCACCACGCGTTCGGCACCGGCGTGGGCCGCCGAGACCGCAAACCCGCCGGTATAGCTGAAGCAATCGAGTACGCTCCCGCGCAGGCGCTGTTCCCGGAGCAGGCGCCGGGCCGCGCGCTGGTCGAGGTAGAAGCCGGTCTTCTGGCCCGCGGCCAGGCCGACGCGGAAACGGAGCGGCCCCTCCTGGATGCTGACCACCGGCTCGGGTTCCGGCGCGCCTGCAGGGAGCCAGATCCAGCCCAGCCGCGGCGGGAGCCCCTCGCGGGAACGTCCCGGTCCCAAGGAGCGCTCGTAGATCCCGCGGGGCTTGAGATGCGCACCCAGCCAGGCGATGACCCAGTCCCGCCGCCGTTCGGCGCCGGCAGTCAGGAATTGCACCACGACCACGTCGGCATAGCGGTCGCAGACCATGCCGGGAAGCGCGTCGGCCTCGGACCAGACCAGGCGCACGGCGTCCGAGTCGAGCTTCAGGCCCCGGCGCCGGGTCCAGGCGCGGTCGAGCTTGCGCGCCAGCTCGATGCGCTCGTCCGGCACGCCCTCCGGATAGCGCGCGCCGGCCGCCGGCGAGTAGAGCACGCGCAGGACGATCTGCACCTTGCGATTGGCGTAGGCGAAAGCGAGGGTCTGCCCGGCGGGATCGAGGACCTCGACCAGGTCGCCGGCTTGCGGCTCGCCTTCCCAGCGCGCGACTTGGCCGGCAAACACCCAGCGGGTTCCCCGCGCCACGGACCGTGATCCCGGCCGCGTCAGGATGGCGCGGGGCAGGTTCATTGACAGGGATAGGTCTCGGCGGCCAGGCAGGCTACGGCGATGGCGTAAAAGCGGTTGTCGGAGGTGTCGGCGCGGGAGTTCAAAACCAGGGGAATCTTCGCGCCCAGCGCGATCCCGGCCAGAGCGCCGCCGGCCAGGAACATCTGGGATTTGGACAGGATGTTGCCGGCTTCGATGTCGGGGGCCAGCAGGATGTCCGCGTCGCCCCGGACGGGACCGATAATGTTTTTTTCGCGGCAGACCCACTCCGACAAGGCGTCGTCCAAGGCCAGCGGGCCTGCGACCACGGCGCCGGTGATCAGGCCCGAGGCGGCCATGTCCACCAGCTTGGCCGCTTCCACGGTCACCGGCATCTTATCCTTGACGTCCTCGACGGCCGCTAAAATGGCGGCCTTGGGCCGGTCGTAACCCAGACAGCGCACGAAGTCGATGGCATTCTGGAGAATCCAGCGCTTGCGCTCCAAGTCCGGCGCGATGTTGACGGCCGAATCCGTCACGTACAGCAGGCGCCCGCAGGTACGGGCCTCCAGGATAAACACGTGCGAAATCGGGCGCTCGGTCCGCAGGCCGTACTCCCGGGTAAGCAGGGCCGAGACAATCGCGCTGGTATGGAGATTGCCCTTCATCAGCACCTGGGCCCGGCCGGCCAGCACTTCCTTGACGGCACCGTGAGCCGCGGCGTCCTCGTCCGGCGCGTCCACCCAGCCGGCCGGCGGAAAGTCCAGCTTCAATTCGCGCTTCAGCGCTTCGATGCGCCGGCGGTCCCCCACCAGGATGGCCCGGGCCACGCCTTCCGCATGGGCCCGCTGCAAGGCCGCCAGGATTTCCTGGCTGTCCGGGACCGCCACGGCCACGGTCTTTTTTTCGGCGCGCCCCTGCACGCGCCCCACAAGCTCGGCAAAATTTTTCAACATGGAGTTCTCCCACTTTCCAGGAAGGTTCGTTATGAATCGGTCTGGTTTTCCAACCAGCGCGCAATCGTCTCCGCCACGGCCTCCGGCGACTGGCCGTCCGTGGGAACGGTCCAATCCGCTTTGGCGTAGGCCTCGCGGCGCGAGGCGGCCATCGCCCGGATGCGCTGTAACACCTCGGCCGGCTCGCCGGCGAGCAGCGGCCGCCCCTCGGCGCGTCCCAGCCGTTTGAGAATTTCCTCCGGCTCGGCGGTCAGGCAAACGACCTTGCCCAGGGCGCGCAGCAGGGGCCAATTGCGTTCGGCCAAGACCATGCCGCCGCCGGCGGAAACCACCCGTTCCTCCGGCAGGACGACCAGTTGCCGCAGCACCTCGGTCTCGAGGTCCCGAAAGGCCTCCTCGCCGTCCTCGGCGAAGATCCGCGTGATGGACTTGCCCGCCAGCCGGACCACGAGGTCGTCGGTATCCACCAGGGGACGGCCCAGCTGCGCCGCCAGGCGCTTGCCGACCGCGTTTTTTCCCGTGCCCATGAACCCGACCAGGACCAGGCTTTTCATCTCGCCGCCAACCGCCGCCGGTAGGCCCGCCAATTCGCCGTCATTTCCCCCCGGGAATCTCCGCCGAATTTCTCTTGGCACGCCTGGGTCAACACCAGGGCCACCATGGCCTCCCCGACCACGGCCGCCGCCGGCACGGCGCAGACATCCGAACGTTCCACGCCGGCTTCCCGTTTCCGCTTGGTCCGCATGTCCACGGAACGCAGGGGCCGCCGCAGGGTGGCGATCGGTTTCATGGCGGCGCGCAGCACGAGCGGCGCCCCGTTCGTGATGCCGCCTTCCAGGCCGCCGGCGTGGTTGCTCGGACGGAAGTAGCCGCCCGGGGTCCGGTACCCGATGGGATCGTGCACCCGTGATCCGGGCAGACGCGCGGCGGTGAACCCCAACCCGTTTTCGACCCCTTTGATGGCGGGGATGCTGAACAGGGCGGAGGCCAAGCGGGCGTCCAAGCGCCGGTCCCACTGCACGTGGCTGCCCAGCCCCGGCGGCAGGCCCCAGGCAGCCACCGCGAATATTCCGCCGCAGGTGTCGCCGGCGCGGCGCGCACGGTCAATGGCGCGGCGCATGGCCGCGGACGCGCGCGGATCGGGACAGCGGACGTCGGACTTCTCCGCCAGCGCCGCCAAGCGCTCCGGCGGTTTGAGCATGGGTGCGGCCTGCGCGGAGCCGATGGATTCCACCCAGGAACCGATGGCGATGCCCATCTCGGCCAGCAGCAATTTGGCCACGGCCCCGGCCGCCACCCGGGCCGCGGTCTCGCGCGCCGAGGCCCGTTCCAGAATGTCCCGCAAGTCCTCGCGGTCGTATTTCAACGCTCCGGCCAGGTCGGCATGCCCGGGCCGCGGCCGCGTCAGGGGCGCGGAGCGCCCGGCCGCCGGAGCCCGCTCCGGGTCCATCTCGCCCTGCCAATTCTCCCAATCGCGGTTGGCGATCGTCAGGCACAGGGGAGAACCCAGGGTTTGCCCGTGCCGCAGCCCCGCGGTCACCACGACCCGGTCCCGCTCGATTTGCATGCGGCCGCCCCGGCCATAGCCCGTTTGCCGGCGGGCCAGTTCGGCGTCCAGGCGCTCGACCGGAATCCGCAGGCCGGCGGGCAAGCCCTCCAGGATCACCGTCAAAGCCGGACCGTGTGACTCGCCGGCGGTGAGAAAACGCAGCATGGCTACGCAACCCGCTTTCCAAAAAATCGCGTCCGCCCGCCTGCGGCGGCGCGTCCCGGTGTCCCCGGGTCCGGCCTGGGTTCCGGCCGGGGACCAGGCCCGGCCAGGGGGCTCATTCCAGGATATGGGGCGTGAGAAAGACCACCAGCTCCAATTTATCCTTGGAGGTGACCGTGCTCCGGAATAAAAACCCCAGCAGGGGGATGTCCCCCAGCAGGGGAATTTTGGATTCCTTGAGGCTTTCGATGTCGCGGATCAAACCGCCGATGGCGATGGTTTCGCCGTTTTTCACCATCATCTGGGTCGTGGCCGAGCGCGTGGTGGTCTCCGGGGGCGATCCGGGTTTGACGATCGAGGTGACGGTCAGGGTCATGGGATTCAAGAGCACCTGGTCGTTCTGGGTGATATGCGGCATCACGGTGAGGGTGATGGGCAAATCCGCGTACTGGATGACCGGTTTGACCACGGCGTTGTCGATGATGTTGGTCGTATAGGGGATGTTCTGCGACGCCGACAGCGTCGCGCTTTGGTTGTCCAGGGTCGCGATGCGCGGATTGGAAAGCATGTTGGCGTCCCCTTTGGATTCCAGGGCCGACAGGGTGGCGCTGACGTTCACTCCCTTTTGCACGGTGCCCACGGTCAGGGTGCCGGCCGAGTCCACGGGCGCCGGCGAGCCCACCGCGGTGAATTGCGGATCGATGCGTGCATCCTGGGAATGGACATTCCAGTTCACGCCCAATTCCTGCTGGTTGTTGAGCGAGATTTCGGCGATCCAGGCTTCGATCATGACCTGCTTGGACTTGGTGTCCAGGCTGCGGATCATGCCGGCCAGGCGCAGCATGTTCCCGGGAATGTCGTGGGCGATCAGGGCGTTGTTGCGCTCGTCGACCTCCAGGGAAGCCACGGACGAAAGCATGGATTTGAGAAGGGGGGCGATCTTGCCGGCCTGGGCGTAGTTCAAGGAAAAGGTCCGGCTCACCAGCCGCGGCTGCACGTCCAGGCTGCGGATGACCTCCTCGGCCTTGAACAGGTCGCTGGGGATGGCCGTCACGATCACGCGGTTGGAAAAGTCGTCCTGCACGACCTTGGAGCGGGAGCCCTCGGTGAAGGAGGATTCCAGCGATTCCTTGAGGTTGGAATTCTTCACGTCCAGGTTTTTCAGGTTGAACACGCGGGTTTCGGTGGGAAATTCCGCGGGCAGCCCCACACGCAGGGTGTTGCCGCTGATTTCATACGCCAGACCGCGCGGCCTTAAAATCAGGTCCAGCACGGCCCCGAAGGGCTGGTCCTTGATGGAGATCGTGACCTCCGACTGCGCGCCGCTGAGATTCTGGGCGCCCGGCGTCAGGACCAGGTCGAAGCCCACGTCCTGGGACAGGGCCCTCAGGACGGAAACCAAATCGGCGCTCTGGAAATCCACCGAGATGCGCGTCCGCAGGCTTCCGCGGGAGGGCGCCCGCTGCGTCACCGTCCCCGGATGGTCCACCTCGATGACCACTTGGTTTTGCTCCTTGTAAACCAGGTACGGCGTGGCCGGCGAGGTCGCCACTTCCAGCAGGACCGCGGATTCCCCGGCCCGGTTGGTCTGCCGGGCCGATACGCCCTGCACCGCGCCCGAGGGCAGGCCGGATACCGCGCCGGACCAGCGTAAGGACGCGCCGTAGATCCAAAGGGACAAGCGCCTGCCCGTGCGGTCCCTTTCCACCTGGTATCGCACCGGGCCGTCGGTGGTGATGGTCAGCCGGGTCTTGCTGCCTTCGTCCTCGGCGGTGACATCCAAGACCTGGTAGCGGACGCCGCCGGGCGGTTCGGAGGCCGCCGGCTCGGAGGTCGCGGCCGCCGGCACCGGCATTTCGCCGGCTTGAGGCGCGCCTTCGGGCCGGAGGATCATGCCGCGGGCATCGGACTCGCGTGACCAGCGCGCGGGACGGGTTAAATCCAGGACGACCCAGGTTTCGGCGCCATGCTGCGCGGCCCGGATACCCCGCAAGGGATCCCGGTTGACCGTCAGGCGCGGCGGTTTCCAGACCAAGAGGACATGCGGTATTTTCAACAGCAGCCGGTCGGGATTCGAGAGATAACGGAGGCTGCCTTCGAGTCGTCCCGTGGCCGTGAGGCGCACCAGCGGTTCTCCGTTTTCGGTCCCCACCTCCACCCGGGTGAGACGCGCCTGCCACGGGGATTCACCCGGCCCCGCCTCGCCCGGCGGGTCAACCTCCTCGGCCTCTCTCTCTTCTTCCCCGGCGTCCGTATCATTCGCCGCCTGCGCCAGCCGCGCCACGCGCGTGGCTGCGAGGCTTCCCGGCGCAGGCAGTTCCGAAACGGCCACCGTCAGCGTTTCCGCCTGCGGCCCGGCCGAATCCGCGGCCGGGGCCGAGGTCGTTTCCGCCCCCAGCCAGCGCCCGCTCCCGGCGAACGCCCCCAGGAGCACGATAAAGGCCATTGCAGTCCACCTTCTCATCTGCGGCCCACCACCCTTCTTGGCACCACCTTAGAAATCTCCATCCCGCCTCCCGCAGCCCGCCAACCAGCCAAAGCCCGTCGGGTCAAGGCGACGTTTCCCCGCCCAGGAGATGCGGCCGTCATCTCAAGCGGAAGACGATCTCCTTGTCCCCTTGGCGTAAAACGGCCTCTTCGGAGTTGCGCACCTCACCCGTGATCCCCACCACCGGCTGGTGGTTTTCGCTGAACAATTTACCGCCCTGCAGCAGGTAGCCGAAAGAGGGCCCCGTAACCGTGCGGAACAGGGCCAGGGACCTGCGGGGATTGTAGATGACGCCCGTGAGTTTCAACACGTCGATGTCTACCCGGCCGAGCACGTTGCGCAACCGGCCCTGCTGGGGCTGGACGAACGGATCGCGCCGGTCCCGCGCTTCATACACCACCGGCGGGCGGAAAAACGCCTCGTCCGAGGAAGTCACCGCCGCGGTCCCCGCCGGCAGCCAAACAGCCGCTGTGAGCGCGGCGCCGGCCAGCCACCGGGACAAACGTTTAGGGGGTTGTGAGCACATAGGTCACCAAAATGATTTCAGCGGTAATGGAATCGGTCTTGCCGGTCTTGTCCCGGCCCGTGATCTTGACGTCCCGGGCCACGATCAGGCGCGGTAAAAATCCCAGCTTGGTCAAAAACGCCCCCAGGGAGTGGTAACGGCAGGTGGCGGTGATGCGGATGGGCTGCTCCGTATAGTCCCGCCGTTTCTCCCGCGGCAGAGGCGTGAATTTGAACTCCCGGATGTTGCATTCGGTCGCGGCCCGGGTGATGCTCTTGAGCAGGTCCGGGACCTCCGCCTCCGCCGGCAAACGCCGCTCCAGGCGCTGCGCCTCCATCCGGATCCGGGCGGCGCGTTCCTGGAACTCGTCGTACCGCGAGACCAGTTGCCGGGCGTCGTTCAGGGCCTGCTCCTGTTTCGCCAAAACCCGGCGGCGTTCCTGCAGTTTGCGGGCCAGGGGCCGGAAGGCGAAAAGCGCGTACAGCACCAGCACCACCAGGGCCGCCACCGCGGTCCCGATCAGCACTTCGCGCCTCATAATTTCTTCTCCGCTTCCGCCCCCCGGCGGAGGTACTGAAACTTCAGGCGGAACCGGACCAGCGTCGTGTTGTCCGCGGTCACGTCTTTCAAGGCCAGCAGCTGCACTTGCGTGAAACGGCCGGAATTCTCCAGGGCGTCCATGAAATCCGCCACCGAAATTTTCGAATACGCATCTCCTTCCAGCAGGAGGGTCGGCTGGGCCGCGGTCTTGCTTTTTTGGGAACTGAGCCGGTTGAGCCACACGTCCTGGCGCACGAGTTCCGCCAGCTGGTCGAGAATGTCGATCCACGTGCCCTGCTCCGGCAGCAGGCCGGTCAGCAGCTTCCGGATGCGTTCGGATTTTTTCTCCTGCGCCGTGAGAAAACTCAGATACTCGATTTTGTCCGCCAGCTTGGCGGAGGCGGCTTCCACCCGGGCGATCTTTGCGTCCGCACGGCGGGTCTGCGCGACCAGATTCAATAGCAGCAGAACCAGCAGGACGCCCGCCACGGACATCCCCAGGATGAGATAGGTATACATCCGTTGGACGCCTTTGGTCTTGCGTACCTTGACGGGCAGCAGGTTGATCCGGATCACGGTTTATTCCGCCTGGCGCAAGGCCAGCCCCAGGGCGATGTTGAACAGCTGGGCATTGGCCGCGATGAATTGAGGGTCGAACAGCTTCTCGGGGATGTGGATGCTCTTGAAGGGATCGTTGACCTCGACCGGCAAGTTGAGTTTTTCGGACAGGAACTTGTCAATGTTCTGCAGGCGAGCCGTTCCGCCCGAAAGCAGGATGCGGGAGACGGGCGTCTTGCGAATCGAGCTCTCGTAGTAATCGAAGGAGCGGCGGATCTCGGCCACCAGCTTGTTGAGCACGGGCGTGATGGCTTCGCCGATGCGCGCCGCTTGGTCGCCCTTGTCCGAAACGTCGATTTGCAGCAGGTCCTCCGTTTCCGTGAGGGCCTGCCCCTGTTCGCGCTTCAAGGTCTCGGCTTCGGCGAAGGACAGGCCGAATTCCTGCTGGATTTCGCGGGTGAAATTGTTGCCGGCCACGGCCACGTCGCGCGTCAAGTGGGACACGCCGGACTCCAGGATCACAATGTTGGTGAGCTTGGCGCCTAGGTTGATCAGGCTGATGGTTTCGCCCTCGGGCTTGCCGTAATTCTGTTCGAAGGCGTTGCCCAGGGCGAAGGAGTCGATGTCGATCACCGCCGGACTCAGGCCGGCCCGGTGCAACAGGTCCAGGTGGCGCTCCACCACTTCTTCTTTGGCGGCGACCAGCAGCACTTCCAATTTCTTCTGTCCGTCCTCTTCGATTTCCCCCAGGACGGAAAAATCCAGGACGACCTGTTCGATGGCGAGGGGAATGTATTGCTCCGCTTCGTAGCTGATGACGTTTTTCAGCTCCTCCTCGTTCATGAACGGCAGTTTGACGTAACGGACGATGGCGTCGTCCCCGGAGATGGAAGTCACGACTTCCTTCGCGCGGAAATCATGCTCCTTGAAGAGCTGCTTGATGAGATCGGCCAACTGGTCGTTTTTGACGTCCGGGTCGGCTTCCTCCTGTATTTCGACGGGGATCTCGCTCAAGGCCAAGTTGGTCAGCGACCATTTGTCCCGCTGGCCTTTCAAGAGCACGGCCTTGATGACGTGGTTGCCGATATCCAGGCCGACCCAGGTTCGGCTTTTCAGGAAATTAAACACCAACGCCTCCTTCGCCAAGAAACAGAGGGCCCCATTTCACCCTTGCCAGGGCGGCCGCGAGGGGAGCCCCGCTGGCTTTGTCCGCCTTCTGGATACACCTATCCTCCGGAATTCAACCAGCAACGGGTAAAAACAATCAATATTTTTAATAAATACCTACCACCACCTGTAAGGTTCTTTTCATCCCCTGTCCACAATATATTGATGGGCTAACGCATTTTCCATCCTTATCATAAAAACCTTTAAAAACAATGGTTTTCAAGGAACCTGATTCAGCATAAATTTTGGAAATTTTTTTTTGATTATAAAGGACAATTCTTGAAAAATCAAGAAAAAAAGGAATTCAGTGGTTATCACTTCGCAGAGAACCCTGCCGTAAGACCTGAAAAGCAAAACGCCTGTGGAAAACTTCGAAACTTTGGATTACAGCTATTGATACCCGTAGGTCGTGTAGGAAACTCCGTGACTGTCCAAATAAGAATTATTCACCCAAATCCGGCCCGTATTGGACTGCCCGGGGCCGTCGTAACGCCAGCCGGTGCCGTACTGGTTCGGCTCGGCTAAGGCGGGCTCGTCCGAAAAGGATTTGTAGGTGACTTCGTTGCCGGCCGGGCTCTTGCCTGGATCGGCAAGGTGCGTGGCCTTCACGGCCGGCATTTTGTCCAGATAATTTCCGAAGCCGTAGCCCGGCGTTCTGTCCGACACGTCCAGGGTATCCGGCCAGATTCCCTCATGGTCGCCGTAGTAAATCGAAATGGCGGACTTGATGGCTTCAATGTTGGCCTTGGTCGCCGCTTCCCGGGCCGCTTCGCGCATGAGCTGGATGCGCGGCCAGGCCAGGGCGGAAAGAATGCCGATGAGCGCCACGATGATGACGAGTTCGATCCAGGTAAATCCGTTTTGGTCACTCCAGAAATTCCGCATGCGTTTTCCCCTCCTCCCGCTGCGCGCGGATCCGGTCACCCCGGGCCCGCAATCAGCCGGTCCCCTTGACGAGGTTCTGCAGGTCCTTGGGATCCGTGGTGCGGGAAAATATTTCGTTATAGGTCACGAGTTGCTTTTGGTACAGCTCAAACAGGGCCTGGTTCATGGTTTGCATGCCGTATTCCCCGCCGCTCATCATCATGGCATAGATCTGATGTTCCTTCTCCTCGCGGATCAAGTTGCGCACGGCCGAGGTCGGAATGAGGACTTCGCAGGCCAGCACCCGGCCCGAGGAATAGCCCTTGGGCAGCAGCTGCTGCGTCAGCACGGCCTGCAGAACGAAGGAGAGTTGCAGCCGGATCTTGTCCTGCCGGTGGGGCGGAAAGATCTCGATGAGGTTGGCGATGGTCTGGACGGAATCCGTGGTATCGAGCGAAGCCAGGATCAGGTGCCCGGTTTCCGCGGCGATCAGCGTGGCCTCGATGGTCTGCTCGTCCTGGATGTCGCCGATCAAGAGCACGTCCGGATCCTGCCGCAGGGCCTGCTGCAGGCCCTGGGCGTAACTTTTCACGTCCACGCCGACTTCCCGCTGGTTGATCAGGGACTTCTTGTGCTCGTGGATGTACTCGATGGGATCTTCCAGGGACAGGACGTGCACGGCTTTGTGTTCGTTGATCCAATCGATCATGGCCGCCAAGGTGCTGGTCTTGCCGGATCCCGTCGGGCCGCACACCAGCACCAGTCCCTTGGGCACCTGGATGATGTCGCTGACGATCTGCGGCAGGCCCAGTTCCTCGAAATTCTGGACTTGGGAGGGAATGCTGCGCAGGTTGGCGGCCAGGGTGCCGCGCTGCTTGAAGGCGGTCATGCGCACCCGGCCGACCTTTTCGAATCCGAACGCGATGGTCAAGTCATCGTTCCTCTCCAGGCGCTCCTTCTGTTCGTCCGCCAGCACGCTCGAGATCAGGGACTGGCACACTCCGGGTTTGAGGGTCTCCAGATCCGTGGCCACCAGCTCGCCGTCGATGCGCAGCAGGGGCGGCATGTTCACCGTCAGGTGGAGGTCGGAGGCCTTCTTTTCGAACATCAGGCGCAGGAGGGAATCCATGGTCACCATGAGAGAATCTCCTTCGGGTCGCGCGAATACCGGCTGTGCCGATTATAAGTTTGCCGCCGGGGCAGTGTCAAGTCTTCCCGCTGTGCCCCGGCCCATCCGGATCATACGCCCGCTCGCTGCAGGGCCGCCCGCATGACGCCCAGAGGCGCCGGATGGCCGGTGATCAGGCGGAAGGCTTCCGCGCCCTGGTACAACAGCATGTGCCAGCCGGGAATGATCCGGCATCTCCGCCGGCGGGCCGCGCGCAGGAAAGCGGTCGGTCCCCGGCCGTAAACCAGATCCATGACGCAGATGCCGCGGGGAATTTCCCCGGCCGCCACCGGCAGGGGGTCCGAGGTTTTCAGCCCCAGGGGAGTGGCGTTCACCAGCAGGCCGGCCTGCGCCAGCAGGGTTTTCAGGGCGGTCGAACCGGGCTGGACGCGCGTGACCGGCACCGTGCCCAGGCGGCGCAAATCCCGCATGAGACGAGCGCTGCGCCGGGCGTCCGGCTCCGCCAGAGTCAGGTGCCGGATCCGTTGGCCCAGCAGGGACACGGCGACGGCGCGGCCGGCGCCGCCGGCGCCCAGCAGCACCACCCGCTGGCCGTCCAACGACATGACCTTCCGCACGCTGGCCAGGAATCCAAGCCCATCGGTGTTGTGGCCGATGAGACGGCGGCCGCGGAAGACGATGGTGTTGACCGCACCGATGCGCCTGGCTTCCGCGGAGCAGCGGTCAACCAGCTTCAGGGCACACTGTTTATAGGGCAGGGTAACATTGACGCCGAGCGCCCCTACGTCGGCCAGCGCCGCCAACAGCCGGCTCAAGCCCGCCGGCCCCACTTCCAGGGGCACGTAAACGGCATCCACGCCCACCGCGGCGAAGGCCGCGTTGTGCATGGCCGGCGAAAGCGTATGCCGCACCGGCTGGCCGATGACTCCCGCCAAGCGGGTCCGGCCGGTCAGGGCGGCGGTGGAATAATTGGACATGAACGCGAACCTCCGGACCAGCGCGGACGCGGCCCCGGCCCTGCACCCGCGCGGATGCAGGCCATCCGGCCGTGGCGGCATATTTTGGTCACTTCCCCGCCACCATCATATCATGCACCCACAGCGTCGGGGCCGAAAAGTTGCCATAGGCCGTGGCGTCGTTGCCGACAGCCGCGACCTGCGACAACAATTGCTCCAGGGTCCCCGCGAGGGTGACGCCGCGCACGGGGCGATCGTACTCCCCGCCCGCGAGCAGCCAGCCGCTGGCCCCCACGGAAAATTCCCCGGTGACCGGGTCCAGCGTGTGCAGGCCGAGCAGTTCCACCACATAGAACACTCCTGCGGCCCGGCGGCCCAGGTTTTGGGGGGATTCGGACCCCGGCAACAGCATGAAATTGCTGGGTTCGACGCCCGGCGGCGTCTGCAGGCCGGAGCGGCGGCCGTTGCCCGTGGACCGGACTCCGCCGCGGCGTGCGGTCTCCTCATTGTGGAGGAAACCCGCCAGGCGCCCGGCGTTCACCAGCGCGGTCCGGCCCGACGGCGTGCCTTCCTCATCCACGGGCGCCGTGCCCAGACCTTTCGCCACGGTGCCGTCATCGACCAAGTGAATGCAGGCGGAAGCCACAGGCTGGCCTTCCCGGCCGGCCAGAAAAGACCGGCCGCGCTGGACCGCTTCGGCGGACCAGGCTCCGGCCGCCGCGGCCAGAAGGCCGGTGGTCACGTGGGGAGGAAGGACCAGGTCCCGCGTTCCCGTGGCCAGGGGTGTGGCGCCCAGCAGGCAAAAAGCGCGCTCGCCGGCCGCCCGTCCGACGCCTTCGGGATCCAGTTCGTCCCGCACGGTCCAGGTTCGATATTCCTCCCCCAGCTGGATGTCCTGGCTTTGGGCGGCCAAGGCCGCGGCGGCCAAGGAAAATTCCTGCTTGGACCATTTCCGTTCCAGTCCCAGGGAATTGGCCAGCCCGAAATGCCAGACACGTTCCTGGTACGAGGCTTGCTGGACCGATTGGATCGAGCGATCGCAGGCCAAAGCCGCGGCTTCCATGCGTTGCAGCCATGCGAGTTTGGCGGACTCGGGCACGGCCTGCAGGTCGCACGGCGGGGGCAGGAGGACCTCGGCCGGTTCGCGGACCTCCGGCAGGCCGCGGCAGGGATCGGGCTCGGAAACCCGGCAAAGAGCGCGCGCCTCGTCCACGGCTTCGGCCAGGGCCTGCGGCCGGGTGTCGACGCGAAAGGAGAACCCCATGCGGCCTGCCGAGAATACCCGCAAGGCGAACCCCGACTGCTGCTTGTGTTCGCTGCGCTCCAACCGCCCCCCGGCCCATTCATACCCGTGGGTCTCGGAAGCCAGGCTGAAAATCTCAAGCTGCTCGCCGGGCTTCGCCGTGTCCAGAAGCCGTCGCGCCGCTGTCAGGGGTTCGTCCATGCGCCTTCTCCTCCCAGGTCGCCCCAGGTGAACTGCGCCAGTGCCACGACCACCACCCCGGCCGTTTCGGTCCTCAAAATCCTGGGGCCCAACCGGAGGGTCTTCAGGCCCGCGGCCCGGGCGTGGTCCACTTCCTCGGTACTGAAACCGCCTTCCGGTCCCACCAGGATCGATACCGCCCGCAGGCCGGCCCCGACGCCCGGGAGTTGTTTCCAGCCTGCCTCCGGCTCCGCGGCGGCCGTGGGAAGCAGGGCCAGGGGCGCCTGACGAGCGGCGGCGACGGCTTGCGCGAAGGTACAGGGTGCCGCCACTTCGGGCAGGCGTGTGCGTCCCGACTGGCGCACGGCTTGGCGGGCGATTTCACGCCAGCGGGCCAGGCGGCCGTCCTCTCCGGCCGGCCGCTTTCCCTGCACGCGCTCGGTCAGGACCGGAACAAAACGGGACAGACCCAGCTCGGTGGTTTTTTGCAAAATGAATTCCATTTTTTCGCTCCGGGTCAGGGCCTGGTACAGGGTCACGTCCAGGGGCGACTCGACGGCGGCCTGCACCTCCTCTTCCAGGTTGACCTCGGCCCGCGAGGAGGAGACCCGCAGCAGCCGGCCCGCGAATTCCCGGCCCGCACCGTCGCAGATTCTCACCGCCGCGCCTGGCCGCAGTCGCAGGACGCGGCAATGATGCAGCTCCGCTCCGGTCAGCCCGACGGGAGAGGTCCGCAGAACCTCGGGAGCAACCAGGAAGCGCGGGAGGCCCATGGCATCACCTACCAGTGAGGATCGAAACAGCTGCCTTCGCGGGTGATGGGCCGGGCATGGGTGCCGTCCGCATCCACGACCCATAAATCCGAAACCGTCTCCCGTTCCCCCGCGCCCATGACCGCCTCGCGCGTGATTTCCTGGGTATAGGCGATGAACTTTCCGGTGGGGGAAAACGCGGCGCCGGTGATCTTGCCGGCGGGCTCGTTGGGGGTGATGGGATTGGCTTTGAATCCCGGACGGTAATAACTGGACATGACGATCACCAGGTTGTCCAGCTCGTAGGCGACCAGCTGCCCGTCGTAGGACCAAACCACGGTTCCGACGTGATAGGCCACGGTGCGAAAGGGTTTCATTAAATCGGTGTCAAGGCTGCCGTCGCGGCGCACCGTGCCGATGTGGAGTGCACCGGTCTTCGGATCGGGACCGGCTCCGGCGATGGTCTGCAGGTCCGGCGACAGGCTGTACGCCAAGGTGAGAAAACTGGTCTTGGGGATCCGGACGGTTTCAACCGGCTTCCCCGAGGACACATCGTACCCGAAGAGAACGGAGCCGAAATCCTTCTCCTGGACGTATACGCGGCTGCCGTCCGGGCGCCAGGAGATGCGGGCGGTGTCGAGATCGATTTTCAGGCGCGGGATAACGACCCGTTGGTTGGCGCCGTTGACGTCCATGATGATCAAGGACGCCACGTCGGAGACGGGACGGTCGGACGGATAGCGGAAAAACGCGATATGGCGGTGATCCGGGCTCCAGGCGGGCCGGCATTTGTAACGCTGGTCCGAGGTCAACTGAATGCTGCGCGTGCCGTCGGGCAGCAGGCTGAAGATCTCCGCCTTGCCCGCGATCATGGCCGCGTAGACGATGCGGGCCGAATCGTCCACGCCCGCCAGCGACTGCTGCAGGACGCGGGTCATATCCGCCGCGTCTTCCTCGGGCGGCAGGGCGGCCATCGCAGCGGACGGCGTGGCCTGGTTTTTATGCCTGACCTGATCCAACAGGTCCGGATTCATGCATCCCGCCAGCAAACCAACTGCCAGCCATACGAGCCAGCGGAGGGAGCGGGACCGTCCCATGGTCACGAACTCCGGAACAAGGCCCTGATCTTGCCCAGATATTCCCTGACCCGGGGGAAATTCTCCTCGCCGCCTAAGCGGGCGAACTCCCGGATCAGCTGCCGCTGCTTTTCCTGCAGGCGCATGGGCGTTTCCACTTCCACGGTCACGAGCTGGTCGCCCGTGCCCAAGCCCCGCAAATTGGGAAATCCCTTGCCGCGCAGGCGGAAGACTTTTCCGGTCTGCGACCCGGCCGGAATCTTCATGGACACCATGCCGCCCAAGGTGGGGATTTCAATCTCCCCTCCCAAGACGGCAACCGTCAGGGGCACGGGAACGACGCAGAGGACATTGTCGTCTTCGCGAGAAAAGATCGGATGGGCTTCAACCTGGATCACAACGTAGAGATCGCCGCGTGGCCCGCCGTGGATCCCGGCCTCCCCTTCGCCCGCCACCTTCAGGCGGCTGCCGGTCTCGACCCCCGGCGGAACCTTGACGGAAATTTTTCGGACGGTTCGAATCCGCCCCTCTCCGTAGCAGGCGGGACAGGGCTGCTCCACCACCGTGCCCTCGCCGCCGCAGGTCGGGCAGGTGCGCATGACGGAGAAAAATCCCTGGCTCATGCGGACCTGGCCGGTGCCGCGGCAGGTGGCGCAGGTTTTGGGCGCGGCCCCTCCCTTGCTGCCGGTGCCCCGGCAGGTGCCGCAAGTCTCCAGGCGCGGGATTTCCAGCATGATATCCTTCCCGCGGGCGCTCTCCAAAAAGGACAGGGTCAGGTCGTAGCGCAGGTCCGAACCGCGGCGGACGCGGGTCTGGGTCCTGCGCTCGCTGCGCGTGCCGCCGCCGGAACCGAAAAAACCCTCGAAAATGTCCGAGAAGATGTCGCCCATGTCTCCGAAGTCCGCTCCGCCCGCGAAGCCGCCGGCGGCGCCCGCCCCGGCGCCGGCATTGACGCCGGCGTGCCCGAACTGATCGTAGGCGGAACGTTTGCGGGCGTCGCGCAGGACTTCGTAGGCTTCGTTGACTTCCTTGAATCTCTCCTCGGCCGATTTGTCCCCGGGATTGGCGTCCGGATGGTACTTTTTCGCCAGGTTGCGGTAGGACTGTTTGATCTGGTCCTCCGAGGCGTTCCGGGGGACTCCCAGGACTTCGTAATAATCACGCTTGGCGGCCATCATGCACCTCTAGCAAAAAGACCGCGGCGCCCCACTTTCCATCCGGGCGCGGGACCGCGGTCTGTGGTTCTGCCTAAAAAAGCGAAGCTTGCCGGTTGCGGTCAGGAGTCCTTCCCCCCGCCGTCTTCCGCCTTGAACTCGGCGTCCACCACGTTCTCTTCCTCCGGGGATTTCGTCTCCGTCTCGCCGCCGGGAGCCTGCTGCTCGCCACCGGAATTTTTGGCGGCGCTGGCCTTGGCGTACACCGCTTCGCCCAGCTTCTGCGCCATTTTCTCCACCTTGGCGCAGGCCGCCTCAATGGCTTCCGTGTCTTGCTTCTCCAGGGCCTTCTTCACGTCTTCGACGGACTTTTTCACCTGCTCCCGGACCTGGGCGTCCACTTTCTCGCCGTGTTCCTGCAGGATCTTTTCCGTCTGGTAGACCAGGGAATCCGCGCGGTTGCGGACTTCCACCTGGTGCCGCTTGGAGTGATCCTCGCTTTCATGGGCCTGGGCTTCCTTGATCATCTTGTCGATCTCGTCCTGGTTCAAGCCCGAGCTGGCCGTGATGGTGATCTTCTGCTCGCGGCCCGTCCCCAGATCCTTGGCCGAAACGTGGACAATGCCGTTGGCGTCGATGTCGAACGTCACCTCGACCTGCGGCACGCCCCGCGGCGCCGGCGGGATGCCGGTCAGGTCGAAACGGCCGAGCGTGCGGTTGTCGTCCGCCATCTCGCGCTCCCCCTGCAGCACGCGGATGGACACGGTGGGCTGGTTGTCCGAGGCCGTGGAGAAGATCTGGCTCTTGCGGGTGGGAATGGTCGTGTTGCGCTCGATCAGCCTCGTCGCCACGCCC
>CAZQGO010000005.1:125065-130726 GCA_964593065.1 uncultured bacterium | reverse complement strand
CCCAACTAATCTTATTAAATTGAGAGATGAGCTTTATGCCAAGTATGGAGATGTTGGTACCGGAGCATCGAAAACTGAGCGGTGGATATATGAACAAGAATGTAATCATCTTGTATTAAATGTTGCTTAATGAATACGGTGATGCTATCCCTCTACAATTAGCGCCTCTTATTGGCTATGCTACCTAAATACCCCCTCAATCCCCTTTCCCTCTCCTCCCACTTATGCTAGCCTAGGCAAAATAAAATGTGCAAATCCCTGGATTCCCGCTAATTACTGCGGGAATGACAATCGTAAAGTTCCTGGATTCCTGCTTTCGCAGGAATGACAAGAAAAAAGAAACAGGAATGACAGATGAGAGAATAGGGAAGTGACGGATGCAGGCGTTCCATTCCTTCATCAGCCAGCTCAACTCCTTCCTCTGGGGTCCGCCGATGCTGGTGCTGCTGTTCGGCACGCACCTGTATCTGACGGTCCGCCTGCGCTTCCCGCAGCTCCACCTCCTCAAGGCCATCCGCCTGGCGTTTACTAAAGATAAGGAAGGGCGGGGGGACGTGAGCCAGTTCGGCTCTCTGGTCACGGCCTTAGCCGCCACGGTGGGCACGGGCAACATCGTCGGCGTGGCCACGGCCGTGGCCCTGGGCGGGCCCGGGGCCGTGCTGTGGATGTGGCTCACCGGCGTCTTCGGCATGGCCACGAAATATTCAGAGGCCCTGCTGGCCGTCAAGTACCGCGTCAAAACCTCGGACGGCACCATGCTCGGCGGCCCCATGTACGCCCTGGAGCGCGGGCTGGGCATGAAGTGGCTGGCAGTGCTGTTCTGCGTGTTCACGGCCGCGGCGGCCTTCGGCATCGGCAACATGGTCCAGACCAACTCCGCGGCCACGCTCGCGCAAGAGACCCTGGGCGTGGCGCCCTGGGTCTCAGGGCTGGTCATGGCCGTGCTCACGGCCGCGGTCATTTTGGGCGGCGTGCGCTTCATTGCCGGGGCCTGCGAGGCCATCGTGCCCTTCATGACCGTCTTCTACGTCACGGGCTGCGTCATCATCCTCGTGCTCAACCGCGACCTGCTCGGCCCGGCTTTCTCCCTTATTCTACATGACGCCTTTTCCCCGCGCGCGGCCGGGGGCGGGTTCGCCGGCGCCTCCATCCTCATGGTCGCGCGCTACGGCATTGCCCGGGGCCTGTTCTCAAACGAATCCGGCCTGGGGTCCGCCCCCATCGTGGCCGCCGCGGCCAAGACCCGCAATGCCGTGCGCCAGGCGCTGGTCTCCTCCACCGGCACCTTCTGGGACACGGTGGTGGTCTGCGCCCTCACGGGCCTGGTCATAGTCAGCTCCGTGCTGCGCGACCCGGCGGGCCTGGCGGGCCTAAACGGCGCGCTCCTGACCCGGGGTGCGTTCGACCAGATCCCCGTCGTGGGGCCCGTGGTTCTGACCGGCGGCCTGCTCACCTTCGTGTTTTCCACCATCCTGGGCTGGTCCTACTACGGCGAGCGCGCCGTGGAATACCTGCTCGGCAAACGCGCCATTCACCCCTACCGCTGGCTGTGGGTCGCGGCCGTGTTCACGGGCGCGGTGGTCACCGTGCCCTTGGTCTGGGACCTGGCCGACGCCTTGAATGCCCTCATGGCCCTGCCCAATCTCGTGGCGCTGTTTTTCCTGAGCGGCGTGATCGTGGCCGAGACCCGGGAATTCCTCTGGAACAACCGTTTGGACCAGGGCGAGCCGGTTTAGGGCCGCCCGGTTGATCTGTTTATCCAACGCAGCAACGAGGGGGGATTGGGAATGAAAATAGGCATCGTCGTCTCCACCCATAATGCCGAAACCTGCTGGAACGCCCTGCGCTACGCCAACTACTGCCTCAAGCAAAATGACCAGGTGAAAGTGTTTTTCATGGGCCAGGGCGTCGAGTACCAGCAGGCCGCAACGGAAAAATTCAACACCAACGAGCAGGCCGACCTGTTCCTGAAATCCGGAGGCAAAATATTCGCCTGCGGGACCTGCCTGCAAAGCCGGGAACAGGGCGGCTCGGAAATGTGCCCGCTTTCCACCCTGAAGGACCTGGACGAGATCGTCAAGGAAAGCGACAAAGTACTGACGTTTTGATATCCTCGCAGGCTCCCGGACCCGGCGCCGGGCGCCCGGCCTTAGATTTATCCTTGTTTTTTTCCCCCGGCGGGTTTTAGAATAGGCCCAATGTATCTTGAGGAGGCCGTCATGTCCCGCATCATTCTCGCGCTCGCCGCTTTCGCCTGCCTGCTGGCCCCTTTAGCCGGCGCCCAGACCGAAACCCCGCCCGAAGTCAAAGCCATCGTGGACAAGGTGGACAAACTCTACCGCGCGGACAACAGCTACGCGCGCATGGAAATGCGCATCGTCAATCCCAACTACCAGCGCACCCTGACCATGGACGTCTGGTCCGAGGGCATGAAAAAAACCTTCATCCGCATCCTGGAGCCGGCCAAGGACCGCGGCGTGGCCACCCTGCGCGTGGACAAGGAAATGTGGAACTACTTCCCGAAAATCGACAAGGTCATGAAAGTCCCGCCCTCCATGATGATGAGCTCGTGGATGGGCTCGGATTTCACCAACGACGACCTGGTCAAGGAAACCACGCTCCTGCACGATTACCACGCGCGCCTGGCGCCCCCGGCGGACGCCAAGCCGGAGTATTACTACATCGAGCTGACGCCCAAGGCCCAGACCGCCACGGTCTGGGGCAAGATCCTCTCCGTGGTGCGGCGCTCCGACTACATGCCCGTGTACGAGGAATATTTCGACGAGAAAGGGAACAAGATGCGGCGCATTGACTTCAAGGGCGTCAAGGAGCTGGGCGGCCGCCTGATTCCCGCCATCATGGAGCTCAAGCCCCTGAACAAGCCCGGCAACGTGACCGTGATCGAATACCAGAAAGCCGTGTTCAACCAGGGAGTGCCCGCGGAAACCTTTTCCCTGCGCAACCTGCAAAAGAAGATTTAACGCCTCCCGAAGGGGGAGCCAAGGAGCCTGTCGATGCTGCTGGCCAAGATCGCCTTCCGCAACGTATTCCGGCAAAAGCGCCGCTCCCTGCTGACCGGCCTGACCATGATCGGCGGCTTCGTCATGCTCTCCCTGTCCATCTCCATTTCCGACGGCACCTACGACCAGGCCATCGAGGCCTTCACCCTGTCCTCCACCGGGCACGTGCAGATCCACCGCGCCGGCTACCTGGAAAAACCGACGCTCTTCAACACCTTCACGGACGCGGACGCCATCGGCGCCAAGGTCATGGAGGTTGAGGGCGTCGAGTCCTGGACGCCGCGCGTGTTCTCGCCGGCCCTGACCTTCATCGGCAGCAAGACCACCGTGGCCCGCATCGTGGGCATCGACCCCGTGCGCGAGCCCGAGACCACCCACATCCGCGAGAAAATCGGCCAGGGCCGCATGTTCGGCCCGGAGCCGGCCAAGGAGGCCATGATCGGCGGCGGCCTGGCGGAAGTGTTGAACGCCAAGCCCGGCGACGAGCTGGTGCTCATCGCCCAGGGCGCGGACGGCTCCATCGCCAACGACCTGTTCAAGATCGTGGCGGTCTTGAAAGGCGGCATCAACACCGCCGAGGCCCGCAACTGCTACCTGCAGCTGCAGACCGCCCAGGACTTCCTGGTCCTGCCCGGGCGCTACCACGAGCTGGTCGTCACCCTGAACGATTTCCGCCGCTCCCGCTGGGCGGCCAAGGAGATCGCCCGCGTGCTGAACGACCCGCGGCTCGAAGTGGAGCCCTGGGAAGTGATCGAACGGCCCTTCTACCGCGCCATGATGGCCGACAAGGAAGGCATGTGGGTGTCCCTGCTCATCATCATCGTCATCGTGGCCATCGGCGTGCTCAACACCGTGCTCATGTCCATCCTGGAGCGCACGCGCGAGTACGGCGTGCTCAAGGCCCTGGGCACGCGGCCCGGCGCCCTGTTCAAGCTGATCCTGCTGGAAACCACGTTTCTGGCCGTCCTGGCCGTGGTGCTGGGGACCCTCATCAGCCTGGGCGTGGACCACTACATGTCGCTCCACGGCATCTCCTATCCCGAGGCCATCGACATGGGCGGCATCATGCTTTCCACCATGCAGGGCACCATCAACCTCCGCGTCATCGCCCTGCCCGCGTTGGTCACCTTTTTCACGGCCCTGCTGGTGAGCGTCATCCCCGCGGTCCGGGCCATGCGCATCAAACCCGTGCAGGCCATGCGCCTGTAGGCAGGAGAATCCTCCATGTGGCTGCTGTTGAAACTCGCCTGGCGCAACCTCTTCCGCAACACGCGCCGCACCCTGCTCTCGGGCCTGGCCATCGGCGTGGGCCTGGCGGCCCTGATCTTCGGCGACGCCTACATGCTGGGCATGATGGAGAGCATGGTGCAGACCGCCACGGCCACCTTCCCCGGCGAGGCCCAGATCCACCGCCGGGGCTTCCGCAAGTCCCTGGACGTGGAGCTGACCATCGCCGGCTCGGGCCGGGTGCTGAAGGAGCTCGCCCAAGAGCCCCTGGTGAAATCCTTCGCGCCGCGGGTGCTGAGCTACGGCATGCTCACCTCGCCCGCGGACGTCAGCTCCATCCTGCTCTACGGCGTGGACCCGGAGCGCGAGGCGGGCGTGTCCCAGCTGAAGCAGTCCATCGTCTCCGGCGGCTACCTCGAGCCGGGCTCGCCCAACGAGATCCTGGTCGGCGAACAGCTGGCCAAGAACCTGGACTTGAGCGTCGGGGACCGGGCGGTGGTCACGGTGGCGCAGGCCGGAACCGGCGACCTCTCCCAGGAGATGTTCCGGGTCGGGGGCATCTTCAAGTTCTCGGAGCGGACCCTGGACGACAGCGTGGCCTTCGTGCACCTGGGCAAGGCCCAGCAGCTGCTGGCCTTGGGAGACGGCGTACACGAAATCGCCCTGGATTTCACGGACCTGCGCCTGGCCACGGACGAGAAGCTGCCGTTCTGGAAAAAATACTCCCAAAACGGCAACGAGGCCCTGGGCTGGGGCAAGATTTTCCCGGACTTGAAATCCTTCACGGACATGACGAACTTCGCCATGCTCATCACGGCCCTGATCCTCTTCGGCGTGGTGTCCTTCGGCATCATGAACACCCTGTTCATGTCCTTGTACGAGCGCATGTTCGAGTTCGGCGTCATGCGCGCCGTCGGGACCCGGCCCGCGCGCCTGGCCTTCATGGTCCTGTTCGAGGCCTGTTCCCTGGCCCTGATCAGCATCGTCATCGGCATCCTGCTGGGCTGGGCCTTGACGCGCATCTACATGGTGGTGGGCATCGACTACCGCGGCCTGGAGTTTTCCGGCGTGACCATCAAGGACATGCTCTACCCGGTGATGCGGCTGTACCAGTACGTGGTGTATCCCATCTGGCTGTTCCTGTTCACGGCCGTGGTGGGACTCTACCCGGCCATTTACGCGGCCCGCTTGAAGCCCGCCAAGGCCATGAAGCGGAGCATGTGAGCCGGGGAGGCAATTCCACCCTCTCCCGGCGGCCCGCGGAACGGCACGGAGCCGCCGCCCTCCCCCCTCGAGGGGGAGGGGAGCCAAAAGCCTGAGGTTTGACGGGGAGAACAAAAACACATCCGCCTCCGCCGCACAGGGGAAACAATCCCCCCCTCCCTTGAGGGGAGGGGGCGAGGGGAGGGTGAAA
>CAZQGO010000005.1:109697-124965 GCA_964593065.1 uncultured bacterium | reverse complement strand
ACAGGGGAAACAATCCCCCCCTCCCTTGAGGGGAGGGGGCGAGGGGAGGGTGAAACGAAGCTTGAAGGAGACGACCATGACGCAACCTGTCGCCCCGGCGGCGGAAAAAACCCAGGAAGTCATCAAGGTGGAAGGCATCACCAAGACCTACCGCAGCGGCGAGGTCGCGGTCCACGCCCTGCAGGGCGTGACCTTGACCATCCGGCGCGGGGAATTCACGGCCGTGGCCGGCCCCTCGGGCTCGGGCAAAACCTCCTTGCTCAACTTGGTCAGCGGCCTGGATACGCCCACCTCGGGCCGCGTGTTTTTAGACGGCCGCGACATCACGGGCATGAGCGGCGGCGAGCTCTCGGACTTCCGGCGCGACCACATCGGCTTCATCTTCCAGTCCTACAACCTGATCCCGGTCCTGTCCGCGCGCGAGAACATCGAGTACATCATGCTCCTGCAGGGCGTGCCGCCCGCCGAGCGCGACCGCCGCGTGGCCTCCATCCTGCAGGAAGTGGGGTTGCAGGGCATGGAGGACCGGCGGCCCTCCCAGCTGTCCGGCGGCCAGCAGCAGCGCGTGGCCGTGGCCCGCGCCATGGTCTCGGAGCCGGACATCATCTTGGCCGACGAACCCACGGCCAACCTGGATTCGGCCACGGGCTCGGCCCTGCTGGACATGATGCGCGAGCTCAACGAGAAGCGGCGCATGACCTTCGTCTTTTCCACGCACGACGTGAAGATCATGGAACGCGCCAGGCGCCTGATCGTGCTCAAGGACGGGCGCATCGACAGCGATGAAGTCCGCGCCGGCTGAAATGCCCCGCGCGCGCGGCGCGGGCCGGCTGCTCGCGGCCTTGTTTCTGGCGTGCGCGGCGGCGGCCCCGGCCGCGGCCCAGGACGAATCCGGCTGGTCCCTGCACGGCTACTACAAGGATTTCTTCACGGCCTGGAACGCCCCGGAGGTGACCGGAGTCCCGGGTTCCGCGGGCCAGCCCGCCCAGGCCCTGGTCCTGAACAGCCTCCGCCTCGCGTTCAGGGGCCCCCTGGCCGAGGGCCTGTCCCTGGCCGCGGCCTACGAGCTCACGCCCCAGGCCGGAGACGCCTCCGGCACGGCCGGCTGGTGGCCGCAGTCCGCCGCGAACGCCTACCGCATCGCGGACTTGGACGCCCGCCTCTATCCCGCCCCGGGCAGGCCCGCGGACAATTTCACGGTGGCGCAGAACCTGGACCGCCTGCTCCTGACCTATTCGCCGGACTTCGGCGACATTCTCCTGGGGCGGCAGCCCGTGGCCTTCGGCTCCGCGCACGTGATCAATCCCACCGACGTGCTGGCGCCCTTCAGCTTCCAGAGCCTGGACAAGGAGGAGCGCGCGGGCGTGGACGCACTGCAGGTCCGCCTGCCGTACGGGCCCATGGGCGAGATCGGCGCGGGCTGGGTGGCCGGGCGCGACGGCCGCCGGCAGGACAGCGCCGCCTTTTTGAAACCCCGTTTTTACTGGGGAGAGACGGACGTCACCTTTCTCCTGCTGGCCTTCCGGGAGCAGGTGCTGGCCGGCCTGGACCTGGCGCGGTCGCTGGGAGGAGCCAGCGTCTGGCTGGAGGCCGCCTATACCTTTGCCGGGGCCCTGGAGCGCCGGAACCCCGAGGAGGACTACGCGCGCGCGTCCGTGGGGGCGGACTACAGTTTCGCGGGCGACTGGTACGCCTACCTGGAATACCACTACAACGGCGCGGGCGCGGCCTTCCCGCGCGATTACCCCGCGCTGGGCGCGCGCACGGCCTACGCGCAAGGCGCGGATTTTCTCCTCGGGCGCCATTACCTGTGCCCGGGCCTCACCTGGCAGGCCTCGCCCCTGCTGTCCGCGGCCCTGCAGGTGCTCTACAATCTTGCGGACAACTCGGCCTTTTTCAGCCCGGTCTTGGACTACAGCTTCGCGGACAACGTGACCTGGGAGGCCGGCGCCTTCCTCGCCTGGGGGCGCCCGGCGCGCTCGGACCCGGCGAGCGGCATTCCGGGGCTGCGTACCCAATCGGAATTCGGCTTGTATCCCAACCTGTTTTTCATGGCCGCCAAGCTGTACTTTTGATCCCTGCGGGTCCGCCGCCAGCGGCGGGGCCCGGTTTCGCTTGACACCACGGGAAAAATTGATAATCTTAACACGCCGGGCCGCGCGTCCTGCGCCCGGACCAAGGGGGGATCTGCATGCCGAATGAATTTTCTGAATTCAAGGACGACGTACGCAAGGTCGGGGACAAGCTCAAGAACCTGTCCGGGGTGAAAAGCGGGGGACAGGCCGCGATAGTCGTGCTGGCGCTGTTGCTGCTGGCGGCCGGTTTTTCGTCCATCTACACCATCGATCCGGAGGAGGCCGGCGTGATCCTGCGCTTCGGCCGCTACCTCGACACCACCGGGCCGGGCCTGCACTTCAAGCTGCCCTTCGGCATCGACAAGCTGTACAAGGTGCAGCTGACGACCATCCGCAAGGAGGAGTTCGGCTTCCGCACCTCCCAGGCGGGCGTGGTCACCCGCTACGAGAACGCCGAATACAACGACGAGTCCCTCATGCTCACGGGCGACCTGAACGTGGCCGACGTGGAGTGGATCCTGCAGTACAAGGTCAACGATCCCTACAAATTCCTGTTCCACGTGCGCAACGTGAACAAGAACCTGCGGGACGTGTCCGAGGCCATCATGCGCCTGGTGGTGGGCGACCGCAGCGTAAGCGACGTGCTGACCACCGAACGCGTGGCCATCGCCGACCAGGTCAAGGTCAAGATGCAGGAGACCTTCGACCTCTACGGCATGGGCGTCACGGTCACCAACGTCATCCTGCAGGACGTGAACCCGCCGGAGACGGTCAAGGACTCCTTCAACGAGGTCAACGCCGCCAAGCAGGAGCAGGAAAAAATGGTCAACGAGGCCTGGGAGGCCTACAACCAGGCCATCCCCGAGGAGAAGGGGAAGGCCGACCAGACCATCCAGGTGGCCGAAGGCTACGCCCTGGAGCGGATCAACAAGGCCGACGGGGAAGCCAAGCGCTTCCGCGCCCTGTTCCGCGCCTACGTGCAGGCGCCGGCGGTGACCCGCACGCGGCTGTACCTGGAAAAGATGGAGGAAGTGCTCAAGCGTCCCAAGCAGGTCTACATCATGGACCCGGCGGCCAAGACCCTGCTGCCCCTGTTGAACCTCAAGGAGCGGCCGGCGCCGGCTTCGGCCCCGGCCGCGGCGGCGGGAGGTGCGCAATGAAGACCTGGGGCATCCTCATCCTGGCCCTCGTGGCCCTGATCGCCTTCAAGCTGTGCACCTTCGTCACCACCGAGTACAACCAGGCCCTCATCATCCAGTTCGGCAAGCCCGTGGGCAACCCCGTCGTGAAAGCCGGCCTGCATTTCAAGACCCCCTTCATCCAGGAGGTGAAGTACTTCGACCGCCGCATCCTGGAATGGGACGGGGATCCCAACCAGATCCCCACCAAGGACAAGAAATACATTCTGACCGACGTGACGGCGCGCTGGCGCATTTCCGACGCCCTGAAATTCTACCAGACCGTGCGCAACGAAACCGGCGCGCACGCGCGCTTGGACGACGTCATCGACGGCGACACGCGCAACGTCATTTCCAATCACCTGCTGGTGGAGGTGGTGCGCAACTCCAACGACATCCTGACCGCGGAGAACGACGAGTTCGACCTGGGGGAGAGGATCAAGCTGGACACCATCCAATTCGGCCGCGAGGCGCTGACCAAGGAGATCTTCGCCGCCGCCGCGGCCATCGTGCCGCAGTACGGCATCACCCTGGTGGACGTCAAGATCAAGCGCATCAACTACGAGGAAAGCGTGCAGCGCAAGGTTTTCGAGCGCATGATCTCCGAGCGCAAGCGCATCGCCGAGAAGTTCCGCTCCGAGGGCAAGGGCAAGAAGGCCGAAATCCTGGGCAAGATGACCAAGGAATTGCGGCGGATCAAGTCCGAGGCCTACCGCAAGGCGCAGGAGATCCAGGGCGTGGCCGACGCCAAGGTCACGCGCATCTACGCCGACGCCTACAACCCGGGCCGGGACTTCTACCAGTTCCTGAAGACCGTGGAATCCTACGACTCGACCATCACCGAGGACAGCGTGCTGTTCTTATCCACGGACTCGGAATATTTCCGCTACCTCCGGCGGGCGAAATGACGCGCCGCCCGGAAGCGAGCGCAGGACCGGTTGCGCATGGCTAAGCCCCTGTATGCCGGCCCGGGCTGGCGGCGCCTGCGCCGCGAGCTCGCCGCCCGGCCGGTGAATTTGTTTCTGGATTACGACGGCACCTTGACGCCCATCGTGGCCACGCCGGAGCTGGCCCGGCTGCCGGGGCGCAACCGCGAGCTCCTGCAAGCCTTGCGGGACGCGCCGGGCTGCCGCGTGGCCATCATCTCCGGCCGGGCGCTGGCGGACTTGAAAGGCCTGGTGGGCCTCCGCGGCCTGGTCTACTCCGGCAACCACGGCTACGAGCTGGAGGGCGCGGACCTGCATCTGGGCCGCCTGGTTCCGCCGCGCACGCGCGCGCTGCTCCGCAACCTGAAGCGCCGCCTGGCGCCGCGCCTGCGCGGCCTGCGCGGCGTGCGCCTCGAGGACAAGGGCGTGACCTTGAGCGTGCATTACCGCCAGGCGCGCCCGCAGGACCTGCCGCGGCTGCGGGAGATTCTGGAGGAAGTGGCCGGGCCGTCGCGGGAACGGCGGGAAATCCGGATCACCGCCGGGAAAAAAGTGTTCGAGATCCGGCCGCCCGTGAAGTGGGACAAGGGCAAGATCGTCAAGCGGCTGCTGCGCAGCCCGGCTTTTTCGCGCCGCGGGGCGCTGCCGGTTTTCATCGGGGACGACGTGACCGACGAGGACGCTTTCCGCGCCTTGAATTCCCACGGCTTGACCATCGCCGTGGGGCGGCGGCAGCCCACGCAGGCGGAATATTTTCTCCGCAACACCCGCGAAGTCACCGGCTTTTTGGGCCGCCTGCTGAAACTGGTGCGGGCCCGGGGCGCGGCCCGGCCCTAGAAAGGACGGACGTCATGGGTGCCTACGCCGAGGCGGTCTACAAAATCTTCTCCGGCATCGCGGTGCTGGCCATCGTGGCCTTCATCATTTATTTGAACGTGCGCAAGCGCAAATAACCCCGAACCGGCCGTTCCAGGAGCCCATCCGCCATGCCCGCGCGCACTCCGCAGAAACGGCATGATTTCTGGCTCCGGGCCGAGGCCTGGTCCAGAATCATTTCCGGCCTCGGTACCCTGGCGCTGTTGATCCTGATTATGTATCTGGTTTTCTTCCGCAAATAATTTCCCGCCCCCGCGGTCCCGGTTTCAAGTTTCTTTTTGATTGTGCGCCGATTCCCGCCAAGTTATCATTATCCCATGCTCGCGGAACGCACCCCTCCTGCCCCCGGCACCGGTCCGGCGCCCTTGGCCCGCGCGGGCCTGTGGGCCGCGGCCTTGGCGGCCTTGGGCCTGGCCCACCTGCTGCTGTTTCCCACGCTGTGGGACGACGCCTTCATCGCCTTCCGGGTGGCCGGGAACTGGGCCCGCACCGGGCTGCCCGTGTACAACCCCGGGGAATTGCAGCCCGTGGCCACGAGCTGGCTGTGGCTCACCCTCCTGGCCGGTGCGCACAAGCTTTCCGGCCTGGGGCTGCCGGCGTGCGCGCAGCTGCTCGGCGGCGCGGCGGGTCTGGCCGCGCCCCTGCTGCTGTTCGCCTATGCCTGGAGCCGGGGCGAGCGTTTCACCGGGGTGGCCGCGGCCCTGTTGTGCCTGGCCTCCGGCGCCTGGGCGGCCTGGCCGCTCTCCGGCCTGGAAACCTCCGTGTTCGGCCTGTGGCTGCTGGCCGCGGCGCTGCTGGTGCTGGTCCACCTGGAGGCGCCCAACCCGGCGGCCCTGCTGGCCGCGGGCGTGGGCTTCGGCCTGGCGGCGCTGACGCGCCCGCTGGGGAACTGGCTGTGGCTGCTCGCCTGGGGTTTCGTCCTGGCGCGGCGGCCCGGGCGCTGGCGGGAGTGGGGCCTGCTGGCCGCGGGCTACGCGCTGACGGTTCTTCCGGGCTGGCTCCTGCAGGCCGGGCTGTATCACACCCTGCTGCCCAATGCGTTTTACGCCAAAATCAACGGCCCGGAGAACCTGCGGCAGGGGTGGAACTATGTGCGCCATTTCGCCGCCACCTACCGCCTGCTTTACTTCGTGCCGTTTTTGCTGCCGCTGCTCGGAGCCGGGGAACTCCGGCTGCGGGCGGGATTCCTGGCAACGCTGCTGCTGGGACAGACCCTGTGGGTGGCGGCTGCGGGCGGGGATTTCATGCCCTACGCCCGCTTCCTGAGCCCGGGCTGGCCGCTCTTTTGCCTCCTGGCCGCCTTCGGGCTGGCCGCCCTGCAGCGCGCCTGGGTCCGGATCTTCCGCGGGTTGCCCGCGGCCTGGTCCCGGGCCGTGGCCGCCGTGGTGACGGTCTTCCTGGCCTTGGCCGTGCTGCTGCCGTCCTTTACCGGCCCGGACCGCGCGCGCGCCGCCTCCTGGGCCTTGGAGGAACAGGACCGCGCGGCCGTGGGCCGGTGGCTGGGCCGGAATTTCCCGCCGTCCACCCTGCTGGCCGTGAAGCCCGCGGGCATCATTCCATATTATTCCGGGCTGCGGGCCGTGGATTTTTACGGCTTGGCGGACCGGGAGGCCGCGCGGCGCGGAAGCTGGATCCAAGAAAACTGGCCGGGCCACCAGCGCGTGAATGTCGGCGCCGTCCTGGCCAGGCGGCCCGGGCTCGTGATCTTGGACGAGCACCTTGATCCGCCCGGGCAAGAGCCCGATTCCGCGAACGGCCCGGGCGCCGTGGAACGGCAGTGGCGCGCGGACGCGCGCAGCCGGGACTACGCGCCCGCGCAAGCGGAAATCCTGCCCGGCCGCTGGCTGCACTATTTCACGCGGCAAGAGGCCGTGCCGTGAACCCCGGCCGGGACACAAAGCGGGAACCCCGACCGGCCTGGCTGCTGGATTTCTTGAACTTCCTGTCGGCCGAAAAAGGCCTGGCGCCCAAGACCCTGGAGGCGTACCAGAGCGACCTCCGCCAGTACCTGGATTACCTGCGCGGGCGCCGCATCGCCTTCACGCCCGCCCGGCCGCCGCGCCGCGAGGTCATCCAGCGTTTCCTGGAAAGCCTGCAGCAGCAGGCGCGCGCCTCGGCCAGCGTGCTGCGCATGCTGGTGTCGCTGCGTTCGCTGTACCGCTTCTTGAAGCGCGAAGGCGTGAGCGCGGAGGACCCCACCGAGGACTTCGAATCCTTCCGCGTCTGGAAAAAGCTGCCCGACGTGCTCTCGCCCGAGGAGGTGAACCGCCTGCTGCGGGCGCCGGATTTGGAGGCCCGCAACGGCCTGCGCGACCGCGCCATGCTGGAGCTGCTCTACGCCACGGGCCTGCGCGTCACCGAACTCGTGACCCTGACGGCGGAGCAGATCCACTGGCAGGAGGGCTATCTGCGCGTGCGGGGCAAAGGGCGCAAGGAACGCGTGGTCCCCGTCGGCCGGACCGCCCTGGCCATCACCCGGCGCTACCTGCGCGAACGCCGCCGGGAGGACGCCAGGCTGCCCCTGTTCCTGTCCCGCGGCCGGCGGGGATTTTCGCGCGTCGGCTTCTGGAAACTCGTGCGCCGCTACGCGCGCCGGGCCGGCATCGGCAAGAAGATTTCGCCCCACACGCTGCGGCATTCCTTCGCCACGCACCTGCTGGCCGGGGGCGCGGACCTGCGCAGCGTCCAGGAAATGCTGGGGCATTCGGACATCTCCACCACCCAGATTTACACGCACGTGGACCGCGGCTACCTGCGCGAGGTGCATAAAAAATTCCATCCCCGCGCCTAGTTTTACCGGGCGCGGCGGAAACGGGGCCGGCATGATCCGACGGATCCGGGAGCAAGACTTTCACAGCGTGCACGCCATCATCAACGACGCGGCGCGGGCCTACCGGGGCGTGATCCCCCCGGACCGCTGGCACGAGCCCTACATGTCCCAAGAGGAACTGCGCCGCGAAATCCGCGCCGGCGTGGAATTCTGGGGCTACGAGGAGCAGGGCGAACTGCTGGGGGTCATGGGCCGGCAGCGGGTGCGGGACGCGACCCTGATCCGGCACGCGTACGTGAAGACGGCCCGGCGCCGGCAGGGCATCGGCCGCGCGCTGCTCGCCTATCTCCTGGCCGAGACTCCCGGCACGGTGCTCATCGGGACCTGGGCGGACGCCGCCTGGGCCGTCCGCTTCTACGAGCACAACGGCTTCCGGCGGGTTTCCCCCGGGGAAAAGGACCGCCTGCTGCGCGCCTACTGGTCCATTCCCGAAAGACAAATCGAGGTTTCCGTGGTGCTGACCAACGCCCCGCTTCCCGGCGCCGAGCCGCCGGAGAATCTCGCCGGCCTGCTGCGCGAACGCCTGCCGCGGCGGCAGCTGGAGCTGGTGCGCGCGGCCGGGGAAGCGGCGGACCGCCTGGGCCTGCGCGCGGCCCTGGTCGGCGGCCCGGTGCGGGACCTGCTCCTGGGAACGGGCCAGCACGATCTCGATGTGGTGGTGGAGGGCGACGCCCGGAAATACGCCGGCGAGGTGGCGGCCCGCCTGCAGGGCCGGGTCCGCGCTCACGAGCGGTTTCACACGGCGCGGATCGCGCTCCCCGACGGACTGCGCCTGGACGTGGCCATGGCCCGGGCCGAGACCTACGCCCAGCCCGCGGCCCTGCCGCGGGTCCGGCCGGCCGGGCTGCGGGAAGATCTGCTGCGGCGGGACTTCACGCTCAACGCCATGGCGCTGCGGATCAATGCCGGGGATTTCGGCCGGCTGGTGGATGTCGCCGGCGGCCGGGGGGACCTGGCCGCGGGCCTGATCCGGATTTTGCATCCGGCCAGCTTCGACGACGATCCCACCCGGATTTTCCGGGCCGCGCGCTACGAGCAGCGCTTCCGCTTCCGCCTCGAGCCGCACACCGAGCGCCGGCTGCGCGCGGCCGTACGCGCGGGTGGGGTGGAGCGCTTGACGCCCGCCCGCGTCCTGGCCGAACTCCTGCGCGTCCTGGAGGAGGAACGGCCCGCCGCGGTTCTGCGCCGCCTGGCGGATTTCCGGGCGCTGGCGGGGATTCACCCGGCCCTGCAGCGCGGCGCGCTCCGCGCCTCTTGCTGCGAGCGCCTGCAGGCCGAGCTCGATTTCGCGGCGCCGTTTCTGCAGCCGCCCGCGGACCGGGTCTTGGCGCGCCTGCTCGCGCTGCTGGACGGCCTGACCCGCGGGGAGGCCGGGGAATTCAGCCGCCGCTTTCCCCTGGCGCGCCGGGCGCGCGAGGTCCTGCGCGTCCAGAACGCGGCGGGGCGGGCCGCGCTGAAGCGCCTGGAGACCGGGAAAGCCCTCCGGGCCTCCCGGCTCGCGGTCCTGTTGCGGCCCCTGCCCGCGGAGGCGCTGCTCTGGACCGCGGCCAGACTGAAAAACCGCGCCGCCGCGCGCGGGGTGCGCGATTATCTCGCGCGCCGGGACCGCGTGCGGACCGCGCTGACCGGGCGGGATCTGAAACAAATGGGATACGCGCCCGGCCCGGGCTACGAGCGCATGCTCTCCGCCCTGCGGGCGGCCCGCTGGGACGGGAAAGTATCCGACCGGAGCGGCGAGGAAAAATATGTGCGGCGGCATTTTCCGCTCCCGGCGGAAAAACCGCGCCCGCGCCGCCCGCGCTGACGGCCGGCGCCCGCCGCGCCGGCCCCGGGTTCTCGGGGCAGGACAAGATTTTTCTTTGTTATTTAATTGCTTGCCATTATAATATTTGAAAATTACCTTTGGACTCATGCGAAGCATGAGGCGGGGGGTTCGGTGGCGGTGAAGCCCTCGACGGAAGTAGGCAGGGAAGCCGGACGCATCGGCGTCCGCGTTAGGGGAACCTGCGGTTCCCCTAAAAGCTCTTAGCCGATAAGGGGTGAGTCATTTGAAACGGTTGCTTGGGAGCTTTTTGTGCCTGGCATGGCTGGCCGCCGCGGCGTCGGCTCAGGCCGCGGTGACGCATTTCGTCATCGAGCGGGACAACCCGCCCACCATTGCCGGCAGCTACATCAGCCTGACCATCACGCCCTTCAACGGCGGCACGCCCTCCAACGACTACTTCGGCTCCGTCACCTTCACGGTGTCCACGGGCCCCGGCACCTACTCGCCCACGGCTTCCGGCTTTTTCCAGTACGTCACCGCCTCTTCGGCCACCCAGTGGATCGGTTCGATCCAGATCAAAACCGCCGCGGACAGCGTGACCATCACCTGCACGGGGCAGGGCGGAACCACCGGCAGCATCGCCACCCAGATCGTCGCCGGCCCGGTGGTGGATTCCCTGATCGTGGTGCCCGGGCAGGCCTACACCCCGGGCTTGAGCCCCGGGGTGAATCCCTCGACCGTGGACTTGATCCAGGGCACCGACCACCCGGTCACGGTGTACGTGGTGGACCAGTACTGGAACTGGAACAAAACCTGGCCGGGCACGATTGATTTGATCAATCCCGCCGGCTCCGTTGCTCCCAGCGGCAGCATCGTCACGAGCGACGGGCATGCCAACTTTTCCGTCAATTTCAGCATCAGCGGCGGCATCACCCTGACCAGCACCCAACCGTATGCCGCCAGCCGCTACGTCACCGTGTATGACGCCAGCCAGGCCTATTCCCACGTGGTGTCGGCCCTGACCCTGACCGCCGGCATTCCCTTTCCCCTGACCGTCACCGTGTCCACGGATTCCTCCAACCCCTACCCGGGCATCAGCGCGGCCAACGGCGACCGCCTGGAGCTCAAGCGCTTCATCACCGGCAGCACCACGCCGGCCCCGGGCACCTGGCAGCCCACCGAGCAGGTCACGCTCGGCCCCCCGAATCCCGCGGGCACGTACTTCGGCTGGTTCACGTACGATCACGCCGGTTCGATCCTGCTGCGCGCGGACAAGGCCTCGGGTTCGAGCGTGGTGGTGACCAGCGTGCCCACCATGCCCATCACCGTGAATCCCAACCTGCCCGCGGCCCTGCAGCTCGCGGTTTCCCCCAGCGAGATTCAGACCCGGCATGCGGCCCAGATCACGGCCCTGGCCCTGGACGCCTACGGCAACCCCACCTACAGCGCGCTCTATCCCTTCGCCGTGGCCTTCGAACAGGTGGTCGGCAACGGCTATCTCTCGCTCACCGAGACCGCCACGGACAGCGCCGGCTACGCGGCCAGCACCTTCACGGGCGGGTACATCAACGAGCTGGCCCAAATCCGCGTGCGCGCGGTCAATACCTGGTCGGGCCAGGTCTACGCCGAAAATCTCATCAACGTGAAGGTCTCCGTGGCTCCGCCGGCCGCGGGCGCAATCCTCAATTATCCCAATCCGTTCAACCCGGCCCGCAACCAGAGCACGTCCGTCAACTATTACCTGGAAAGCGACAGCGACGTGGAAATCCGCATCTACGACCCCTTCGGCCGGGTCGTGCTGTCGCGGGACTTCGCCAAGGATTCCGCCGACCCGGTCGCCCGCAGCGCCACCCAGACCGGGGGCGCGGCCTGGACCTGGGACGGGCGCAATCAGGAAGGCCGCGTGGTCGGCAACGGCATCTACCTGGTCAAGATCATGGCCCGCGGGGATAAGCGTCAGGAATTCAAACGCCGTGTGGGGGTGTTGAAATGAGGAAGCCGTTGCAGAGTGCGCGACGCGGACTGTCATGCTGGCTGGTGCTGTTGTGCGCGGCGCTGGTCCTGCCGCGCGGCGTGCACGCCGAAGGCGACGCCGGGTTGCCGGGCGCGTTTCTCAACTACGGCGCGGGGGCGCGGGCCCTGGGGCTGGGACGCGCGTTCGTCGGCTTGGCGGACGACGCCACGGCCGTGTATTGGAATCCCGGCGGCCTGTCCGGCATCGCCCAGAACCAGGCCATCCTGCAGCATGTGAGCCTGATCGACCAGAACAGCTACGAATACGTCGGGTACGCGCACATCTTCCCCTACATCGGCACCCTGGGCGTGGGCCTGGTTTATCTCAGCCAGGGTTCGGCCGAGGGCCGGGACACGTACAGCGATCCGACCGGGGATTTTTCCAACCAGCAGCTGGGCGCGCTCCTGGGCTTCGGCACGGACGTCACCCCCACCCTGGCGGCCGGCGGCACGCTCAAGCTGGTCAACCAGTCCATGGCCAGCCTCTCGGGCACGGGCTTCGGCCTGGACGTGGGACTGATGTACCGCCCCTGGCCGCTGCTCAACCTGGGCTTAGTGTTCAAGAACCTGGTGGCGCCCGCCATCAAACTGCAAAGCGAGACCGAGCGCTACCCCATGGAAATGACCTTCGGCGCGGCGGCCAAGCTGCTGGACGGGCAGCTGCGCGCCGATTTCGACGTGGCCAAGAACATGGAGCAGGACGCCATCAAGCCGCGCTTCGGTATGGAAGTGACGCCCATGCGCGACCTCTTCCTGCGGGCCGGCATCGACGACACCGAGATCAGCCTCGGCGCCGGCTACCGCTACAGCGGTTTCCAGCTGGATTACGCCCTGGGGCTGCAGACCGTGGAGATGATGCATAAGATCGCCCTGTCCTATTATTTCGGCGGCTTCGTGCTGGAGGTGGTCCCCGAACCCGAGACCTTCTCGCCGGTCGGCATCAACAAGGTCTCGGTGCTGAAGATCCACTGCCAGACCAAATTCGAGGTCCGGCTCTGGAGCCTGGAGATCCACAACGAGGCCAACGCCCTGGTCAAGAAGTATTCCGGGGAGGGTTTCCCGCCCACCCATATCGTGTGGGACGGACTGATGGACAGCACCAATCCGATGCCCGACGGGCGCTACCGCGTCGTGTTCTCCGTGGAAGACGCGGCCGGCGAGGTCCGGACGGCCCCGGACGCGTTCGTCAACATCCAGAGCATCCTGCCCCTGGGCGTTTCGCCCGTGGAGCTGGTGGAATAGCTTCCCGGCGCTATTCCCGTTGACATGCCGGAGGGGCGATGCTAAGCTTGGCTTGATTTTGCGGGGAAATTCAAAGTGCGCAGACTGACCATTCAAAGGGGGTGCGGGAGTGAATAAGCCAGAGCAGGCTGCGCCGCCGTCACAGGCGCCCAAGTTCAAACGCAAGCAGATCTATATCAATATGGATCTGCAATTCAAGTACTCCCTGATTCTGATCTTCACGATGTTCATCGAAATGGTCATCGTCGGACTGGCGGTGTTGTACGTCTTCTCCCAGCCCAAGCCGGAAATCCCCGGCGCCAACCTGTATTTCATCTACCGCGTGGTCCTCGCAATCATCATTTTCCTCACCTTGTGCAACATCACGGTGGGCGTCTACCTGTCGCACAAGGTCGCCGGGCCCCTGTTCCGCTTCGTGGCCTGCACCCAGGAAGTCCTCAAGGGCAACCTGAAGATCATGGTCAATTTGCGCAAAGGCGACGAGCTCCGGGAACTGGAGGGCGCCTTCAACGACATGACTGAAAAGCTCCGCAGCGTGGTCCGGCAGGACCGCCTGCTCCTGGAGGACGTGCGGGCTTCCGCGAGCCAGATCGAAGCCGAGTTGCCGAAAGGGAACAAGGAGAAAATCCAGAAGGAAGTGAGCGCCATCAAGGAAGCCGCGAAAAAGGTGGACAGTTTTTTCCAGATTTAGAAAATCACTTTCGCTTTTTGCAGCCGGGCCGTTCGGCCCTATTCGTTTCCAGCCAGCCTGCGGAGGTCTTCATGCGGGAGCGATATTCCCGGCGCCTGCCGTCCACCGGCGAGCGGCGCGGATATGTCCGGAACGATCCCTCCAGCCTTTGCCCCACCTTTGCACCACCCTCCAGCGACCTTTCTTTGTCCATCGGCAACCATCCCCCGGACGGAGGCGGGAGGTTCGAACCTCTCGCGAGCGGGGATCGGATTTCACGCATTTTCCTTGGCTTGATTGGTAAAAATAATATTCATGACAGTGTTTTGAGTTTGCATTATTAATGTTGCAATAAATAATTTATTGGAATAATAAAATAGTAATTTTTTTGTAGGATTTTTATGTAAATTGTGTGTATAATTATTGGCGTAAACCTCTGGTTGAGAATATTTCCATATTATTATACGAGGTGAGGCCGTCATGAAACGCATCCTGATATCCTTGGTATGCCTTTTCATGTTCAATGGAAATATTTGGGGCGGAGGACCGGGAACCACCAACGCCAATTTCCTCAAAGCCGGCCAAGGCGTGCGCCCGGTGGCCATGGGGGAAACCTACATCGCCTTGGGAGACGGTCTGGACACCCTGTATTGGAATCCCGCCGGCTTGGTGCAGCTGGCCTCTCCCACCGCCAGTTTCATCCACAGTTTCTGGTTCGAGGAAATCGGCACCGAATATCTGGCCTATGGAACGCCGCTGGGGCCCGCGGGCGCCCTGGGCGGCGGCATCGCGGTCCTGCACACCGGCAGCATCGACAGCACCTTGGAGGACCAGTACGGAAATTACGCGGGCACGGGCGAAGAAGTTTCGGCCTTGAACGTGGCCTTCATCGGCACCTATGCCCAGAAGCTCGCCCGGCTGTTTCCCGGGGACAGCGAGTTCGTGAAAAACGTCCTGGTCGGGGCCTCGCTGCGCGTGGTCAGCGAAAATTTCGCGGACGCGAGCATTTTGGGCGGCGGTTTGGACCTCGGCGCCATCTGGCGCCAGACCGAGGAAATTCAAAATCCGGCGGGCGTGGCCGGCGAGTCCGCCACGCGCGACCGGGGGCTGCGTTTCGGGTTCGTGGCGCAGAACCTGGGCATGACGAGCGACCAGATGATGCCCATCAATTTCCGGCTGGGTGCGGGGTACGTGGCCCAGGAAGTGTTCTCGCCCTTCGGCCGCGCGACCTTTGCGGCCGACGTGCTCATTCCCGTGGACAATGATCTCAAGGTCAGCCTGGGCGGGGAATATGCGCACATCTCCCCCAACACCGAATTCGCCGTGCGCGTGGGCTACAAAATCGGCCCGGAAATCAAGGACTTGGATTCCCTCGCCGGTCTGACGGCGGGGGCGGGGTTCGCCATCTTGGCCGGCGCCATCAAATACCAGGTGGATTATGCCTTCGTGCCCTACGGCGAGCTGGGCATGACGCACCGCGCCTCGCTCACCCTGGGATTCTTCCCCGGCGGGAACGTCGTCTCGGCGCCCAAGACGGCGCCCTTGGCGGGCGTGCCCATCAAGCCCCTGATCCCCAAACCCGAGCCGGCCAAGGCCAAAGAGGCGCCCGCCGCGCCCGAGGCCCAGCCCGCGGCGGAAGCCAAGCCCGCGGCGGAGGCCAAGCCCGCGGCCGAGGCGCCCGCGCCGGCCGTGG
>CAZQGO010000005.1:100604-109597 GCA_964593065.1 uncultured bacterium | reverse complement strand
GCCAAGCCCGCGGCGGAGGCCAAGCCCGCGGCCGAGGCGCCCGCGCCGGCCGTGGATCAGCGACAGGAACGGCTGGAAAAATACCAGACCGCGCTGAATCTCATCGAAATCCGGATCAAGTCCGGCCGCCTGCCCGGGATCACCTTCAAGGCCGGCACCGCCACGGTGGACAAAGCCTCGAAAAAAGCCATGGACCAGTTCGGCGCCCTGGCCGAGCGCTACCCGGATTTGACGCTGGTGATCCTCGGCTTTGCCGGCGGCAAGGCCCTGGCCGCGGACCGGGCCGCGACCGTCGCCAAATATCTGACCATGACCTACCGCGTATCCCCCGACCGGGTGACGTCGCGCGCCGGGGATCCGGCCCAACAGCCGCGGAACACGGAGGTCACTTTCCAGGCGGAGCTGCCGGCGAAACCTTAAGGTGCAGATTCAGCACGTGCGGATTCACCGGGTGTGACCGCAAAGGGGAAAAAGGCGGAGGGATTCATCTATGAGAACGTCCTTGAAAAAGGGCGCAGTGCGGGGTCTGCTGATGGCCGGGGCGCTGGCCTGCGCCTGCGGGCCGGCCGCGGCGGACACGTTCGTCGAAACCTTCAATACTTCCGTCTATCAGGATGCGGGCCAAACCACGGCCAACTGGGACACCACCTTGGGCGAAGTCCGGCTCCCCTCGAACTACTCGTTTATTCAGCCGCCCGGACTGGTCAACTGGGGCGGGCAGGTGCGCGCGATCCACTACAACGGCAGCAGCTACCTGATCGGCGGAGTGGGCGCCAAGCTCAACCGCTACAACGGCTCCACCTGGACCAACCTGTCGCCGGGTCTGGTTTCCTACGGCAACAGCCGCATCAACGCCATCTGGTATAACAACAATGTCTGGCTCATCGGCGGAGACGGAAAGAAGCTCAACTCGTACAACGGCACCTCGTTCGCGGACCTGTCCGGCAGCCTGGCCAGCTGGACCAACCAGGACATCAACGCCATCCGCTACGGCGGCGGCACGGAAAATTTCTGGCTGATCGCCGGCAACGGCGGCCGCCTGAACCGCTACAACGGCAGCGGCTTCACGAACCTGGCCGGCTCAGCCGGCTATTTCGCCGCGACCACCAACGCCTACGCGGTGGGGTTCAACAACACCTACTGGCTGCTCGGCGGGGACGGGGGGTCCTTATGCCGCTATCAGGCCGGCGTATTTACGGACTTGAGCCCGGCCCTGCGCGCCTCGGCCTTCGGAACCAACACGATCCGGTCCATCGGCTGGGACGGCACGCAATGGCTGCTCGGCGGCACGGGCGGACGTTTGGTCAGCTACAACGGGACTTCGTTCACGGACCTCTCGGGCAGTGTCACGGCTTTCATTAACATATACTCCCTGGAATACAACGGCAGCTATTGGCTCCTGGGCGGCAACGGCAGCTCGCTGGCGCCGGTGGTGTACTCCTGGGACGGCGCGACCTGGCGCAATCAATCCGCCAACCTCGCCAATTTCGGCAGCGACAATCCGGTCTATGCGCTGAGGTGGGGCAACAGCGAATGGCTGCTGGGCGGCGGGCAGGCCCGCTTAAACCGCCATACCGGCGCGGCCAGTTCGACCACGTACAACGACCTGACGGCCTACCTGGTGGACTTCGGGTTCGAAACCATCAACGCCGTGGCCGCGGACAGCGCCGGCACCGTGCTCCTGGGCGGGAATAACGGGACCTTGAACCGCTACAACGGCGTGGCCTTCGAGGACATCAGCCCGGCCCTGCGCGCGGCCGGATGGGGCACGGACAACGTTCTGGCCGTGGCGGGCAACGGCAGCTACTGGCTGATCGGCGGCAGTTCGGCCAAGCTGATGCGCTACAACGGCAGCTCGGCCACGGACCTGACCGGCGCGCTGGGATTCGCCGGCAGCGTCCGCTCCATCGCCTGGGACGGCAGCGATTGGCTGGTCGGCGGCACGGACCGCCAATTGCGCCGCTACAACGGCTCGGGCTTCACGAACGTGGATCTGTCCGCGGTCTTCGGCGCCACCGAGCCGGTCAACGCCATCGACAGCGGCGGCGGGCTCTGGCTCATCGGCGGCGGCTCGGGCAGCCTGGCCCTCTACGACGGTGCGAGCGTGTCCAGCCTGACTTCCGGTTTCACGGCCATCAACGGGATCGCCTATGCCAATGTTTCCGGCAGTCACCGCTTCGTGGTGGGCGGCGTGACGACGCCCCAGCAAATCCGGGTTTACGACACGGTTTTCGGCTGGCTGAGCTGGGAGTCCCTGTCCGGGTTCTCCAGCGAGACGGTCAACTATATCGCGTACAGCCAGACGTTCAACAACTTCTTCATCGGCGGGACCAACGCCCGGCTGAACAGATTCGACTGGGAGTCCTGCACGGACATTTCCACGGACCTGCTCAATTACAGCACTTCCTCCATCAATTCCCTGGACTGGAACGGCGAGTACTGGCTCCTGGGCGGCGGGGAAGCGCGCACCAACAAGTATGCTCCGGCGTACGACGCGCCGCGCTGGGCCCAGTCCACCATCATCGTCGCCTCCACGGGCTCCTTCTATTCCGTGACCTTGACGGCCAGCGACGACCTTCCGGCCGGAACGGGGATCAATTACTGGCTGACGGCCAACGGCCAGCTGCCCGATCCCCACAGTTACTGGATCCAGGCCACCCCGGGCGCGGCCACGATTTTCGACGGGATTTACGCGGGCCCGCGGCTGAAATGGAAGGCGGAACTCACCACCGCCGACACCGGATTTTCGCCCCGGATTTTCCAGCTCAATTTCGAATACCAGATTCCCCCGACCCCGACCGCCACGGTGACCCCGACGCGCACGCCCACCATCACTTCGACCGTTACGCTCTCGCCCACCCCGTCGCCGACCCGGACTCCGACCTCCACCGCCACCCCCAGCGCCACGCCCACGCCGACCATCACGCAGACCGCGACCATCTCGGCGACCCTCACGGCCTCGCCCACGATGACGCCGACCTTTACGCCCATCGTCTTCAGCCCGACCATCACCCCGACCGACACCCATACCCCGACCTTCACGCCCACGCCGACGACGACGCCCACCGCCACGCCCAGCAGCAGCTTCACGGCCACGCCCACCATCACGCCCAGCCTGACCGAGACGCCGGTCTACAGCCCCACGGCCTCGGCCACGGCCTCGGTCACCCAGACCTGGACCGCCAGCCCCACGGCCACGCCCAACCCGGACTACACCTTCTACGCCGGATCGCTGATCATCCCCATGGACACCACCGGCGGGCGCAGCAACCAGAATTACGGCATGTGGCGGGCCTACGGCCTGGTGTACCAGCTGTTGACCAACGACATCCCGGTCCACTGGGCCATCAAGTCCTACAAGGCCTACGAGGCGACGGACTTCACCTGCACCCAGACGCGGGACATCCGCACCGGCAACACGTACACCAACCCGGCCTACAACGGCGGGCCGTTCGTGATCGCCAACTCCGACTCCACCGCGGCGGTGGCCATCATCACGGCCTGGAACCAGGGGCAGAGCAACATCGTCCAGGTGCACCAGTACACGGACACCAGCCAGCCGTTCACCGCCCCGATCTTCCGCAAGCTCCGGGCCGCGCCGCGCATCGCCATTTTCGCCAATTCCGACCCCCGCAACACCTGGACCGACGCCCGCAATTACCTCAACGCCGCCGGCATCCGCGATTCCAACGGCAACAACTGGCCGTCCTCCTCGCCCGACGTTCTGGACGAGAACGAGATCGCCGGTCCCAGCACCCTGAACCACCAGGACGGGGCGCTGTATTTGTCGGCCGGGGGCTTCCCCAAATACGCCCTGCTCATCAACATGCATTGGCAGGCCTATCCCATCGGCCGGCCGGCCGCGGCCAGCGGCGACAGCACCAACCTCAATCTGAATTATTACGGCGCGGACTGGACCGTCCAGGGATATGAGGGCCGGGCGCCCTCCACCGGGACCTGGCCGTCCCATCCGGTCTATCAGAACGTCACCGCGCGCGCGCAAACCATCGAGGCCACGGCCGAGATGGACCGTTTCCTGCAGTTCGGTTCGGGGCACATCTACGCCCAGTGCATCGGCATCGACGCGCTGGAGAACAACTTCATCGCCGTCTCGCCCTACCGCGCGGACTTCGTGTACGGCGGTTACGGCCACTGGCTCACCACCGGCGGCTTCATCGACACGGGCACCAACCCCTGGAGTTTCATCAACGAACTGCCGGACGCGCCGGCCGGGCAGGCCACGGGCAGCTGGACCTACCTGCCGGGCTCTTCCCAGGCGGCCTTCGGGCTGGCGCCGGGCAGCGTGTTTTACGGCGGCACGTCTTCGGTCATCGTGGTCGACCGCGCGCGTTTAAACAACAACCCCAATTACCCCTACCCCTACCTGTTCATGAACGGCTACTACAAGGGGGTCACCAGCGCCGGCAAGGTTTCCTACATGATCGGCCACTCCTCCAGCTACTCGCTGCCGTACTCCGGCAATTCGCGCGGGCCCATGATGCGGTATTTCTACAACACCATCTACGAATCCCCGGCGGCCTCGGAGTTCGTCCCGGAAATGTACCTGACCAAGGTCGGCCCGGCGGAAGCCCAGATCGGCTCGAACATCACCTATACCGTGTACTACCAGAATCTCTCGGGCCTGGCCTACAACGCGACCATCACGGACATGGACCCGCCGCACGCGACGTATGTTTCCTCCACGGGCGGTTTGGACGGCGGCATCCACGGCGCCGGCCGGGTCACCTGGAACCTGGGCAACCTGGACGTGGGAGCCAGCGGCAGCGTCACCGTCACCTACTCCCTGCAGAATCCCGCGCCGGATCCGGGCTGGACGGACCAGGCTTCCGTGGTCTACAGCTCCGGGCCCACCAATTTCACCCGCTATTCCAACGTGCTGACGACCACGGCCGTGGTCTTCACGCCCACGCCGACCATCACCCTGACCTCGACCGCCACGCCGACCGTCACCCGGAGCGCGACCCTGACGCACACCCCCACCGCGACGCCCACGCACAGCCCGACCGTCACCGAGACCGAGACCGCCACGCCGTCCCAGACTCCATCGCACACGCCGACCGTGACCCTGACCGCCACCATCACTGAAACCTGCACGCACTCGCCCACGATCACGGAAACGTTCACCATCACCCCGACCTTCACCCACACGCCGCCCTGGACGCACACCGCCACGCCGACCATCACCGTGACCAGCACCATTTCTGCGACCTACACGGTTTCGCCCACCGCCACCATGACGCCGACCGTGACCCAAACCTCCACGGCCACACCCTCGGACACGCCCACGCTTTCTCCCACCGTGACCCCGACGCATACGCTGACTTGGACGCCGACGGAGACGCCGACCATCACCACGACCTATACGCCCACGCCTCCTTATACCCTGACCGCGACCCCGAGCGTCACCCTCACGGTCACGCACACGCGGGTGCCGACCCTGACGCCCACGCCGACCCTGACGGTGACTCCCGTGGCCACTCCGGACAGGATCCTGGTATTTCCCAATCCCTTTGATCCTGAAACGGCCCAAGGCCACGTGCTGAAGTTCGACAACCTGCCGCCGGAATCCGAAATTCAGATTTTCACGGTGTCGGGCGAGCTGGTCCGGAAATTCCAGGGCGTCTCCGGGCGCCAAACCTGGGACGGTAAGAACCAAAACGGGGAACAAGTTGCTGCCGGCGTGTACATTTACCTGATCACGACGGGGGATGAGAAAAAGATAACCGGAAAGTTGTTTATTCTTAGATAAAAGGAGTTTAACTGATATCAAACACAGGATTTTCCGCTAAGCAATGACAGGGGCGTGTTTTATTCATCTCAGTGTAATGTTAGATATTAACGCAAATTAACCGGTAAATATTTGATTAATTTCTGTATTGCATTCTTTGAAGGAAAAGGATAAGATACTCATTAGAATACCTTAAAAAGAAGACGTTTTTTTAGGATTATCTTTTGCACAAGTAAATATACTTTTTCTGTTTCTTGCCCTGGAGGCAAGCTTTGAAAGTACAGAAAGTAGTCATTTTACTTGCCGCGTTGTCTATCCTGCCTCTCGGCGCAATCGCCGACACATTCACTGAAAATTTCAGCACGGAAACCTATAAGGACACGGGCGCGACGACCGCGATTTGGGACACTTCCACGGGGCAGGTGCGCCTGCCGTCGTCGTACGCCTTCTCGCAGCCGGGCGGGCTGGTGGGCTGGGGCGGCCAGGTGCGCGCCATCCACTACAATGGGACGGAGTACCTGATCGGAGGTTCGGGGGCGAAGCTGAACCGGTATAACGGTTCCTCGTGGACGAACCTGTCGCCGGGGCTGAATTCATACGGGAACAGCCGGATCAACAGCATTGGGTACAACGGCGGGGTGTGGCTGATCGGGGGAGACGGGAAGAAGCTGAACGCGTACAACGGGACTTCGTTTACGGACCTGTCGGGGAGCATGTCCAGCTGGACGAACCAGGACATCTACGCGGTGAGGTACGGGGGCGGGACGGAGAGTTTCTGGCTGATCGCGGGAGCGGGGGGCCGGCTGAACCGGTACAACGGGAGCAGTTTCACGAACCTGGCGGGCTCGGCGGGGTATTTCGCCTCGACGAGCACGGCGTATGCGATCGGGTTCAACGGCAGCCAGTGGCTGATCGGGGGAGACGGGGGCTGCTTGAGCCGGTACCAGGCCGGCGGCTTCACGGACCTGAGCCCGGCGCTGCGGGCGTCGGCCTTCGGGACGAACACGGTGCGTGCGCTGGGGTGGGACGGGAGCCGGTGGCTGATCGGGGGCAGCGGGGGGAAGCTGGTCAGCTACAACGGGACGTCGTTCACGGACCTGTCGGGGAGCGTGACGGCGTTCATCAATATTTACTCCCTCGAGTACAACGGGAGTTTCTGGCTGCTGGGGGGCAACGGGAGTTCCTTGGCCCCGGTGGTGTATTCGTGGGACGGGGCGACATGGCGGAATCAATCGGCCAATCTCGCCAACTTCGGGAGCACGAATCCGATCTATGCCCTGAAGTGGGGGAGCAGCGAATGGCTGGTGGGTGGCGGGGACGCGCGGCTGAACGAGCGTACGGGCCCGGCGAGCGCGACGGCATACGGCGACCTGTCTTCGAACCTGAAGGATTTCGGGATCCGGAACATCAATGCCATCGGGGCGGACAGCAGCGGGGACGTGCTGCTGGGTGGAGACAACGCGAGCCTGAACCGCTACAACGGGCTGAGCTTCACGGACGTGAGCGGAGCGCTGGCGGGGGCGAGCTGGGGGACGGAAAACGTATTGGCCTTGGCGGGGAACGGCAGCTACTGGCTGATCGGGGGCAGTTCGGCGAAGCTGGTGAGGTACAACGGCGTGTCGGCGGTGGATTTGACGTCCGCGCTGGGATTTAGCGGGAGCGTGCGCTCCATCGCCTGGGACGGGAGTTATTGGCTGATCGGGGGGACGAACCGGCAGTTGAGCCGGTACAACGGGAGCAGTTTCAGCAGCGTGGACCTGTCGGGGGCGTTCGGGGCCACGGACACGGTGAAGGCGCTGGCGGCCGGGGGAGGCCTGTGGCTGATCGGCGGCGATTCTGGGAGCCTGGCGACCTACGACGGTTCGACGGTCTCGGGGCTGTCGTCGGGCTTGACGGACGTGAACGCCATCGGGTACGCGAGCATATCGGGCAACGACCAGTTCATGGTGGGTGGCGTGACGACGCCGCAGCAGGTGCGGATCTACGACCGGGTGTGGGGGTGGATCAACACCATATCGCTGTCGGGCTTCGGCTCGGACACGGTGAACTGCCTGAAGTACAGCCAGCGTGATCAGTACTGGTTCATCGGCGGGACCAATGCCAAGCTGAACTCGTACGACGGCAGCACGGTGAACGACGTGTCGGGGAGCCTGGTGACCTTCGGCAACTCCTCGATCAATACCCTCGATTGGAACGGAGAGTTCTGGCTGCTGGGAGGCGGGGAAGCGCGGCTGAACAAATACGGGCCGTCGTATACCGGCCCGGCCACGGCCCAATCCACCACCTTGTCGAGCCAGACGACGTTTTACTCGGTGACCTTGACGGCCGTGGAGATCCTGAACGGGCAGACGATCGTGTATTATTTGTCGGCCAACGGCGGCAGCACGTGGCTGGCGGCGACGCTGGGATCGGCGACGATCTTCACGGGCGGGGACGCGGGCAGTGATCTGAGGTGGCGGGCGGTGCTGTCGACGGGCAACAGCGACGTGTCGCCGCGTCTGGACAGCCTGACGCTGGAATACCAGGTGCCGCCCACGCCGACCTCCACGCCGTCTTCCACGCCGACGGAGTCGGCCACGCCGACGCCGTCGCCGTCGCACACGCCGACGTGGACGCACACGCCGACCTATACCGCCACGCCGACGGCGACGCCGACCTGGACGGACACGCCGACGGCGACGCCGACCGAGACGCCTACGCACACGCCGACGGACACGCCCACGTGGACGCCGACGCACACGCCGACGGATACGCCGACACACACGCCGACCGACTCCCCGACTTTCACCGCCACGCCGACGGCCACACCCACGTGGACGCCTACGGATACTCCGACCGCCACGCCGACGTGGACGCCGACGGATACGCCGACGCATACTCCCACGTGGACGCCGACGGATACGCCGACGGCCACGCCGACCTACACGGCCACGCCGACGTGGACGCCGACTCAGACCCCGACCTGGACGCCGACGGCGACGCCGACGCACACGCCGACGCATTCCCCGACCTGGACGCCGACGGCCACGCCGACCTATACGGCGACGCCGACGTGGACACCGACGCAGACGCCGACGTGGACGCCGACGCACACGCCGACGCAGACGCCGACGTGGACGCCGACAGCGACGCCGACGCACACCCCGACCGACTCGCCGACTTTCACGGCCACGCCGACGCACACGCCGACGGCGACACCGACGGCGACGCCGACGCATACGCCGACGTGGACGCCGACGTGGAC
>CAZQGO010000005.1:96266-100504 GCA_964593065.1 uncultured bacterium | reverse complement strand
GACGCCGACGGCGACGCCGACGGCGACGCCGACGCACACGCCGACCTGGACGCCGACGCATACGCCGACCTATACCGCCACGCCGACGCACACGCCGACGTACACGGCCACGAGGACCCATTCGCCCACATCCACCGCCACGCCTTCGGCCACAGCGACCTGGACGCCGACCATGACGCCCAGCGCCACGCCCACCTTTACCCCCACCGTGACGCCGACGCACACGCCCACGAGCACGCCGACGGCCACGCCCACGGAAGGCGTGACCAGCCTGACCGTGACCGCGCCGGCCAGTGCCAGCGCCGGCACGGCCTTCGGCGTGACCGTGACCGCCATCAACCAGTGGGGCACCACGGCCACCACCTACCGGGGCACGGTCCATTTCACCTGCACGGACGGCAGCAGCACCCTGCCCGGGGACTATACCTTCACTGCCGGCGACGCGGGCACCCACTTCTTCCCGGGCGTCGTGCTGCGCACGGAAGGCAGCCAGCGGCTGACGGCCACGGACACGGTGCAGCCGGGGATCACCGGGTACGCGGACATCCTGGTCGGCGGCGGAGCGGCCGTGTCGTATACCATCTCCGCGCCGGCCGAGGTCTGGGCCGGACAGGCCTTCTTCATCAGCGTGACGGCGCGGGACCAATGGAACAACGTGGCCACCAGTTACGGCGGCATCATTTCCTTCACCTCCACGGATCCGGCGGCGGTCCTGCCGCCGGACTACCAGTTCCTGCCCGGGGACCAGGGCGTGCACCAATTCACCGTGACCTTGAACACCGCCGGCATCCGCAGCATTACCGGCACGGACACGGGTGATCCGGGCATCACCGGCACCTCCAACAACATCACCGTGCGCTCCAGCGGCGTGGATCACTTCGAGATCCAGGCGCCGGCCAACGCCAATGCGGGCTCGCCTTTCACCATCCAGGTCACGGCCAAGGATGTTTACAACAACACGGTGCCCAATTACTACGGGACCGTGACCTTCACCTCCTCGGACTATGCGGCGGCCCTGCCGGCCAATTACACCTACCAGGTCTCGGACTTCGGCACCCGCGTCTTCACCCTGACGCTGAACACCGGCTCGCCGACCGGCACGAACCAGTGGCTCCGCGTGCGCGACGCGGCGGCCAACACGGTCACGGGCGTGGCCACGGTCAACGTGATCTCCGGCGCGGCCCTGTACTCCCAGCCCATGCTGCTGACGTCCTATCTGCCGACCGCACTGGAGTACAGTTTCGTCTACGTGGACATCCTCGGCGACGGCTCCAACCACGCCTATCCGGGAGGCACCGCCTACCTGGAATACGATGTCTTCATTCCCGACGAATCCGCCTCGTTCTACTGCGGCCTGGAAATCACGGGCCAGGGCTTCACCATGCGCGATTACGGCGAGTCGACCCAGACCTACATCGTGGACCAGAACGGCATCCGGGCGCATCCGTCGTTCTATATCGGCGACTATGCGCGCGGCCAGTGGTACCACCGCCGCTTCGACATCGGCTCCATGGTCGGCGACTATCCGACCTACCGCTACATGTACTTGTCCCAGGACACGGGCAACCGGGGCTGGAACGGCGCGCCCTCCAACCGGCAGGGCACCTTCAACGGCTATTTCGACAACGTGCGCTTCACCAACTCCTCGGGCCAGACCCTGCTGAACATTTTCTCGGACAATAACTACCTGCCGCGCGGCGGCATCCTGTCCGCCTGCAACAGCGCCGGCAGCGGGACCGGCACCTCCTGGGCCGGCGGCGTGGTCCGGCCCACCTTAAACTACGTGTTCGTGACCAAGAATTTCGACGTCGGGGCCAATCCCTCCATCAACGTGCCCGCGGACAACACCACGCCCTCCTATCTTTCGATCACCATGACCGCGGCCAACGGCGTGACGCGCGTGGCCTACGCCCTGACGAATTACTCGACCAACCGCGCCCAGGACACGGTGGCCTGGGGTTACGTGGCGCCGGAAGTGGTCCCGCTCACGAACATCGCCGGCCTGACTACGGCCACGGTCAAGTCCACGGCCGCGGGCGCCTCGCAGGTCAAGTACCAGGCGGGCCCCTTCCTCAAGTACCTGACCGTCAATTTCGTGGCCAGCGGCGCCACCCAGCTGGACATTGATCCGAGCCTGCTGAGCGTGCTGACCAACCAGAGCGCGCTGATCACCATCGAGGCGCAGGACACCTACGGCAATTTCATCTCCGACGCCCGGGGCGTGACCGTGACCTCGACCTCCGGCAGCCTGCAATTCTCTCTGGACGGCAGCAGCTGGTTCTCCCAGATCCTGGTGACGCCCACCGCGCCGGTCAACCTCCTCTTCCGCGATTCCACGGCCGGTTCGGCCACGATCACGGCCCAGGCCCTCGGCCTGACCTCGGCCACGGCCCTGGCGGTCATCAACAACGCCGCGGCGGACCACCTGCAGATCCTGCCCTTGAATTCCACCACCACGGCCGGCACTCCCGTCAACCTGACGGTGCAGGCCCAGGACGCGAGCGACAACAACACCTACTCCACGGCCCTGGTGACCTTGATTTCCGCCTCGGGCAGCATGCAGTTTTCCAGCGACGGCGGCGGCACCTGGCATAGCAGCCTGGCCACCAACCTCGTCAACGGGCACGCCTACGTCTGGTACCGCGACACCGTGGTGTCCACGGGCACGACCATCACGGCCTCGGCCTCCGGCATCACCAGCGGGCAGGCCTATGCCACCATTGTGCCGAACGTGGCGGCCATCCTGACGGCCTGGTCGGCCTTGAGCGCCGTGTCCCCGCCCGGCGCGTCCACGACCATTACGGCCCGCGTGACGGACATCTACGGCAACCGCATCGCCAACCGCTGGGTGGGCTTCTCGGCCACGGCCCAGAACGGCACGGCCTCCATGGACTCGGCCGGCAGCAGCACCAACGCCCAGGGCCAGACCACCTCCAACCTCATCACCAGCACTACGGCGGGGAACAACTACGTGGTCGTGACCTCGCCCGGCCTGCTGTCCTTCACGGTCACGGTGTCCGCCTCCAACCTGGCGGACGAGGTCCTGCTGCTGCCCAATCCCATGTCCATGCCCGCGGACAGCCCGCGCACCATGTACGTGCGCTCCATTTACACCAGCGGCGGCCAGACTTATTATGCGCCGCCCCCGAGCGGGCACAACCAGGTCCTGCTCTATTCCACCTCGCATCCCACGCAAGGCCAGACCATGGAATTTTCCATCAACGGCGGCGGCGACTGGTACACCAACGTGACGGTCACGCTGGACGCGGGCGGTTACGCCGAGGTCCTGATCCGCAACCATTACCCGCAGACCTACACGGTCACGGGCCATGAGACCAATTTGGCCGCCGGCCATCTGCTCAACGACACGGACGTGGTGACCGTGTCCGCGGGGTACTTCCTGCGGGTGTGGCCGGTCTCGGACATCAGCGTGCCGGCCGGAAACACGGTGGCCGTGGTGGCCCAGATCGTGGACCAGGACGGGAATTCCGTGACCACCGCGGGAGTCCAGATCGCCTTCTCCACCAGCAACGGCTCGCTGAATCCCCTGAACACCACCACCGACACGAACGGGCAGGCGTTCACGACCCTGACCACCCTGATTACTTCGGGCGTGCAGCATGTGATCACGGCCAGTTCGACCAATCCCACCATGAGCGGGCAGTCGGGGATCATCACCACCGTGCCCAGCATCACCTTTAGCCTGACCGCGCCCTCCGACGTCATGCAGGGCTGGCCCTTCAATTTCCAGGTCCGCGCCCGCGACGCCTACGGCCAGACCATCACGAATTACACCGGCACGGTGCATTTCACATCCAGCGACGGCTCGGCCGGCCTGCCATCCGATTACACTTTCCTGCTGTCGGACGCGGGGGTGCGCAGTTTCACGGCCACGCTGAACACCCAGGGCGACTGGACCATCACGGCCACGGACACCCTGGACAGCTCCATTACCGGAACCACGGGCAACATCCACGTCGGGCCGCCGCCCACCCCGACGGCCACGCCGACTTTCACGGCCACGCCCACGCATACGCCGACCTGGACGCCGACGGTCACGCCGACCTGGACGCCGACGTTTACGGTCACCCCGACGGATACCCCGACGGATACCCCGACCTGGACCCCGACGGATACCCCGACCTGGACGCCGACGGTTACGCCGACCTGGACGCCGACCGCGACGCCGACCTGGACGCCGACCGCGACGCCGACCTGGACGCCGACCGCGACGCCGA
>CAZQGO010000005.1:69673-96166 GCA_964593065.1 uncultured bacterium | reverse complement strand
ACCCCGACGCATACACCGACTTGGACTTCCACCTACACGGCCACGCCGACCTGGACGCCCACGGTCACGCCGACGTGGACGCCGACGGCGACACCGACTCAGACGCCGACGGTGACGCCGACGGTGACGCCGACGGCGACCCCGACCTGGACGACGACGCAGACACCGACCTGGACCCCCACGTCCACCGCAACGCCGACCCATTCGCCGACCGCGACCCCCACCTGGACCCCGACGCACACGCCGACTCAGACGCCGACTCAGACGCCGACGACAACCCCGACGCACACGCCGACGGCCACGCCGACCGACACGCCGACCCAGACCGCGACGCCGACGGCCACGCCGACCGAGACGCCGACCGAGACGCCGACCGCTACCCCGACGCACACGCCGACGGCCACGCCGACCTCCACCGCTACGCCGACGGAGACGCCCACGGCCACGCCGACCTTCACCTCCACGCCGACCGCCACGGAAACGGCGACGCCGACCTTCACGGAGACGCCCACGGCCACGCCGACCTTCACCTCCACGCCGACCGCCACGGAAACGGCGACACCGACCTTCACCGAGACGCCCACGGCCACACCGACGCATTCCGCCACGCCCACGATCACGGCGACCTACACGGCCACCGGCACGGATACCCCCACGGCCACGCCGACGGACACGGACACGCCCACCGCGACCATAACCCCCACGTTCACGCACACGCCCTCCATCACGGTGACCTTCACGGTCACGCCCACCTTCACGGATACGCCGGTTTATACGCCCACCGTGACCCCGACCATCACGGACACGCCGACCATTACGCCCACGGCGACCATTTCGGCGACCTACACGGTCACGCCCTCGGCCACGCCCACGGCCACGCAGAGCGCCACGGATACTTCCACCGCCACGCCGACGGACAGCCCGACCCTGACCCCGACCCCCAGCGTGACGCCGAGCCACACGGCCACCGGGACCCCGACGGAGACGCCGACCATCACCGTCACGAGCACGGTTTCAGCCACGTTCACGATCACGCCCACTTCCAGCGCCACGCCGGTGTTCTCACCGACGCCGTCGCATTCTCCGGTGGTGATCCCGACCCCCACGCCGACGCCTTCCGCCACGCCGACGCCGGCCGCGACACCGGAGATCATCAACGTCTTCCCGAATCCATTCAACCCGGCCACGGCGGTAGGCCACGTGCTGAAATTCGACAATCTCCCGCCGGATTCCGAAATCAGGATCTTCACGGTATCCGGAGAACTGGTGCGGAAATTCACGGGAGTGCGCGGACGGCAGGTATGGGACGGCAGCAATGAATTCGGGGCGCAGGTTGCATCCGGCATTTATATTTACCTGATTGATATTGGCAACCAGGAGCAAATCACGGGCAAGATATTCCTGGTTCGCTAATGAAAATATTTATGAAAAGGCAGGATTTTTCCCGATATTTAATGCTGCCGGTGCCTGGCACGGGTTTGCACCGGCCCGGTTTTTTATTGCAATCATAATATTATTCATGGATTTTGGGATATTGGCTGGAAAACGCTGCAAGTGAGCATGTGGACAAAGTAATTGATTGACACAAATAAACCGGATTTAGTAAAATGAACTGTGTTAATTCTTGAATAAACATAATGTCAAATAATTTGAAAGGAATGAGGCCGATGTTTAAAAAAATAGGCTCTCAGAGCTTTCAGTGGGTAAAATCTTTCGCATTATCCGCATTTCTATTAGTTGCCTTTTCGGCCCCGGCCCTGGCCGCCACGCAGTGGCTGTCCCTGGCGCCGGGTCAAACCTACAGCGCCGGAACTCCGCGGGCAACGGTGAATGCCGTAACCCAGGTCGCCGGTGAAGCCTTCACCATGGAGGTCTTCAGCGCGGATAATTCCACCTGGCAGCCCTCCTCGTCCTCGCCGAGCAATTACCACCTGGACATCGTGGAAGGCACCACCGTTGAAACCTTCAGCCCCAATGACACCAATCTGCCGAACCCCGCCTTCGGCGGCGCGGTTCCTTTTTCCTACCGCGGCAACATCAGCGGCACCATCATTCCCTCGCCCCTGGCCAGCGGCAACTACACCCTGCAATGCTCCACCCAGGGCGGCGGCGGTCCGGTCACGGATTCGGTGCAGATTCCGCTCCAGGTCCTGGACCACTTCAATTTCGCGATTTCCGGCGGGTCCTTCACCGCCGGCTTGCCGAACCGAGTGACCATCGAGGCCCGGGATGAATCCAACCGCCTGCTGGCCACCTATAACGGCACCGTGCAACTGGAAGCTCTGGAAGTCGGGGTCAACGGCGCGACCGTCAATCTCGGCAACATCTCCTTCACCAACGGACGGTATTACCTCGACACCACGTTCTACCATGCCAGCGGCTACGCCCGCTTTCATGCCATCAAGAGCACCCAGCCCGCCCTGGGGACCGCCTATTCCTCCACCTTTGCCATCAACAACGCCGGCTTCACGCGGCTGCTGATCGTCGGCCCGGGCCAGTCCACGCAGCAGGGCACGACCAGCGGCAACGGCCGCACCGGCGGTTCCACCCAGATCACCGGCCAGACCGCGGGCTCGGCTTTCACCCTGGACGTGTACGCGGTGGATGCCTATTGGAACACCGTGACCTCCGGCGCGAGCGTCAACTTAAGCTCGGACACGGGCGACTACAGCAGCAACCAGTCCCTGTCCGGCGGGCACCGCGCCTTCAGCGTCACCCTGACCCGCGTGGACGACGGGCTCATCACCATGACCTCCACTTCCGGCGGCGTCACCAGCAACACGGACAACGTCCCCTTGGTCGCGGCCGGCTTCCACCATTTCGGCGTCATCAACCTGCTGGGCGGCAGCTGGCAGGCCGGGGCCAACATCCCCCTGACCATCACGGCCTACGACACCTACGGCAATACCTGCACCACCGGCGTGCCGGGCACCACCAGCCTGGAAGTCATCTACGGCGGCACGGTCCTGCCCGGGCCCAGCAGCACCCAGCCCTGGCAGGCGAACCCGGCCGTGAGCAGCGCCCAATTCGCCACGGACGGGTATTACTCGGGCTACCTGGTCATCCGCCGGGCGGGCTCCAACTACGACCTGAGGGTTTACAATCCCAACCAGAATCCGGCCAATCCCCTCGAGACCAATTACGATTTTACGGTCACCTACAGCCTGGCCAGTTTTGTCCATAAGTACCTGATCGTCCTGCCGGGCCAGACCTGGGCCCCGGGCAACCAGTACAACGGCATCTGGGGCCTGGCCAGCGTGCCCCCGAACAGCCAGATCGCGGGCGTGGGCTTTACCGCCAACATCTACGCCACGGACGGCTTCGGCAACCTCCTGTCCGGCAACACCGACACCCTCACCTTTACCACCAATCCCAGCGACGGGGGAGCCTTCTCCAATCCCAGCCCGATCGTGTTGAGCGGCAGCCAGGCCTCGGTGCAATACACCATGACCCTGGCCACCAGCAGCCAGGTCATCACCCTGCACGGGAACCTGGATACCAGCGGCAGCCGCTCCTATTCCTCGGGCTTCCTGGTTTCCTCCACGGCCCTGGATCACTTTTCCGTGAACAGCGCGCCCGCGAACACGACCCGCACGGCCGGCGAGCAATACAACGTGACCATCCGCGCCGAAGACGTCTACAGCAATTTGGTGGACACGTACACCGGCATCGTGTATCTCACCTGCCCGAATTATGATTACCAGAGCCCCACCCAGAGCGTCCTGTATCCGGGCGGCGGGTACCAGACCTATACCGGCGTTTCGAGCACGGCGGCCTGGGCCCTGACCATCACCACCCAGGGCCAGCTGACCACCACGCTGCGCATGTACCGCGCCACCACCGGCACGGCCGCGAATCTCTTTGTTTCCGACGTGGTCGCCGACACGCCCCAGAGCCACACCGGGCACATCGGGCAACAAAGCAACATTTGGGTCAGCCCGGACACCATTCCCGGGCACCAGCAGAGCATGTTCGTGATCGTTCCCGGGCTGCAGTACCGGCCGGGCAGCGTGGCGGCGGGCAACACCTATGTGGCCCACGGCACGCTCGGCGGCTATTACGGCACCCCCACCTCCCAGGAAGCCGGGACGCCGTTTCCCATCACCGTGTACGCCACGGACCAATATTGGAACCACATCAGCACTTCCACCGACCAGTTCACGGCCACCACCAACCTGTTTTCCACCACGACCTTCGACGGCTTTGCGGCGCCCCATACCACCACCCTGGGCGGAGGCCTGAAATTCTTCATGATGAACGGCACGGCGGACGGGAGCTACACGCTCATCATCACCAACTCCTCCCCGGGCGTCAGCGACTACACCTCGCCCTATTCCATCATCTGCTTCTCCATCCACCATTTCACGATCGAGCTCTCCAGCGGCCAGCCCTGGCCCGCCTACTGGGTGGCCGGCGTGCCCCGCAACGTGTCCATCACGGCCTACCGCGACGCCTCGAACGTGGCCACGACCTTTTTCGGCAACGCGACCCTGTCCACGGAGCTGGATCACAGTACCACGCTGAAAACCATCCGGCCCGCCACGGCCATCACCTTCGACCAGGGCGTCTGGCAGGGGGACATCACGCTCTTCCGCTCGGACCGGTTCCAGGGGGAAAACAACCACATCCAGGTCAACTTCGGCTCCGTGCAAAGCTCCAGCCCGGACCTCCACGTGGCCCAGGCCGCGCCCTCCAAGCTGCTGATCATCGAGGCCGGCGGCATGACCGCCTATCCGGGCCTGAACCCGGACGTGTGGCCGGAATTCCAGACCCTGGGCGCGGCCGGTCAGCCGGCCATCCAGACGGCCGGGGCGGCAATCGCGGATATCCGCTTCTTCCTGTGCGATGACTACTGGAACAAGGTCACGCGCACGGCCGACGGCGCCAATGACTCCATTTCCATCAGCTGCACCGACCCGCATCCCGCGACCCTCGGCGGCTCTCCGGTTTCGCCCATTTCCGTCAGCCTGGCGAACGGCGAATACGACGCCATCGGGACCTTCATCCTGTACACCGTGGACGTGGCCAACAACGGCCAGCAGATCCAGGTGACCAAGCTCACCGGCGAGGACCCGTATTCGCTCGGCGTGCAGAAGAACCGCGTGCCCATCAAGCACGCGGAGCCCGGCCAGGGATTCAACGTCTATATCGATCAAGGCCAGCCCGCGTTCACGGGTTCGCCGATCGGCGCCACGGCCGGCGTGCCCTTTGCCGTGACCATCGCCGCCATCGACGCCTACGGCAACACCCTGGATTCCACCAACGGCGCCTCGCCGTTCCCGACCTATGCCACGGTCAACCTGAGCGCCGGCACGGGCGGGGGCGGCAACCGCGCCATCTGGCCGTACGTGGTCGGCAACCTGGAAACCACCAAGTGGACCGCGGGCGTCAGCCGCTTCTGGGTGTACACCTACAAGCAGGCCAGCGGCGGCGGGCAGTTCCTGCAGGCCTCCTATGACTGGGGCAGCGGGGCGCGGACCGGAAATTCCGGCTACTTCGTCGTGCGCCCGAACGCCTATGCCCGGGTGGTGGCCTATCTCAACGGCATGAACACGCCGGACAGCGCCGGCGCCGGCGGGACCTATTCGCAGGATTACCCGACCAGCCCGCCCCCGGCCTCGGCCAGCGTATTCAATAATTTCGGCTCCCCGGCCGTGCAGACCGCGGGCATTGTCCCGCCGCAATTGCGGGCCTATACCTGCGACGCCTACGGCAACATGGTGCAGTACACCTCCGTGTCGGTCCAAATGACCACCACGGACCGCTTCGCGCCCAACCCGCCGAACCAGACTTCCGGCTCGGGGTACGCGGACTTCTACTTCACACCCGGCACGAGCCCGGCCTTCACGTTCCATACCCGGGGCACGGCCACCATGACCGTGGCGGACACGACGGTGACGACCACGACGGCCGGGGTCAGCCCCCTGATCACCATCGTGCCCAACGTTTTTTACGGCTTGCAGAGCATCTGCCCGGGCCAGGTTGCGATCGAGGGCAGCGGCAACACGAACGTGGCCATGCCGCCGATTACCGGCGGAGGCTGGTACAGCGGCGTGACCCCCACCGAACCCTGGTTCGCCATCAACATGTACAGCGCCCGGGCCCAATTCGCGGGCTCATGGTTCAACGTCACGGTGCAGGCCGCGGACCTGTTCGGAAATTTCGTGGGCAGTTCCGCGCCGGCTGATCGCATCCGCATCACCTCGGACGACATCTCGATCCTCTCGGATCCCGGCCAGGGCGAATACATCGAGGACGTGCTGGTCAACGGCCGGGCCTATTACTTCGCCCAGCTGCGCACGGAAGGGCCCAGGAAAATCAATCCCTATGACATCGACAACGGCAGCATCATCGGGGACATCCCCGGCACGTCGACCTGGTCCACGGTCCGCATCGTGCAGGGCGTGGATACGCGGTTCGCGGCCATCGTGGAAGGCGTCGCCTTCGAGGACAGCGTTCCGGTGTACGTCGAGGCCGCGCCCAACACCTTCGCCATGCGGGTGGAGGTCCGCTACACCTCGACCAACGAGGTGGTCTCCACCGCCGTGCCGTTCGTCCTGGAACCCATGCTGAACATCACCCTGCCCCTGACGCCCGCCGCCGGGGCGCTCGGCATCACCACCGGCGGAACCCTGTTCGGCACGGCCGACATTCCCCTGCAAAGCTACAACCGGGCCGAGAACATCTTCATCCGCGTGCGCAACGCCGACGGCTCCAACACGCCCGCCGCGGCTTTCTCGCCCGAAGTCCGGGTGCAGGCCTCGGCACCGTCCCGGATCCGGATGTACGCCAACACCGTCTCCTACCAGCAGGGCAACGACACCTACTATCAGCTGCAGGCCAACAACGACACGCCCATCTACGCCCAGGTCCTGGACGCCAACGACAATCCCGTGCCCTCCAAGGACGTCAGCATGATCATCGTCAACCAGGCGGAGACCAACAGCCGGCTGGACGCGCCGGAACGGACGACCACCGACTCCACCGGCACCGCCTACCGGACCTTCTTCGCCGGGGCCAACAACCTGCGGCACATCATCCAGGCCTCGGTGGGCGACGTCGTCGGACAGCTGTTCATGTTCGTGACCGTGACCCAAAACGGCGGCGTGTATCCGAACCCCTTCAACCCCCTGGGCGGGGAGGCGGCGCACATCGATTATCCGCTGGATGACAACGCCCCGGTCAAACTCTTCGTCTACACCCTGCTCGGCGACTTGGTCTGGCACAAGGAATTCCAGGCCGGGGATCCCGAAGGCGGGCACGCCGGCGTCAATTCGGTGGCATGGGACGGCAAGAACGACAACGGCGTGATGGTCGCCAACGGCGGGTACATCTGCCTGATCAAGGTGAGCGATCAGGACAAATTCCGCTTCAAGATCGGAGTTTTCAAGCAGAAGTAATCACGATCCTTTCTTAGCAGAAAGCAGGTGAGGCGCATATGAAATCGACTCGCAGCATCCTGACCGTTGCCACCTTCTTGCTCGCGCTGGGACTCTTCACGCCCGCTTTGGAGGCGGGAACCGGGGATCACGGCCTGCCCGGGGAGTTCTTAAGCTACGACGTCGGCGCCCGCGCGGCCGGCATGGGCGGGGCCATGGCGGGCTTGGCGGATGACGTCACGGCCATCTTCTACAACCCCGCCGGGCTGGCCACGCAGAACCCGATCCAGATCGGCCTGCAGCACGTCATCCTGTTCGAGGAAACCATGTTCGACTTTCTGGGGTTCTCCATGCCGATCGAGAGCTTCGGCAGCGTGGGCGTGGGCCTCGTCCTCCTCAATTCCGGGGGGTTCGACGTGCGGGACATCGACTACAATCCCATCTCCATCTCCAATTCCGTCAACCAGGGCGCCTTCCTGCTGAGCTACGCCCGGGACGTCATGACCACCGTGGCCGTGGGCGCCAACGTCAAGGTGGTGTATGAGGACATCTTCGGGCATTCGGGCGCCGGCGTGGGCATCGACGTCGGCGGCCTGTACATGCCCATCCCCGAATTCCAGGTCGGCGTGTTCATCAACAACGCGCTGGCGCCCGAGGTGCTGGGCGACACGTATTTCGGCGGCGCCACCCTGGGCCTGGCGGGCAAGCTCTTCGGCGAGGCCGTGCTGGTGGACGCCGACGTGAGCAAGTCCTTCGGCAACCAGGGGATCAAGTGGAAGGCCGGCGCGCAGGTGGACGTGTACGAGGGCATGGCCTTCGTGCGCGGGGGCGTGGACGACGAGCTGCGCGTCACCGCCGGCGCGGGCGCCAAGTACATGAACATCACCCTCGACTACGCGGCCAGCATCGAGGCGCTGGGGTTGGCGCACAAGATTTCGGCGGGCTATTCCTTCGGCGGCTACGAAGTCAAGCTCGTGGCGGCGCCCAAGATCTTCTCGCCGGTCGGCATCCGGAAGAACACCACCCTGGCCATTACCGCGGCCTCCAAGTACCGCATCGACACCTGGGAGCTCAACATCAAGGATCAGAACGGCGACATCATCCGCTCCTATTCCGGCGAAGACAATCCGCCCAACCAGATCATCTGGGACGGCAAGGACGACCGGGGCCTGCCGGCGCCGGACGGCAACTTCCTGGTGCAGCTGCTGATCACGGACGCCAACGGCAAGGTCACCAAGTCCAATATCGAGTCGGTGAAGATCCAGAGCGCGGTCCCGCTGGGAGAGGAAGGCGGCCTCGAATTCGAGTAGCACGCGCCGCGGTTTCCGGGCGCGGAGCGGAAAAACCACCTGGGTAAAAGGGGAATTTCGCATGCAGCCTAACATCCAATACGGGTTTCGGATTTTTCTGGGCTTTGTGGTGGGGTGTGCCGCCAGCCTGCCCCTGAGCGGGTGGGCCGTCGACCCCGAAAAGGAGAAGGCGGCGGAGGATGCCTGGCAGATGGTTTCGGAGGCCTACATCGCCGACGCCCAGGATTCCGGCCTGCCGGGACAGTGGAAGGCCTATTACGACCAATACAAGGAATTTCCCAACGCGCCCAACGCCCTGTATATGGTGGCCGAAACGCAGTTTCAGCAGCGGTTTTTCAACAACGCCCAAAAGTCCTACCTGGACTTTCTGAACCGCTACCCGAACGAGCCCTTCTCGCCTTCCGCCGCCTACCGGGTGGGAGAATGCGCCTACAATCAGAAGGATTACAAGCAGGCCCTGGAGCTGTGGCAAAACCAGCTCTCCCGCTACTCCGGCGCCTTCATTTCCAGCGAATCCCTCTACGGCCAAGCCTTGTGCTACATCGCCCTGGGCAAGTGGCGCCAGGCCTCGGAGACCATCGATGAGCTGACCCGCCGCTATCCCTTTTACCGGACCGAGGAAAAGGTACGGGTGCCGCTGGGGCTGGTCTACTACCACAACCAGCAATACGCCCAGGCCCTGCAGTACTTCCAGGCCGTGGAAGGGCCGATGGCCCTTTACTACGTGGGCCGCTGCCAGGAGAATCTGGGGCGGTTCCTGCCGGCCGCCGCTTCCTATAAAAAGGTGCTGGAGGATTACCCGGATTCGATTTATGCCCTGGACGCGGCCTACAGCAAGGCCGATTCCTACTACCGCGGTCATAATTATTCCGTGGCCGTGAAGGAATTTGCGGGTTTCCTGACCAAATTTCCCCAGTCCCAGTACCGGCAGTTCGCCCGGTACAAACTGGGGGCCTGCTACATGAAGCAGAATGATTTCGCCAGCGCCCTCACCGCCTTCGAAGGCCTGTTAAAGGAAGTGGAACGCTCCTCGCTGGCCAGTTACGCGTTGTACATGAAGGGCGAGTGCCTGCGGCAAATGGACAAGCCGACCGAGGCCATCAAGGCCTATTCCCAGGTGGTGACGGAATACCCGAACACGTACGTCTCCGGGAGCGCGAAATTCAAGGCCGGCTGGACCATGCTCTCCAACGGCGAAACCAAGGCCGCGGTCCAGACCTTCCGGGAATTCCTGACGACCTACCCCATTCACGAGAACGTCCAGCTCGCCACCTATCTGATGGGCAACAGCTATTTCAAGCAGGAACTCTACGGCCAGGCCATCCCCATCTACCAGAGCATTCTGATGAAATACAAGTATTCCGACATCTCGGACGCGGCCTTGGCCGCCCTGGAGATGGCCTTTTACATCCCCAAGCAGTACGAACAGCTGATCTCGACCACGCATTACATCCTCAAGGTCCTGGCGGCGAATTTCCCGCCTTCCAAAAGCACCTGGCGGTCCCTGTCCTATTTTTACCTGGGCGAGGCCTACTACCACATGAACATGTTCTCCCAGGCCGCGGGGCAGTACCGCAAGATCGTGGAAAATTTTTCGGATTCGCCCATCCTGAACTGGTCCAAGCTGGGGTTGTCCTACAGCGAGTTCGAGACCGGCAACTACAAGGAAGCCCGCAAGGTGGCGCAGGACTTGGCGGGCGATTCCGAGGCGCCGCCGAAACTGGCCGCCTACGCCGCCGCGATGGTCGGCAACTGTTATTTCAACAGCCGGAACTACGAGGACGCCATCGTGAAGTACGAGGAATTCGCGCGCGGCAATCCCCAGCTGCCGGAAGCCGGCGATGCCCTGTTTTACGCCGGCCAGGCGTACTATCAGCTGGAATACTTCGCCAACGCCATCGATGCCTGGAAAAAAGTCGTGACCCAGTATAAAAATTCGGAGAAGGCTCCGGAAGCGGCCTTTCTCATGGGCGACACCTTCTTCAAGGCCCAGAAATTCGACGAGGCCATCGCCGCCTACCGCCTGTTGAAGGACTGGCCCGAGGAAATCAATCCCCGGCGCAAGGAGATTGACTTGCTGGTTGCCCGCTGCTATTACAACGCCAAGGAAGACGACAAGGCCATCGCCTCCTACAAGAAGTTCGTGGACGAAAATCCGGAGGATCCCAGGGTCAAGGACGCCATCGAAGGCATCCAGCTGAGCTATTACCGCAAGGGCGCCACCGCGGACGCCGTGCCGCCCCTGATGGAATTCGTGCGCAAGTTCCCCCGCAGCCGCCTGGCCCAGGACGCCCTCTACCGCGTGGGGGAAATCTATTACCAGGAACAGAACCTGGAACAGACGATCGCGGCTTTCCAGCAGCTGATCGCGGATTATCCCGAAAGCTCCCTGCTCCCGAACGCCCAGTATTACACCGCCGTGGCCTACGACGGCATGGGGCAGAAGGACAAAGCCATTTCCAACTACAAGGCCTTCATCCGCAATTTCCCCACGCATGAGCTGGCGACGGATGTGCTCTTCCGCCTGGGCACGGCCGAATTCGCCAAGGAGGACTACGAGGCTGCCATCCAAGCCTACCAACAGATTCTCGACTCCCATGCCAAATCCGACTACGCCGCCAACGCTTTCTACAATATCGCCCTGTGCTACAAGAAACTCAAGCGCTGGCGCCAGGCCGTCGACGTTTATACCGAGTTTTATCAGAAATTCCCGGAAGATCCCAAGGCGAAGGACGCCTTGAACCAGATCGCCAGCACCTACAAGGAAGAGAAACGCTATCCCTCGGCCATCAAAATTTGGGAGGAAATGTCCCAGAACGACAAGTTTACCGAGGAAAAGCCGGAAATCCTCTATTCCATCGCGGATGCCTACATGGAGATGGAGGATAAGGAAGCCGCGGCCCAGGCTTTCGAGAAAATGCGGCCGTTGAAGCCCAAGGACAACGTCTACCGCTTAACGGCGCTGGCGAAACTGGGTTCCCTGTACGAGGAGCTGAAAAAATGGGGGCCCGCCTACACCGCTTATCAGGATTTGTCGACCTCGGGCGGGAAACCGGAGTGGGTGCAGGCGGCCAAGAGCCGCATGTCCATCATCAAACTGGAACACGGCCCGGACGTGGATGAATATCTGAAATCCTCCGGCGGCGGAGGGGGAGAAACCGGCGGGAAAAAGAGTAAATAAATCTTTTGAAGCGGCCGGATGCTTCCGGTACAATATATTGCTTTGAGGATTTTCAGCTGGACGGGGCCGGCAGACGCCTCGTCAGATTTTAAAGGAGGGCGCAGCGCATGGATCTCGGGAATCTTGATTTTATAGAAATTTTTCGCAGCAGTTTCACGCTCATGATCTTGCTGGTGTGTTCCATCCTGGCCGTGGCGTTCATGGTGGAGCGCTTTTTGTTTTACCGCCGGGCCAAGGTGGATTCGACCCGCTTTTTGTCGCGGATCAAGATGGCCCTGGAAAACGACAACTTCCAGGAAGCCGTATCGATCTGTGAACGCGACCGGAGCCCGGTGGCGGCGGTGGTCCGGGTCGGCCTGCAGAATTACAAACTGCCCTACCACCAGCTGCAGGAGCTGATGACCGCCACCCGCGAGGAAGAACGCGTGAAACTCGAGCGGTATCTGGGCGTGTTGGGCACGCTCGGCAACTCCTCCCCGTTTATCGGCCTCTTCGGCACGGTCGTGGGCATCATCAAGGCCTTCCATGACCTGGCGGCCTCCGGTTCCGGCGGACCCACCGTGGTGGCGGCCGGCATCGCCGAAGCCCTCGTGGCCACGGCGGGCGGTCTGGCGGTGGCGATTCCCTGCGTCATGGTTTTCAATTATTACATGCGCAAGGTAAAAACCATGGACGTGGAGATGGAGGCCGTTTCCAAACGGTTTTTGACCATTTTGGCCTCCCGTTCCGAGGAAGCGGCAGCGAGGAAGCGGGCCTGAAACCCAATCCGCGGGCCGGTGTCTAAACTCAGTTGCGCGTAGGGGGTCGGTGTAGTTATGGGAATGGCGGCAGGGCAAAAAGACTCCATTACGGATATCAATGTCACGCCTTTGGTGGACGTGTCTCTGGTCCTGGTGATCATCTTCATGGTGACCGCGCCCATGATCATGCAAGCGGGGATCATCGTGGCCTCCAGCAAGGTGGACGCCGCCGAGGGCCAGGTTTCGCAAAATGAGTCCGTCGCGCTGCGCCTGACCACCGAAGCCATCTATTTGAACAACCAGCCGGTCACCCTCGAATCCCTGCAGCCGCTGCTGACGGCCAAACTCAAGGTCAACAAGAAGAAAGTGGTTACGATCACTTCGGATGACGACGTCACCCATGGCGTGGTCGTGGCGGTGCTCGATATCGCCAAGCAGAGCGGCGCCGAGGGTCTGTCCATCATGAAGAAACCCGTGATGGGCGAGTTGGAAGGCAAGAAGAAGAAAAGACGGAGACGGTAGTCGGAGGGAAGAGCCATGGCCGCTGCAGCCGGCACGGATGATCCTATCACAGACATCAACGTGACACCCCTGGTGGACGTGTCCCTGGTGCTGGTCATCATTTTCATGGTGACCGCGCCCTTGTTCAGCCAGCCCGTCATGCAGGTGGAACTGCCCAAAGCCATCACCGACGAAGGCAAGGAGTCCGAAAACGTCACGATCACCATTGACCCGGAGGACCGCATCGCCGTCAATGCCAAGGAAGTCACCAAGGATGAACTGAAAGGCGAGTTGAAGCTGCAACTGCTGCAAAGCAGCGATAAGGTCGTCATCATCCGCGCCGACAACCTGACCAAGCACGGCGTGGTCATCGACGCGCTGGACATGGCCAAGGAGCTGGGCGCCAAGACCATGATCTTTGCGACCGAGCACAAAAAGTAACCGAGGGCGGCATGGAACGCATTCGCGTGGTCATCGAGGAAGAGGAAAAATTCGCGGGGGATTTCGATTTTCCCGGGTTGCGCCGCGGCGGCGCTTTTTCCATTTTCATGCATGCCCTGGTTTTTTTCCTCGTGGCCTTGGTCTCCCACCATCAGCAGAAGAACGATGTCGTGCTGACGGAAATCACTCTGGTGGAGCAGATCATCCCCATGCCTGAAGAGGAAGCCCCGCCGCCCCCCATGGTCCAGCCCCCGAAGGACACGAACGTCTGGGACTTCCTCAAGCAGGTCATCCCCATCAAGGCGGACCAGATGGCCTCCAAGCCCGACCTGCCGGACCTGCCGAAGGCGCCCAAGCAGGAGCTGGCCGCCATGCCGCAAGCCCTGGATTTGGGCTCGAAAAAGGATTTTGACAAGCCCTCGATGATGGACAAGCCTCTGGACCTGGTGGGACGCAAGGCCGTGGCTCCGGCCGGAATGGACGTCAACCCGCTCCAGATGAACCGAAAAAGCGAGGCCTTGGCGACCCACTCCAATCTGCCGGCCGCCATCGGGCTGGGGAAGTCGAGCAGTTGGCTGCCGCAGAAACAGGCTCCCATCGTCAATGCCGGGCAATTCGCCCGCCGGGCCAACCTCCAGGCCCGCGGGGGCAGCTTGGCGGACATGCCGACCATCAAGAAGGCCATCCCCAAGAAAAAAGCGGTGGATTTCGATACCTCGAACCTGAACCTGGAGCGCAAGGGGAACACCTTTAGAATTTTCGGCCCGCTGCAAAACCGCCCCATCCTGGAAAAATACCTTCCCAAATACCCGCGCTGGGCCGAGGAACAGGGTTTGGAGTGCAACGTCTCCCTCCACTTTTTCGTTCTGCCGAACGGGATCGTGAAGGATAACCTGTACGTGGAACAGAGCTCCGGGTATTCCGAGATGGATAATCTGGCCATGAAAGCCCTGCGGGCTTTCAAATTCGCGCCGATCTCCTCGGGGGAGGAGCAAGAGGGCGTCATCGTCTTTTATTTCCGGCTAACGAGGTGAGCACATGAGCAAACGCTTCGGGATCTGCTTCATGGCGGCCGTTTTTTTATTGGGAACCGGATTCGCGCCGCGGACCTGGACCGCGGAAGACACGGAAGAATTAGCCGGTCCCCCCGCCGATGCGACCCCCGACACGGGTAAAGGTTCGGACACCGAAGTCGTCATCCGGGGCGAAAGCCGTTTGAAGGTGAAGGTGGAAAAGCCGGAACCTGACGTTAAATTCGACGTGGACGAAATCGCCGTCCCGTATGTGGTCACCGAGGACTACGTGCTGGACGTGTCGCCCACCGCGCTGGCCAATCCCGCGGTCACGGTCACGAATTATCTTAACAGTTCGCAGACCGCTTCCCCGTATATTCAAATCTTCCGCCGGCCGCCCATTTTGAACCTGCGGCCCCGGTACAAGAGCAAAGCCGGCATCGCCCGCTGGCGCCTGCGCATCACCGACAGCTTCGGCAATGTCTTCAGGGATTTTTCCGGCAAGGGCAATCTTCCGGACGAGATCGTTTGGGACGGACGCGGGCAGAAGGATGAAATGCTGGATGTGGGCACCTCCTATTCCTATATTTTTTCCATCGTGGATGTGGCCTCCAATCCCACCAGCCAGATGGGACGGCCGATTTTCCTGGATTCCCTGCTGTATGACGAAGGCGGGGTCATCATCGCCAAGGTCACCGTGGACGCGCTGTTTGAAAAAAACACGCGCAAGACGCTCCTGTCCTCCAAGGGCGAACTCTATTGCCAGGAAATCGCCGATCTGCTCATGGCCCGGCAAAATTTTCCCGTGTTCATCAATTGCTACGCCAAGGACGTGGATAAGGCCAACACCTACGGCGAGGCCATACAGAAATATCTTTCGGCCCGCCTGATTCTGCCCAAGGACAAATTCCAGATCAAGGGCTACAAGTCCCGTCTGGAGAAAGTGGAATTTCAGATCCGCTAGTCCGAAAAACAACTCACAGGCCTTCGGGGCGGGGTGCAAGTCCCCACCGGCGGTGACAGCCCGCGAGTCCCCAGGGATCGGATCCCGGGGGATTGAACCGGTGAAATTCCGGTGCCGACCGTGACAGTCGGGATGAGAGAAGGCGGCAGCGATGTTCTTGCTGGATCCCCGAGGCCGGAAAGGTTTCGGGTTTTTTTATGCCCTTCCTGCATGACGAGGATTTCATGCGCCGGGCGCTCAGCCTGGCGCGGCGCGGCTGGGGCCGGACCTGGCCGAATCCCATGGTCGGCGCGGTCTTGGTCAAGGCGGGGCGCGTCGTCGGCTGGGGCTGGCACCGGCGCCCGGGAGGTCCGCACGCCGAAATCCACGCCCTACGGCGCGCCGGGCGCGGCGCCCGGGGCGCAACCCTGTATATCAATCTGGAACCCTGCGCGCATTTCGGAAGAACTCCGCCCTGCACCACGGCGCTGATCCGCGCGGGCGTGCGCCGGGTCGTTGCTGCCGTGCCGGATCCCAATCCCAAGGTCTCGGGACGGGGCTTCCGCCAATTGCGCCGCGCGGGCATTGCGGTGTCCGTGGGCCTGGCCGGGAAGGAAGCCCGGGCGCTCAACGAGGTTTATTTCAAGTGGATCCGGACCGGCCGGCCCTTTGTGATCTGCAAGGCGGGCATGTCCTTGGACGGCAAGATCGCCTGCAGCTCCGGCGCTTCCCGGTGGATCACGGGTCCGGAGGCCAGGAAATTTGCGCACGGCTTGCGTGCCGCCGCAGGCGCCGTGATCGTGGGGGCCGGGACCTTGTCCCACGACGATCCGCTTTTAACCCCGCGCGGGGTCAAAGCGCGCACTCCAGGACGTCCCTGGCGGGTCATCCTGGAGGGGCGACGGCCCCTGCCGCCCGGGTCCCGTATCTTTCGCGCCGCACCGCAAGATGGCCGGGTGATCGTGGCTACGGCCGGGCGCCGGCGAGGTCCCCGGGCCCGGCTGAGGAACGCGCGCCTCTGGCACCTGCCCGGAGCGAACGGCCGGGTCGACGTGCAGGCCCTCCTGGCCCGGCTGGCGGCGGAGGGCGTGCATTTTGTCCTGGTCGAAGGGGGAGGCGAAGTCCATGCGTCTTTTTTAGGCCTGGATGCCGGGGCCCGCGTCGTCCTGGCCGACCGGATATATTTTATCCTGGCTCCCCGGCTGCTGGGGGGCAAAAACGCCCCCGGTCCGGTGGGAGGGCGGGGCGTCTCCGACCCGAAGAACGCTCTGCGTCTGCGCAACCTCCGCTGGCAGTCCCTCGGGCGCGATTACCTGGTGATGGCCGAACCCATACGGTCCGCACCGGGGGGCCGATGAACCCGCCTGCCGCCAACCGGGGAACCGGCCTCATTGCCGCCGGTTCCGGCCGGCAGCGCGCAAGGAGAAGAATATGTTTACGGGATTGATATCCGCCCAAGGCAGCATCCAAGGGGTGGCGGGGCGGCGCGGTATTCGCCACGTCACGGTTGCCCTCTCGGGCTCTGTCTGGCCGGACCTGCAGCTTGGAGAATCCGTCGCCATCCAAGGCATTTGCCTGACGGTCACGGCGGTCCTGGACCGCGGCCGCGGTTTCGCGGTCGAGGCCGTACCGGAAACCTGCCGCAGCACGACCCTGGGCGACTGGCGTCCGGGCACGCGCGTCAACCTGGAACGCGCCCTGGCCCTGCAAGGCAAGCTGGAGGGGCATTGGGTCGCGGGCCATGTGGATGGCGTGGGGGTGGTCACGGCCGTGCGTCATTTGGGCCGGGCCCGGCGCCTGCAGGTGCGCGTACCCGCGTCCCTGGGCCGCTATCTCGTTCCCAAAGGCTCGGTGGCCGTGGACGGCGTCAGCCTGACCGTAGCGGAGGTCCCGGCCGGCGACCGTTTCGGGGTGGAATTGATCCCCCAGACGCTCGGCAGCACCACCTTGGGCTCGGCGCGCGTCGGCGCCCGGGTCAATATCGAAGCCGACCTGCTGGCCCGGTACCTGGATCGTTTACTGGCGCCGGCGGAGCAACGGGAAGGCAGCTTCCGGCAGGCGGTGGAACAGCTGTTCCGGTCCGGGGAATAGGCCTGCAGGCCGGAATCGAAGCGGAAGGCGGAGCACAGGATGCATAAAATCAGGGAGGCCCTGGAGGACATTCGCCGGGGCAGGATGATCGTGGTGGTGGATGACGAGGATCGCGAAAACGAGGGCGATCTGGTCCTGGCGGCGGCCAAGGTCACGCCCCAGGCGGTTAATTTTATGGCCAAGAACGGCCGGGGCCTGATCTGCATGCCCATGACCGGGGAACGCCTGGATGCATTGCAGCTCGGTTCCATGGTCCAGGAGAACACGGATCGCCTCCACACGGCGTTCACCGTCTCCGTGGATGCACGCCAGGGGGTCAGCACCGGCATTTCGGCCCATGACCGCGCACGAACGATCCGGGTGCTCTTGGATCCCAAGACCACACCCCGGGATCTGGTACGGCCGGGTCATATTTTCCCGCTCCGGGCACGGGAGGGGGGCGTATTAATCCGCGCCGGACATACGGAAGCCTCGGTGGATTTGGCCCGCATGGCCAAACTCGCCCCCGCGGGCGTGATCTGCGAGATCATGAGCGACGACGGCCGCATGGCCCGCATGCCGCAGTTGCGGCGCTTCGCCGGGCGCTTTGGCCTGAAAATGATCACCATCGCGGATCTCATCCGCTATCGGATGCGGCATGAGAAGCAAGTCACGCGCGTGGCAGAAACCAGCATCCGGACGCGTTTCGGAGACTTTAAACTGATCGCCTACGAGTCGGTGGGAGAAACCGGGCCGCATTTGGCCCTCGTCAAGGGCCGCCTGCCGGCGAAAAATGGCCAGGTTCCCCTGGTCAGGGTTCACTCCGAATGCCTGACCGGGGATGTCTTCGGGTCCTTGCGCTGCGACTGCGGGGAACAATTGCACCAAGCCCTGCAGATGATCGAGAAGGAGGGATTGGGGGTTTTGCTGTATATGCGCCAGGAGGGAAGAGGTATCGGCCTGGCGAACAAGTTGCGCGCCTATCACTTGCAGGATCAGGGCCTGGACACGGTCCAAGCCAACGAACGCCTGGGTTTTGCGGCGGATTTACGGGATTACGGCACCGGGGCTCAGATCTTGGCAGACTTGGGATTGAATAAAATACGCTTGATGACCAACAATCCGAGAAAGATCGTGGGTCTGAAAGGATACGGCTTGAAGATAATCAAGCGAATCCCTATTCAAGTAAAATATAATGAATGTAATATTAAATATATTAAAACCAAGAAAAATAAACTTGGGCATTATTTGAAAATATAGACGGTAGTCAAGCTTTTTATCAGGCGGCTGCGATCTTACGGGAAAAGCCTTAATATACAACAATTCCATCAGCGGAGGTGTCCAGATGAAAGTGTACGAAGGGAAATTATTGGCTCAAGGAAAGAAATATTTTATTATTATCAGTAGATTTAACGAGTTCATTTCAAGTAAATTGCTTGATGGGGCCAAGGATTGTTTGCTCCGGCATGGCTGCAATGAATCCGACCTGGAAATTGCCTGGGTTCCGGGCGCATTTGAAATTCCCTATTTGGCCCAAAAAGTGGCGGCATCGAAAAAATACGACGCCGTCATCTGTCTGGGGGCAGTCATCCGGGGCAGCACGCCTCATTTCGAGTACGTTGCGGCCGAATCGGCCAAGGGCATTGCCTCCGTGGCCCTGGCCACGGGATGCCCCGTCATATACGGAATGATCACCACGGACAATCTCGAGCAAGCAGTCGAAAGGGCAGGCACTAAGGAAGGAAACAAGGGTTTCACGGCGGCGCTTTCGGCCATTGAAATGGCAAATTTATATGCGGATTTGAAAGCCTAGGCCAAGTGGGCAGGCACAAGAGATTGCCGTTCATTTCGGCGGCAATCCCGGTTATGCCGTTTGATATAATACGCGAGGAGTAAAATGGGGAGAAGACGCCAGGCGCGGGAATATGCTTTGAAAATCATGTTCCAAATCGATGTGGGCAACGTGGTTCCGGAGGAGGCTTTGGCTTACTTTCTTTCTTCAGCCAATGCTTCCGGGGAAGTCTTGGAATACGCGGAAAGGCTGACTCGGGGAGTGGTTCGGGAAAGAAACAACATTGACGGCCTCATCGTCCAGCAGGCCCACAACTGGGAACTCTCCCGCATCGCCCCCGTGGACCGCAACGTTTTACGGCTCGCCATTTTTGAATTGCTGCAATGCCCGGAAACGCCGGTGAACGTGGTGATCAACGAGGCCATCGAAATCGCGAAAAAATACAGCACCGAAGAATCCGGCAGTTTTGTCAACGCCATCCTGGACAAGCTGAAACGCGTGCGTGATCCCTCCGGCTGAATCCGCGCCGTGACCTGCGGCGTTTTTTGCTTGACAAGCGCGGAATTTGCTTTTACAGTGATAAAAATCGAATATTCGCCTGAAAGCAGAAGCATCCGCTTCTCACCCGGCGGCGTCTGGAGACTGCCAGCCCGGGTTGCAGGGTCTCAAAGGTGCGGTTTTTCTTTTAAGCGGATGAACTATTCATCCGCTTTTTTTGTTCCCGAAGCATAAAATTTAAGGGGGTGGGACTATTCAGGAACATAGAATCAATGAGGAGATCAGGGCCCGGGAAGTGCGCGTGGTCAATGAACATGGCGAGCAGATGGGGGTCATGCCCCTGGCCGAGGCCCTGAAGCTCTCGGAAAATGCCGAACTGGATCTCGTGGAAGTCTCCCCGGAAGCCAGGCCGCCGGTGTGCAAAATCTTCGATTACAGTAAATTTAAATTCGAACAAGGCAAACGGGAAAAGGAGGCGCGCAAGCGCCAGCATACCATCCAGCTCAAGGAAATCAAATTCCGGCCCAAAATCGACCAGCATGATTATGAAACCAAGCGGGGTCATGTCATGCGCTTCCTCAAGGATGGGTCCAAGGTCAAGGTCACGATCATGTATCGCGGACGGGAAATGGATCACCTGGAACTCGGCAGGAAAATCCTGGACCGCCTGGTGTCGGAGTTGACGGATCTGGCCGTGATTGAAGCCATGCCGCGCGTGGAAGGCAGGAACATGGTGATGGTCTTGGCGGCCCGCAAGGTCGAGAAGCTGGAGAAGCCGGTTAAAAACTAGCCCGTCCGCTCCGCTGCGGATCCGCTCCGGCCTGGCCCGGGGGACGCTGCGGGCTGGGGTCTGTCAGGCGGGAAAGGAGAGCTCGCAAGCATGCCCAAACTGAAAACCAAGCAAAAAGCGGCCAAGCGTTTCCGCATCACGAAGAACGGAAAAATCCTGGCGAGAAAAACCGGCCGCCGCCACCTGCTGGGGACCAAGAAACCCAAGCGCAAGCGCCATATGCGCCGGAATCTCCAGATTTCGGGTGGCATGGCCAAAAGCATCCGGAGTCAGATGCCGAACGTTTAAGGCACCATGCAGCCGGGACGCGGTGCCCTCGTCCGGCCGGGTGTCCGCCGGAGAGGCACTAGACCGGGTTTGGGAACAAGAATTCAGGGCGTGAGGGAGGAGAATCAGCTATGTCGCGAGTCAAAGGGGGCAAGACCAGCCGCTCCCGCAAGAAAAAGGTCTTCAAACGCGCGCGCGGTTACTGGGGCGCGAAAAAAAACCAGTTTCAACTGGCCCACGAACAGGTCCGGCACAGCCTGAAATACGCCACGCGGGACCGCCGCAACCGGAAAAGGGATTTTCGGGGACTCTGGATCGTGCGCATCAATGCCGCGGCCAGGGAAAACGGTTTGTCGTATTCCCAGTTCATCCGGGGCCTAAAAAGCGCCCAGGTGGCGATCGACCGCAAGGTGCTGGCGGAATTGGCCGTGACCGATGCCAAGGCGTTTTCGCACATCGCGGCTTTGGCCAAACAGGCCTTGGCGGCCTGAGGAGCCCGACCCTGCCTGCTCTGACGCCGATTTCCAAAAACCGCTTCAACCTCTACCGCGCCCTGCGGACCAAGCGGGAGCGCCTCCAGCGCGGTCTGACCCTCTTGGAGGGAGAGCGCTTGGTGGACGAAGCCCTGCGGCAGGGAGGGCGTTTCGAGGCGGTGCTGGGTGAATCGGATTTCTGGCGCCGCCGCCCGGATCTGCTTCACCGGCTGGGCGCGGCCGGCATCCCGGCTTACATCGTCACTTCCCGGCAGCTCGAAATCCTCTCGCTGACGGAGAATCCGGCCGGCAGCGCGGCCGTCATCCGGCGTCCCCAATGGCGCGCCGAGGCCCTGTGGGAAACCTCCGGGCGCGCGGCGTTCATGGGTCTGCTGGCGGTGGCCTTGCAGGATCCCGGCAATCTGGGCGCCTTGCTGCGGACGCTGGCCGCGGCGGGAGGGTCCGGCGCGTGGCTGGGCACAGGTTGCGCCGAGGCCGCTTCTCCCAAGTTGTTGCGGGCTTCGGCCGGGACGGCCCTGCGGCTGCCGGTGCTGGAACAGGCGGATCCGCAGGAAGTCCTCCGCGGCTGCCGGGAACGCGGCATTCAGACCCTGGCCGCCGTGCCCAGGGGGGGCAGGCCCTACACGGTTTTTGACCTGACCGTGCCCTTTTTGCTGGTCTTAGGCAACGAAGGCGGAGGCTTGAAGGCGGAATGGATCCGGGCGTGCGACCATCACGTCCATGTGCCCATGCCGGGGGGAACGGAATCCTTAAACGTCGGGATCGCGGGCTCCATCATCCTGTATGAAGGCGTACGCCAGCGCCGACAGGCCGCAACCCGGAACCGGGAGGATACCCGTGCTCGAACAGCTGAAAAAAATCGTTGAAGAGGGACAAACCGCCCTGCGGCAGGCCGTGGACCTGGAAGCCCTGGAAAACCTGCGGATTCAGCTCCTGGGCCGCAAGGGGCGGCTCACACAGCTGCTGCACGCCCTCAAGGATCTGCCGGACGACTTGAAACGCGAGGCCGGCCGCGCGGCCAACGAGGCCAAGGCCAGGCTGACCGAGCTGCTGGCCGCGCGCCAGGCCGAATTGAAAAGGACCCGCTGGCAGGAAAACCCGGCGGTCCTCGCGGACCCCACCCTGCCGGGCAGACCCGCGGCCTTGGGCAGGCTCCATATTCTCAACCAGACCCTGCTGGAGATCGAAAGCATCTTCAACTCCCTGGGATTCGCCGTGGCCGAGGGGCCCGAAGTGGAGTTGGAATATTACAATTTCACGGCCATGAATTTTCCGCCCGACCACCCCGCCCGGGACATGCACGACACGTTTTTCATCACCGACGAGGTGCTTTTGCGGACGCATACTTCTCCGGTCCAGGTGCGCCTGATGGAACGGCAGGCGCCCCCCATCCGGGCCATCATGCCGGGGAAAACCTACCGCTGCGACGACGATGCGACCCATTCCCCCATGTTCCACCAGGTGGAGGGACTGATGGTGGACGTGGGCGTCTCGTTCACCCATCTCAAGGCGGTGCTGACCCTGTTCGTCAAGCGCATGTTCGGCCAGGAAGCGGTCCTGCGGTTCCGTTCGAGTTTTTTCCCCTTCACCGAGCCTTCGGCCGAGGTGGATATGTCCTGCGTGAAATGCCGCGGCCGCGGCTGCGGCCTGTGCAAAGGCACGGGCTGGTTGGAGATCCTGGGCGCGGGCATGGTTCATCCCGCGGTCCTGCGCTGCGGCCGGATTGATCCGGAGCGCTACACGGGCTTTGCTTTCGGGATGGGCGTGGAAAGAGTGGCCATGCTGAAATACGGCGTGGACAACCTGCATCATTTCTTCGAAAACGACTTGCGCTTCCTGGAGCAGTTTTAAACGCCGGCTTCCGCGCCCGGGCCGGAGGCGGGCTAGGGCCGGACGGTCGGTTGGAGGCGCGGCAGGATTTCCAGGCTCTGCTCCAGCCACGGCCGGGACACGGCCAGCAGCGAGCCGGCCAGGCGGGAATTTTCCACCCAGCGCAGGTGGGCAATTTTTTCCAGGGGTGCGAAAAGGCTCAGCCCGGCCAGAAGCAGAAAGAGCGCGAACACCGTGCCCAGCAGGGCGCCGGCGAGCTGGTCGAGCCATTTCAGACGCAGGGTTCTGATCATCCCCGAGAGCAGGGCCCCGACCAGCAGCACGGCCAGCGCCACGGCCGTGAACGGGGTCAGCCAGCCCAAGCAGGCGGCCAGGGCCGGGGGCAGGTGGTCGTACCAGGCCTGGGCTTGGGCCTGGAAGCGGTTGCCGGCCAGCACGCCGGCCGACAAGGCCAGGAGCAGGGAGACGAGCGAAATGGCCCGGAAGCGCCAGCCCAGGATGAAGCCCAGGGCCGTCCAGACCACGATGCCGATGTCCAGAGCATTCATAAACGACCGCCTCCGCGGGTCTATCCTAACACCCGCCGTTTCCCGCTGTCAATACGCCGCGATTTTCAGCATTGCGGAGGGCGTGGCGTGCGGGTATAATCGAACACCCAATCCGGAAGCGCGAGTGACCCCATGGCCGAGCAGGAAGAAAAACGCATAATCGTCAAAGTCGCCTATAATTATTTCCGCTCCGGGAACTGGGATCGGGCGCTGGAGGAATATAAAAAACTCCTCGACATCGATCCCCTGGATTTCCTGGTGCACAACATGCTGGCCGAGATCTACATCCATAAGAACGAGAAGGGCGAGGCCATCCGGGAGTTCATGCACGCGGCCAGCCTGCTCAGCGCCACCAATCAATTCGACAAGGCCCTGCAGGCCTACCACGGAGTCCTCCGGCTGGATCCCAACTCGAGGGAAGCGCGGGAGAAAATCGAGGAAGTGGTGCGCGTGCGCATGGTCGAACTCGACGACCTGCTGCGGCGGGGATCCGTCAAGCACGCCCTGGAGATCTGCGAACGCTTAGCGGAAAGGATTCCCGATCATCCCGTGGTCAAGGAAAAACTGGCGGAAATCGAACGGCGCAAGCAGGCGGGTCCCCCCGGAACGGGCGCGGCGCCCGCCCCGGCCGCGAGCCCCCGGGAAGCGGAGGCCGCCGCAGGCGAAGGGCCCCTGAAACGGGAAGAACTGGTGAAAAACCTCTACGTGTTGGCGGAACTCAACGAGAAGAAGCAGTCGTGGGACGAGGCGGTCGAGGCCTACATCACCATTTTACGCTTCCAGCCCGGAGACGAAAACGCCCGCAACAAGCTGCACGGCCTCTACCGGAAAATATCCCAGCAGGACAAGGCCCGGGAGATCTGGAACCGGGTGGAGGCCGAGGACAAAAAGCGGCTGGACCACGCCAAACACCAGGCCAAGGAAAAACCGGCGGCTGCGCCCGCGGCGCCGGCGCCGCCCGCGTCCGGGGACGGGGACCAGCAGGCCTTGGATAAACTACGCCTCGAGGCGGAAGCCAAGCTCCGGCGCGCGGTCGAGGATCGCCGCGAACGGGAACGGAGCCGCGACCAGGGGCAGGATCCGGCGGGGCCGGAAACCGCCGCCGGCCCGCGGGCGGCCGACACCGGCAGCCAGGCCGGACAGCCTGAACAGGAAATTCACGTGCTGCTGACCCAAGCATCCATGTACATCCAGCAGAACCTCCTCGCCGACGCGATGCGCCTGTGCCAGCGAATTCTGGAAATGGACCCGCAAAACCGGGACGTCCGGGGATTGCTTCAGAAAATCTTCGAAAAAAAGCAGTTCTAGTTCCGGACGGGACGCGTACGGCATGCCCTTCAAACTTCGCTCCGAATATCAACCCAGCGGCGACCAGCCGCAAGCCATCGGCGCCCTGGAACGCGCCCTGCGCCAGGGGGCGCCGGCCGTGACCCTGCTGGGGGTGACCGGCTCGGGCAAGACCTACACCATCGCCAACGTGGTGGAGCGGCTGCAGCGTCCCACCCTGGTCATCTCCCACAACAAGACCCTGGCCGCCCAGCTCTACGGCGAGTTCAAGGAGTTCTTTCCCGAAAACGCCGTCTCCTATTTTGTTTCCTACTACGATTACTACCAGCCCGAGGCCTATCTGCCCAACACGGACACCTACATCGAAAAGGACGCGGCGATCAACGAGGAGCTGGACCGCCTGCGCCTGGAGGCGACCCACGCCCTGCTGACCCGCCGGGATACGCTGGTGGTGGCGTCGGTCTCCTGCATATTCGGCATCGGTTCCCCGGAAACCTACCGCAGCATGTACCTGCGCCTGGCGCAGGGCGAGCCGATCGGGCGTGAAGCGCTGCTGCACCGCCTGGTGGAGCTGCAGTATACCCGCGGCGACGTGGATTTCTTCCGCGGCCGCTTCCGGGTGAAGGGCGACGTGGTCGAACTCTTCCCGGCTTACGAGGAAAACGCCTACCGCCTGGAGTTTTTCGGAAACACCCTCGAGAAAATCACGCGCATCGAACCCTTGTCCGGGAACGTCCTGCAGGCCGTGACGGTTCTGCCCGTGTACGCCGCCCGCCATTATGTCATGCCGCACGAACAGATCGAACGCGCGATCCAGTCCATCCGCCGGGAGCTGGAGCAGCGCGTGCCGGAACTGGAGCGGGCGGGCAAACCGCTCGAAGCCCAGCGCCTCCGGCGCCGGACGGAATTCGACCTCGAGATGATCCGCGAGCTCGGCTACTGCCAGGGCATTGAGAATTATTCCCGGCACTTGGACGGCCGGGCTCCCGGCCAGCCCGCCTACACCCTCCTGGATTACCTGCCGCCGGACGCCCTGGTGGTCATCGACGAATCCCACGTGACGGTGCCCCAGCTGCGCGGCATGCACAACGGCGACCACTCGCGCAAAGTGCCCTTGGTCGAGTACGGCTTTCGCCTGCCCTCGGCCTTCGACAACCGGCCGCTGTATTTCCAGGAGTTCGAACAGAAAATGCGGCAGCTGGTTTTCGTGTCCGCGACCCCGTCCGCCTATGAACTGCAGCGCAGCCAGGACCGGATCGTGGAACAGATCATCCGGCCCACCGGCCTGGTCGACCCGCGGGTGACCGTGCAGCCGGTGGCCCGGCAGGTGGACCACCTGCTGGGAATGGTGCGGGAGCGGGCCGAGCGCAAGGAACGGGTGCTCGTGACCACCCTGACCAAGCGCATGG
>CAZQGO010000005.1:0-69663 GCA_964593065.1 uncultured bacterium | reverse complement strand
CGAGGACCTGACCCAGTACCTGGCCGAGATGGGGATCCGGGTCCGCTATCTGCACTCGGACATCGACACGCTGGAGCGCGTCCGGATCATCCGCGACCTGCGCACCGGCGAGTTCGACTGCCTGGTGGGCATCAATCTTCTGCGGGAGGGTCTGGACATCCCGGAAGTCTCGCTGGTTGCGATCCTGGACGCCGACAAGGAGGGCTTCCTGCGTTCCGCGACCTCCCTGGTGCAGACCATCGGGCGCGCCGCCCGGCACGTGGGCGGGGAAGTGGTGCTGTACGCCGACCATCTCACGGACTCCATGCAGCGCGCCATCTCGGAGACCAACCGGCGGCGCGAAAAACAACTGGCCTACAACCAGGAGCACCACATCACCCCGGAAAGCATCCGCAAGAACATCCGCTCCATCCTGGAAACCGTGTACGAGGCCGATTATTTCACCGTGCCCACGGCGGAAGAGGCTCCCGGCGAATATTTGACGCCGGAGGAAATCCCGCGCCGCATCGTGGCCCTCGAGGCGGCCATGAAGAAAGCCGCGGCCGAACTCGATTTCGAGCGCGCGGCCGAGCTCCGGGACCAGACCGCCCAGTTGCGCCACCTGAACCCCGCCCAAGCCGTGCTGCCGCCCCGGCCCGGTTCCCGGCGCAAGCGCCGCAACCCGCTCCGTCCTCCCCGGGCCGTGGAACGCCGCGTGGCCCGGCGCCTGCAAGGACGGCCTTAGAACCGTCATGAACCTCGAAGACCTCCGCCGCCTGGATCCGCCGGATCTGCCCGGCGTCTACCTCATGCGCGATTCCGGGGGACGCATCCTGTATGTCGGCAAGGCCGTCTCCTTAAAAAAGCGCCTGGCCTCCTATTTCCGGCCGCCCGAGCAGCTCGAACCGAAAACCCTCGCCCTGGTCCAGCGCCTGGCGAACATCGAGACCCTGGTGACGGAAAACGAGGTCCAGGCGCTGATCCTGGAATACAACCTCATCAAAAAGCACCGCCCGCGCTACAACATCCTCATGCGGGACGACAAAAGCTATCCCTATCTCAAGCTCACGGTCCAGGAACCCTATCCCCGCCTGCTGATGACCCGCAAGCCCTTCGCGGACGAGGCCAAGTATTTCGGCCCCTTCCTCCTGGGTTCCCTGGCCCAGACCGCCCGTTTCCTGTCCCTGTCTTTCGGACTGCGCCTGTGCCGCCATGAGTTCCAGGCGGAGGGCGGCCGCGTGCGGCCCTGCCTCTACGCCCAGATGGGACAGTGCGATGCGGTCTGCCAGGGCCGCCAGGGGCCGGAAGCCTACGCGGCCCGGGTCCAGGCGCTGCTGGATTTCCTGCAGGGAGGGCGCGATCCGCTGACGCCGGAATTGGAGGCCAAGATGGCCCGGGCGTCCGAGAACCAGGAGTACGAGCGCGCCGCGGAGCTGCGGGACCAGATCAACGTGCTGAGCGAAATCCGCAACAAGCCGTTGTTGTCCTCCACCGGACGCGAGGACCGGGATGCGGTGGGTTTGGCCCGCCACGGTGCGGCGGCCACCGTCGAGATCTTCACCGTGCGCGCGGGCAACCTCGAGGGCCGCCGGCACTTCCTGCTGCAACACGTGGGCACCGACGCCGCCGAGGAAATTCTGTCCCAGGTTCTGACCCAGTATTATTCTCTTTCCGTGCCCGTGCCGCCCGAGATTCTCCTGCCCGGCCATCCCGCCGCGGAAAAGGTCCTGCGCGCCTGGCTCGCCGGGCGGCGGGGCGGCGGCGTCCGCTTGCGCGTTCCGCGCGCCGGGGACGGCCGGCGCCTGGTGAAGCTGGCGGAAACCAACGCCTGGCTGTTTCTGAAGCACAGCGCCGGCGGGGCGGCCCAGGAGCTGAACGCCGAGGACCTGGCGGCCCTCACGGACCTGGCCAAGCGGCTGGGCCTGCCGGGCCCGCCCCTGCGGGTGGAGGCCTATGACATCAGCAATATCGCCGGCACCGATGCGGTCGGGTCCCGGGTGGTGTTCGTAAACGGCCGGCCGGACAAAACCCAGTACCGCCACTACCGCATCCGCGGCGTAACCGGGCCCAACGACTATGCCATGCTGCAGGAAGTCCTGGACCGGCGCTTCCGGCGCTTAAAGGAAGAAGGCGGAGCGGTCCCGGATCTCGTCGTGGTGGACGGCGGCGCCGGGCAATTGTCCGCCACCTTGGCCGTTCTGCAGGAACTGTCGCTGGCGCATCTCCCGGCCATCGGCCTGGCCAAAGCCTTCGAGGAAATCTACCAGCCCGGGCAGGCCCGGCCCCTGCGGCTTCCGGAGCGCAGCGGGTCCCTGCATTTCCTGACGCGCCTGCGCGACGAGGCTCACCGCTTCGCGGTCGCGTATCACCGCCGCCTGCGCAGCCTGCGCATGAGCGTGTCCGCCCTGGACCGCATTCCGGGCGTGGGCCCGGCCAAGCGCCGCCTGCTGCTGCGGACTTTCGGCAGCGTGGACGCACTGCTGCAGGTACCGGAAGAGGAGCTGGCGGCGGTGGAGGGCATCGGGCCCGAACTGGCGCGCCGCATTCGCAGACTGCTGGAGAGCGGGCCGCGCGTCTCCCGCCCTTTTCCCGGGCCCAAGACCCGCGGCCTTCCGAACGATGAGGACTAGCCGGCGGCCGGCAGCGGGCGCGCGGCGGCTGTCGGCCGCCGCCGGAATTTGCCTGCTCGCGGCGGGATGCGCGACCTGGCCCGGCGAAGTCTCCTTTCCCGTTTCGCTGCCGGGACCCGTGGATTTTTCACGCCTGCGGAGTGTGGCCGTCTTGGACTTCGCCGTGCCCCTCGGCGCGCCCGAGGCGGGCGAGCGGCTGGCGGACCGTCTGGTGGGGATGTTTCGTGAACGGATTCCCGGACGTGTGCTGGATCCCGGGAGCGCCCGCGCTTTTCTGCGCGCCCGCCGCCTGTCGCCCGGACGGTTTCGCGAAGCGGGGGTGATCCGGGAAGTCGGGACCGGGCTGCAGGCGGACGCCATGCTTTTCGGGGATGTGCCCGTGGCCCGGGTCACGCGGACCACGCGCCCGGAGGTCGTCACCCGGCTGGTGACCGAGCGGCGAGCCGTGCCGGTCGTGGACGCGGCGGGCAATACCCGCGTCGTGATCCGGCCGGTCCGGGTATACCGGGATTTCCATCGCCAGGCCGTGGAGCGCACGGCGGAAATCCAGGTGGAGGCGCGCCTGGTGGACGGCCGCGAGGGACGGGTGTTGTGGCAGAATACGGTGCGGGTTCAGGGGAAGTTTTTGGCTTGGGAACAGGAGAACGGGATTCGCACGGGCGATTGGCGTCCGGACCGCGCGCTCCTGGAACAAATGCTGGGTCCCGCGGCCGAACGCCTGCTCGCGGGCCTGTTCCCGCCGTCCCGGCTGCGCTACCGCGCCCTGGCGGTACCGGCCGGCGGCACGGAATACGCCCGGGAAGTTCGCGCCGGCAACGAGGCGGCTCAACGCGGCGACTGGACCGGGGCCGGCGTGCGCTGGTCGAGGGCCGCCGGACTGCAACCTCAGGCCCCGGAGGCCCGGGCCAATTTGGGCGTGGCGCGGGAACGGGCGGGGGATGCCGCCGCCGCGGCGGAGGCTTACGCCGCGGCCGCCGAGCGTCTGGGCCCGCCGTGGAGCGATTATCTCCGGGAAGTCCAGGCCCGCGAACCCGCGCCCGGGGCATCCGGCCCGGACCCGCGGAACCCGGCCGCGGGCGAGCCGCAGCCGGAGTCCGGAAAATAAAAGGACGGGCGGGAGAGACTCCCGCCCGTCCCAAACAGCGAGCCCTTACCGGTTCTAGAAAGTGTACTGCACGGTGAGCATGGTCTTGCGGGTGATCTCCGTGTAGATGGGGTATTCGTAGAAATGCTCGTCGGCCAGATCCATGGCCGCCAGTTTGACCATGAAGTTCTCGGAGATCTCCTTGTACACGGACGCGTCGATGGTGGTGTACGCCGGAACCTCGAGGAAGGAAACCTCGTTGTAGGTGACGGCGCCGTAGCGGCGGACGCGCACGTCCACATTCACCGGCCCCATGTATTGGACGCCCAGTGTGCCCTTGTGCTGGGGCATGGCCAGCCAGTCGGTTTTGGTGCCGTCCTGGGCGATGGTTTCACCCTGCTGATAGGTGTAATTGGCGAAAACCCGGAACATGTTCATGATGGTTTTCGAGGCTTCCACCTCCACGCCCTGGATGACCACCTCGCCGGAGTCGTTCTTGTAGGACAGGTTGATGCCCAGGGGCCCGGCGTAGATGACGTACAGCGAGGAGAAGTCCTTGATCGACTGGTGGAAGTAGTTCACGTTGAGGGAGAGGCTGTTGTCGGGCTCCCAGCGCACGCCGCCCTCGAAATCCACGAGCGTGGCCGGCTTCAGATTCTGGCCCTCGATCAGCTGACCGTCCAGGGTGGTCAAGGTCAGTTCCGTGCCCTTGAACCAGCTGCCCCCGCCGATGTCCACGTAGTAGAAACGCGAATCGAAATCCGGACGGCGGAACGAGGTGCCCGCGGAGGCGCGCAGCACCAGGGTCTTGTCCAGCAGCAGGAAGTTGACGGCGCCCATGGGCGAAAAAATGCCGTCGTCCAGGGAGGACCACTTGTCGTAGCGCGCGCCCAGCGTGATCAGCAGGTCGTCGTTCAACAGCTTGACCTGGTCCTGCAGGTAACCGGAGAGCAGGCGGTCGACCTGGTCGTAGACGTAGAGTTGCGGGTTTTGGATCTTGCGGCCGCCGTTCAGGTAGCTGTAGTTCGTGCCGATGATCAGGGTGTTGTACGGGATGCGGCGCAGGATGTACTGCAGGTTGGAGTCGATGCTCCAGCCCTTGTGGATGGTGTATTTGTAGTCGTAGCCCGTCGGGGTCCAGCGCTCGTTCTGCTGCCACATGTTGCGCCCGCCGAGATTGAGGCCGATTTCATCCTGGTCCACGTTTAAGCTGAGCTTGTTGCTGACAAAGGCGGTTTGCTTGTGGGCCAGGTCGATGGAATAATCGCCGGGGCTGGGATTGTAGCCTTCGTTGTCCCAGGAATAGCCCCCGGCGCTTTCGAGGTTGAAGCCGCCCAGGACGTAATCAAAACGATAGCCGACGTTGTGAATGTCGGCCCAGTCCTTGATCTCCCAGTTGGGGGCCACCAGACGCGCGTTCGGTGTCTCGGCGTCGCCCTTGTTCTCCGTTTGCTCGTATCCCAACGTCACGGCCAGCCCGGCCTCGGGGCTGAACTGGTGGGCCGCGTGCACGTCATACTGCCAGGTGCCGCGTTCGCCGACCAAGACGCTGACGTTGCTCTTGCGCTCGGCCACGGGCACGGTGATGATGTTGATCACGCCCAGGAGGGCGTCCGCGCCGTAAATGGAGGAGCCCGGTCCGCGCATGACCTCGATGCGTTCGATGTCATCCAGCGTGATGGGCAGCGTGGGCCACTGCATGCCCGTGTAAGGCACCACGTTGACGGGTTGGCCGTCGATCAACACCAGCATCTGGCCGGCCTCGTCGAAGGCTTGGCCCCGGGCCACGATATCCATGTCCGTGTAGGTCTTGATGTAGCCGTCCATGCCGACGACGTACTGCAGCAATTCGGGAATGGTGTGGGCCGGTGAATATTTGATCTCGCGGCGGGTGATGACCGAGATCGCGGCGGGAGATTCCTTGATGCTCATCTCGCGCCGGCCCGGCGTGATTACGTTCGGAATCGATTCGAACAGGAGGTATTCGGAGGGTTCCGCCGAGGCGGGGGTCTGCGGGGAAGATGGCTCGACAGGTGCCGGTTTCACGACGGGTGTTTGCTCGGCCATGGGCGTCGCCACGGGCGTTGCCACGGCGGCCGCCGGCTCGGAGGCTTCGGCCGCGGCCGTGGGTTCGTTGACGGGCTCGTCCAGAGCCCACGCGGTGAGTGACAGACCCACAACCAGCACGAACAGAGCAAGAACAGCTTTTTTCATGGTTTCCCCCCCTTGAAATGGAATGATGCGTGGTGTTAGAAATAATTATAGTCAATATCGCATTCAGGGCAAACATTTTTTTAATATAATTCGGCCCCGCGTCCGCCCCGGCGCCGCCGGCACGCCGCGGTGGTTCGTTTTAAGCCGTCCGGACGACGGTTGACAGTGCCTGAAAATACCGCTACAATGAGAGAATTTAGGGGTGAGGCGGTCATGCCAACGAAGAACCGGTGTGCATGGAAAGAATTCCTGGCGGGATGCTTGGTGATTTTTCTTCCCGCGCTGGCGGCCGCAGAAGCGGGCGCGCAGGCGCAAACCGCGGGAACCAACCCGCCACGGCAATGGAATTTCGAAGCCACCACCGCCAGCGCCCTGCTCCGGGCCTGGAAACCCCTGCGGGGAAAATGGAAGGTGGTCCGCGAACCGGAACATCCCGCGAACCGGGTCCTGAAGCAGGGGGATGAACGGAGCCATCCGGCCTGTTTTTTGAGCCGCGGCACCTACACCAATTTCTCTTTTTCGGTCCGCGTCCGGACGGACACCTTCGAACAGCAGAGCCGTAATTGGCAGCTGGGGATCCTATTCCGGCGCCGGTCGCCGGATCATTTGTACAAGCTGCGCCTGAGCACGGCCAACGTCGCGCTCATCCGCATGAGCCCCGGTGCGCTGGAGATCGTCACCGGCGGCCGGAGCAACAGCCGGACCGCGGGCGGGGCCCGGACCGGAAAAGCGCAGCCTCAGGAACAGCTCTTGCTGTTCCTGCCCCTGAACGTCAAAAGAGATTCCTGGCACACGTTGGGAGTCCAGTGCCTGGGGGAGGGCCTGACCGTGGATTTGGACGGCAAGGCCTTGAAAACCCTGGCCGATCCGGGAGTGGGATCCGGGGCCGTGGGCCTGTATTCCATGAACACGCGCGCTTTTTTTGACGACGTCCGACTCGACGCGAAACCGGTTCCCGAGCTGGGTCCGGGGCTGACCGTGGAACCGAAACTCTTCAGGCCCGTGCGGGACCGGGAGCTGCTGGTGTATTATCGCCTGCCCGAGGATACGCCGCTGACCTTGCGGGTGCTGGAGCCGGACGGCAAGGTGTTCAATCTCCTGACCAAGGGCTTCCACAGCGCCGGCATCAACTCCGTGGTTTGGGACGGACGCGGGCTGACGGGCAGGATCCCGGAGACCGGCACGTACACCTTCGATCTGGAATTCGGAGGACGTTCGCTCCAAACGCAGGCCAGGGTCGAGAACGATATCGAGGGAAAGGAATACTAAGCCGATGCAACCAAGGCGCTGGGTGTTGCTGTTCTGCCTGCTCTGCCTGTGGAGCTTGGCCCGGGCCGGAGGGGCCGGACAGGATCAGCCGGAAGACGTGATGGTGCAAACCTACCGCCGGGCCATCGAAATCGATCCCCAGGACGTGATCGCGCACTTCAATCTCGGCCTGGCCCTGTACAAGCAGGAGGAATTTGAACCCGCCAAGGAGGCCCTGAACAAGGCCCTCGCGATCAACCGCGGCGACCGGCGCGCCCACGAACAAATCGACGGCCCGGCGCAGCAGCTGCTGGGCATCATCTATTATAATGTCGACCGGGATGACCGCCGGGCCGTGGACGCTTTCCGCCGGAGCCTGCAACGTCAGCCCAAGGATCCGGAAACCTATTATTTCCTGGGTCTGGCCTACCAGCATCAGAAAAACCTCCCGCAGGCGCTCAGGGCCTTCGACCAGGCCCTGGAGCTGGGGCAGGCCAACGCCGACATCTTTTTCCAGCGCGGACAGATTCTGGGCGAAATGGGACGCACGGCCGAGGCCGTCGACAGCTACCGGCAGGGCCTCAAGCTCGAGCCGGATTCGTTGCGGATTTTGGAAAGTCTGGCGCTGCTCTATCATCGCCGGCAAGACGACGCCCAGCTGGTTCCGATCCTGCAGCACATCGTCCGGCTCGATCCGAACAACTTCAATGCCAACTACCTGCTGGGCCTGCACTATTTCCAGAAAAAGATGTACCCGGAAATGGTGGAGGCCTACAACCGGGTCATCGCCGTGCAGCCGGATTTGGCCGACGCCCATTTCAACCTGGGGATGGCCTACTATTATCAGACGCGCTACGAGCAAGCCGTGGCGGAACTGAAAAAGGCGGCGGCCTTGAACCCCAAGGACGCGGAGGCCTACAATCTGCTGGGCCAGGCGCAAACCGCAGCCATCGAAAATTACCTGCTCCAGGGCGGCACGTACCTCGCCCAGGAAAAATACCACCAGGCCATCACCGAATTGCAGAAGGTCTTCACCATCGACCCGCAAAATTCCCGGGCCAAGGGCCTGCTCGCGGAAGCCGAGCGCAGTCTGCGCGAGGAATTCGCCCGGCATCTGCGGGAGGCCGAACGGTTCTACCAGGAAAAAAAGCTCGGCGAGGCCTACAACGAATACGAGCAGGCGGCCGCGCTCGATCCCGCCTCGGAGGCGGCCCAGGAGGGGATTCGCCGTACCCAGGGGGAATTGCGCGTGCGCCTGAGCCGCCTCATGAAAAAAGCCCAGGGAGCCGAACGGCTCGGCGATTACTCGGAGGTCTTCGCGGCCTACGACGCGATCCTGCAGCTCAAACCGGGCGATCCGGAAGCCACCGCCGCCCGGGCCGCACTGGCGCGGCGGCTCCGGCAGGAGACGGACCAGCTGCTGCGGCAGGCCGCCGACTTTCTGAAAAACGACAAGCCGGTCTCGGCGGCGAGCCGGTACAAGAAAGCCCTGAATCTGGCCGAGGTCTTGGAGGACGGGCCCCGCAAGAGCCGGTCCTTGGACGGCCTGGGACTGGCCAATGCCCGCAAGGAGGAAATCATCGCCACCTATCTCAGCCAGGGGAAGAAGGCCTACGGGAGCGGAGACCTGAAACGGGCCAAAGAGGCCTTCAACCTGGTCCTGGAGTTGAATCCCGGCAATGCCACGGCCAACCAGTACTTCGAGAAAATGACGGGCGTCCAGTCCGAGGCGAAGTTGAATGCCGAGGATATCAAGGCGACGTATTACCGGGGCGTGGACTTGTACGTCAACGGCAAAATCGAAGACGCGATTCAGGAATGGGAAAAGGTCAAAAAAGTCGAAAACCCGTTTCAAAACGACGCCGAGAACAACATCAACCGCGCGAAAGCCAAACTGGCCGCCATCCGCAAGCTGGCGGAGGGGAATTGACGCAGCCGCTCGCCCCGGCGCGGAAGCCGGCGCGGCCTGCGGCGTCGGCCCGGAACCCCGCCGGATTCCCCCCTCGGCGCGGCCGAAACCACCCTGCTGCGCACGCGCAGATCATTTTTCGGAAAGGAACCGCGAACCTTGCCCACTGACCAACCGCAACACCCGCCCGCCGGGCCGTCGCCCCAGGCCCTGCCGAGCCAATACGATCCCCATGCCATTGAGGCGAAATGGTACGCGCTCTGGGAGGAGTCCGGAATTTTTCGGGCCGACCCGGCCTCGGAGAAGCCGCCCTTCGCCATGGTCATTCCGCCGCCCAACATCACCGGCTCCCTGCATATCGGGCACGCCTTGAACAATACCCTGCAGGATATCCTCTGCCGGCACCGGCGCATGCAGGGGGCGGACGTGCTCTGGGTTCCGGGCTGCGACCACGCGGGCATCGCCACGCAGAACGTGGTTGAGCGCCAGTTGGCCGCCGAAGGCCTGACCCGGCAGGAATTGGGGCGCGAGAAATTTCTGGAGCGGATTTGGGAATGGAAGCGGCGCTACGGCGGGACCATCATGCACCAACTGCGCAAGCTCGGCTGCTCCCTCGACTGGTCGCGCGAACGGTTCACCCTGGATCCCGGCTTGTCCGAGGCCGTCAAGGAGGTATTCATCCGTCTCCATGCGGAGGGCCTGATCTACCAGGGGGATTATATCATCAACTGGTGCCCGCGCTGCCATACGGCCCTGTCGGATATTGAAACGGAATACCAGGACACGGCCGGGCATTTCTGGTTCCTGCGCTATCCGCTGGCGGAGGGGGACGGAGAGGTGGTGGTGGCCACCACCCGGCCGGAAACCATGCTGGGCGACACGGCCGTGGCCGTGCACCCCGAGGACGACCGCTACCGGGCGCTGGTGGGGAAAAAAGTGCGCCTGCCCCTGCTGGGACGGGAAATCCCCGTGATCGCCGACACCTACGTGGACCGGGCGTTCGGCACGGGGGCGGTGAAAATCACCCCGGCGCACGATCCGAACGATTTCTGGGTCGGGGAACGCCACGGTCTGGAACGCATCAACGTGCTGAATCCCGACGGCACCCTGAACCAGGCCGCGGGGCCCTATGCCGGCCTGGACCGCTTCGAGGGCCGAAAGCGGGTCCTGCAGGACCTGGAGGCGGAAGGCTACCTGGTGAAGGTGGAGGAGCACGAGCATGCGGTCGGGCACTGCTACCGCTGCCACACGCTGGTCGAGCCCTACCTGTCCCGGCAATGGTTCGTCAAGATGAAGCCCCTGGCCGAACCCGCCATCCGGGCCTATGACGAAGGACGGTTGTCGTTCACGCCGCCCGCCTACGGCAAGGTCTTCCGGGACTGGCTGGAAAATATCCGCGACTGGTGCATCTCCCGCCAGATTTGGTGGGGACATCGCATCCCGGTGTGGACCTGCGACGCGTGCGGGGAAGTCCATGTGGCCAAGAAAGCCCCGGCCGCCTGCCAACGCTGCGGACACGGCCGGCTGCGGCAGGACTCCGACGTCCTCGACACCTGGTTTTCCAGCGCGCTCTGGCCCTTTTCCACCCTGGGCTGGCCGGAATCGACGCCGGAGTTGAAAAAATATTATCCCACCAGCGTGCTGGTGACCTCGTGGGACATCATTTTTTTCTGGGTGGCCCGCATGGCCATGCTGGGTCTCAAATTCATGGGCGACGTGCCGTTCCGGCGGGTGTGCATCAATTCCCTGGTCGGAGACGCACAGGGCAAAAAAATGAGCAAGTCCAAGGGAAACACGGTGGACCCCCTGGACATCATGATCCGCACGGGGGCCGACGGCCTGCGCTTCACCATGGCCGCCATTGAAAATCAAAGCCGTTATGTGGCCTTCACCCCCGACCGGCTCGAGTCCGCGCGCACCTTCATGAACAAAATCTGGAACGCCGCGCGTTTCGCCCTGCTGAACCTGGAGGACTTCCGGGCGCCGGCGCAGGCGCCCGAGGCGGATTTCGCGGCCCGCTGGATTCTTTCCCGCCTGCACCACACGGCGGAGCGCGTGCAGGAAGCCTTGGACGATTTCCGCTTCGGAGAGGCCGCGCAGATCCTGTACGATTTCGTGTGGCATGAATTCTGCGACTGGTACATCGAGATCATCAAGCCGGCCCTGTATGCGGGCGGCGCGGACCGCCTGCGGACCCAGGTGCACCTGCTGGCCAGCTTGGACGAAGTCCTGCGTCTGCTGCATCCCTTCGTGCCCTTCCTCACCGAGGAAATCGGATCGCATCTGCCCGGCGACCGGGGGCTGCTCCTGCACTCGGCGTGGCCCCGGTCCTCCCCGGAACGCCGGGACCCGACGGCCGAGACCGATATGGCGACCCTGCAGGCGGTGATTTACGCGGTGCGGAATATCCGGGGCGAAATGAACGTCCCGCCCTCCCAAAAGGTGCCCTTGAAAATCCGGCCCCTGGACGGGGAAGCCGCGGTCCTGGAACGGCACGCGGGTTTGATCCGTGACCTGGCCAGGCTGGAGCACCTGCACATCGGGCGTGACCTGGAAAAGCCCCGCTACGCCGCGGCGGCCGTGGCCGCCGGTTTCGAACTGTTGGTGCCCTTGGAGGGGCTCATCGACCTGGACCGCGAACGCGAGCGGCTGCAAAAGGAAATCGCGAATCTGCTCCAGCTCCAGGAAAAAACGGCCGCCAAACTGTCCCAGGCGGCCTTCACCGTCAAGGCCCCTCCCGAGGTGGTGGAGCAGGAAAGGCGCAAGCTGGCGGATTACCGGCAGCGGCGCGAGCGCCTGCTGGCCAACCTGGAGAGACTGGCATGAGCGCTCCTGCGCCCGGCGCGGGGCGGCCCGCAGGACGCGGCCTTCGGGGCACCCGCAGCCGGCCGGACCTGCCGCCGCGGCTGGTGCGGAGCACCGTGCGCCGGGCCCTGGCCGAGGACGTGGGAAGGCGGGACGTCACCACCGCGGCCCTCACCCGCGCCGGAGACCGGGTCCGGGGCGAAATCTCGGCTCAAGCCCATGGGATCGTGGCCGGGCTTCCATTGGCCCGGGAAGTGTTCCGCCAGCTGGATCCCAGGGTGCGGGTCTCCTTTCGCTGCCGCGATGGCCGCCGCGTGCAGCCGGGCCAGCCGCTGCTGCGCCTGGCGGGACCCGCGGCCCCCATTTTAACCGGCGAACGCACGGCCTTAAACTTCCTGGGCCTGCTGTCCGGCATCGCCACCCTGACGGATCGTTTTGTCCGCGCCGTGCGCGGCGGACCGGCTGAAATTTTCGACACGCGCAAAACGCCGCCCGGTTTGCGGCGGCTGGCCAAATACGCCGTGGCCTGCGGGGGCGGCCGCAATCACCGCTTGGGCCTCTACGACGCGGTGTTGATCAAGGACAATCACATCCGCCTGGCCGGTTCCCTGACGGCCGCCGTGGCCCGGGTGCGGGCGCGTACCCGCCGGCTGCCGGTGACCGCGGAGGCGGAGACGCTGGCACAGGTGCGAGAGGCGCTGGCCGCCGGCGTGGAGATCATCCTGCTGGACAATTTCACGCCGCGGCGCCTGCGTCGGGCCGTGCGCCTGATCGGTTGCCGGGCGCAGATCGAAATATCCGGGAGCCTGGACGTGGCCGGCGCGGCCCGCGCCGCCCGCCTGCGGGTCGACCGCATCAGCGTCGGTGCCCTGACCCATTCGGCACCCTGGCTGCCGCTGCACCTGGAACTGGAGTGAGCGATGATTTCCAGCAGCCTGCTGCTTGATTTGCTCCGGGATCACCCCGAGGGGTTTGTGTCGGGGGAGGAACTGTCCTCCCGGCTGGGGGTCTCGCGCACGGCCGTGTGGAAGCACGTTCATCAACTGGAGGAGGCGGGGTACCGCATCGCCGCCGTGCCCCACCTGGGCTACCGCCTGATGGAGTCGCCGGACCGCCTGCTGCCGGACGAGATTCAAAACGGGCTGGCCACGCGGCTCTTCGGGCGGCGGGTCTACTGCTACCAGGAGACTTCCTCCACCAACGACCGCGCCCTGGAACGGGCGGCGGCCGGCGACCCGGAAGGCACGCTGGTCGCCGCCGAGAGCCAGACCCGGGGCCGGGGCAGGAACCGGCGCCAGTGGCTGTCCAAGCCGCACGCCAACCTGCTGTTTTCCCTGATTCTGCGGCCGGATTGGCCGATTGAACGGGCGCCCTGGCTCACCCTGTTGCTGGCCGTGGCGGTCGCCCGGGCCATCCGGCAGGAGACCGGGCTGCCGGCGCGGATCAAGTGGCCGAACGATATCATCGTCCGCCGGGCCAAGGTTGCCGGCATTCTCACCGAAATGCAGGCAACGGGAGACCGCGTCATTTTCATGGTTTGCGGCGTCGGGATCAACGTCAACGCCGCGCCGGCCGGCGTCATGAAAAACAAGGCCGCTTCCTTGGCCGGGTTGCGGGGCCGGACCGTGGCCCGCCTGCCGCTGCTGCAGGCGGTGTTGCGGGAGGCGGAAAAACTCTATCTCGCCTTGGCCCGCACCGGCTTGCAGCCCGTCCTGGAAGCCTGGCGCGCCTTGTCCTGCATGGAGCACACCCCGGTGACGATTGAACTGGCAACCGGCGAGCGCAGCGAGGGCACGGCCCTGGGCATCGACGAAACCGGGGCGCTGCTCGTGCGCCTGGAAAATGGCCTGACCCGCCGTTTCAGCAGCGGGGAAGTGAGCCTGCTGTTTCCGGATGAACCGACCCCGGTCCCCGAAACCCCGGGCGCCCGGGCCTTGCAGGAAAACGGCGCATGATCGGGAAAGACGGCATATGGAAAATCTATTGACCGTGGATATCGGCAACACGACCCTGGGCTTCGGAATTTTCCGCGGGCGGCGCCTGCAGCGCACCTTCCGCCTGCCCACGCCGCGCACGGACTCGCGCCGCGACTTGCGTGCCGGCCTGCGGCGCAGCCTGGGATCCGCGCGGGGCGCCTGGGCGGGCGTCGTCTTTGCGAGCGTCGTGCCAAGGCTGGACCGCGTCGTGCGCGCGGAAACAGCCCGGTTTTGCCGGGCCCCGGTCCTGACCGTCACCCCGAAAACGGCCCTGCCCCTCGGCAACGCCTACCGGCCCCCGCGGGCCGTGGGCGCCGACCGGATCGTCAACGCCTTGGCGGCGGTGACCGAGTTCGGCGCACCGGTGCTGGTGGCGGATTTCGGAACCGCCATCACGGTGGACGCCGTGTCCCGCGACCGACAATACCTGGGCGGGGCCATCCTGCCGGGCCTGGAGCTGGCGGCGGAGGCCCTGTATTGCGGCACCGCCTTGTTGCCGCGGGCGCGCCTCACGGCCCCGGGCCCGGTGCTGGGGCGCGATACGCAGGCCAGTCTGCGGTCCGGCCTCCTCTACGGCACGGCGGACGCGGTGGCGGGCCTGGTCGCACGCATGCGCCGGAAACTCGGCCCGAGAACCCCCGTGGTGGCCACCGGCGGACTGGCCGGCCGCATCCTGCCGCATTGCCCGGTCCTGAAAGTCGTCCGCCCGGACTTGACCCACTACGGGCTCAGGTTGGCCTGGGAATACACGCGCGCGTTCGCCCGGAGGCGGCCATGAGGCGCGGGTCCGCCCGCTGGCTCCCGGCGGGGCTGCTGTTGCTGGTTTTTTTCCTGGTGACCTCCTGGGAGGCGGGCCGGGAACTGATCACCGAAACCGGCACGGCCCAACCCGCGTCGCCCGGCAATCTAACCCTGCTGGACGGTCATTTGCTGTTTCAACTGCCGGCGCTGGAGGGCGGGGAAGTCTCCAGCGTCGCCAGCAACGGCCGGGTGAGATTGTGCTTTTTTTGGAGCACGTGGTGTACGCCCTGCTGCGAGCAATTGACCTGGCTCCAGGAACTTCAGGATAGTTATTCCGGGGGAGAAGTCGTGCTGGTGGGCTTGTGCCTCGACCATGACGGGCGGGCGGCCGCCGCTTACCTGTCGGCCCGGCAGATGAATTTTCCCTGCGGCCGGGTGCCCGAGGATTTGGCCGCGCGCTTCGATTCGCTGCAAGGACTTCCGACCCTCTACCTGCTGACTCCGGAGGGCGTGGTCTACCGGAAATACGAGGGCCTGATCACGCGCTCCCAGCTGGAAAAGGATATTGCGGCCCTGTTGCGCACGGGCTAGAATGAAACCGGCCGGGAGCGCGGTCGGGAAAAGTCCGCCGGGTGTGCCGGGCGGCGATACTTCCAAGCGAAGGCGGTGATTTCATGGCTTTCACGGCCGCGGTGGGCAGGGGCCAGGCCCCGGGCGGGTTGGCGGCCGGGCGGCAGGCCGCGGAAGGCGTGCGCTCCTCGGGCCAGGGCTTTACCCCGGATCTTCTGCTGTTGTTTGCCAGTTCGAAATACGTCCAGGCGGAGACCATTCAGGGCGTGCGGCAGGTTTTTCCCCGGACGCCCCTGTTGGGCTGCAGCACCGCCGGCGAGATTTACCAAGACGAGCCCCAGGACCGCAGCGTGGTCCTGGCCGCAATGGCCGGCGTCCGGGCCGTCCTGGACCAGGGCGGGGACATCGGGGAAAATTCCGACCAGGCCGGCCGGATCTTGGGACGCAAGCTGGCGGGCAGCCGCTCCCGGGCGTATTTGATTTTCAGCGACGGCTTGGTCGGAAACGACGCCGCGCTGCTGCGCGGCCTGCAAAAAGAACTGGGCGAAACGGCCCCGCTGATCGGCGGCGCCGCCGGCGATGATTTCGTTTTCCAAAAAACCTACCAGTATCTCCAGGATCAGGTGTTGTCGGGGGCGCTGGTGGGCGCGGGGCTTCACGGCGACTTCACCTTCGGCGTGGGCGTCCGCCACGGCTGGGAGGCGGTCGGCCGGCCGGTGCACGTCACCCAATCCTGCGCGCAGCGCCTGCAGGAGTTGAACCACCAGCCCGCCATCCGGCTCTACGAGGAGTATTTCGGGGAATTTGCGCAGCGGTTGCACACGGAACCCCTGGCGCGTCTGGCGGTTTCCTATCCGCTGGGCATGGCCATTCCCGATTCCTCCGAATTCCTGCTGCGCGCCCCGTTCTCCTTCCAGAAGGACGGCAGCATCCTCTGCAAAGCCGAAATCCCCGAAGGTTCCGAAGTCCGCCTCATGATCGGAAGCACGGAGCGGGCGATCGCCGCGGCCCGCATCGCGGCCATGGAGGCGCTGTCCCAGATGCAGGGACGCCCGCCGCAGCTGGTGCTCGTCTTCAATTGCGTGGCCCGGCGCAAGGTCCTGGGCCGGCGGGCCGCGGACGAAATCAAGACCGTGCGCGACATCCTCGGACCGCGGGTGCCGACGGCCGGGTTTTATACCTATGGAGAAATCGCCCCCCTGGAGGGCAACACGGCCAATCCCTCTTTCTTCCACAACGAGACGGTCGTCATTTTGACGCTAGGGTAGGTGTGCGGCGTGACCGAGCAAGGTTTCATCTTCCATCTGGAAGACCCGGAGCAGGTTTCACAGGAGCTCGACCGCATCACCAAGCTGCTCATCCGGCGGGACCTGCTGTTGAACGAGGCCAACAACGAGCTGGATGAAAAGGTCGGCAAGCTCGAGGCGGCGCGCAAGGAACTCATGCAGGCCACGGCCTACCTCAACAGCCTGCTGGCCAATTCGCCGGACCCGATCTGGGTGTTGGACCCGGAGGGACGGGTCACCAGTTTCAACAAAAGCGCGGAGGAGATCACCGGCTACCCGGTGCAGGAAATCCTGGGACAGACGCTGGATTTCCTGTTCGCCGACCCGGCGGCCTACCACCGCTTCTTAGACGAGGTCCGGGAACGGCACAGCTGCCATAATTTTCGGGTCACGATCCGACGGCGCGACGGCGGCAGCGTCGACCTGCTCATGTCCTGCGCCTTGGTGCGCGGGCAAGCCACGGAGGGATTGCCTGCCTCCATCATCGGCATCTCCAAGGACGTCACCCGGGAGATCCGGCTGGAAATGGCCCTGCGGGAGGCCAATGAACAACTGGAAGAAAAGGTCCGGCAGCGGACCTGTGATCTGGAGAATTTATCCCAGCGGCTGGCCGTGTTGAACCAGGTCGCCACGGCGGCCAGCCAGTCCCTGGAACTGGATCCGCTCCTCAACAACATCCTGCAGGTGGTGATGGAGCTGACGGGGTTCCCCATGGGGGCCATCTTCACCATCGACGAGCAGGAATGCATCGTGGTCCGCGCGCACCGGAATATCCCCCCCCACCTTCTGGGACGCCTCCGGCACCTCAAGCAGGAGGACGACATCATCGGCCGGGCGGCCACCACCGGCGCCTTGCAGGCGAGCCCGCCCCGCCTGCCGGAAATGGCCAGGAGCGGAGTCCGGCTGGTCGTGGCCGTGCCCCTCAAGGCCAAGGGCGCCATCCAGGGCGTCATGAGCTTTTTCGCCAGCCGGGACCGCGAATTGCTGGAAGAGGAGCGGTATTTGCTTCTGGCCATCGGCGTGCAGGCCGGCTGGGCCATCGACAACGCCAAGCTGTACGAGCAGGTCCGAGAGGACGTCGTCAAGCTCAAGGAAGTGGACCGCATCAAGACGGAATTCATCGCCACCATCTCCCACGAGCTGCGGACGCCGCTGACCTCGATCGTCGGTTTTTTGCACTACGCCCAGATGACCCTGGACTCGGTCGACCAGCCCAAACTGCACCGCTATATCCAGGTGGCCCTGGAGAACGGCCAAAAACTGGCGCGCATGATCGATGACCTGTTGGCCCTGCAGAAACTCGAATCCGGAACCCTGTCCTTCCATCCCGAGCCGCTGCACCTGCGCGGGTTGTTGGAAAGGCTGCGCGAGGATCTCGGACCCCAGCTGCAGGCCAAGAAACAGGCCTTGGTCATCGACCTGCCCGCGCAGCTGCCGCCGGTCAACGTGGACCACGAACAATTCGAGCGGGTCGTGGTCAATTTGATCGTCAATGCCATCAAGTTCTCCGAGGAACCCGGGACCATCACCATTTCGGCCCGCCACCGGGGCAAGCATTTCACCCTGACGGTGAAGGACACGGGCATCGGCATGAGCCCCGAAGTCAAAGCCAAGATTTTCGACCATTTTTACCAGGCGGAGAGTTCCTTCACCCGCAGCACCGGCGGCGTGGGTCTGGGCCTGACCATCGCCAAACGCATTGTCGAGCTCCACGGCGGCACGCTCAGCGTGGAAAGCAAGCCCCAGCACGGCAGCCGGTTCACCGTTATGCTGCCGGAGCGCATTCCGCGCGCCGAGAGGGCGCCGCGGACGGAGAACCAGGCATGAGCACGGAAACAACGTTTCTCAGCGCCTTTCTGGCCGGCCTGGCCTCCTTCCTGTCGCCTTGCGTTTTACCCCTGGTCCCGGCCTATCTGTCGTTTTTGGCCGGCGTCGACGTGGGTGATCTGCAGGCGGAAACGGCGGGCCAGCGCCGCGGACGGGTGCTGCCGGCCGCCGTCAGTTTCGTGCTGGGCTTCTCCTGCCTGTTCATTCTGCTGGGGGCCGGCGCCACCGCCGTGAGCCGGTGGCTGGCGGCGAACTCCGCGCTCTTGTCGCGCATCGCCGGCGGGCTGATCATCCTCCTGGGCCTGCACGTCTCCGGGCTGGTGCGTTTTCGCGGGCTCGAGGTTGAGCGCCGCTTTCATCCGCGCCGGCGCCCGCTCGGAGTCCTGGGAGCCTTCGTGGTCGGGGTGGCGTTCGCGTTCGGCTGGACGCCGTGCGTCGGGCCCCTGCTGGCCGCCATCCTGGCCTTGGCCGGAACCCGGGAAACTCTGGCGCAGGGCATGCTGCTGCTGGGAACGTATTCCGCGGGCCTGGGGATCCCGTTCCTGATCGCGGCCGCCGGGCTGCAGTGGTTTTTACGCGTTCTGCACCGCTTTAAGCATTATTTGCGCTGGGTGGAAGTCGTCGCCGGCATCCTGCTCCTGTGGATCGGGACGATGATGCTGACGGGCGGCCTGCACCGCCTGGCGGCGTGGATCGCGGGCTGGAATTTTTTAACCGGCTAGCCGGAGCGGGGCCGGGCTGCGCCAGGGTGGGGGGAAGCCATGGCAGGCAAGGAAATCAACAGCGTGTTGACGCGTAACATGCTGCAGTACGTCGAGCAGCGCCGTCCCGAGGAGCTGCCCGCGCTGCTGGAGGGTCTGTCCGAGGAACAACTCTCCCACCCCTACGCCTGGGTCAGCTACCAGACCGCCAACCGGCTCTTCCAGCGCCTGGAGCAGCTTTTCCAGCGCGATGACATCATGCGCGAGATCGCGCGGGCCACGGCCCAGTCGCGCAGTCTGGGAGCGGCCGAATGGCTCATCCGCCTGGTTCCGAACGTGAAGATGGCTTTCGGGATCGCGGTGCGCTATGCCCATCTTTTTCAAAATGTGGCGCGGCTGCAGATCCTCGGCACCGCCTCCAAACGGGTGCGGATCGCGCTGACCCCCAGGCCCGGATTCCTGGTGACCCGGGGCTCCTGCCACTACACCCAGGGGCACTTTCAGGCCCTGCTCCAGCGGACCGGGGCCCAGTCCGTCTCCCTCCAGGAAACGCACTGCGCCGTGCCCATTTGGGAAAAGGGGCTCATCGAGCACAGCCACTTCGCCTTCCGCAGCGGGCGCGTCCTGAGGACCGATCTGCTCACCGGCGCGCGGGACGATCTGGGCCGGCCTGCGGCCGACGGGAGCTTTGCCTGGGGCGGGACGGTCTACGGCGCCCCGCGTTGCGTTTACGATATCTCCTGGGCGAAACACGGCCGCTCCTGGAACTGGCTGTTCGAAACCCTGTTCCTGCGCCCGCGGCTGATCGAACGCATACGCCGGGAACTGATATCCGAATACGAAATGATCGACAAGCAACGCCACCAGCTGCAGCGGACCAACCAGATCCTGGCGCAATTGCTGCGGGAACGGGTGGAGTTGACCACCAACCTCGAGGCCAAAATCAGGGAAAGGACCCGCGAGCTGGAATATTCCGTCGCCAGGCTTCAGGAACTCGACCGCCAGAAAACGAGGTTTTTATCCCTGACCTCGCACGAATTGCGCACCCCCCTGACCGTGGTCAAGGGCGCCATCAGCCTGCTGCTGTCCGAGCTGGGCGACCTGGAGGAACCGCGTCTCGAGAAGTACCTGAACATGGCCCGGAACAATTGCGAACGCCTGATCGGGCTGGTGGACGAAGTGCTGGACTTGACCCGCCTGGAGGCGCGCGGCGTGCGCTTCGAACTCCGGGACGTTGACATGCTGGAACTGGTCCGGCAGGGGTTGGAGGAGTTTCAGGCCGCGGCCGCCGTCAAGAAAATCAGCTTGACGGGCGACCTCCCCCTGATGTTGCCGAAAGTGCGCGGAGACGAGGCCCGGTTGCGCCAGATTTTCAACAACCTGATCTCCAACGCCTTGAAATTCACCCCGGCGCGGGGCCAGGTGAGCGTCGGCATGTGGCAGCAGGGGCAATTCGTCGAACTGGTGGTGGCGGACACCGGCCCGGGCTTGGCCGAGCAGGACCAGCAGAAGGTTTTTTCGAAATTTTATCAGGTGGACAACGCCTTTCCCTCCCATGGCGGGGGCGTGGGTCTGGGCCTGGCGATCGTGCGGGAACTGGTGCACCTGCACGGCGGGCTGGTTTGGGTGGTGAGCCAGCCCGGACAGGGATCGCGGTTTTTCGTCCGGCTGCCTTTTGCCGGGCCGCCCTCGTTCCCGCAAGGGCCCGAGATCGCGGCGCGGGTGGATGCGGACCCGGGAAAAAAGCCGTACGGGCTGCCATGAAATATTCGGGCGCCCGGATGGAGCAGCGGGGAGGGGTGCATTTCTGGACCGTGCCGCCGCTGGCGAACCTCGGATGCCGCGCGGCCTTCTTCCGGAAAAAAGGGGGCGTGAGCCAGGGTCCCTTTCGCAGCCTCAACCTGGGTTTGAGCACCGAGGACGAGGTGGCCGACGTGCTGACCAACCGCGCGCTGGCTTTCAAGGCGGCCGGGTTCGGGCCGCTGCTGCCCGTCGTCGGCCGGCAAAGCCACCAGGTCCGTCTCCAGAATGTAACCCGCCGGGATGCGGGGCGCGGCTGGGCCGACCTGGCCCGGGCCCCTCGGCGTACCGACGGCCTTTTCACGCGGGTTCCGGGACTGCCGCTCGCCGTTACGGTGGCGGATTGTATGCCCGTGCTGATGGCGACGGACCAGGGGCGGGCCGTGGCGGCCGTGCATGCCGGCTGGAGGGGTCTCGCCGCCGGCATCCTGTCCAAGGCCCTCGACTTTTTTTGGCGCCGCTGGCGCCTGTCGCCCGCGCGGGTCTGGGTGGCGATCGGCCCTGCGATCGGGCCGCGCGCCTTTCTCGTCCGGGGGGAAGCCCTGCGGAGCCTGCGCAAGTTCTGCCCGGCGGCGGTCGTGAAATTTTCACCGACGCGCACCGGGTATGATTTGTGGCGCGCGGCGGAAATGCACCTGCTGCAACGTGGCGTTTTGCCGGAACACCTGGTGGTCATCCGCGAATGCACGGCCACCCACGCCGGGGAGTATTTTTCCCATCGCCGCGATGGCGCGCAGACCGGCAGAATGCTGGGCATGATTCAAATCGACCACCGGCCCGGGGCTGCCCGGGGGGCAGGGGCCACGCCGGCCCCTCGGACCGGAAAGGAGTACGGAGCATGACCGAGAACCCCATTGAACCGCGTGCGTTTTCCCTGGCGGACGGGATCGAATATGCGCCCGGCGCCGTGGTGAGCAAAACCCTGCTCGACAGGAAGGTCGGGACGCTGACCTTGTTTGCTTTTGCCGCGGGACAGGGTTTGAGCGAGCATACCTCGCCGTATGCCGCGACGGTCTACGTTCTGGAGGGGACGGCCGAGCTGGTGGTGGGAGGCGAACCTCTCCGGGCCGCGGCCGGAGAAATGGTCATCCTGCCCCCGGGGGTTGCGCACGAAGTCCGCGCGCGCGAGGATTTTAAGATGCTCCTGATCATGATCCGAGGCTGACCCACCCCTGCGCCCGCCAGCAAAAGCGTTCGGCGCTCCGGATGAAATGATCCGTATTCCATTCTTTCCCGACCGGGAAAATTCCTTTTTCTTTACTTCTGCTTGGAAATAACAACTGATCAGAATTTTCTGAATTATATTATTTAGTATAATTTATCGAATGCTATATAAAACCATTGAATAATAAGCATAATGCAGACGAGAGGTATTTTGTTAATTAAATATTGCGGGCGGAGTTTCAGAAAATTTTATTGTCCATAATGATATTACCGGTATAATGCATGCAAAATGACCGACGCGGACCTGGTGATCCAACAAAATATTCGTACTGTGCAAGCAAAAATTGCCGCAGCAGCCGAACGTTCCGGCAGAAATCCTTCTTCCGTGTCCCTGTTGGCGGTCACGAAAAATGTTGGGTTGGAGGACATCCGCAGGGCCCTGGCTGCCGGCATCCAACTCATCGGTGAAAACAGGATTCAGGAGGCCAGGCAAAAATTCGCGCACATTGGACCGGCGATCACCTGGCATATGATCGGCCATCTGCAGACCAACAAAGCCCGGCAGGCCGCCGCGATCTTCGACATGGTCCAGTCCGTGGATTCGACCCGGGTGGCGGAAGCCTTGTCGAAGGCCGCGGAGGGCCTGGACCGGCAACTGGATGTTCTCATCGAAGTCAACATCGCGACCGAGGAGCAAAAATCCGGGGTGTCACCCGGGGCGGCGGAGGGCCTGGTCCGGCAGGTGGACCAGCTGTCCCATTTGCGGCTGCGGGGCTTGATGTCCATGGCGCCCTACGTTCCGGACCCGGAGACCGTGCGCCCCTTTTTCCGTCACATGCATGAGTTGTTCGTGAATCTGCGCGACGGGGTCCGGCGTCCCTCCCTGTGGAATATGCTGTCCATGGGCATGACCCATGATTATGAAGTAGCCGTCGAGGAGGGCGCCACGCTGGTTCGGATCGGTACGGGGATCTTCGCCCGGACGACCGCGGGAGGGACGGCATGATCAAAACGGGCATCGGTTTTTTGGGGGCCGGGAACATGGCCGAGGCCCTGATCCGGGGGCTCTTGGCCACCCAGACCTGCCGCCCGGATCAGGTGATGGCGGCGGACGTGAATCCGGAACGCCTGGCCGCCGTGCGCGGACAATACGGAATTGCCACCACCGCGGACAACCGGGAGCTGGCCCAAGCCTGTCCGACGCTCCTGCTGGCGGTCAAGCCCCAACAGGCGCCGCCCTTGATCGAGCAGCTCCGGAGCGCGGTGGAACCCGAACGGCATCTGCTGATTTCCATCGCCGCCGGCCTGACCACCGCCTATCTGGAAGATGCATTCGGTTTTTCCCTGCGGGTCATCCGGGCCATGCCCAACACGCCGGCGAAACTCCGCGCCGGCGCGACCGCGTTCTGCCTGGGCCAGTATTCCAGACGGGAGGACGAGTGGCTGGCGCGGGACCTTTTTTCCTCGGTGGGACTGGTCGTGGCGGTGGAGGAAGCCCTTCTGGACGCCGTGACGGCGGTATCCGGATCCGGCCCGGCCTACGTTTTTTATCTCTGCGAGTTGATGATCTCCGCGGGGCGGGAACTGGGCCTGCAGGCCGAACAGGCCGAAGCCCTGGCCGTGCAGACGGTATGGGGCGCCGCGCGCATGCTGGCCGAAAGCGGGCAAAAACCGGAGGACCTGCGGGCGGCGGTGACCTCCGCCGGGGGGACCACCGAAGCCGCGCTCCGGCACCTGCAGGACGCCGGCTTCGCCGAAATTTTCACCGCAGCCCTGCAGCGGGCAAAGGACCGGGCCCGGGCGCTCACGCCCCCGAGCCCGGGGAAGTGATTTCCATGGCCTCCTTTCTGGTGGTCAGCGGCTGGTTCCTGAACGCCCTGGCCGTGGTATGGATCGGACTGATTCTGTTGAAAATCATCTTCGGCTGGTTTTCCCCGGCCGGCGCGCGGAGCAGCGGCGGGCTGGCCCAGGTTTTCTCGGCGGTGGTCACGGCTCCGGTCAACTGGGTCCGCCGTACCGTTCCGACCGTTTACCGCAAGGTGGACTTCGCGCCGTGGCTGACCATTCTCTTCCTGATCCTGATCAAGACGTTCATTTTCCGTGCCATGATTTATTGGGGCATGCTGCATCGGCCGCTCCTGTGAGACTCCGGAACGCCCGTGCACAGGGGTCATGAGCCTGCGCCTGGAGCCCGCCGCCGGCGGGACCGTTTTTAGCGTGCGCGTGATTCCCGGCGCGGGACGCACGGCCTTAGCCGGGGAATGGGAAGAAGCGTTGAAAATCAAAGTGGGCCCGAAACCCGAAAAGGGCGCGGCCAACCGGGCCTGCCTGGAGTTCCTGGCGGCGCGGCTGCGCGTTTCCCGTGCGGCCCTGGTGCTCCTGAAGGGTGAACGGGCCCGGCTCAAGGTGTTCCGGGTTTCCGGCCTCACCCCGGCGCAGGTCCGGGACAGGCTGGCCGGGCGGGAAATCGCGAGGGAGCGGGAGCCGTTCGGGCCGCGGGCGTAAAAAGATTTCAGGCCCTTGAAAAGGAGGGAACCATGCCGGACGTGTATGATCAGATCCAGGCGGCCGTGCGGGAGATCCGGAAGCATACGCGCCTCAAACCGGAAATCGCCATAACCCTGGGGACCGGGCTCGGATCCCTGGCGCGGGACATTCGCAAGGCCGTGAAGATTCCCTACGCCCGCCTGCCTTTTTTCCCGACTTCCACGGTTGAGACCCACGCCGGCCGATTGTTGCTGGGCACGCTCCTGGGACGGCCCGTGGTCGCCATGCAGGGAAGATTTCACCGCTACGAGGGCTACAGCCTGCAGCAGGTGACATTTCCCGTCCGGGTGATGCGGGCCTTGGGGGCGAAAATCTACATGGTGTTTTCGGCCTGCGGGGGCATCCAGCGCGACCTGTGCGCCGGAGACCTGGTGCTCCTGCGGGACCACATCAATCTCATGGGCGACAACCCGCTGCTCGGGCCGAATGACGACCGCCTGGGGCCGCGCTTCCCGGACATGTACCAGGCCCACGACGCCAAGCTGCTGGCCCTGGCCCAGGAAGTCGCCCGGGAACAGAAATTGCGGCTGCCGCTCGGCGTCTACGCGGCCCTCACCGGCCCCAACCTGGAGACGGTCGCCGAGTACCGCTACCTGCAGACCCTGGGCGCCGATTGCGTGGGCATGTCCACCGTACCGGAAATCATCGTGGCCCGTCATTCCGGCATGCGGGTGCTGGGCATCGGGGTGATCACGGACGCCTGTGTGCCGGACCTGGTCGGCCCCGCGAATATCCAGGAAATCATCCGGGCGGCCGTGCGGGCCGAACCCAAGTTAACCCGCCTGGTGAAAGGCATCATCGGCCGGTTGTAGCCCGGCGCCGCCGCGGCTGGCCGGTGAGGGCGCCGCGCGTTGCCGACCACGGGAGGAAGTACATGGTCAAATCCGTCGAGTGGAAAAAGAACAAGCTGATCTTGATCGACCAGACCAAGCTGCCGGGAAAACTGGTCAAGCTGGAGTGCCGCACGCCGCTGCAGGTGGCCGAGGCCATCCAGACCATGAAAGTCCGCGGCGCGCCGGCCATCGGCGTGGCCGCGGCTTTCGGCGCCTATCTGGGCATCAGGCAGCCGCCCCTGGCCAAGACGTTCGATGTCCTGTGGAAGCAGCTGGAGAAGACCTCCGCCCTGCTGGCGAAGACCCGGCCCACGGCCATGAATCTGTTTTGGGCGCTGGAGCGAATCCGGCGCTGCGCCCAGAACAACCGCGACCACAAGCTGCCGACCCTGCGGGACATCATCCTGCGCGAAGCCCTGAGCATCTGGAGGGAGGATGAACGCGTCACCCGCAAAATCTCCGAACTGGGCGCGGAACTGCTGCGGGAGGGCGATACGGTCATGACGCACTGCAACGCCGGCGCCCTGGCCACGGCCGGCGTCGGCACCGCGCTGGGCATCATCGTCGAGGGGGCTCGGCGGCACAAGGATATTCAGGTCTTGGTCGGGGAAACCCGGCCGCGCCTGCAGGGCGCGCGCTTGACCGCCTGGGAGCTGAAGCAGGCCAAGGTCCCGTTTCATCTCATTACGGACAACATGGCCGGCTATTTTATGAAGACGGGCAAGATCAACGTGGTGGTCGTGGGGGCGGACCGGATCGCCTTGAACGGGGACGTCGCCAACAAGATCGGGACCTACAGTCTGGCCATGCTCGCCTACCACCACGGCATCCCCTTCTACGTGGCGGCGCCCGTTTCCACTTTCGACCGCAACCTGCTGACCGGGGAATTCATTCCCATCGAAGAGCGCCGCCCGGACGAGGTCACCCTGATCAACGGCAAGCCCATCTCCCTGCCCAAGGTGAAGGCCTTCAATCCCGCATTCGATGTCACGCCCCACAAATATATCAGCGCCCTCATCACGGAACTGGGAATCGTGCGGGCCCCTTACGACCAGAATTTACGCAACCTTTTTGCCACCCTTGTCTAATCTTCTCTCGGCACCCCGGCCGCACCTGCCGGGCCCGGGGCGCCCGCCGGCCGTCGCCGCGCTCGCGGTTATTTTGTTCTTCTCGGGCGCGTGCGCCCTCCTGTATGAGCTCGTCTGGACCCGTCTCCTGACCTTGAGTCTCGGCAGCACCGCCCTGGCGGTCTCGGCCGTATTGGCCAGTTTCATGGGCGGCCTGGCGATTGGCAGCTTCTGGGCCGGGCGGTTCCTGGACCGCAGACCCGCAGCGGCCCTGCCTCTCTATGCCGGCCTGGAAGCCTTGATCGGGATTTTCGCCCTGGCCTCGCCCCTGCTTCTGGCCGCGCTGCAGCAAGGGTATGTGGCGCTTTCGCACCACTGGGGCGGGCAGTACGCGATCATGACCGCCGTGCGCTTTGTCTTGTCCGCGGGCCTGCTGGCCTTTCCCACGGCCTGCATGGGCGCGACCCTGCCGGCCGTGCTGACCTATGTCCTGCCCGAACTCCGGCGGGTCGGGCTGAAGGTCGGCGTGCTGTACGGACTGAATACGCTGGGCGGAGTCCTGGGAGCATTCGCCACCGGCTTTGTGCTCATTCCGCTCCTGGGGGTGGGCCTGACCTTGAACGCCGCCGCGGCTTTAAACCTCGCCCTGGCGGGCGCAGTGGTCCTCGGCCGCCGTTTCGCCTGGTTCACCCGGAGGCCGGAGACGGTTTCTTCCGCCCGCCCCGCCGGGCCGGACCAGGAGCCCGGTCACGGCGCGGCGCGGGCCCCGCGCGCGGACGGCGGGCTCGTGTTGCTGGGCGCCGGTCTGGTGGGCTTCTGTTCGCTGGCCTTTGAGGTCCTGTGGCTGCGCGTTTTGCATCTGACCTTCGGGTCTTCGGTGTACGCCATGGCCACGCTCCTGACGGCTTTCCTCGCCGGGCTGGGATTGGGGAGCCTCCTGATCGCCCGCATCCTGGACCGGCGGGGCGCATCTCTGGGGCTTTTGGGTTGGATCGAAGTGGGCGTGGCGGTCAGCGCGCTCGCGCTCGTGCCCGTCCTGGGAAAATTCCCCCTGCTCTTCGCTCCCCTGTACCGGTATTTCTACCAGGGGTTCCTGTCCTTCCAGTTCGTCATTTTTGCCGTCTCTTTCCTGGTGCTGCTCCTGCCGTCCACGCTGATGGGCGCCGCCTTCCCGGTGCTCTGCCAACTGCACATCCAGCGCACCGGTTCGGCCGGCCGCGGCGTCGGAACCGTCTATGCGCTCAATACGCTGGGGGCCATCCTGGGTTCGCTGGGCGCGACCCTGGTCCTGATCCCCCTGCTGGGTTCGCGCACCAGCCTGCTGGCGGTTTCGGCCCTGAACCTGGGCCTGGGCGCCTGGGCCCTGGCGCAGGGCGAAGCGGCCCGCTCCTGGAAGCGCTGGTTGCCGGCCGCGGCGGGTGCGCTGGTCTTGCTGGCCGTCGCCGGCTTCGCTCCCTGGAACCCCTTGGAATTGACCGCCGGAGTGTATACCACCAATTTTGTGCATGCGCTCCAGCAGCGCAAGGTCCGGGAGGTTTTGGCCGGGTCCGAACTGGTTTTCTTCCGTGAAGGCATCTCCTCCACGATCTCCGTGCGCAAGGACCGTTATTCCGACACCCTGGCCTTGCAGGTGAACGGCAAAACCGACGCCTCGAACGCGGCCGACAAGACGACGCAATATTTGGTGGGCTATCTGCCGTTTTTCTGGCAGTCGGCGGTGGAGCGGGTGTGCGTCATCGGCCTGGGCTCGGGCATGACCCTGGCCGCCGCCCTGGAGGGAGGGCCCGGAGAAGTGGATTGCGTGGAGCTGGAAGCCGGCGTCGTGCAGGCCTCCGCGTGGTTCCGGAAGTACAACCGGGACTGCCTGCGGGACCCCCGCGTCCATCTCATCCGGGGAGACGGGCGCAATTATCTGCTGGCCGCCTCCCGCCCATACGACGTCATTATTTCCGAGCCTTCCAATCCCTGGATCACGGGCATCGCGAATCTCTTTACCCTGGACCATTACCGCCTGATCCGGCAGCGTTTGCGTCCGGGGGGCATGATCGTGCAGTGGTTTCACATTTACACCATGTCCCTGCAGGACGTGAGGATCGCGTTGCGCACGTTCTGCGAGGTTTTTCCCGAGGCCCACCTGTGGTGGATCCCCCAGACCGGGGACGTCATCCTTTTGGCCCGCAAGGACCGGCCCCTGCGCTACGATTACCGGATATTCCGGGACCTCCTGGCGCATCATCCGCAGGTGAAAATGGACCTGGCGCAGTTCGGAATCCGGACCACGGGAGACATCTTTTCCTGCTTCGCCCTCGGTCCCGCCCGCTTGCGCGAATTCTGCCGGGGAGCGCCCCTGAACACGGACGACCGGCCGCGGATTGAATTCTCCGCGCCCAAGCACCTCTACGAGCGGGAAGACAAACTGATGAACACCCAGGAATTCATGCGGCACCTGGAATCCATTTTCGCCTGGCTGGATGATTTTCAGGTTTCCCGTCCGCACCGCTATCAAATCTACACCGAGCTGGCGGACGCCTATGCAACCCAGGAAAGCTACACCGCCCTTGCGGAACTGGCGGCGCGGATCACGCGGGAATACCCCGGCGAAGCGGCCGGCTTTTATTACCAGGGCCTGTGCGAAGCCCAGGCGGGCCATCTGCTCACCGCGGAAGGGGATTTGGATCGAGCCTTGAGAATGAAACGCGCCGGCCGGCAATCCCATTATCGCTTGGGACCGCTGGATCCCGAGCGGGGGGAAAACCGCCGCTACCAGGTTTATCTCGAGAAAAAAATCCGGGCCGAATCCAGCACCTGGAAGTCCCATTACCAACTGGCCCTGACCTACGCGCGCGAGCGTCGCTATCGTCGTGCCCTCCGCGAGCTGGACGCCGCGGAAGCCTTGGGCGGCCGGACACGGGAAATGTATTATTATCGGGGTCTGATCCGCTATTTTCTCCAGGACTGGCCTGCGGCGGAGCGCGACCTGTCCCGGGCCGCCGAATTGGACCCGGCCGACCAGGACGTCCGGCTGTTGCTTCATGAAATCCGGGGCGCGGGGACGCGGGCCGTGCCGAAGCCGGCGGCCACGGCGGAGGCGCGCGAATCGTCGCCTTGAACCGGGGCGCCGTTCCGGGGGTCAACCAGACAGCCGGCAGGAACCGCGTTCCGGTGCTGCGGGCGCGGGAAGGGAGGCGGCATGTCCAATCCGATTTGGGAAGACGACCACATGTGTTTTGCCTGCGGGGCGAGAAACCCCGCGGGTCTGCACCTGCAGTTCAGTCCCTGGGGTGAAAATGGATTGCAATGCGAGTTTACTCCGGGGAAAATATACCAGGGATACAAGGACGTGGTTCACGGCGGGATCGTTGGTCTGCTCCTGGATGAAGTCATGGTCAACCTGCCGTGGAAGAAATACCAGCAACCCGTGGTGTCGGCGGAAATCCGCATCCGGTTGCACCGGCCGGCGCCGGTGGGGGAGACCCTGATTTGCAGGGCTGAATTGGACGGGGAAGCGCAGGGACGGCTGATCCCGGTCCGCGCGCAGGCCCTGAACCGGCAGGGCAGGTTGCTGGCCAGTGCCTGGGCCAAGTGCCTGCGCATCCCGGCGGTCGGCTTGCAGGGTTAAGAGTTTTCGCTTTGTCTGGGAAAATATTTTTGCTACAATTCGCCATCGGTGATATTGCGCGATGGTCGCACAGGGACCGTTGCGCGGTGAGAGAAAGGAGGTCCGGCTCGTGGGTTGCGGTAAAAAACGGCATTTGAAAAAGATCAAGACGCATAAGCGCAAAAAACATCGCAGAAAATACAGACATTTGAAGAAATAAACGCCGGTGAGCACGATGGGGCCCCAATCCGCTCCCGCCCCCGGCCGCGCCCGCGCCCGCCGTGGGAGCGGGGAGCATCGTATGGGAGGAGAAAACCGCCAATGAGAAGAGCGTGGACCGCTCTGTGGTTGCTGACCTTGGCAGTGCCTCCCGTCATGGCGGCCCGGGAGCCCATTTTGCCGCTGGGCCGGGCCGGCTCGGAATCAGCCGCTTTGGGGGGGGCGGGCGTGGCCCTGCCGGGCAGGGCGGAAGCCATGTTTTTTAATCCCGCGGCCCTGGCCCAGATGAGCTGGCCGGAAATCGCTTCGGGTTTTGGAAATCAGGACCTGGGGGACTTGCGCCAGTTCTATTTCGCCGGGGTCATGCCCCTCTACGGACAGCTCGTCGCGGGCGTGGCGGGAAGCAAGCTCTTTTTCGCCCAGGGGGATGTGGAGGACACGGACCAGCTGCAGGTGTCCCTGGCTTTTCCCTTGTCCGCGGATGGAAGACTCCTGGCCGGGTTCACGGGTAAATACCTGAGCCAGGAATTCGCTTCCCTGGGGGAAAGGGCCCGCGGCGGCGGCGTGGACGTGGGCCTGCTGTTTGAAGCCCTCCGGACTGCCGGGCAGGACGTCTGGACCCTCAGTGCCGCGCTGGGGGACGCCCAGACGATATTGAAAGAAGCGGACGGCGAGGAAACACGCCTGCCGAACCTCTATCGCTTCGGCAGTTCATTCCGGATGGCCGGCGGCACCCTGCTGGTGGCGGCCTTCGATGCCCAGGTGGCGCCCAATCCGGCCTTTGAAAATTTCCAGGTTCTGCGCCTCGGGTGGGAGCAGAAACTGCCCCTCGCCGCTCCGCCTGAGGCCCGAACCCGCCTCGGATACCTGCAGCGCCTGGACCAGGACGGCTTGCTGACGGCCGGCGTGGGCCTTGCCTGGGGTGATTTGCGGCTGGATTACGCCCTGCAGATGCCGGTGACTTTTCAGGACGCCTTTCACGAGCTTTCCCTCTCCTGGGGCTTTCAGCGCGGGGAACGCAAACAGGCCGCGGCGCTGACCGCAGTCCGCGAATCGGAAGAAGCCGTTCCTTCGACGCCGGCCGCCGAATCCCCGGATTCCCTGTTTTCCGCCTTGCGTTCCGCCGCGAACATGCGCGAGCGGGTGGCTTACGTCCCTCCGCCCACGCCCACGCCACGTCCCCGGGCGACCCCGACGCCCCCGCGCTCGCCGGGACCCGCCATGGACAATTACCAGTACGCGCTCAAAGTCCCCAAGGGCCCCGCGGACATGGAGAAGACCAACCTGGCCCCGGACCTCGAGCTGCCGGGTTCTTTTTCAAGTTACATCTCGGCCCTGCATACCTCCAACAACGAGTTTCAGATGGTCAGCCAGCCGCTGCGGCTGCACGTCGTGGTCAATCCCTTTTCACCCAACCACGACGGCATCAAGGACCGGACCATGTTCCTGGGCCGGGTCGAATCCGGAAATCTGCGGGTGGCCCGCTGGATTCTGAATATCGTGAAAAACGAGCAGGTACTGCGTACTTTCAAGGGGCAGGGGGGCCTGCCGCGAAACCTGGAATGGGACGGGACCGATGAACGCGGCCGGGTCCTGCCCGATGGTGACTACCAAGTCATCTTGCGCGTATTCGACGACAATGGTCTGGAGCTGGCCGGTGCCGCCAAAACCGTGAAAATCCAAACCCAGGCGGAAACCGTCAGCCTCGAGGGTCCGGAGAGCGTGACGTTGAGCGGCGATCCCAAGCTGGATCAACCGCTGGTGTTTTCGGTCCCCGAGGCGCCCTTCAGCCGGGATTGGCGTTTTTCCATCCGGGACGACACCGGCAGGGAGATTTTTCAAACCGGCGGCGGCGGGCAAGTGCCGCAGAAGTTAAGCTGGCCGCCCCGTGTTCAGGGGCGCGTCGCTCCGGCAGGCCGCTACCGTGCGGTGATATCCTACCGGGACGAGGTGGGCCTGAAAATCGTGGCCGACGCCAATTTTAGGATCAATTATGCCTCCTTCGGCGCTCAGTTAAGCGCGTCGCCGACCCTGTTCCGCCCCGGGGACGCGGCCGGGGAAGGGGTGAATTTCAAACTCAAGGCGGAAGGCGATGTCAAGATCAGCCGCTGGACGCTGAAAATCCAGGGGCAGGATCCGGCCCGGACCGTCAAGGTCTTTCAAGCCCAGGGGGTTCCACCGGCAACCCTTCACTGGGACGGCCGGGATGATGCGGGCCGGGCCTTGACGGGGGGCGCGGTCTTCCGCGCCCTGCTGACCCTGATCTCCGCGGTCGGAACTTCCTCCCAGGCCGAATCTCAGCAGCTGCAGGCCGATCTGGGCGCATATACGGGGGAAAAGGCCTTGACGATCAACCTGGTGCGCGTGGATTTTGCTCCGGACAAAGCGGATCTGACGGCGGAGGCCCGGAAGTCTCTGAACGGCGCGGCGGAAATCATCCAGCGTTATAAAACGGATTATCTGATCCGGATTCTGGGACACGCCGATGACCGGGAAGCGCCGAACCGGGAAGCGGAACTGTCCCGCAACCGGGCACAGGCCGTGGCGGATTATTTGAGCGGCAGCCAGGGCATCCCGGCTGCGAAAATCCAGGTCATGGGTTACGGCAAGGAAAAACCCGTGGGTCAGGGCGAAGCGGAGAGCGAACGGGCCAAGAACCGGAGCGTGGAAGTGGTTTTATATGCGAAGTAATCCGCCGCTCGCCCGTGGGATGGCAGTCTGGACCGCCTGCCTGCTGGCCGGGTGCGCCACGACGGTCACCATCCCCCCCCAGCCTCCGCGGGTGATCGCAGCCGCCCTCTCTGCCTCGGCCTGCGAACCGGGACACGCCGTGAAAATTACGTTGACCGCCGATCGTCCGGAACTTCTGGTCCACTGCGAGGGTTTGGACCAGAACGTGCGCCTCAGTTCTTTGGCGGCGCAGCCGGAACTGTACGAGGGATTCGTGGCGGTGCCGCTGGACGCGGCCAGCCGCCGTGAAACCCTGGTGGTAACCGTCGCGGATTCCGCAGCAGCGACCCAAACTTCCCTTGCCCTGGAGATCCTGCCCCGATCGAGTTATCGGACCGTCCGCCTCCATATCGCCGGCATGGGGCGCTATCATTTTTCACCGGAGTCGCTCAAGATGAGCGCGGCGCGTCGCAAGGCCGAGTATCTGCCCGAAGTTGCGTGGAAGGAGCCCTGGGGCTGGCCCGTCCACGGACGAATTACCGAAGGCTTTGGAGTCAAACGGATCTACAACAACGGCCTGCATAGTTGGTATCATGCCGGGCTGGATATCGCGGCTCCCGGAGGAACGGAGATTCTGGCCCCTGCCGCTGGAGAAGTCATCCTGGCCGAGCACTTCCAGGCGCACGGCAACACGGTGCTGATTGATCACGGTTTCGGCGTCGTGACCACCTACCTGCACCAGCAGGAATTCCTGGTTGAGCCCGGGGAGTTCGTTCAAGCCGGGCAACCCATCGGCAAAGTTGGTTCCACAGGTTCTTCAACAGGCAATCATTTGCATTTCCAGGTCAATGTCAATGGCATCATGGTGGATCCCTTCGATTTTATTCGACCCAAGCTTAATCCTTAGGCCGTCCTACACCGTGCTCTCGGCACTACGCAACCTTCCTGTTGCTATCCAATAATTCTCATAAAATAATTTGTTATAGTATTTCTATGTACAAATTTAAATAAATTTGTTAATTTATATAGTAACAATTGAGGCATATTAATGTTTCATATCAAAACATATTTTTTAGAATAGCATTTTTATACCTAAAAATTTTTCATAAAAATTACTAAAAAAATGTTTACATTCAGATTAATAGGTGCTATACTTGTTTTCAGGAGGGAAAAGGTCATTTACAGCGCCGGTTTTTTGCGGGGGTTCATTTTTTAGGGGGTGGTTGACATGTCCTTCGATAAAAGGTTGTTCAAGTTCTCGCTTATATTTTCGGCACTTTTTTTAATCCTGGTTTTCACCGGGTGCGGAAAAAACATCATCGGCCCTTCTACCCCTATGGTTGTCACCACCCAAGCGCAGCATACCCTCGACATGGAACCAGCGGCTGACCTTGCCAACCACTCCGGCGCGACCGTTGAACTGGCATGTAATAAGAACAAAGGCAAAAGCAAAGGGAAGGATTACGGGAAAAAATACAAACAGAAAAAAGTATACTGGCTGGACCTCCTGCGATTCAAATTCACCGAAGGCATCGTAAACAAATTTGTTTACCAGGTTCTGAATCATTATGTATCCGACCCGCAAATCCTCGATGCGGTGAAACGCGTGGTGAAATCCAAGGCCTTTCGCCTGATCGCCATCCGGCTCGGACTGGGCCAGACGTTGATGAAGTCCTGCCTGCAGATCCTGCTGGAAAGCTGGGCCCCGGGTTCCGGCACGAGCCCCAATGGTTTCGATCCGGAAATCACCCTGCTGCCCTATGCCTGGAGTCCGGGTCAGGGGTTTTACGGCGATCTGTTAACGGCCAACGGCTGGCAAAACGGATCCGGCTATACGTGCAACAGCAGCACCGACGACGCGAACGTCTTCCAGCAATCCACCTCCTATCCAGGCAATATTTACCATAACGACAGCAACATCACCGAATTTTCCTGGAACCATATTTTTTACAACCAGCACAACATGAACATCAATCTGTTTGTCCGATACTCCAACAGCCGGATTTACATTTCCAGCACCTCGCCCTCCTATCCGGTCATCGAGGAAGCGGACGGGAACCTTATTTATTTCGAGGATATATGGGTTTCGACCGTGGACAGCAGCGCCCGCTGCCGGATCTGGTCCACGAACGGCAAACTGGACATGGACTACGAGTTGAATGCCGAGGGCGTCGGCGGCGGGTCACTGACCCTCGCCGGGAACCTCTACCAGATCTGGGTCGAAGCCAACGGCCATGGCTATTGGACCAAGAACGACGGCAAGAAACATCGTTTTTAATTCATGATTCGCCCCCCCAGGGCCCTGGACGGTATTATTGTCTGGGGCCTTTTTTTTCTCTTTCAAGCGGACGGGCGCGGGCATACAATAAAATATGATATCCCTTAAACGGCGCGGACGTCATCTCTTCCTTTCCTCCCTCAACGGCATCTGGCTGGCCGCCGTGGTTGGGGCGTTTTTCTGTCCCGCCCTCGCCGCCCGCGCCGATCCCATTTCCCCCAAAACCTACTCCACGCTGCTCGGCGGCAAGGCCGTGGCTCTGGATCCCACCAACTCCCGGCTGTATTTATGCCTGACGAACGCCGGCGTCAATTTAATCGTCTTCAGCCTGGATCAGCAAGGGGATACCACCCCGGCCTACGTCAGCCTGGATGCCGCGGACTCCGTCCAGGGGATGGCTCTGGATGCTGAACGCCAGCGCCTCTACCTCGCCAATAATTCCAGCGGGAACGATCTGGTGGTGGTGGCCTTGGATTCCTTGGGGAACACCACCGGGGTCGTGAACTATTCCTTGTTCGGCAACGGCGCCTTCGCCCTGGCCCTGGACGCACAGCGCCGCAGACTCTATGTGGGGCTGAACAATTCTATATACGGGCTGGGAGTCGTTTCCCTGGATGCCCTGGGCGACCCCGATCCGGTTTCGGCCACGATCTGCGCCATCGGCCGCGCCGTCAATTCACTGGCGCTCGACACGGCGCGCGGCGTCCTGTATCTGGGCTGCGGCAGCGGGGAATTACGCGCCTATCATCTGGATGCCAATGGCGATCCCCACACGCCGGCCGGCCCCTATGCCACGGGCGGCTCCACCACCATCTTCAGCCTGGCGCTGGACAGCGTGCGCAACCGCCTGCACGCGGCGGACGGCTCCAGCATTCTCCACAGTTACAGTCTCGAGGACAATCTCCAGGCCAACCCCGGCCGGCCCCAGGCAGGCCCCGTCAATTTGGACCTGACCGCAAGCAACGGCACGCTGCAGTGCCTGCTGCTGGATGCCACCCGCAATCGGCTGTATCTCGGCGTCAATGCCGCGGGGTCGAGTGATTTGCGCTGGCTCGGTATCGTTCCCGCAACCGGTCTGCCGAGCGGCAGCGTATCGTCCATCGGCAGCGGCGATTCCGTGTTTTCCATGGCCCTGGATGCGCAGCGCCAGCGGCTGTATTCCGCCTCCAACACCAACAGCACCTATTACGCCCTGAACGACGCGCCCCTGACTTCCTTTTGGATCAACAACGGCCAAGCCCAGACTTCCAGCAACGCCATCACCCTGAACTTGTGCGCACCCAACGCGCGCTGTATCCGGGTGGAGAGCGGCCCGTTGCAGGATTTTTACTTTCCGGTCACAACCAGCGTGGCCTCCCCGTTCGACCAGTGGATTTCGGCGGACGGCCAGCGCTGGACTGCGGATGGCGGCACCACGCGGGCGCTGACGGTTTCCGCTGCCGCCCATCTGAACGCGCCCGGAATCCACACGGTGCAGGTCTGGTTCTGGGAGAGCAGCGGGGCTTCCAACGCTCAGGCCGTGATGCGGCGGGAGTCCGCCACCATCGAGTACGTGGCGGGTCCGCTGACCGCCACCCCGACCCTGACCGCGACGCCGACTTGGACGCTGACGTCCAGCCGCACGCCGACGCCCACGCCGACCCCGACCCTGACGCACAGCCCGACCTCCACAGACACTTCCACGCCGACCCCGACCCTGACGCACAGCCCGACCTCCACAGACACTTCCACCCCGACTCCCACCCCCAGCCCCACCTGGACGCTGACACACAGCCCGACCTCCACGGACACCCCTACCCCGACTCCCACCCACAGCCCCACCTGGACTTCGACCTCCACGCTGACCTTCACGGCCACGCCGTCCTGGACCCCCACCCCTACCTCCACCTGGACCCCGACGCCCAGCCCGACTTTCACCCAGACGCCCACGTGGACCCCGACGCCCAGCCCGACTTATACCCAGACGACAACGTGGACGCCGACGTCCAGCCCGACCTTCACTCCTTCGCCGACCTCGACATCCACGCCTAGTCCGACGTCCACGCCGACACCGTCCTGGACGGCCACCGTTACGCCGACTTCAACCTTGAGTGGCACGCCGACCGGCTCACCGACCCAGACTCCGACGGCTACGGCCAGTTTCACGGCGACCCGGACCGCGACTCCCACGATTTCAGCCACCGACACCCCGACCTTGACGCACACGGCCACGTCCACCCTGACTCCGGTGATTTCGCCCACCCCGACGCACACGGCGAGTGCCACTTCCTCCGTGACCGCCACCCATACGGTGACGCCCACCTCGACCGTCAGCGCCACCATTACGCCGACGCTGCCGCCGACGGCCACGCCCACGCCTGCCCTGGTTTTCTTCCTGGATCAAAACCGCGTGAATCCGAGACTCGAAAACCTGGGCATCCTCCTGGGATGCCTGCAGGCGGGACAGGCGGAAATCTCGATCTATACGTTGAGCGGACGCCGCGTCTGGAAGCAGGACCTGGCCCTGTCCGGCGCGGGCTACCAGCATCTGACTTGGGACGGGCGCAACCAAGCCGGGGAAACGGTGGCCTCGGGACTCTATTTCGTGGTGCTGCAAATGGACGGAAAAAAACAGGCCGTCCGCAAGGTGCTGGTGATCAAATGATGCCTGCAGGCAGGGACATCCCCGGTCAGAAGACAACGCGCCGCCGCACCCGGCGGGCGATGGCGGCCGCACGGACGCAGGGCCTGCGCGCCTGCCTGGTCCTGTGGCTTCTGGGCTGCTTGGCGGGAACCTCGGCCGCGGGCGAGGGGACGGCGGGCGCGGATTTCCTGCGCGTCATCACGGGAGCCAGAACCGCGGCCTTGGGCGGCGCCTATACGGCCCTGGGAGACGATGCCGAGAGCCTGTTGTCGAATCCGGCGGGCATGCTGGAGTTGGTCAATCCCCAGGTGGCCTTAAGCCATCTCTCCTGGTGGGAGGACATCACGTTCGATTCGCTCTGGGGCGTACAGCCGCTGGGCGGAGACAGCGCCTTGGGATTGACGGCCGCGTTTCTCAACGTACCGCCCTTTGACAGTACGGGACAGGCCGACGCGGTCCAGGAATCGGCCTGGAACCTGATGGCGGGAGCCGCCTACGCCCGCCGCCTGCTCCGGCCCCTGACGGTCGGACTGCTGGCCAAGTACGTGGCCTCCCAGCTGGGACCGGCCCGGTCCTGGGCCCTGGCCGTGGACGTCGGCGCGCGCTATAGCCTGCTGAATGACCAATTGGTCGTGGGCGCCAGCTGCCAGAACCTGGGCTACCTGCAAGCCTATGTGGACAGCGGGGATCCGCTGCCGCTGACCGCGGCGCTCGGCGCGGCCTATTCTTTCTGGCCCGATGAGCCGTTCCGGCTTTCCCTGGCGGCCGACCTGCGCGTCCCGCTGCAGGGGGCGCGGGCGTCGCTGGCCGCCGGCGCCGAGGCCTGGTTCTGGAATCTGATCGCGCTGCGGGTCGGCACCCGCAGCGGTTCCGACGTGGGGGACTGGCTCAGCGTCGGCCTGGGCGTGCGCTGGCAGAGATTTCACCTGGATTACGCCATCGGCCCCGTGGGATTGCTGGGCACCACGCACTATCTGTCCGCGGCGTATGATTTCGGGCGCCAGGCGCGCCTGCCCCGGCCCAAGCTGAACGTCCGCATTACCACCAAGCAGCTGGTCGACTCCCAGGGCAAGATGGGGTATGAGGTGGATTTCATCCCCGAGGCTCAGGTGCCGGCTGGCTTGGAACGCTGGGAGATGACGATCTCCACGCGCGCGGGCCAGGTCATCTGCACGCTTTCGGGCCAGGCGCCCCTGCCGGTCCTCATCCCCTGGAACGGCTGCGACCGGCAGGGGAAGCCCATCGACCGGGAAAGTTACTACACCTTCCATTTCCTCATCCAAGACCGGATGGGATATTCCGCCTCCGCCAGCGGGGAGATCCTCCCGCTTTCCATCATGCAGTTGCCGAAACTCAAAGTCCTCCCCCGCGATCTCTATGCCGGACAGGTCAGTTTCGCACCCAAGCAGGATCAGACGATCCGGGAGTGGTCGCTCGCGATCGTCAATCCGGAAGGGAAGATCCTGCGCAAATACCACGGCCTGGGCGCCATGCCCAAGGACTTCTCCTGGGACGGGACGGATGTCCAGAACCGTCCGGTCGCGGTGCAGGAAGGTTTTTATTTTATCCTGGATCTCAAAGACCAGGCCGGCAACGAGGTGAAGACCGTCGCCCCGCTGGCGCAAATTGACGCGGGAACCAAGGCGTCAACGGTCGTCGGCGTGCCCATTCCCGAGCGCATTCCCTTCGCGATCCGGTTGCCGAAGGACGTGCACATTCAGAGCTGGGCCCTGGACATCATCAACACCGAGAACGGAAAAGTCGTCCGGAATTATGCGGGTGAAGGCAACCCGCCCGAGGACCTGCAGTGGGATGCCCGCGACGAGCAGGGTAAAATCGTGCGCAGCAGCCAGAAGTTCAGCTATGTTCTGCGCCTGCAGGACCGCCTGGGAAATATCTGGCGCCAGGCCGCGCCCCTGGGAACGACGGAAATCAACGTTCTCGCCGCCAGCGCCGACTACCTGCGGATCAAAATCGAGCAAATTTTGTTCGATTTCAACAAGGCCGAGCTCAAACCGGAAATGTTCGAAAAACTCCGCAAGATCGTGGACTTAGTCGAACAACCCTCGCCGGACAAGGTGAAAATCCTCATCGAAGGCCACACGGATGAAATCGGGTCCGATGAGTATAATTATGAACTGTCCCTCAACCGGGCGCGCATGGTCATGCGCTACCTGGTGGAAGAGGAGGGGCTGCCTTCGACCCTGATGGAAATCAAGGGCTACGGCAAGGAATTTCCCCTGGAAAAGGGGGACGGCGCCGAGGCCCGGGCCAAAAACCGCCGGGTCGAGATTACCCTGGTGCTCAAGCCATGACGGCGCAGGTTTCGCTTGCGGCGCCGGACGTCCGGGTTTATAATCTCCCGGTTTAGGTCGCCCCGGCGAATGGGGGCGCCTGACTCCGGTGGCGAGGCGTCGGCCTGCAAACAGGAAGGGATGGCCACATGGCAGGGGAAAATCATTTGGAATTCGAAAAAATGCTGTCCGAGCTGGAAAGCCGCATCTCCGAACTGCGCAATTTTTCGGACGTCGAAAACGTCAATCTGCAGCAGGAAATCCGGCAGCTGGAGAAAAAAGCCGATGACATGCGGCGGGAAATTTTCAGCAACCTCACGCCGTGGCAGATCGTCCAGCTCAGCCGGCATCCGCAAAGGCCGCATGCCCTCGACTACATCCAGGGAGTTTTCGATTCCTTTTTGGAAATGCACGGGGACCGGGCGTTCATCGACGATCCGGCCATGATCGGCGGTTTGGCCTGGCTGGAAGGCAAACCCGTGGTCGTGGTGGGCACGCAGAAGGGAAAAGACACCAAGGAAAATCTGGCCCGCAATTTTGGGCTGCCTCTTCCGGAGGGCTACCGCAAGGCCCTGCGCCTCATGCGGTTCGCGGAAAAATTCCAACTGCCGGTGGCCACCTTCGTGGATACCGCCGGCGCTTTTCCCGGCATGGAAGGCGAGGAGCGCGGCGTGGCCGAAGCCATCGCGCGCAACCTCGCGGAAATGTCCGACCTGCGCGTGCCCATCGTGGTGATGATCATCGGGGAAGGGGGCAGCGGCGGCGCCTTGGGGATCGGCGTCGGGGACCGGATCATGATGCTGGCCAATGCCGCCTACACGGTGATCACGCCCGAGGGTTGCGCGGCGATTTTATGGAAGGACCGAGCCCAGGCCGCCCAAGCTTCGGAGATCCTGCGCTTGACGGCCCCGGACCTGAAACGCCTGGGCGTGATCGATGAAATCATCCCGGAACCGCTGGGCGGCGCCCACCGCGAACCGCAAACGGTGATCCAACAGGTGAAGGTGAGGCTGAAGGAAATCCTCGCCGAATTGACGGCCTTGCCGCTCGAACGGTTGCTGCAGCAGCGCTATGAGAAATTCCGCCGCCTGGGCGTTTACGCCACCCTTCCGGCTCCGGCGGCCACCCAACCGGACCATGCACCCTAAAACCCACCCTTTGCATGCGGCCGGCGTGATCGCGCTGGCGGGCATCCTCCTGGGCTTACCGCTGGCGGGCGCTTTCGTTTGTCCCGGCACCTGCGCCGCCGCGGAGACGATTGTGATCGACCCCGGGCACGGAGGGGCGGATGCGGGCATCTCGCCGCCGGGCCTGCGCTCCGAGAAGGAAAATATGCTGGCCCTGGCGTTGGATCTGGAACAGGCTCTGCGGCGGCGGGGAGCATATCGGGTCGTCCTGACGCGTACGCAGGATGTGACGGTCCCCATGGTGGAGGCTCAGGCGGACAGCAACCGCAGCGGGGCCGAGGTGTTCCTGGCCTTGCATCAAGGCAAACCGGGGGAGGAGGCGCGGCTGCGGCTCTTCGTCAACCGCCGTCTCATGGACGAGGCCTTGGTGCGGGCCGTGAAAAAACAGTTGGGAAGCGGGGTGCGGATCGTGCCCTGGGATTTTGCGCAAAATCCGAGGCAAGCGGCCAGCCGCCGCTTGGCGGAGAGGATCGGGCAAGCGTGGCAGACGCTGGGCCCGGCGGGAACGCTGGCGGGCCAAGTTCTTTCGGCTCCCATTGCCGTGTTGTCGGGCGTGCAGGCGCCGGCGGTGCTGGCGGAAATCCCGGACGTCGGGCGGGGCAAGTCCAGTCTCGAGAATCCCGCTTATCGCCAGCAGGTGGCCGAACGCCTGGCCGATGGCGTCGCTGTTTTCCTGTCCGGGAGGTGACGGGCGATGGGGCGCAGAGGCTGGAAGGACCGGGGACCGGTGCTCCTTGCCATTTTGGGCGTGCTGGCCCTCCTGGGATTGGGCTTGGCGCTGTTCCACCCGGCCTTGCTCCGCCGGGTCACGCAGCCGGTGTTCACCATGCCCGGCGCCCCCGAGGACGTCACTCTGATTTTTTTCCAGCCGGGCGCGGGGGAAGTGCGCGAGCGGCGGGTGAAAATTTCAGCGCAGGCCCCTCTGCTGGCGCGGGTGAAAAAAGCCGTGGAGCTGCTCTGGGAAAAACCGTCCTCCGATTCCGAACCCACGCTGTGGCCGGCGCCCGTCCGTTTCAATTCGGCGTACCTGCGTCCCTCGGGCTTGCTGATTCTTGACTTGGCGCGGAGCCCCCAGTATAATCAAGTGAGTGACGCCTACGCGGAGCTGAGGCTGGTGGAATCCGTGGTGCGCACGCTGACGAAGAACTTCCCCGAAGTCCGGCAAGTTAAGTTTCTGATCAACGGGCAGGAGGAGGAAACCTTGGCCGGGCATCTGGACATCACGCGACCCTTCGGGGAACGAACCACCCGACGGTGAGACCGCGCCCGGGAAGATGCCCCTGCTGCGGACAGGGCGGGACCATTTGCCGGAACGGATTTTCGCGGGAGTAATTCAGTGGTGGAATGCCAGCTTCCCAAGCTGGACGTCGCGGGTTCGATCCCCGTCTCCCGCTCCAATCGACACGGAACGCCGCTGCAACGGCGTTCCGTGTTTTATTTTCTGCCTCGCCCGGCGACCGGCCTGCGCCGGCGCCCGGAGGAGAGCGGAACTTTTTTTTCACAGGTCATAAAAATAATTGACAGCGCTGGCAAAAATGTTTAAATAGAAAACAAGGGAAGCAGTTATCCGGGAGGGGGTGAGATAAGGTTGAAAGCTCTGGGTCGGCATATTCTGCTGGAGCTTTACGACTGCGACAGCGAAATTTTGAATGATCAGGAACGCGTTGAACAAATTATGAAAGACGCAGCGCAAGCCGCAAGAGCCACCATCGTCAACTCCGTCTTTCACCGGTTTAATCCGCATGGTGTCAGCGGCGTGGTCGTCATCGCGGAATCCCATCTCGCCATTCATACCTGGCCCGAGTATGGATACGCCGCGGTGGACTTGTTCACCTGCGGGGAGGAAATCGACCCGTGGGTCGCCCATCATTATGTGGCTGAGCACTTGAGAGCGAGGAAGAAAACCTCCCTGGAAATGAAACGGGGACTCCTCAGTGTGCCGGTGCTCAAACACAAACCCTGACACCGACGTTCGACCGCATGGCTTGGAATGCAGAACTCGCGCCTCATCCCGGCGCGGGTTCTGCATTCCCTTTTTTTAGTCCGCCGCCCCCGGGAGAGCCAGATGGATTGGAACGAAAGCGAATGGTATGCAGAAAAATACACGGAGCACGAGGGCCATTTGCATCGCCTCCGGAACCTCGTCGCGGTGCGGGAAACCCGCTACCAGCGGATCGAAATTCTGGACACGGCTGCATTCGGGCGCTGCCTGCTGCTGGACGGCAAAATGCAATCCAGCGAGGCGGATGAATTCCTGTATCACGAGCTGTTGGTGCACCCCGCCCTGCTGACCCATCCGCGGCCGCGCCGGGTATTGATCATCGGCGGGGGCGAGGGCGCCACCGCCCGCGAGGTCCTGCGCGATCCGGGCGTGTCCGAAGTGCGGATGCTGGAAATCGATCCGGAAGTGGTGCGCTTGGCCAAACTCCACCTGGCTTCCTGGCACCGCGGCGCCTTTTCGGACCCGCGGCTGCGTTTGAGCATCGAGGACGGCCGCCGGCATGTCGAGGAAACTCCGGCACGCTACGACATCATCCTCGTGGACGCCTCGGACCCGGTGGCGGAGGGCGTCTCCTGTCCCCTGTTCAGCCGGCAATTCTATGCCGCCGCCCGCCGCTGCCTGTCCGAGTCGGGCCTGCTGGCGGTCCAGGCCGGCAGCAGCAGCATCCTGACCGGTCACGTGTTGGCGGCGGTCTTCCGCACGCTGCAACGGGTTTTTCCGGTGGTACGCGCCTATGAAGTCGGCGTTCCCTCCTTCGCCGTACCGTGGGGATTCTGTGTGGCTTCCTGCGGCCCGGATCCCCGGGCGCTGCCGGCGGGCGAAATCCACCGCCGCCTGCAAGACCGGGGGTTGCAGGGACTGCGGGCCTATGACGCGGAAACCCACGCCGGTATTTTCCACCTGCACAAAGCTTTGCGGGATTTGCTCCGGGCCCCCGGGCCGCTGATTGAGGACGCCCAGCCGGTGACCACCACCGGTTGAGGAAACCACTGCTCAAAGAGGGCACGCGCATGGCCAATGTAGATCAGCACGCCACGCCGTTGTTCGAAGCGGTCATCAACTACGCCCGCGAGAAAAAAATCTCCTTCCACACGCCAGGCCACAAGCACGGCGTTTCGATCCCTCAGGAGTTTCGGAATTTCGTCGGAGAAAAGATCTTCGACTGCGACCTCACCCTGCTGGAGGAGGTCGACTCCCTCCATGATCCGCGCGGCGTCATCAAAAAGGCCCAGCAGCTGGCCGCGGCCGCGTATGGTTCCGATTACGCCTTCTTCCTGGTCAACGGCAGCTCGGCCGGAAACCATGCCATGGTGTTGACGGTCTGCCAGCCGGGCGACAAGATCATCGTGCCGCGCAACGCCCACCGTTCGGTGCTGGCGGGGATCATCCTGTCCGGCGCGATTCCCGTTTACGTCATGCCCGTGCGGGAGGAACATTGGAATTTGATGCTGAACGTGACGCCCGAAAGCGTGGGCCGGACCTTGGACGAGCATCCGGATGCCAAGGCGGTTTTGGTGACCAACCCCACCTACCAAGGCATCGCGACCCACCTGCGGGAAATCGCGCGCTTGACCCACCGGGCGGGAAAGGTGCTGCTGGTGGATGAAGCGCACGGGCCTCACCTGAAGTTCCATCCCGACCTTCCGACCACCGCCCTGGCGGCCGGAGCCGACATGTGCGTGCAGAGCACGCACAAAATCATCAGCAGCATGACGCAAGCCTCGCTGCTGCTCGTGCGCCGCAGCATCGACGTACTCAAACTCAAGCGCATTCTGTCCCTGTTAACGACCACCAGCCCGTCTTATATCCTCATGGCTTCCCTGGACCTGGCACGGATGCAAATGGCCACCCGGGGCAAGGAACTCCTGGACACCGCCATTGCCCTGGCGGAAGACGCCCGCCAACGCATCAACCAGATTTCCGGTCTCCACTGTTTCGGCAGAGAACTGCTGGGCCAGCCGGGAGTTCACGCCCTGGATGTGACCAAGCTCAGCGTGGATGTCACCGGCCTGGGATTGACCGGGTACCAGGTGGCGCAGGTGCTCAACCGCAGATTCAAGATCCAGGTTGAATTTGCGGATATCGACTCGATCTTATTGATCGTCTCGATCGGCAACACCTCCAAGGACATCAACCGCCTCCACGGCGCCCTGGAAAACGTGGCGGCGGAAGCTCCCCGAACCGCGCGGACCCGCAGCCGCCTGTGCCTCCCGGACGGCCTGCCCGAAATGATCCTGACGCCGCGGGAGGCCGTATTTTCCCCGACCCTGAAGGTGCCGCTCAAGGAGGCGATCGGGGAAGTCAGCGCGGAAATATTTTCCCCCTATCCGCCCGGCATTCCGCTCTTGAATCCCGGTGAGCGGGTCACGGCGGAGCTGATCGAATACCTGCGGGAACTGCACGCGCGCGGGGGACGGGTGCAGGGGCAGGAGGACGCCCGGCTGCGGACCATCAAGATCGTCTCGCCGCCGGTCAACGGGCGCTTAAATAATTTGCAAGAAACTGTTGCCCACCGAAACGAAAAAAGCGATAATGCTCCGGCTTTTCACGGACCGCCGCGCTGAGGTGGCGGCCTGGCGGTCTCCCGGAACGATCCGGCAGGCGGGTTCCGGCGAAGGAAAATAACCCTGAACGCGGCCGGTCCGCGTTCCACTTCAAGCCCAAGGGAAAGTTGGTGCCTCGGTTCATGAAAAAGAATCAAATGGAGTTTTTCCGCAAGCTTTTGCTGGACCACAAGCATTCCTTGCTGGAGAAAGTGAAAACCAGCGTAAGCAGTTCGAAGGAGGAGGCGCCGAGCGAGGTCAGGGATTCGGCCGACATCGCCTCGGACTACTACGAACGTGAGCTTGCCTGGGGCCTGTCCGAGACGGAGCGCGCCCGCCTGCAGGAGGTGGAGGACGCCTTGGAACGCATCGAGAACGGCAGCTACGGAAAATGCCACGTCTGCGGCGCCCTCATCGCCGCGCCGCGCCTGGAAGCCCTGCCTTTTGCCAAGCTGTGCGTCGAGTGCCAGTCCAAGGAAGAACAGGTCAAGAAAAACAATAATCAGACCGGCTAGCGTGCATTTCGTCCTCTGCCGGCAGGCGGATCCGCGCACGGCCCGGACGCCCGGTGATCCATCCGGACTGGAACTGCCTCCTGCGGCGGAAGCCCCAGGCTTGGGCCCGGCGGGCGGACCTCTCACCGCGTGAGGCGACGGTTATGTTGACGGCTTTGAACTATAATAAGGAAAAGGGAATCGCAAGGGTTGCGGACCGCGGCGAGGTGGAGCGCCTCTTGAAAAGCCCCCGCAATCTTCTATGGCTGGACATCACCAATCCCGACGAAAACGATATCGATCTCCTGATGGAGACCTTCGGCTTCCACCAACTGGCCATCGAAGACGCGATTTTTCCGCAGAATCATCCCAAGCTCGATGATTACGGCGACTATCTGTTCATCGTCGTGCATGCCATGTCCCTGCCTTCCCAGGAAGAGCAGCGTCTCAACATCCAGGAAATTAACATCTTCTTCGGCAAGAATTACCTGCTCACGATCCACAGCGAGCCCCTGGGGCCCATCAACCGGCTGTGGCAGCGCTGCCAAAACAACGCCCTGAACATGCAACAGGGCGCCGGCTTCCTGCTGCACGCCGTGATCGACAATGTGGTGGACGGATATTTTCCGGTCGTGGAGCAGTTGGAGGACCGGATCGAGCGCGTGGAGGATCAGGTGCTTTCGGGAGGCGACAACCACGTTCTGGAAAGCATCGTGGACCTGAAAAAGAACGTCCTGACCCTGCGCAATTTCCTCGCGCCGCAGAGGCGCTTGCTCAGCCAATTGGCGCGCGCCTCCAATCCCTTCCTGCGGCGCGCCACCGCCGCCTATTTCCGGGATGTTTACGACCACGTGGAACGTCTCAACAACCTGATCGACAATTACCGGGACATTCTCAACTCCACCATGGAGGCCTACCTGTCGGTCGTGTCCCACCGCATGAACGAAATCATGAAAACCCTGACGATCATCGCGACCGTCATGATGCCGCTGACCCTGATCACGAGTTTCTACGGCATGAACATCCAGATGCCGGAATTCGGATGGGGATGGAAGGGCTATGTCTTCGTCCTGGGACTCCTGCTGACCGCGATTTTAGTCATGGTCCTGTTCTTGAAACGCCGGAAGTGGATTTAGCCGCTTCCCCGGTTGGCCGCCGTTCGCCGCCCGTCACACCGGGCCGGCGGCCGGAGCCCGGCACTGAGAACCTCCCCTGGCCCTCGTCCCTGCAAGTTCCTGGGATGCAGTCCGCCCTTCCGAGGCCACACCCATTCCCGGAGTTTCCGGTTGCCTGCCTGAAGAAAGACTCTCCAAGAAAAAGGGTTGACGGCGAAGCCGTGGTGTGTGAAAATAAGCGCCAATTTTGCAAACTTACGGGGATAAGGAGGGAGGAAACATGGCGATAAAGGTGGGAATCAACGGATTCGGACGCATCGGTCGCGGCGTCTTCCGCGCCAGTTTAAAGCACAAACATTTCGAGGTGGTGGCGGTCAACGACCTGACGGACGCCAAAACCCTGGCGCATTTACTTCACCATGATTCCGTTTTCGGCGCGTTTCCCGGCGAAGTCAAAGCCGGAGAAAAGGAGATCCTCGTCAACGGCAAGAGTCTGGCGGTCATCGCGGAAAAGGATCCCGCCCAGTTGCCGTGGAAACAGCTCGGAGTGGAATACGTCGTGGAATCCACCGGCCGTTTCACGGACAAGGAGAAAGCCTCGGCCCACCTGGCCGCGGGTGCGAAGAAGGTCGTCATCAGCGCTCCGGCCAAGAACGAGGACATCACCATCGTGCTCGGCGTCAACGAGGAGAAGTATGATCCCGCCAAGCATCATGTCATCTCAAACGCTTCCTGCACCACCAACTGCCTGGCTCCCGTGACGAAGGTCGTACTGGATACCTTTGGAATCGTTTCCGGTTTGATGACCACGATTCATTCGTATACCAACGACCAGATTATTCTGGATGCGCCCCATAAGGACCTGCGCCGCGCCCGCGCCGCCGCGCTGTCCATGATTCCCACCACCACCGGGGCCGCCAAGGCCATCGGCCTGGTCATCCCCGAGTTGAAAGGAAAACTGGACGGCTTGTCCATCCGGGTCCCCACCCCCAATGTTTCCCTGGTGGACTTGGTCGCCAAAGTGGAAAAACCCACGACCAAGGAGGAAGTGAACGCCGCCCTGAAGGCCGCCGCGGAGAAAAGCGCCTACCTGGAGTACAGCGAAGAGCCGCTGGTTTCCAGGGACTTCAACGGCAACCCGGCATCTTCCATCGTGGATGCGCTTTCCACGCATGTCATCGGCGATCTGGTCAAGGTCATGGCCTGGTACGACAATGAGTGGGGTTACTCCAACCGGGTCGTGGATTTGATCGATTATATCGCGAAAAAGTAAGGACCTGGAAGTACCCACGGCAAGACGGCGGGAACCGAGCGGGTAGCGGTTCCCGCTGTGCCTTTTCATCGGGTGTGCGTCAGGCAAAAACACATCAGCCGACGGCGGGAACGGCCGCGACCAAAGGAGTGGGTTGTATGGACAACCACCTGAAAAAGTTAACGGTCAAGGATCTGCAGGTAAAAGGCAAACGTGTCCTCGTGCGGGTGGATTTCAACGTGCCCATGGACGACCAGCAACGGATTACGGATGATACTCGGGTGCGGGCCGCCCTCCCGACCATCGAATTCCTGCGCCGGGCCGGAGCCCGGATCCTGCTGTGCTCCCACCTCGGGCGTCCCAAGGGCGAGCCGGGGGACCGGGAGAAATTTTCCTTGGCACCCGTGGCCAAGCGCCTGGGCGAGCTCCTGCAGGTTAACGTGACCATGGCTCCGGCGGTGGTCGGTCCCGAGGTTGAAAAACTGGCCGCCGACCTGCCCGAGGGCGGTCTGTTGATGTTGGAGAACGTTCGCTTCGAAAAAGGCGAAACCAAGAACGATCCCGTCTTGGCGCAAGCCTTGGCCTCCTTGGCCGATGTGTACGTCAACGACGCCTTCGGCTCGGCGCACCGGGCGCATGCTTCCACCGAGGGTGTGGCGCACCGCGTGAAACAGGCCGCGGCCGGGTTGCTGATGGAAAAGGAGCTGGAATACCTGGGGCGGGTCCTGACGAGTCCCGAACGGCCCTTCGTGGCCATTCTGGGCGGAGCCAAGGTTTCCGGCAAGCTGGAGGTCATCCGGAATCTGCTGCCGAAGGTGGACACCCTGATCATCGGCGGAGGCATGGCCTACACCTTCTTAAAGGCCAAGGGCATTGCCATCGGCAAATCGCTGTGCGAGGAGGACTTGATTCCCATGGCCAAGGAGATCCTCAAGCAAGCCCTGGACTTGAGCAAGGCTTTTTTGCTTCCGATCGACCACGTCGTGGCCGACGATTTCCGCGCGGATGCCCAGCGGAAAGTGACGCCGCGCGGCACCATCGAGGAAGGCTGGCAGGGCATGGACATCGGCCCCGAGACCATCAAGAAATTCGCCGCGGCCCTCAAACCCGCCAAGACCATCGTCTGGAACGGCCCCATGGGCGTTTTTGAAATGGAACCCTTCGCCCAGGGGACGCTGGCGATCGCCCGTCTTTTGGCCGAATCCAAGGCCACCACGGTCGTGGGCGGCGGGGATTCCGTGGCGGCACTCACCCACATGGGGCTGGCTGATCAAATGTCCCACGTTTCCACCGGCGGCGGCGCCTCGCTGGAGTTCCTGGAGGGCAAGCAGCTGCCCGGAGTGGTCGCCCTGACGGACCGTCCCTGACTGCGGGCGCGAGCCCGGATCCGGAAAGAACTGGAGAGGTGAGCATGCGCACACCGATTATGGCCGGCAATTGGAAATTGAACAAGACCCGGGCGGAAGCCGAGGTCTTGGCACGCGAGGTCGTCGAGGCGACGCGCGACGTCACGGACGTGGACATCGTGCTCTGCCCGGTGTACACCGCCCTGGAAGCCGTTCGCGGCGCTTTGACCGGCAGCCGGGTGCGCTTGGGCGCGCAGGATGTTTACTGGGAGCAGGCCGGCGCCTTCACCGGCGAGGTATCCCCGCACCTCTTGCGGGACGCGGGCTGCGATTTTGTGATCGTGGGACATTCCGAACGGCGGCAATTCTTCGGGGAAACCAATGAAACGGCGAACCGCAAGGTGAAGGCCGTCTTGGCCGAAGGCCTGACCCCCATCCTGTGCGTGGGCGAGACCCTGAGCGAGCGGGAAGCCGGCACCACCGCAAAGGTCGTGCGCGCGCACGTCGTGAACGGCCTGGCCGGCCTGACGTCCCGGGACCTGAGCCGGGTCGTGGTCGCCTACGAACCCGTATGGGCGATCGGCACCGGAAAAACCGCCACGCCGCAGCAGGCGCAGGAGGTGCATGCCCTGATCCGCGGCCTGCTGGCGGAAATGGCCGATGCCCAGACCGCCGCGGGGATGCGCATCCAGTATGGCGGCAGCGTCAAACCGGACAACATCCGCGAGCTCATGGCACAACCCGACATCGACGGCGCCTTGGTCGGAGGCGCCAGTTTGAAAGCGGCGGATTTCGCCGCCATCGTCAAGTACCGCTAAAGGCGCCGCGCCTGCCCGGCGCCGGACGCCCCGAAGCGCACAAGGAGGAAAGCAACCGTGCTGGTCAGCATCCTATGGGGGTTTCATATCCTCGTCTGCATCGTGCTCATCGTCGTAGTCCTGTTGCAGGCCGGCCGCGGGTCCACCATCGGCCTGTCCTTCGGCGGCGGAGCCTCGCAAACGGTTTTCGGATCCAGCGGCGGCAAGAATTTTTTCGCCCGCTTAACTTCGGGTTTGGCGATTGTTTTCATGATTACCTCCATTTTTCTCTCGATTCTATCCTCCCGCACCTCTCGCAGCTACCGGGGGGTCATGCGCCAAATGCCCAATGCCTCGGCTCCGGCGGCTCCGGAAAAGGCACCCGTGCAGGCGCCGGCCGAAGCCGAATAAGTCGGTCCTCCTCCGAGTTTGGCCCCGGTGTCTTGCTCCGGGCTTCCCGGCGGTTCCGGGGGCGGATCGGAGGAAATCCGGCAAGGGTGCCAGGTTGAGAACATGTCCGTGATCAATGTGTATTCCCTGAATGCGGATCCGCGGGAAATTTCTTTTGTCCTGCAACCGGAAGAGCTTTCCCTGGAGGGAGATGCGGTGGCGCAGGGACCCGCCCGGATCCGGGGCGAGATTTACCGCTTGGGCGAAAAAATTTATTTTCGCGGCCGGGTGGAGGCGGAGCTGCGGTTGACCTGTTCCCGCTGCCTGAAGGAATTTGACTACCCCGTGTCGGCGCCGCTCCTGCTCGTGGCCCTGCCGGCCGAGGCCCCGGCGCGGCCGGCGGAAGCCGGCGGCCGGTCCGGGGAAGAACCCGACGCCACCCTGACCTACGCCCACGAGCAGCTGGATTTGCGCCCGGAAATCCGGACGGCCTTGATCCTGGCCGTACCCATGAAGCCCTTGTGCCGGGAGGATTGCCGGGGTTTGTGCGCCGCCTGCGGCCGGCCGCTGGACACGGGATGCGGTTGCGGCGAAACGGTCGCGGACAGCCCTTTCGCGGTTTTACAAAAACTCCAAGCCCCCCCGCGGACGGACGGGAACGGGGAGTCGGGTTAATCGAAGCGGAGGTATGATCGGTCATGGCCAATCCCAAGAGGAAATTTTCCAAAGCGAGGACCCACAAGCGGCGTTCCAGCTGGAAGCTGGGCGCGACAAACCTCTCGGTGTGTCCGCAGTGCCACCAGGTCAAGCAGCCGCACCGCTTGTGCCCCAACTGCGGCTACTACCGCGGTAAGGAAATCGTGACGCCCGAAAGCGCCTAGGGGAAAGGCGGCCGGATTTTCATGCGTATTGCTGTCGATGGGATGGGGGGAGACAAAGGGCCGGCGATCCTGGTCACGGGGGCGGTAGATGCCCTCCATCAGGACCCGGAGCTGACGGTCCTCTTGGTCGGCCAGGAAGACGTGCTGCGCCGGGAACTGGTGCAACATAAATACGACCCCCGCCGGCTGCAGGTTCACCACGCCGAAGAGGAGATCCACATGGAGGATTCTCCCTCCGTGGTGGTGCGGCAGAAGAAAAAATCCTCGCTGCACGTGGCCAATCAGCTGGTCAAAACCGGAGAAGCCGAGGCCGTCTTCACCGCCGGCAACACCGGCGCCGCCATGGCGGTTTCGTTGTTGACGCTGGGGCGCATCCCGGGGATCATCCGGCCGGCCCTGCTGGTGGATTTTCCCTCCAATGCTCCGCAGGGCAGCACCAGCCTGATCGACGTCGGAGCCAACGTGGACTGCAAGCCGAACATGCTGGCCCAGTTCGCCATCATGGGCGAACTCTGGCAGCGTCAGATGTACTCCGTCGCCGAACCCCGCGTGGGGCTGCTCTCGCTGGGCGAGGAGGATTCCAAGGGCAACGACCTGATCCATGAAACGCGCGAGCTGCTCAAGTCCCTCAAACTCAATTTCATCGGCAATGTCGAAGGCCAGGACATCGTGAACGGGCGGGCGGAGGTCGTGGTTTGCGACGGCTTTGTCGGCAACGCGCTGTTGAAATTCGGCAGCGGCATCGCCCGCATGTTCATCGAATTCCTGAAGCGCGACATGCTTCACAGCGGCTGGATGGCCCGCTGGACCACCGGCATCATGCTGCCGATCCTGCGCCGCTTTTACCGCAAGCTCGATTACCAGGAGGTGGGCAGCGCGCCCATGCTGGGGATCAACGGCGTCTCCACCATCGGTCACGGCAAATCCAGCGCCAAAGCCATCAAAAACGCGCTGCTGCAGGCCGCCAAATTCAGGCACCAGGACATCAATCACAAGATTGAAGCCGCCCTGCGCCGGCAAGGGGTCGTCGAAGGATGAGGGCCCCGCGACGAGTCGGCATCTCCGGCATGGGATATTATTTGCCGGAGCGCGTGCTCGCGAACCAGGAACTGGAGCAGCGCCTCGAAACCTCGGATGAGTGGATTTGGACGCGCACCGGCATCCGGGAACGCCGGATCGCCGCACCGGACCAGGCGGCCTCGGATCTGGGGGTGGTGGCGGCGCAGCGTGCGCTGACGGACGCCGGTGTGGCGGCGGAAGCCGTGGACATGATTATCGTGGCCACCGCCTCGCCCGACATGTATTTTCCCAACACGGCCGCCCTGATTCAAAACCGGATCGGCGCCAGCAACGCCGGCGCCTTCGACCTCACGGCCGTGTGCGCGGGCTTTCAATTCGCCTTTACGGTGGGAGCGCAGATGGTCGCCGCCGGGGAAGCCGAACGCGTCCTGATCGTGGCTACGGAAAAATTCTCCTACCTGTTGGACTGGCAGGACCGTGCCACCTGCGTGCTGATGGGGGATGGCGCCGGGGCCGTGCTCCTGTCGGCGGATGCCCGCCAGGGGGAAGTATTGTCCAGTATCCTGGGCACGGACGCGCGCGGAATTGAACAGCTGTGGGTCCCGGCCGGCGGCTCGCGCCTTCCCACCTCCCATGAAACCATCGACCGGCGTTTGCATTACATGAAAATGAATGGACAGGAAATCTACAAATTCGGCGTCCGGATTCTCGGGGAGAGCGTCGAGCAGGCCCTGGTGAAGGCGGGACTGAAGATTTCGGACCTGGACCTGCTGGTGCCGCACCAGGCGAATATCCGGATTATCCAGTCCGCCGCCAGGCATTTCCATCTGCCGATGGAGAAAATCATGGTCAACATCGACCGCTACAGCAATACTTCGGCGGCCTCGGTGCCCATCGCCCTGGCCGAGGCCAAGGAAACAGGCCGTCTGGGGCCCGGGATGATCGTGGCGCTGGCGGCCTTCGGAGCGGGCTTGAGCTGGGGAGCCTCCATCCTCCGCTGGTAGGCCGGGAGAATGGATTGTCTGAAGGAGCAAAAATGAGCAAGCTGGCAATTTTTTTTCCGGGACAGGGTTCGCAATTCGTGGGCATGGGCCGTGAACTGGTCCAGGCTTTTCCGCGTGCACGCGCGGTTTACGAGCAGGCCGATGAGGTCCTGGGGCTGCCGCTCAGCCGCATGATCCTGGAGGGACCGGAAGCCGAGCTGAATGCCACGGAGATCGCCCAGCCGGCCCTGCTGACCGCTTCCGTGGCGGCCTGGCAGGCCCTCTTGGACCAGGTGGACCTTCCGCAGGAACGCTGTCTGGCAGCGGGCCATTCTCTGGGGGAGTATTCTGCCCTGGTCGCAGCCGGAAGTCTGCCTTTTGCCCAGGCCCTGGGCCTGGTCCGAACGCGGGGCTTGCTGATGCAAACCGCGGCCCGGTCCTCCCGGGGTGGCATGGCGGCCGTGATCGGGCTGGATCCGGCCGAGGTGGAGGGTCTCTGCCGCGCCGCGAACAGCGGGGGCGGGGTGCAGGTGGCAAATTTGAATTGCCCGGGCCAGGTGGTGGTTTCCGGTTCCGAGGAAGCCCTGGGGCGTTTGGCGTCCCTGGCGGCCGAGAACAAGACGCGGGTGATTCCCCTCAAGGTGTCGGGACCTTTTCATTCGCAATTCATGCGGACCGCGGCGGAGCAATTGGCCCCGGAGGTGGCCCGGGTGGATTTCCGGGACCCGGCTTTTCCGGTGTGGGCCAATGTCTCCGCGCGCAGGCTGCAAAATCCCGAAGACATCCGCCGGTCGCTGGTGGCCCAAGTGTCCGGGGCCGTACGCTGGGAGGAATCGGTCCGGGACATGCTGAGCCAGCAGGTGCAGGGCGCGGTTGAAGTCGGCCCCGGAAAGGTTTTGCGCGGCCTGCTCAAGAAAATAGCCCCGGACGTGCCCTCCTGGGGGGCTTTTTCCCCGGAGGAGATCTCCACTCTGGCTGCGGAGCTGAGCCGGGTCTTGACAGGCGGTTGAACGGCGATCCGGAACTCGTGACGTCGGCCGCGCGATTTAAAGGGAGGATGGAAGCCATGAATTTACGCGGAAAAGTAGCTCTGATCACCGGCGGAGCCCAGGGCATCGGACGGGCCATATCCCGGGAATTGGCCGTTTGCGGCGCCGACCTGAGCTTGGCGGACATTAATCTGACCCGCGTGGAGGAAACCGCGGCGGCGTTGGCGGAGGAAACGGGACGACAAGTTTTACCTTTAAAAATGGACGTTTCTATCCTGGAAGAAGTCGAGGAAGGGATCAAAAAAACGGTTGACAAATATAACCGCCTCGATATATTGGTCAATAACGCGGGGGTCACCCGGGATGGTTTGCTCGTACGCATGAGCGAAACCGACTGGGACACGGTGATCCAGATCAACTTGAAGGGTACGTTTCACGGCATCCGGGCCGTGAGCCGCGTCATGATGAAACAACGGTCGGGGCGGATCATCAACATCGCTTCGGTTGTGGGTTTGATGGGCAACGTGGGTCAAGCGAATTATTCGGCCAGCAAGGCCGGGGTCATCGGTCTGACCAAGACCAGCGCCCGGGAATTGGCCCCGCGCGCCGTTACCGTAAACGCGGTGGCGCCGGGATTCATCAAAACCGCCATGACCGACGTCCTGTCGGAGGATGCGAAGCAGAATTTGCTGAAGCAGATCCCCCTGGGACGCCTCGGTACGCCGGAGGACGTGGCCAAAGTAGTGGCCTTCTTGGCCTCGGAGGAGGCGGCCTATATCACTGGCCAGGTCCTTACCGTGGATGGCGGCATGGTCATGTAATGGACTCCGGGAGGAGGTTCACTTGCGAGTGCATCCCGGAGATGGCTTATTGTTCACACTACTCTTGAAGGAGGACATACCGACGTGGCTTTAGAGGATAAAGTAAAAGAGATCATCGTGGATCAGTTGGGCGTGGATGCGGACGAGGTGACCAACGAGGCTTCCTTTATCGACGATCTGGGTGCGGATTCTTTGGATACGGTGGAACTGGTGATGGCCCTGGAAGAGGAATTCAATATGGAAATTCCGGACGAGGATGCGGAGAAGATCAAAACCGTGGGCGACGCGATTGAATATATCAAATCCCACGCGAACGTGGCGCAATCTTAGATTTCCTTCACCTTTCAACCCAGGATTTTTCTGGCTTGAATTTCAACTGAACCCCATGCATTCCCCGCCCGCGTCCTAAGCGGGCGGGGTACTTTTTGGCGCTTCCGGGTCGGGGTTGAAGAACCCCGGCCGCGTTTCTTCCGGCGCAAGGTTGACCGCGCCGGGGGCGGACGGAAGGGCTGCACGAAGCAAGTCGTGCCGGGAGGGAAGCGATGGCGAAGCGGGTGGTGGTGACCGGACTGGGAGCGGTTACCCCCCTAGGCAATACCGTGGACAGTTTTTGGCAAAACGCCCTAGCCGGCAAATCCGGTGTGGCGAGAATTACCCATTTCGACCCCGCGGCGTTTGATTCCCAGATCGCAGGCGAGGTCAAGAATTTCAATCCGGAACCGCTGGTGGACCGCAAGGAGGCCCGCCGCCTGGACTTTTTCGTCCAGTTCGCGGTCGTGGCCGCGCAGCAGGCGTTGACCCAGGCGGGCCTGGATTGGGATCGAATTAACCGCGACCGGTTCGGTGTCATCGTCGGAGCCGGCATCGGCGGCCTCAAGGTGCTGGAAATCCAAAACGAGATTCTTTTGCACAAGGGGCCTTCCCGCGTCTCCCCGTTTCTCATTCCCATGATGATTCCCAACATGGCCGCCGGCCACATCGCCATCAAATACGGGCTGGGCGGTCCGAACGGTTGCACGGTCACGGCCTGCGCGTCCGGCAACAACGCGCTGGCGGATGCCATGCGGCTGATCAAATACGGGGATGCGGACGTGATGCTGGCGGGCGGTACGGAATCCGTGGTCACGCCCCTGTCCGTGGCCGGATTCTGCTCCGCCAAGGCCTTGTCCGTCCGCAATCAGGAGCCCGAGCGCGCCTCCCGTCCTTTTGACCGGGAACGGGACGGGTTCGTCATCGCGGAGGGCGCGGGCCTGGCCCTGCTGGAGTCCCTGGAACACGCCCAGGCGCGGGGTGCGACCATTCTGGCCGAAATCAGCGGCGTCGGCTTTTCGGAAGATGCTTACCACATCACGGCGCCCCAGCCCGAAGGACTGGGCGGCGCCCGGGCCATGCAGATGGCCCTCAACGATGCCGGCCTCCGTCCCGAAGAGGTGGATTACATCAACGCCCACGGCACTTCCACTCAGCAGGGGGACATCGCCGAGTGCAGGGCCATCAAGAAAATTTTCGGCCAGCACGCCCAACGCCTGGCCGTCTCCTCAACCAAGTCCATGATCGGCCACCCCCTGGGGGCGGCCGGCGGGATCGAATTCGTGGCCGTGGTCAAGAGCCTCACCGACCAGGTCGTCCATCCCACGATCAACCTCGAGAATCCGGATCCGGAGTGCGACCTGGATTTCGTTCCGGAAGGCGCCCGGCGGATCCGCGTGGGGACCGCGATTTCAAATTCGTTCGGCTTCGGCGGGCATAATATCTCGCTGCTGGTCAGGCGTTTTGAACCCTGAGGGTCTCCCCGAACCATGAATCCCGGAGCGCACGCGCAGGCCGTCGCCCGGCTTCTGGACCGGATGGGAATTGCGCCCGGAGAGGAAGATCTTTTCCGGCTGGCGCTGACGCACCGGTCCTGGACGAACGAAGCATCCGCTCCTCCTCGAGCCGGGGACCGGGCGGCCAATGAAAGGCTGGAATTTCTCGGGGACGCGGTCCTGGGGCTGGTCATCGCCCGCCGGGTTTATGAAATTCTGCCCGACAGCGACGAAGGGGATCTCTCCAAGGCCAAGGCGAGGCTGGTGTCCGCGCCCGTGCTGGCCAGGTATGCGCGCCGCCTGCGGCTGGGAGAGGCGTTGTTGCTGGGACGGGGCGAGAAGGCCAGCGGCGGGCGCGAGCGCGACTCCATCCTGGCCAACGCACTGGAAGCGGTGATGGGCGCCCTGTTTCTGGCCGGCGGACTCCCGGCCGTGGAACGCGTCGTGCTGGAGGTGTGGCGGGAGGAGCTGGAACGTTCCTCCGGCCGGCCGGGGGAAACGGATTACAAGTCCGTTTTGCAGGAATACTGCCAGCAGCGTCTTGGCGATCTTCCGAGCTATCCGGTTCGGAAGATTTCCGGGCCGGACCACCACCGGAGCTACGAGGTCGCGGCGGTCATCGGCGGCCGGGAATACGGCCGGGGCCGGGGGCCAAATAAGAAACTTGCGGCCCAGGAGGCCGCAGCCCATGCGCTTCAGGCCCTGCAGGGACATGACCGCAAGCCGCCCAAGGAGGAGGCATGAATTATTTTTTAACCGAAGAACAGCAAATGATCGTCGATACCAGCCGGGAATTGGCCCAATCCAAGATCAAACCGGTGCGCGCCCAATACGATGAAGAGGGCATTTTTCCCTGGGACATCGTCAAGGAGATGGCGGCCGCGGATTTGATGGGCCTGTACATCCCCCAGGAGTTCGGCGGCATGGGGGGCGGAGTGTTCGATCTCTGCCTGGCCGTGGAGGAATTATCCAAGGTGTGCGGCGGCATTTCCCTGGCCATGGCTTCGACGGCCTTGGGGACTTTTCCGCTCCTGCTGTTCGGCAGCGAGGCGCAGAAAAAGAAATATCTGCCGGACATCGCCGCGGGCCGGAAACTGGCGGCCTTCGGGCTGACCGAGGCCGGCGCGGGTTCGGACGCCGGCAACATGCAGACGACGGCCGTGCGCGACGGGGATGATTATGTGTTGAACGGCACGAAGCAGTGGATCACCAACGGCGGGGAGGCGGAAACCTACACGGTCATCGCCATGACCAACAAGGCCAAGGGCAGCCGCGGCGCCACGGCCTTCATCGTGGAAAAAGGCACGCCGGGCTTCACCTTCGGCAAGAAGGAAAACAAGATGGGCATCCGGGCCTCCGCCACCCGGGAACTGGTTTTTTCCAATTGCCGGGTGCCCGCGGCCAACGTGCTGGCCAAGGAAGGCATGGGTTTCATCGTGGCCGTCAACACCCTCTACAACTCGCGGCCCGGCGTGGCCGCGCAGGCCCTCGGGATCGCCGCCGGGGCCGTGGAGGAAGCCGTGGTCTACGCCCGGCAGCGCGTGCAATTCGGCCAGCCGATCGCCAGCATTCAGGCCGTCCAGCATATGCTGGCCGACATGGCCACGCAGGTCGAGGCGGCCCGGGCCCTGGTGTACGCGACCGCCCGGACCATCGATTCGGGAAGCAAAAGTTTCGCCAAGGAGTCGGCCATGTCGAAGTTGTTCGCCTCCGATGTCGCCATGCGCGTGACCACGGATGCCGTGCAAATTCTCGCCGGCTACGGCTATATGAAGGAATACCCAGTGGAGAAAATGATGCGCGATGCGAAAATCACCCAAATCTACGAAGGCACCAATCAAATCCAGCGCAATGAAATTGCCCTGCAGTTGATCAAGGAAGTCGCCAAAGGCAAATAATCCGGCACAGGCCGCGGCCTGGCGCAAGCGCTAGGGGCCTTCCGCCGGCGGCAAAGGAGACGCGAGCATGCACATCCTGGTATTCATCAAGCAGGTCGTGGCGGCCACCAGCGCCAAGATCAACCCGGAGACCGGCACCCTGGTGCGGGAGGGGACGGAAAACATCCTGAATCCTTTCGATGAATACGCCCTGGAAGAGGCGCTGCGCATCCGGGAAAAATTGGGAGGCAAAATCACGGTCCTGACCATGGGCCCGCCGCAAGCCAAGGAAGTCATCCGCAAGGCCGTCGGCATGGGCGTGGATGAGGGCATTATCCTGACGGATGCCAAGCTGGCCGGCTCGGACACCTGGGCCACTTCCTATACCCTGGCCATGGCCGTCCGGAAGATCGGCGAATATCACCTGATCCTCACGGGCAAGCAGGCCGTGGACGGCGATACGGCCCAGGTGGGGCCCGAAGTATCGGCCTGCCTGGATATCCCGATGATTTCCTGGGTGCGCAAGATCGAAGAAATCACCCCGGACCGCATCCGCGCCGAGCGCATGATGGAAGACGGGTATGATGTGGTGGAAAGCCCGCTTCCGGCCCTGGTCAGCGTCGTGAAGGAGATCAATGAACCCCGCCTGGAATCCCTCAAGGGCAAAATGCGGGCCAAGAAGTATGAACCACAGGTTTGGGGGGTGGCGGACCTTCCGGACCTGGATGTGACCCAGGTGGGTTTGAAGGGCTCGCCCACGAGGGTGAAAAAGACCTTCAGCCCGCAGCGCCAGTATCACGGCACCATGCTCGAGGGCTCGGTCCCGGAAATGGCCTCCGCCTTGGTGCACAAGATCAAGGAAATGAACGTGATAAAATAAAGGCCGGGTTCTTCGGACCGGCCCGTGCAAGGAGGAACCCGTCAGCATGGACGTACAGTCCTACCAGGATGTTTGGATTTATGCGGAGCAACGGGAAGGGAAAATACATTCCGTGGCCTTTGAATTGCTGGGCGCGGGAAGAAAATTGGCCGACGACCTGGGACAGAAACTCGTGGCCGTGCTGCTCGGGAGCAACCTGCGGCCGGCTGCGGATGAACTGACGGCCTACGGCGCCGACCGCGTGTATTACCTGGACAGTCCGGTTTTTGAGAAATTCGCGGACGAGCCCTATGCGCAGGCGTTGGGCGATCTGGCGGAGGAGCACCATCCGGCCGTGATTTTGGCGGGAGCCACCGCCGTCGGCCGTTCCTTCGTGCCCCGCGTCGCCGCCCGTTTGAAAACGGGCATGACCGCGGACTGCACGGGCTTGGAGATCGATCCGGAACAGAAAATCCTGCTTGGCACCCGGCCTGCTTACGGCGGCAATATCATGGCGACCATCATTTGCCCCGAAAAAAGGCCGCAGATGGCCACCGTGCGGCCCAAGGTCATGAAACCCCTGACAAAGGATCCCGCACGCAGGGGCGAAGTCATCGAAAAAAGCCTCGCGCCCGACCGTCTGCCCCTGCGCGCCCGGGTGATCCAGGTGGTCAAGGAAGTCGAAGATACCTGCAACTTGGCCGAGGCCGACGTCATCGTGACCGGCGGCCGCGGCATCGGTTCCAAGGAGAATTTCAAGCTGGTGCACGATCTGGCGGCGACCATCGGCGGGGCCGTGGGAGCCTCGCGGGCCGTCGTGGACGCCGGATGGGTACCCTATTCCCATCAGGTCGGCCAGACCGGAAAAACCGTCTGCCCGAAAGTCTATTTCGCCCTGGGCGTATCCGGCGCCATCCAGCATTTGGCCGGCATGCAGTCTTCCGACGTCATCATTGCGGTGAATAGCAATCCGGATGCGGAAATTTTCAAAGTCGCGACCTTCGGAATCGTCGGCGACGTCAACGAGGTTGTGCCCGAACTCATCAAACACTTCCAGAACGGAGCCTAATCGGGTATGCCTGCAGTGGCGGGCCCATGGGGCCGGGCCCTGGCACTGCTGGTGGCGGTGAGTTGTGGCTATCCGGCGGCCGGGTCCGCTGCCGCCGGCACCGAATCCAGCAGGTCCCCAGCATCCGCAGCCGCTCCCGCCGTCAGCTTGGACTTTGCCTCCAATGCTCCCGAGCTGTCCCGCGTGGTGCGTTTATTTCCCGCCCCTGACCAACCCGAGACACGCCTCGCCCTTTCATTTTACCATCCCCTGGTCCTGCGCTTGAAATATGGTCCGGCCGTTTGCGGCCCCAACGGAGAACTGTTGCTGCCCGCCAACCGAAAGTTTACCTGCGGGCTGAAATTCGCCCTGCTCACGAATGGGTCGTTTCGGGCGCTGGTTCCGGTGGCGGGCGGCAACAGCCTGACGGTCAGTTTGCGGCCCGGGGCCCTCGAGGAAACCTGGAACTGGCCCGACGGGTTGCAACTGCGCCGCGTGTATTTCCAGCCGCCGGGCCAATTCGCATTCGGCCTGCGCTTTGTCACCCACAACTTGACGGGCTTGCCTCTGAACGGCTTACGGCTGTCCGCGAAAATCAATAATCCGGAAATCGTGCCGCGCGATGCGGGTGCTCCCGGGCCCCGGGAAGGGGAAGACGAAATTTTCGCGGACCCGCGGGGCGAAATCTTCTACATGCGGCAGGCCGGCGTCCTGGGAGAAAATTGGCTCGGGCTGGGTTGGGGGCCCCAAGGAGGCTTGATTTCCGCCGGGGAAGAGACGGCCGAAGCCAGACAGGGCGGCGAGAGCCAGGGGACGGAAACCCCGGGCCTGACCGTGAATTTGGAAACGCCGGCTTGGGATCTGGGGGCCGGGCAATTCCACGAGGCCGTGTTATGGCTGTGTTGGGGCTACGATCAAACCACGGTTGCGCGCAACCTCTTCGAGTTGCGCCGGAAATCCGAGTACGCCCGCTGGGAGGATGACCGGCAGTCACGCGCCACGGAAGGCATGCGCTTCCGCTGCCAGGATCCCAATGTCTCGTATTTGTTTGAAAGTTTCAAGGCGTGGTCGGGATGGATGAGCAAGCGGGACGTCATGGGCACGCCCTATTTAGCCTCTCCCGCCCGGACCGAACCGGCGGAGCCGGAAGAAATAGCGGCCGCCGTGGGTGGGCTGGTCGCGCTTGGAAGGGAAAATGCCGTAAAGAAACATCTCCAGGGCTGGACGGGACAGCGCCTGGAAGTCGAGGACTTGGCCGGGGAAGTGGTGTCCATGTCCCGTTACTATCTTTTCACGCATGATCGCTCCTGGCTCCAGGATAACTTGCTCTATTTGGAGGAAGTATTAAACAATTTGGCGGATTTGGACCTGGATGCCGACGGAATCCCGGAGGAGGTTCACCGTGCGGCGGACCGGGATCAGGGCTGCGTCAACTATGGCCGGGAATCCGGCGGCAAGGTCCGGATTCCGGCCCTGACGGTCGTTGCGGCCTTCCGTACCGGGGCCGCGCTTTTGGAGGCCTCCGGAGATGCGGAGGGAAAATTGACGGCGGCCCGGTACCGTGTCCTGGCCGAACAAGGCGAAAAGACCCTGGACCGGCTGTTGTGGCGACCGCATCTGGGACCCGGAGGATATTACGCGCTCTGTCCCCGCAACCGGGAAACGTCCGGCAAGGCTTTTCGCAGCCTGGTTTTCGCGGATGCGGTTTGGCTGGGAATCGGGCGCCCGGAGCATCTCAAGGCGGTTTTGGCAGATTTGTGGAACGAACCCGGCTGGCGCTCGGATCAGGAACGGTACCGTCTCGTTCCCCAGCCGGACTGGGGATCCGCCCAAGGCGTCATCGCCTTCCCCCAGGGGGCGGATATCCAGCGGACGCAACTCATCCTGCAGTTGGGCCTGTCCCGGGGACAAGATCAAGCGACCGCGGCGTGCCAGCGCCTGCTCACCTATGCCCGGGGACTGGTTCTGGACCCGAAATCCATGGGCCTGGTGCCGGCCGGGGCCGGCAGCCGACCCTGGGCGGGAGCGGAGTTATCCGCGTTAAATTTCATTGAATTGTTAATGACCGGGCTCGGCGGACTGGAGCCGGTGCCGGAAGGATTGCGCGTGCACATCCCCAAATATGCGCAACCTCTGGGCGTAAAGATTGAAAATCTGAAGTACCGCCGCTGCATGATCGACCTGGAAATTCAGGATCAAGCCTCCTCCCGCCGGCGGAAGGTCAGGCGGATACGGGGCGGAAGGATTTTTTGCAACGGCAAAACGATGCCCGACGGCGGTCTAATTTCGGAACAGGACCTGGCCGCGGGCAAACTGAAAATCGTTATCCAGCGCAGACCCTAACTCCGCGTCCCGCTCGTCCCCTTCGTTTCCGCATTCATTAAAACATTGAATTTAAATGAAATAATATACACGATGTCGGCCGGGCTTGAAGGACTATCCTGAAAATGGGATAAGATAATCCTTGACATTCATTTCCCGCTGGCATAAGATTAAAACTTCCATATTCTATTCCAGCAAATTTTCATAGAGAGGGGGTGAGGACGATGCCGTTGATCAAGGAGAAGAAAAAGGAATTGATTGAGGGGAACAAGGTGCATGCGACGGATACCGGTTCACCCGAGGTGCAAATTGCCTTGCTGTCCGAGCGGATCAATTATCTGACCGACCATTTCAAGGAGCATCCCAAGGATCATCATTCGCGTACGGGCCTGCTCATGCTCGTCAGCAAGCGTCGTCGTCTCTTGGATTACCTCAAACAACATCATGTCACCCGCTACAAAGCCATCATCAACAAGTTGAACCTGCGTAAATAATCTTTTTCGCAGCTTAAAGGAAGTCGAGAAATTAAGGGAGGACCACATTGGAAGGCACGACGACCGTATCCCGAGAGATCATGGGCAGGACCCTGACCATTACCAGCGGGCATCTGGCCCGGCAGGCGCATGGCGCCGTAACCGTGCAATACGGAGGCACCGTGGTGCTGGTCGCCGCCGTTTGCGCCCCGGAGCCCAGGGAGGGCGTCGATTTTCTGCCGCTTACGGTGGAATATCGCGAACGGACCTATGCCGCCGGCAAGATTCCCGGGGGGTTTTTCAAGCGCGGGGGACGGCCGGGGGAAAAGGAAATCCTGACCGCGCGGCTCATCGACCGGGCCGTGCGTCCGCAGTTGCCCAAAGGCCTGGTGAATGAGACGCAAATTTACGCCCTGGTCATCTCCACGGACATGGAGAACGACTCCGACACGCTGGCCCTGATCGGCGCGTCCACCGCCCTGGGGGTTTCGGATATTCCCGTCTCCAACCTGCTCGGCGCCGTCCGGATCGGGCGCCTCAACGGTCAGTTCATCATCAATCCAACCTTCGAACAGGTCACCCAGAGCGAGCTGGACGTGGTCGTGGCCGCCAGCCGTGAAGCCATCGTCATGGTGGAAGGCGAGGCGGAGCAGGTTCCGGAAGCCGTCATGGTGGAAGCATTCGAACTGGCCCAGAAGCATGCCCTGGAAATCATCGAGATGCAAAAAGAGCTGGTGGCCAAGGTGGGCAAGCCGAAGCGCGATCTGCCGCTGAAGACCATCGACGCCGAGCTTGAGAAAAAAGTCCGCGCGCTGGCCGGGGACAGCATTCAGCAAGCCGTCCGGACCGAGGAAAAACAGGCGCGCAACCGCGCCATGGAGCAGGCCAAGCAGGCCGCGCTGGATCGTCTTCTGCAGGAGCTCGGGGAAGCGGATTTCACCGCAGCCGCCACGGCGGCCCGCGAGGTGGTGGAAAAACTGGAAGTCGAGGCCGTACGCCGGGACATTGTGCAGCTCGGCCGGAGGCCGGACGGTCGCCGGCTGGAGGAGATCCGGCCGATCACGGCGGAGATCAATGTTTTGCCCCGGCCGCATGGGTCCGCGATTTTCACGCGCGGGCAAACCCAGGCTTTGGTCGTCACCACTCTGGGGACGGGCGAGGATGAGCAGTTGATGGAGGAGCTGGAGCGGGAATACAAGAAAAATTTCATGCTGTATTATAATTTCCCGTCTTTTTCCGTCGGGGAAGTTCGCCCGGTCAGGGGACCCGGCCGGCGTGAAATCGGGCACGGCATGCTGGCCGAACGCGCGTTGGCACCGGTGATACCGGAAAAGGAAAAATTTCAGTATACCATTCAAGTGGTATCGGACATCCTGGAATCCAATGGTTCCTCCTCCATGGCCTCGGTGTGCGGAGCTTCCCTGTCCTTGATGGATGCCGGAGTTCCCATCTCGGCGCCCGTGGCGGGCGTGGCCATGGGCTTAATCAAACAGGAAGAGCGGTTTGCGATTCTGACGGATATTCAGGGCCTGGAAGACCACTTCGGAGACATGGACTTCAAGGTGGCCGGCACGGAGCAGGGTATCACCGCCATTCAGATGGACATCAAGATCACCGGCATTACCCAGGACCTGATGCAGCAGGCCCTGAGCCAGGCCAGAAATGCCAGGATGTTCATCCTGGATAAAATGAACCAGGTCATCTCCAAACCCAACCCGGAGCTCTCCCAGTACGCGCCGCGGATTGAAGTGGTGCAGATTGATCCGGACTATATCCGGGACATCATCGGACCGGGCGGGAAGATGATCAAGAAGATCACCGAGGAAACCGGGACCTCCATCGACATCGAGGACGACGGTCGGGTCGCCGTGGCGGCCAGAGATCCAAAAGCCATGGAGGCGGCCATCGCCTGGATCCGCCGTTTGGCACCGAAGATTGAAATCGGACAGATTTATCACGGCGTGGTGAAAAAGGTCACGGATTTCGGGGCGTTTGTCGAAGTGGTTCCGAACAAGGATGGTCTGGTGCATATTTCGCAGCTCTCCGAGCATCGCGTGAAAAAAGTCGAGGACGTGGTCAAGGAAGGCGATGAAATAGACGTGAAGGTCATTGAAATAGACGGCAACGGCAAAGTCCGTCTCTCCCTCAAAGAGGCATTAAAAGAAAAGAAAGCACAACAAGCCTAATTTTAGTCGTCCATCCTGACAAAAATAATTCCTTTTAATTCAATTAAAATATACCCGGCGTATTTGCTTTGGGTATATTATTTTTTTATCCAAAATTTTGAGCAATTTGCACAAAAAAATGTAGTATTTTATTGACAATTTCCTAATATCGTGTAATATTCTTAAAAATTTCTAACCCCAATCATGAGGCAGGCATGAAACCTTCCATATTGGTGGTTGACGACGACCACGCGGTCCGCGAGGCGCTCAATTTTTTTCTCAAGGATAATTACCAACCCATCCCTGTTTCCTCCAGTTCCGAAGCCATCGAAAAAATTCAAAAACTACCGGTGATCGACCTGGTCCTGCTGGATATCAATATGCCCGACCAGAACGGCATCGAAACCCTGCAAAAAATCAAGGAAATCGACCCGGAAGCCGAAGTCATTATGGTGACGGCCAACAAGACAGCCGAAGCGGCCGTCAAGGCCATCAAATACGGGGCCTACGATTACGTCACCAAGCCTTTCGATAACGCCGACCTGACAGCCATCATCAACCGGGCCCTGGAGAAGAAGAATTTGAAGCGGATGAACGTGCTGCTCCAGAGCGAGCACGAAATGCCGATGGTGGGAAAAAGCGCCGCCATCCAGGCCATTTACTCCATGATCGAAAAAGTCGCCGATGCGGACAGCACGGTCCTGATCCATGGGGAAAGCGGCACGGGCAAGGAACTGGTCGCCCGGGCGATCCACAAAAAAGGAAACCGTTCCGAAAAACCTTTCGTGGCCGTAAACTGCGCGGCCATTCCGGGAGAACTGGTGGAAAGCGAGTTCTTCGGGCACGAACGCGGTTCCTTTACCTCGGCCGTGGCCCGGAAAATCGGGAAGTTCGAATATGCCAACGACGGCGTCATTTTTTTAGACGACGTGGGGGAGCTGCCGCTGCCGATCCAGGCCAAACTCCTGCGGGTCCTGCAGGAGAAGGAGATCGTGCGGGTCGGGTCGAACCAGGTCATCCCCGTGGACGTGCGGGTGATCGCGGCCACGAACGACGACCTGCCGACCCTGGTCAAGCAGCAGAGGTTCCGTGAAGATTTGTATTACCGGCTGAAAGTCGTGCCCATCGAGCTGCCGCCCCTGCGGGCCCGTCGGGAAGACATTCCGCTCCTGATCGATCATTTCCTCCGGAAAAACGCCGCGGAACAGCACAAGCACATCCATCACATTGAACCGGAAGTCCTGGAGCTTTTGACCAACTACACTTGGCCGGGCAACGTGCGCGAACTCGAAAATTTGCTCGAAATGCTGGTGTTACTGGCCACCAAGGATACCATTACCTCCCAGGATCTCCCGGCAAACATCCTGACCAACCAGGCGCTCCTGGAGACGCCGGAACAGAGTGATATGATCACCCTGAAGCGGGCACGTCACCAGTTTGAACGGCAATTCATTCTGCGAATCCTGGAAAAGCTGCGCTGGAACCAGACCAAAGCCGCCAAGATCATGGGTATTCACCGCAATACACTCATATTGAAAATGGAGGAACTGGGAATCCGTCGAGATTAATTCAGTTCGTTCCATCTCATGGGGTCCTGGGGGGGAAACCAGTGAGAACACCCGTAGTATCATCAGCAGCCTGCCTGACAGGCGGCCAGGGGCAAGCCGCATACTTGCCCGCCTGCAAAATCGCCATACTTGTTTTTCGTCCATATGCTTTGCCTCGCTTTTCCCACCGGGCAAGATATTTTCTCCTTTCCCCATGGTATTTCGTGATTTTTTCTTTGGAAGCGGCAATAGTCGTTTGGAAGTGCATTCTTGAAAAAATGAATCCACAAGGGGGGTGGTCCGGGAAGCATGTGGCAGTGCAGCCGCCGTGGCCTTATCGCGGCGGAAAATTCCGCAAGGAGGTTTGAGTCATGTCTCGCACCAAGATGTTGATCGTGGACGATAACGACGCCTTATGCCAAGCCTTAAAAACGGTATTTGAAAAAGATTATGAGCTCGCCTTTGCCGCCAGCGGGGAAGAGGCACTGGTGGAATACCAGCAGCGCCATCCCCAGGTGGTATTGATGGATTATAAAATGCCGGGCCTCGACGGACTCGAGACCCTGCAGCGCCTGCGTTCCCAGTATGCGGACTCGAAAGTCGTCTTCATGTCGGCTTACGACGACATTCCCACCGTGGTGGCGGCGTTGCGCCAGGGTGCCGCGGACTTTGTCGGCAAACCCTTCAACGTGCAGCACATCCAGGAAGTGGTGGCCCAGGCGGCCGCCGAGACCCAACCGGCTCATTCGCCCCAGCCTGCCAGACGGCGTTCTCCAGCCAGCCAAACCGCAGCTCCGGTGATCACCCAGCGCGAGATCGACGAGATGATCAACCGGACACTGCGTTTTGCCTGCGTTTAGGCGAACAACGCTAATCTGGATCAAGGGGGGACGACGATGAGTCCAACAGCTACTATATTTGAGAAACCTACCCAGGCCGAAACGTCCGCAGTGGATACGGCCCAAACCCTGCTCTTCCCGGGCCTGCACCTGCAATGCGAAAATTTAAGGTACCTTAACGACAGCCTGCTCTACGAACTGAAGGGCGGTTTTGTCGCTGAAGTCATCCAGAACCCGGGAGAGAAGTTCCTACGGGCGGGCGTGATGAACCAGGTTTACCAGGAGCTGAGTTTCGTGGCTTTGGAGGCTTTCGGAAAGACCCAAACCGAGGCCGAGACCTACGTGCCGCAGGATGTGCTGGCGAAAAACGCCATTTGGGTGGACTGGCTGATCGTAGTCCGCAAAAAAGGCCACCCCGTGGCGTTTGGTTCCGCCACGTATATCACGCCGTTTTTATTGTACTTGAGTTCCGCCATGGTCCTTCCGGCTGAACAGCCAACCGGCGTGGGCGTGGTGGCCAATTCGCTGCTGTGGAAACTGGCGGTGCAGGAAGCCAAGGACAACGGGCTCAGCGAACCGGATATCATCTGCCGGACACACAACCGCAATGTGGCCAGTGTGCTGGCACAAATCCTGCGCAACTCTAAAATTTCCACGGAGAACAGCCGGGATACCGAAGCGCAGTTGATATTTATGAAAACCGCAAATCACTTGCACTGCAACTACAACCCGGAAACCGGAATCTCCCAAAATGTGTACCCGGAGGGATTGCCGGCCGGCACGAAAACCAAGGACGCGCGTATCAACCAGGCCTTCCAGCATTTAGGCCCGCAAGACGCCTGCTA
>CAZQGO010000004.1:122334-147601 GCA_964593065.1 uncultured bacterium | reverse complement strand
ATTTGAATAAAGTGGGTATTTTTATCCGGGGGCAATTTGGCCAGGCGGCCTATATTTGTTTGAAGAAGATTGGCGAAAAAGGTGATTTGCTGCCCAATCAAATCGAGGAAGAGAATCATGTTATCGATTATCTCATCTCCGTTAAAAACCACGTGATTGCCGGGGAATTCAGGCATCAGTTTGGTCATTTGTATGCGGAGGGAAAAATCATTGATCCGATAAAGGCTGATATTCAAAATGTTTTGGATAATACTTTGCAAGCTGGAGTAATCATACCCTTGCTGCTCAAGGATAATCTTGTCGGATTCATCGTGCTGGGCGACAAGCGGTCGGGTGACCAGTTTACGGATCGGGACTTAAGCCTCTTGGAGACCATCGCCAATCAAATGGTCGTGGTGCTGGAAAACACCAGGTTATACGAGCAGATGCTCAACAGCGAACGGCTGACCGTGCTTGGCGCCATGGCGGCCAGCATCGCCCACGAGATCCGCAATCCCCTGGCGGCCATCAAGACTTTCGTGCAGATGCTTCCCGGAAAATACGAGCAGGCCGAGTTCCGCCGGCGCTTTGACGAAATCATCCCCGCGGAAATCGACCGCCTGACGCGCATCACGGAAGACCTGCTGACATTCGCCCGGCCTTCGCCCCCGGCGCTGGTGGGAACGGACATCAAAGCGGTCCTCGAGCGTGTGCTCACCCTGCTGGGGAATCAGCTGAAAAAGAAAGATATCAAGGTGGAAACGCGTCTGGAAAACATCCCGAACATCCAGGCCGACAGCCAGCAATTAACCCAGGTATTCATGAATTTGGTTTTGAATGCAATCCAAGCCTCGAGCACTTCCGGGAAAATCCACATCGAAGGCCAAATCAGATCCGGATATAACGCCTCTGACCGGACACGCCAGCATCTCTGGATCGCGATCAGGGATCATGGAATAGGAATACGGACCAAAGATTTGCCCAATCTCTTCCAGCCTTATTTCACCACCAAGCATGAGGGAACCGGCCTGGGTTTGGCCACCAGCAAGCGGATTGTGGAAGCGCATCACGGGGAAATCTTTGTTGAAAGTCAGGAAAACAGGGGTTCGGTTTTTACCGTGGCACTACCCGTAGTATCAAATAATTAAAAAAAATAATATTAAAAGAAATAAGAATCATACTTAAAGTAAATTATTTCAATAGTTCTTTTCCTGCCGAGAATTATTCCTTTCAGAACATGCTTTTTTTTCTTCCTAACAAACGCTGAGTCATTTTTTTTGGAATGCACATAAAACTGATTTGAATCGGCGTTTAAATTTCAATTAAATATTTAAATATATTGTATATAAAGGAATTAATCTGGAATACCAGTAAAATGTGCAATATGTAGTTTTATTTGTTCATAAATAGCCATTAAATTATTCCTGCACTATGCCAAAAATCTTAAACAATTTAGATAATTGGTGTTATCACCAATTATGGGAGTACACAAATGTCATGGATACTATATATGGGCATTGTTTTTCGATTTTATTTATACACAAAGTTTGGCAAGCTTCATGCATATAACTAATATCGTGAAAGAAAATTCGGTCCGCGAGGTAATGGCCATGTCAAATATCCTGGTTGTAGACGATGAAAAAGGCGTTCGCGAATCCCTGGATATTCTCTTGACCAGTGAAGGCCATATGATCGACACGGCCGCCAATGGGCGTGAGGCCTTGTCGTTTATTGGAAAAAAGACCTACGACCTGGTGTTAACCGACATTATGATGCCGGAAATGGACGGCTTGGCCCTGTTGCGGGAGATAAAAAATAAATTCAGGGACCGGACATCGGTGATCGTCATCACGGCCTACGGTACGGTGCAAAGAGCCGTGGCCGCCGTGAAGGACGGCGCGGTGGACTTTGTCATCAAACCCTTTGAGATCAGCCGCCTGCGCGAGGCGATTGACAATGCCCTCCGGCAGGAGCGCAAGACCCTGCACGCCGAACTCCACCGGCGCGAAGAAGAAACGCGGCAGTTAAAGCATCTCAACCAGAAGCTGGACCGCACTGTTTTCGAACTTTCCATCCTGCATGAAATCGGCAAGACCGTCAATTCCACCCTTGAAATCAATAAAATCGTGTCCATCATCCTGGAGATGGCACGGCAGACCGTGAACGCGGATCAATCCACTCTCGTACTCTATGAACGGCAATCCGACGAAATCAAGCTGCAGCTGACCTACTGCGCTTCGGAAAACGGGCGCTCCCAGGGCCTGTCCCTGGCCGATCGCCGTTCCATCCAGTGGGTGGCGTTGAATACGCAGCCGCTGTTCATCGAGAACCTGGAAACCACGCCGCAGTTCCGCCAATACCTCGGGGACGAAGCGAAGCTGCAGTCCCTGCTGGCCATTCCGTTCAAGCGGAATTCCCATCTGCTCGGCGCCATGGTGCTTTCGAGCCGGGTCGGGGGCAATTCGTTTACCAAGGAAGACCTGCGTTTCATCACCACCCTGGCCAACCAGGCGGCCATCGCGATTGAAAATGCCCAACTTTATGAAGAGTTGCAGCACTATTTTGCCGATACTATTCGTGCACTGATTGCGGCCGTCGAGGCCAAGGATACCTATACCTTCGGTCATTCGGCGCGCGTGACCCGGTATGCGATGATGATCGCCCAGAGACTGGGGCTGGAACCCCTCGAGGTGCGCCGCTTGGAATATCTTTCCCTGCTGCATGACATCGGCAAAATCGGAATTGACGAGAAAATCCTGCGCAAATCCATGGCCCTGGACCAGGAGGAGTGGGAAGTCATCCGCAATCATTCCGCCATCGGCGGCAGCATCATCAAACCCATCAAGTTCCTGCCGGAAGGAGATCAAATCATCCGGCATCATCACGAGCGTTTCAACGGCACCGGCTACCCAGACGGCTTGCGGGGCGAACAAATCCCCTTATACTCCCGGATCATCACCGTCGCCGACTCCTACGACGCCATGACCACGCTGCGCCCCTACCGGGAGACCCTACCGCCCCGCGAAGCCGTCAATGAGTTGCGCCGCTGCGCCGGCGAACAGTTCGACCCGGCGCTGGTGGATATTTTCGTCCAGGCGCTGGCCCAGGACGTCCGCTTGGAGGCGGAACCGAGCCTGATGCAGTCGGTGTCCATCGCCTAGGAAACGAGTCAATCGATCAGGGTTCCCCCCCACCCCCCCTGGCTTCAGGTGCAGCAGGCAGGCGCCTGGGCGCAGGGTAGGGGTGTATGCTTTTTTCAAAGGAGCCTTCCATGAGCGCGAGAATACTGATCGCCGAGGACGAAGCCGGAATCCGAAGCGCACTTTCCTTTTTATTGGAAGAGGAGGGGTATATCGTCACCACCGCCTGCGACGGCCTCGAGGCCATTGAGTTGGTGCGCGGGACGGAAATCGATCTCGTGGTTTCGGACATCCGCATGCCCGGCATGGGCGGCCTGGAATTCCTGGAGGAGGTCCGGAAGCTTCCGGCGGGCCCCGAGATCATCCTGATTACCGCCTTTGGCTCGGTGGAAACGGCGATCCAGGCCATGAAGAACGGAGCCCGGGATTTTCTCCTCAAGCCGTTTTCCAATGACCTGATGAAAATGACCGTCCGGCGAGTGCTGGAAATGCGGGAGCTTTCTCAGGAAAACAAGAAGCTGCACGAACTGGAGCGTATGAAGAGCGAGTTCATCTCCATGATCGCCCACGAACTCCGTACGCCGCTGACCTCGATCAAGGGCTATTTGACCCTGGTCCTATCCGGCGTCGCCGGTGATCTGGCCGTGCTGCAACAAAAGTACCTGCAGGTGGTCAGCCAGAACACCAGCAAGCTGCACCGGATCGTGAATGAAATCCTGGATATGGTGCAGTTGGAAAACAGCCAGTTTCTCCTGCAAGAGACGGCCGCGAACCTGTTGTCCGTGGTGGGCAAGGCGATCGCGGATGTGCAGGAGGCCGTGGAGGATAAAAATCTCAAACTCGAGGTCAATCTCGATTCTTCCTTGAGCCCGGTCTGGGTGGATGCCAAGCGCCTGCAACAAGTCCTCGTGGCCTTGCTGGAAAATGCCGCGGCCTTCAGTCCTCCCGGAAGAAGGATCTGGATCAACTTTGCCAAGCTGGAACGCCTGCCCGTTTTGCCCGCCAACGGCACTCCCACATCCCTGGCGAATCTGGCCTCCCTGCCGGATGGGGAATATCTGGCCGTGGAGGTCGTGGATGAAGGCCAGGGGATTCCACCCGAGCGGCTCTCCGAGGTCTTCAAGAAATTCTACCAGGTCGAGGATCTGTTCACCCGGCATGTCGGCGGCTTGGGACTCGGCCTTTCTTTGTGCAAACGGATCGTGGAAGTGATGGGAGGCCGAATTTGGGTGAAAAGCCGCCTGGGCGAAGGCTCGAAGTTCAACTTTGTGATTCCCTGGCGGCGTCCCGAATAAAGATCGCAGGCCGGACCCGGTCACGGATTGTCATCGCCATTCGAGGGGGACCCATTCACGCATGCCCGAAGTGAACGCGTCTGCCGTCCTGAAGGAATTCTGGCCCGAACCCAACGGGGAGGGCCAAGAACCCGGGCGTTTCGAACCCGAGAGTTTTGCCCTGTACCCGGCCTGGTTCAACTTCCTGCATGAACAGCAAGAATTGCACGGCCTGCTCAACCTCCTGTGCCGGGCCGCCCGCGCCGAAATCGGCGCCCTGCTCATCGCGGACGGAGAGCACCTCCGCTACCGTTTCAGCGCGGCGCATGGCGTGTCGTGCCAGGAATCGGCCCTGGCCAGCATGCTGTGGCCCCATGCCCGCAAGCTCAAGACCGCCGGGAAAAGCCTGACGGAACCCTTCACTCTGCCCGCGGAAATCCTGCGAATCCGGCCGGAATTTTCACTGGAGCGGCGCCTGGGGTTCCTTTCCTTGAGCTACTATCCCTTGCTGACGGGACACCATTTACTCGGCGCGGTCCTGATCGGCAATCGCCGCGAGAGCGTCGATTTCACCCCCCAAGACCTGCAACGGCTTCAACGGGCCGCGCGGGGCATCCAGCCCCGGCTGGAGAGAATCCAGCTCTGCCAGGCGGTCCGCGCCCTTTTTCTGAATTCCGTGCGTGCTTTCGTTTCCGCCATCGAAGCCAAGGATCCCTATACCCATGGGCATTCCGAACGCGTGACGGCCTATGCCTTGAGCATGGCCGAAACGCACGACTGGAATCCGCAGATCGTGGAAACGCTCCGTTTGGCGGCGTTGCTCCACGATGTGGGTAAAATCGGCATTCCGGAAGCCATTCTCACCAAACCCGGTTCCTTAACGCCCGAGGAATACGCGGTGATCCAAAAGCATCCCCAAATCGGCGTCAGGATCATCAGCAAGATTCCGCAATTAAAGAACACCCTGACCGGCATTTTGACTCATCACGAACGCTTCGACGGCCAGGGTTACCCCCAGGGGCTGGCGGGAAAGAAAATTCCGCTGCTGGGGCGCCTGATCGCCGTGGCGGACGCGTACGACGCCATGACCTCGGAACGCCCCTACCGGCGGGCCTTGTCTCCCGACCACGCCCTGCGCGAAATCGAGCGCCAGCAGGGCAGGCAATTTGATCCCGGAATGGTGGCGGCGTTTTTTCAGGCCGTCAAGGTGGGGGCCATTTTATGACAGAGAATCGGAATATGGGTGTTGCGGCCGGAGAGGGAACCGCGTTTACGGCCGCGGGTTTTTCAGCCTGCGGATGATCTGGGCGGGCCCGGGCTGGCCGAAAATGGCCGTGCCCGCGACCAGGACGTTGGCGCCGGCACGGACCGCCTCGCCGGCGGTGCGCAGCGTGATGCCGCCGTCCACCGCGATGTCCGCGGGCAGCGCCCGCCGGTCGAGTGCCTTCCGGGCCGCGCGGATCTTGGGGAGCATGTCCGGCATGAACGATTGGCCGCCGAATCCCGGTTCCACCGTCATGATCAACAACAAATCCACCTGCCGGAGGTAGGGCAGAACCCTGCCCAGCGGCGTCTTCGGCTTGAGAGAAATTCCCGCCTTCAATCCCATGGCCCGGATGCGTTCCAACAAGCCGTGCAACCCGCGGGTGGCCTCCACGTGCAGTGTAATCATGTCCGCGCCGGCGGAGGCGAACGCTTCGAGAAATTTTTCCGGCTGCGCGATCATGAGATGGGCGTCGAGGATCAGGCGCGTGATTTTCCGGACTGCCGCGACCACCGGCGGCCCGAAGGTGATGTTGGGGACAAAATGGCCGTCCATGACGTCGAGATGCAAGCGATCCGCCCCGCCCCGCTCGACGCCCCGTACTTCCTCCCGCAGCCGCGTGAAATCCGCCGCCAATAGAGAAGGCGCGATGTGGATTTTCATAGCTCCCGCTCCTCCACGACCTGGCCGTTCATCCAGATCGTGACCGTGGCCCGCCCGTAGACGGTCCGGCCGAGTGACAACTCCGTGCTGGGCCTCTCCATGGCGTTGTGGATCTCGTGACGTCCCGTCAGGTCCTGGACCACGAATTTCACGCGCACTTCCGAGGATCCCGGCGGGACCCGGTAATGGATGGTCACGTACCGCCCCGTCTGCTGGTCGTCTTCGGACCGGCGGGAAATGGTCAACGCGGCCTGGTCGCCGCTCTTGATGCACTCCCCGGGTCCCGGTTGCTGCTCCAAGACCGTGCCCGTGGGGCGGGTGTCGTCGAGGCGGCTCTGTATGTTCCGGAGTTCGATGCCGAGATGCCTGGCCAGCTGGGTCACGGGGTCGAGACTCAAGCCGCGCAAGTCGGGCATGACCCATTTCACGGGACGGGGGCCGGCTGAGACTAAGAGCTTGACGTGTCCCCCCTGCTGCATGGATTCCGCCGCCTGGGGCCACTGGCCCAGCACGGTATTTTTCGGGGCCTCCTCCGTGTAGTAGCGGCTGATGTGTCCGGGATTCAACCCCTTGTCGCCCAGCAGGACGATGGCATCCCGCAAGCTGCCCCCCCGCACATCCGGGATGCCGATTTCCTGTGACCCGCGGGACACCACCACCCTGACCATCCGGCCGGTCTTGACTTCCTGCCCCGCGGGGGGGTCTTGGGAAAGGATCAGGTTCGCGGGCGTGTGCTGGTTGAAGCGGAACTCGGAGATGTCAAATTCCAGGCGTTTCACGCGCAGAAGGCTGCGGGCCACTTCCACGCTTTTCCCCTTGAGGTCGGGGACCTCCACGACCTTGGACCGCCGCAACAGGCGCGTGGTGGTCAGGGTGCTGGCGACAAAGGCCACCAGCGAAAGGGTGATTAAAATAAACAGATATTGACTGCGCTTGGGCGGCGCGCCCGGCCGGCGGATCATGCCGCCCTCCGCAAGGCGCCGCCGGCCAATTGCCCGCAGGCGGCTGCGATTTCAAGCCCCCGGGAGAGCCTGAGGGTCGTGGGCACACCCTGCCGGCGCAGGATTTGGAGGAAGCCCATCGCGTCTTCCGTGGAGGGGGGCAGGTAATCAACTTGGGGCACGGGATTCAAGGGAATCAGATTCACCTTGGCGGGCAGATTTTTTACCAGACGCGCCAGCAGGCGGGCGTCGGCCGGGGCAGCATTGATCCCTTGGATCAGGACGTATTCGAGGGTCACGCTTTGGCCGGTGGCCCGGGCGTAGGCCCGCAGCCCGGCCAAGACCCGAGACAGGGGAAAGCGCCGGTTGACCGGCATGAGGCGGCTGCGCACGTCGTCGCGGGGGGTGTTGAGCGATAGGGCCAATTTTGCAGGCGCCGGTGTCCGGGTCAGGTCCGCGATGCCCGGCAGCCAGCCGCTGGTGGAGATCGTGGTCTTGCGCGGCGACCAATTCAGAGCCTGGGGATGCCCAATCAAGGCCAGGGCCTCGCGCACGGCGGGGAGGTTTTGCAGCGGTTCACCCATGCCCATCAGCACCAGGTTCGTGGGCTTGAGCCGGGTCACGGCCATCAAACCCCTGACCTGCTGCAGGATTTCCCCGGCCGTGAGGTTGCGCACCAGGCCCAGGCGCCCGGTGGCGCAAAAACGGCAGCCCAGGGCGCATCCGTGTTGGGAAGAGAGGCAGAAAGTCAAGCGGTGTTCCTGGGGAATCGCGACACTTTCGACCTCCGTTCCGCCGGCGAAGGCGAACAGAGCCTTCACCGTACCGTCGGCGGCCACCAGGGTTTTTTTGGGCGCGGGCGGTCCGGGCGGCAGGAAAGACCGCTCCAGGCGTTCCCGCAGACGCTGCGGCAGCGACGTGGCCCGGCTAAACTTGGTCAGGCCCGGTGTCCAGGCCGCCGCGATGACCTGTTTCACGCGGAAATCCGGCTCTCCCCAGGCTCGCAAACACGAGCCGAGCCGGGCCGGAGAAAAATCGAATATGTCTTGCAGGGTGGCATGCACGTCTGGCGGGTTCCTCTGTTTCCGAGCGAGCAAAATACGAAAGGCAGTATAACGCCATACGCTCAAAAGTCAAATATAAATCTTGCTAAAACCGGGAAAGCGATGCTATAAATAGAAAACTTTTTGCGAACTTTGCAGCCGTGGGGTGGTCACGTGATCCTGAAATTAGCCTTGCCGGCCGGCAGCCTGAAAGAGGCCACTTTCAACCTGATGCGCAAGGCCGGATACGCCATTTCCTCCAGTTCCCGCAGCTATTATCCCCGCATCGACGATCCGGAAATCCAGGTCATGCTCGTGCGCGCCCAGGAAATCCCCCGCTACGTGGCGGCTGGAGTCCTGGACGCCGGCCTGACCGGCGCCGACTGGACCGCTGAAAACCGCGCGCAGGTCCAGGTGGTTTCCGAATTGAATTACGCCAAGCAGGGCTTGGGCGCGGTGCGCTGGGTGCTGGCGGTTCCGGAAAAATCGCCCATCCGCTCGGTCAAGCAACTTCGGGGCAAACGGGTGGCCACCGAGCTCGTCAGCGTGGTCAAGGACTATCTGCGGCGTCACCGGGTCAAGGCCCAGGTCGAATTCTCCTGGGGCGCCACGGAAGCCAAGCCCCCCTACCTGGCCGATGCCATCGTGGAGTTGACCGAAACCGGGAGCTCCCTGCGGGCCAACAATCTCCGCATCGTGGATACCGTGCTGCACTCCACCACGGTGTTGATCGCCAACCGCCGTGCCTGGCAGCGGCCGGCTCTGCGGCAGAAAATCGTCGATCTCAGCCTGCTCCTGAAAGGCGCGCTCTTAGCCGAAGTCAAGGTGGGCCTGAAAATGAACGTCCAGCACAAGAACCTCAGGCGGCTGCTGTCCCTGCTGCCGGCTTTGAAGAAACCCACCATCGCGCAACTGACCGATCCGGAGTGGTTCGATGTGGAGACGGTGGTGGATGAAAAGGTGGTGCGCGAGCTGATTCCCAAGCTCAAACTCGCCGGCGCGCAGGGCATCATCGAATATCCCTTGAACAAAGTGGTGCCATGAACGTGACTCGCACCGGCCGGGCAACGGCCGGCTGCACGGCCGCTGTCTGCTTCCTGGTCTGGCTATGCCTGCCGGCGCCCCTCGCCGCCCAGGCCGCGGTTGGCAACGAAGACGGGACGCTCGAGCAACCCGCCGAAAACGAAGCGGTGGAGCCGGCGGCCACGTCCCCGAACGGGGAAGCCCGCGGCACGGAAGAGGGCGCGCCGTCCGGCGACGCCGCCCCGTCCGAGCCCGGAGCCGGGGAGCAGGACGAGGCCGGTTACGTGGAAAACTCCTGGCTGCGGGATTTTGAAGTTCATTTTTTCGTCTCGTTGCCCTTTACGGCCTTGTACAGTTACCTCACGGTGTTATCGCTGGACGGCTTGGTCCAGGGAGAATTTCCCACGGAATTCCGGCAGGCCGATTCCTGGGTCGTGATCGGGCTGGCGCTGGGAAGCTCGCTGGCCGTGGCCCTGGGCAGCGCGGGACGTGTTCCGGACCAAAGCCAGTACCAGCTGGCCCCCGCTCCCAAAAACGAAACCCGAGCCGTTCCGGAGCCGGAAGGGGCTCGCCTGCGACTGGCGGGTTTGACGTTCGTATTTTAACCGCGGCATTTGCCCGCGCCGGGGGACGGGCGGGGTGGCCGCTCCATTTTCAACCTGGGAAGGGATGGCACCATGGCGAATCGGCAGAGATCCAACCGCATCCAGCTGGATTACAACTTCATGCTGGCGGAGAACATCGGCCGGGGAGGCATTACCCGGGCCGCCATCCAACGCTTGGCGCCCGCCGTGCGTCAGGCCCATCGGGAATTGTTGCGACGCCGCGAGGCCGGGACCCTGGGTTTCGCCGACCTGCCGCGCGATGAAAAAACCATCGGCGAAATTCTCGGCGTGGCCCGGATCGCCGCCGCCCGCTTCGAAAATCTGCTGGTCCTCGGCATCGGCGGTTCGGCCCTGGGCAACATCGCCCTGCATCGCGCCCTGAACCACCCCCTGCACAATTTGCTGCCTCCCGCCCGCCGCGGCCACAAACCCCGCGTTTTCGTGTACGACAACGTGGATCCCGCCCAGCTGGCGGGTCTGCTCGACGTCCTGGACCTGCGCCGGACCCTGGTCAACGTGATCACCAAGTCGGGCTCCACGGCGGAAACCATGTCCGCCTTCATGCTCCTGCGCCAGCGGCTCCGGGCCGTGGTCGGCGCAAAAAACCTGAACCGGCACATTGTGGCCACCACCGACCGGGAACACGGGACCCTGCGACGAATTGTGGAGCGGGAAGGCTATATCAGCTTTCCGGTCCCGGCCAACGTCGGGGGGCGCTTCTCGGTGCTTTCCGCCGTCGGCCTGTTTTCGGCCGCGGTGTCGGGCATCCCCATCCGCGAGTTGATCGCCGGGGCCCGGGAAGCCGACCGCTTTACCTCCGGCGAGAACGTTTGGACCAACCCCGCCTACCTCGCCGCCGCTTTTCAGATCGCCGGCTACCGGCAGGGACGGCCTCTTTCCGTTCTCATGCCGTACGCCCACGCCTTGGGCGAGTTCGCGGATTGGTACCGCCAGCTGTGGGCCGAGAGCCTCGGAAAACGGGTCGACAAGCAGGGGCGAACGGTCCGCGTCGGGCCGACGCCGGTGAAGGCTCTCGGCGCCACGGACCAGCATTCCCAGCTCCAGCTCTATATGGAAGGTCCCGCCGACAAAACCGTGACCTTCCTGCGGGTGGAAACCTTTGCCGCCGACCCGCGGATTCCCGCCCTGTACCGGGAGTTCGATTCCCTGGCCTATCTGGGCGGCCACCGTTTCGGCGAGCTGTTGAACACCGAGCAGACGGCCACGGCCCTGGCCCTGGCCAGCGTCGGGCAGCCCAGCGCCACCTGGCGGGTTCCCGCGGTCACGCCGCGGTACGTGGGCCAGCTCATTTTCACCTTCGAAGTCATGACCGCCATGGCCGGCGAACTCCTGAATATCGACACCTTCAACCAGCCGGGCGTGGAGGCGGGAAAGGTCGCCATCAGCGCCATGCTGGGGCGGCCGGGCTTCCGGAAAAAATACCGGGACATGTTGCGCCGGGTCAAAACCCAGCGCAAGCACGTGCTGTAGACACGGGGGTTGCTGCCATGGAAATCAGTCTCCTGAGAACGATCAATATTTTTGAAAGTCTATCGGACGACGACCTGGAGAAGATCTTCAAGCTGGCCCGAATCAAACTCTATCCCGCCGGGACCGTGATCCTGGAAGAGGGCAAGAAAGGCGGGGCCCTGCACGTCATCGTCAAGGGCAAGGTGCGCGTCGTCAAGAAAATGGAAGGCAAGCGGGATAAAGTGATTACCTCGCTCGGGCCCCAGTCCATCTTCGGGGAAATGTCCCTGTTCGACAACCTGCCGTATTCCGCCAACGTGCTGGCCACCGAGGAGACGCGCTGCATGGTGATTCCCAAGGCCAGTTTGGACGAAATGCTGGGGCGCAACCTGGAACTCGCCTACAAGCTTCTGACCAAGATCATCACCATTTTGTCTCAACGGTTGCGCAATACCAACGAGGAATTGGTGGCGGTCACGAGCTGGAAGGACAAGGTCCGCAAACCGGGCAAGCGGAAGAAATAATGGCCCGGGTTCTGCCCTTCCGAGGCTTGCGCTACTCTCCGGACCTGGCCCCCTGCCTGCCGCGGTTGGTCACGCCCCCCTATGACATCATTTCGCCCGCCGAGCAGAGAAAATTCTACCGCGCACATCCCGCCAACATCATCCGGCTGGAGCTGGGCACGACGCGGCCTCAGGACGGCCCGCGGAGCAACCGCTACACGCGGGCGCGCGCCACCCTGGACGCCTGGGTGGAACACGGCATCCTGCGGAGGGAAACCCGGCCGGGTTTTTATTTGCTGCAGACGCGGTACCGGGATCCTTCCGGCCGCAGCCGCGCCTTCACCGGACTCCTGGGGCGGGTGAAGCTGGAGCCGTTCGGCCGGGGCCCGATCTACCCCCACGAGCGGACGTTTCGCGGTCCCAAACTCGACCGCCTGAAGTTGCTCCGGGCCACGGGGGTGAACCTTTCGCCGGTATTGGCCTTGTACCGCGACCCCCGGCGCGCCATCACCCGGCTCCTGCAGGCCCAGACGCGGAGGCGTCCGGAGCTGGATTTTTCGGATTGGGCCGGGAACCGGCAGCGCCTTTGGGTCGTGACCGAGCCGAAACTTCTGCGGGAGCTTCAGGCCCGATTCCACTCGAAACCCCTGCTGATCGCCGATGGTCATCACCGCTACTCCACGGCCTTGCAGTACCGTGACCGGCAACGGCGGCGCGGTGAAACCGGCGCCGGGATCGAATCCGTGTTGATGTGCCTCGCCGAGACCCGTGATCCCGGGCTCGCGGTTTTGCCGGTATACCGCCTGCTGTCGGGAATCCCGCCGGCGGCCTGGGCCCGGTGGCGCCGGGCATGCAGCCAGATATTCGAAATCCGGGCGATGCCCAGCCTGGAACGCCTGGCGGCCGCCCACCGGCAAGCGCTGGCCAAGCCGGGGCCGCTGACTCTCGGTTGCCTGGGCGGATTCGGACGGGGGATTTTTTTACTGCGCTTGCGGTCAGGCCGTCCTCAGGCTTTGACCGCGGACCTGATGCCGGACGCCTCCCGCTGGTTGCAGGGATTGGACCTCGTGGTCATCGACCAATTCATGTTGAGGCATTTACTGGGCATCCCGGCCGGTGAGGAGGCCCGGCGCGTCCGCTATACGAAGGATCTCCGCCTGGCGCACCGCGAGGTCGTGGCCGGGCGGGCCCAGGCCGCCCTGCTGCCGGGGACGCCCGATCCGGACAGGATTTGGCGGGTGGCTTTAAACGGGGAAACCATGCCGCAAAAATCCACCTACTTTTTGCCTAAAATCATCACCGGCCTGGTCATGAATCCAGTGCGCTATCCCGGCCCCGGTTGCGATTGAACGATTGCATGACCCGGGCGAAGGGGCGGTCAAGCCAAGGGACGCCGTGAAACCCATGGACCTTTTTGAAGACGCACAGGCGGCACATCCATCCTCCGCGCCGCTCGCAGAACGCCTGCGGCCGCAATCCTTGGACGAGGTGGTGGGACAGGAACACCTGCTGGGGGCGGGGAAAAGCCTGCGCCGCGCCATCGAGACGGATCAGGTCCCGTCCCTGATTTTCTGGGGACCGCCGGGCGTCGGCAAGACCACCATCGCCCGCCTGATCGCCGCGCACACCGGCGCGGATTTCAAGGCCTATTCCGCCGTGACGGCCGGCATCAAGGAATTGAAGGAAGTCATCGCACAGGCCCGCGAATCCCTCAGGTATCACCGGCGCCGGACCATTCTGTTCATCGATGAAATCCACCGCTTCAATAAGGCCCAGCAGGACGCGTTCCTGCCCTTCGTGGAGAACGGCACGATCATTCTCATCGGTGCCACCACGGAAAACCCTTCCTTCGAGGTGAACGCGGCCCTGCTGTCGCGCTGTCAGGTGTACGTTTTGGAAGTTCTGACCGTCGACGATCTTCTGCGGATTCTGCACCACGCCGTGCAGGATCCCGAACTGGGTTTGGAGGCGGTCGAAACGGACGCCCAGGAAAAGGCCCTGCGGCATATTGCCGAGGGGGCACACGGGGATGCGCGCGTGGCCCTCAATGCGCTGGAAATGGCGGCCCTGCTGGCGCACGAGAAAAACGCCCGCACCCTTACCCCCGAATTGTCGGCCGAGGCCTTGCAACGAAAACTGCTGCGGTACGATCGCGCCGGCGAGGAACATTACAACCTGATTTCGGCCCTGCATAAAAGCGTGCGCGGCTCGGATCCCGACGCCGCCCTGTACTGGCTCGGGCGCATGCTCGAGGCCGGCGAGGATCCGCGCTACTTGCTGCGGCGCATGGCCCGCATGGCCGCCGAGGACGTCGGCTTGGCCGATCCCCAGGCGCTGGTCATGGCGGCGGCCGCAGAACAGTGTTTCGATTTCATCGGCCTGCCCGAAGGCAAGTTGGCGCTGGCGGAATTGGCGGTGTATTTGGCCCTGGCCCCCAAGAGCAACGCCTTGGAAACGGGCTATCACGCCGTAATGGCTGAGGTGGAAAAGAGCGGGGAATTACCGGTCCCCCTGCACATTCGGAACGCACCCACCGACCTCATGCGGAAATTCGGGTACGGGCGGGATTACCGGTATGCCCACGATTACCCGGGAAATTGGGTGGCGGACGATTACCTGCCCGAGAAGCTGGTCGGACGGCGGTTCTACCGGCCCGGGACGTCCGGCTGGGAACAGGCCCGGTCTGCGCAACTGGAAGCGCGCCTGCGCGAACGCGAATCTCTGCGTCCCGCGCCCGGCCGCCGTCCGGATCAAGAGAAAAAGTAAGGAGCGAGGAAATCATGGCGAAAGTGAATACCTCCATCGAAAGGCGTCAATTTTTGCTCGGGATGGGCATTTTCTTCGGCGTGTTTTGCCTGTCTTACCTCTGGGTGCTGTACATCACTCCCCTGGCCTCGTCTGCGGCGAGCCTGTACGCGTTGTCCGTTTTCGGAGTGGGCGTGGCCGCCTCCGTGGTCCTGATCTTCACCCGCCACTCCCTGGTGGGTTTGGGGGGCAGTTTGGCGACCATCCTCTTTGTGGTGTTCTTTGCATTTACGTGGCCGTGGTTGCATTAAAGCGCGTTTTTCAGCCGTCTGTACGCGATAGGGGAAGGGTAACCGAAAAGGCATTGCCGCCGTGCGTGTTTTCCGCCCAGGCGCGGCCGCCGTGCGCCTCGATAATATTTTTCACGATGGCCAGGCCCAGCCCCGAGCCGGGTATTTTCAGCCCCGCGGCGGTTTGAATTCGATAAAACTTCTCGAAAACCTTATGGAGCTGGTCCGGTCGCAAAGGCTCCCCGGAGCTGGTTACCGTCAATTGGGCCAGAGTGCGGGTCCGGGTCACTCCGACGCGGATGGCGCTGCCGGGACGCGCGTATTTGAGTGCGTTTTCGAATAAATTGCGGACGACCTGGCGCAGGCGCAGACGGTCGGCGCGCACCCTCACCCCCGGTGCGGAGTCTTGGAAACGGAGGCGACGGTTTTCCGGGGGAACTCCCGCTTCAAAGGCCAGGGCGGTTTCCCGCACCGCATCGTTCAGGGCCACGGGCTCGACCTGCAGCTGCAGGTCGTTTTTGGAGATCGCGGCCACATCGGCCAGGTCCGTAATCAGACGTTCCAGGGTGTGCGCGTTTTGCAGGATGATCTGGCAAAATTGGATTTGTTCCTCTGCCAGCCTGCCGGCCGGGTTCTTCAACAACAGTTTGGCGAATCCGGTGATGGAGGTGATGGGTGAGCGCAATTCGTGGACGACGGTAGCGAGGACTTCGGCGCGTTTTTTCCCCCCGGCCGCGAACCCGCCGGAAGAACCACGGCCGCCACGGACCGGGGCTGAGGCCGCGCCACGTTGGGATGGTGCCGGCGCTCGATGCCGGGCCATGGCCAGCAGGACGGTTTGTCCTATGAGCTGCAGGCGTGCCAGGGATTCCCGGCCCCCGCCGCGCGGGCGGGAAGGATCCACTGCCAGCAGGACTCCGCGGGGCCCGGACGCCTGGTCCAGTGGAACGGCCAGCAGGCGCGTAAAAAGGAAGTCGTGCTTCAGGTGCCGGCCGGATTGAGCCGATACTTTCTGTGGGCGGGAATAGTCCAGGAGTTTTCCCTGCGCCAGGACCCAGGCCTCGGGATCGCGCAGCTCCTTTGTTTTGGCCGAGGTGAAGCGGAGCGGGCCGCGACCGCTGAAATGGTAGATTTGGAAATTTCGGCCGCCGGGCCCGGGCAGCAACAATGTGCTCCGGCGCGCCTGGAACAAATGATTGACCGCGGCCAGAGCGGCGCGAATGGTTTTCTGCCGCGTCGGTTGCCGTGAAATGGATTCCATGGCCGCGACCAGGGAAAGGAGCGGGGTGGACATCAGGTCTCCAAAACGCCGGAAATCTTTTTGCCGTTGTTTCCGCCGGGAAAATGGATGTCAATTTTATTAAAGTATAACGTCTTTTTGTTAAAATGCAAATGAAACTCAAACGGTTCGGAGTAGAAAAACGTTGAAAAACTTGACTTTTCCCATTGATCCCATAATAATACTTTCAAGGGCCGCCCGCAAATCGACAGGGAGAGCATACCTCTGGAGACCGACGCATGTACTTTGAAGATGAGGGTCTAAGCAGCCTGATGGGAATGGATGAGCCCATCGAGGAATTCATCCATACCTACGTGGATTCCTTCATTAAATGGGAAATTATCCAATATGGCCACGAGCATGCCGGGGCCTGGTTCAAATCCTCGGATGTAGCGGATTTCTTGAACCGTCCGCATGAATTGGTCAAGAAGGAAGTGCAGGAGCTGGCCGCGACCCAGCTCCTGCAAAGCAAAAAAATCGGGAAACAGCAACAGTTCAGCTATCAACCTGCCGCCGACGCCCAGGGCCGAAAAACCAAACTCCTGACGGACCAGTTCATTCAAGCCTGCAAAACACGCGAAGGACGCCTGCGTGTGATCTACAAAATCCTGAAAAACGGAAAACCGATCGCGGGTTGACGCCGTCCGGCGAACCGGCCTGGGACCGTGGCGAAGGGAAAGGGAGGAAGGCATGATGTGCGCATGCATTTCCGGCGGATCCCGCCGCGGTGGCAGCGGTCGCGCACGCCGGGCCTGGTGGACCGTGGGCTTGTGCCTGCTGGGCCTGAGTGTGGCGGGATGTTCCGGCGCCACCGGGGACGACCGGGCGGTTCGCCCGGCGGCGGTCGCGGGATCTTTCTATCCCGGAGACCCCCATGATCTGGATCTGGTCGTGCGCCGGCTTTTGGATCAGGTCTCCCCTCCGCCCCTGAGAGGGAACCTGGTCGCACTCTTGGTCCCGCACGCCGGCTATGTCTACTCGGGTATCGTCGCGGCTTTGGGCTGGAAGATGCTGCTCGGGCGGGAATTTGCCACGGTCTACGTCCTGGGCACCGCCCATTATGCCGGCTTGGATGGAGCCGTCGCCTGGGAAGGCCAAGCCTTCGGGACGCCCTTGGGGGATTATGCGGTGGACTCCGCAGCCGTGCGGGACCTGGTCCGCGGCTGTCCCGACATCCGCTTGTACCCGGCCGCATGGACGCAGGAACATTCCGTGGAAGTCCAGGTGCCTTTCCTGCAGATCGTGGCGCCGCGGGCCAAATTGGTGCCGTTGATCGTGGGGCGCTGTTCGACGGAACAATGCCGGGCCATTGCCTCGGCACTCGCCCGCCAGGCTAAAGACCGCCAGGCCCTGCTGGTGGCGTCCTCGGATTTATCCCATTTCCCGCCCCAGGCGGAAGCCGCGCGCGTGGATCACGCCATGCTGCGCGCCCTGGAAGATCTCGACGTGGCTGCCTTGGACCGGCTGGACCGGCAGTATATGTCCCAGGGGGTCCCCGGTTTGGCTTGCACGCTCTGCGGCTTGTCCGCGGTGGAAATCGTCGTCTTAGCCAGCCGGGAACTGGGTGCGGACCAGGCCCGGTTGTTGCGCTACGCGAATTCCGGGGAATTGGGGGGCGACGCCGCCCGCGTGGTCGGGTACGCGGCCATGGCATTTCTACACGGCGGCCAAAAGCCGTCGGCCGCAGCGCCACCACCGGAGTCCGCCGCGGCGGAAACCCTGTCCCCCGAACAGCAGGCGCAGTTGCTGGCTCTGGCCCGCAGCGCCATAGCCCGGCGCTTGCAAGCCGCACCGACGGCTCGGAAGCAAGACACCGAACCCTGGCTGAATGTTCCGCGGGCGGTTTTTGTGACCCTGCGCGAAAACCATCGTCTGCGCGGCTGCATCGGCATGACCGAGGCCCGCCTTCCCCTGGCCCAGGCGACCGAGAAGATGGCGCTCGCGGCCGCATTTGAAGATCCGCGCTTCCCGCCCCTGCGCGCCGAGGAATTGAAGCGGGTCGCATTGGAAATCTCCATCCTGTCGCCCCTGCGGCGCATCCAGGATCCCCGGGAGATCGTCATGGGCCAGGACGGGGTGGTGGTGCGCGCCGGCGGGCGGTCCGGACTTTTCCTGCCGCAGGTCGCAAGCGAAACGGGCTGGAGCCGGGAAACCTTCCTCGACCGGCTGTGCAGCGAAAAAGCCGGGCTGGCTCCGGACGCCTGGAAAAATCCCCGGACCGAATTGTTTGTCTTTACCGTCCAGGCCTTTGGGGAACCTTGATCCACCCCGCCCCGGTCGTGACCCTTTCGCGCGCTCTCTTTCTTTCAATTCTTCACCGGACGGCGCCGTGCGCCGCGGAGAAGGCCTGAACGTCACGCCCAAAAAACGGAACCGGAGGCTCGTCCCCGCGCGCCACGGATTCATCCCGGGATTTGCTTGCCGCATTATTGCAGACTTGTTATAATTTCATCCGGACCACGATCATGATTTTCCACTTGCTGGCCATGCAACGCGGAGCCGAACATTCATCCGGAGGAGCGCCCTGCTTTCCCCGCGGGGGTAGATTCGTAGGGACGCGAGGCCTCCTCCGTGAAGCCACCCTCCCCGACCGCTCGGAAACCGCCCGCCCGCGAACCCAACGAGGCCGTGGTTTTGACCGGCGGCCGCAACCATGCTGATTTCCTTAAGCTTGTTGTTGGGTGCGGCTTCGTCCCTGTATGTCGGGATGTATCCCGCGCCTCTCGGATTTCCTTTCCCAAATCTCGGCGCGGAAAAAACCGTGCGCCCCACGTTTGCGCGCATCGCGGTGTTTTTCCTCGGACGCTGGCTCGGCAGTATTTTGCTGGGAGTCTTGGCGACCTGGCTGGGAACCTTCCTCCATCCCGCGCTGCGGAACCGTTTATCTTATTCCGCGGTCATGTTGCTGGCGGTCTTCCTGCTGCTGTTTTTGTTCTCGCAGCATTCACCCGACTTGAGTTTGGCGAAAATCACGGATCCTTCCCGCCGGAAAATGCCGCTGGTCCTGACGGGGTTTTTATCCTCCGCCACACTCAACGCGCCCTTGATGATCACGTTCTGCATTGCGCTGGTTCAACATGATCTCACGACTGCTTTGGCGGTGTTCACGAACTTTTTTATCGGCTACGCGGTGGTATTTTTGCCTTTCCTCTTGAACATGCATTGGGCGCATCGAGGCTGGTATCTGAACTTAATACGTTTTTTTACCTTGGCGGCTGTTGCAATGAGCCTGTGGACAGGTTACATAAATTTTTTCCAAAGCTGAATGGAAGTGCGTTCTGGAAGTTTAATTTGAAAATATTTGCCCTGAAATTTTCAAATTATCTGGCATAGCGGCATGGGAACAATAATAGGTTAATATTAAAAGGGGAAAGCCAGATAGAAGAAAAATTGACAAAATAAATTCCAAATGATATATTTGATATGTTGCAGGAATTGTGAAAAAAATATTAGCCCGGGAAAATAAAAGTATAAAAATTGGGGTGAATAATGGAAAACGAATATCCGATTCTGCGTTTTGCCATCCTCTTTACCCGGATTTTGGCCTACATTTCCTTAATTCTGGGCGTGGGCGCCTCACTGATTATTCTATTCGGACATACTCCCGGCTCGGGGAAACTCGCGAGTCTGGGAGTTTTATTTATGGGCGGGGTTTATGCAGTGGGATTTTTCCTGCTCTCGGAGCTCATCCGGCTGTTGCTGGACATGGCGCAGCGGCTGAGTAAAATAGAAAATACCGTCAACCCTAAACGAGAAATTCATTAGGCGTACAACATTATTTCACAAAGGGGTATGACCTCATGACATGGACCCGGCCAAGGCAGTACCCGCGTACGCACCAACCCTCCTGGCGCTCCCTCTGGCTTGGACTGGCGGTATTTCTCATCGGTGCTGGTCCCTTTCCGGCGACCACGGCCCAGGCAAAATCCTTCACCGATGTTCTGAGCACGGATTTCCAGGGCGGCATTCTTGACAATGTTTTTATCAATCAGAATATCAAGGGCGGGATTCAGCTCGCGCCATATGCCATGCTGGGCAACTGGCAGACGGCGCAGGGCCCGACCACGGCTCTGTACCTGGCGGCTTCCACCATCTACAACGGGAAAGTATATATCACCGGCGGGAAGGGCACCGAGGAAAGTTTTTCCTCCGGCCAAAATATCGATCAGGTTCTCAGTAAAAACCATTTTTCGAATATCCTGGCCGACGGTTCATTTGAAAAATGGGATCCGGAAAAATTGGTGGACCTTCCGCAACCGACGTACGGCCATTCCGCGCTGGCCTTGAACGGCAAGCTGTACATCATCGGCGGCCGCACGGCCAGCGCGACCACGCTGGATGCCGTATATTGGGGCAGGATCGAAGGGCACACGGGCGAGATCAAAGCCCTGTATACCCCGAATACCTGGACGGCCGTGGCCTCCCTCCCCATGCCGTTATACCGGCCGGCGGCGGTCGCATACGAGGGCAGGTTTTACGTCCTGGGGGGGCAAAACGGCTCGGATATCGCCCAGGACAGAGTGTTCTTTGCCAGCGTGGCGCCCAATGGGGACATTCCGGCCGGCGGTTGGTTGACGGCTTCCTCGCCCTTGCCCACGCCGTTGTCGGGACACAGCGCGTTGGTGACCCAGATCAACGGCGTCGGCAGGATCTATGTGATCGGCGGCTCGATTACCGGGGAGCCCCGCGACGCGCAGAATCAGGTCTACATCGGCACCATTGATACCGTGACCGGAGACGTGACCGGCTGGCAGGCCAGCACGCCTTTGCCCGAAGCCCTGTACGATGCCTCGGCCACCATGGCCGGCGGCAGAATCTGGATCAGCGGCGGCGCCCGTTCCGGCACGGCCCGGGCCGTGCCCACGGTGTATGCGGCCGGCATTGATCCCACGGACGGCAGTATTCCGGGACCGGGGCAAAGAGACACCTGGATGCCGCAAAACGCGCTGCCCGCGCCCGTCAAGTGGCATAATTTCGAGGGCTTCAACAACCACCTGCTGGTGATCGGCGGGACCAACAACTCCGGGCTGCATAAGAACTGTTATTACTCCACACTGGTATACAACCGCCAGAATATCACAGCCTGGGTCCCGACCACGCCCCTGTTCCTGTCGCCGTACGGGGGCGGCGAACGAGACACCTGGACCGGGCATACGGTGAATTTGAAATGGCCGATTGAAACCGGCCAGTCGGGCGAACAGACCACGCCCTTGGTCGTGGTCATCGGCGGAGGTCCCAACACCTTTATCGCCTATGCCGACGGCAACGGCGCGCCGGGCACGCCTCCGGCCGCATACGCCACCGTCTATCAGGCCAATATCGCCACGGACGGCACCATCCAGACGTGGTCCGCCGATCCGACCCACGGCGAGATTCCCGTGGCGTCCATTTTGCACACCAGCGCCATCGCGGTCAGCAATCAGATCTACGTCATGGGCGGCGTCAACTCCACCAACGCCGCAATTTTTGCCGGGGCCCCTTCCCGTTCGAGCACGGCCTTTTATTCGGGCACCACCGCCACCTCCAAACCGGACTGGTGGCACATCGGCTTGGCGGATGTTTTCTACGAAGACATCGGGACCGGCACCACTTCGCAGCTGGGCTCGTTTGAAATCACCAGTTGGATCCCGATCCGCGATCCGGCGTGGCTGGGGGACACGCTCGGCGCGGTATATCAGCCCCTCATCCGTTCCGCTTCGGCCGCCAACAACGACGTCATTTACGTTTTGGGTGGAATCTCCCGCCTCAACCTCGGGCCGAAAGACAACCCCACGGGAAGTCAGGTCCAGTTTGAAAATCGCGTTTGGTACTGCCGGCCCAATCCAGGCGGAAGCATCAATTCCGAGGGCCAGGCGGGCGGCTGGAACGTGACGACTCCCTTGCCGACCAGTTTCTCCAATCCAGCGGGCACCTTGTATGATCATGTGGCCTTGGTGGCAAATAATTCTCTCTACATCTTCGGGGGCCGGGACCAGGGCGGCATTCCCCAGAACACGGTCTTTTTCAGCCGCTTCAATCCCGACGGAACCCTGGGGCCCTGGAATGCGACCACTTCCATGCCCCTGCCCCTGGCCAACCACCAGGTGCTCTATATGGCCGGACGTTTTTACCTGATCGGCGGCAGCCAGGATCCCGCCGGCGGCACGCATACGAACGCCGTGTTCTCCTGCATCCCGGATCCGGTGACCGGGCAGATCCCGCCCCTGGGCTTTTACGGCACCTGGGAAGCTTCCACCACGCTGCTGCAATACCCCGTGGCCGGACACAAGGCCGTGGGCGCCAACGGGTTTATGTACATCCTGGGCGGTCATTACAATCTGCCGCACACTTCCAATACCTTTATGACGAGCATCGTGGACTTGAGCCACCGCCTGTTCCAGGCGTATTCCTTCCAGGGTTCGTTTGAACGCTATATTGACCTGGACCAGGACCAGTTAATCGATAGTCTCAATTGGCTGGGGAACAACAACGGGGGCGAGATCTGGGTCAAATGCCGTTACGCCCTGGCCGAGGGGGCATGGTCGGGCTGGACCCAGGAGCAAAACGTGCCTCCGATTGTCGGCACGGGGCTGGGAAACCAAAACCGGCAACGGGCGGCGCGTTACATCCAGTACAAAATCCGCATGTCGACGAACAACAATGCCCCGGGCAGCGGAACCACGCCGCTCATCACCCAGGTGGATCTCAACTATGCGGCCTCCAAGAATATCGAGGATGACGGCATCATGGTCAACCACAACCGCTTCGACCCCCAGATTGAACCGCTCCTGATCACTTACAAAACGCGCAAGCAGAATGTGGCCACCGTCATCCTGCGTGTATATAATTTGGAAGGCGAACTGATCCGGCGGCAGGATTTCGACATCCCGGCCAATACCCCCCTGCCGCATACGGATATTTGGAGCTGGGACGGGACCAATGAAAACGGCGAAATGGTCGCCAATGGTGTTTATGTCATTCAGTATAATTCGGGGGATACGCACAAAATCCTGAAAGTGGTGGTATTCAAAAGATAAGGGAAAGCCCGGTTTCTGTGGCGGGTATGAATCCTGGGGTAAAGGAGTTCAGCATGCGTAAACTCGTCCTCTTGACCACCATTCTGATCGTGGCTTTCGCCGGCTGGTCCGAAGCGCGCGGCGTGGGGACTTCGGCGGCGAATTATCTGAAAGCCGGCTGGGGAGCCCGTCCCACCGGGATGGGCGGTGCCTTCGTCGCTCTGGCCGATGACGTGAATTCTCTGGAATGGAACCCCGCCGGCCTGTCCCTGTTGCCCCCGGATTACATCCACGGAGCCTTCGAACACGTGTTCTGGTTCGGGGACGTGGAATATGAAATTTTTTCCCTGGCCCAGCTGCTGGGAGAGACCTACGGCGGCGGCCTGCAGGTGGTGTACCGCCACATGCTGGACATCGATAACATTGAGGATGAACCCTCCTTGAAGGTGCAGGATTTTGCGGGCACGCTCGGTTATGGTCTGCAGATTTCCAATTTCTCCATCGGCTTGAACCTGAAATTCCTTTACACCCAGCTGGGCCCCGAGCGGCTGTTCGGCGAAGCGGCGGATCTGGGCCTGCTGGTTTTTTTCATGGAGCGTAAAATCGCGCTGGGGGTGGCGATCCAAAACCTGGGACCGGACATCGGCCCCGACTCGCTGCCGCTGAACATCCGCGCCGGGTTCGGATACAAAGAAGTATTCGGCGCCAACCAGCAACACGCCTTGAACGCCGGCCTGGAATTCAACCAGCCTCTGGACAACAAATTGAACCTGCAGCTCGGCCTGGAGTATTGGTACCTGCAGACCTTCGGCCTGCGGATCGGCTACCGGCAGCAACTGGGGGGCAACGATCTCCAAAGCGACAACTTCATGCACCGCATGACTGCGGGCGCGAGCGTCCGCTGGGCGGACCTGCAGCTGGACTACGCCTTTGTGTCGTACGCGGATCTCGGGGGCACGCATCGCCTGATGTTGACGGCGCACTACGGGCCCATGAAGGATGAACTGGAAAAATAACGCGGGGATTTTAGGACTATTCGAGGTGACCCATGGCAACCGAATCAGGCCAGGCATCCGCCTGGCGTAAAGCTCACCTGCGGGGACTGCTCGGCTCCCTGGCCTTGCTGATGATTGCCGGCACCGCGGGAGCCGCGAACATCTGGTTTGACGATCTGACCGGCACGGCAGGCACCGAGCCCGTCGCCTGGTACGATGAGCGCCAAGATACGAATTGCAACCTCTATGTCAACTTCTCATCGACCTTCTCCTATGCCGACCTGTCCCGCACCACTGTGGACACGTTCGGCTACGTGGCTTCGCCGGTCATCTCTTGCGACCCCGACACCTACCCGCTGCTGGAGCTGCGGGTCATTTATACCTCGCCGGGGGCGCCGGGGGCCTCTTGGCGGGTCGCAGTGACCGAAGTCGGGATACCGGTACCGAATTACCTGAACAACTACACCACCGACACCGGCACCTTTGCCTTCGATTACCGCACGGCCGCAAGCTGGGGCGGAGGCGGCAGCCGCAACTTCCGCGTGGACATTTATGTGCAGGGAGCACCCTCGGCGTCGTTCGTGGTTGTGGATTTCGTCCGCGTGTGCGACGACGCGCTGACGCCGACACCCACGGATACGCATACGCCCACCTGGACCCCGACGCATACTCCAACGCATACACCCACGCCGACACCGCAAGACACCTTCACCTTCACGCCCACCCACACCCCGACCGGGACGCCGACCTGGAGCCCGACCGTTACGCCGACCGGCACGCCCACCGCCACGCGGACGCACAGCCCCACTTCCACCTGGACGCCCACCCACTCTCCGACGTACACCGTGACGCCGACCTGGACCCCGACCGCCACCCGTTCGGCCACCCGGACGCACAGCCCGACCTCCACCTGGACGCCCACGCATTCGCCCACCCGGACCGTAACCCGCACCTGGACCCCGACGGCGACCCGGACGTGGACTCCGACCTCGAGCCCGACCTACACGGCGACGCCGACCTTCACGGCGACGCCGACCTGGACGCCCACGTTCACGGCG
>CAZQGO010000004.1:0-122234 GCA_964593065.1 uncultured bacterium | reverse complement strand
CACGGCGACGCCGACCTTCACGGCGACGCCGACCTGGACGCCCACGTTCACGGCGACGCCGACGTTTACGCCGACGCCGACGCATACCCCGACGTTCACGCATACGCCGACCGTGACCAAGACCTCCACGGTCACGCCGACATCCACCATCAGCCCGACCAGCACGCATTCTCCCACGGTGACGCCCACTTCCACGATCACGCCGACGCACACGCCTACCACCACGGCCCAGCCGGCGGAAAACCTGGACGGTGTCATCGTTTATCCCAACCCCTATGTCGAGGTCAAAGCCAATTACCGCAGGGTCAATTTCATCCATCTGACCTTCCAGGCCCGTGTGCGCGTTTATACCCTGGACGGCGTCCTGGTTTGGGAACACGAAAAGAACGATGCCTCCGACCGCGTGCGCTGGGAAGGCGTCGTGAACAACACGGGCGAAAAGCTGGCCTCCGGCGTGTATGTTTACCTCATTACCAACGACCTGGGCCAGAGGAGAACGGGAAAGATCGCGATCATTCGGTAGCCCCAGAAACATTAGGAGGGATCGATCATGAAAAGGCAATCTGGCGTGACCTTTCGAAAACTCGGTGTGGTGCTAGGCGTCATGCTATTCGGAATCCTGTCCCAAGCCGCTGTCTCCCGGGCAGATGGAGAGGGGACCACGGGGGCGCCGTTTCTCAAGATCGGGACATCTTCGCGGGCGGAGGCCATGGGCGGCGCCTTCATCGGGGTGGTCGACGATGTGGATGCCATCTATTGGAATCCCGCCGGCTTGACCCAGTTGCGGCGCAGTACCATCGGCTTTACCCATCTGGAATGGTTCGAGGGCATCCGCTACGAGTATCTTTCCTATGCGGATAAATACGATTATGTCGGCGCGGTTGGAGTCAGCCTGGGATATCTCTACTTGGGGGACATTCCCAAGGCCCTGGAAACCTCCTCCGGGGACTATGACCCCGCCAGCTCCGGAACCTTCGGAGCCTCCGACCTCGCATTGAATTTCGCCTGGGCCGGAAATCTCTTCTGGCGCGAGAACAAGATCGGGCTGGGCTTAAAGGTCATCCAGGAGGCGATCGAGGACAGCCAGACCTTCAGCGTGGGCGTGGACATCGGGGACCAGATTCTCCTTTCCAGGACCCGCTGGTACCGCGCGGCCGCCAAGGATAACTGGGCCGTGCGTCTGGTGCCCAGCGTGGTCGGCATCTCCTTCCGCAACCTCGGCACGCCGGTGAAATATTCCTACCAGAATGATCCCCTGCCCATGATCGGACAACTGGGGCTGGCGTATAAATTCCTGGACGATGATCTGGCGACCGCCCTGGACCTGGAATACAGGATGGTGGAGGGATTGATGGTGTTTCACCTGGGCGCCGAATATTGGATCCACACCGGCATCCGCAGCGGGCCGAAGAGCACCTTGGATGTGGCGCTGCGGGGCGGCTACCGCACGGGGTACGACGCGACCTCGGCGCCCGGCTTTTCCCTCGGCCTCGGGGTCCAGTATTCCTCGCTGGGGTTGGACTATGTTTTCATGCCCTTCGGCGATCTGGGCATGACGCACCGCATTTCCCTGAAATTTTCCTGGGGCGATGAGCTGAAGGAGAAAACGCGGGTCAAGCGGAGACGCCTGGTCAAGCGCGCCCTGAGTCCCTCGGAAAAAGCTTTGCGCGACACGGCGCAGAAAATGGTGAAGACCAAGAAGAGCATGGAGGGGCGTGTCGTGGTCAGGAAGAAGGGGCGGGCCACAACCTTGACCGAGGTGGAAGCGAAGCGCCCCGAGGAAAGGGCGGTCGCGCAAGAAGCCAAAACTCTGGGCGCGGACATTCAAGTCAAGGCCGCCCAGCCGGAAGAAGTCAAACCGGCCATTTCCGGGGGGCATGTCGACACCACGGCGCTGGCGGCCAGAATCGCCCAGCGCGCCAAGGGGGTCCGCACGACTTCCCGGACCACCTCCCGTTATTCACGGCGCACCAAGGAAGATGTCATTCGGGCCGCCAAGCAAGAAGCGACGCAAAAAAGCCAGGCTTTTGAAGACGTCGAGTCCGCCGCCCAGCAGGAAGCCCGGCAGAAACAGACCGCGCTGGTGACCCGGACCACGGTGTATTTCGCCAAAAACAGCGCCAAACTGAACGACCGCTATTTATATGCCCTGGATCAAATCGCGTTTTCCCACGACAAGTATCCCCAGCGGACTATTTTGGTTCATGGCTATTGCTCGACCGACGAGAAGAACGTGAATGCCCTGTCCCGGGAGCGGGCCAAGGCCGTCAAGGATTACCTGGTCCAGATCAAGAGCATTTCCGGCAGCAAGATCTCCGTAAAAGGTTTCGGGGATACCCAGCCGGCCGCCAGCAATAATACGGAAAAAGGCCGAGCTCGGAACCGGCGGGTGCGGGTGCAGATTATTCAGGCGGGAAACTGAACCACCGCGGGCCGACGCCACTTCAATGAAGCGCAGGAGGAGCTTATGAGTCCGAACAAGAATCTCTCCGGGAAGGGCAAGGACGAGGAACCGCCGAAGCCTTCCGAAGAGGAATCCAAGGAATCCAAGCTTGTTAGCTCCTACAACATAACCTACGATCAGATCAAGAAGCAGGAAATGGGGGAGCGTCCAACGCCGGCCACGCCGCCGCCTGCCGAACCTGCGGCGGACGAGGCGCACCCCCCCAAGCGGGCAGGACGTTTTTCCCGGTTGGCGTCGCAGTTTAAGAAAATCGACGTGAGCAAACCGCTCGGCGTGCTGAAAGAGCAGCCGCGCCACTGGGCCGCGGGCTGGGAGTGGCTGAAAAACCATAAGTTGGTGGCCCTGCTGGGGATCGTTCTGCTGGGACTGATCCTGACCTGGGGCGTTAGCAAGCTTTTCTTCGGGAAACCCAAGAAAGCCGCGGAGGGCGGCGGCATCGAAGTGATGGATATCGGGACCCAGGTGAAAGTCCTGAAAGTGACCAAAACGGATTTTTCGGACTCCATTCTCGCCATGGGTTCCATCAAGGGCTTTGCCCAGGTCAACCTCGGCTTCCAACTGGCCGGCGTCGTCTCCGCGTTCAACTTTCGCGAAGGGGATGAGATCCGCACCGGCCAGATTATCGCGCAGCTCGATCCGCAGGAACAACTCCTGAAATTCGAGGAAGCGAAGGTCAATTACAACAACCAGCAAGCCCTGTACGATCTGGGCGCCATTATCCCCTTAAAGCTTCAGGAGGCCAAGATCAAGCTGGACTTGGCCCAGAACGAGCTGACCAAAACGGCGATCATCGCGCCCTCCGACGGCATCCTGGGAAGCCGCGATGTGGAAGTCGGCAGCACAGTCACTCCGAATATGAAGGTCGCTACCTTCCTGGATATCAACGACGTCTTCGCGGAAGTCGGCATCATGGAGCGGGAAATCAACAAGGTCGTCGTCGGCCAGGACGTGAAGATCAACATCGACGCCTACCCGGACCTGGATTTCGGCGGCACGGTGACCAACATCGCGCCCATGGTCAAGGGGAAAAGCAAAACCCTGACCGTCAAGGTCCAGATCGCCAACCCCTACCGCCTGTTGCTGCCCGGCATGTTCGTCCGCGCCCGGGTCAAGATATTCGAGACGAAAAACGCCATCATCATACCGCGCCCGGCCTTGAAAAAAGTGAAGGGCGCCTACCACGTTTTCACGGTCAACCAGAACAACAAAGCGGAATTCAAAACGGTGAAGCTCGGCTATGTCACCACCGACAACGTCCAGATTACCGAAGGGTTGAATGAAGGCGATCTGGTATGCGTGGAGGGCATGGAGGATTTGAAGGACGGCGCCAAGGTGCAGATCATGGAGTATCAAAGCACCACTTTCTAGCGCCGGCACCTGCTGGCCGACACCACCCGGGGGAGTAAGAAACTTGGCTGGTTTACCTGAATTTGCAGTCCGCAGGCCCGTCACGGTGGCCATGATTTTTACCAGCCTGATCCTGCTGGGCGTCATTTCCTACATGCGCCTGCCGCGGGAGCTGTTTCCCCCCATTACCTATCCCCAGTTGACCGTGGTGACCAATTACGAAAACGCCGCACCGGAGGAAATCGAAACCCTGATTACCAAGCCGATCGAGGAGGCTTGCAGTTCGGTCAATAATATCCAGAGGATCTCCTCGACCTCGCGCGAGGGCGTCTCCATGGTGATGCTTGAGTTCGGCTGGGGGACCTCCATGGATTTTGCGGCCTTGAACGTACGGGAGAAGATCGATTTGGTGAAGGAAAAGCTTCCCCGGGACGCGGACGATCCCCTGGTGATGAAATACAATCCCTTCGAACTGCCCGTCCTGACGCTCTCCGTCTCGGCCGACATGCCGATCTACGAGGTCCGCGAAATTTCCAAAAAGATCATCAAGAACCAGCTGGAGAAAGCCGAGGGCGTGGCCGCAGTCCAGATCGCCGGCGGTCTGGAGAGGGAAATCCTGGTTACCCTGGACCTGGGGCGCCTGGCGGCGGCCCGCTTGTCGCCCCTGGAAGTCGTGGATGCGCTGAAAAACGCCAATGTGAACTATCCGGCCGGGACCATCCACGGCCATTTCTACGATTACCTCATCCGCACCATGGGTGAATTCACCCGTTTGGATGAAATTTCCACCTCCCCGGTGGGCCTGGACAAAAGCGCGGAATTCGACGAGGACGAGAAGCAGGCGCTGGAATTGTCCAAGTCCCCGCTGACGGAACCGGCGGACGAACAGAAACGTGAAACCGACAACCGCGTGGTTTTTCTCAACGACGTGGGCAAGGTGGAGGATACCTTCAAGGAAAGGACCTCCATCTCCCGGTACAACGGCAAGGAAAACATCTCCATCACCATACAGAAACAGGCCGGCAGCAACACCCTGGAAGTGGTCAGCAACGTGAAAAAGGCGCTGGCCAAAATCCAGCAGGACCTGCCGAAGGGCCAAAATATCAAGATCATCACGGTTTATGACCAGTCCGTCTTTGTGAAACAGGCCATCAACGGGGTGGTCCGCGACGCGGTTTTCGGCGGTTTCCTGGCTTTTGCGAGCATCCTGTTTTTCCTGCGGAACATGCGCAGCTCCCTGATCGTCATCACGTCCATTCCGACCTCCATTCTCTTCGCCTTTTCCCTGATGTACTTCCAGGGAATATCCCTCAACATGATGTCCCTGGGCGGGCTGGCCCTGGGCGTGGGACGCTTGGTGGACGACGCCGTGGTCGTGATCGAGAATATTTACCGCCATTGCCAGCTGGGCTTGAAGCCCAAGGAAGCGGCGGTGGTGGGAACGAACGAGGTGTTCGGCGCGGTGCTGGCCTCCACCTTTACGACCGTGACGGTTTTCCTGCCCATGGTGTTCGTCCAGGGCGTGGCCGGCCAACTCTTCTCGCAGCTCGCTTTTACCGTGACCTTTGCGCTGCTGGCCTCCATCGGCGGCGCCATGCTGCTGATCCCCATGCTGGTGTCCCAGGGCGGGGACAATCAGATGCAAGAAATGAAAAGCCTGGCCCGCCTGGAACCCGTGCTGCACGCCGTGGAAACTTTTTTCGCCCGCCTGCTGGTGGGTTTTCTCCAGCACCGGCAAAGAAACCTCCTGCTGGTGTTGCTGCTGCTGGTCCTGACTCTCCTGCTGGCCATTCCGCTGAAGAAGGAATTCATGCCCAAGGTGGACCAGAGCCAGTTCGTGATCAAGGTGAGCCTGCCGACGGGCGCCCTGCTGAAAATCACGGATCAGGTTTGCCGACAGGTGGAACATATTCTGCTGACCACCCCCGAAGTCTTCGACGTCACCGTCAACATCGGCTCCTCCAAGGACGAGGAAATGGGGCAGGCCGCGGAATCCCTGGGGCCCCATCAGGCCAATATCATGGTGAACCTCAAGAAGAAGCGCAAGCGCAGCACGAGCGAGGTCGTGCAGGAGGTCCGCAGCCGGGTCCAGCAATTGGACACGGGCCCGGCCCGTTTCGATTACCTCGTGCAGGACAGCGCCCTCCAGGTTTCGGCTTTCGGCGGCGGTGCGCCGGTAGTGCTGGAAATCAAGGGCAAGGATTTAAACCTCATGAAAAAGCTCATGCGGGACGTGGAGGACATGCTGTCCGAGATTCCCGGGATCTTCGGGGTGAAAAACAGCTTGGTGGAGGAGGCCCCCGAAACCAAGGTCTATATTCAGCGGGACAAGGCCGCCCTGTACAACCTTTCGGTGGATGACATTTCCCGCACGGCCAAGATCGCCATCAAGGGGGCGGCGGAGACGAAATTCAAGGAGCCGGGCCAGGACGAGGTGGACATCCGCGTCCGCCTGCGCGAACAGGATCGCGAAACCATCACCGACCTGCGCCAGCTTCTGATCCACTCCCCCTTGGACCTCGAGGTCTCCCTCAACGAGGTCGCCTACGTCGGCGTGGGACTGGGGCCCTCGGAGATCATGCGCCGGGACCGCCAGCGCATCATCCTGGTCACGGCCAACATTTACAAGCGCGGCCTGAATGAAATCATCACCGAGGTCCAGAAAAAACTCAAGGCCTACCGCATGCCGGAAGGCTATTCCGTGGAACTGGGCGGCGAAAGCCAGCAGATGCAGGAATCCTTCCAGAGCCTGGCCTTTGCCTTTTCCCTGGCCATTCTGCTGGTGTATATGATCATGGCCTCCCAGTTCGAATCGCTGCTGCAGCCCTTCATTATCATGTTCACGGTGCCCTTGTCCTTGATCGGCGTCATGCTGATCCTGTTCCTGACCCAGACCCCCATCTCCATCGTGGTCCTGATCGGCGTGATCATGTTGATCGGGATCGTGGTGTCCAACGGCATCATCCTGATCGACTACACCAACCTCCTGCGGGAACGAGGTGCCGACGCCGAGGATGCCGTGATCCAAGCAAGCCGGACGCGGCTGCGTCCCATCCTCATGACGGCCATTTCCACCGTCATCGCCCTCGTGCCTTTGGCCCTGTCCCTGGGCGAAGGTTCCGAGTTGATGGCGCCCCTGGCGGTCACGGTCATCGGCGGTTTGACGTCTTCGACCTTTTTAACCATCGTGGTCATTCCGGCGATTTATCTGGTTTTCGAAAATTTGTCCGCGCGGATAAAATCCGGCGTGTCCGGCGCCACCAAGGAGGTTGCCTAAGCCCATGGGTCTTCCGGCATTTTTCATCAAACGCCCGGTCACGATCTCCATGGTCTTCCTGGGAACCTCCGTCTTGGGGCTCATCTCCCTGTCGCGCCTGCCCGTGGAGCTCATGCCCAACACGAGCTATCCGGTGGTGACCATCAACATCACCTATCCCGGGGTGCCGCCGACCGAAGTGGAAAGCATGGTCACGAAAAAGGTGGAGGAGGCGGTTGCCACCGTTTCCCACCTCAAGTCCATTGAATCCTCCTCCGAGGACGGCAAATCCGAAACCATCCTCCAGTTCGAACCCGGCACCAACATGGATTTCGCCGCCCTCGAAGTGCGGGAAAAATTCGCCAAGGTGCGCAACAAGCTTCCCAAGGGGATCCGCAAGCCCATCTTGGGCAAGTATGACGTGGCCGACGCACCGATCATGATTTTCGCCTGCCTGTCCGACGTCATCAGTACGGAGGAAATGCGCCGCATTGCAGACCGTGACCTCAAGGAACCGCTGGGGCGTGTCAGCGGCGTGTCCAACGTGGAGGTCTCGGGCGGGCGGGAGCGCAAGATCCTGGTGGAGGTCGATCAGACCCGCCTGCAGGCCTACGGACTTTCCATCGATCACGTGGTGCGCGTCCTGAATGCCAACAACGTCAATTTAATGGCCGGGGGCATCGAGCAGGGCAGTTACAAGTATGTGGTGCGGACCATTGGACAATTCAAAACCGTGGAGGGCATCAAGAATATCGGCGTCGTCTCCATGGAAGGGCAGGCCGTGTTAAAACTGGGGGACATCGCCACGGTGAAGGACTCCTTCTTGGAGCCCGCCGGTTTTGCCCGCTACGACACGGCGCCCACGGTATCCATCTATATCCACAAGGACCGGCAGGCCAATACCATCCAGGTGTGCGACGGCGTGCTGGCCTATTTGGAGAAATTGAAGCAGCGCCTGCCGCAGGGAATCCGGATCGTAACCGTGCTGGACCAGTCGATTTCCATTAAGAAGGCCGTCGAGTCGGTGCGAAATTCCCTGCGGGACGGCGCCATTCTCGCCACGCTGATCCTGGTTCTCGTGCTGCGCAGCTTCCGCAGCCCTCTGATCATCGCCATCGGCATCCCGTTGGCGTTGCTGGCGACCTTCATTCCCATGTTCTTTCAGGGCATCACCTTGAACACCATGACCCTGTCCGGTCTGGCCTTGGCCTGCGGCAGCCTCATCGACGGGAGCATCGTGGTCATCGACAACGTCTTCAAGAAACTGGACAAGGGCATACCCCTGCGCGAAGCCTCCGTGGTGGGGAGCGAGGAAGTCAGTTTTGCCATTATTTCCTCCAACATCACCAGCGTCGTGGTGTTCATCCCCATCATTTTCGTCAACAAGGAAATCCGCATGCTCTATTCCGGGCTGGCGCTGACCGTAATTTATTCCCAGCTCGTTGCCATGGTGGTTTCCCAGACCCTGCTGCCGGTTTTGGCCAGCAAGCTGCTCAAACCCCTGCCGGCCAAGAACCCCTATTGGTCGGAGAAAACCCGGCCGACGTTCGGCAGGATTTTCATGGGCTTTTACCGCCATCTGCTCAGCCTGGTCATCCGCTACCGGTACATCTTTTTCGGCATCGTGATGGTGATGCTGGGATTGTCGATCTTCCTCAACACCAAAATCGGGTCGGAATTCATGGGCAGCATCGAGGAAAACAAGGTCACGGTGAACCTGACCCTGCCGTCCGGCACCAAACTGGACATTTCGGACGATATCGTGAAGCGGGTGGAAAAATTCCTCGCGCAGGTTCCGGAAATCAAAAGCATGTCCTCCTTGGTCGAGCAGAACCGATCCCAGATCCATGTCGAGTTTCAACCCATGTCGAAGCGCAAACGCTCCACGAAGGAGATCCTGGATGAACTGCGGCCCAAGCTGGTCCAGTTCCGCCCGGCCTACGTGTATTTCGAGGAGATGCAGCAGGTCGGGACCAAGGGCATTGTGCTGGATTTATTCGGCTATGATTACGTGCTCCTCAAACAGCTGGCCGTGGCGATCGCCAATAAAATGGAGTCCCTGCCCGGCTTCGCCGACATCCGCATCCGCATGAAGGAGGGCCGGCCGGAGATGCGGTTCCAGGTGGACAAGGCCAAGGCGGCGCAATACGAGCTCAACGTACAGACCCTGGCCGAGGAAATCAACACGCAGATGCGCGGGGTCATCGCCACCCAATTCCATACCGAAAGCGAAGAAGTGGAAACCATCGTCCGCCTGCAGGAGAAGGACCGCAAAACCCTGGACGACGTCAATAAACTGACCGTATCCGCGCCGGACGGCCAGCAGTATTATTTGTCCCAGATCGGGACTTTCTCCCCCGGTTTGGGCCCTTCCGAAATCTGGCGGAAAAATAAGTCCCGCATGATCCAGGTTTCGGCCTCCGTCGCCACCGACCTGGGATCTTCGGTGCAGAAAGTGCGCGAATCCCTGGAAGGCATCGAGTTTCCCAAGGGATACTACTACCGCTTCGGCGGCAACTACGACAAAATGATTGAAAGTTCCAAGCAACTGACCCTGGCGGTCATCCTGACCATCATTTTGGTGTACATGGTCCTGGCGGCATTTTTCGAGTCCTATTACCATCCTTTCATCATCATGATTTCCGTCGTCATGGCGGTCATCGGAGTGGTCCTGGCCCTGTACTTCACCGGGAAACCCAAAAGCGTGGGCGTCTTTATCGGCATGTTGATGCTGGCGGGGATGGTGGTGAATTCCGCCATTATCCTGGTGGATCAGATCAATTTGCTGCGGGAAAAGGGCCACGGCATGATCAAATCCATTCTCGGCGCCTCTCAAAGCCGGTTGCGCCCGATTTTCATGACGGTATCCACAACCGTACTGGGTCTGCTGCCAACCGCCCTCGACCAGAGCGAAGGTTCCAATTTGTGGTCACCGCTAGCGATTACCGTGGTGGGCGGATTGTTGTCCAGCACCGTACTCACATTATTGTATATCCCCAGCGTATATCTGATTTTTGACGATATTCGAAAGATATTGGTCCATGCAGGCAATTGGCTGAAAAAACTCTTCGGCGTTCGGGTCCAGGCCGTCACCCGGAGTTAAGGGCGTCTGGCAACCTAACTGAGGGAGAAACGGTTATGTCGCGTTGGTTGAGGATCTTCACACTCATCGGCCTGATGCTGCTGGGAGGCGCCCTGGGAGTAAGTGCGCCCTCGTGGATACAAGCCGCCGAGACGCAGGCCAACGATCAGGATACTGAATACGAGGAGTATTACGAAGACGAATATGTGGATGAATACGTAGATGAGGATGCCGCCGAGGAACCCGCGGCCGGCGAGGAAACCGAGGCATCACCGGAAGCCGCCCCGGCCGAAGAGCCGGCGCCCGTCGAACCGTTGCCTCCGGAGTCGGAGGACGAGGAAGGATTATTCACCGAAGAAGCGCCGGCCGAGGAAAATGCAGCGCCGACAGAGACCGGACAGCCTCCCGAAGCCGCGGAACCCGAAGCGGCTCCTGCAGCGGGCGAAACGGCGCCGGGAGAAGAACCGGAAGAATATTTTTTCGAAGAGGAAACCGCGCCGGCGGAATCGCCCTTCGGCGAGGAAGCGGGAGGAGCCGCGGCGACGGAGGAACCTCCCTCCGAAGAAGCCGCGCCCGAAGCCGCGACGACCCCGCCTTTCGCCGGCGAGGAAGAATGGATGCCCGGAGAGGAAACTCCGGAAGCGCCTGAAGAGGGCTTTGAGAGCCAACCGCCGGAGGCCGCGGGCGGTGCGGAAGCCCCGTCCGCGACCCCGGAAGGGGAATTATCCGAAGAAGAGCAATTCCTGGAGGAGGAAGCGGGTGCGGGCGAGGAGGGCGCCGCGCCCCAGGAAGAGGAGCTGGCTCCCGAGGAAGAATACGAAATTTTTGCGCCCGAAGAGGGGGAAGAGGCTTTTACGGAGCCCGTGCCGGGCGAGGAGGAGTGGGAAGGCTGGGCGGAGGAGGCGCCCGAGGGTGAAATGGCGGAAATTGAAAAAGCCCTCGAGCAGGCGGAAAGGATTCCCAGCATTTTGACTACGCTGGAGGAGTGCAAACGGGTGGCTTTATTGAACGACCGGCGCGTCCAGGTGGCCTTGAAACAGGTTCAATATGAGCGTTTCAAGGTCCAGGAAGCCGAACGGGAATTTCTGCCGCTGGTGAAGGGAACGTGGGAACGCGAGGAGGGCACCGCGGAGGAACAAACCACGCCGAGCGCCACCGAGGACATGGGATTCAAAAGCCTGAAATACGGGCTCGAAGGCGAGCAGATATTTTTCCAGGGGGGTAAACTGGTCTACACCCTGCGGCAGGCGAAGAACAATCTGGCCATGGCCAAGAAAAAATACCAGCAGGCCCGGCAGGAAGCCGTCTTCAAAGTGGAAAAAGCCTATTACAGCCTGATCGCGGCCCAGATGACCTTCGATATCCAGGCCGACCTCTCGAAGGCGGCCGAGTCGGCTTTGGCTTTTTCCCGCGAAGCCTACCGCCAGGGCTTGAATTCATTCCACGAGTTCCTGAATGTCCAGTCCCAAACCGATCAAACCTATTATCAGTTGCTGACCTACCAGCAGGAAATCACCCTGGCCGAACTGGAGTTGCGCCAAGCCTGCAACATCGATCCTTCCATCGGCATCCAGATCGACGCCGTTTTGACTTTTACCGATTTCAATTTCAACTATTCGCTGGATGAATGCCTGGAATTGGCGTTTAAAAACCGTCCGGACCTGGCCGTCAACGAGTTAACCACGCTCTCGGACCTCTATGGCATCAAAATCGCCATGGCCGATGCCTACCCCCTGGTGAAATTCATCGGGTACGTGGGCAAGACGGGCCAGAACAAGGCCAACGAAAAATTCGTGCTGGACGATGAATACAATCTCAAACTGGACCTGTCATGGATGATCGGCGCCAATACGGCCAAGTATTTGCTGGAAAAGAAGAAAACCATTCCTCAAACCATCGGTACGCAGAACAACGTCAAGGACTCGCTGACCCACAAAGCGGAAGTTGATTTCTTTGATAAAATGGAAAACTTTTCCAAGGTATCCAAGGCCCAGGTCCAGCAAGCCACCAGCGAAGCGGATTTGATCGAGTTGCGGGGGAAGGTCGCCAACGAGGTGGAGGAGAATTATTTCAAGTACCAGAGAGCCATGACCCAAGTGACGGCGACCCTGTCCAAGATCAAGTTCCGCGAAAAAGACCTGGAGGTCAACCGGGCCAAGCAGATGATGGACGAAATTCCGCTGTCACAGGTCCTCACGTCCGAAATCAGCCTGGCCGAACAGAGAGTGGAATACGTCAAGGCACTCTCGGATTACTACGTGGCCATCTCCGGCTTGTTCAAAGCCATGGGCTTAATCAAGTAACACGGAATCTCTCCCGGGTTTGGTTTTTTTTTACGAGCTGCGGGAACCGCCGGCGGGGTCCGGCATCCCCTGCCGGCGGCGCGCTTCGACCTGCCTTTTCTCGCAGGAAAACGGCAGGTCTATTAATATCCCCGCCAACCTGCCGCGAGAAAAGACCGCCGGATGCATCGGCAAACTTGACAGGTGCGAGAGAGTCCGTATAATGTTCGGAATTGTCTGCGCGGGGAAGGAGACACGCTGGTCATGAGCGAGGCCATCAAGATTGGCTTATTGGGGTGGGGAACCGTCGGCACGGGCGTCACCAAAATATTTCATCAGAGCAGCGACCTGCTCGCGCAGCGCGCCGGAACCCCCGTGGTCATCCGGCGCATCGCCGACCTGGATCTGAAACGCGAACGGGGCGTTCCTGTCGATGCCGGGATCCTGACCACCGAGGCCCGCGAGGTGATCCGGGACCCGGAAATCCAGATCGTGGTGGAACTGATCGGCGGGGAAGAACCGGCCCGGACTTTCATTCTGGAGGCCCTTCGCGCCGGCAAGCATGTCGTAACCGCCAACAAGGCCTTGCTGGCCAAACACTGGGACGAGATCCATCACACCGCCCTGGAATCTTCGGCTGAAATTTATTTCGAGGCCTCGGTGGGAGGCGGGATCCCCATCGTCCAGGCGCTGAACGACGGCTTGGCCGCCAACCACGTCCAGGGGATCTACGGCATCATCAACGGAACGGCCAATTACCTCCTGACGGAGATGGGACGGGGCCGGGAATATCAGGCGGCCCTGCTGCAAGCCCAACAGCAAGGGTACGCGGAGGCGGATCCGAGCTTGGATGTGGAGGGCATCGACACCCTGCACAAGCTGGTGATCCTGGCCTCCGTGGCTTTTGGACGCTGGGTCCACCCCCAGGATGTCTTTGTGGAGGGCATCACCCGCATCACCACCCAGGATATTGTCTATGCCCGCGAGGAATTTGACCGGGTCATCAAATTGCTGGGGATCGCCCGCCAGACTCCGGAGGGACGGGTGCAGGTGCGGGTGCATCCGACGCTGATTCCCTCGGATCACTTGCTGGCGTCGGTCCAGGGCGTCTACAACGGCATTTACATCGTAGGGGACGCGGTGGGCCCCGTCATGTTTTACGGCAAAGGGGCGGGCGAGATGCCCACCGCTTCGGCGGTGGTATCGGATATCATCTTCATCTCCCGGAATATCCACATGCAGGTCGCAGGAAAGGTCCCCAGCGTGTATTACCTCCCGAACCGGGACGGCAAACTGAAGATCATGCCCTTCGCCAAACTGGTTTCTCCCTATTACCTCCGGTTCAATGTCCGGGATGAAGCCGGGGTCATCGCCAAGATTTCCAGCATCCTGGGGCAGAAAGGAATTTCCATCGCCTCCGTCATCCAGAAAGCCAGGCGCGAAGGAGACATGGTTCCCATCGTCATCATGACCTACGAGGCGCGCGAGGAAAATATCCGCGCGGCGGTTGACATCATCGACAAGATCCCGGTGGTGATGCAGCCGACTTTGGTCATCCGGGTGGAAGATCTCCATGCTTAAACAAGGCCTGATTGAAAAATACCGGGAATTTCTGCCCGTCACCGCGAAAACGCCGGTGGTATCCTTGCAGGAAGGGGATACTCCCTTGCTTCCCTCCGTTTCTCTGGGAAAAATGACGGGCACGGACCTGCGGGTCTATCTGAAGTACGAGGGCGCCAATCCGACCGGTTCTTTCAAGGACCGAGGCATGACGTTGGCGATTTCCAAGGCCAAGGAGGCGGGCGCGAAAGCGGTCATCTGCGCCTCGACTGGAAATACTTCCGCCTCGGCCGCGGCTTACGCCGCCCGCGCCGGGATCGCCTGCTATGTCATCCTGCCCAAGGGAGCCATCGCCATGGGCAAACTGGCGCAAGCCATGGTCCATGGAGCCAGAATCATCGCCATTGAAGGCAACTTCGATCAAGCCTTGGAGCTTGTTAAAGTAATATCTCAAAAACACAACATAACTCTCGTTAATTCATTAAATCCATATAGAATTGAAGGCCAGAAAACAGGCGCTTTCGAAATCGTGGAACAGTTGGGCGGAGTGCAGCCGGATTTTCATTTCATTCCGGTGGGGAACGCGGGCAATATCACGGCCTACTGGAAGGGGTACCGGGAATATCGGCAGCGCGGAAAAATTTCAGGGCTTCCGAAAATGATGGGCTGGCAAGCTGCCCTGGCCGCACCCATTGTCAGCGGGCACCCGATCCGGAACCCCAAAACCATCGCCACCGCGATCAAAATCGGAAATCCGGCCTCCTGGCGGCAGGCCGTGGCCGCGCGCGACGAATCCGGGGGTGTGATCGGCAAGGTGACCGACGCCCAGATTCTGGCCGCCTATCAACACCTGGCCGCCGTGGAAGGCGTCTTTTGCGAGCCCGCATCCGCAGCCTCGGTCGCGGGTTTCATGAAAATGGCGCGCGCCGGATTCTTCCGTCGGAGATCCGGCGATACGGCCGGCACGGCCGTATGCATCCTGACCGGCCATGGCTTGAAGGACCCGGACCGCGCCGTTGCCGAGACCGTTGCGCCCAAGACCTGCAAGGCGCAAATGCAGTCGGTCCTCAAGGCCATGGGATTAACGAAAAAAAGATCATCGAGGCCTTGACCATGAAATTCATCCTGCTCGTCGGGGACGGCATGGCCGATCATCCTCACCCCGCCCTGGGCGACCGCACACCCCTGCAGGCGGCATCGACGCCGAACCTCGATTTTCTGGCCGCTCATGGGATTCTGGGAACCGCCCACACCCTGTTGCCGGGTTTTCCACTTGGTTCGGATGTGGCCAATTTGAGCGTCTTGGGCTATGATCCCACGCGCTATTATTCCGGGCGCGCACCCCTGGAAGCCGCGAATATCGGCGTGGAACTCGCTCCCAGCGATGTTGCCTTCCGCGCCAATTTGGTCACCATTCTCGATGGCAAAATGTCCGATTATTCCAGCGGGCATATCACCACGGAAGAGGCCAAACCCCTGATCAAGCTCCTGGGACAAAAGCTCGGGGACAAAAAGGTCTCATTTTACCTGGGGACGAGCTACCGGCATCTGGTGGTGTGGAGGAGCGGTCCCTTGGACGCCCGCTGCACGCCGCCCCACGACATCAGCGGGCGGGAGATCGCCGGGAGCATGCCCCAGGGACCGCGCCACAAGGAAATCATTCGGCTCATGGAGGACTCGAAATTCCTCCTGGAGGGTCACGAAGTGAACCGCGAGCGCCGCCGGGAAGGCAAGCCCCCCGCCAACATGATCTGGCTGTGGGGCCAGGGGAAAAAACCCAGCATGCCGACGTTCGCGGACCGGTATCGACTCGGCGGGGCCGTCATCTCGGCGGTGGATTTGGTCAAGGGGATCGGCATTTACGCCGGACTGCAGGTCATCCAGGTTCCGGGCGCGACGGGATACCTGGATACCAACTACGTGGGCAAAGCCGAAGCGGCCCTGAAATCCCTGAAGAAACAGGATTTTGTCTTCGTGCACGTGGAGGCGCCGGACGAGGCGGGACATAACGGCGACGTCGCCGGGAAAGTCCGCGCCATCGAGGACTTCGACCGTCTGGTGGTGGGAACGATCCTTCAGGGCCTGCAAGGCCGGGAGGATTTCCGCATCCTGGTGCTGCCCGATCATCCCACGCCGCTGGATATGCGCACGCACGCGGACGAACCGGTGCCCTTCATTCTCTACCAGCCCGGCGGCCGGGCCAACGGCGCGGCGGCCTACAGTGAAGCCGAAGCGAAGGCGCGCGGCTACCACGTGGAGGCGGGCTGGCGGCTGATGGATTACCTGATTCTCGGCAGGACGCCGGAGGATGAGGCCGCCGGCCCGGGCGGCCCGCCGGCGCACCCATGAGCCGCAATCCCGGCAGGGCGAACGGAGGCTGAACAGGTGGGAGACCTCATTGTCATGAAATTCGGGGGCGCCACTCTGGCCACCCCCGAATTAATGAAGGCGGTCGCGCACCGCATTGTTGAAACCAAACACAAGGGCCATGACGTCGTGGTGGTTGTGTCCGCCCCGGGGGATATGACGGACGAATTGCTCGCCAAGGCCAAGGCCATCGCCGAATCTCCGGACGAGCGGGAACTGGACATGTTGCTGGCCACGGGCGAGCAGCAGTCGATCGCCTTGATGGCCATCGCCCTGAAATCCCTCGGCTGCGACGCCATTTCCTTCACGGGGCCGCAGGTGGGAATCGTGACCAGCGATGCCCACACGCGGGCGCGCATCGTCAAGATGGGCGGGGAGAAGATTCAGAAGGCCCTGCGGCTTGAGAAAGTGGTCATCGTCGCCGGGTTCCAGGGCGAGACCGAAGAGGAGGAAATCACGACCCTGGGCCGCGGGGGCTCGGACCTGACGGCCGTGGCCCTGGCATCGGCCCTGGCGGCAAAAGTATGCGAGTTTTACAAAGACGTGGACGGCGTGTACACGGCGGACCCGCGCATCGTGCCCACGGCCTCCAAACTGCGTTCCGTTTCCTACGATGAAATGCTGGAGATGGCCAGTCTCGGCGCCCAGGTTTTATTCAACCGCTCGGTGGAATTCGCCAAAAAAAACCAGATTATCCTGCACGTGCGTTCCAGCACCAAGCCCGACCAGGGAACGCTGATCATGGAGGAGGTCAAACATATGGAAGGCGTCGTCGTTTCGGGCGTGACCTATACCAAGCAGGAAGCGAAATTAACGATCCTATGGGTTCCGGACCGCCCCGGCGTCGCGGCCAAGATTTTCGGGCGGCTGGCCGTCGAGAACATTAACATTGACGTGATCGTCCAGGACATCTCGGAGGAAGGCACGACCAATATTTCTTTCACGGTCTCGGAGGCGGACCTGCCCCGGGCCAAGACCGTGGTGGAAAAAATCGTGCAGGAAGTGGGGGCGAAGGGCTTCCAGGCCGATGACAAGGTCGGCAAGGTCAGCGTGATCGGCGTCGGCATGCGCACGCATTCCGGTGTGGCCGCGGCCATGTTTGAGGCCCTGGCGGAAAAAGGCATCAACATCCAGATGATCTCCACCTCGGAGATCAAGATCTCCTGCATCGTGGCCGAAAGCCTGGTGGAAGAGGCCGTTCGGGCCATCCATGAAAAATTCAAGCTTTCGAATTTGACCTGAACTTCCATGCCGAGAAAAACGCCCCTGCCCCCACCGGCTCCCCGGACCGAGGAGCCGTCCTGTTCCTGGCGCTGCCAGTTGCGCATCGCAGGCCTCACCTACGGCCTGCTTGCGGTCGGATACGTGCTGTTGCGGATCTGGATGCCCTAATACGGGTCAGGCCTTCCCGCCCGCCGGCCCCGGGCCGGCGCCGGAGGAGGCTGGAAAGGTGGTTTTGGAGATGCTGCCGGAAGTCAACGACCAATCTTTTGAAGCGGAAGTCCTGAAAAGCCGCATTCCCGTGGTGGTGGATTTTTGGGCTGCCTGGTGCGGGCCCTGCCGGATGCTTGCGCCCGCGGTGGAGGACCTGGCCCGGACGTATGCCGGCCGCCTGAAAGTGGTCAAACTCGACGTCGACGACAACCATAGTACCGCCAGCCGCTTCGCCATCCGTTCCATCCCCTCGCTGCTTTTTTTCAAACAAGGACAACTGGTGGACCAGATCGTGGGCGTGTGCAGCAGAACCCAACTGGCGGAATCCGCGGAAAAAATTCTGCGGGAAGCGGACACCAGGCCGTGACGGCGGAGCAGGCCGGAGAAGCTTTGAGTTTCGAGGTGGCCATCGTGGGCGGAGGCCCCGCCGGATTGACGGCGGGTTTGTACGCCGCCCGCGCGGGACGGAGCACTGTGCTGCTGGAACAAACGGCTCCGGGGGGACAGGCCATGACCACCTGGCGGGTGGATAATTATCCGGGCCTGCCCCGCGTCAACGGCGCCGAGTTGATGCTGCGCATGGTGGAACAAACGCGGGAACACGACCTTCCCATCCTCACCCGGCAGGTTACGGCCTGGATCCCCGGAGTTCTCCACCGCTTGGTGACGCCGGACGGCGACCTTCAGGCCCGGGCCCTGATTCTGGCCACGGGAGCGAAGCCGAGGCGGTTGCACATCCCCGGGGAAGATACCTATCATGGACGCGGGGTGTCGTATTGCGCGACCTGCGACGGGGCGTTTTTCCGGGACATGCCGGTGGCGGTGATCGGGGGCGGAAACACGGCCTTGGAGGAAGCGGAGTTTTTGACCCGTTTCGCCTCAAAAATATACCTGGTGCACCGACGCGAGCAGTTCCGGGCGGACCACGTCATCCAGCAGCAAGTTCTGCGGCATCCCAAAATCGAGGTCCTGACGCCCTATGTACCCCGGGAAATCCGGGGGGATTCGGCGGTCCAGAGCCTGCGGCTGGAACCCCGCGGCGGAGGCGCCTGCCGCGAGCTTCCGGTGCGCGGCGTGTTCATCTTCGTGGGTTTAACCCCGCAGACGGAATTCGTCCGGGGCCTGCTGGACACCGATCCCGACGGGTACATTCTAACCCAGCCGAATTTTGCGGCCAGCCAGCCCGGCGTTTTCGCCGCCGGCGATTGTCGTGCCAATGTGCTGAAGCAAATCGTGGTGGCGGCCGGGGAAGGCGCCGCCGCGGCCATGATGGCGGACCGCTATCTCTCGGAATTCTCCGCTCGCGGCTGAAACGCGCCGCCCCGGATTCACTCTCCCCGCCCCGTTTTTCCGGCTCCCCTGCAGGCTTTACTTGTGCGGTTGATTATGCTAGTATCCCGGTTTAGTTTGGAAGGGATGTACCCGAACCGCTGAGAGGGGGAGACCGCATGCAATTATCACGCCGGATCAGGCAGGTATCCGCTTCGCCAACGCTGGCGATCGATGCCAAAGCCAAGCAATTGCGGGCGGCAGGGCAGGATATCATCAATTTCGGGGCCGGTGAACCGGATTTCGATACCCCGGGATACATCAAGGAGGCGGCCATTGCCGCCATCCAGGCGGGGTACACGAAATACACCCCTGCCTCGGGTTCGGCGGAACTGAAGGAGGCGGTTTGCGAGAAATTGCGCCGTGAGAACGGACTGGATTATACCTCCAAGGAGGTCATCATCAACTGCGGCGCCAAACACTCCATCTATAATCTTCTGCAGGTGCTCATCAATCCCGGCGATGAAGTGCTGATCCCCGCGCCGTATTGGGTTACCTATCCGGAAGCAGTCAAACTTGCCGGAGGAAAACCCGTCATCCTGAAAACCGCGGAGCGGGCGGGCTTCAAACTCAGCCCGGCCATCCTCCGCCGCCGAATCAAGGCCAAAACCAAGGTCCTCATTTTAAATTCGCCTTCCAATCCGACCGGAACGGTCTACACGGAAACGGAGTTGCGGGACCTCATGGAAGTGGCCACGTCCAAGAAACAGTTCGTGATTTCCGACGAAATCTACGAACACCTGGTCTATGACGGGGTCCAACAGACCTCGGCGTTGAAGGCGTTTCCGGAAAGCCGCGAAAATGCGGCCGTCGTCAACGGCGTGTCCAAGTCCTTCGCCATGACCGGTTGGCGCATCGGGTATACCGCTGGTCCGGCGGAAGTCATCTCCGCGATGGGCAAACTGCAAAGCCACTCCACCAGCAATCCGACCAGCATCGCCATGAAAGCCGCTTTGGCGGCGCTTACGCAACCGGCCCTGGAGCTGCCGGAAATGGTGCGGTCCTTTGCGGAACGCCGGGATTTCGTGGTCGATCGCCTCCATGCCATTCCGGGCGTCACCTGCCGCAAGCCCGAGGGGGCCTTCTACGTATTCCCCAATGTCTATGGCTTGCTGGGCAAGGTCTATCGGGGACAGCGGGTCTCCACGACGCTGCAGCTGGCGGACTACCTGCTGGAGGCCGCGCGGGTCGCGGTCGTGCCCGGGTCGGCCTTCGGCGCGGAGGATTTTCTTCGTATTTCCTATGCCGCCTCCCTCGGCCAGCTTCAGGCGGGACTGGAACGCATGACCCGGGCCCTGGCCGAGGGGAAGGACGACACGGGCGCATGATACGCGTCGCGCGTGCCAACCTGAAGGAGCGTCCATGAGCAATTCGATTTTGACCAAAATATTCGGCACCAAGTCCGACCGGGACGTCAAGAAGATGCTGCCGGTGGTGGAGCAAATCAACGCCCTGGAACCGTCCTTGAAATCCCTGTCGGATGAACAGTTGCGGGCCAAGACCGACGAATTCAGGGAGCGTCTCCGGCAGGGGGCTTCCTTGGACGAGCTGCTGCCCGAAGCCTTCGCCGTCGTGCGGGAGGCATCCGTGCGGACCCTGGGCCTCCGCCATTTTGACGTGCAACTGATGGGAGGCCTCGTCCTCCATCAGGGCAAGATCGCGGAAATGAAAACCGGGGAAGGCAAGACGCTCGTGGCCACCCTGCCGGTGTATTTCAATGCCCTGACCGGCAAAGGCGTGCACGTCATCACCGTCAACGATTATCTGGCGGAACGCGATTCATTGGGAATCGGAAATTTCCGGGGCATGGGGGAAATCTACCGTTTCCTCGGCCTGACCGTGGGCTGCATCAAGCACGGCCTGAATTCGGCCGAACGTTCGGCCGCCTATGCCTGTGACGTCACCTACGGGACCAACAACGAGTTCGGGTTCGATTACCTGCGGGACAACATGGCCGTGCATCCGGACGAACGCGTGCAGCGCAAGCTCCATTACGCCATCGTGGACGAGGTGGACTCCATATTGATCGACGAGGCGCGCACCCCTCTGATCATCTCCGGACCGGCGGAAGATTCCACCGACAAGTATTACCGCATTGATAAAATCATCCCGCGCCTGAACGCGGCCACGGATTTCACGGTGGATGAAAAGAGCCGCACCGTGGTGCTCAGCGAAGAAGGAGTGTCCCGCGCGGAAAAACTTTTGGCCTTGGGCAACCTGTTCGACCCCGAAAACGTGGAGATCCTGCATCATGTCAACCAGGCCCTCAAGGCCCATGTCCTGTTCAAGCGCGACCGGGACTATGTCGTCAACGACAATCAGGTCATTATCGTCGACGAGTTCACCGGCCGCCTCATGCCCGGACGCCGCTTTTCCGAGGGGCTGCACCAGGCGCTCGAGGCCAAGGAGAACGTGCGCATCCAGCGCGAGAACCAGACGCTGGCCACCATCACCTTCCAGAACTATTTCCGCCTGTATGAGAAACTGTCCGGCATGACCGGGACGGCGGATACGGAAGCCGAGGAATTCGCCGAAATCTACAAACTGGATGTCGTCGTGGTGCCCACCAACCGCCCCATGATCCGGACGGACTATGGGGATCAGATCTACCGCACCGAAAACGAAAAATTCAACGCCGTGGCCCAGGAGATCAAGGAGAATCACCAGCGCGGCCGTCCGCTTCTGGTCGGCACGGTGTCCATCGAAAAAAACGAAAAACTCTCGGCGCTGTTGAAACGGCAGGGCGTTCCCCACCAGGTGCTCAACGCCAAGCACCACCAGCGCGAGGCTGAAATCATCGCCCAGGCGGGCCAAAAGGGCGCGGTGACCATTGCCACCAACATGGCGGGCCGCGGCACGGACATCGTCCTGGGGGAGGGCGTCAGGGATTTGGGCGGACTGCACGTCATTGGCACCGAACGCCACGAAAGCCGGCGCATCGACAACCAGCTGCGCGGGCGCAGCGGCCGCCAGGGGGACCCCGGCGCCTCGCGGTTCTATGTCTCCTTGGAAGACGACCTCATGCGGATCTTTGGATCCGAGCGGATCAGCGGCTTGATGCAGCGCCTGGGCTTGCGCGAGGGCGAAGTGATTGAGCATCCCTGGATTACCAAGGCCCTGGAGCGCGCCCAACGCACGGTGGAAGGCCACAACTTCGACATCCGCAAGCACTTGCTCGAATACGATGATGTGATGAACAAGCAGCGGACCGTGATTTACGAGGAACGCACCCGCGTCCTGGAAGGCGAAGACCTGCACGAACACATCCTGGGCATGGTCGAGAGCGTCGCGGTGGATGCGCTGCCGGAATTAACCCCGGAGAAAGTCTATCCCGAGGAATGGGATTGGGAAACCCTCAAGGCCTGGGGCCGCCAGTATAAGGTGGAATTCGCCTACACCCCCGAGGAAATCCAGGGTCTCACCCGGGCCAAGCTTTCCGAGGAGTTCCAGCGCCAGGTGCTGGAGGGATTTGCCCGGCAGGAAAATCTCATGGGGCCGGAAATCATGCGCCAGCTGGAGCGGGGCCTGCTGTTGCAGATCGTGGACCAGAGGTGGAAGGAACACCTGTACGACATGGACAAACTGAAGGAGGGCATCGGCCTGCGGGCTTACGGTCAACGGGACCCGCTGCTGGAATACAAGCGCGAAGGGTTTGAAATGTTCGCGGCCATGATCCTGAGGATCAAACAGGAGGTCATCCAGTTTCTGCTGAAAGTCCAGGCCGTGAGCCAGCAGTCCCAGCCGTTTGGCCGCCGCTCCAGTTCGCCCTCCCGCTGGCAGGAATCGCGGCCGGAATTCGTGGCGCCCAGTTCCACCGCCCCCCCCGAGCCCGCTGCCGTGCCGGCAGGCGTGTTCCCGGGCATGCCTCCCTCGGGGCCACGGGATATGACCCAGGCGGTGCCGACCGGCGGCCCGGCGCGGACGGAGCCCGTCCGCCGCCAACAGCCCAAAATCGGCCGGAATGATCCTTGCCCCTGCGGCTCCGGAAAAAAATACAAAAAATGTCACGGTGCCAATCAGTAATTCCTCCCGAGAATTACACAGGAAAGAGTTGACACCCACTTGGAACTTTGATATTATTTGGCGTTTTCGAGGGAAAAACCCGTGTTGCGGTTTTCGGGCACTCCGGAAAAACCCGTTTATCCTTAGCGTTTCCCGGCGGCCCACCCTACGCCGCGATAGCTCAGTCGGTAGAGCAGAGGACTGAAAATCCTTGTGTCGGCGGTTCGATTCCGCCTTGCGGCACCATGAGGTTCTGTCGGGTTAAAATCCCGTTCATCTTGCCGATGTAGCTCAGTTGGTAGAGCAACGGTTTCGTAAACCGTGGGTCACCAGTTCGAGTCTGGTCATCGGCTCCATTCGAATCATCAATTTTGCGCGGACCGCGCGGATGAGGAGCGTGCCGGAGGGTTATGTCCACCATCATTAAAATGCTTCGCCGGGGAGCCCCCCACAAGCCTTTCTGGAGAATCGTCGTCACGGATTCAAGACGGCCGCATGGTTGCATCGAGCAATTGGGCGTGTATGACAACCTGCGCAAACCCGCTTGGTTGGATCTGGATGAACCGAAGACGAGCGCCTGGCTGGCCAAGGGAGCGCTGCCTTCGCCTTCCGTGAAGCGCCTATTTATTCAGAAAGGCCTGCTGACCAAGGGGGCGAAGCCGGCGTCCGCGAGTCGGTAGTCGTGAAGGCGCTGATCGAATTTCTCGCCAAGGCTTTGGTCGAACATCCCGAGGCGGTCCGGGTGGAGGAACGCCAGGGAGACAACGGCCAGGTGATTGAATTGACCGTGGCCAAGGAAGACCTGGGTATGGTCATCGGCCGCCAGGGCCGGACCATCAAGGCGATCCGCAACGTGCTGGCCGCCGCCTCCGCCAAGGCGAAAAGCAAAGTAACCTTGGTTGTCCAGGAGTGATGTGGACGGCCCATGCCTTCCGAACCGACCGACGAGATGGTGGTGATCGGCAGGTTGGGCGCACCGCACGGCATCCGCGGCGAGTTGCGGCTCTTTTCCGTCAGCGATGTGCCCGGGCGCTTCGAAGGTTTGCGGGAAATGTGGTGGCAGGGAGCAGCGCGAGGCGCCTGGCGGAGGTTGCGGGTGGATCAGCTGCGCTCGGGTGGCGACCATTATCTGGTCAGATTTGCGGGCTTCGCCACGCGTGAACAAGCCGGGGCTTTGAGCCACGGCCATCTGGCCCTGCCGGCGCGTGAACGACCGGTGTTGCCGCGCGGCTCCTATTTTATCGACCAGGTGGTCGGCTTGCTGGTCGAAACCGAGAGCGGCCAGCCGCTCGGAAGAATCGCGGAGGTTTACCGGACGGGCGCCAACGACATCTACGCGGTCCAAGGCCCGGCTGGGGAGCTTTTATTGCCGGCTGTCAAGTCCGTGGTTTTAGAGGTTGATCTGGAACGGGGGCGGATGCGCGTCCGCTTGCCGAAGGGGTTGGAGGCATGACGCCTCGCCGGCCGTTGACGGTGAACGTGCTGACGCTTTTTCCGGAGCTCCTGGAGACCGCCTTCGGCCACTCCATTTTGCGGCGGGCCGTGGAGAAGGGTCTTTTCCGCCCGCACCTGGTCAACATTCGGGATTACACCCGGGACCGCCACCGCACGGCCGACGATAAACCCTACGGGGGCGGCCGGGGCATGGTCTTGAAAATCGAACCGATCGCCCGGGCCTTGCTCGCGGTTCGACGAAGCGGAGGCACGGGTAAAATTTATTTACTCTCGCCTACGGGGCGGCGCTTCGATCAAAATTTCGCCCGGCAGCTCAGCAGAGTGGGACGTTTCACGCTGATTTGCGGGCGATACGAAGGCGTGGACGAGCGGGTGGCCCAGCATCTCTGCGACGGCGAGATCTCGATCGGGGATTTCGTGCTGTCGGGCGGCGAGCCTGCGGCTGCGGTGGTTGTGGATGCCGCCGTGAGACTGGTTCCGGGCGTCTTGGGAGCCGCGGATTCGGCGGCGGAAGATTCGTTTTCACGGGGGTTTTTGGATTATCCCCACTACACGCGTCCGCCGCGGTACCGCGGTTGGAGCGTACCCAAGGAATTGCTGACCGGCGACCATGGCAAGGTCCTGGCGTGGCGGCGGGGGCAGCAGGTGCGTCGTACCTTGGAAAAAAGGCCGGATTTATTCGCGCGGCTGGGTCCGCAGGCGACCGGCAAGAATATCCTTCCAGAGCTAACGCAGATGCGACGGCGTGGCAGGAAAAGCAGGAGGCAAGGGGAATGAACCGGGGAGCAATACTGGCATCCATTGAGAAAGCTTATTTTAAATCCAAGCGTATTCCCACTTTTTCGGCGGGCGACGTCGTGAAGGTGCACTTGACGATCAAGGAAGGCGAAAAAGAGCGAATTCAGGTCTTCGAAGGCGTGGTCATCGGCCGCCGGGGCGATGGCATCCGCGAGACCTTCAAGGTCCGCCGGATCGCCTCGGGAGTCGGCGTTGAACGAACGTTCGTCCTCCATTCTCCCTTGATCGCCAAATTGGAAATCGTTAAGCGCGGACAAGTCCACCGGGCCAAATTGTATTATCTCCGGACCAAGACGGGCAAGCATTCGCGCATCCGGGAATTGCAGCGTGAGAAATTGTTGCAAATCCAGGAAGCCGATCGGAAGGCCTTGGAAGAAGAGCAAACCCGGTCCGCGCTCGAGGCCGCCGCCGAGGCGGCCGCACGTGAAGCCGAGGCCAAGGCTGCCAATGCCGCGGTCCCGGCGGAACCGGTGGAGGCTTAAGCGGCGGTTTTCTCTTGCGGTTGCCTGTTCCGGAATGCATGGGCGGGACCGAAGGGAAGGGAACGGTTCGGTATATCCTTTTTCCCGGGGTGGGTATGGCTTTCTCCCGACCAGAGGTGCCGCAGGATATTGCAGGCCGGTTGTCTTATGAACTGGCCGCGCAGGCCTTGGGATTTCGCAAGATCGGCGGCATCGACGAAGCGGGACGGGGACCTCTGGCCGGACCGGTGGTGGCAGCCTGCGTCATCCTGCCGGAACAACCCCGCGGGTTCCATGAAGTCCGGGATTCCAAAAAACTGACCCCGGCCAAACGCCGGGATTTATACATGCTGCTTCACGAACACGCTCTCGGCATTGGCATCGGCCTCGTGGATGCCGCCGGCATCGATCGCCTGAATATCCTCGAAGCTACTTTTCTGGCCATGCGCCGCGCCGTGGAAAGCCTGGCCCAACCTCCGGATTACCTCCTCATTGACGGAAATCGAAAACCCCAGTGGGCCCATTCCGGCGAAGCCGTGGTGAACGGAGACGGTCTTTGCCTGTCGATCGCGGCCGCCTCCATTGTCGCCAAGGTCACGCGTGACCGCATCATGGAGGATTATGATTCCCTGTATCCCCAGTGGGGCTTTGGCCGCCATAAAGGCTATGGCACGGTCGAGCATTTGGAGGCGATCCGGGCCCACGGTATTTGTGAATTGCACCGCCGCAGTTTCCAGCCCATCGCGCAGCAGTCGTTCTCCCTGCCCTGAGCATGCATCCCGCCGGCAAGAGCGGAGAAGACCTGGCTGCCCGGTACCTGGCGGCGCACGGCTATCGCCTGCGCGAAAGAAATTACCGCTGCCCCGCGGGAGAGATCGACATCATCGCGGAAAGCGGGGGCGTACTGTGTTTCATCGAAGTCAAACAACGGTCCGGCTTGAGCTATGGTTTCCCGGCGGAGGCGGTCACCCGAGCAAAACAACGGCACATCGTGCGCACGGCGCAGCATTATTTACAGTCGCATCCGGGCCTGGCGAAACGGCCCTGCCGTTTCGATGTCATCGCGCTATCCCCGCAGACAGCCCCCCAGCTGATACCCGACGCGTTCCAGGCAGACCGCGAGCGATAAAAAAAGTGAATTATGGGTTGGCTATTCCCATGGGGAAATTTATAATTAATTCATCGCCGCGGGGGTCGGGGTATTCACAATCAGGTTCGAAGGGAGAAGACCGATGACCAAGAAAAAAGTCGCCCGAAAGAAATCAGCCAAAAAGCCCGCACGGAAAGCCGCAGTGAAAGGCACGAAAAATCCCGCGACCGCGAAGGACCGTGTGGTCTGTTACGAATGCGGCCGTGAATTGAGCGTGGATAAATGGGGCCTGACCGAAAGGGCTATTTATTGCTGCGGAAGGGTCATGGAGAAAAAGTAAATCGCTAGGGCGATTTCCAGCCTTGAGGCCGATGAGGTGAATTCGCCGGGAACTTGAACGGTTTCCCAACGGCGCACTGCGCGTAGAAGTTTGCGAATTATTCTATTGAAATGAATAGAATTGACGTAAACCACAACCCATAACAGTTTTTTTTAATGCAACCCCAGATACGGGCCACAATATGCAGGGAAATGAAAAAATACTTGCACAAAATATAGTGTCCGTTTATAATTCATGCTTAGAGAAGTAAAGACTCCTTTGGCAACCTTCTCAAAAATTAGAGTAAAAGGAGGTGAAAAAAGTGCTAACGAAGAGTGAAATGCTTAACAAGCTGGTCAGCGCCACAGGGCTTAAGAAGAAAGATATCACCAACGTCCTCGATGCGCAGAATGACCTGCTCGCTAAAGTGCTCAAAAAGGAGAAAAAGTACAAACTTCAGGGTTTGGGCATTTTCTCTGTTCGGAACCGCAAAGCCAGGATGGCACGCAATCCGCAAACCGGCGCGATGGTAAAAGTGCCAGCCAAGACCGTCATTCGTTTTCGAGTCAGCAAAGATCTGAAAACGAAAGTCTTGAGCAAGTAACCAAATCCTTCTGAATAGAAATTTGTCAGGCTGCCCTCTATGAGGGCAGCCTTTTTTTTACGCGGGTCTTGACAAACAATGTGGTCCGCGATATTATACCTCCCGGTATAATCAGCGGAACCTGAGGTGCCGACCTTGATTCCCAATCCATTCCGTTATGGGGAAGCCGTCAGCAACGATTTTTTTACCGACCGCTACCGTGAGAGGGAATTACTGGTCTCGGAGCTCATGGTGGGTCATAACGTCTTGCTGACCGGACCGCGATATTCCGGGAAGTCGTCCCTGGCCCGGAGGGTGATGGCCGAATTTGAGCGTCGGGGGAATATTACGGTCTACGTGGATTTCGATTATGCTTATTCCTTGCCCCGTTTCATGGAGGTTTTTTTAGCCGAACTGCTGCGTTCCGCTTTTCGACAAACCAAGGAACTCCACAGCTTCGTGGACATCCTGAAAGAGGATATCAAGAAATTGCTGGTGTTGAAAATCGATAAGAACGGGGAATTGTCCATCGACCTGACCCGCGCGCATGATCATACCGCCGTGGCGCAAGCGCTTTTAGAGCTTTCCCAATTGACTTCCGAGTACAAAAAGCGGCCTTGCATCGTTTGCCTGGATGAAATCACGGCGGGGGGCAATCTGCCCGATGAACTGCGGCAAAGTATCAAAATCATCGCCCGTGCCCACACCCGCGTTGGTTATCTGCTGATCAGCCTCGAGCCCTATCCCGAAAAAGACCTCGCCGGCTTCGTGCATCTTCCCTTGGCCAAGATCGAGGAACGCTATCTGAAGGCCTTCATTAAAACCAGGTTTGAGAACACGGGTTACCGCATCGAGGAAGCGGTCATCGATGAAATCCTCAGGCTTTCGCGGGGCCATCCGCACTTTACCCAGTTGATTTGCCGGGAACTATGGAATCTCGGACACACGAGCAAGGTGATTTCGGTGAAGAACCTGACCCACACGCTGGAGGCCATTCTGGAAACCCATGCGGTGTTCTATACTTTTCTTTGGCGGGATCTATCCCTGCATCAAAAGAACCTGTTGCGTGCGGTGGCTTCGGCGGGTGGCAAAAAGATATTTTCCAAGGATTACCTGCTCCAACACAATTTGGGAAGCTTTTCCACGGTACAGAAATCCCTGGGACGCCTGCTGGCCATGCAGATCTTGGAAAAAAGCGATGATGCGTATGCCATCCAGGATGTTTTCTTCCAGCATTGGCTGAACCGGCGAATGCTCTAAAGGGTGACCATGCCAGCCCGCGCGGCCTACCTGGACATCGAAACCTCCTATGCCGGGGAAATCACCGTGATTGGCCTCTTCCGGCCCCGTTGGGGAACCCGTCAACTGGTGGGACCGGAGGCGACGGCCCGCAATCTGCTGGAGGCCCTGCGGGAGGTGGAGCTGATCAAGACCTACAACGGAGCCCGTTTCGACCTGCCCGTGATCAAGCGGCGGCTGGGTCTGGACCTGAAAACCCTTTTCGCGCACCAGGATTTGATGTATTTCTGCTGGCGCTTATCCCTCAAGGGCGGCTTGAAAGCCGTGGAACGGCAGCTGGGCCTGCGTCGCCAATCCGAAGGCGTGGACGGACTCGAAGCCATGCGACTCTGGTCGGAGTGGCAAATGCGGGGAGATGCCGCTGCCCTCCGGAAGCTCCTGCTCTACAACCGGGAAGATATCGAATTGTTGGCGGAAGTGGAAAGCAGGCTGTACGACAAGGCCCGCGTGCTGGGAAAACCCTGTTGATTTCAGGTGTTTTGTGTTATGCTAAAAGGCGTGCCGAGTTCCGCGGGAGATGAGATTTGGCTATGAAATGGCTGCTGAATAAACCCATTTTAACCGGAGTCCAACAGCGGCTGGAGGCCGGGACCCGGCTGCTGCTGTTTCTGAGTTACGACAGCATCGTCAAAACCCAAGCCGGGGGCGCCGGGACGCCTCTGCCTTCCGACTTGCGGGAACAGTTGCGGGAGCTTTCGGAATTTTCCTTTCTTACCCTGATCATTCTCAGCGACCATGCCCTCGAAGTATTGAAGAAATTGGTGGGTTTTTCGGGGATCTATTTCATCGCCAACAACGGTTTGGAAATTTTCGGCCCTGACCTGAATGTCGTGCACGCCGAAGCCAAGCGCACCAGTCAGGCTCTGGTCAAGATGTCGCAGACCCTGAAAAGACGCCTGGCGGATTTCCAGGAGGTTAAATACGAAGACCGCGGTTTGTCTTTGGTGGTCAACCTGGCCCAGGCCAAGCCCGCCGACCAGCGACGCGCCCGGCTGGTGATGGAGGAGCTGTGGACACCGGTCATGGATACGTTCACCCTGCAGGAAAAAAATTACGAGTTGACCTTGAGGCCCCGGGTCGGCTGGGGCAAAGGCCGCGCCGCGATGTTTTTATGGAATAAATTTGCCTCGCCCCGCCGCCGGCCGTTGGTGGTGTATGTCGGCACCGATGAAAGCGATGAAGAAATTTTCGGTTTCATGGGACGGGAAGGCATGGGTGTGGTGGTCGGGAACGAAAAACGCATCGGCAAGACCAAGGCCAGTTATTACTTGAAATCACGCGCCGAGGTCGGCCGTTTGATCCATTGGCTTCTGCAAAACCGTTTTCATCTGCCCACCTCCGGTTCGACGGCTTAATTCCACCGCCCCCGGCGGCGCTTCGTCCGGGAAAAAAAGGCATTTTCGCGGAACCCCGCCGGACGGCCGGTATCCAATAGAAGGTTTCTTTGGAATTTTCGTTGGATCCGCCCGCTCCCCATTTTGATTGACGAGAGAAGGATTCATGCGCATAATCTTTTGAAAAACCCGGGGCCGTAGCCAGGCCGGCAAGCACCTGAGGAGAGGCATGGAAAATTTAACCGCCACGCTGCTGGAACTGTTCATCATCGTGGGTGCGGCCAAAATTGTGGGTGAACTTTTCGAGCATTGGCACCAGCCTTCCGTGGTGGGCGAGCTGCTCATCGGGATGATCATCGGGCCCCATGCGCTGGGCTGGATCCACGAAAGCAACATCCTTTTCATCCTGTCCGAACTGGCGGTTGTTTTTCTGCTTTTTCAAGTCGGCTTGGAAAGCCGCTTGAGCGATATGCTCAAAGTGGGCCGGGCTTCCTTCTGGGTGGCCGTGCTGGGCGTGGTGCTGCCATTTGTGGCCGGCCTGGCCTTCGTTTTCGCCATCAACCACCATATCCAAACGGCCTTGTTCGTGGCCGCCGCCATGGTCGCTACCTCGGTGGGCATCACCGCGCGCGTCCTGTCGGACCTCCGGTTCCTGCAATCCCGCGAAAGCCGGATTATCCTTGGAGCGGCGGTCATCGACGATGTCCTGGGCATGCTGGTGCTGGCGCTGGTCACCGGCATCAGCCAGGGGGATTTTTCCACCACCAAGCTGCTGGCCATCACTTTCCAGGCCGTGCTCTTCGTGTTCCTGGTCGTGCTGGTGGGGAGCGGGGTGACCAAGCGGCTGGGGCATCTGCTGGGACGGTTGAAGACCCGCAACATGCCGGTAATCGTCGCGGCCCTGGTGTGCCTGGGCCTTGCGGCCCTGGCCCAAGCCATCGGCTTGGCAGCCATCATCGGAGCCTTTTTGGCGGGGATGATTTTCGCGGAAATCCAGGACCAATACGGGCTCCACCGCAGCATGGAACCCTTGGTGGACCTGGTGGTGCCGGTATTTTTCGTCATCATGGGGGCGGGTGTGGATCTGACCTTGTTCGGCGATGTGCGGGTGGTGGGCATGGCGGTGATTCTGACGGTTCTGGCCCTGGCCACCAAACTCCTGGGCGGAGGCCTGGCGGTCCTGAAAGAAGGCTGGGACAGCGCGCTCATCGTCGGCGTCGGCATGGCGCCCCGAGGAGAAGTGGGCCTGATTATCGCCGCGCTCGGCGGGCGGTTGAAGCTCATCCCCCCGGACTTGTACGCAGTGATCGTGGCGATGTGCATGGCGACCACGCTGTTCATGCCGCCCTGCATGAAATGGGCCGTGGATTTGCAGCGTAAGCACCGTGCTCGGAAAAGCCGCCAGGAGGGGCAGCCGGTTCCGCCCGAGCCCCCCGGGGAGACGGCATGAATCCATCCGGGCGTTGCCTGCTCCTGGCCTCTGCCTTGTGCCTTTTCGGCGCGACCACTTCGCTGGCGCAGATGCCCGCCGAACAAATGTACCGCCTGGCCCTGGGACTGTATGAGCAGCATGACTTCGAACTGGCGCGCACCCAATTCACGAAATTCATCGAATGGTATCCGCATCATCCGCGCGCCGGAGACGTCCAGTATCTCTGGGCCGAGAGCTGGTACGAGGAAGGGAAGTATGCGAAAGCGGAGGAGGGATTCCGCCGGGTTCTGGACTACTATGCCCTCAGCCTGTATCGTCCCGAAGCCCGGTACCGCCTGGCCCGCTGCCTTTTCCTGGCCGGACGGTACGGGGACGCCATCCGGGAATTGCGGGTTTTCCTGAGAGACCACCCCGGCCACTACCTGACACCGCAAAGCCGGTATTGGCTGGCCGAATCCCTTTTCCGCGACCAGCAACTGGAAAGCGCGGGGACCGAATTCGAGGCCTATTGGCGGGCCTATCCGCATACCGACTTATCACCCTTTGCATTGTACTCTCTGGGACGGGTCCGTTACGCCCTGGGGCGCGCCGAGGCGGAAGGCAACACCGGCACTTCGGCCAGCCAGGAGCAATTTTCCCTGGCCGATCGGGTGTTCGCGGATTTCCAGCAGCGCTTTCCCGGCTCCCCCCTCATCCCGGATTCATGGTATTACCGCGCGGAATCCCTGCTCGCCCTGGAGCGTTATGGGGAGGCTTTGGACGCATATCAAAAATTATTGACGGACTTTCCCGGGCATGCGCTCGCGCCCTACGCCCGCTACGGCAAGGGGGTGGCCCTGCTGTTGGCGGGGCGGGCGGCGGAAGCCGAGACCGAGTTCGCCGGCCTGGTGGAGCAGTTTCCCCGTCATGCCATCGTCCCCCTGGCCCTGCTCCGTCTCGGGCAGGCGCAAGCCGGGCAGGAAAAGTACGACGAAGCCGTTAAAACCCTGCTGACGCTGGTGCTGCGCTTCCCGGATGGCAAATTCGCGGCCCGGGCCCTGTACACGGCGGGCTGGTGCCGGCTGAAACAGGCGCAGGAGAACCAGGCGATCAATTTTTTCCAGCGCCTGTTGACGTTGAATCCTTCCCCGGAGTTGAGCGCGCAGACGCTCTATCTCATCGGCAATGGCTTCTACCGGCTGGAACGCTACGACTCGGCCGCCCAGGCCTATCGCGACGTCTACACCTCGTATCCCCGAACTCCCTGGGCCCCTCCGGCCATGTTTTGGACGGGATGGTGCGAGTTGCAGCTGGGGCGGCCGGAAGAGGCACTCGCCGTCTTCGAGGCCTTGCTGGCCGCCTATCCCGACAGTTCCCTGGCCACCGAAGCCCTGTTGCGCCGGGGGGATGCCTACTACCGCCAGGGAGACAATGGGCGGGCACGGGCCGCCTATCAGGAGGTCCTGTCCCGCTTCCCGTTGAGCCGCGAAGCGGCCCTCGCGCAGTCCGGGATTGCGTGGACCTATTTTCGGGCCGAGGAGTACGGGAACGCCGAGCGGGAGTTCAAACGCATCCTGCTCCTGTATCCGGCGGGCCCGGTCCAGGCGGATGCCCTGATGCGTCTGGGCGACATCGCCTTCAATCAAAAAAAATATCTGCAGGCCGAGGAATATTATACCCGCGTCCTGGGGCGCTACCCCGGCACGCGCGAATACGCGGAGGCCCTGTACCAAAGCGGTTGGAGCGCTTACCGGCAGGAGGATTTCGCCAAGGCCATCGCCCGCTGGCAGGCCCTGGTGCGCGAGCAACCGCGGCATCCCCTGGCGGGTGAGGCGCTGTACTGGAGCGGTTGGGCCTGGTTCCGGCAGAACAATTATGCGGAGGCGATCCGGGTTTTCCGGGATATGGCCGCCAAGTATCCTTCCAGCCATCTTGTGATCGACGCGGAATTCAGGATCGGCACTTGTTATTACAACGCCAAGCAATACCCGGAGGCGGTCGAGGCCTACCAGAAATTTGTCAACCGCCATCCGGAGAATCCCCTGGTGCCGGATGCGCTCTACGGGATCCAGTGGTCCTTCTATCAACAGGGCAAATACCAGGAGGCGGTGGAAGCCTCGCGCAAGTTCATCCAGTTGTACCCGCAAAGCTCTTTGTCCGCGGACGTGCAGTACCGCGTCGCCGAGCATTATTACCACCGGAAGAAATACGAAAGGGCCAGAAGGGAATTCCAGGAGGTCATCGCCAAGTTTCCCAAGAGTCCGTTGGTCGCGGATGCCCTGTACTGGAAGGCCTGGTGTTTCTATCAGGAACGGAATTATACCGAGGCCCTGGCGCAGTTTCGACAGTTGATCAAGGAATACCCGGACCGGGACCTGTCCAAGCAGGCTGCTTTTTGGATCGGCACCGCCTACTACAAATTGCGCGAGTACGATCAAGCGATCAACAGCTACAATCAGTTCATCCGGGATTTCCCGGAGCACAAGCTGGCGGCGGATGCCCGGTTCAACATCGGGATGGCTTTCAAGCGGCTGGATTTGAACGTGGAAGCCCGGGATGCCTACCAAAAAGTCATTGAGCAGTACCCCGGTACGGATCTGGCTTTCCGGGCACAAATGCGCATCGGCTATATGTTGCAGGACAGCCGGAACTGGGCGGAGGCCCGGCAGGCCTTCCAGAAGATCACGACGGATGCGCCCCAGGATTTGGCGGCCGAGGCCCAGTTCTGGATTGGCGACATGTATCAGAGCCAGGGTCAGTCCTCCACGGCGGTCCGTGAGTTCCTCAAGGTGGCGGACCGCTATCCGCGGGCCGGCCGCTGGACCGCGACGGCCTTGGCGCGGGTGGCTGAGATCCAGGAGAAGGCGGGGGAATTCGAAGCGGCGATCAACACCTACCGCCGCATCGCCCGGCAGGCCGGGGAAAAGCGCTGGCGGAAGTCCGCACAGGAGCGGATCAAGTTGATCAAGGAGAAACTCGCCGGCCTGGAAGCGCCCGCCGCCCAACCGAGTTCCCCCGCGGGGGCGAAGCATGAGTAATCGGACCCGGTTTTGGCTCGGAATCTTCCTGGCGGGCCTGTGCCTGGCCGCGGGCCCGGTCTGCAGCTGGGCCGCGGACCGGGGTGAGGACTTGGCGAGCGAAGCCGAAAGCGCGGCGCCCGCCGCCACCGGACCCCGGGTGGAGGAACCGGCCGCCACCCTGACCAAGGACCAGGAACGTCCGGCCCTGAAATTACCCGATGTCGTCGTCAAGGGTGAAAAGCAGTTCCAGGTCACGGCCGAGAGGCAGGATCTGTTGTTCGTGGATCCCATGGCGGGAGCCAAGGAGATCCCCATGGATTTTGCACGCGTGGCCATTCCCGGACTGGAGGGCAAACAGGTCCCGGGAGCCGAAACCGTCACCGCGAAGAATTATTTTCTGTTGCTGGAAGCCGGCGCGGGACCCTATCACGTGGCGGAAGGCCGCGTGGTCGTAGGCCAGAAATTGGGCCCGGTCAACTATCTGCTGCGCGGCAATGAAACCACCGGCGAATGGCCGCGGGCGTTTGCCTTCATTCCCGACCACCAGGGCCTGGGGGCGGACTTGGACGTTCGCTGGGACGGAGGGGCGACCTGGAGCATCACCGGCTCCTTGGCCGGCAAGGATGACCGCGACCGCCAGCCTGCCGCCGGCCCCGCGGGCTGGGGGCCGTGGCTGCAACGGCGTTACGGCGAGGCCGGGCTGCAAACCGACTGGGCGCTCAGTCCGAATGCGAGTCTGAATTTTATCGGCGCGTACAAATCCATGCGGCAGGCGGGAATCCCCGGCCCGGACCGGCCGGAACTGCTCGCCGATATTTTCAATTGCCGCGTGGGCTACGAGCAAATCATCCCCGGACTCATCCCCGACGGCCTGAGCCTGGAAATCGAGGGCAAGGTCCAGGGGCAGAGCGTGCGGCGGGAACGAACGTTCCTGGACCTTCAGGCCTGGGAGGCGCAGAAAACCCTGTCCGTGACGAGCCGGTTCAGGCTTTTTTCCATCCTGCACGCGAACCTGGGCGTACGCCTGGATGATTTTGAAGGCCCCCAGGGCGCCAGTGCGGCCAATGTGGTGGGGCAGATCAGCCTGGTGCTGCCCACGGGGAGCATCCTGTATGCCACCGCTCAGCCGGCCATGCTTTGGAAAGCGGTTTCGGAGTGGGCCTTCGAGAACTCCTGGCAGGCCAGCGCGGCCTTGCCGCGGCCGGAGAGCGTATACGGAGACTACCGGGTGGGTTGGCGGCAAACGCTGGGCGGCAGCGTGTCCCTGGAGGCCGGTTGGTTCAAGCGTGATGCGACCCAGACGCCGGTCTGGACGGACGACGATCAGGACGGCCTGTTTACCTACGCCAATCTGCCCCAGACCCACACGCAGGGCGGCCAAATGACCCTGGAAGTGCGGTATCTCCCCAACCTGCAGCAAACGCTGGTTTATGAATACCGCGAGGCCACGGCCGGCCGGGATCGCCACTTTCCCTACCAACCGCAGCACGAAGGCAGGAGCGAGATCCATTGGGACCTCGGGGGGGTGGACCTGGGCGCCCATTACCGCTTCCTGGGGGAGCGCTTTGCCCGGGCGGACGAAAACGCCCCCTCACTGGACGCGGCCCACCTCTTCGGCGCGAGCGTAAACGTGGAAGTCTCTCCGGGTTGGACCGTTTTCGGTCGGCTGGATAATATTTTGGGCGTGCGTTGGGAAAAATGGCGGGGTTACCCCGAAAGAGGGCATTCCGGTTTGGCCGGATTGCGGGTCATTTTTTAGCGTGAGACCGGCCCCGGATCATCAGGCAAGGAGGCAGTCAAGACATGTTCGCAAATCTGACTTTTTGGCAATTGCTGCTCAAAGGGGGATGGACCATGGTGGTCCTGCTGGGCTTCTCCCTGGCATCCTGGTTCATTATTTTTGAACGCCTGATCCGCTACCATCAAGCCCAACTGGATGTGGACCACTTCATGCTGAAAATCAAGAAGCTTGTGCAAAGCAACCGGCACGTGGAAGCCGGCGATTTATGCCAGGTTTCCTCCGGGCCCGTCGCCGCCACCCTGAAGGCGGGCCTGCGGCACTTCAAGAAGGGGGCGTTATCCGCGCGGGAGGCCATGGAGCGCGTCAGCGCCATGGAACTGATCCGGCTGGAACAATACCTTTCCTTCCTGGGAACCATTGGTTCCGTTTCACCCTTCGTAGGCTTGTTCGGGACGGTCCTGGGGATCATTTCCGCATTTTCGGCCTTGGCCGGCGACACGGGAGTCGGCCCCGCGGTGGTGGCCAACGGCATTGCCGAGGCGCTGGTCGCGACCGCGGCCGGCTTGTTTACGGCCGTCCCCGCCGTGATCGCATATAATTATTTCGTACGGCGGGCCACGCGCTTCGATACCGAGATGGCCACGGCCGCCTCGGATCTGCTGGATACCCTCTATGCCAAGGGCAGCGGGGAAGAATTGGAACCCAGCCCGCCGGTGGGGAACCGGCCCGCGAGGGGGTAGCGCCCATGCGCCGACCCATACAACGCAACCGCGTGATGAGCGAAATCAACATCACCCCCTTGACCGATGTGATGCTGGTCTTGCTGGTCATTTTCATGGTGACCACCCCGTTGATCATGAAGGCGGCGATCGACATCAACCTGCCCAAAGCGCACGCCAAGCCCGAGGCCGTCGTGCAGCAGATTCGCATTACCTTGGCGGCGGACGGGCGGTTGCTGCTGGACGGCGAGCGTCTTACCCTGGAACAACTCGGGCCGCGGCTGCGCGAACGGTTTACAGCGGGGACAGACAACAACGTCACCGTCGCGGCCGACGAGCGCGTGCCCTACGGGGACGCGGTGCGGGTGCTGGACATCGCCCGCCAAGCCGGCGCGAACAAACTGATCCTGGCTGCGGAACCGGCTCCCGTAAAGCCCCTGTCCGAGGAGATGATGACGCGGTGACGTTCGACCGCATTTCCGGGTTTTCCCTGGGTCTGGCGCTGGCGCTGCACGGCGGCTTAGTGGCGGTCCTGGGCACCCTGGCGCTGAGCCTGCAGCCGGTCGGTCCCGTGCCCATGCTCATTGAGGTGACCCTGGCGGGCACCAGTGCGCCCCTGTCGTCCCAGGAAGGCGTAAAAACCGACGGGCAGGTTCTGGGGCCCAAGGGGGAAACGGCGGAGGCGCCCGGCATGACGCCCGAGGAACTCAAGGTCTGGAAAGACGAAAAACGGCGGCAGCTGATCCGGGAACTGACGGATTCACGGCAACGCGTGCGCATCGGGGCCAGCGAACGGGAGCTCCGTCAGGAAAGCGGCGGGTTGGCGGAGGGCCGGGGGGCGGGGGAATACGGACAGCCCGGTTCGCCCCAGGGAACCTTGAGCCTGACCGGGGCCATTGCGACGCGGGGCTATCAGGAACCGGATTTTTCCTTGTTGAAAAACTATATTACCGAAGAAACCCAATTGCGCCTTGTGCTGGTCGTCCAACCCGGCGGGGAAGTGAAACAGGCCAAGCTGCTGGAAACCTCGGGCTATCCCTTTGTGGACCAGAAAGCGCTCGAACTCGCCCGCAAAATCATTTTCGATCCCTTGCCGCTCAACTGGCAACAGGTCGACCAAGAAGGCGTACTGACGATCAAACTGCTTCTGCGGTAAATCCCGCGCCAGGGTCCGGCCCGGCAACGGTCCGGCCGACCAGAAGCGGCCAGGAATCCCCCATGCCCGAAATGACCCAGGACAAAATCTTGGCAGATCTGAACGCCGCCCAGCGGGAGGCCGTTTGCCATGGGCCGGGACCGCAATTGATCGTGGCCGGCGCCGGGACGGGGAAGACCGCGGTGATTACCCGCCGCATTGCCCATCTCGTCGCCCGCAAAGCGTGTTCCGCCCGGGAAATCCTGGCCTTGACGTTCACCGACAAGGCCGCGGAGGAGATGGAAAGCCGGGTCGATGTTCTGGTCCCTTATGGCTTCACGGACAGCACCATCTGCACCTTCCACGCCTTCGGCGACCGCCTGCTGCGCGAACAGGGGGTTTTGTTGGGCATCAATCCGGATTACCGGATATTGTCCAAGTCCGAACAACGGGTGTTTCTGCGGGAACACCTCTTCGCTTTGCCGGTGAAGCACCTGCGCCCGCTCTCGGACCCCACCCGGCATCTTGAATTGATGCTGGATATCATCTCGCGGGCCAAGGACGAAGACGTGCGGCCGGCGGCATACCGGGATTTTTGCGCGCAGCGGCTCGCCGGTCTGCACGGCGAGCCGGAAGCCCAACAGCTGGCGGCCTGGAACAAGCAGCAGGAAGTGGCCGCCGTCTATGCCCGTTACCAGGAATTGATGTCCGAGCGGGGGTTCGTGGATTTCGGGGACCTGATCCTGCTCGCCTTGGATCTTTTTCGCCGGCACCCGGATGTATTGGCGGACTACCGGGCGCGGTACCGCTACCTCCTGGTGGACGAATTCCAGGATACCAATGCCGCCCAGTTTGAGCTCATCCAGTTGTTGGCTGGCCCGGCGGCGAACCTGACCGTCGTGGGAGACGATGACCAGAGCATCTATAAATTTCGCGGGGCCGCCATCTCGAATATTTTGCAGTTCACCCGCCACTATCCGCAAGCCCAGGTCCGTCTGCTCAATCAAAACTACCGTTCCACCCAAACCATTCTCGACACCGCCTATCGCCTGGTCCGCCACAACGATCCCGAGCGGCTGGAGATCAAACACGGCCTGAGCAAGCGCTTGCTTTCCGCCCGCGGCGAAGGCGCCGCCGTCACCTACCGGAGGTTCGATACTGTCTCGGCGGAGGCGGACTGGGCGGCGGAGGAAATCCTCCGGCAGCGTCGCCAGGGAGCGGGCGGGGGCTGGTCGGATTTCGCGATCTTGGTGCGCACCAACCGCCAGGCCGATCCCTTTTTACGGGCCCTGAATGCCCGCGAAATTCCATATCGCTTCAGTGGCAGCCAAGGGTTGTACCGGCGGCCCGAGGTGCGGCTGTGTATTTCCTTTCTCAATGTCGTGGCCGATCCCACGGCCTCCATGCACCTGCATGATCTCGCCGCCTCGGATCTCTATCGCCTGCCCGCGGAAGACTTGGCGCAGCTGGCCGCACTGGGCCAGAGGCGGCACCGTCCCTTATGGCACGTGCTCCGGGAAGCAGCGGGTGAAGCGGGCAGCACCTTGCGACCCGAGGCCATGGATTCCACGCGGCGCCTGGTGGCCGACCTGCAAAACTACCAGGAATTGGCCAAGCGGTTGTCCACCGGGCAGTTGCTGTACCACTTCCTGTCCGACACGGGTTTGCTGGCCAAGTACACCGAGGCCAATACCCTGGAATCCGATTTCGCCATCCGGAACCTGGCAAAGTTCTTTGATCTCGTGCGCCGCTATGAGAAGCTGGCCCTCTCGGACCGGGTGCTGTATTTCGTCCGGCATCTGGACCTGCTGCAGGCCGCCGGGGATGATCCGCCGGTGGCGGAGGCCGAATCGGAGGAGGACAGCGTGAGTGTCCTGACCGTGCATCGCGCCAAGGGGCTGGAATTCGACGCGGTTTTCCTGGTGGGACTGGCTTCGCAACGGTTTCCCGCCGCCAGCCGCAGGCCCGCGCTCGATTTGCCCCCGGAACTGGCCAAGGAAGACCTTCCGACCCAGGATTCCTACCTGGCGGAGGAACGGCGCCTGTTTTATGTGGCCATGACCCGGGCCAAACGGGGTCTGTTTCTCAGCTCGGCCAAGGATTACGGCGGCGTGCGTCAGTATAAAACCTCGCCCTTTGTGCTGGAAGCCCTGGATTTGCCCAAGGATTCCTTCCAGACCTGGAAGGCCTCGGCGCTCGAGCAAATCCAGACCCACGCTCCTTTGCCGGGGCAGGCCATTCTCGCACCGCGTCCCATGGGCCAAAATGAAATATTGAATTTGTCCTATTACCAGGTGGACGATTACCGAACCTGTCCCTTGAAGTATAAATACATCCATATTTTGAAAATACCGATTCTTCCGCACCATGCCATCCTGTACGGAAATGCCGTCCATTTGGCGGTGCAGGCCTATTACCGCCAGGTGGTGGCGGGACAGCCGCGCCTGCGGGAAGAGGAGGTCGTGGAAATATTCAGGAAATCCTGGGTGAGCGAGGGATTCATTTCCCGCGAGCATGAGGAAATGCGCCTGGAAGCCGGAATGCGCGCAATTCATAAACTACTTGAAGTAGAGGAAATAAATCCATCAAAACCAATATATATTGAAAAATCATTCAATTATTTATTGGGGAACAACAAAATATCCGGCCGGCTTGACCGGGTGGATTTGCTGCCTGACCAAAGGGCAGTGATAATTGATTTTAAAACCTCGGAAATAGCCGGCCAGAAAGAAGCCGATGCCAAAGCCAGGGGCAGTCTGCAGATGAAAATCTATTCCAGTGCCTGGCTCCGGACCGAGGGAAGACTTCCCGCCCGGGTGGAACTGCGTTTTTTGGACTCGGGATTGATCGGAACCGCGGAATATCCGGAACAGGAAATCAATGCCACAGAGGCTATGATCCAGGAAACCGCGGATGGAATCCGGCGGCAGGATTTTGGGGCCAAACCGAGCGCCTGGACCTGTAATTATTGTCCGTATCGTACTATTTGTCCGGAATCGGCCGTGTAGTCGAACGCCGGTGATGCTGGCTATGCCTAAAAAGCGGGTCCGTCCAGGTTATCCCATTTGGAATAACTAGGATTTATTGACAGGATTGGAGTTAATACTACTCAAGTGAATAAGAAACCGTATCCCCCCCCGGTGGTATTTCTTGGCCTACTCACGCTAGCGGGATGGTTATTTCTCGCGGCAGGGTGTGCCACGGTTACAAAAATCAGCGTGACGAGCTATTATCCTCCGCAGGTTCCGTCTCACGCGGAGGCGAAACGATTCGCCAATATTCGCGTGGCTCTGGTCCAAAACCGATCCCAGGTGAAAATCACCTGCGAGGGGCCGGTCAAGATCTACGACATGCATACTCGCAATGTACTGCTCAGCACCCGTCTCAGTCCTGACGCTTTGGCGCTGGTGCGGGATAACCGGATCATTCTGGACCGGCAGGTACTCCCCAGTGACCGGATCCGGCTCGTTCCCGGTGATCCACAGCATTACCTGTCCGTGGCGGGAAACGCGTACCGCGGCCAGATCGAAATCTCGCTCGGGCGCGAACCAGGAACCCTCCTGGTCGTCAACTACGTGCCGCTGGAGGAATATCTGCTGGGCGTGGTTCCCAACGAGGTTCCCTACCAGTGGCCGCTGGAAGCGCTGAAGGCGCAAGCGGTGGCGGCCAGGACTTTCGCCCTGTACAAAATGAGCGGACGCGCGGACGATCCCTACGATTTGGATGCCAGCATGTACAGCCAGGTCTATCGCGGCCTGGGTTCCGAGCGCGATTCCACGACGCGGGCGGTGTCCCTGACGCGGCAGATCATAGCGGTTTATCAGGGGCGGTTCATCGCGGCATTTTATCATTCCAATTGCGGCGGCCAGACGGCGGATGTCCGGGAAGTCTGGGGCGGCAATATCGACTACCTGGAAGGGACGGCCTGCGGGTTTTGCCAGGACGGCCCCCATTTTTCCTGGCAGGTTACCCTGTCCGACCAGGAAATTGCCCGTGCCCTCACACAGCACAATGTCGCGGTGCGCGGGCTCCTCGGCCTCAAAATCTCGGGCTACCATTCCGACGGCCGCGCCCGCGAAATCATTGTGCGGCAGGCAGGCGGGGAGACCCGGGTGCCGGCCAGTATTTTTCGCATGGCGCTGGGACCGGATAAAATAAAGAGCACCATTTTTCAGGTCCGGCAGGCGGGCCGGGATTTCATCTTCGCGGGGAAAGGCTGGGGTCACGGCGTGGGACTTTGCCAGGAGGGAGCCCTGGGCATGGCCCAGGCCGGCTACGGTTTTGAGGATATCCTGAAACACTACTATCCGGGCATCGAAATTCGCCGCTTGGAGTTGCCATGAACTCGGGGCGCAGTCTTGCCTGATCCCTTGCAGGAGTATGACTATTTCCTGCCGCCGGGGCGCATCGCACACAAGCCCCGCCGGCGGGGTTGCTCGCGCCTCTTGGTCATGGACGTGCACGGCGGGCGTTTTTTCCATCGCCGGATCCGGGACCTGCCGTTGTGGCTCCGCCCCGGGGATTGCCTGGTGCTCAATGACAGCCGGGTCATTCCGGCCCGCCTGTGGGCCGTGAAAATGCCGACCGGCGCGGGCATCGAAGTCCTGTTGCACCGCCAACTGCGCGCCGGATGCTGGGAGGCTCTGGTCAGCCCCAGCCGGCGGCTCCGTCCGGGCGCGCGTCTGCGGATCGGGCCGAAGACGGCCGAGGTTGTGTCCCTGGGCCGGTGGGGCAGGGCGGTCCTGCAGTTTTCCCCTGCGGGAGACTGGAGCAGGTTTCTGGCGCAAAACGGCGAACCGCCGCTGCCGCCTTATATCAAAAGATTCCACCCGAACCGCGGGTCGCGGGACCGAAAACGCTACCAGACCGTTTTTGCCCGCCTGCCCGGTTCCGTGGCCGCGCCCACGGCGGGTTTGCATTTTACCCGGGCCCAGCTGCGGGGCTGGGCGCGCCGGGGAATCAAGATCGTGCGCGTCACCCTGCACGTGGGCTGGGGCACTTTTTCCCCTCTCACCCCGGAGGCGATGACGAAAAACGCCTTGCATCCCGAGCGCTACCGGATTTCGCGCAGCGCAGCCAACGCGGTGAACCGCTGCCGGCTGCTGGGGGGACGGATCATCGCCTGCGGAACCACCGCGGCCCGCGCTCTGGAATCCTCGGCCGCCCCCGATGGAACCATCCGGCCCGGGGCGGGCGAGACCTCGCTTTTCATACGGCCGCCCTACGCCTGGAAGGTGGTGGACGGCCTGTTGACCAACTTTCACCTTCCCCGTTCTTCCTTGCTGCTGTTGGCGAGCGCCTTGGCCGGCCGCGAGCAGCTGCTGGCCGCGTATGCGCTGGCGGTTCAAAAAAAATACCGATTTTTCAGTTACGGCGACGCCATGCTCTTGATATGATATATTGAATTAATTTTCTGGCGGAGGAACCAATGCCGAAGGTCAGCCGGGAAATCCCGGCGGGCGACATGCTGGCCAAGCAGCTGCTGTCGCTTTTTCAAAAAATCGAACAACATCAAGCCTCTTTCCTGCCGCAACTTTACGAAAGCCTCGCACGCGTACGCGCCAAGGTCGGCGGCAGGAAACGCGCATACGATTTGCGCCCGCTGGCCCACCTCGTGATGGAGAGACTGATTCCCGCCCAGCGCGAAACCCTGACCAACCGCTCCGAGGCCTCTCCCAAAAGGATCCAGGCCATCTACCAGGAAATCGCGGATCTCCCTTTCGGCTTTGATCAGGTCAGCACGGCGCTCTTCGTGATCCGTTCCGTGATCGGCGAGCATATCGGGAAGTGGTTTGCGGGCACGCGCCGCGGCGGCATCCTGGAAGCCAGCGAGGAGTTCTGGCTCCAGGGTTTGCTGGAAACCGCCAAGGCGTTCTTGCGCAATCAGGAAAAAATCATTCGCGAAAAAAACATGGAAAGCTCGGTGCTGTTTCACGCGACCCAGAGCATCACCACCGAACTGGACTTGCAGGCGCTGCTTTACAACCTCGTTTTTCACGCCTCCATGCTGATGCACACCAAGCAGGTTTACCTCTTCTTGGCCGAATCGCAATCTCCTGCCGGCAAGGAACCCCGGCGATTAAACCTTGAGGCCTGGAGCCACGCCGAGGCCACGTACGGGGAATATTCCGTCAAGTTTGGCGAGGGGCACGTGGGAGAAGCCGCGGAAACGCGGCTGCCTGTCATCAGCAACGACTATGGCCGCGCAGCGCAAAAAATCCCCTTTCTGTCGGATGTCAAACGGCTGATTGCCGTGCCCATCGTGTTTGCGGAGGAGGTCCTGGGGGTCCTGGCGGCGGCCGCCGACAGCCATCGCGAACAGCGGTACACGGAGGCGGACCAGGAACTCTTCATGGGCTTTGCCAACCAGGTAGCCGTGACCTTGAAAAACGTTCTCTTATATCAGGAACAAACGCGCTTTGCCCGAGAGCTGGAAGAAAAAAACAAAATGCTGGAATCCCAGGCCGACATGATCATCCGCAAGAGCGCCCAGCTGGTGGTGCTCAACGAAGTCGGCCAGGAAGTGGCGGCATCCCTGGAGTTTAAAGAGGTTCTGGCCTTGCTGACCCGGCACGCAGCCGAGAGTATCGGCGTGGACCGCAGCGTGGTGTGGCTGCTGGACGGCAAAAAGAACTGCCTGGATGCCGTGGCCGCCTACGGCTATCCCCAGGAGGAACTGGATCAGCTGACCTTGCATCTGTCCGACATCCGCCGCACGCGTTTCTTCCAAGCGCTGATGGAACAGCATGCCGTCGAGGTCGCCGAAGGGCAGGACGACGAACTCTTCCAGGCTCTTCTGCACGGGAAATTGACCATCCGCTCGCTGCTCGCGGTCCCTCTGCTTCTGAAACAGCAGGCGCTGGGCCTGCTCGTCGTGGATGAAACCCGCGAGACGCACCGCTTCCTGGAGGACGAGGTCACCCTGGTCTCGGCGATCGCCAACCAAGCCGTCCTGGCCATTGAAAACGCGCGCCTGTACCTGCAGGTCAAGGAACAGGCCATCACCGACGGTTTGACGGGGCTGTACAATCACCGCTTTTTCCAGCTGCGCTTCGCGGACGAATTCGCCCATTGCAAGCGCTATGGCAATGATTTGGCCCTGATCATGCTGGACATCGATCATTTCAAGGAATACAACGATTCCTTCGGTCACATCGCGGGGGACCTGGCGTTGAAGGAGATTGCCAACCTCACCCGGGCCTCCGTCCGTGAAAATGACCTGGTGGCGCGTTACGGTGGTGAGGAATTCGTAATCATTCTGCCCATGACCAATCTGGAGGGCGCCAAGGTGGTGGCCGAACGCATCCGGGAGTCCGTTCTCAACTGCCGGTTCCTGGGCGACATGAAGATTCCACAGGTTTCCATCACGGTTTCCCTGGGCGTCTCCGCCTATCGCCAGGGCGTGGACAACCGGGAGGATCTGCTGCGGGAAGCGGATGATGCCTTGTACCAGGCCAAGGAGTCCGGCCGCAACCGCGTCATCGTGCATTCCATCTAATCCGGGACCGTCCGCCCTGCGCCGTTTGCCCATACCGGCGCCTCCCCCGAGCGGAATCATTTTTTCGCGGATTTACCCTGAAAATTAAGGCTTTTAACGCCGGCGCCGGCAGGAAAAGTCTTGCCGTAGGGATTCGGCCGGTGCTATAATCCGGAAGGCTTTTGGCCGGGACCTAAGGGAGAAAAAAATACGCGGACGAGGTGGATATTTTGGGGACGACCAAACTCAAAACCGGCGTGACGGGATTGGATGAGATTCTCCTGGGCGGGATTTTGGAGGGGGCCAGCCTGCTGGTGGAGGGCCTGCCCGGGACCGGCAAGACCACCTTGGGCTTGCATTTTATCATGCAGGGCATCGCGGACGGGCAGCCGGGCCTTATCATTACGTTCGAAGAGTTTCCCGCCCAATATTATCGTGACGCCTTGAATTTCGGATGGGATCTCCGGCAATTGGAGCGCGAGGGACGACTGCGGGTGATCATGACCTCGCCGGATGTCCTGCGCAGTGAAATGGAACGCCCGGGAGGATTGTTCGACCAGGTCACGCAGGAACTGGGCGCGCGCCGGGTGCTGGTCGATTCCATCAATTTTTTATACAAACTGAAGGCGGACCTGCAAACCCAGCGAGATTTAATCAACCGCTTTATCAACGGGTTCAAGCGCCATGGCATTTCCAGTTTCTTGATCAAGGACATTGAGGGGGAAGACCTGTCTCACTGGGGAATGTATTCGGTGGATAGCTACATCCGACTGACGTTTGACCTGGTCCGGGATAACCAGCGCCGGCGGCAGATCGAGGTGTTCAAGGCCCGTGGACAAAAACATTTGCACGGCCAGCATCCTTTCGAAATCACGGAGGAAGGCGTGGAAGTCTATCCCACCACCCTGCCCAGCCAGATCACCCTGGCCAGCGGAAAGGAGATCGATGAGGTCCCGCGCGTCGGCACGGGCGTCGCGGGCATGGATGAGATGATGGGCGGCGGCTTCTTCCAGGGGCAGACCGTATTGCTGGCGGGTCCCTCCGGCACCGGCAAAACCAATCTGGCGCTGCATTTTTTGGCCAAGGGCCTGGAACAGGGCGAGGTCGGACTGTACTTTTCCATGGAGGAGCAAGGCGACCATATTTTGCGCCACGCCCGCTCGCTCGGCCTGGAATTGGCGCCGGCGGTGCAAGCCCAGCGGCTGGCCATCGTGAGCGTGCCCGGGGCCGGCAGCAGCGAAGGCGAATTTTTGCATCTGCTTCGCTGCCACTTGGCCGAGGTCAAGCCCCAACGGCTGGTGATCGACCCGATCAGCTTTTTGAACAACCTGGCGGTCTCCTCCGGGGACGTGCATTTGACTTTCCAAACCATGGTGCGCATCCTGCGGCGGGCCCAGGTCACGACCCTGTGCACTTCCGAGATTCCGGAAATGGTGGGCGAGTTCAAACTCAGCGATTCGAACTTGTCCTATCTGGTGGACACGGTGATCTTGTTGCGGTTGGCGGAAATCGAAGGCAGTATCCGGAAGGCCATCATGGTGATCAAACAGCGCGGTTCGGCGCACGACCGCAACCTGCGCGAACTCCTGATCGACGGCCGGGGCGTCCGCATCGGCGAACCCTTCCTGAGCCACGAGGGAATCCTCGCCGGCATGACGCGCCGCCGTTTGGGCGCCGAACCCATGAAGATCCTGGTGGTGGACGACGACGCGCGGATGGTCGAACTGATCAAGGCGAGTTTCCGCGAGGAACGCATGACCATCCTGGATGCGGGGGACGGCGAAAGCGGCTTGCACCGCGCCATGACGGAGGAGCCGGACTTGATTATCCTGGATTTGATGCTGCCCAAACTCAACGGGTTCGAAGTCTGCCAGCGGCTCAAAGCAGAACCGGCTACGGCCGAAATTCCCATCGTCATCCTGTCCGCGAAGGGGGAAATCGAATCCAAGGTTCACGGGATGAACATCGGGGCCGACGACTACATGACCAAACCCTTCTCGCCGCAGGAACTGGTGGCACGAGTAAAAATGATCCTGAGGAGAGTGTACGGCAAGAGGAAGGCTGAATGACGCGTCTGGGAATCGCCTGGGTCGCCGTGGCCGCGCTGCTGCTGGCGGCCGGTGCGCGCGCCGACGTCTCCCGGGCCAAGGCCTCCGGGGAACCATCACGCCTGCGGATCGGGGGGCCGCTGGAAATGGCTCCGTTCGCCTATTTGGACCAAAGCGGGGTCTATACCGGCTTTTCCGTCGATCTCCTGCAGTCCGTGGGGCAGCAATTAGGCATCGAGAACGTGTTTTTTTATCCCGCCTTGCCGGCGGAAAGCCTGCGGGCCCTCGCGGAAGGGGAGATCGACTGTATCCACAGCGTGCGCTACACTCCCGAGTTGGCGCAAAAGTTCATCTTTGCCGCTTTCTATCTGGAAAGCCCGTCGTTGATTTTCGTCATTCAGGAGCGCTATGATTTGGCCAGCTTGCAGGACCTGTTGGGCAAACGCGTGGCGGTACTGGAGGACGATCCCGCCTACGGGGTTTTGAAAAGGATCCGGCAGGTTCAACTCGTGCCGGTGAAAGACATCGCCCGGGGCTTTTTTCTCCTGCGCAACGGCGGCGTAGACGCCTATGTCGGGGAGCGACTGACGACCATGCGCTTCTTGGGCGAGAGCAATTTGAGCGGACAGGTGAAAACCGTGGGAACGGAAGTGGCGCGTTCGCGCTTCGGCGTCCTGGTGAGAACGGATGAGCAGGATTTGGCCCGCCGCCTGGCCAAGGGGTTCGCCGATGTGGAACGTTCAGGCATCCGGGAGCGTATATTTAATCAGTGGTTCGGCGAGAAAATCCAGCCCCAGCCTCCCCTGTCCCGGCGCGTCCTGCGCTGGGTCTTTATTTTCGTGGGAGGGTCCCTGCTGGTGGCCATGATCGTTTTAGGCTGGAACTTGCTCCTGCAAAGGGAATTGGCCTTGAAGGCCATTGCCATCGAGAAAGCCCAGCTCGATAAGACCATTGCGGAGGAGAAGAGCCGTTTCGAGGCCATCGTCCAGTCTATGACCGAGGGCTTGATGCTGGTGGACCCCCAGGGACGGATCGCCTATCTCAACGCCCGCGGCGCCCAGTATCTCGGTCGGCGGGTGGAAGATCTCCTGGGGCATCCCCTGGGGGTGCTGAACGAACATCTTTTGGCCGTGGCGGCGGACCGGGAGGTGCTGGCCCGCAAACTGGAATATGCCCAGCAGTATCCCTCCAACCCGCTCGTGATCGAATACTCGGCCGTGACGACGCGCCGGCAGGAGATCCGCCTCAAATTGTTCCCGGTCAGGGACCGGCAGGGGGAATACGCCGGCCGCGGCCTGCTGATCGAGGACGTAACCCATGAACGCGAAGTGGAACGCCTGAAAGCCGAGTTCGTCTCCATTGCGAGCCACGAACTGCGCACGCCCATGACCAGCATTCTTGGCTTTTCGGAACTCATGCTCACCCAGGAATTGCCCCGGCCCTTGAATCAGCGGTACACCGAACAGATCCACAAGGAGGCCGAACGCTTAACCCGGATATTGAATGACATGCTGGATTTGAGTTATCTGGAGAGCGGGGAAGGCGTGCTGGAAATCAAGCAAGTCCACTTCGGCGAACTGATCAACGAGGTGGTGGAATCCTTTCAGGCGCAGTTGAAGGACCGGCGGGAGCTGAAAATCTCTCTGGCTCCGGACACCGGGGTGCTCTGGGCCGACCGGGACAAACTGTCCCAGGTGCTGTGGAACCTCCTGTCCAATGCCGACAAGTATTCTCCCCCGGGAAAACCGGTAGGGTTGGAAGTCGCCCGCCGCGAGCAGCCGGAACCGGAATGGAACCTCAGCCGCGATGAGACCGCCCTGATCTTTCCGGCCCTGGAGCTCAGGGTGATTGATTTCGGCCAGGGCATCCCCCCGGACCACCTGTCCCTGATTTTCACCCCGTTTCATCGCGTGGAAACTGCGGTGCATACCATCCGCGGCACCGGATTGGGCTTGGCCATTGTCAAGCGGATCGTGGAAGCCCACCGCGGCCGAGTGTGGGCTCAAAGCGAGCCGGGTGTCCGGACCGTTTTTACGGTGCTGCTGCCCCTGCGTTCTCGGGCGGGCTCCCAGGAGGGATAATCGGTGCAGAACCTGATCGCGTTCCTGGAAAAAAATCTGGAGAGCATGGTGCGGGACATGATGGCCGAATTCGTCCGTCACCTTCCGTACTACCGACAGGTTCCGGCGGCGGAACAGGAGGGCATGCGGCAATTTACCCGCAGCCAGCTGGAAATGCTGCTGGACGTACTGCGCGGGGAGAAGATAGACGAAAAGGCGCTCGACGCCCGCTTGAATGCGCTCGGCGAGCGCCGTGCCCGGCAGGGATATCCCATCGACCAACTGCTTGCGACCTCCCACCTGGTCCGGACGGTCCTCTTCCGCTACCTCCAGACGGCCTTGGAGTCCGAACCCGCCCCGGACGCCCGCCAATTTTTAGCCTTCGATCAGATCGTCAGCCAGCTGGCGTATCGCTTCGATCTCGGAGTGACCCGGCCCTATTTGCATTTCCAGGAGAACATTATTCAAGCCCAGCAGTCTTTTTTAAAACACAAATTGTCCAGCCTGTTCAAATTGGTCGAAGCCATTTCCGGCAACATCACGGCCCAGGAATTTTACGACGACCTGTTGGATTACCTGTGTCATTCCTACGACGTGAAGCTGACGGCGGTGTTCTTACTGGACGAACGCCAGCGCGAACTCTATCCCAAGCAGGCGACGGGCTTGTCGCGGCGGTTTCTGCGGGAACAACGCCTGAGTGCGCTGGCCAACCCCTTCAAGCAGTGCCTGGCCCTGGGCAAAGCGGTCGTCCTCAACGATTCCCCCTATGCGGCCGACGACATCACGGTATCCCTGCCCGAGGAAGGCACTCCGCACGCGGAGCCCGGGGCGCCGGGGAAAAAAGCGCGAACGCAGGGGAATCCGGCCTGCGTCTCTCTCTACGCCCCCATGCTGGGACGCCAGCGCGCCTATGGCCTGGTTTCCCTGCATTCCCTGAAGCTGCGGCAGTTTTCGCAGACGGAAATCCAGCAGCTGGAAACCCTGGCCCGGATTATTGCCGTCGCTCTCGAGAATGCGCGGTTTTATGAGAATTTGGTGGAGGAAAAGGGGAAACTGGACGCCATCGTGAATTCCATTTCCGATGGCCTGATCCTCATTAATTTCCACGAAGAAATCGTTTTCATCAACGAACAGGCGGCGCGTTACCTCAACCTCCCGGTCACAAAAATCGTCGGGGCTTCGGCCTCGCTGGTGCCGGAAAGGATTTTAACCAACGCCAAGGAACCCCATGTGGTTCAGGCCTCCTACCTTCGAGCCCTGATGAATATTTTTGATTATCCGGTGCTGGAGTTCACCCTCTACCGGCCGTATGTCGCCGACATCCGGATTACCAATTTCCCCGTGAAAGACCGCGACCAGCGTTTCATCGGCCGGGGCCTGATCGTGGAGGATATTACCCGCGAAAAGGAAATCAACCGCATGAAATCCGAGTTCGTCGCGATTGCCAGTCATACCATGCGGACGCCCATGACGAGCATTCTCGGCTTTGCCAGCCTCCTCATTGACCGCCAGCTGCCGACGCCCACCCAAAACAAGTATCTGCAAAACATCCACCGCGAGTCCCAGCGATTAACCAACATCTTGAACGACATGCTGGATTTGGCGAATATCGAGGCCGGGAAGATTTCTTTGAAACTTGCCCCCGTGGAGCTGTCGCGCATCGTCCGCGAACTGGCGCAGGAGGAACAGGCCTCGGCGCAGAGGGAGATGGTCCTGGACTTGAGCGCCAAGGTCCCGCGTGTCATCGCCGACCCGGATAAAATACGGCAGGCCATGCACAACCTGGTGGATAACGCCGTCAAGTATTCCCGCGGGCGCATCAAACTGACCCTGAAACGGGTTTTATCACCCCGTTTTCGCAAGGGCTGGGCGCATTCCACTGTGAATTTGAATGTGCCGGGGTATTTTCCCGCCGTGCTTTTCGCCGTGGAAGACCATGGGGAAGGCCTGCCGACCGATCAACTCGACCAGATCTTCGAGCCTTTTCACCGTCTGGAGAATGAACGGACACAACTTATTTCCGGAACCGGCTTGGGGTTGACCATCGTGCGCTACATTATCGAGGCTCATGGCGGAAAGGTCTGGGTTGAATCCAAACGCCCGCTGGGGAATGTTTTTCAATTTATCCTGCCCTTGGAACTGATCCGGCCGGACCGGGACATGGGCCGTATGACCAGTTGAGCGGCCGGCTGCACGGCGGATGCGGGCCATGATTTTCATCGGCACCTCGGGTTTTTCCTATGCGGACTGGCGGGGAGGATTCTATCCCGCCGACCTGGCGGCCGGCGAGATGCTGGCCTACTATGCCCAGGTGTTTTCCGCCTGCGAGATGAACGCCACCTATTACCGCATTCCGACGGCGCGCAGCACCCAGGCCATGGTCAGGAAGTCCGGGGGACGCGTGCAATTCGTGGTCAAGGCCCACCACTCCATGACGCACGACCGCAATGCCGGCCCGGCGGAATACGCGGCATTGCGGGAGGCGACGAAACCATTTGCCGATGCGCAGCGCCTGGGAGGCATTTTAGCCCAGTTCCCCTATGCGTTTGTCAACACCCTGGACAACCGCGGTTACTTGCTGGATTTAAAAAACAACCTGCCCGGAGGCACTCCGGTGCTGGTCGAATTCCGCCATCGGAGCTGGATGCAAGCGGAGGTATTCGATTTTTTGCGGGATGCTTCCCTGAATTATGTCATTGTGGATGAACCGGCCCTGAAGGGCCTGATGCCGGTCAAGGTGGCGGCAACCGGGGAAGTGGGATATTTCCGCTTTCATGGGCGGAACCGGGAAAAATGGTTCAAGCGGGATGCGCAACCCTGGGAGCGCTACGACTATTTGTATTCGCTCCAGGAATTGCAGAGCTGGGTTGAACCCATCCGATCCCTGGCGGACACCGTGACCACGACTTTCGTGTTTTTCAATAATCACTGGCAGTCGCAAGCCGTGACCAACGCCCGGCAGATGGCCGACCTGCTCGGTATTCCGTTGCCGGCAAATCCGGCGGCGCCGCAGCGCGGAGGCCGATCCGTCCAGCGATCTTCCTCCCAAGGCCAGTTGTTCTGATCCCTCGCTCCCCGCAACGGAAAGGATGAACATGCGGTTTGCGATTTCCCATAGCAGCGGACGGGCGCGGGCGGGCACGCTGGAGTTGCCGAGGGGGACAATCCTGGCCACACCCGTTTTCATGCCCGTGGCCACCCAGGCCACCGTCAAAGCCTTGAGCTCCGAGGATTTGGAAACCCTGGACGTCGGAATGATTCTGTGCAACGCATACCATTTGCATTTGCGCCCCGGGGAAAACGTGATTGCCGGGGCGCAGGGGTTGCACCGTTTCATGTCCTGGCCGGGGGGGATTATTACGGATTCCGGGGGCTTCCAGGTTTTTTCCCTGGCCGATCTGAGGAAGATTACCTCCGCCGGCGTGGAGTTTTCCTCCCCTTGGGACGGGTCCCGCCATTATTTTACTCCCGAATCCAACATGCAGTTGCAGCATGCCTTGGGTGCGGATATCATCATGGCTTTGGACGAGTGTGTCGGCTACCCGGCGCAACCCCGGGAAATTCGCGCCGCCGTGGAACGGACCACGGCCTGGGCCCGGCGTTGTCTCGCCGCGCATGCATCCCTGGGTGGAGACCAGGTTTTATTCGGCATCGTGCAGGGCGGTGTGGACCGCTCGGCCCGCGCGACCTCAGCCCGTCAAATTGCGGAGCTGGATTTTCCCGGCTTCGGCATCGGGGGCCTGTCCGTGGGGGAGGGTTCAGACAAGCTGTGGGAAATGCTGGAGGTCTTGGACCCGATCCTTCCGGAGGAAAAACCCCGCTATCTCATGGGAGTCGGCACCCCCCTGGATGTGTGGGAGGCCGTGGGCTGGGGGGTGGATATGCTGGATTGTGCCATGCCGACCCGCATCGCCCGCAACGGCACCTTGTTTACATCGCGGGGACGGCTGGTCGTGAAAAATGCCGCCTGCGCCAAGGACCCGCGCCCTCCGGATCCGGAGTGCCGTTGTCCCCTGTGCAGCCGGTACAGCCGGGCCTATTTGCGGCATTTGTTCCATGCGCAGGAGTTAACCGCCTTCAGACTTTCCACTTTACACAATGTATGGTTCATGCTACATTTGATGAACTTTATCCGGGAATCCATTGTCGCGGGAAATTTTCAGGCGGCGAAACTCGAATTTACCCGAAAATATTCAAATGGGGAGGGGGAAATTTCCGTCTGAATCAGGACGACGCCTTCCCCCAGCACGGAAATCCGTTGCAGCGCTGAATCGTTAGGAGGTCTGGCATGAATACATGGATGCAGGTGGCAATGGCGGCTTCGCCGGGTGGCGGAGGCCATGCGGCTGCGGGCGGGCAGGCAGGGCCCATGGCGGGCTTGACATCTCTCCTCCCGTTAATTTTGATCTTTGTGCTGTTTTACCTTTTGTTTATCGTTCCACAGCGCAAACAGCAAAAACAGCATCAAGAATTGCTGAAATCCCTGAAAAAGGGCGACGAAGTCCTGACTTCCAGCGGCATTTTTGGCTCCATCCTCGGGTTCAATGAAAAAGACAATACGGTCTACTTGAAAATAGCCGAAAATGTAAAAATTGAGGTTCAACGTTCCGCCGTCTCCGGTCTTCGCCGATCCCCTGGACCGGCCAAACCGGAGGGGAGCTGAATTCACCCTTCTAAAAACCAGAACCGACTCAGCCCGGTTGGCGCGATCCGGAAGCGCGTGTGGTGTCCGGGATCCCGCTGCGTCGTTTGCGGCAGCCGTTGATTGGTAACGGCGGGCAATCCGATGGACTCCGTGCATTTTCCGACCAATCTGCCGTGGATCTCCGAAATCCAAGTATCGAAACGGGAAACTTCGCATGCGGAACGTTCGATGGGTGTTATTGGTCTTGCTGGCGGCCTCGGGGATGTTGCCGGCCGTCCCATGCCGGGCGGGTATGTCCGAGAGTGAATATGCGGATTTCTATTTTAATTATTACCGCCGTCCCAAGCCGCGGAATATTCCTGAAGCTCTGGAGTATTTCGTCGGGACGGCTGAGACCGGACGGACTCCGGGCGGCGAAGGCCCGGAAGCAATGCCTTGGATCTCCGCCCAGGCGCGGTTTTTTGCGGTCCTCGCGGTTGACCATCCCGAGGTTTGGCGCGCAGCCGAAAAGCTTTACGGACGCTCGGATTGGCCTGGGCGCGAAATGTTACTGGAGATATTCCGCCGCGCCAAGGATGAACGGGTATCCGCCAAGCTGAACTCCTGGGCCCTGGCGGAGCCGGAGGATGACCGCCAGGTCCTCCTGGAGCAGGCGAACCAGCCTTCCCCCCCGGTGTTGGCCATTCTGGATTCCCCCCCAGCCAATGAGAAAGTGCTTGCCGAACAATGGTCCTGTTTCTTTGCGGGGGGAAATACCCGCGTGGTCCATGACAGTCTGGCGTTCTTATTTCCTCCCGGAGCGTCCGAAACCAGGCCCGGCGTCACTTCCACGGCGACGGACGCGATGGGGAAGGCGTTAACCGACCAGCGATTGTGGAGTTCTGTTTATCAACACGTAATCGCGTACAGTCGCAATCATGGGCTCGTCCGTGACGCCGTTATTCGATATCTCACTACGGAAGCGGATACGCCGGCGGCGAGCGGTTTATTGGCGGAAATGGCGAGGCTGGTTTTGCAGAGTGGAGATGCGGCGGCCGGAAGCAGTTTGCAGCCGCTGGTGCAAAAAGCCTGGAAAGGCAACGACCGTTGGCTCTACTTCCGAGGCGCGCTGCAGGGCCTCGCGGGCCGCACCGGCGAGGCGGAAGAATGCCTGCATGAATTAAAGCGGCGCAACCCCCTGTTGGGTTTTCGGCTGGAAGGTTTCCTGGCCTGGCAGGATTTTGCCGAACGGAAACGACAGGCCCGCCTGCGAACCATCACCACTGCAGGGAAAGCGGAACGGGTCCTCCAGTGCCGCCGGAATCTGAACATCCCCGCCCGATGGGAAATCTACACCTGCGGAGAGCGCCGGGACAGGTCCCTGCGCTGGAGTCTCCGGGACCGCGCGCTGGAAATGGTCTGGGTCAATGAGCCGGGCGGGAAATATTTCTGCTGGCGCCAGGTTGGAAGCGAGCAGCAGGTTTGGTTCCACGATGGGACGGGCACATTTTTTCGTTCACTCCCGGGTGGGGCCTGGACCCCGATTCGTACCCGGTCCCTCGTGGATCGGGTCAGTGCCGGCGATGCGCTGACCGCATTGATCGATTTCATAACCAAAAAACCACCGCAAAACGTCTTGGAACTGGAACCAGTTGCCGGAGACCAGATCTACCGGGTTTTGGATTATCAGCAAATCGAGGATCCCGACTTCCTGGCAGGCTTGGGTTACGGACTCTGTCCGCAGGGCGCCACGGCAGATTTACGCGTGTTCCTGACGGATTCATGCGAGCAAATTCGCGGGCTGGAAGTCTTGGTGAGAATTCCGACAGGCGAGGAACCGGAACGCACCGAGGCCTGGCAAGCCGTTTTTTACCCCGTGACTGATTCTTCTCCTCTGCGGCTGCAGGATCTGGCCTTCAGCACGGACCAACGCAACTTCTGAAAACCGGGTTACATCGGGTCCTTGGATTTTGACGAAGACTCGGCGAGTTCGCGCAGCAAGGCTTCCAGATGAGCACGGTGGGCATGGGACCAAAAATAGGTTTCCATGCCGAACAGCGTGTAATCCTTCTTTTCATCCCAATGCGTCCATCGTATTTTACCGTTGCCCTTAATCCGGGTATACGGCTTAGGCAAATCCAGCACGTAGTGAATGGCTGCCGTCTCGCGAACAATCAGCCCCCCCGGCAGATGGACTTTCATTCCTTTCAGGCATAAATCCTGAACCTGGCCGGGTGTGGAAAGGGTGCGATAATGCCGCGGATCCACGACCGTGCAGGTAATAGGCAGATCCACCTTGAAACGTGCGTATTTACGACGTTGTTCCATCGTATCCACCCGTTGTGCTGGAATGCCGAAGAACCGGGCCCGTATTGTACCGCCGAATAGGCGAAAAACAAAAAAAAATCTCGCGCAACCACCGTCACGGTGGTCGCCTAACCGGAGTGTTTCACTTTTCCGCCGTCCGCTTGAACTTCCTGGACGATCGTATCAATTTCGGTTAAATGCTCGATGCGCATGGGAGATAATTTAAGGCCGCAGGTCATACGGTTTTTCGCTGAATCCCATCGCTGCCATTGGATTTCAGCATTGCCTTTAATACGGCTGAAAGGGTGGGGAAGTTCCAATACGAAATCAAGGATTTTGGCTTTCATTTTTAACAAGGGCAGTGAAATCTTCATGCCCGCAATGCTGAGATCGTCTATTTGACCCGATAAATTCCTCGAAGTTGTATTATCGGTCAAGGTACAGGTGATGGGCAAGTTCACTTGAATTCTTTCATTCATGCGTTTTTGGTTCACTGGACACCCTCCTTTTTGATGTTTTTTCTCCTCCCGGAGAACTGTCGTATAGGTAGAACTCCAAAGCTTCCCGGATAATATAGCTGAAACTCCTTCTTTTCTGCTCCGAGACCTTTCTAATCCCTTCAATGAGGCTTTTTTCCTTTGGGGGAATGTAAAAATTGATAATCATACTCGTTTTCCTCCTAATATCATATATAATAATATAATATATTACCAAAACTGTCAAACAAATTGTTTATGGCCGGAAAATATTCTCCGGTCGATTGCGGTCTCAGGCGATTTTCCTTTACAAATAAAGGTAAAAAAGTATAATTTGCCTAAACTTTATTGCCGGAGGTTTTCATGTCTGGGCATTCAAAATGGGCGACGATCAAACGCGCCAAGGCCGCTGTGGACGCCAAACGGGGTCAGGCTTTTACGAAGGTGACGCGCGAAATCATCTCTGCCGCCAAGCAGGGAGGGGGAGATCCCAATCTCAATGCTCGTTTACGCACGGCCATCTTGGCGGCCAAAGCCGTGAATATGCCGGCCGACAACATCAAAAAGGCCATCATGAAGGGCACGGGTGAACTTGCTTCGGAAACCTTGGAAGACATCGTCTACGAAGGCTACGGACCCGGAGGTGTGGCCATCCTGGTCGAGGCGACGACCGACAATAAAAATCGGACGGCCTCCGACATCCGCTCGACTTTCTCCAAACACGGGGGCAATCTCGGTGAACCGGGCAGCGTATCCTGGATGTTCAATAAAAAAGGCTTGGTTACTGTTAAAAAATCGCTGATCGGGGAAGAGGAACTGATGGATTTGGCCCTGGAAGCGGGGGCCGAAGATATTCAGACGGATGATCCGGATACGTATACGGTCACGGTCAATCCGAACGAATTTGAGCAAGTGCAAAACCAGATCAAGACCAAGGTGGAACCCGATTCGGCCGAAATCACGCTCGTGCCTTCAAACTACGTCAGCGTGGAAGGAAAACAGGCCGAACAGCTGCTGAAACTCTTGGATGGCTTGGACGATATGGAAGACGTCCAAAAGGTGCACGCCAATTTTGATATTGATGATGATTTGATGGAAAAACTCAAGGGCAATCCGGAGTGACATCCACCGGGCCAAGTCTTCGCAGGGTCTGAAGTGGCCGCGGCAGAATCCGGCAGGGATTCGGGGCTGGAGCGGGGAAAGAACCTGTGTGGTTTTCAGGGGACTTGGCGCCCGCAGGCTCAAATCCAAAATCCCTCGTGACACATCTCCGGGAAGTGTGCGCCCTCCTCCCGAGTACGGCCCCCGCCTGCCTCGCGATGAATTCGCCTTGGACCTTTCGGCTGGCGATGCCGACCCGCGGAGCCGCTTTGCCGGGTTTCCGTATCGTTCGGACCGGGATCACGCTGGGAGAATCCATGTCTTATTTTTGGCGGCAATTTATTCTCATCCTCGTCTTTTCGCTGGCGGGAGCGGGCGGCCTGGCTTGGTTTTTCCAAGCACTCCTGCAGGTTACGCCGCCGGCGATGGCGCCTCTCGCGGCGCTGTTCGGCGTATTTGCACTGGGGTCCCTGCTGGTTGATTTTTACGTCTTGAAAAAAATATTTTCTCCCGTGCAAACTTGGCTCAACAGCGAGGCGCAACCGGGCTCTCCAGCAGTGGTCGAACAGGGTCTGGACGCCCTCCTGCTCTTTCCTTACCGCGCCGCCTTGTGCTTTCTGCTGGTTTGGTTTGCAGGCTGCGAGCTGGCCTTTCTCTCGGCGGCCATAACCCGCAACCTGCTGTCCTGGAACGATTTTATCTTCCTGAATCTCGCCGCCGTCATGATCGCGAGCCTGCTCATCCCCTCGTTCTTCTATTTTTCCAAGCTGGTTCTCGGGCCTCTGCGGCAACGACTGCAAAACCAGGCGACAAACGTTTCTTTCGAAAAAACAGCTGCCATTTTCGGCATTCGCGCAAAAATGATTGCCGCCACACTGGCCATCGCAGTATTCGGCGTGATGTTGGGTGGGCTGGGGTCTTTTTTGATCGGCCGAAAAATATTGACCGCGGCGACGAGCGCCCAGGTGTCGGACACCCTGGCTGCGGTCGGACGGTTCCTGCCCGCCGGGTCGGATGTCCAAGGCGCGGACCGGCTGGAGCCGAAGCTTACCGGCCTGCGCATCGGACAGGGTGGGGCAGTCTACCTGATCGACAAGCAGACAGCCCAGATCATCCATAACCCCGGGAATTTCTCCCGGGAGGTTTTACGGGGCAGAAAACCCCCGGGAAGGGATCATCTTCTGCTGGTCTCCGAACATCTGCATCCCCGCTACTCCATCGGCGCCGTTTATCCTGTGGCGGGCTTGAAAGACTTTGCCAGGGAATATCTTCATGTTCTCGCGCTGACGGTCGCGATCACTTTGGTCCTGGCGGCCCTTTTGGCTTTCCTGTTCTCCGCCGAAATAATGAGATCCTTGCGCTCGATCATCCCGCCGGTCAAGGAAATTGCGGCCGGGGACCTGACCGCGCGCGTGCAGCTGCTGAGCGAGGATGAGATTGGAGCCATCGCCAATCTGATGAACCTCATGAAAAAGGCGCTCCATACCCTCATGGTCAAAATCAATGCCACGGCGCAAACGGTTTTAGGTCTGGCCAAGGATTTGTCGCAGAAGACCGGCCAGATCAGCGCTTCCTCACAACAGATTTCCGCCACCTCCAACGAGGTCGCCCAGGCGGTGGGACAGCAATTCACCCAGGTGGAACACATTTCCGATATTTCCAACAAGTTGCGCGTGGCCTATTCCCAGGTCGCGGAACAATCGGGAACCGCCGCCAAGGCTTCACTGTACGCGGTCCAGACGGCAGAAGCCGGGGGGCAGGCCGTTCAAGCCATTCTGGAACAGATGCGCCAAATTAACCGCGTTGTCCAGGAGTCGCGTCAGACCCTGCAGTTATTGCACGCCAAGTCGGAAGAAATCGGGCAGGTCGTACTGCTGATCGGTAAAATGGCTCGGAATACCAACACGCTGGCGCTGAACGCCTCCATCGAAGCGGCACGGGCTGGGGAAGGGGGAAGAGGGTTTGCCGTGGTCGCGGATGAGGTGCGAAAACTCGCGGAGGCCTCCACCACGGCGGCGCAAAAAATCGAGGCCATCGTCTCCGAAATCCAGGGAGAAACGAACAAGGCGGTGGCTTCGATTACGGATGAAACCCGCGAAGTGGAGCGGGGCCAGGAATTGGCAAACGAAACCCACGAAGCTTTCGACAATATCATCCGGAGCGTGAGGGAAGCCACTTCCTTGGCCACCGCCATCGTCGCTTCGGCGGAGGAGCAAGTCAACCATACCGAGGATCTGAGCCAGACCCTGGAGGAGGTCGCCGTCCTTTCCAAGGAAAGCGCATTTTCCACCAAAGAAGTCGCGGCCCTGACGGAACAGCAAAAGACGACCCTGAGCGACGTCAGCATGGTGGCGCAGAAGATGAATGCCATCTCGTTGGAGCTGGCCAAACTGATCGAACGCTATAAATTAAGGTAACCTGGAATGACTTCTTCCGATCCCCGGGATCCGTATCCGGCTCAAGAATGGTCGGTTTTGTCCGAAATCCTGCCGGAAACCCCGGCCGATCTCGGCCGGGAGCAGCGGGAATTTCTCTGCGGCCTCCTGCGGAGGCTCATTCTCCAGGAGGAGGAGGAAGCCGCAGAGGCTCTCAACGTGTTTCGGCTTGAAGATATCCCGGCTTTACGCGCCGCCGTGAAGGCCATACCCATGTATTCGGCGGAGGAACAAATCGACATCATCCGGCAGTTGCGCCTCCCGCCGGACGAAGCCGGTATGGAAAAGGCCAATTGGGCCTTTCGCCACCAGAAACTCAAGGGTGAAATATTGGCGGGGGACCGTTTGATCCCTTTTCGGCTGGTTCGGTTGGGCCGCCACACCTATCTGCTGCTGGCCCTGGAAAACCTGCCGGACATCGCCGCCGCTTTTTGCGGCGTATTTCAGCATGAACCCGAACTCTACACCGAACGGGTTTTTCGGGCCGCCGGGCAAAATTGGGCGGCATGGTTTTGGTTTCTGGATCCCGACCGGGACCACGCCGCCGCCGAGAGGGCCCGTTTGCAGGATTTGTGGCGGGACATGGAGAGGGAATAATGCGCTGGACGCAGGAACTATACCCCGGGTTGTCCCTCGCCTTCCTGGTGTTTCTGTTGAGCGGGATTCCGGCCTGGTTTTTCCTGGAGGCGCCGGCATTGCGGCTTGCGGCCGGCCTCCTAGCCGCCGCGGCGCTGGCGGTCATGTGTCTGCTGCTGGTCTTTTTCCGGGATCCCGAGCGGTCCTCGCCGGCCGCCGCGGAAAAAATCTTGTCCCCAGCGGATGGACGGGTCATGACGGTGGCGCGCGTGCTGGAACATGAATATTTCCGGGGTCCCGCGCTCCGGATCGCGATCTTTATGCATATCGGGAACGTACATGTGCAACGCCTGCCGGGTGCGGGCAAATTGCTTTGGACCCGTTGGCGGCCGGGGAAATATCTGCCGGCCTTCCGCCGGGAAGCCGCACGGGAGAACGAACAACATTGGTATGCCTTCGAAAACAACGGGCGCAGGTTTGCGGTGGTGCAAATCGCTGGCCTGCTTGCGCGGAGGACGATTTCCCGGGTGACCGTCGGGAGGGAATACGCCCGCGGCGAGCGCTTGGGGATGATCGCCTTTGGTTCGGAGGTGGACCTCTACCTGCCCCCGGAAACGATTGTACAGGTGAAACCCGGCGATCGCGTGCGGGGCGGCAAAACCATCCTCGGAGCTTGGACAGATGCCTCCCACTAGGATGATGAAAAAGGGAGTTTATTTTTTGCCCAACCTGCTGACCGCGTTCAATCTCATTTGCGGGATTCTGGCCGTGATCCTGACTCTGGAGTATTTATCCCAGGGCATCTGGGGCAAAAACGGAAATTTGTACAACGCCCCCGCCTGGCTGATTTTGGCCGCCATGGTATTCGATTTTCTGGATGGAAAAGTTGCCCGCTGGGTTCACGCGGAAAGTGATTTTGGTGTCAAGATTGATTCCCTGACAGACTTCATGTCCTTCGGCGTGGCTCCGGTCGTGCTGGCCTACGCGGTGATCCTGAGGGATGTCGCGCCCGTGCTGCAACTTCTCGCCTGCGGAATATTTTTATTCGCGGGCGGCTGGCGCCTGGCCCGTTTCAATACCGCTGCAGCGGAGGATGCCGGGCAGACGTATTTCCAGGGTTTGCCCATTCCGGCGGCGGCCGCATTCATTGCGTCTCTGGTCTTGATCTCGCCGGAGACCGATGTCATGCCCGTCGTCTTGGGACGGTCGCTTTCATCGATTCCCTCCGCCATTTGGGGGCTGATGGGCGTGGCGCTGCTGCTGGGCTTGGCGTTCTTGATGGTCAGTCTGATTCCTTTTCCGGCCTTCAAGAAGGTCGACCGGCGCAACTTGATCCTGTTCGGTGGAATTGGGATTTTTTTCAGTGTTCTCATGCTGATCTTTCCGGCGCAAAACATCATGTTTACCATCATGATGTTGTACATTCTTTCCGGACTATTCCAGCATTTCGTACAACGCGTGTTACGGCTGCAAAACCGCCGCCGGCAGGGACGCTAGCGCGAACGGAACAAACAGAAAAACCGAGAGAGGGAGAATATTCCAGCCATGCCTGAACACATCGTCCTATTGTCCGATCAGCAACAAATCGCGGTGCCGGAAGGAACGACCTTCGCGGCGGCCCTGAAACAATTGAATCCGGCGCTCTACGGGCGGACCCTGGCGGTCCAAGTCGGGGAGCAAAAATACGACTTGGCCGCCGAAGTCCCCGCCGGTTCCCACCGCATTGTACCCTTGGATTTCGACTCCGCGGCCGGCCGGTCCATTTTCTGGCATTCGACGGCCCATCTCATGGCCGCCGCGGTGAAGGAGCTCTATCCGGAAACCCGGGTCGCGATTGGCCCCGCCATCCAGGAGGGGTTCTATTATGATTTTGATCGCGAACAGGCCTTTACGCCCGAGGACTTGCACCGGATCGAGGCCCGGATGCAGGAGATCCGGGAACGGAAAGAGCCCTTTCGCCGGCAGATCGTGACCATGGCCGAGGCCCGCGAAATGTTCGGCCGGCAGGGCGAGAACTATAAGTTGGAATTATTGGAAGGGATCCAGCAGGACGCGGTTTCCCTCTACCGCCTGGGTGATTTCGTGGATCTGTGCCGGGGGCCCCATGTTCCTCACGCGGGGATGCTCAAGGCTTTTAAACTCCTGTCCATCGCCGGGGCCTACTGGCGGGGGGACGAGCACAATAAAATGCTGCAGCGGATTTACGGCGTCAGTTTCGACCGGGCCGGCGCACTCGAGGAGCATTTGCGTAAGTTGGAGGAGGCCAAACGACGCGATCACCGCCGTTTGGGCAAGGATTTGGATCTGTTTTCCCTGCACGAGGATGCGGGCGCCGGCCTGGTCTACTGGCACCCGAAAGGGGCACTGATCCGGAAGCAAATCGAGGATTTTTGGGAAGCGGAGCACCTTCGCAACGGCTACGAATTGCTGAATACGCCTCATATTGGGAAGGCGGCCCTGTGGGAGACCTCGGGGCACTTGTCCTTCTACAAGGATTACATGTATTCCCCCATGCAGATCGACCAGGAGAGTTATTACATCAAGCCCATGAACTGCCCCTTCCACATCCAGATCTATCAAACACGCATGCGCAGTTACCGGCAAATGCCCATCCGCTGGGCGGAGCTCGGAACGGTTTACCGTTATGAAAAATCGGGCGTCCTCCACGGGCTCTTCCGCGTGCGGGGCTTTACCCAGGATGACGCCCATATCTTCTGCCGCCGGGACCAGTTGGAGGGGGAGATTACGGAAGTCATTCGTTTCGTGCTCTTCGTTCTCAAGACTTTCGGATTTCAGGATTACGAGGTTTTCCTTTCCACCCAACCGAAAGAGGGAAGCGTAGGCGGGAATGAGGTTTGGCAGGAGGCCACCAGCGCGCTGCAGAAGGCCCTGGAAGCCTGCGGGTTGCCCTATGGAGTGGACGAAGGGGGTGGTGCCTTCTACGGCCCCAAAGTGGATATCAAAATCGGCGACTGCCTGGGCAGAATGTACCAATGCTCCACCATTCAGGTGGATTTCAACAACCCGGAACGCTTTGACGTGAATTACATCGGGGAAGATGGCCAGGAACACCGTGCGATCATGATTCACCGGGCCTTAATGGGCTCCTTGGAACGCTTTTTCGGCATCCTGATCGAGCATTACGGCGGAGCTTTTCCCGTATGGCTGGCCCCGGTTCAAGCCAGAATATGCACCATCACGGATAAGCAGCAGGAATATGCCCAAAAAATGCTGGAAATATTGAGGAAATCGGGAATCCGCGCGGATGCTGATTTGCGCTCGGAAAAAATCAATGCCAAAATACGGGATGCCCAGTTGGAAAAAATCCCCTATATGCTCGTCCTGGGAGACCGCGAAATGGAAAATCAGACAGCGTCCTTGCGCCTGCGCACTGGCGAGAATCGCGGGCCGATGCCAATCAATGAAATCATCGGTATTGTCCATGAGCGAGACCAAACCAAGAGCCAAGAACTGTAGGGATGAGTTCCACACCGGGAGTGATGTACCGTTGGGCTGGAAATGAAAAAAAGAAGAAAAATCAGAAAAGTATCCTGAACACGGCCAAGAGAATGAAAAAGCAAGTTTATTGATTATTGACATATGTATAATAAAATAGCCTTTAAAAATAGGGAAAAACAAGCTAGAGGGAGTAATTATACTAAAAAGAATAATAATATTTTTGTCCTGGAAGGACAAGTTTGTTCATATCGTTACCCAGGCAATAATCTCGCAAATTAATATAAACGAGATAGAATCCAATCCGTTTTGAACAGCATAGTTGGAAAACGCCTGATCCTTGGGATTTCATTTTGAAAAAATATCCTCGTGAAGCAACGACAGTCAAATTACCGGCAAAATGCCTGGAAATGCCTGTGAGAGTAATGGCGGCTCAGGCAGCATGGAAAACGCCCCAGGAAATGAAAAGATAAAAAAACGGTATCACAAGACAATGATATTCATAGAAACATGATTAAATGGGGAAGTAAAAAAAATAGAAATGCAAAGATCAAAAATAGTATAAATTTAAAAAAGGAACAGATAAAAAATGCCTATTAAGCCTGAAAAAGTGCGCATGAAAAATATGCTGCAGATGCGGAAGCGGGATATTTATAATGTCGTATAATATATATTATGTTAACTATATTACATCGCAAGCTAGAATTAATGTTTGTAAATAAATATCTTACGTAATTAATATAAAGTTATTTCTGAGGTGACAATTTTTGGTGGATGATGTGAGCCGCTTTCCTGCCGGCGCCCATGGCTTCTATCACAGTGGCGGAACCGCTGACAATATCTCCTCCCGCGAAAACTCCCTGCAGGCTGGTTTCGGAACTTTCATTTATGACAATATAACCCTTGGAATTCGTTTTCAAACCGGGGGTGGTTTTGGCGATAATGGGATTCGCGTTCGTACCGATCGCGATAATCACGGAGTCGGTTTCAATTTCAAATTCGCTTCCCGGAATGGGCACAGGCCTTCGCCTCCCCGAAGGATCGGGTTCCTCCAGCGACATACGCTGGCAGCGGGCGGATCGAACTTCTCCTCGGGGAGTGCCCAAGTAAGCCACGGGAACCGTTAGAAACTGGAAATCGATGCCTTCATCCCGGGCATGCTTGACTTCTTCGGCGCGCGCCGGCATTTCAGCTTCAGAGCGGCGGTAGATCAGTACAACGTGTTCCACCCCGTGTATTCGCAAGGCGGAACGCGCGGCATCCAGAGCCGTATTCCCGCCGCCCACGACTGCGACCCGCCGGCCGACATGCACGGGCGTGGCTGCGTCTTCTCCCCGGTATGCCTGCATTAGGTTCATCCTGGTCAGAAATTCATTTGCGGAATACACAAAATTCAGGTCCTCCCCGGCGATGTCCATGAATTGCGGAGAGCCGGCCCCGGTCGCGATATAGACGGCGGAATAGCCTTTATTTTCAAGCAATTCCGGGATAGTCGCGACCTGTCCAATCAGGGCGTTGGTTTGAAATTCCACGCCCAGGGAGCGGAGGGTTTCAATTTCGGGCGTGAGAATTTTATCCTTGGGCAGCCTGAATTCGGGAATGCCGTAACGCAGCACGCCACCGAGTTCATGCAGGGCTTCAAAAACCGTTACGGCATAACCCAGCTTTCGCAGTTCGCCCGCGCAGGTTAAACCCGAAGGCCCGCTGCCGATAATGGCTATTTTATAAGGCTTTTCCTGGAAAGAGCATTCCGTGGCCAGGCATTCCCGAATGGCGTGATCGCCCACATACCGCTCGAGTGCGCCAATGGCAATGGGCGCGCCTTTCTTATTCAGGACGCAGGCCTGCTCGCATTGGGTTTCCTGCGGGCAGACCCGGCCGCAAATGGCGGGCAAGGAATTGTCCAAACGAATCCGCCTGACGGCTTCGTCCGGCTCCCGTTCCAGAATAGCCTTGATGAAATACGGGATATTGATATGCACCGGGCAACCGTCGATGCAGGTGGGACGCTTGCAGAAAAGGCAGCGCGCGGCTTCGCGCTGCGCTTGCTCCGCGCCGTATCCCTGATTGACCTCCGAGAAATTGCTGCGGCGTTTTGCCGGGGTCTGTTCCGGCATGGGCTCGCGGCTAAGATTCAGTGGCATGGCGACCGCTTCCCCTCTCTCTCCGGAGATTTTCCTCGGCCGTGAACATTCCCAAGCGCCGCCGCAAACTATCGAAATCCACCTCGTGGCCGTCGAATTCCGGGCCTTCCACGCATGCCAGGCGGGTCTGGCCAGCCACCTGGCAGCGGCAGACACCGCACATGCCCGTGCCGTCCAGCATCAGGGGATTCAAACTGACCAGGGTCTTGATTCTCCCAGGACGGGTCATGTCCGCCACGGCTTTCATCATGGGGACCGGGCCTACGGCCAGCACAAAATCAACCTGGCCGGCCTCCAGCAGGGTTTTCAGGGCATCGGTGACCAGGCCCTTGACGCCGTCGGATCCGTCGTCGGTGGTGGTCAGGACCCGTTCGCTGACCGCGGACAGTTCCGCCTTCAGGATGAGGAAGTCACGGGAACGGCCGCCCAGAATCGTCACGACGCGGTTCCCTGCCTGCCGAAACGCCTGTGCGATCGGCAGCAGAGGCGCAATGCCGACCCCGCCGCCGATCATCACCGTCGTACCGTAATTTTCCACGGGGGTGGGATGACCCAGTGGCCCCAAGACATCGGCCAGGGCATCACCCGTCCGCACCTCTGCCAAGGTCCGCGTGGTGGCGCCGACCACCTGGAAAATAATGTCCACGGTCCCGGCCTCGACATCGGCGGATACAATCGTCAGGGGAATGCGCTCGGCATCCCGGGTCGGCCGGACAATGACGAAATGGCCCGCGCGCCGCTTGGCGGCGATCAGGGGCGCCTGCAGACGATAGCGCCATACTCCCGGCGCGAGCGTTTTTTTCATGAGGACTTCAAACACCGGATGGTCCTTTCTCTGCCGGAAAATGACGAGGAAGCGTACGGGTCCAATCCCGAATTCGGCTGGCTGGAAGAGTGACGGTCAGACCCGGCGATGTACCCTGCAGAAAGAAAAGGGACGCGGCGAGGGCCCTTCTCTTGCCGGTTCCGCGGGACCCGAGTCTTGGAAACGCCATTCCCCTATTTCCAGGTGCTGAATCGGCGCCTGAGTTTGGCTAACTGGGATCTGAGTTCCTTGGGCAAACGGTTTCCGAAAAGCTTGAAAAAGCTTTCATGATCATCCATTTCCTGTTTCCAGGCTTCTTCGTCGATTGACAGCAATTCCTGCAGATTTTGCTTGGACAGGTCCAAACCCGTCATATCGAGACTGCGAAGGGTCGGAACATATCCCAGCGGAGTTTTCGAGGCTTCGGCCGTGTTTTCGCACCTGGCCAAAATCCATTCCAGAATCCTGAGGTTTTCGCCGTATCCAGGCCATAAAAACTTCCCGCTCTGGTCCTGCCGGAACCAGTTCACGTGAAAAATTTTCGGCTGCTTCTTCATGGCTTTGCCCATATGCAGCCAATGTTTAAAATAATCCCCCATGTGATAGCCGCAAAAGGGCAGCATGGCCATGGGATCCCGGCGCACTTCCCCGACTTTGCCCATTTGGGCCGCAGTCCTTTCCGAAGCCATGGTCGCACCGATATAGACACCGTGTTCCCAGTTATAGGCCTCGTAAACCAAGGGGGCCAGGCGGGCGCGCCGGCCGCCGAAGATAATGGCCGAAATCGGCACGCCATGGTGATGCTGGAGCCGGAAGGAGGCGGTCGGGCACTGCGAAATCGGTGCCGTGAACCTGCTGTTGGGATGGGCGCCCTTGATGATTTTACCGTTTTCGTCCTTTTGGCCGGGCCTCCAGGGATATCCCCGCCAGTCGAGGCCTTCCGCGGGGATTGGCCCGTCGCCCTCCTCCCACCATACGGTTTTATCCGGCTTCAACAGTACGTTGGTAAATATGGTGTTTTTTTGGACCGTTTTCACGGCGTTGGGATTGGTCTTGGAATTGGTGCCGGGCGCCACGCCGAAGAATCCGGTCTCGGGATTAATGGCCCAGAGGTTGCCGTCCGAATCAATCCGCATCCAGGCGATATCATCGCCCACGGTCCATATTTTATAGCCTTTACGGGCCAAGCCTTGGGGCGGGACCAGCATGGCCAGGTTGGTTTTTCCGCAGGCGCTCGGGAAGGCGGCGGCGAGGTACTGAATTTGACCGTTGGGCCTTTCCACGCCCATGATCAGCATATGCTCCGCCATCCAGCCCTCCCGCTGGCCCATGGTGCTGGCAATGCGAAGCGCGAGGCATTTTTTCCCCAAAAGCACGTTGCCCCCGTAGCCCGATCCCACGCTCCAGATGGTGTTGTCCTCGGGAAAATGCAGGATCAGGCGGCGGTTGATGTCCAGGTCCGCTTTGCCATGCAGGCATTTCGTGAAGGCACCGTTGCTTCCCAGCTGCTGCAACACTTCGGCGCCGACGCGGGTCATGATCCGCATGTTCAGGACCACATAAATGCTGTCCGTCAACTCCACCCCGATTTTACTGAAGGGCGAGCCAACCGGTCCCATGGAGAAAGGAATGACGTACATGGTGCGGCCGCGCATGGAGTTCTTGAAGATGGCCCTGGCCTTGGCATAGCCCTGCCGGGGTGTCATCCAATTGTTCGTCGGGCCGGCGTCGGATTTCTTGCTGGTGCAGATGAAGGTCAGATGTTCGGTCCGGGCCACGTCATTCTGCGCCGTACGGTGGTAAACGCATCCGGGCAATTTATTTTGATTCAACTGAATGAGCTCGCCGCTCGCAAAGGCCTCCTTTTCCAAGCGCTTCTTTTCCTCTTCCGAACCGTCGATCCAAACGATATGGTCTGGTTGGCACATGCGAGCCATGTCCTTGACCCATTCGGCAAGTTTTCGGTGTTTGCTGGTCATGCTGCTCCCCTCCCCTAAGCGCCGTCGCTGGCCGGAGACTGACCGTCCAGCCGGCAAAATTACTGCTTTATAGCATTATTTTCAGGGTGAATCAATGCTTTTTAAGGCGGGAACTTGCGGCGGCAGCAGGGCCGGCAACGGCGCGAGAAAGCGGCTGGCGCACGGGGCGTCCGCGCCGGGCGGTCCGGAATCAGAAGGCCTGGCCGATTCCCCAGGAATAGACGGTTTCCGCAGGCTGGTCGGTTCGTTGCGAGATGTCAAAGCGTATGGTCAAGAGTTCTTTGCCCAGGAGGAACGTGTGCAAGCGCACACCCAGGCCGAAGGAATTTCGCAATTCCCGGGAAGTCGCGGACAGAAAATCATTGGTCACGATCCCGATGTCGTCGAAAAATACGGCTTGGACCTCCTTCAGCAACAGGAAGTCCAGGGGCCAAAGGGCATAATTGATGTTGCGTGCGAGCGGGAAACGGAGTTCGAAATTCCACACGGCGACCTGGCTCCCGAGCAGTTCCCCGTAGGGGTAGCCGCGGAGAGTGCCGGATTCCGGCAGCAGGCCGATTCCCCCGAAGATGAAAACGGGATGTTCGGGTCCTAAGGCCGTGGCCAGCCACAGGCGCGTGCCAAAGACCAATTCCGGGCTCAACGGGTCCAGGGATTTGTAGTATTGCGTATTGAGCTGCAGAATCGAATAGTTCGCGTCCCCGCCCAAAATCCGGTCCGCCCACAGCAGCGACAGCATGGACCGATACCCGTTGGTCGGGTCGAAATCATACCAAACGGTACTGTCGTGGACCAGCGACAGGCCCAGGCTGGTCACGTTGCGCAAAATCGTGGCGTCTTGATATTCCCGCCTTAAATTCCGGAAGTCGAATTCAAGTTCTAAGCGGTCGTAGAGGGAAAAAGGCTTGGCCAGTTGCAGCCCCCCCATGGTTTCCTGATCGTTGAACTCGTCCGTCAGGGCGCCGGTTTCCAGGTCGAGCAGGCGGTAATAATTGCGGTTGTAGGCCACGGTCAAGGCGAAATAAATCGGAAACATGAAATTACCGTAGGACAGCATGGTGCGGGTCTGGTAGCCGGGGATGAAATTGCTGGTCAGCGTGACCAAATGATCACCCAAATAATCACTGGCCGTCACGTACCCTCCGCCCACCACGCCCTGGGAGCTGTCGTAACCCGCCAGCAGGAACAATAAGTCCGGGCTGAACCGGAAATGGTATGGGCTCCTGCTGAGGATGACATCTTCGGGCGGCGGAGCGGTGAAGGGCTCCTGGCTGGAAAAAATCATCCGGGCGCGGGCTGCCGCCGTGTCGGAGGCTGCCGAGGCGACCGCGGCGGGAGTGGTTCCCGCTCCGGCCGGGACGGCCCCGGGAGATTGATCCGGATCCAGGGTGCCGAGCAGAATCGTATAACCGCCCTGCCGGTAGACGCTGAATGCCAGGCGCTTGCCGTCGGGCGCCAGGGCGGGTTGAAACAAGCCGCTGCGGACGTCCGTAACCGGGCGGACGATGCGGTCGGAGGGCGCGGAGAGGTACAAGTTGAAGATCCCCGTGTAGTCCGCGGTGAACAGGAGATGCCGGCCGTCGGGGGTGAACGACGGCTGGAGATGGTGGCACGGGTCCTCGCTGAGCAGTACTTCCGGCTGTTCGGGCTGGGCGGGGTCCTTCGAGGCCAATTGCCAGCACGCGTTGCGCTCGGTGCTGTAGACCAGTGTCCGGCCATCCGGGGACCAGGCCGGTGAATTGTCCGCCCAGCGGTCCTTCGTCAGTTGGGTGGCCGTGCGTGTGGCGAGATGCCAGAGGTAGATATCCGCCGTCCCGTTTGTTACGCCGACCAATGCGATATCCGCTCCGTCGGGCGACCAGGCCGGGGAATAGAAATCATCCCAGGGAAGGTCCTGCCGTTCCAGGCGGCCTGTTTTCCATTCGAGAAGATACAGACCGTTTTTGCCTTGCTGCCGCGCCACAAACGCCAGCCGGCGGCCGTCCGGAGACCATGACAGGGGCCGGCCGCTGTAAGAGAAATACTCGAAGGACGTGTGGGTGACGGCCTCTCCCGGGCTGGCGGTCCCCAGGCGTTTGACGTAGACGCGGGCCGTTTGGTCCAAGTCCGAGACGTAAGCGAGAAAGCGGCCGTCCGGAGACCAGGCCGGGCCCGCGGTCGTGGTCAGGCGCTCACTCGGCTCCGGCACCACCTGTTGACCGTAGGCGCTCGCGGGCTGCCGCTGGTTGGCTTGCACCCAATATCGCTGGCGCGCCCAGAAAAGGAAATCGCGGTTGAATTCCGTCAGGCCCACTCCCAGGGTTTCGCGCAGAATTTGAGAAAGCGAAATCTGGTTCTTGAACTTTTTCAGGATGACCGCGAGCTTTTCCTCGCCGTACTTCTCGCCGGCGTACACCAACGCCAGGTGGGACTCCTTATAGGCCAGCCAGACATCCTCCAGGTGCGAAAAGCCGTCCATCAGGGTCAACGGGACCAGCCGGTCATGTAAAACCGCGTCCCGCACCACCATGTCCGCGAAAGTGTCCCAGTCGTGGGCGGCATACTCCGCCATGCCTTCGATCAGCCACAGGGGCATGAGGTAGCCTTTGTAAACCCGGAAGGACCTCAGCCCTTCCCCGTAGAGAATGTCGAACTGCAAGGCATGGACCAATTCGTGGTGGATGACCTCGCGCAGGCCCAGGGGCGAGGCGGGCGCAGGCAGGGCGATGCGGTTTTTAAAGGCTTCGGTGAAACCGCCGGTGCCCACTCCGATGACCGAGGGGGAGATGTTGGTCTGCTGAAAATCAACCTGATTGCGATAGATGAACAGGGGAGTTTTTTCCTGCGGACGATAGCGGAGCAGTGTGGTGTCGTGAACGAAAGCATCTTCGGCATATCCGCAAACTTCCCGTGCCAGGGCCTCCTCTTCGGGATAGAAAAAAACCTCAAAGTGCTCGGTTTCGAAAATGTTCCAATGCAGGTCCCGGGTTTTCAACTTGTTTTTTCCGAAGGCCAGGGCGGGTACGGGTCCGATGACCAGGAGGAAGCCAAGTGCAAGGACCCAAGGAAGGGTGCGGCGGAAAAAATGTATGCTCATCGAGTTTGGCATAGCGTATCCAGGGCGCCGGGAATCCCCCGGGACGAATGGCGGCAGGCGACGTGGGCCCACCATTCATCCTATGCCGAAAACGCTTAAAAATCAAGGGCTTTTACCGTCCGGAGCCAAGATTTGGTCGGCCAGGATCCGCTTGCGGCCGTGGAGTTGAGGATATTTTTTTTGGAGATAGTCCAGGGCAGGTGGGCCGAGCCGGGACATGGCTTGCCGGAGGCAATAATCCAGAAAATCCCGGTTCGCGAATTCGCTCTGCGGAGGAAAATTCTGATCCTGAATATTCCAAACGGATCGGGCCACGCGCTCGGTGATGCCGGTTTCCCGGTAATACGCCACCACGCTTTCCAGCTCGGCCAGGGTGAAGATTTCGCCCCGGGCAAGGTAGAAAAGCGCATCTTCCCGGTATTCCAGCTTCGGACTCTCGAAGGAAGAGAGGGACAGGATGGCATATCGGCTCAAGCCCCAAATCCGGTTGAAGGCGGACCGGAAGTCCTCCAGCGTGTGTTCCGGGGCATAGTAGCGGATGGTTTGAATCTGCTTCCCCGCCTCGTCCTGCCAGGCCAGGGTAACCGAACCGTGTGCGGCCGTGGCCCGCAAGGGCCGGCCGCGATACTCCGGTTTCAGAGCGAAATTTTGAATTCTGCGCATGCTCTCGAAACAGTCCAGGTATTCCGCGCATGGCACCCGTCCGGTGCGCTTGCCGAGATAGTTCTGGTACCAGATTTTCACCGTCTGCTGCTTCTGGTCCAGGATCAGGATCGTCTCGTTGCCGGCGGCGCCGCGGGTATCGTAGACGATCAGGCGGGATACCTGCGGCCCCTCGTCCGGCGCCGACAGGGCCGGGAGGCACAGCAGGACGGAGAGGAGCAGGCCGCACGCCCTCATACGGCGGTTTTCAACGACACCTGCTTCAGGTAGGCTTCGATGAACTCATCGAGGTCCCCGTCCATGATGCGCTGGACGTCGCCGACTTCATAATTGGTGCGGTGGTCTTTGATCAGGCTGTAGGGATGGAAAACATATGAGCGAATCTGGCTCCCGAAAGCGATCTCCTTTTTCTCGCCGTAGAGGGTTTTGGTTTTTTCGGCTTTTTCCTCCTGGGCGCGGACATAGAGACGGGCCTTCAGCACCTTCATGGCGTTGGCGCGGTTTTTGATTTGCGAGCGGTCCTCCTGGCATTGCACCACGATGCCGGTGGGCAGATGCGTAATCCGAACAGCGGATTCCGTCTTGTTGACGTGCTGGCCTCCTGCTCCGGAGGCGCGGAAGACGTCCACCCGGATGTCCTCATCCTTGACCTCGATGGTCACCTCGTCTTCGATGTCGGGAATGACGTCCACGGAAGCAAAGGACGTGTGGCGGCGGCGATTGGCGTCGAACGGAGAAATCCGCACCAGGCGGTGGACGCCTTTCTCCGCCAACAGGAAGCCGAAGGCATAATCCCCCTCGATTCTTAACGTGACGGATTTGATCCCGGCTTCCTCGCCGGGCTGGTAATCCAGCAGGGAGGTTTGAAAGTTCTTGCGTTCGGCCCAGCGGAGATACATGCGCAGCAGCATCTGGGCCCAATCCTGGGATTCGGTGCCGCCCGCTCCGGGGTGGATGGAAAGGATGGCCGAATCCCGGTCGTTGGGCCCGGACAGTAAATGGCGTAATTCGAAAGCGTCGATTTCCTGATTCAGCTTGATCAGGCCCTGTTCCAGGTCCCGCTGCAGCTCGGGGTCGGGTTGTTCTTCCAGGTCCAGCAATTCCGAGGCGGCGTGCAGGTCCTCCCAGGCTTGGTGCAATTGGCCGAAGTATTCCACGTCCTTGCGGCCGCGGGCCAATTCGGCATGCAGGGCCTGAGCGCGGGCCCTGTCGCTCCATACGTCCGGCGCGGACAATTGAGTTTCGATTTCCGCTTGGCGCGCACGCTTGGTTTCGAGGTCAAAGATACCCCCTCACCTTCTCGAGCCGAGAAGAGAGGTCAGAAATTCTGTCTTGATACACGGCGGTTCACCCCTGTTGGACAGATTGGATGGCTTAAAGTATACCCGACCGGTCCGGGCGCGGGCAACCGGAAAAACCGGGCGGTCAGGCGGTCATTCTTCCTGGAGTTCCACGGGGAGGGTGGTATAGGGCAGCAACACCAAAAGATAGGGCCGGGAGATTTCCTGCGCCTGCGGATTGGCTGGGGGCCGTACGGTATATTTGATCAGGACGGAGCTTCCGGAGTTCCGGATTTCCTGCAGACGAATCTCGTAGCCCTTGCCGGGGCGTTTCCCTAAAAAGATCGCGGCCAGCATCTGGGTGCCCCACACGAGCTTCGGCATCGTCGGGCTGATATTGGCCTCGGCCCAAAGCCGCTGAAATTCCTCGGGCGTGCGCACCACCCGCAACGCCGGGACATCCACGCCGCACTGTTCCCCGCTCCAGTCGGTGGCTGAGAAGGGGGTGGCGCCTTCCGGGCGGACTACAGCGGTTTCCGGGGCGGGTGGTTGCGGGTAGGCCGCGGAGGCCGGGGCCAACTGGGAAAAAGCCACGGGTTGGGTCAGGCCGTTTCGCCCCATGCCGCGAAGGCCGAGTGCGATTCCTTCCCATGCCGGCAGCTCCGGCCCCTTCATCTCTGCCTGGGTTACCAGCGGCGTGGGAGGGGTTAGGGGTCGGGTGGCGGGGCGCGCCAGATTGAGCGCCTCCGAAACCCTGGACTCGAGCAGGTTTTCGCGCGCGCGCCGCGAGGGCAGGCTCCGGGAGGCTTCCGTGCCGGGGGAGGCCGGGTCGGTCGCGCGCCCCAGGGAGGAGGAACCGGCCGGGTCCGCAGATTGGGACGGAGTCCCGTTGCGCCACGGGGTGGTCGGCAGGATCAGGACGGCCAGCAGCAGTCCGGCGGCCACCGTGGTTCCAAGGACCAGGGGCGGCCAGAGCAGCCATGGTTTCGAGGAGCGGACCGCGTCCGTCTGCAGGCGTTGCTGCAGCCGGAGATAAAAATCTTCCGGTAATTTCACTTCTTCAGACAAGGGCTTGAGCAAGGCAAGCAGGCGGCAGTATTCCCGAGCCCGTTGCTCACAGGCAGGGCACTCGGCAAAGTGCTTTTGCAGGCGGATCAATTCCCGCTGGGTAAGGCCGGCATCGGCGAAAAGAGGCAACCAGTCACGATAATCTCGGCATTCCATCATGATCCTCGCAGAATAGGTTCGAGTTTGGACCGCAGCATGCGCCTGGCCCTGGCAATACGCGATTTCACCGTTCCCAAGGGGATACGGCAGATTTTTGCGATTTCCTCGTAGGACAGGCCTTCCAAATCCCGCAATACGGTGACGGCCTTTTCGTCCGGCGGCAATTGGTCCACCGCGGCCCGGATGATGCCGAGAGTCTCCTCCCCTTCCACCCGTTGCATCGGACTGGGCCCCTTTTCGGGGATGATTTGCGATAACTTTCTCTCGCCATCGGGCAAAGACGCCTGCAAGGAACGATGCTGAAAATACTTGCGACGAATCTGGCTGCGCACCATGTTTTTCCAAAGATTCACGGTAATCCGGTGCAGCCAGGTGCGAAATTCCGAACGTCCTTCAAAACGCTTCAAGGCCCGATACGCCCGGACAAAAGTCAACTGAGCCAGATCCTCGGCCTCGGCATGATTTCCGCCGGTCAATCCGTATGCCAAATTATATACATACTTTCCATATTTACCCACCAGCTCGGCAAAGGCATCTGGATCGCCTTGCTGGGCGGTATGAATTAATTCCGTGTCCGCGTGTACTGAGTTCGCCATTTAGACCCCTGATCATCAAAACGGTTCAGAAAATTCCGGACCCGCGGGTGCGGACGGTGGCGGCAATATCCTTGTTATACAAGACCAATACCGCATTCCCGCCCGGCGGGGCCGGAATTACTGTTTGAGCATTAAGTTGTTCCAACGATACTGTTTTTTTGAATACAGGTCCAGGAATAAACGCCCCAAAGTGCATCCCAGATAATGAAAATAGGAAATGAACAGTGCGGGGTCTTCCTCGCCGATAAATTCGTTGCCCAGCGTATGGTCGGCCAGATATTCCCGACCCAGGATGGGCAGGACCACCTGGCCCTCGTTCTCGTGCATACGCAACTGGATCATGTTTTGACGATATATTTCACCCAGGATTTTGGCCTTCCCGGGATGCGTTTCCGATGATTTCCCGAGAGCCAGCTGGCAGCAGGTGTAGGCGAAATCCCCCAGAGTCAGAACCACCAGGGGGTCAACGCCCAGCAGGACGTTGCGCAGGTTGACCAAATTGAGCTCGCGCTTGCGGTCCTTGGGGGACTCCACGGCGGCGACGTAGTGGAAGGGTTCTTCCGCGACCGTTTCCGAAATGAGGCGCATATTGGAGTTGAGGATCAGATATTGGTTCAAATAATATTTAACGGGAATGATGATCCCGTTGTACAGAGGGCCGTCACGATGAAAGGCCGAATGGTCGTTGCGCTCGACCGCGAAATCGGTGACGATCATGACGGGTGATTCTCGGTTACCGTATTCCAGTTCCATGGGGTCCACTGCCCTTACGTCCGGTGATAGGCCGGGTTTTTCCCGGCTTGCCAGCGCGCGTCCGATCTGATTTAATATGGTTGGACTCAACAGCCCAAGCCGGGGACTCCGGTGCCAGGGAGTACATGCATGCAAAAAAACCTCTTTGGGTTATGCCTGACGGCGGGCCTCCTCGTCGCGGGATGTGTGACGATGGGCGATGTGCTCGCGCCTCCCAAGGTCACCGTCCTCGACTTGAAAATCCTGCAAATCACTCCGCGCAGCGCTCGCTTCCTGGGGAGAATCCAGATTGACAATCCCAACCCCGTGGCGCTGAATGTCCAGCGGGTCGACTTCCGGCTGGGCGCGAAAAACGGCGGTGTTTTTTATCAGGGTCAGCGCCTCTCCCTGCCCTTGGTGCATAATCAGGCTTCCCAAGTGCTTGAACTGCCCTTTGCGGTTCCCCTGGCAACGCTGCAGCAGGCCGTCAAGTCTCAGGACCGTCAAGACTTGAAATTCGAGTTTTCCGGCAAGCTCTTCAGCAACCGTCCTTGGCCTTCATTCCCCCGAACCTTTCGGCTGATTCAAATCCTGCCCGTCCCGAGACCGCCCGAGGTTGGTTTTGCCGCCTTGGGACCTCCACTGGCCAACCGGCAGGCGGCCCTGTGGCTGCACGTTCGCAATCCCAACACCTTTTCCATTCAGGTGGAGCAACTGAGCTGCCGCGTCGACCTCGGAACCGCCCACTGGGTGGTGGCGGCGTCCGCCCTTGCCGTCCGCGTGCCGGCGGGAGAAAGCGCGAAACTGCCCTTCGGCCTGTTGACCCGGCATCAGCGGCAACCGGTGCCCGCGGAAAATGTACCCCGCGACCGGGACCTGAACCTCCGCCTGCAGGGGGAAATGGTCGCGAGTTCGCCCTTCGGCGATTTGATTCTGCCCATTGCCGAGCGGGTGACCCTTGCTTCCGACCGTGACCAGGCCCCCTGACTTACTCATCTTGTCGCAGGCCGAAATTATGACCCGGCGTTGGCTTGGGTTTTTCCGGACCGCCGGCGGATGAGCCCGGCTTGGCGGCGGCCTTTCCCGCCTTGGCTTTTTCCGGTTCGAAGACCTCGCGGCCGAAGTGCCAACGCAGTATTTTTTGAAAACTCTTGCGGGGCACGGCGCCCCCGAAGAGATCAACCTTCCACTGGTTTTTCTCCTTGACCATCCATAGCAGGCCGGGCATGGTCAGCCGCTCATCCTCCCAGATCCACCATTCCTTGAAATAGGCTTCATCCCGTACCTGGGAGAGCACGTTCGTGGGGTCGATCCAGAGTTTGCGCGGATCGTCGCGCACCGGCCCGAGCGTATCGCGCGTCAGTTCATACGTCTCGCGGGTGAACACCACCGCGAAATTGCCGATGATGTAATGCTGGCCGGGAACAAAAAAACCGATCCGCTGCGGCATGATCGTTTCTTGATCCGGAGCCTTGGGCGCCGTTCCCTGCCCTTCCCCGGGATGCATCAGATAAAAAGAATCGGCCAGCAGATTCGACAAGGAAATGTTTTTTCCCGCTTCGCCTGCCTGGGACTGCATGTCTTTCAGGGCCTGGTGATCCGCTTCGCTCAGCAGGTGCGCGGCTTCATCGTAGTCCTTTACCGCCAGGAGGCGAAAAAAATCCTCCGCCGCCAGCGTGGGTTTGTCCATTCTGGCCTGGGCTGGAACTGCCAGCAAGGCGAAGAGCAGGATGCCGGCCAGGCGGGCCGCACCATGAGAACGCGCGGAAAAACCCGGGCGGCGGTAATGCAATTAATATCCCTCCTCTGATTCGCCGCGGAGTTTTCGAATCAGAGTGATTAAACGGCGCCGCTCCGGAGCCGAAGGGTTCTGCTTTAAATACCGGACAAATTCCTGGGCCCCCTCTTCCTTATAGCCCTGTGCCACATATTCGGTCCCCAGCAACAAATGGTCCCTGCCCCGCTTGGGATTGGCCAGATTGCGGGTCCGCTCCAGTTGCTGGCGGGCTTCCGGGGCATACCCTTTTTGGCGCAGAACCTTGGCCAAGAGCAGATTGGTCTCGAAGTTCCGCGGCCTGAGCTTGATGGAAACCGTCAGATAGGAATAGGCACGGTCCGGTTCTTCCTTTTCCAGGAAATAGTTGCCCAAGGCCAGCGTGGTTTTGGCCTTCAGGAGACTCAAACCGGACCATTTTTTCAGGGCTTCCGTTTTCTGGATTTCCTCCAGCGCATCCAGGTACCTTCCCAAGCGGAAGAGGGCGGCGGCCCTTTGAAACCGCGCCTCCACGTCGGCAGGGCGCAGAAGCAGGACATCCTTCAGGTAAATCTCCGCGTGGTCATCCTTGGTCCGCAACAGCAGATGGCCCAGGGCGTCTTGGAAGGGTTCCTGCTGGCTGGGGGTGCCCTGCTGGTCCAGCGCGCGGAGCAGAACCTTTTCGGCATCATCCTTGCGGCCGGACAGCCGATAGGCGCGTGCGAGCAGCAGGTAATTCCTGTAGTTCATGGGATGGGAGGCAAGGACCGCCTCTCCCGACCGGACGGCTTCGGCATACTTCTTTTCCTCCAGCAGGAGTTCCAGGAGCGCATTTTGCATCCAGGGATTGCCGGGCGAATCCTTCGCGGCCGCAGTCAGCTTCCGGCGCATCTCCGCGGCCTCCTTTTGGGCGACCGGCTTGGTGGAGGACAGCAAACGGCAGGTGGCCTGCAACGCCAAGGCGGATGCAAATGCCGGATCGGCTTTCAGGGATTTTTCCAGCAGGGGCAAAACCGCCCGACTCCGGCGGGGATCCGGCTGGGAACCGAGCGTGGCGACGGCCTGGGTGAAATATTCCAGGGCGGCCAAGGACTGCGTGCCGGGAATCCGTCCGATTTCCGCGCGGGCTTCCGGGGTGACTTCGAGGTCCAGGATTTTCAGGGATTGCCGGATAGCGTCCCCGAGCAGGTCGCCGACTTTTTGCTCCGGCATCTGGAGACTGAAAGACCGCGCTTCCTCGTTTCGTCCGGGGATCAAGCGGCAGGTGATCCGGATCCCGCGGCCGTTCCGGTCGTAGGTGCCGAAAAGGACGGCAATTTCCTTGTCATCTGCGATCCGCTCCATTTGGCCCGGCTCGGGTTCTCCAGGGCCCAGGCGATACTCGCGGCTGAGGCCCTCCAGCTCATCCTCCTTTAGAAAAACAAGGGTTTTCAAAGACATGGATGCCTGGGACCAGGCCAGCCGGAAGGCGCGGCCGAACCAAGGCATTTTTTGGGCTTGTTCTGTGCCCGGCCGCAAGGGAATCACCAGCAAATATTTTTCCCATACGGCTGCATGCGCCGAAAAGGCAGCACCTGCCAGCATGAGGGTCGCCGCAAGGCAGACCAGACGCTTTCGGACATAAAACGACATGCGGGAAATTCCTTTCAAAGTCGGCAGAATATTGCTTCCCATTAAATTATACTCTGGAGGGATAGTTCTGTAAAGCCTTGTGCCAAAAATGCCTTCGGCCGGCCGTCGTCGGGTTCCGGCGGCGGTTTCGGCACTGACAGGACCAAACGGCTGGGAAACGGATGTGCGGCGTGGGCGGGTTAAACGCCGGCGTGCTCCAAGCCTAGGGTGGCGCTTTCGATATCCCCCTCCAGCAGATACAAGCGGATACGGTCGCCACGATGTTTGGGAGCGCTGGTTTTCCGCAGGCGATACAGGCGTTCGGGCAGGAACAAAGCGGGTGCCGGCCACAGTTTCTTGTGGGTTAACCGGGAGGCGTATTCCCGCGTCGTGATCAACTCCCGGTAGCCCCACCCCGGAGCGGCGGCATTTCGGTGCAGGATCAATTCCTTCACCGGCTCCACACCCGAGCCCTCGCGATGGTCGTTCCAAGAATGGATGCAGATGAATTGGGCTGAGTGCTCGAGGCTGTTCTCCCACGCAGCGGCGTATTGGGCGCCCTGTTGCCGGGAACTCACGTGCGGCGGCTCGAGACCGAGTCCGCGGTTGTCGCAGCCGGCGGCGACCATGCCGGATAAGAAGGCATAACGGCCCTGCCCCAGGGCGCGGCGGCTGGCGGCCCAAAAATCCTCGAGAGGAGCGGCGAAGCTTTCCTCGCCGTTCCAATTGACCCGGGGGCAGACGCTGTCCCAGCGGCTGAAGTCCGGCAAGGCCGACCCCACACGGTGCGTCCGGATCAACACCAGGCGGCTTTGCAGATCGGACTGGATCCGGTCCCATTCCCCGGGCAGGAGGGCGGAGGACGGCGGATCGCCGGGTTTTTCCTCCTGCGGTTCACGGAGCACGAGCACGGGGTTGCCATTCAGGCGAAGATAGGCCGGAGAGGAAAAATAGAGATTTTGGGACCGCAGGAAGAAATCCCTGGCCCGGTTCACGGCTTCGGACCGGGTTCGGCCTTCCGGATCGGACGGAGGGAAAAATCGTTCCTCGGGGAGGGCCAGCGCCAGGGAGAGGTCCAGATTTTCCGCCGTACGCAGGAGAAGTTTGAGAGGGTCGTCGTTGGCGGGGTCGGAGGGCCAGCCGCCGAACCAGTCCACGACGAATGCATCCACCCCCGCGGCTTTGGCCAGCAAGAGATGGTATTCGCAGACATCGGGATCGCTCGAATCGTAAGCACCGATGACCGGCATGTACACCGAGGCAATATCGCGTTCGCCGTTGGGAAGGCGCTTTTCGGGATCATGCAACAATTCCTGCGGCGACCGGGGCGAAGGTTGCTGCCAGTAGTTCCAGACCCCGGAATAGGCGGACGTGCGGAATCCCGTCCAATAATATGCGGCCAGAAGCGGCAACGTTTGGGAGTTCATCGGATCACCTTACGGGCCACGTGTTGGTCAATCCGTTCGGCCGCCTCCCGGAGATGGCGTTCTCCCCCGGGACCGGAACACGGACGGGAACGCACTCCCCGCCTCACCCCGGGGAGGGAGAAGCCGCGGTGGCGCCGAGCCGGATTTATTCCTCGGTACCGTCGTTGGAATTGAAGGTATACGCCTTCACAATACCCTCGGGCGAGTAGGTGAGGGTGAGGTCCTTGGTAACGGGATTCGTGAATATTCCGAGGTGGTAAAACAAATAGCTGGCCGTGGCATCGCCGGAATCCAGGCCCGTGCGAAAAGGCGGCCCCAGGTTTTGCTCGACCTGGGCACGTGTGGTTTCTCCGATCTTGATTTTTTGGACGAAATTCCCGGAGAAATCGCGCCCCAGCGTGGCGCAGCCGGAGAGCCCGGCAATCAGGAGCAGGATCCAAAATATGCGGCGCATGCGAAAACCCCTTGCAGGAAGTCTTGCGGTCCGCAGGCAAACCTGCGACCCGCACAGGTGTCCCCGGGCGGTTTCAAGGCGACGGGGCGCGAAATGCCTCAACGGCGGCGGCTTGATCGTCATAGGTTTTGAAAATACTGGCCAAACCCGCATGAAAAAACAACTGCGCGATATGCGGGCGCATGCCTACGATGACAATATCGCCGCCCAGCTGGCGGGTGGTTTTGAGTACGGAAATAAGCGTGCCCCACCCGCGGGAACTGATATAACCGACATCTTGCAGCCCGATACACAACCGGGCCTGACGGGCGCTGATTAAATTCAGAATTTCATTTTCGAGCTGATCGGCCGTATCACTGGTCAGAACGCCATGTAAAATCACGCTGGTGCAATCGGCCGCCGCATGGCGTTCCCGCCGGATTTCGAGCCCGGTGGCTTCGCGCGCATCCGGGAGAGGCGCCGATGGCCCGGCCTCAGGCGGCTTGGCCTCGGGCGGGTCGGCCTCGCTGCGGCAGCTGGCCGCCGCCGGGCGAAAAATTTTTCGGATCCATTCCCCGAAGCCCATGATCAGTCGCGAAAGACCTCGAAACGGTCCCGGGTCACACCGCAGACCGGGCAGATGTCCGGCGGAGAGGGGCGCGCGCAGATATATCCGCATACCCGGCAGCGCCACATCTGGTTTGGGCCGAGGGACGCGCCGCGGCGCTCAGGGATCGGAGAGATGCTTTTTTGGCCCATGGCCACCTCCTGGCTGACGTAGAGGCCGCAATAACAGGAACCGAAATCCACGATGTCCTGGTCGCGCACGTCGCAGGGGCAGATGGCGTCCAGGTCCCGGGCGTACTCGCCGGATGCCAGGCGGCAGGGACAGAAGGGATAACCATACCGCTGCTGGTTTACGACCAGGCTCTCCAGCAGCGCCGTCGTCATGGAATCGTCCGGGTTGAAAAAATACCCGCGCTTTTCCAGAGCGGGTCGCAGCCGGTCCAGCGGCTCGCGGGGGTTGATCATTTCATCAGGGCCGCCCGGATTTCGTCCGGCTTGTAGCCGACCACGACATCCCGGTTGTTGATCACCAAGGTGGGAAAGCTGCGGCTCGGGTTGAATTTCGCCACTTCCTGCACGACCGCTTCCCGCTCCTTGCCCGAGAGCTTGTCCACGTAGATCACCTCGTATTGAAAGCCCATGTCCGCCAGGTGCTGCTCGGTCTTGCGGCACCAGATGCAGGTTGAGAGGGCGAATAACTTAAGCTTCAGGTTCGCCATAGCCCCGCCTCCTTCGAAAAAAACGTTTCAGACAGAATCTAGCATCGCCCACGGGGAAAGTCAACGGGATAAGCTCCCGCGAGGCGCCGCGTGCCGCTAGGCTTGGTTCTTTCCGGGCTCGCGTCCCTGCGCGGCCTGCTCCAGCAGGACGCGGATCGCCTTGCTCGCCTCTCCGAAATAGAGACTGATATGGGGGAATGGGATCTCGATGCCTTGGGCGTCAAAGGCCTTCTTCAAACGCCGGCGGTATTCGCGTGCGACGTCCCATTGCTTGATCGGCTTGGTTTTCACCCTGGCCTTGACCACCACGGACGAATCGGCGAAATCATCGACGCCGAATATTTCCAGCGGCTCGAGGATGTTCGGCCCGAAGGCTTCGTCCCGGCGCATGCTTTCCAGCACTTCATGCATGACGGCGGCGACCCGGTCGGTGTCCTCTTTATAGGCCACGCCGATGTCGAAGACATAGGCCGACCAGCCGTGGGTCATGTTGGACAGGGTCGTGATGGAGCCGTTGGGGAAGATATGCACCACGCCGGAAAGGTCGCGGAGAACAATGGTGCGCAGGTTGATGGCTTCCACCAGGCCGCCCGTCCCGTTGATAATGGCAACGTCCCCCAGCCGCACCTGGTTTTCCAGAATGATGAACAGGCCGCTGATGAAATCCCGGATCAGGTTCTGGGCTCCGAAGCTGACCGCCAAGCCCATGACGCCGGCGGTCGCCAGGATGGGGCCGATATTGATCCCGAACTGGGAAAGCACGATCATGAATGCCACGGTCCAAATCACGGCATAGGCGATCTTCCTGAGAACGGACACCAGCGTTTTGGCGCGTTTTTTTAATTCCAACTCTGCGATCTCCGCGTCGGTTTTAAGCTTGGTGAAAAGGAAAGACTCGAAGAACTGGAGCAGGTATTTCAGGGTCAGGTTGAGGGCGAAAAACACCAGCAGCGTCAATAAAATCCGCGGTCCCTCCTGGAGGAGAAAAGTGAGGAAATTTTTAATCAAGGAATTCATGCCGAGGTTGAAATCCATGTTATTCCGCTCCTTGGTTGGTTTCCCGGAGGTGGGACTGCTCCGGGTTCTCTCCGCTCCGGTGCCTCATCCAAATAATGATGAAGCATAGGGTTCGGGGGCGGTGAAGCCCCCGAGTGAAGGAGGAAGGAAAGCAGGACGCATCGGCGTCCGCGCCTGGGGAACCTGCGGTTCCCCTGAAAGCTCTGTGCGGCTTGGGGCGGGGTGAAAGCCGACGCTGGTGCCCGCTCTTGCCGTGTTCCTTGCCGGGCTATTCCCGGCCGCCGGGCGGGAGGGTTACGGGTAATTTCTGGTTAAGAAAGAGCAAACGGATCCGGTGTTGTCCCGCGCGCGTTCCGTACTCGAAAACCGCTTGGCCGCAATGCAGGGTTCGCGGGATCAAGAGCTGAAAACGCCCTTTGGAACCGTGCAGTGTTTCCCAGTCGAAGCCCGGCCCCAGGCGCGCCCAGACCTCCTCGACCGACGAACGCCGGAGGGAGCCGGAATTTCCGGCGCGCGAGAAATACTCCAGAGAGAGGACAATCCGGATGTCCCGGGCGCGATTGACCCGGAAAACAAATTGCGTGAAACGGGAGAAAGGGCCTTCGGGAACGGCGGGAGCCAGGATCGGTCTTTCCCGCAAGTTGCGGCGCTTCTCTTCCCTGCCGGTTTGCACAAAGGCCGGCAGGGCCACGCCGGCTTGCTGCACGGTCAATTCCTGAATCACCAGTCCATCCTGGCGATGGCCGTCGTTCAGATAGCGCTCCAGCTTGACGTCCGACCAACCGCCCTGAACAGAGCCGGCCAGTGCCAGGGCCAGGGCGCACAGGCCCAGGCCGCCTAAAACGAATCCGGGCGCATCCGGCAGAAACCCGATGCGCCCGAACGGGTGCCTTCGCTTCTTTGCGGCGGCGAAGCCGCGGTCCAAAAAAATCGGTCCCGTCATGCCTTCATTTCAACTTTCCCGTGAACCGTCAAGCCGAAAGGATCTTGTAAATATAATCGTGTTTCCGGACCTTTTCCGAAATTTGGATGCCGACCTCCTGCCCGGTGTCAGCCTGGCTCACCGGCAAGTGGTTGATTTGCATGGATTTTACGGTCACCTGAACATCGGTGGTGTTGCCCCGAATGTGGAGCGGGTCCCCCACGGCGAGTGGATTGACCAGTTTGGTCAGGATCACTTCCAGGTGGCTGAGATAGTCATCCACCTGGCCGATGGGGATTTCACCGGGCAGAGGTTCGCGCCAAGGCATGAGAGGAGCCGCCGGGATTCCCGGAGCCGGGACCGCGCCGCCGGCGGGAGTGACCGGTTTGGAGGCCGTGCCTGGCGCACCCGGCAGCGGTCCGGCAGTGGCTGCGGGAACCTTCGGCTTGACCGGCCGCGCCACTGCGGCCGCCGGTTTTTTCCTCTTCGGAACGGGTTTCTTTTTTGCCGCCGCTTTCCGGACGGGCTTGGCTTTCCGTATCTTCTTTGCCGAAGATTTCTTTTTCAAGGCCAGCCGGGTTTTGGAGGCGGACTTTTTCACTTTCTTTTTGCTAACCTTTTTCTTTTTTGCCATGGCATCCTCCAGGGAAAAAGGGTATTGACCTTCTCGGCAACGCCTAGATTATAACGCAGGAGACATGGGCGAAAACAAGAAAAAAATAATTTTCCGTCTTGTGCCGCCGACTCTCGGCGGAAAAGGCCCCGGCCAGAGAGACCCTTCAGCCTGCTGCTTTTTCCTCACGGACGCGCCGCAAAAGTTCCTCGCCGAAATTGCGGATTTGCCAATTCCTGACCTCACCCTGGGAGGGGGTGAGAAGCTGGTCCTGGGCGGAATCCGGAGTTTGGGCCATGATTTCCAGGCTTTTTAATGGCCAAATCAAGGCGGGATCCAGCCCCAGCGCCTTTCCCTTTTCCTGCCGCCAGGTTTTTAATGATTTAAGGATGCGTTTGCCGTCAGCCACAATACGCCGAAAGACCGGGGATTCAGTCTTGAGGCGTGGCAAGGGGGGCTTTTTCAGACCCCGTTGGATGGCCTCGCGGAGACCGCGCTCATGGCCCGAGGCGAAGACGCCGGAGAGGGATTTGGGGTTTTCCATGGCTTTGGCCGGATTGGATGCCAGTTCCAAGAGGGTTTTTTCGGGCATGATTTTGAAAGGCGGACGGTTCATTTCCAAGGCCAGGGCCTCGCGGAAGAGAAAAAGTTCCCGCAGCACCGCCCGCTGCCGGTCATTTAAGGAGAAAGTGCCTTTCAGGTTCCAGAAGGCCTCCTGGGGCGGCCGCGGAGCCGCGTAGCGGAGATTTTCCAGGCGCCGGCATTCCTCTTCCACCCATTCCAGGCGTCCCAGGTCTTGCAGGCGTTGGCGCAGGACCGCCTGCAGCTTCGGGAGGTAGCGGACATCATCGGCGGCGTACTGCAGGGATTCCGCGCTCAAAGGGCGGAGGGTCCAATCCTGCCGCTGGAGTTTCTTGGTTTTGTTCAGGGTTACGTTCAGAGTGTCCTGCAGGACATTGCCCAGGCCCGTTTGATTGCTCCCCAGGAATTTGGCGGCCAAGGAGGTGTCGAAAATGTGCCGGACGCGAAAGCCGAAATCCCGGTCCAGGGCTCGAAGATCCCAGTCGCAGGAGTGAAAGATTTTTTCCCAATGCGGATCGTTGAGAATCTGACCCAACGGCGTCAGGCTCCGGACGGCCAGGGGATCCAGGAGGAAAATTTCCTCGCCCGACTTGATTTGGATGAGGCAGACTTTCTCGGGATAACGGAAAAAGCCGTTCCCTTCCAGGTCCAGGGCCAGCATGCGTTGCCGTTGCAGGCGCGGCAGAATCTTCAGCCAGGCGGGTGTCGTATCGATAATTTGCCCTGCGCGCGGGGGCATGACGGACGGGGTCACGATCGTCCCCGGGTGGCACCGCGGCTCAGGGCCGTGCCGACAGGTTTTAAAAAGCAGCCGTTTTCATGCCGGACCGGCCAATGGCCCGTACTCATGAGAAATTCCGCGATGATTTTAGGCCCCATGAAATGAAAGGTGCGGCGTAGAATATCCGTGGTTTTTCCACGATCCTGGAGAGGCAAACCCAGCAGGAATCGCCGGAAACTTCCGGCCTGCCGGGCTACTTGCCGGAAAATGCCGGCATTGGTCACGACGGCCTGGATTTTACTGCGATTGCGGATGATGGCCTTGTCCGCCAGCAGCCGGCGGACGTCCCGGGCGGAAAAGGACGCCACCCGCTGAGGCCAAAAACCACTGAACGCCCGGCGCAATGCGGATCTTTTCGCCAAAATAGTCCGCCAGGACAGCCCGGCTTGGAAGATTTCCAAAGCCAATCGTTCAAAATAGGCCCGGTCCCGCGCGACCGGAAAGCCGTATTCCCGGTCGTGATAACGCCGCAATTCGGGCGTGGCCTGCGCCCAGGCGCAGCGGATGACAGGCCGGCGGCGAAGGGACTGCTTGGGCCCGGACCCCTTCTGAACCCGGCGGGAGGGGCGGTGAGTACCTGGCAGGGATGGCTGGGAAAGCCCGGTGGGCATAAGGTTCTCCTGCGGCCCGATTGCGGTCAGGCGATTTGGCTGCGGGCAAGTTGTCCGGCCGGCCAGCGGCAGAGCATGCGAAAATGCGGGGCGGTCCGTGTCGAAAGGTTGGATTATAACCGAAAGACCGGGTTTTAGCAACCTACACGCCGGCGACGAGCGGGAAAAACGGCTGCGCGAGGATCATCATTCGCTTCCCAGCAACTGGAGCGCATCGCGGGCCTCTTCGCGGATGAAGCGGTTGCTTTTCTGGGACAAGGCCTTCAGCCTGTCCACGGCCGCGGGGTCGCCGATTTCACCCAGTGAGCGGACGGCGTATCCGCAGGTTTTGGGATCCAGATCATAGGTGGCTTGCAGGAGTGCGTCCACCACGGATCGGTTCTGGAAGGCGGACAGTTCCTGGGCCGCCTGCCGGCGTATTTCCACGTCTTGGCTTTTCAGGGCCCCAATCAGCATTTCGCGGGCGGTGGGGGTCCGGAAACGTCCCAGGGCAATGATCGCCGTGCGCTTGACGCGCATGTCGGGGTCGTGCAGCAGGTCCGCGACCGCCCGGGTGGAAGCGGAAACGCGCATGCGTCCGAGAGTGGCAGCAGCCTCGGCACGCACGTCCGGTTCCGGATCCTGCAGCAGATTTTCGATGTCCGGGACGGATTCAGGGGCGCGGATGTAACCGAGGGCGTTCAGGGCGCCGATACGCGTGAACGGATAGGAATCCCGCAGGGCCGCGCGCAAGGCCGGCACCGCAGGGACGCCGATGACGGCCAGGCGTTCCACGGCTTTTTGCCGGCGGTGAGGCTCGGCTCCCAGGTCGTGGATTTTTTCCCGGATTTCCCTGCCCAGGGGATCTTTTTCCGGCGTGGGCGGTCCCACGGGAAACATTTGATCAATCGTTTCCGAGGCACCCAGCGCGCGCGGGGCGCGTTTCGGTTCCTTTCTGCTGGACCGGGAGGAACCGGCCGGCAGTGCGGGTGCGGGGTTTTCCTGCCCCGACTCCAAAGCCCGGGCCGGAGAGGTTCGGCCCTGGGGGGCCAGCAAATACGGGTTTGCCTCGGAATGGCTGGGAGACTTGGGCTGAATCTGCCTACGGGGGCTGGGCCGCGGACCGGGCTGGTTGAGCAGCACCCCCAAAGGGCGTGAGGGGATGTTTTTTCCCTTGGATACGGGTGGGAAGGCCGCGTTTCCGGATTCCCGGCTGGAAGGACTTGGGGAGAGCTCGTTTTCTTTGGAAGAGGCCCGCGGTGGGGCATTCATCTCTTCCCCGCTTGGAACGGCGGCCGGGGCCGATTCCGGCGGACCGCCCCGAACGGCCTCAAGAACGGGGGGGGCATCCGCTGATTGTCCCGAAGCCGTCGTCTCCGGGGTGTGCCGGAATTTTTCTGTTTGCGGAGAGGAACCGGTACCCCTGGATTGGACGGCTTCGGGTGTGGAGAGGGCCTTGGCCCTGCTCCCGCCCGCAGGCTGGGAGAAGGTGCGTTGGCCGGGACGCAACGCAAAAGGGGTGGGCGTCGGCATCTCCACTTCTTCTTCCCAGGATGGGGGATGTTCGAGTTCCTCGGCGGTGCGTCCAACCAGCATGCGGGCTCCGACCGACGTCGCCTGACCGCAGAAACAGCCGAGACAGGCCAGACCCACACAAGCCGCTAGGGGATTCGGGGCTCCGAACATCTGCAACCCTCGCGTGAGGATACCGGCCATCGCCTCCAGGCCGGCGCGGCCGTCACCCCGTTTTGCGTTCAGAGGCGGGACGGTGGCGGTTGCTTACGGCCGCGGGTCACCGTGGCCGCGAATATTTTATATCCGTTGCGTTTCCTGAAGCAAGCCTTTTAAGCGGTCCTGATCCGGAAGCCCCAACAGTTCCTCCAGGGACAGGGGCAGAACCAAAGACCAATTGGTTTTGCGCATACTGCCGGGAAAATTGATCCGGTAGTTCCATGGATCCAGGCGCTGAAAGGCCTCTTGCCCGGCCAGCCAATCCTGGATGAGTTGCACGGTAAAGACGCAGGCCGTGCGGCAGACGGCTTTGAGAGCGGCTTCCGCGAACCGGGGGCTGAAATCCTCTTCGACCTCGCCAGGGAGTCCGATGAATTTCCAGAATTTGGCCTTTTCGCCGTAGGAGCCCGCGTAGGCTGCGAGTATTTCGTGCACGGCATCGCGGCCCCGGCCCAGCAGTCCCAACAACACGTCCTCCGAAACGATTTCCGTTTTCCAGGCCAGACGGCCGTGATGGGAGCGGGCCGGGTCGAAGAGGGCGGGTTTCAAGGCGCCGGCGTCGAGGGCGTTCTTGGCACACTGTCTTTCGAACAGGACTTCGTCCACGGTGCCGGCCTCGAACGTCCACCAGGCACGCAGGCTGGACATGTCGTGCGTGGAAATCGTGGCCAGGGCATTGAGACGGTACTGTTCGGCCGGGGTAAAATCCTTGCTGCCTTTCCAATCCTTGGACCAGCGCTGGATGTCCATCCCGACCACGCCGTACTCGCGCAGGATCTTAAAGGAACAATCCGGGATGACGCCCAGGTCCTCGGCGCACGGCAGCATGGAGGTGCTTCGCAGCATGACTTCGAGCAGGCGGCGGCCATGCTCCTCCCACTGGTTTTCCTCCGCAGGATCGAACGCGCCGTTGATCCCCCCGCTGCTTTCGGGTTCCGAGAGCGGGATGGTCCAGAGCCGGAAAATGCCGACGAAGTGGTCGATGCGGTACAAGTCGAAGAAATTCTGCGCGTACTTGAGCTTGTTGACCAGGTAGGCGTATTGATGCCGGGCGATGGTTTCCCATGCGTAGGGCGGCATGCCCCAGCGCTGGCCCCGCGCCAGCAGGGCGTCCGGAGGCGCTCCGGACGCCCTGTCCAGCTTGAAAAAATTCTGGTTGGCCCACACGTCGGCGCTGTCCCGGGACACCAGGAAAGGAATGTCGCCCATGAGCAGTACGCCCTGCTTCCGGGCGTAGGCCTTCACGGCCTGCAGTTGCTCGGCCAACTGCCACTGCAGCCATTCCTGGAAAAGGATGGCGTTTGAGTTTTCCTCCGCAAAAGCCCGCAGGGCCGCGGCGGATTTCGCGCGGAAGTCCCCCTCCCATTCCTCCCAGCCCTTTTGCTGGTGACGAATTTTAAGGGTTTTGAACAGGGCGTAATCGTGCAGCCAGAGCGCGTGGCTCAGGCGAAATTCCTGGAAGCGGCTGCTGTCCTGCCAGTCGCGGGTTGAGAAAATGGCTTGCAGGAGTTCGATTTTCGCTTGCTTGATGCCGTAATCCACCAGTCCACGTCCCGCGGGATACCGCCGGCGAAGTTCGTCCGCGCGCTCCGCGAAACGTCTTGGTTCGACCTCCCGCAATTCCGCCAGCGAAAGGTACATCGGGTCCATCGCGAGCATGCTTTGCGCGTCGTAGGGACAAAAGGTGAAGCCGACGTCGTTTAACGGCAGCAACTGGATGAGGCTGAGACCGCAGGCGCGGCACCAGTCGATGAGCAGGCGCAGGTCGGGGATTTCGCCGATGCCGATGCTGCGGCGTGAATAAAGCGTAAACAGCGGAGCCGCCACGCCGGCGCGGCGCTGGGTGCCGATTCGGCCCCAATGGGAGGCGCTGGGGGTGGCGGAGAAATAGGCGTGCACGGATTCCGGATCGTAGACAGGGTTCAAAGGCAACTCCGAGTGTTCACGAATGGGCGTTCGCGGGCGTTCCTAGATTATCGCATCCTCCGCCGTGAAACAAGCCGATTTTATCATCTTAAGGTCTCGCGCCCCGGCCGGCACCAAGATTTGACATTCCGGCGCCTCATCAAAATGATGAGGCTTAGGGTCCGGGGGCGGAGCGCGCCGCGCGCGCCGGGCAAGCGAAAATGGAAAATCGAATTTTCAGTGAACGCTTGCGGTCAATTTCCGCCTTTCAATTTTCTGAAAAGGCATTTCGACGACGCGAGGAAGGAAAGCAGGACGCATCGGCGTCCGCGGCGGGGAAACCTATGGTTCCCCTGAAAGCTCCGCATCCCTGGGACGGCAAAGCTTGCACGCAGGCCGGGAGTTCAGGCCGGGGGATAAAACGCCGGCTTAAGAGGTTACTTTAAGCTTTGACCTGAAACGCCTTGACAGTAAAAAATATCTGTGGAAAAATTGGCCTACCTTTATGCAGGAGGCTGGCGGTGAAATTATCCCTGAATCTGCTTTCCCGCTTTGTCCAATTAAACGACATCGAGCCTAAAAATCTCGCCGAACGCTTGACCTTGTCGGGCCTGGAAGTCAGCGAGTTGCTCGAGGCCGACCAGGACCTGGACAAGGTGGTCGCCGGCAGAATCCTGAAAATTGTTCCGCATCCCAACGCGAACAAACTGTCCCTGACGGAAGTGGAAGTCCCCGGACAAATCCTCAGGATCGTGTGCGGCGCCAAAAATATCGCCGAGGGGGACGTCGTGCCCGTCGCCTTGGTCGGCGCCGTGCTGCCGGGCAATCAGGTCATCCGCTCCGTCAATCTTCGCGGTGAAACATCCGAGGGCATGATTTGTTCGGAACGCGAATTGGGCCTTTCCGAGGAACAGGCCGGCATCATGCACCTGCCGCAGGACACGCCGCTGGGCACTCCCGTGCAGGAATTGTGGGGAGGCCGCGATGTGATCCTGGAGACGGAAGCGACGCCGAATCGTCCGGATTTGCTTTCCCACCTGGGGGTGGCGCGGCAGATCAGCGCGATCTTGAACCGTCCCCTCACCCCCCCCGCCGTGAACGTGGCCGAGGCGGAGCCCGAAGCGGCCCGCGAGATGAGTGTGGCCATCGAAGCCGGGTCGGGGTGCGGTCGGTATTGCGCGCGTCTCCTGCGCGGCATCCGGGTGGGGCCCTCCCCGCTGTGGCTGCGGCAGGCCCTGACCAAACTGGGGTTGCGTTCCGTGAACAACGTCGTCGATGCGACCAATTACGTGTTGTTGGAAATCGGGCACCCGTTGCACGCCTTCGATCTGGAGCGCTTGTCCGGACCGGCGATCCAGGCCCGGCGCGCGCGGCCCGGGGAATTTTTAACCACCTTGGACGGACAAAAACGCGCGCTGTCGGGAGGAGAACTGATTATTGCGGACGCCGAGCGTCCCGTGGCCTTGGCCGGCATCATGGGGGGGCAGGACAGCGAAGTCGGCCCCGGAACGAGCAGTCTGCTGCTGGAAGCCGCCTGGTTTGCACCCGGCGAAGTCCGACGGACGGCGCGTCTCGCCCAGTGCGCCTCCGAAGCCTCCTATCGCTTCGAGCGCGGCACGGATCCCGAGCTGGGCCTGACCCTGGCGCTGGACCGCGCGGCCCAGCTCATCCAGGAAATCGCGGGTGGAACGATCCTGCGGGGCATTTTGGACGCCTACCCGGTCCGCCAGGAGCCCGTGTGTCTTTCCCTCTCCTTTCTCAAGGCGGAGCAGGTTCTCGGCCTCCCCTTGAGCCCGGCGCGGGCCGCCTCCGCCCTGTCCCGCTTGGGGTTTTTGGTGGAACCGGATCCGGCCGCGGGAAAATTCTCCGTGCGGGTTCCCACCTTCCGGAACGACGTCACGATCGAGGAGGATCTCATCGAAGAAATCGCCCAGGTCCTGGGCTACGATCAGATTCCCGCCATCCTGCCGACCGTAACCCTGGCCAGTCCTCTTCCCGATCCCCGGCGGGAGTTTCTGCGGGCCTGCCGCACGCTCGCCGCCGGCCTGGGACTCACGGAAATCCTGTCCTATAGCTTCATGAATCCCCAGGATTTGGACCGCCTCGGCCTGCCGCCCGACCATGGCTGGCGTGAAGCCGTGAAGATCCGCAATCCCATCAGCGAGGAAACCTCGCTGTTGCGGACCAGCCTGCTGCCGGGCCTGCTCGCGGCCGTGGCGTATAACCAGCGCCGGGGCAAGGACCATGTGTATCTCTTTGAGGCCGGCGCGGTCTTCCATCCGCGTCCGGGGGAGAAGCTGCCCGCGGAGCCGGTGCGTCTCGGGTTTGCCCTGGCCGGTCCGCGGGACCGGCTCGACTGGCGCCAGGGGAAGAAGCGGCCGGAAACCGACTTATACGACCTGAAAGGCATGCTGGAAGGCCTATGGCAGCGCCTGCATCTCCGATCCGGGGACGGTTCACGGCACGACTGCGCTTTTATCCCCGAGCCGTTTCCCTTCTTGCATCCCAGCCAGAGCCTGGCCGTGACCGCACCCGACGGCCGCACCCTGGGGTGGGCGGGCGCCCTGCATCCGCAAGTCCAGGAAAGCTTCAAACTCAAGACCACTCTGTGGCTGGCCGAACTCGAAATGGAACGTCTCTACTCATACCATGCGCCCCAAACCGCCCTGTCGGCGTTCTCGCGCTTTCCGGCCGCGGTGCGGGATCTTTCGCTCGCCGTTCAGGAAGCCACCTTGGCCGGCGACGTGGAAAGGGTGATCCGCGAGGCCGGCGGCGGTCTGTTGGTGGAAGTGCTGCCCTTTGATGTGTATCGCGGCGAAGGTCTGGAACCCGGGACCAAGAGCCTGGCCTTTTCCCTGACGTTCCAGGCCGCCGACCGGACCTTGCTGGATGACGAGATCAAGTCGCTGCACGCCCGGATCCTGGAGCGGGTGCAGTCCGAATTCGGCGCCCGGCAACGCTGAGACATGGACCTCTCCCGCGCCGGCGTCCCTCTCGGGCGGCGGCGGGTGTGAGCCGGAAGGAGACCTTGCGATGTCCACCGAAGCCTGGACCCAGCTGGTGCAACGCGTCGACCGCCTGATCGCCGAGTTGCGCCAAACCCGCCTTGAAACCAAACGCTGGCGGGCCCGCGCCATGGAGCTCGAAGGCCTGCACCTGCAGGAGACGCAGCCGAACAAGCTCGCCGCGCAGGCCCAGGCCCGGGAACTGGAGAAACTGCGCCGTGAGCGGCAAAAGGTGCTCGGGACCCTGGATAAACTCGTGGCGGAACTGGATCAAGTGCAGTATACCATCCAGGAGAAAGAGGGCGGCTGACCTATGGAAGAGAGACAATCCGTGAAGGTGAATATTTTCGGAAACGAGTACACCATCCGGGGCGAGGCCGACCCCGAGTATATTCAGGAGCTGGCCCGCTACGTGGACGGGAAAATGCGCGATATCGCCACCGGCGCCCACCTGTCCGTACCCCTGAAAGTCTGCATCCTGGCCGCAGTCAACCTCGCGGACGAAGTCTTCCGCCTCCGCGCGGCCCGCACGCCCAAAAAAGCGGCGGAAGCGCCCATCCTGGAATCCAAGCACACGGCTTTGGCTCCCGAGGCCATCAGCGCCCTGGCCGCTCACATCGACGAAGCCCTGCAGGAAGAATAGCGCGGCCGCTTCCCCGCATCGCCGCTTTTCCGGACTCGCCGCCGGGTCCACTCCCCGCTTGCCACCATCCCAGCTCCCCCAGCAGGCTGAGAATTTCCGCCCGCGCGGCCTCGCTGCCGCCGGACGCATCCACCCAATGCCAGCGCGGATCCGCGCGGAACCAGGTGAGCTGTCGCTTGATATAGCGCCGCGTGTCCCTGCGGATGAGCTCCGCGGCCCTGTCCCGTCCCAATCCCCCCTCCAGAACCTGCAGCAAATGGTCGAAGCCGATGGCCCGCAAAGCCGGCAGTCGCCAGCGCCGGGCGGCTTTTCGCAGGGCCTCCACCTGGTCGAGCCAGCCGGCGGACAGCCATGCCTCCACGCGCCGTTCGGCCCGAGCATACAATTCCTCCCGCGACCGGAACAGGGCGATGAGGCAGGCGGGCCTGCGGCCGGTCCCCGCCCGTCTCCGCAACCGGGAGGGGGGTAGGCCGGCGTGGAGGATTTCCAGGGCGCGAATCACGCGCACCTGGTCCGAGGGATGCAAGCGCCCCGCGGTCGCGGGATCCAAGCGCTCCAGTTCCCGGTGCAGGCTGCCGCGGCCTTCGCGCCGGGCCCGCTCCTGAAGCCGTTCCCGCAGTTGGGGATTCGGCGGCGGGCCGGGCGTGAGACCATCCACGAAGGCCTTGATCCACAAGCCCGTGCCGCCTACGACCAGGCAGCGGCGGCCGCGGCGGGCGATGTCGCGGTAGGCCGCTTCAGCCAAGCGCGCGAAATCCGCCGCCGTCACGGCGCGGCCGAGGGGGCAAGCGGACAGCAGGTGATGACGGACGCGGCGCCGTTCGGCCGGAGTGGGTTTGCCGGTTCCCAGGTCCAGGCCGCGATAGATTTGACGGGAGTCCGCGGAAATAATCTCGGCGTCGAGATCCTTGGCCAGGAGAAGGGCCACTTCGGTTTTGCCGGCGGCCGAGGGGCCGCCCAGCACCACCACGCCCCGCGCGGGCCAGACGGGACGCCGAGTCATCCCCGCTTGAACAAGCGGTCGAGTTCCCGCCAGGACAGGCGGAAGATGAAGGGACGGCCGTGCGGGCAGGTCCAGGGCTTGGCCAGGGAGCGCAGCCCCTGCACGAGGGCCTGCAGGATTTCCGGCTGCAGGCGGTCCCCGGCCTTCACGGCCGCATGGCAGGCCAACAGCTTGTGCACCCGGTCCTTCAACGCTTCGGCGGCGGGCGGCCTGCCGGTCTCCCCGCCGAGGTCGAGTGTTTCCCGCACCAGCGCGGGCAGGTCTCCCCCGCGCCAGAAATGCGGCTGGGTGCGGATGACGAAGGTGTTTTTCCCGAACGGTTCGATTTCCAGGCCCAGGCGCGCGTACTCGCCGCGCAGTTCCTCCAGCAGGACCGACTGGGCCGGCGGCAACTCGAACGTCAAGGGCAGCAGGAGCGCCTGGCGGGGGATGGACGCCGGGCTCCGGCGGATTTCCTCGTACAAGAGGCGTTCGTGCAATGCATGCTGATCCAGGAGAAAAAACCCCTCTCCATCCTGGCCGGCGATGTAGGTGCGCCCTACCTGCCCGATGATCCGGTCGCCTTCCGGCGCCGCCTCGGTTTCGAATGCCTCCGCCGCTGCACCCGGGCCCGGGCCGGGTGTTTCCGTCGCCTCGGCGCCGGAACGGTTTGATAGATAGGACGATACCGCCTCCCGCACGCGTGCGCCGGACCAGGCGGGCGCGGCCGGCGGGTAGTTCAGATTTGTTTGGGCCGACGCCGCGGTTTCTGTCCCGGAGGCCGCCCGAAGCCGCCGCGCGCCCGAAAGATCCGTTTCGCCGATGGCGGCCCGCAGGGCGGAGACCACCAGGTCGTGAATCGCGTGCTCGTCCTTGAAGCGGACCTCGCGCTTGGCGGGATGTACATTGACGTCCACCAACGGAGTGGGCACGGTCAAGAAAACAAAACACACCGGGTAGCGCTCGGGCGGCAGGAAGGAACGGTAGGCTTCCAGGAGCGCATGGGCGATCCCCCGGTGCTCCACCCGCCGGCCGTTGACGTAGATCTGCATGCCCTGGCGCGTGGGACGCGCTGCCGCCGGGCCCGCGGCCAAGCCCTTCACCCACACGCCGCCGCCTTCCCAGGAGATGGCTTGCAGGTCTTGAGGGAGGGAGCGGCCGTAGACCGCCGCGACGCGCTCCCGGAGCGAGGGCGCGGCCGGACAGTTCAGGATTTCCCGGTCGTCCAGCGTGAGCAGAACACGCACGCCGGGGAAGGCCAAGGCCAGGGATTCCACGGCCTGGATGAGATGGGACTGTTCGGTGGCCGGGCTTTTCAGGAACTTGCGCCGCGCGGGGGTGTTGAAGAAAAGGTCGCGCACCGTGATGCTCGTACCCGGCGCACATCCGGTTTCGCGGGCTTCCTGCACCCGCCCCCCTTCCAGTTTCAGAAAAAAACCGCCGGCGGCGTCGCGGGGTCGGGTCATGAGCTCCAGCCGCGACACGGAGGCGATGGACGGCAGGGCTTCCCCGCGGAACCCGAAGGTCGAGATATGGTTGAGGTCCTCGGCGGCGGACAATTTGCTGGTGGCGTGACGCGCCAAGGCCAGCCGGGCGTCCTCCGGGCCCATGCCTTCCCCGTTATCGGTCACGCGCAGCAGCGACAACCCGGAGTTTTTGGCCTCCACCTCAATCTCGCCGGCGCCGGCGTCCAGGGAGTTTTCCAGCAATTCCTTGACCACCGACGCCGGCCGCTCCACCACTTCCCCGGCGGCAATCAGATTGGCAACCTTTTCGGACAGGACCTGGATCCGGTGCATGCAGGCTGGAAACCCCTTCCCCGCCGGCTTCGTTTAAACCGGCGGGCCTATTCTTAACATGGGAACGGGGATCTTGACCATCTTTTTTTACGGGGTCTTTTGGGGCGCGGGGCTCGGTGCGGGCGTCGGGAAGACCGCCGGCGGGAGTCGTTGAATCTCGGGCGCCAACGCGGGATCGAGAAGTTTCGCGCGGGCAAAAGCCTCTTGGGCTTTGGCTGGTTTCCCGAGCCTGAGCAGGGCCAGGCCGGTGTGCAGCCAGACGCGGCCCTGGGCGGGCGCCACCTGGAGCGCACGCCGGAAGGCAAGCAAGGCCAGTTCCGGAAATCCGTGGGCCGACAACTCGGTGCCATACTGGTCCAGCAGGGGCGCGTTATCCATGATTTTCGGAAGCAGGTCCTGCATGCCTTTCAGCACGGTGTACTGGCCGGGAAGACGGAGGCTCGCCTTGAATTCCGCGAAGGTGACCTGGGCCAGTTGATTGAGATCCTGCCCGGGAGCCAGCAGGGCCCGTGCCTGGCCGAATTCCCGCAGCGCGTCCTTGATCAGGCCCTGCCGTTCGTAAACCTTGCCCAGGCTGAAATGAGCATGGGCCAGCCCCGCCTTGTGGTCCAAAGGATTGCGCAACTGCAGGTTGCCCAGCCACAGCAGGCCCAGGCAGCCGGCAGCGGCCAGGAGCAGAGCACGCCGGCGTCCTTGGCGCCAATACGCCACCAGGCGCGCTGCACCCAGGCCCGCGAAGACGAAAAAGGCCGGCATGACGCCGTACCGATACTCCGCGGAAACGAAGAACAGCAGGTTGGAAAGCAGGTAGACGGCGACGAAGCCGTAGAGCGGAAAGAGCGGACGGATCCGGGGCGCGCACAAGATCAGACCCATGACCGCCAGGGGCATCACCAGGCCGAAATGCAGCCAGGGCCAGCGCAGGTAAGGGACGCGCTGGCGCACGAAATAGTAATCCAGGGTGGTGGCGTTTTCGTAATGATTCAGAAAGGAGACGAACTTGCGGAAAAACCGCAGGGCGGATCTACCGGGATGGCTCCCGATGTCGCGCAGCGTTTCCGCGAGCCAAAAACGGTTGGAGGCCGAATAGGTCACAGGCCGGCCGAGTCTGCGTTCCGCGCTCTCCTTGAAGTCCTCGACGAACCGGTACGCGAGCAGGCCGTCCCGGCCCGGAGGCAGCACCTTGGCGAGCGGCCGATCCACGTTCCCCAAATAAAAGTTCAGGGCGCCGGACGGAACCGTGAGGACGAATTCGTGGAGCACGAACAAGTTGCGCAGGGTCACGGGCAGGATCATGAGCACGACCGCGGCGGTCAGGACCAGCAGCGAGGCGAGCCTGCGGCGCAGGCCGTCCGTGACCTTCCACAGCCAGAAGCCCAGGACGACGAGCAGCAGAAGCGCGTTGGGCCGCGCGAGCACGGACAAGCCCAGCAGGAACCCGGGGAGGAGCCAGGCTTTCGCTTGGGAACGTCCTCCGGCCCAGTAGGCGGACCACAGCACCAGAAGGTTCAACAGGTGGATCAAGGCGGCGGTCAATAGGGTGGCTTCGAAGAAAAATGCCGGCGCGTAACACGCCTCCCCCACCCCGGCCAGCAGTCCCGCCGCGGGGGACATCAACCGGCGCGCCAGGAGGAACACCAAACCACAACTGGCCACCCCGAATCCCAGTTGCAGGAGCGCCGCGGCTTCCGGCCTCGGACCCGTCACGGCGTACAGGGCCGCCAGCAGGTAGGGGTACAGCGGGCTTTGGTTGAAGATCCCGGTTCCCAGGAAAGACCCGCCGGCGATGGACCGGGCCCAGAGGTGGTAAATTTCCGCGTCCACGATGGGATGCGCGAACCAGAGTTCGTTGCGCACGGCGAGCCAGTAGCCGAAACGAACCAGGAAGGCCAGGATGCATACGCCGGCCGCATAGGCGGTGTCGCGCCGCGTCCAGGGCGGAGCGGGCTCCGGAAACCAAGCCGGCGCGGCCCAAGCCGGCGGGTTCATCTTGCCCCGTCCCGGACGGGCGCCTGCTCGCTGCGGCCGGTCCCACGCGCGCCCTGGGCCGCGTCCCGTTCCACGGCGCGCAGGGTCTTGGAAATTTGCGCGTCCAGGGCGGGATCGAGCCGCCGCGCCTGCTCGAACGCTCGCCGGGAGCCGGCAACATCACGCAGTTTGGCATAGACCGCGCCCAAGTGCATCCAATACCGCGGTTGGTCGGGCGCCTGCGCGGCGGCGCGTTCCAGGGCCAGGGCGGCCAATTCCAAAAATCCGAGATCCGCCAGGCTGTGCGCGAACTTGTCCAGCAGGGCCGGCCGGCGCAGGAATTTCGGCAACACCTCCTGCATCACGGCCAGGGCCGCTGCGTCACGGCGTTCTCGCGACAGCGCATCCATTTCGCGGACGGTCACCTCGGCCAACAGGTTCAAATCCTGGTCGGCGGCCAACAGCTCGCGGGCCTGGCGGTATTCGCGAATGGCGCCTGGGCGATCTCCAATCCGCTCCAGCATGGAGGCGAAATTCGTGCGGGCCAGCGCAAGCAAATAGGCCTTCTTGCTGGGGGGATTGAACTCACCCGCGGCGAGGAAGAGCGCGACCAGCACGATCGCAGCGCCCACGACGGCGCGCGACCAGCGGCGGGAGCGCAGGAGGCGCAACCACTCCGCCAGACCCGCGCAGGCGAAGAGAAAGAATGCCGGCAGGAGCGCGTAGCGGTACTCCGTGGTACTGAACAGAAAGATATTGGAAAAGGCCACGGCCGCGACCAGGGCGTATACCGGAAACAGGCCGCGGCCGCGGCGCCGGTTCCACCACATTCCCAGCACGGCCCACGGCAGGACGAGGGCATAGCCGAGCCAGGGCAGGCGCAGGAAGGCGGTGCGCTGACGCACCAGGTAAAAGTTGAGGTTGCTGGTGTTTTCAAAGTAGTTGAACAGGCGGACGGTTTTGTTCAGGAGTGTGGCCGTCCAGGCGCCCGGATGGGCCAGGATCGTCCGCCACGCCCGGCCGAACCAGTACCGGTTGGAGGCCGAATAGGACAGCTTGTGCTTCAAATGCTGTTCGGCGCTGCGCTTGAAGTCGTCCGCGAAATTGAAGGCCGACAGGGCGAAGTCCCCCGGGTCGATGACTTGGGTGGAGGAGCCGGGAACGTTCCCGAGATAGAAGTTCAGGGCGCCCGTAGGCACGGTCACGATGAAGTCACGCAGGACCCAGGCGTTGCGGAGCGTGACCGGCAATACCATCAAGACGGCGCCAAGGGCCAACGCCGCTACCGGCTTGAGCCGGGCGCCGGACGACGGCGTGCGGGGCCGGAGCTTCCACGCCCAGAAGGCCAGCAGCAGGCCGAAGAGTGCAATATTGGGTCGCGCCAGCAGGCTGAGACCAAGCAGGACTCCCGGCAGGAACCAGGCCTGCCAACGGGTCCGGCCGGAGGCCCAGAGGGCGGTCAGCAGGATGCCCAAGTTGAGCGCCTGGATGAGCGCGGCAGTCAGCAGGGACCCTTCCAGAAAAAAGGAAATGCCGTACGCCGCGGACATCAACCCGGCAGCCAGGCCGATCCCGCGGGAAAACAGGCGGCGGCCGAGCAGGAACACCAGCCCGCAACTCACGGCTCCCAGCAGCAGCTGCAAACCTTCCACGAACGCCGGCCGTGCGCCCGCCAGCCGGTAGATCAAGCCGAGCAGATAGGGATACAGCGGACTTTGGTTGAAGACGCCGGTCCCGAGCCAGTCGCCCGCGGCGATGCGTTGCGCCCAGAGGTGGTAAACATAGGCATCCATGAGAGGATGCTGGAACCACACCTGTTGCCGCACGCTGAGAAAATAGGCAAGGCGGACCATTGCGGCCGCCGTGAACACCCCCAGGAGCGCAAGCCAGTCCGAACGAGTCAGGGGTTGAGGCTGAGGCGGAGCCCAGGAATCGTTGGCGGGAGGAATGGACGCGGCGGGCGTCACCGCTGAAACCGCCGCACGCGGGAGGATCGGCCGGCACGGCCACCGGAAAGGTAAGCCTCCGGAGACATCCTGGGAAAACCGTTGGGCGACATGTTTCGATCTCCGGCTTTACCGCGGCGGCGGTTGGTAGGGTTGGGGTGGCGGTTGATATTGCTGATATTGGACCGGGGGGGGCTGATATTGGATCGGCGGCGGCGTATACGCGGGCGGTTGCCAGTTCGGCGGCAGATTTTCCAGCTCCATTTCCGATTGCGACTTCTTCGTCCCGTAGGGCACCTTGCGCTTTCTTTCCCGTTCTTGCAGAATGTTGCGCCGGTGGGCTTCGATTTCCTTGGCCAGCCTCGGTTCCAGGGCCAGGGCGGCCGCGAAGGCTTTTTCGGCTTCCCGGTCCTGTTTGGCCCACAGATAGGTGATGCCGAGATTCATCTGGTACTGGGAGGAATGGGGAGCCAAGCGGATCGCCTCCTTGCGGATTTCGACGGCTTCGTCGAAATTCCCGTTGGCCGTGAGCGCGTTCGCATAACTGTTGGCGACATCCGCATCCTCGGGGGCCAGGCTGTAGGCTTCGTGCAGGGCGGCCAGCGCCGGCACGAAGTTTCCGGCCTTCATCAGCATATCGCCCTGGAGCTGCGCCAGCCAGGATTTATGCGACGGTTCATAACTCAGGATGTCCTTGGCCATGCCGTATTCCTCGCTTGCCTGCTGATAATACTCCAGCCGGGCCAGCAGGCCGCCGAAGTTGGAATGGGCCGTGGCCAAATGGTAATCCCTTCCCTCCTGGCCGATGACGTCGAGATTGCACACAACGGAGAAGATCGCCAGAAAGGTAACCGGCAGCCACAATTCATGCCACTGGCGCGCCCAGAGTCTCCGCGCCAGGGTTTCCAGGCCCAGGCCCGCGAAGAGAAAAAACGCGGGCATCAGCCCGAAGCGATATTCGGAGGAAACCAGCATGGACAGGTTCGAGAAGGCGTAGACCAGCACCAAGCCGTATAGGAGCAGCAGTTCCCGCCAGCGGCGGCGCGCCAGCACCATTCCCAGCAGGGCCAGCGGCGCCAGGACGCCGAACGGCAGCCAGGGCAGCTTGAGAAAAGGCGTAATGGCCCGGATGGCGTAATAGTTGAGGCTGGTGGTGTATTCGTAATAGTTCAGGAGGAGCAGGAGCTTGTCGATCAACAGGCGTTGCCAGTGTGCGGGATCGTTTTCGATTTCCCGCCACGCCTCGCGAAACCAGAAACGGCTGGATTCGCTGTAGGTCAGCGGCCGGCCGAGGCGTTTTTCCGCCTCTTTCCGGAAGATCATGACCTGGCGCGTGGCGGACAGGCCGAGCTCCTTCACCGGGCGGTGGTATCCCAATGATTGCCGGTTGTTGCCGATGTAGAAATTCAGTCCGCCGTGCCCGACCGTCAACATGAACTCGTGCAGGACCACGTAGTTGCGGATCGTGGCCGGCAGGATGACCACGAACATGCTGATCCCCACCACGGCCGCGGGGACCGCGAACGCCCGCAGCCAGGGTTTCGGGCCGCCTTGGCGGGCCAGCATCCAGATCCAGAGCGCCAGCACGAAGAAGAAAATCAGGATGTTCGGCCGCGTCAGGACCGACAGGCCGAGCAGGACCCCGGGCAGGACCCAGGCCCGCCAGTGTTTCTGCGACGCGGCCCAGTAAGCGGCGAGCAAAAGCAGGATGTTGAGCAGGTGGATGAGCACCACGGTCAGCAGCGTGCCTTCGTGAAAAAAAGCGATGCCGTAGAGCGCCTGGGAAAGACCCGCCAGGATCCCCACCCAGCGCGAGAACAATCTGCGGCCGAGAAGGAAGAGCAGGCCGCAGGTCAGGGCCCCGAGACCGAGTTGCACGGCCGCGGCCAGCGTCGGAACCGGCCCGACGAGCGCGTAAATGGCCGCCAGGAAGAAGGCGTACAGGGGGCTGTGTACGAAGACGTCGTGGCCCAGGATATCGCCGCGCAGGATGTTCAGCGCCCACTCATGGTAGTTTAAGGAATCGATGATGGGATGGGTGAACCACAGTTCTTTGTGGACGGTGAGGAAATAGGCCACCCGCACGGCCACGGCAACCGCGACGACTGCCGCCAACGCCAGCCAATCCCCGCGCTTCATCGGCCCGGGGGCCGGCGGGAAGGCGGGCGGATCCGGAACGGCCGAATGATTTGAAACCGCAACCTGCGCCGGATGATGTTTCATGGGATCACCATTTGGCTTGCAGGTTCACGCGCGCCCCGCCCGGCAGCCAGGAAACGGACCAGGCCAGGCCCTCGTGCGGGCGGGTGAGATAGGTGGCTTCCTGGCCGGGTGGGACGAGGCCGCGCTCCAGCTCGTTCGTCAGGTAGGCGCTCAGGGCCCAGGCGAAAAAGAACCCGGCTGCTTCCCACCATTGGCCGTTGATGGCCTGGCCAACGCCGGGCACGATGGAGGCGGTTCCGGTCCACATGGCGGCCGTGCGGTCGCGATGGTCACGGTAACTGGCATTGCACGCGTGCATCATGGCGTAGGTCATGATGCCGTTGCTGGCCAGCCGGGAAACATAATACCAGGGAAGCAAATCCGGACGCGGGGTCCGGCGCGGCCGCAGAAAATCCGTTTCGTCGATGGTGGTCCAGGATAGCCCGCTGGCGAACAACAACAATCCGCCCTGCAGGTAGTCGTGGTTGATCATCTGGCCCGCACCGGGCAGGATGGAGGCGCTGCCGATCCAGAAGGCGTCGTTTTCGGGGTTGCCGTCCTCCACGGCCGTGATCAAGGCCTCGAGCATGGAATAATGCCGCAGGAGGAAAACGGAAACTTCGTGGACCCGGCGCATGCGCTCCAGGCTCAGCTTCTCGGCCGTGGGGACCCCGGACAGGGAGGGGAAACCGAATTCCGGAACCGAGGCCGCGCGGTCGGCCGCGCTCGCCGGAATCTGCACGCACAGCAGCCAGACCGCCGCGAGCCCCAGACGGACGCTACGCGCCGCCATAGGGTCCTCCCTCGGCCAGGAAAGGATTATCCCGTAATTCCGTGGCCAGGTCCGAAACGGGACCGTGTCCGGGATATACCCTCGTTTCCGGCGGCAGGGGCAGGATCCGGGTGCGCAGGCTCTCGAAAAGCGCCCGGGTGTCGCCGCCGCGCAGATCCGTGCGGCCGACCGAACCGGCGAACAGGGTGTCTCCGGAAAACAAGCAACCATTTCCCCACAAGCAGATGGAGCCGGGGGAATGCCCCGGAGTGCCCAGAACGGCCAGCGGAGTTTTTCCCAGCAGCAGAGTCTGGCCGGCATGCAGGGTTTCATCCGCGCCGGGCGAAACGATCGGCCAGCCGGCATCCAATGAAAGGTTGGCCTCCGGGTCGAGCAGCAGGGGGGCATCCGCGGCGTGAATCAGCAGGCGCGCCTGCGTCCTGCGCTTCAGGGCGGCATTGGCGCCGATGTGGTCCGCGTGCCCGTGGGTGTTCACGATGCGCGTCACGCGCAGTCCGAGATGTTCCACGACCATGAGGATGTTTTCAGGTTCGGCGCCCGGATCCACCACCAGGGCTTCGCGGGTCTCCGGCGCCCACAGCAGGTAACAATTGGTGGCCAGGGGCCCCACGGTAAGGGCTTGCATGCCGAGCGAGAGTTGCTGGGAGGAACTAAGCGAAATCTTGGATGGCTTCATCGACGGTTTGATAGGCCTGAAGGATCGTATCGAATTCGAGCACTTTGTACACTTCCTCCACCTCGGGGGTTAAGCACGCGAGTTTGATGTCTCCGTCCCGTTCGCGGATTTCCCGGATTTCCCCGATAAAGATGCCCCAGCCGGCGCTGCTGATATAATTGACGTCTCCCAAATCGAAGATGATTTTATAATGTCCGGCATTGGTGATCTGGTTCATGATCTGGGAAAGTTGGGCGACCGTGTTGGTGTCCACGAAGCCGACCAGCCGCACGAGAGCGATGCGGTTGCGCGGCCCTCCCAGTTCCCAGGAGGTTTCCAAACCCTTCATGCGGAGCAAGCCTCGTTTCGGATCAGGATACCACATACTGTAAAGCAAATTCCTCACCGCGTCAAGGCATCAACGTCGGGGCGGAGGAGGGCGGGAGGGCGGCGGTTACCCGCGCCAGGATCTTTTCATTGACCCCGTGCACTTCCTCCAGGTGTTCCGACAGGGCGGAAATCTCCTGGCGCAGCGTGGTGAAGAAGGGGGCCGTTTCCTGCATGAAGCCCTGCAGGCGCTCGAGCAGCTTGGCCACCAGCTGGTTGTCCGTGGACGCCTCCGAAACCACTTGCTGGATATTGCGGACGCTGCCGTCGATTTTTTTCACTTCCTTGACGATGTGCATGAAGGTGTCTCCCGCCGTGTACACCACCTTGATGTTTTCCTCCAGGCGCGAGGTGTTGTGCATGACCTGGATGATTTCGGACGTGCGGCGGTTGATTTCCGCGATGAGGGAGGAAATTTCCTCGGTTGCCTGCCGGGAGGAGTCGGAGAGACTGCGGATCTCCGAGGCCACGACCGCGAAGCCGCGGCCCCATTCCCCCGCGCGGGCGGCTTCGATGCCGGCATTGAGGGAAAGCAAATGGGTTTGCCGGCTGATCTGGGCGATGCGGGTGACGAAGGCCGTGATGTGACGGGTCATGTCGTTGAGCTCGCTCACGATCTTGGTGGAGGATCCGACGGTCAGCTTCAATTCGCTGATGGCCCGGATCTCCTGGCCGACGCTTTTAATGCCGTCATTGGCGGCGTGGCTGGCGACCTGCGCTTCCCCGGACATCTCCTGCACGGAAGCGAGCACGTTCTGATCCGAGGTAATGAGGGAGGCGTTGATGGAAATGACCTTGGCTAAATATTCCTGGGCGGCCGTCAAGTGCCGTGAAAGATCCTCGAGTTTGGCGTTCACATCCTGGGTGGCGGACGTCTCCCGCAGGGACGATTCCAGGAATTTTGCCAGTTCCGGCCGCAGGTGCTCCTGGAGGGTCCTGACCTGGTCCGCGGCTTCGCGCTGGCGGATCGCCAACGCCTCCAGTTCGTCCCGCAGGGAGGCCGGGAAACCCCGGGAAAGGTGGGGTTGGATCGTCTCGCCCTGCGACAAGCGCCTGAGCAGGCGGGCGAGCTCCGCCAGCCCCAGGTTCAAGAACCAGACGGTCGCCGCCCCGGCGGCCAGACCGCCGCCGCAGGCAGCCGCCAGCAGGGTCAGCCAGACCCTTCCCTCCCCGTCCAGCAAAAGGAGAGCGACGGTGCCGCAGAGGAGCGCGCCAAAAAAACCGGCCGCAAGCGGACCCCAGATTCTTGCATCCCGCGTGCCCAGAGGTTGCATAGATATTGGAAGTTTAGCACAGACTCACGGTCTGGACAAGGCATCCGTCGCCTGGCCCAGGATCCCGAGCATGCTCGGAAACGGAGACAGGATCCGCGGCAGTACGCCCTGGGATTTGGCGATGACCAGGCCGTAATTGGTGATGGGCACGCCCGCTTCCCTGGCGGCGAGGATTCGGCTCAGCATTTCCCGCCGGTTGGTCATGCAGGCCCCGCAATGAATCACCAGACGGAAGCGGCCGAGATCAGAAGGAAAATCATGGCCCGACCAATGTTCGAAAAGGACGGGCCGGCCGAGATATTGGCCCAGCCAGCGGGGAATTTTTATCCTGCCGATGTCGTCCGCAATGGGATGGTGGGCGCAGCTTTCCAGGATGAGGATGCGGTCTCCGGCCTGCAGGGAGTCAACGGCCTTGACGCCTTGCACGAAAGTCTCCAAATCCCCTTTCCAGCGGGCAAATAGCACCGAAAACCCGGTGAGGGGGACGTCCGGCGGGACATCGGCGGCAACTTTTAGGATGGCCTGGGAATCGGTAACTACAAGATTAGGCTTGTTTTTTAATAATAATAATGTGTCTCCCAGTTCCCTTTCCTTGACGATTACGGCGCGGGCATCACAATCCAGGACTTCGCGGATGACCTGGACTTGGGGCAGGATCAACCTGCCCTTGGGCGCTTCCAAATCAATGGGGACCACCAGAAGGACGAGATCCCCGGGACCGACCAGATCCGCGAGGATCGGCGGGTTGTCAATCCATTCCGTGGGCACATGTTTTACCACCGCCCGTCTGAGCTCGGCCAATCCCAGCCCTGTAAGGGCGGACACGGCGAGAGCTTCCTGTACATCCTGCCTGGCCGATTCGAGTTGGGCCGCGGAAGGATGCAGAATGTCCGCCTTGTTGAAGACGGCGATGCCGGGGATCGAGCGCCGGGACAATTCGTCGCCTATTTTCCTTTCGAATTCTCCCCAATCCCCGTCGCACACGATAAAAGCCAGGTCCGTCCGGGAGAGTGCGGCCAGACTCTTTTCCATGCGTTTCAATCCCAGCTCCCCGCTGTCATCCAAGCCGGCCGTGTCCAGGAAAACCACTGGTCCGAGGGGCTTGAGTTCCATGGGTTTGCTGACCACGTCGGTGGTGGTCCCCGGCACCGGCGACACGATTGCCGCCTGTTGGCCGGTCAGTGCGTTGAACAGCGAGGATTTACCCGCGTTCCGGCGCCCGAAAATTCCGATGTGCAGTCGTAAACCACGGGGTGTTTCCAGCATAATTCCGTTTTTCCCTCCAATAATAATCTTTAAAATAAGGCAAAAGAAAGCAGCAAGACAAAAATGTAATAAATTACATAAAAATGATAGAGATTAATACGCAGTGCTCATAGCCTTGGAACGCCATTTTGCAAACAGACTCACGCAGGCTTCAGGCAAAACCGGGCCGACGAGGCGCAAACGTGATTTACCCAGACGGCGCATGGCGTCGGAAGGAATGGACAATTCATGAAAGCCGTAGTTTTTTGCATCCGCAATTCTGGCCCCATAAACGATCGAGCTCACCTTGGCCCAATGGCAGGCGCCGAAACACATGGGACAAGGTTCACAGGTGGAGAAAATCACGGCGCCGGATAAATCGAGGGAATGTGTTCTTCGGCATGCCGCGCGCAGGGCCAGTATTTCGGCATGGGCGGTGATGTCGTTTCTTTTCCAGACTTGATTATGGGACCGCGCGATTATTTTACCGCCCATGACCACGCAGGCTCCGAAAGGAGTCTGGCCTTTTTCGATCCCCTGATTTGCGGCGGAAATTGCGGCAAGCATGAATTTCACCAATTGGGATTGTTTCATGTCATCCAATCACCCGACCCGTATTATGCCAATTAGAGTAATATTATATCGTTTATTTATAGGCTTTTATCTGAAAAATTGAAACCAAGTGAATTCAGGTTGTCGGGAGAAATCAATTTTTCGATGGTTTCTCTGGGGATTTTCGCCACCTGCCAGGCAGCCTGTTCCAAAGTCAGATGCTCCCGCCGCATTAAAAGCGAGACTGCGGTGGCTTGTTGATAACCGACCAGAGGAACAAGAACCGTAGCCAGAGCCGCGGAACTGGCGGCCAAAGCCCGGCACCGGTCCTCATTGGCTGTGATGCCGGCCAGACATTTGTGGTTTGCCAAGTGGTTTACGGCGATCATCAGATCCAGGGAGGTCAGTAAACTATGGGCGATGAGCGGGAGAAAGGCATTTAATTCGAGTTGGCCCGAAGAGCAGGCTAACGAAAGGGCTGTTTCCAGGCCGAAAACCAAAAAAGCCGCCTGGGTCATCATTTCCGGGATAACCGGGTTGACCTTGGCTGGCATGATGGAGGATCCGGACTGCAAGGGAGGAAGTTCAATTTCATGCAGCCCTGCATCCGGGCCCATGGCCAAGAGCCGCAGATCTCCTGAAATTTTGACCAAATTAGCGCAGTGGGCTTTCAGCATGCCCATGGTTTCCACAAACACATCCTGGTTTTGCGTCCCATCAACGAGATTTTCCGACCGGGCCAGGGGCAGGCCCGTAATTTCCCGCAGTATCTCAACCACCTGGAAAATATAATCGCGTGGCGCACCCAGTCCCGTACCAACTGCCGTGCCTCCCAAATTGACCACCCGCAGACGCTCCCTGGCTTTGTAGATTCGCCAACGGTCACGGCTTAATGCCTCGGCCCAAGCGCCAAAAGTGCGTCCCAGAGTGATGGGTACTGCGTCCATGAGCTCCGTTCGGCCGACCTTGACAATATGGGAGAAATCGCGTTCTTTGGACTGGGCCGTCATGAGCAAGCCGGTAATTGCCTGTTCCAACTCTATTAGTGCCCGGAGGCAGGCTATTTTAAGGGCAGTCGGAAAAGTGTCGTTTGTGGATTGGTGCATATTAATATGTGCAATTGGATCGCAGGTTGCATAATCACCCGGTTCTTTTCCCAGTAGTATCAGGGACCTGTTCGCAAGTACTTCGCATACATTCAGGTTGGTGCTGGTACCTGCTCCGCCTTGGAGAGCATCCACCCGGATACTGTCATCCAGAATGCCTTCGGACATCTCTTTTGCCGCCGAGATAATCGCAGAGGACAATGGTTCCTGCAGGAAGCCCAGGGAGGTATTGACGCGGCAACAGGCTAATTTAACTTCACCATAGGCATGAATGATGCGAGGATTCATCTTCTGGCCTGATACCGGAAAGTTTTCCACAGCACGTGCAGTATGAATGCCCCACAGTGCTTCGATTGGTATCGGTAACTCTCCCAAGGCATCTTTTTCAATTCTCATTGACGGCATGCTGCACCTGTGACTGAGGAAATGTGGAAAAACAAATAATAATTATTAATGTATTACTTTAACTTAATAAATTACTTTAATATACTTTCAACATTCATGTTCGCATGCGGACGCGAGCCTGGCCCATGCCCAATGGTCCTCCCTATGGAGGTAATTCTGGATGACAAACATGCATGACACATTTGAGGTGTCTCATCCGAACATATTTTATTGGGATAAATATCATATAAATGGCGGTATTGCATGGGGGTGAGGTTTGGCATGATGACATTGGCACCGCAAGCTAGGCCGTTCTCGCGGCCTGAAATGCGGTTGATGCTGGCCAAGGCCGTAGTGGCGGGAATATTGGCTTCCGGACAAACAAGCCTGGACAAGGCAATGGCCTTGTAAACCATGTGTTCGTCGTTGCCGACTTGTTCCAGGCCCCCTTCTCTTCCGAATAACGGCGTATCAGGATGTGGAATAAATGGCCCTATTCCGATCATGTCCAAATCAATGGCTGCAAACCAGGCCAGGTCGCGGGCTAAAATTGCATATGTCTGGCCCGGGATCCCGATCATAACCCCGGAACCAACCTCATAACCAAGGGATTTCAGGTGGTCAATCACCTCGAAACGGGTACCGAAGGGTTGTCCCGGATGAATGGCGGACAATAAAGCGGGATCCGTGGTCTCGATTTTCAGTAAATAACGGTCCGCGCCGGCTGTTTTCCACAGGGCCAAAACTTTATAAGCATGTTCGCCCATGGAAAGGGTCACTGCCAGATTCGTGTCGCGTTTAATTTGCGCTATGACGGCTGCAAGGCGTTCTGGATCCAGGCCGGGATCTTCCCCGGCCTGCAATACGATGGTGCCGTAGCCAAGGTCGCAGGCCAGTTGTGCGCATTGCAATATTTCACGCTCTTCCAGGCGATAGCGTTTGATCGCCATTCTTTCGCCTCTGATTCCGCAATAGTGGCAGGAGCGGATGCAATAATTGGAAATTTCAACAAGCCCCCGGAGATGGACTGCCTCTCCGACAGATGCCTGGCGCCGGGCATCCGCCAGGGAAAAAAGTTCCGAAATTTTTCCGGGGCGGGTTTCACGGAGCCATTTTTCCAATTCAAGGAGGTTCATGATTTCCAACTCTCCGCGCTCCCGGGACCCTGAGGTCTTGATGCGTAGATGGCTGCGAAAGCCAAAATCGCACCTTTGAAGTTACGCTAATTAATATAATTACTAAAATGTAAAAAAATGAAATTTGGGGGTTGGATCGCCTTTCATGCCCGCGCGGTTAAAAGAAAAATAGAAAAGGCCTTGTCCTCACCCGAGGACACTTTGCGCTGAATCGTATGCGCCGTTTCAATCCGGATATCGCGGAACCCGGCCTGCGAGCACCAAGTCATCAGCTCCTCACGTTTGAAACCGCGATGAAGGGCGCCGGCGTCCGACGCATGGAAATCCCCGTCTTCCTGGTCCAAGTCCGCGACGGCCAATTGTCCGTCCCGGCGAAGGAGCGAGTGGAAAATATTCAGGACTCGCGGGATGTCCCGCAGGTGATGAAAGGTCATGCTGCTGACGATGACGTCGAAGGTTCGCTGCGGGGGCGGGTCTTGCTCGGCATTCCACAGCAGGAGTTCAATCCGCACCGGCCCGGCCGTGCGCAGTTTATTCTCCAGCACCGACAGCATGCCCCGGGAGGCATCCGCGGCGCAGACGGATCTCACCCGCGGCGCAAGCAGCAGGGATAATTGCCCGGTTCCGGCACCATAGTCCAAGACTTCCTGGGAGGCCTGAAAGGCAACGCGGCGGAAGATGTCGTCGGCCAGCGCCTGCGTACGCTGCTGCCGGCGGGCATCGTCCCACTTTCCCGCCATGCGGTCAAAATACGTCGATTCTTGCGTCATGGAGCGTTCCTTCCAGGGTGCTTGCGGAATTGGCTAATACTGTAATTCCGAAAAACCGCAATGTCAAATGCGAAAATGACGGCAGCGGGCGGGATTTATTCGGCGGGATACTTCTTTTTCAAGGCAGCCAGGAAATTCAGGGCTTCCAAGGGGGTCATGCTTTCGGGATCGGACGCGCGCAGGTCTTCCCATGCGGCCGCGGCCGGCCCGGTTTCGAACAGGCCCAATTGGGGCGAAGCAGGGTCATCGGCCTGTGCGGCCAGGCGGGATTTTCCCGATTCCGTGTAGTTTGCTTTTTCCAGATTGCCCAGGACTTCCTGGGCGCGGCGAATGACTTCGGGCGGCAGGCCGGCCAAACGCGCCACCTGGATGCCGTAGGAGCGGTCGGCGCTGCCCTCGACGATCTTGCGTAAAAAGATGATGGAGTCCTTCCATTCCCGGACCGCGATATTGAAATTCCTGACCCGGGGCTTGGACAGGGCCAGTTCCGTCAGCTCGTAGTAATGGGTTGCAAACAGGGTCTTGGCGCCAACGTGATCGTGCAGAAATTCCACCACCGCCCAGGCGATGGATACGCCGTCGAACGTGCTCGTTCCCCGCCCCACCTCGTCCAACACCACCAAAGAACGGCGCGTGGCATTGTTGAGGATGTTGGCGGATTCGTTCATTTCCACCATGAAAGTGCTCTGCCCGCCGGCCAGATTATCCGCGGCTCCGATGCGGGTGAAAACCCGGTCCACCAGGCAGACCCTCCCCTGGGAAGCCGGAATGAACCCCCCCATTTGAGCCAGGATGACGCTCAGTGCCGTCTGGCGCAAATACGTCGATTTTCCGGCCATATTCGGGCCCGTCAGGATGATGATTTGCTGGTCCCGCGTGTCCAGCGTGATGTCGTTGGGGATGAATTTCTCGGGGGTCAAACGCTCGATGACGGGATGGCGCCCGGCCTGGATTTCCAGCAGGTCGCCGTCATCCACCTGGGGGCGCGTATAATGATAGCGGCTGGCCGCTTCGGCCAAGGACAGCAGGCAGTCCAACTCGGACACCATGGCGGCGGCCTGCAGAATTTCGCCGAGGTGCCCGGCCACGAACTCCCGGAGCGTGAGGAAAACTTGCAGTTCCAGCTCCATGAGTTTCTCCTCGGCCCCCAAAACCTGGTCTTCAAATTCTTTCAACTCGGGAGTGATGTAGCGTTCGGCGTTGACCAGCGTTTGCTTGCGGTGATAATCGGGAGGCACGAGCTTGGACTGGGCTTTGGAGACCTCGAGGTAATATCCGAATACGGAATTGTATTCGACCTTTAGATTGCCGATGCCCGTGCGCTCGCGCTCACGGGTCTGCAGCCGGGCGATGAAGGTTTTACCCTCCCGCGACAAGGAACGCAACTTGTCAATCTCGGCATGAAAGCCGTCTCGGATCAGGCCCCCCTCGCGGATGGAGAGCGGCGGCTCGGGAGCCAGGGCGCGCCGCAGTTCGGCCGCCACTTCGGGACACGTGGGCAGGTTCAGGGCCGTGTTGGCCAGGATCGGAGACTTTGCAGCCTGCAAGGCCGCGGCCAGCCGCGGGAGCAGTTCCAAGGAGGCCGCCATGCCGGTCAGGTCGCGGGCATGGGCGGCGTTGCTGCCGACTCGTCCGGCCAGGCGTTCGAGATCCTGCATGTCGCCCAGGATTTCCAATATGTCCTGACGCAGGAGCAGGGAGGCATGGAGTTCGGCGACGGACTGCTGGCGCCGGTCAATGGCATCCAGGGACAGCAGCGGCCGCAACAGCCAGCGTTGGAGCAGGCGGCCGCCCATGGCCGTGGCGGTAAAATCGAGCGTTTCCAGCAAGGTGTTGCGGCGGGATCCATCCAGCAAATTGCGGGTCAACTCCAGGTTGCGGATGGTGGCCGGGTCGAGAATCATGTGGGAACTTAAGATATAGGGGGTGATTTTCCGGATGTGTTCCAGGGCGCCCCGCTGGGTTTCGGACAGGTAATGGAGAACAGCGGCGGCGGCGCCCAAGCCCAGGGTCAGGTCGCCGCACCCGAAACCGTCCAGGGAAGCAGTCCGGAAATGCTCCAGCAGCAGGCTGCGGCCGGAATCCGGATCGAAACGAAAGGACTCCAGCCTGGTTAAATAAGCAAATTCGAGTTTTCCGAGGCGCGCCTGGAATTCCTCCGGCAGGTCCTCGGGCAACAGGATTTCGGCCGGACGCAGGCGGTTGATTTCCAGCATGGCCTGCTCCAGGGGGTCCGGGCCCGCGAATTCGGTAACCTGGAATTCCCCGGTGGTCACGTCGGCCACGGCCAGGCCGGTCATCCGCTGTGCCCCGACCAGCGCCAGCAGGTAATTATTTTGTTTGGCCTCGAGGCTGTTTGGTTCCAGGATGGTGCCCGGCGTGATAATGCGCACCAATTCGCGCCGGACCATGCCCTTGGCTTTCTTGGGATCTTCGGTTTGCTCGACAATGGAAACCTTGCGGCCGGCCTTGAGCAGCCGGGCGATGTAAGAATCGGCCGCATGGTAGGGCACTCCGCACATGGGAATCTTCACGGCCCGGCCTTCACCGGAAGTGCGGGCCGTCAAGGTGATATCCAGCAGGCCGGCCGCCACCTTGGCGTCCTCCCCGAACATCTCGTAAAAATCACCCAGGCGGAAAAACAGCAGGGTGTCGGGATTTTCCGCCTTGATCCGCTGATATTGGGCCATCATGGGAGTAAGCTTGTCCGTGTTGACTTTAGCCAAAGCGGCGCTCCTTCTTAGGAGACCCTGTTTTAGGGCTTGGTATCCGGCGCCACGTAAGGGGTGACGAGGGTGGGCAGCTTTTCCTGGTTTTCCAGTTTCATCGCGATTTTCCTGGCCAAATCGTGGTCCGCATAGTTCCCGACCCGAACTTGGTGGAAGACTTCCGTGCCGCTGCGGCCGTCGATTTGATAGGCATTGTAACCTTTTTTCCGGAGCTTCTTCATCAGAGCCAGGGCATATTCGGGGCGGGTGAATGCACCCACCTGGACGGTGTAATGGCCGGGTGCCGTTCGTTCGGGGCCTGCTGCTTGAACTCCAGCAGCGGGAGCCGGCGGCGTTGCGCCCGATTTCCGGGAGGTTTCGGACGCTTCCTGGTGCAAACCCAGCTGCTCGAGGATTTTGGACTTCTGTTCCAGGACGTAATTTTTCATCTCGCCCTGGGGAAAATCCTTCAGGTAATGATCATACGCCTGCAAGGCGTCTTGCGGGTTATGCGCGCTGACTTCCGTGTCTCCGAGGCCCACCCAGGAGGGGCCGACCCAGGCGCCTTTCCCGAACTGCTCGATGACACGCGTGAACAGCACTCTTGCCGCCTGGTGCTGCTGCAGGGCCAACTGGCTCAAACCCGCCAGGTAGAGGGCGCGGTCGCTGCGCGGATCGCCCGCCTGGGCCACGGCCAGGAACTGGTCGATGGCCTTGGCGTATTTGCCGAGGGAGTAGAAATGATTGGCCAGGGCCCAGCGGGCATCCTGGGCCCACTCCGTGCCTTCGGCTTCCCGCATGATTTCCGCAAAGGCTTTTTGCGCCCTGGCGGGGTCGGTCTCCAGGTCCGCCAGACGGAGTTTTACCGCGTATTGCCAGCGTGAACGCGGAAAACCGGCCTGGAATTTCTGGAAAGCCGCCCGGGCCTGGTCCCAATTTTTCTGATTAAAAAGCTGCACGGCCTGATAATATTGCTGGTCTTCCACGGAATTGGCCGCTGCGGCGGCAGGCGGAAAACAGGCAGCCAGGCTGAAAGCCAGGACCAGCGCGGCGGGCAAGGCATGCAAATTGCGGAGGGGACCAAGGTTCATGGTGATTTAAGATAATGGATTATCGGGTAAAAAACAAGTGCAAACCTGTCGGGTCGCGCCGCCGGCCTAGGGCGGGGTTGGCGTCGCCGGCGCAACCGGGATTCCTTTCAAGGCCCAGACGTCGGCGGCGACGATGCGCACCCGGACTTCCCTGCCGAGCCAGGTTGCGGGTCCGGGAAAAGTCACCCAGCGGTTGCCGCGTGTCCGGCCCTTGACCTGACCCGGCGCTGGGGCGCGGGCTTCCACCAGGACCTCCTCCTCGGTTCCCAGCGCCGAGGCGTACGCGCGGGTGGCGGTTTCCTTGACCGCGCTCAACAAGCGCGACAAGCGTTCTTCCTTGACCGCCTGGGGCAGCTGCCCGGGCAAGCTGGCTGCCTTGGTCCCGCGGCGCGGTGAATATTTGAAGCAATAGGCCGAGTCGAATTCCGCTTCCTGCACGAGCGCCAGTGTAGCTTGGAAGTCTTCCTCGGATTCTCCGGGAAAGCCCACGATCAGGTCCGTGGTGAGCTGAATCCCGGGCACGGCCCGCCGCAAGTCCGCGAGCAAGCACCGAAAATCCGCGACCGTGTATCCGCGTCGCATGTCCGCCAGGATGCGGTCGGAACCGGACTGCAGGGGCAGGTGCAGGGATTCGCAAACCTGGGGCAGCGCCCCCATGGCATCCATGATCCGGGGCGAAAAATCCCCGGGGTGGCTGGTGAGGAAGCGAAGGCGCAGCAGGCCGGGCAGTTCGCAGATCCGGCCCAGCAAGGAGGAGAAATCTGGCGAACCCGGCAGCTTGCGGCCGTAGTGGTTGACGTTTTGTCCGAGCAGGATGATTTCCTTGGCGCCGGCGGACAGGCGGCGCCTGGCCTCGGCGAGGATTTCGGCCACGGGCCGCGAGGTTTCACGGCCCCGGGCGCGCGGTACGGCGCAATAGGCGCAACACTGGTCGCAGCCTTCCATCACGGCGAGGCTGGCGGTCAGCGGATTTTGCGGATCGGCGGCACCTTCGCCGAAGCCCCGGTCGGAGAAGTCCGTCAAGCGCCGGCGGGGCGAGGCCGCCGCGAGTTCCGGAACCCGGAGGAGCGAACGGGGCCCGGCCAAAAAATCAATGGCGGGAGCGCGTCGGAAGGCCGCTTCTCCCAGGTGCTGCGCCAGGCATCCCACCATTCCGATCACCAGCCCCGGCCGCCGGATCTTGAGCTTGGCCCAGCGGCCGATTTGTGAGAAGGCCTTGTCCTCCGCCAGCTGCCGGACCGTGCAGGTGTTGAGCAGCAAAAGGTCGGCGTCTTCGGCGTTGGCGGCGCGCGTCCAGCCTGCCGAAAAAAACGCCTGGGCTAGGCGTTCGGAATCGTATTCGTTCATCTGGCAGCCCTGCGTGTGGATGTAGAAGGTTTTCATGGGGCGAACCTTGGAGACCTGCGGGGTGGTTGCAAACGCCGGGGATTTCCGGACCGGCGTAGGGCCATCATAGCAGGCCGGGGGCGCGGAAGACAAGCGGCAATTCAGGACCCGGCCGCAGCCAGGGTGTATTTCGGAATCTGCCGGAGCGGATGGTAGGATTGCTTGGAGCGGCGCAGACCCTCCAGGCCGAGATCCTGTTCGAGATTCACCATGGCGAAACCACGGGCCGCACGGCTTAAAAATTCATGCAACATGGTCTGATACAGTCCCTGCATGCGGGAAAAGGCCTTCATGACGTGCAGGACCAGAGTTTCCGGATTGAGCGGTTCGGCGATGGCCACGGCCACGATCTCCCCCTGCACGCGCACGGCCGCCCCGGACAGTCCGAAGAGATCGTAATGATCCAATATTTCCCGGATGGCACGGCGCTCGGCCTGAAGTCCGAGGCTCTGATCGCATACCCGTTCTTCGCACCAGATGTTCACGAAACTCCAGCATTCCTCGAGGGTATCCGCGGTCAAGGGCACGTATTCGTAGGCATAAAACTTGAGGAAGCGTTTGATCTGGTTGCGCTTGCCGTCGTACTTGTTCCCCTTCAGTGAAATCAGAGCCTGGGCCGAATAAACATAATCCGCCTGGTCGGGAACAGCCTTCACCGAGTACCCGGAATCGTGTGCAAACTGGCTGGCGACGGTTTCCGGGAGGCGGATGAAACGGCAGTCTTCGTCCCGGAGCAGCGAGGCCATGAGGGCGCGGGGCTGGCCCGGCCCGATGGGTGCGAAATAGCGGCGTTGGCCCTCCAGCCTGGCGGCCAAAAGCAGAAATCCGTCGCGCCGGCTGACCTCGAAGCCGTAAGCACCTCGCCAGGCGAAGAGATTGGTGAAGGTGTATTCAGAAAGTTCCGGGGGATGTTCGCGGAAAGCGCGGACGAAAAAAGCCCGGTCTCCGAGGGCCAGCGGCCGGAAGGCAGGATAGGCTGGAAAGTCCATGCATCCTCCCCCGGCCTTATGATTGTCCGCGGGACCGGCGACTATTCGTCATACAGGTAGTCCAGGGAGGGGCGGCAACGTTCGGTAATGTCACGGCCGTCGGCATCGAAAATGCGGCAAGGGTATTCCTGCAGCAGCCACTCCACGAATTTGCGGGCATGATCCCGGTGTTTTTTCTGGCAATACTGGTTTACGGCGACCTGGTGCGGCTGTACCTGGACCAGGCATCCCAGGTACGGCAGGACGGCGTCGTGCTTGGCCTGCATTCTGGCTTCCTGGTAGGCATTCAGGCTGGCGGTATCGCCGCAGATGGTAAAAACATGGGGCTTGATCGGGTCGGGTTCGGTAAAGGGAAAAGTTTGCAGGAAATCCGCAATTTTCGCTTCGTCGAATGCATCATGAGTTGGTCGCAGGCTGAATTCACCGAGCATGCTCTTCCCTTTCCCGCTTGGCGCGGCCGGTGTTGCCCTGCATCATAGGGCATCCCGGGTGGACTGTGAAGGGGTAAAACGAAAAAAATATCGTGCTCGGGGAACGCGCTGGCCGATTCGCGCAAAACCGCGTGAACCATCCCGGGGGTTACAGGGCGCCGGAAAGCTTCTTGGTTTCCAGGACGTAGATCCTCAGGTTTGAGCCGGAAGCCCGGTTCAAAGGCGAAAAAGCCGAAGCCCATTTCGGGAAAGTCGTCTCCGGCCGTTGGTTATCCACATAAAACAAACGCGGGTAGCGTTCGGGTACGCCGGCTTTCTCCAGGTCCCGGGGCAGGACCACCGGCCAGTCGAGTCCGTAGTAAGCCAGGCAGGCGGCATGCCAGCGGTCTTGAGCCAGGATTGCGTCCCCTTGCTTCCCGGCAAGCGACAGGACGGCTGCCGCACCGCGCCAGTTCTCCTTGTGGAAGCCGGTAAAATAGTATTCGACTTGCTTCGCCTGGACCCAGAAGTAACCGGCAAAAAACAACGCCAGCAGCACCGGCACGACGCCTTGCCAGGCCGGGCGGAAGCGCTTGAGCAGCACCTGCAGGCCGCTGAAGGCGCCGAGGATCAAGTACAAGGCATAGGGCCACCAGGCAGCGAAATATCGCCCGGTATGGAAGGGGCGGTGAAAGGTTGCGGCATAATCGGCCAGGAAGGCGAACACGAAACCCAGGAGGAGCAAGCCGTGCCGGCGGCGTTGCGCCGGATCCAGGAGATTGAGCAGCACCAGGGGAGAAAGCAGGCGGATCAGCTTGTTCCATAATCCGTAACCCCAACCGATTTTCCAGGAGTGGAAAAGAAGGTTTTCCAACGCAAACTTGAGCAACTCGCGGGGGTTGAGGATGACGAGGCCGGTTTCGACCCCGCCCCGAAGGTCCAGGCTTTGCCTCACCATGACTCCCGCCCAGGGCAGGTAGGCCAACAAGACCACGGCGCCGAGGACGAGCACCTCCAGCCAGCGCCGGCGGTGGCGCCGGTGTTCCAGGCCGGCAACCAGCAGCGTGGCCGCCCAAACGCCGGCCACGAAAAAAAGACAGATCAAGCTGGAATAGAGCAACAGAACCGATCCGAGGACCATGCCCGACGCATAGCCGGCATGGAGTTTTTCCCCGGATGCGGTCCACAGCTTCAGCTGGCTCCACAGGACCAGCGGGGCCAGAAACAGGATCAGGGAATACATGCGGACTTCCTGGGAGTAATAAATACCGTACATGCTGGCGGCGCCCGCGGCGAGACCGAGCCAGGCCAGCCAGGGATGTTCCGGGAAGGCGGCGGCAAAAAACGCATACAGGCTGAGCAAGCTCAAGCAACCCAGGAGCGCGGAGAGCCAGCGCAGGTGGCCCGCGTCCGGGGGAAGGTGCAAGTGGGATAGGATGGCCACGTGCGCACGCAAGAGCAGATAATACAGGGGAGAATGCAGGTCCTGGACGGCCACGCGGGAGATGACCTCGGTGAGCGGCGGAAAGTCGTTGACGTACAGGACCGTGTGAATCTCATCCTGCCACAGGCTTTGGCGGTTCAAATCATGAAAGCGGAGCAAACCGCCGAGAAACAGGACCGCCGCCACCAGCAACGGCAGCCACAGCCCGTGAAATAGCCCGGCTGGTTTGGAATCGGACATGTTGCACCGCCTGGGGAGATAAAAGCGTTACCGCCGCGCCGTGTTTTTAAGCCGGGAGTACACACGCAATTGTATTTTTTCCGCCTTCAGCTTGGCCAGCAGGGCCTTCAGGTAATATTGCCTGACTTTGTCGGCCAGGGCCCGGTCCTGCGGAGCGCAGGCGGTTTCCTGCGTGAAGCCGAGGGTTTGCAGCCGGCCTTGAAACGTGAAACGCAGCGAGATTCCGCCATGGGCGCCGGTCGTGGAAATCCGTAAGAAAAGCTCGGGCTGCTGGTCATATTCGAAGCGGTATCCCAAATCCGCCGCCGCTTGCCGTGCCGCCCGGACGATCACGGGCAGGCGGGGATCGGCGGTGTCCGGCATGGCTGGCAAATCCTGCGGCCAGCCCCGGAAGACCGACCATCCCCAGAGCCGGTTGAGCGCCTCTTCCCCGGCCCGCGCGGCCTCCCGCGGCGAGTCTGCGGAATGGGAAATGATTTTCACATCGAATATTACACGGTTGCGTAGAAAGATCAGGTTTACTTTTCCCACCCCGGAGTCGGACTTAGGGTCGCGTTGCAGGATCGTGGCGATTACGCAGTCCTCCCCGTCCGGGGTTTTGCCTTTTTCACCCTTGTGACCCGAGACATATTCGCGCTGCAGCAACTGATCGATGAAATCCGCGGGCATGTCCTGTCTGGCCAGGGAGGCCGCGATCACGTAAACATTGTTCTGCAGGTCCCGGAAATTAAACTCCACGCCCGTCCGGGAGTGGATCCATTCATCCTCCAGGCGGGAATCCTGCAGATTGCCCTCCAGGTAAACCGTGAAGAAACTGAAGGGCGAGGTATAACTGTAGCCGTCGTACAGCCCGGCCAATTCCACGGCGGGCGGGTTTTCGGGGATTCCGGCGGCGAGAAGCGGAACGGAGGAGAGGCA
>CAZQGO010000003.1:0-151243 GCA_964593065.1 uncultured bacterium | reverse complement strand
CCCGGGTGGTTTGCTTGCGGTAGATTTGGGATATCGGATAAGCGCAGCCGAACAGCACGGCCCCGACCGCGACGCACGTCGGCCAGATCCAGGCACGCATCGATTTCATGACGGACTCCCTTCCCGGGAATTTGATTCTGCGCAGTTCAACTTTCTGAATGATCCTACCACATTTCCCCGACGGGCCTGAAAGCCGGGTTTTCGGCTTTGATATGACTTTATTCCACGCCGGCCGGAATTTGCAGGGGCCTGCGGAACGCTTTTTTATCCTTGGAAATTGAAGCTTGAGCCGGATACAATATCCGGACAGGCAAGCGAGCCGGAACGATTCAGGAAAGAGAAAATGATTTTTCACCGGCAGGCAATCCATCCCAAGCCATCCGTCCCGGCATGGGCCATTCTGTTGTTGGCCGTTCCTGCTGCCGCCAGCGCGGCCACGCTGGGCTACACCGGCACCGGCAACAGCACCGACAACTTCAACAACGCCGTCCGCGGCAATGTCTTCACGGCCGCCACGAGCTTCACGGCCACGACCTTCAACCTCTACCTTCCCAGCGTGTCTACCGGGCAATGGACCGCGGCCGTATATTCGGCCAACGCCTCGACCAATGAACCCGAAAACATACTGGGCGATACGGGCGTCCGTGGCTCATCGACCAGCGGTTGGAACTCCGTCAGCCTTTCTTCTGCGGTGGCCATCGTGGCCGGCAATAAGTATTACCTGGCGGTTCAGTTCGAGGATGCCACCGACATCAATCAGGACAATTCCGGCGGCACGCGCTGGCGGCTCGAAGGTTATGGTGGCCCGGGCTGGCCCAATCCTTTCCCCAGCGCCACGGCCGGGCCGAGCTATACCTACTCGCTTTACGTTTCCGGGCCGGAGTACACGCCGACCTCCACGCCGGCCATCCCGCCTACCCCGACGCCCTCCCGGACCCCCACCCGCACGTTCACGCGCACCCCTACCCAATCCGCCACCTGGACCTTGACTCCCTCGGCGACTCGCACGTCCACGCCCTCCGGGACCCTGACGCCTACCCCAACCGCGTCCAGCACCATGACCCCCACTTTCACCCCTTCCTCCACTCCCAGCGGCAGTCCTTCCCACACGCGAACCTGTACTGTAACCGCGACATTTACGCCGTTCCTGAGTCCGACCTCAACGCCCCAAGTCAGCGCGACCTCGTCTCCGACTGTGGTACGGACGCTCACCCCCGTGTACCCCGGTCTCGGGGGGAAGGGCTTCGTGGCCTATCCCGTGCCCGCAATCAATGAGATTTATTTCGCCTGGGAAGAGGCGGACCCCGAGGCGGCCCAGGTGGAAGTCTTCAATGTGACCGGCGAGCGCGTGACCACTCTCCGGGCTCCGACCCCGGGCCGTCAGCTGCGCTGGGAGATCTCGGATCTGGCGCCCGGTGTTTACCTGTACCGCGTGACCTTGAGCGTGAACGGCGCAGAACGGAGCTCGCCATTGCGGAAATTCGTCGTGGTCAAATGAGGAGGACCGAGAGATTGTTTGATTGCCTTTTGACCACCTCCGCGAGAAAATATATTCCCGCCCGCTCCGGGGGGGACAAGCTTGCCGGGGAGCAAGGACTCCGCGGCTGATCAACGGGGCGGCTTCATCCGGCCCGGCGAGGAGGGACCCATGCGGAAGACCATTCGCCTGCGCGACATTTTGACCGTGCCCGTCATTTTAGGGTGTCTGGGAGTACTGCCGCCTGCTGCCGCCCGGGCCGGAAACTGGGAAGCGGATTTTGAATCCGGCTACGTCAACAGCGGCTACAACGTGGTCCGCATTCCCGGCGACGGCGGCACGCAGATTTCCCTGTCCGACGCCTTCCGCATCCGGCCCGCCGTGTTCTGGCGCTTCAAAGTGTATTATGATTTCAACGAGGAACACGCCCTGGGCCTCCTGCTGGCCCCCCTGCGCCTGGGCGGGGACGGAGAAGCCCCGTTTCCCGTCACCTTCACGGACGTCACCTTTCCGGCGCATACGCCGCTGCGGGCCGTGTACCGCTTTGACTCCTACCGGCTGACCTACCGCTACCGTTTCTGGAAAACCGACGCCCTGCAGGCGCATATCGGCTTCACGGCCAAGATCCGCGACGCCGAGATCAGCCTGGAGGGCAACGGCGTCAAGGCCAGCAAGACCAACGTGGGCTTCGTGCCGCTGTTGTATTTCCGCCTGGCCTGGAATATCGCGGGACCCTGGGGCCTGGTCCTGGACGCCGACGCCCTGGCCGCGCCGCAGGGCCGGGCGGAAGACCTGCTCCTGGCCCTGGAATACCAGGCCGACGAGCAATGGAGTCTGAAAACGGGTTATCGGATGGTCGAAGGCGGGGCGGACAATGCGGAGGTGTACAATTTCGCCCTGATCCATTATGGCGTGATCGGCATCACCGCCCGGTACTAGACCCGTTCCGGTCGCGAGAAGTGGCTGCCAGAAAAATGGCGGCAAAAAACCACCCCAGGAGGACAACATGCCAGCCAGCGCCGAATTCCCAGCACGCTTCACCGTGGACTACCCGGACCGGCAACTGAATCGCTGGTCCACCCTGTTCCGCGCCTTCGCCATCATCCCGATCTGGATCGTCCTGGTCTTCCTGTCCAACGCCGGTTTTCAGGCGGGGGAAAAAGGCCTCAACTTGTCCCTAAGCGGCGTGGTGGCCATCCCGACCCTGTTGTTGATCCTGTTCCGCCAGAAATACCCGCGCTGGTGGTTTGACTGGAACCTGGCGTTCAGCCGCTTTGCCCTGAGGGTCGGCGCGTATCTGCTCCTGCTGACCGACGTCTATCCCTCCACGGAGGAGGAGCAGTCCGTGCATCTTCAGCTGGACTACCCGGATGCAAAAAAAGACCTGAACCGCTGGCTGCCGCTGGTGAAATGGCTCCTGGCGATCCCGCACGTGGTGGTGCTGGTCTTTTTGGGGATTGCGGCCCTGTTCGTGGTCATTGCCGCCTGGTTCGCGATTCTTTTCACGGGCCGGTATCCGCGCCCCCTCTTCGATTTCGTGGCGGGCGTCCTCCGCTGGAACGTGCGCGTGGCGGCCTACGCGTTGTTGCTGATCACCGACCAGTATCCGTCCTTCTCGCTCCAGCCTTGAATTCCCCGCGGCGGCAAGCGCAAACGCCGCGGGCCCGTCCACGGAGGGCGGCCATGGAAACTCCGGGCACCGAGAAGCGTTTCGGGAACACCCGGGTCAAATTGGAATTGACGGACATCACCACCTTGTCCGTGGACGCAATCGTCAACGCCGCCAATTCCTCGCTCCTGGGCGGGGGCGGCGTGGACGGGGCCATCCACCGCGCCGGCGGCCCGACCGTGCTCGCGGAATGCAAACGCATCGTCGCCGAAATCGGGAAACTGGAGCCGGGACGCGCGGTCATGACCACGGGCGGAAATCTTCCCGCCGGCCGCGTCATCCACACCGTGGGACCCATTTGGCGCGGCGGCCGGCAGGGCGAAACGGAAACCCTGGCGGCCTGCTACCGGGAAAGCCTGGCCTTAGCGGACCGGGAGAAATTACACAGCCTCGCTTTTCCTTCCATTTCCACGGGCGCCTACGGTTACCCGGTCGCGCAGGCCGCCGAGGTCGCCCTGGGCGCCGTGAAGGATTATCTGGAAAGCGAGCGGAGCGGGCTGCAATCCATCCTCTTCGCACTGTTTTCACCGGCGGACCTGGGGGCTTACCGCCAGGCCCTGCAGAAACTGTGATTCCGGTGCCGAGTTAAAGTTCGCCGCCCTCCGGGTGGGGGCGGTCGATATCATGGTTCTTCAATAATTGGATGCCGGCCCGCGGGCAGGAACCCGCGGACTTGGAGGAACAACGCGCGTGACCGCTTTATCCAACTGCGTCCTTTCCCTGCCTGATGCCTCGTGGTTCCAGCCTCCCGGACTCCCGGAGGTTCCGGAATTTCGCCCATGACCCCCTCTCTCGCACTGCAACTATATTCCCTGCGGGCCGAAGCCGCGCGCGATCTGGGTGCCGTGCTGGCGGATACCGCGCGCTTCGGTTACGCGGGCGTGGAATTCGCCGGCTTCTTCGGCCATCCGGCGCGGCGGGTTCGCGGCTGGCTGGATGCCGCCGGCCTGCGGTGCGCGGGCGCGCACACACCCCTGGAAGACCTGCTGGCGGAGAACTTCGAACGCACGGTGGCCTATCATCTCGAGCTCGGCAACCGGGTTCTGGTCATACCCTGGCTGGAGGAGAAATACCGCGCTTCGGCCGAGGCCTGGCGCGCGACCGCGGATCTTTTCCGGCGCCTGGCCGTGCGCCTGCGGGCTTTCAACCTGCTGCTGGGATACCACCACCATGATTTTGAATTCCGGCTTCAGGCGGGGCGGCGGCCCTGGGACTGGCTCTGTGAGCACTTGGCGCCGGAAATTTTCCTGCAGCTGGACACGGGGAATGCCCGGCGGGCGGGGGCGGACGTCGTTCCCTACCTGCTGCACTATCCGCTCCGGACGCTCAGCATCCATTTCAAGGAATGGACCGAGGATCCGGCCGGGGCGGTGCTGGGCGAGGGCCGCCTGGATTGGCCCTCGATCCTGAACGCGTGCCGGACCGTTTCCCGCCTGGCCTGGTACATCGTGGAATTCGAACAGGGGCCGTGCGCGCCCCTGGAAAACGCAGCCCGCTCGCTCGCCAATCTGTGGAAGCTGCTGGGAGGCGTCCCGGGTGGATAAAATACGGGTGGGCATGATCGGCGCCGGACAGATCGCCTACACGCATTGCCGCGAAATCCTGGCGCATCCCCAGGCGGCGCTGCTGGCCGTGGCGGATCCCCATGCCGGCCGTGCCCGGGCCCTGCAGGAGAATTTCAAGCTGCCCCGTGCGTGCGCGGACTACGGGGAGCTGCTGGCCGAGCCGGGGCTGGACGCGGTCTCCATCGCGGTGCCGAATTACCTCCACGCGGAGGTGGCCATCGCCGCCCTGCGCGCGGGCAAGCATGTTTTCTTGGACAAACCCTTTGCCTTGAACCTGGAGCAGGCCCGGTCCATCCGGAACGCGGCCGCGCGGGCCGGCCGGCAGTTGATGATCGGCATGGACCACCGCTTCAGCCGGCAGGCGCAAACCGTCCACGCCTCGGTCAAGCGGGGGGACTTGGGGCGGATCTACCACGCCCGCGTGGAATGGTTCCGCCGGCGGGGCGCGCCCAAGCTGGGCACCTGGTTCACGCGCAAGGATCAGGCCGGCGGCGGCTGCCTGTACGACATCGGCGTGCACATGCTCGACTTAGGCCTGTTCCTCATGGACAACTGGCAGCCCGTGAGTTTGCAGAGCGCCATCTTTTCCAACTTCGTATCCCGCGGCCTGGGCGAAGGGACGTGGGGCATGTCCGACCGGGAAAACCGTTCCGCGGACGTTGAGGATTTCGGCACGGCCTTGATCCGCTTCGCGGACGGCGCCAGCATGCAGTTCGCCGTGGCCTGGGCCATCCACCAGGCCGAACCCGAGCGCTACAACGTCGAACTCTTCGGCACCGAGGGAGGCAGCGAGGTGCGCACGGCGAAGATCTACCGCCCGGGCCGCGGGGCCGGGGACTATGTGGCGGAGGACCCGCAGGACCTGCCGCTGGCCCACCCCCAGTGCAACCGCTTTTATCAATGGATCGACGTGCTTCTGGGGCAGGACCAGCCTGTGTGCACTACCGAGCAGGCCCTGGTGGTTCAGGCCCTGTTGGACGGCATGTACCGGTCCGCTGCGAGCGGGCGGGAGGTCCGCTGGGAGAAAAACGGGATTTAAACCGGCCCCGGTAAGGACGGGACCGGATACGGGAGATATAGGGCTTGAATTTTTACTGCTCCGGGGGAATAATCGAAAAAGTCGTCCATCCTGGGAGCCGGGAAGCGGAAAACTTAAAACTTGCGTGCCGGTGGAAGCGGCGCGGCGGGCGTTACCGGGGAAGAATGGGAGAACGCATGAGTTCCGGCACCACCAAGGCCACGGATGTCGTTTTATTTAAGCATAAGCTGCTGGAAAAATTCGGCGCCGAGGGGGAAAAGCGACTCGAAGCAAGCCTGTCCCCGGAGGCTCTGAAAGCCTATCGCTCGCTCATGCCCGTGACGCGGATCCCGCTGGAAATCGAGGCCGAGATTTTATCCGCCGGTGCGGCGGCGTTCTTCCCGGGAGATCCCCGAGGACTCTTCCGCTTGGTCAAGCAACTGGCCCAGGACAGCATCACCGGCGTGTACAAGGTTTTTATCCGCATTCCGACCGTGGCCTTCGCCATCAAACGCATTCCCCTGATCTGGAGAACCTATTACGACCGCGGGCAAGCCCGGACCGAGGAGATCTCCCCAAAAAGCGGGGATATTATCGTCACCGATTTTCCCGACCTGCCCCGGGCCACGCGCGAGTCCATTATTACCGGCTACATCGCCGGCGGGCTGGAATTGCTGCGGGCGCGCAACATCCACGTGAAATTCGACGGCCAAAATCCCGGGGCCTGGCGCTGGCACGTTTCCTGGGAATGAACGGCGGACTGTCTTTCGGGCGGGCGGAGATCCGGCTGCTCAGATGAGAAAGGCCCTCAGGCCGTCCCAAAGCAGCCAGGCGGCGGTGGCCAGCAGCAGGATTCCCAGGACGCGCAGGAGCCAGAAATACGCCCTCGGCGGCAGGCTTTGCCGGAAGCGGTCCGTCAGCAGGGCGGCCCCGAAGATACTGCCGACCAGCAAGCCGTAAAAAACCAGGAGAAAACCCACGGCGGGAAGCGCATTTTCCCGGCTGGCTTTCAACAGCAAAGGTCCGCCGACCGCCAGCCAGAACAGGTAGGGATGGGGATTGAAAAAATTGGCCGCGAGCCCCTTGACCAGGGAATGCGGCTTGGTTGCCTGCGCGGCCCAGGCGCGGGGCCGGAAGGTGAGGCTTTCATAGGCCACGTAAACCAGCAGCGCCGCGCCGAAGAGATCGATTACGCCCAGGATATAATTGACGTGCACCAGTCGCTTCAACACCATGAGAGTCAGCAGGATGATGGGCGGGTCCGCGAGGATGGGGGTCAAGGCGATTTTGATGCCTTCCCGCAGCCCGAAACGCAGGGTTTGGGACATAGTCAGATACAGCAAAGGACCGGGAGTCAGTCCGCTGAAGATACCGAGTACGATGCTGGCGGAAAGCAGTTTCCAATCCAATGAGGGAACATCCTGCGATGGGTTGGATTTGACATACCAGGGGAAACGCCGGGCCCTGGTTCATTTTGCCGCCGAAATGGAAGAGCTAGTTTTGCACGCTGCGCTCGGTCTTTTTATCCCGTTCCAGGCCCGGAAAGGCTTCCGCCAGCCGGGCCTGCGCCTGCGTCCGGTGCGGCTCCGGCAGTTCCTGGAGGGCTTTTTGGACGCTGGCAAAACGCTGGTTTAACTCCGCCATCATCTGGTTGAAAACCCCCTCCACGTCATGGAATTCATCCTGGCTGCGGATATGCATCCGGGTGCCCAGGTCGCCTCCGCCCACGCGGGCCAGGACCCGTTTGAGGTTGAAAAGGGGCCCGGCGATGCGGTTGGAATAGACCCGGCCGAAAACCAGGACCAGCACCAGGCCGATGAAAACAGTGATCAAGGCCGGAATCCACACTACGTCCCAGGAGAAGGGACGGGCCAGGGTACCGTGCAGGGCTTCGGACATTTGTGCGGAAGCCTGGCTGCTGCCCAGCCACTTGGCGAAGGCCAGCGCCAGACCATGGGAGACGGCCACGGTCAGGACGATCAAGGCCGCCAAATAGAAAATGATTTTATATTGAAACATTTTGTTGACGATGTACTGCCGACGGCGATTCTGCATTTCTGGCATGTGCCTCACCCCTTCGGAGAAAAGAATACGAACCCGGCCTGCCGGAAGCAAACAATTGATTTTAATGCAACCCGGACTTTTTTTCATCTCAAATCTCACTGACCTGAACCGGCCGGGCCCCCGGGCGTCGGGCCAACCTGCGGCCCGGTCGGACCGGACTTTGAAGGTCCCGGTCCGTTCATGGGACAATCCCCTCCGCGTGTGCTATACTTTTATCGGACTGTCCTGCGTTTTCCGCCCTCCCGCTCCCGGAGGATTTCCCGGGCCGGAAAAGGCGCTGCGGCGAAAAATCATCCGAGGAAAAGACATGCGTTTGCGCTGGATCATCATTCTGGCCGCCTGCGTGATCTTCGGGTCGTTGGTCCTGCCGGTTTTCGCGGCCCATACGGCGCCCGGCGCCAAAGGTCCCGGTAAAACGGAGAACAAGGCGGCCGCCTCCGGCGTCCGGATCCACGACCTCCGCCACGATCAGGGGCAGGCTCAGGCCATCGCCGCCTTAGGCGCAAGCCAGGGCGTGCTGACGGCTTCGGTGCCGCGCCTGCGGATGGGGGCGGAAACGTCCTGGGAGGAAATGCGCCGGCGACTGGACCGGCACGGCCAGCTCTCGGTGCGTTACCAGCAAAACTTCCGCAATCTCCCGGTTTGGGGCCGGCAGGTGATTCTGGTTTCCCAGAACGGGAAAATCCGCGTCCATGGCAGCATGGCGGCGGGCCTGGAACAGGCCGTTCCCACGACCACGCCGGTTTTCGGCACGGCAGAAGCCCTGGCCCGGGCGCGGGCCTACGAGAGGAATTCGGCGGGGGCCGGCGCTCCGGTACACTACATCTATCAAAATGAAAAAGCCCGGCTGGTGATTTATCTGGACGATCACCGCCGGCCACACCTGGCTTATGCGGTCTCCTATTTCGCCGACGCGCCGGGCGGGGGGCATCCCACCCGCCCCTACGTCATCCTGGACGCCTCCAGCGGTGCGGTGCTGCAGCGCTGGGAGGGCCTGACGGACGCGAAGGTGGGCACGGGCCCCGGCGGGAATCTCAAGACCGGCCAGTACGAATACGGCGTGGATTACGATTACCTGGACGTGGCGGTGGCCGGCGGCATGTGCACCATGGACAACGCCGCGGTCAAGACCGTGGATCTGGCCCACGGCCTTTCCGGCTCCACGGCCTACTCCTTCCCGGCCTACCGCAACACCCATGAGGCCATCAACGGGGCCTACTGCCCGCTGAATGACGCGCACGCCTTCGGCGGCGTGATCTGCGACATGTACCAGGACTGGTACGGCACCGCTCCCCTGACCTTTCAGCTGGTCATGCGCGTGCATTACAGCACCCATTACGAAAACGCGTTTTGGGACGGGACGGGCATGACCTTCGGCGACGGCTACACGACCTTTTACCCCCTGGTATGCCTGGACGTGTCGGCCCACGAAGTCAGCCACGGCTTCACCGAGCAGAATTCCGGCCTGATCTACTCGAACCAACCCGGGGGCATCAACGAGGCCTTCTCGGACATGGCGGGCGAGGCGGCCGAATTTTATTTCCGGGGCAGCAACGATTTTCAGGTGGGGGCGGAGATTTACAAGGCCAGCGGCGAGGCGCTGCGGTACATGGACGATCCGCCGCAGGACGGCCACTCCATCGGCAATGCCGCCGACTATGTCAGCGGCATGAACGTGCACTACAGCAGCGGGGTGTACAACAAGGCCTTTTACCTGCTGGCCACGACCCCGGGCTGGAACACGCACCAGGCCTTCGACGTGTTCGTCGCGGCCAACCAGGACTACTGGATCCCCACCACGGATTTTCTTTCGGGCGCCTGCGACGCGATGGACGCGGCCTCGGACCTGGGTTATTCCGGGGCGGACGTGGCAGCCGCCTTCCAACAGGTCGGCATCGACTGTTCGGCCCCCTTCATCCAAATGATCGAGCCCGACGGGAATAACGACAATGCAACCAACAGCTTCACCATCCGCTGGTCGGACTTCGACCGCGCGCACGACGCCCTGATCTCTCTCTACTATGACACGGACTCGGGCGGGGAGGACGGGACGCTCATCGTCGCGGGCCTGCACGAGGACGACGAAACCGACGCCTTCGCCTGGGACGTCTCCCAGCTTCCGGCCGGGACGTATTACGTTTACGCGGTCCTCGACAACGGCGTGGACCCGCCCGTGACCGCCTACAGCCCGGGCCCGCTCACGGTCCAAAAGCCCGATGCCTACGAGCCCGACGAGGATTACACCCAGGCCTCCTGGATTTCCATCGGCGGCGTTCAGGAACACCACAGCATTGTGCCGGTGGGCGACCAGGACTGGATGAAATTCCAAGTGGACATCGCCCCGAATCCGGTGGTGATCGAAACCAGCGGTATTTCCGGGGACACGCGCCTGTGGCTGTATGCCGGCCTCGGCAACAACCAGCTGGCCTATAATGACGACGGCGGGGACGGGTTGTTTTCCCGGATCGCGTTCACGATCCCGGCGCCGGGGGTGTATTACATCAAGGTGGATGAGTACGCAAACAACGACCTGATCCCGGATTACCGCGTCAGCCTGCAGGGCCTGGCGGCGTCCCCGACCATTTCGCCCACCTCCAGCGCCACGCCGACGGTCACCCCGACGCGCTCGGCCACGCCGGTCGTTTCCGCGACGCCCACCGCGACCCGCTCCCTCACTTTCACCGTGAGCCCGACGCGCACTCCGACGCCGACCGTCACGCCGGTTCCGCGCCTGGACCTGGGCGGGAACCGAGTCCTGGCCTATCCCAATCCCGCCCGGGACCAGGTGCGTTTCGCCTGGGAAGAGAGGGGCGTGGAACGGGTGAGCATCCGGATCTTCAACATCGGCGGCGAATGCATCGCCACCCTCGAACAGGCGCAGCCGGGCCAGGGTGTTACCTGGCACCCGGATCACATCGCCCCGGGAGTGTACTTGTATCAAGTGATTTGGTACAAGAACGGGCAGTCCTACCGGCCGGGAATCCGAAAGCTGGCCATCGTACAATAGGAAAACCCACGGCTGCCGGCGCGGCCTGAAGCGACTCCATTGCGGCCCGCCGCCAGGCGCCGGAGGAGGTTTCGCCTCCCGCCCGTTTTTTGGAATCCCGCCGGTGCCATGACAAAATCGCAGCGCGCCGCGAATCTTGCTTGGACCGCCCCGGGCGCGACAAATCCTTTCGAATTATGGGGAACAGGATTTATAATCCAAGTGGAGACGTTTCGTCGCGCGGGAGGTGTCCATGCCGGTCCGCAGGCTTTCCCTTTACGGAATTCTGTTCGCGTGCTCGGGGGCGCTCTTGGCGGCCGGGGGTATGGCCGGCGCGGCGGTCATCACCTTGGACGCCGCGACGCGGTACCAGACCGTCACGGGCTGGGAAGCCACGGCCTGGGCCAATCAGGATTCCCCGGCCTTCCCGAACTTCATCGATACCCTGGCGGACCAGGCGGCCAATGACCTGGGAATCAACCGCGTGCGCCTGGAACTCCGCAGCGGCTCGGAAAACAGCGTGGATTACTGGACCCAGTACCACACCGGCGTGATCGACTACCCTACCTGGCGGAGCGTGCGTTACGCCACGGTCAACGACAACGCCGATCCCAACACCCTCAATCCCGCGGGCTATTTTTTTTCCGAGCTGGACGATACGGTCACGCGGGTGGTCACGCCCCTGAAACAGAAGGTCGAGGCGCGGGGAGAAAAGTTTTACGTGAACCTCAACTACGTGGCCTTCACCGGCCAGATCGGCTCCGGCCTGCAGTACATCCACGACGATCCCCAGGAATACGCCGAGTTCGTGCTGGCCGCCTTTCGCCACCTGCAGAGCCGGTTCGGCTGGGTGCCCGACTACTATGAGATCATCCTGGAGCCGGACAACGTTTCGCAGTGGTCCGGCTCCCTGATCGGCCAGGCGGTCATGGCCTGCGCCAACCGCCTGCAGGCCGAAGGCTTCCATCCCCGGTTCATCGTACCCTCCACCACCAACATGGGCAACGCCGTCACCTACTTCGACCAGATGGTGCAGGTGGCGGGTTTTTCCAGCTATCTGCCGTGGCTGGCGGAAATTTCCTACCACCGCTACGGCGGCGTCTCCACTGCCAACCTGCAGGCCATCGCCAGCCGGGGGATGCAATACCAGCTCAACACGGCCATGCTGGAATGGTGGAACGACCCCAATCCTTATCTCACGCTGCGCCAGGATCTGGAGCTGGGCCGCAACTCGGCCTGGCAGGAGGGTACGCTGGTGGGATTGTACTCGGTGGACGAGAGCAATCCGAACAGCCCGGTGGTGCAGTTGAGCGACCACGCGAAATTCACGCGGCAGTATTACAAATTCATCCGCTCGGGCGCGGTGCGCATTGCCGCCGCCTCCACGGACGGCAATTTCAGCCCCTTGGCCTTCATCAACTCCAACGGCGGATACGCGGTCGTGGTGCAGGCGGCCGCGGCCGGCGGCTTCACCTTGGCGGACCTGCCCCCCGCCACCTACGGCGTGAAGTACACCACGGCCAGCCAGTACGACGTGGACCTCGCCGACCAGGCACTCGCCGAAGGCGCCGAACTGGCGGCCAGCATTCCGGGCGCGGGCGTCATCACGGTGTATGATAAGAGTACCCCGTCGGCGCCTGATCCCGGGGCGTCCCGGCCGCCCCTCGTATACCCGAATCCGGGCCGAGACCGGATCAGCTTCCGCTTTCAACCGGCGGCCTGGGCCCATCTCCAGGTCCGGATTTTCAATTTCAACGGCGAGCTGGCGGCCCGGATCAGCGGCGATGTGGATCCCGTGCAGAACACGCTGACCTGGGACGCCGGGCCGGCGGCGCCGGGCGTGTACCTCTACCAGGTGGATTGGAACGGCCGGCCGGCGACCCGGGGCAAAATCGCGGTGGGCAAGCACTAGGGTTATCCGCGAAAGACGTCGCTGATTCTCTCGGCGCCGGCGGGTCGTGCCCGCGAACATCTCTCCGCAGCCTCCGCGAAAATATTCTTCCGCAGGTTTTGGCTCACCCGGCTCTGCAACGGTTCGGGGATTTCAGCGCCGGTGGCGTCCGGGTTCGGCCAAACGCAGGCTCACCCGGGATGCCGGCGGCCGCCTAGCGCCTCCGGAGATTTTTCGGGGAGGATGGGGGGAGGGGGGAATACTCGTAGGCGCCGACATCGAAGCCCGCGCCCTGGGGCCGGGACAGGCCGTCGTAATCGTCGGGCACAAGCGGACCGAGGTTCTCGCCGCGGTCGATGGCCTGGGAACCGGCTGCAGGGCGGTAATTGCCACGGGGAAGGGCGTAGGGATCGACCAGATCGGGATTCACTCCCCAGTAATCCGCGGCGCGCCGGGCCGGGCCGTAGTAGGAATCATTGGTTACCAGCGGCAGGCCGTCGCTGCGGTATTCCAGGTTTTTTCCGGTTTGAGCGGTCTGGCTGGTTGCATCCTTGAGGCTGATGGAGTGGTAATTCATGTCGTACAGCAGATTGTTCCGGATGACCGCGTTGGGCGCGTTGGACAGGCCGATGCCGCCGGGATAATAGGCGGTGGGCAGGTGCAGGTCCATGACGAAAGTGTTGTTGACGATGACCAGGCCCTGGGCGTCGAGGATGTTCATGCCCCGGTAGGCCCGGATGACGTTGTTGCGGAAGGTGAGGCCGGCCGGGGGCGCGGAGCCTGAGCCCTGCTCGATCATGAAGCCCTGGCCGGTTTCATTGGGCGACTGCCCCTGGCAGTTGTCGCACCAGTTCCGCTCGAAGAGGATGTTGACCGCGGCCTCGTTGTAGCTGTCGTCCGTCCAGGTTTGGAAACAGTCGATGTGGGGGTCGTCGTTGTAATCGCCGGCGGCCGGATCGAGGCCCGGGGGGCCGTAATGGATGTCGTGGATGGAGTTCGCTCGGATGATGTGTCCTGATCCGAAGAAGCGCATGCCGTCCGCGTCCAGCCCGCCCACGCCCGGGTAGTTGGGACAGGGCAGGTGCGAGGGGTTGTCCGCAGCCACGTCCTCCACCGCGGTAAGGGTCGGATGGCACTGCACCGTCGCCCAGACCTCGTTGCCTTCGATCAGGTGGTTCTGGCCGTGGATGTCGATGCCGACCATCTCGTTGCGGTACAGGCGGTTGTTGCGCACCACGCAGTCGTGGCTGGCGTCCGGCTCGGCCGGCGTCCCGGAGAGCTCGATGCCGCCCAAGGAGCAGTCATGCAGGGAGTTGTCCTCGACCGTCACCCATCCGCCCTTGATGTAAACGCCGGCGCTGACCTCGCCATGCCAGCGGACATAGTCCGTGCCGGCGATCTCGAAACCCCGGATGACGATATAATCCACCGGCAGCATTTGATAGGGGGAGTGGACGATGTTGACGACGGAAAAACCCTTGGTGACCACGGCACCCTGAGCCTGGTAGGTGATGGGCGCGCCCGCCGCGCCCGAACGGGCCACGTTCACGCGCTGCGAAGCGTAATTTCCCGCCAGGACGTTGACCGTGTCGCCGGGTTGCAGGGTGTCGGCCGCATGCTGGATGGTGGCCCAGGGCCAGGCGGCGGTTCCCGGGTTGGAATCCAGCCCGCCCGGTGCGACGGTGTAGGTGGCGGGCCAGGCCGGGGGTGCGAGGAACCCGAAAAACACCGCGAACGGCAGACAGAATATTCTGTGGGCGACGCGGCAAGATGGATACGAAGATCTTGGAGCAACCATGGGCTCGCCTCCCGGGGACGGCCGGCTCCTTCAGTATAGCAAAATCCCCGCGCCCGGGGTGGAGGATTTGCCGGCCCGGGGGCTTCGAGATTCGCGGGTGCGCGCCGGTTTGCTTCCCGCGGCGGAAGGTTCGGGGCCGGACCGTGTTTTTGGCGTGAACCCTTGTACTGTCCGGACGGAAGCGGTATAATGCCGCGATTTTTTCATTCACTTCCAGGAGAACCATGACGCAACCGACGCCGTCCGCAGCGTCCTCTTCCGAACGGAGCATCCAGCAGGCCGCTTTATGGGTGGCCATGCTGGGAGCGTTTTTCACGCCCTTTATGGGCGCCGCCGTCAACATCGCCCTGCCTGCGATTGGCCGCGAATTCACCCTGCCGGCCTTGGGCCTGAACTGGGTGGCCACCGCGTATTTGTTGTCCGCGGCCTTGTTTTTGGTTCCTTTCGGCAGGCTGGCGGACATCGTCGGCCGGAAGAAAATTTATACCTGGGGAGTCGGCGTGTATACCCTGGCGTCCGCCTTGTGCGCCATGGCTCCTTCGGGCGGAATGCTCATTGCTTTCCGCATCGTTCAGGGTCTGGGGGGCGCCATGATCTTCGGTACGGGCGTGGCCATCCTGACGTCCGTGTTTCCCGCCGGCAAGCGGGGCAGCGCCCTGGGCATCGCCGTCTCCGCCACCTACCTGGGACTGTCGCTGGGGCCGGTGCTGGGCGGTTTTTTAACCGAGCAACTGGGCTGGCGTTCCATTTTCTGGATCAATGTGCCCTTGGGCCTGGCCGTGATGGCCCTGATCTTCTGGAAACTGGCGGGGGAGTGGGCCGAAGCGAAGGGGGAAAGCTTCGACTGGACCGGTTCGCTGTGGTACGGGGTGGGCCTGGTGGCCCTGATTTATGGCTTCTCACGCCTGCCCGGAACCGCCGGGCTGGTCGCCCTGGGCGTCGCGCTCGCGGGCCTGGGAATATTCGTCTGGCAGGAACGCAGGATCCGGCAGCCGGTCCTCGATCTGGAACTTTTTTTGCACAACCGGGTTTTTGCCATGTCCACGCTGGCGGCCCTGATCAACTACAGCGCCACCTTCGCCGTGGGTTTTTTACTGAGCCTCTACCTGCAATACATCCAGGCGCTGAGTCCCGCGCAGGCGGGCCTGATCCTCATCGTGCAACCCGTGATCATGGCGGTTTTTTCACCCCTGGCGGGAAAAACCTCCGACCGGGTCGAAGCGCGCGTGGTCGCCTCCCTGGGCATGGCCCTGACCGCGGCGGGCCTCCTGTTGCTGCTCGCCGTGAATGCCACCACCCCGACCGCCTTCCTGCTCGCCAGCCTGGCGCTCATGGGTTTCGGCTTCGCCTTGTTTTCCTCCCCCAACACCAACGCCGTCATGGGCTCGGTGGAACGCCGCCACTTCGGCGTGGCCTCCGCCACCCTGGGCACCATGCGCCTGACCGGCCAGATGCTCAGCATGGGCATGACCATGCTGGTCATGGCCGTTTACCTGGGGCACGACGCCATCACGCCGGCCAACCACGGCCGTTTTCTGGCCAGCCTGCATACGACCTTTCTTATTTTTTCCATGCTGTGCGTCGCGGGCGTGTTCGCCTCTTTAGCCCGGGGACGGAACCTGCCGCGTTCCGGGGGGCGGGGCGGGAGCCGGATTTTCCCGGCAGGAGAAGCCTAACCCGGAAACCTGGCGTTCAATAGGCTGGTGCCCAGCCGGCCAAGCACATAGCTGCAGGCAAACCCCCCGAAGCTCAAACCCAGGGCGAGCCACCCCAAACCCGGCGTGGGCCACGACGACGCCAGCACGACCGCGAACAGCCCGGCGGAAAACGCCAGGAACAAGGATCCCCAGAAAATCTTTTTCTTAAGAATGGGCGTGGTCACCTTGCGAAAGCGCACCCGCCCGTCCAGGAGCCCCGTGAGGATCGCGCCCGCCACGACCACCGGCAGTGTCAGGGCCAGCACGCGGATGGCGGCGGCCAGCGCCGGCCGCCAGGGGTCGAAGACCGCCGCCAGGGCGGAGATCACCAGGAGCGTGAAGACATAGGCCTGCGGGAAATGCACGACCACCGGATGCAGGTCGAGGTCCAAGAGCCACTTGCGCCGGGGCGAAATGTTTTCGGTATACGGTTCGAACATTCTGCGCGGCACACCGCATGCCGGGCAGACATCCTTGAGTTTTCCCTCCTCCGTGACGAACCCGCACGCCTTGCATCTCACGAGGGTGCCCATACCCGCCTCCTGGTCAAAAAGTTCTTTATCTCCGAATTGCCGGTGTATATACTACGGGGAGAATTTACGCCCTGCAAGGTATTTTCGCCGCCGCGCTGCTGGAGGTCCGCATGGATGCCGTTCTGCTGTCCCGCATTCAGTTCGGTTTTTCGGTGGGCTTCCATTTCCTGTTTCCGGCCACCACCCTGGGCCTCACGCTGTACATCCTGATCTTCGAGAGCCTGTTCCTGAAAACCCGCGCAGAAGTCCACCAGCGCATCAGCGCTTTTCTCGTCCGGCTCCTGGCACTGGTTTTCGTCATGGGCGTAGCGACCGGAGCCACGCTGGAATTTTCCTTCGGCACCAACTGGGCGCGCTTTTCCCGCTTCGTGGGGGGGGTGTTCGGGGTGCCGGTGGCCGTGGAAGGCATCACCGCCTTCGCCTTGGAGGCGGTGTTCCTGGGTATCCTCCTGTTCGGCCGCCGGCGCGTTTCGCCGGGAGTGTACTGGTGGAGCGCCTTCCTGGTGTTTTTCGGCGCCCACCTGTCCGGCTTCTGGATCGTGGCCGCCAATTCCTGGATGCACACCCCGGCCGGATACGTGCTGCAAGGCGGGAGGGCCGTGCTCACGGATTTTATGGCCGCCACGCTGAATCCCAGCACCGTCATCCGCTTTCTGCACACCATTCTGGCCGGCTGGCTGACCGGGACCTCGGTCGTATGCGCCCTTGCGGCCTATTACCTGCTCAGCAACCGGCACGGCGACCTGTCCCGCAGGCTGCTGCGCGTCGGGATCCTGCTGTTTGCCCTGCTGCCCCTGGTGCAATTGGTCCTGGGGCACGCCAGCGCCGTCAACGTGGACCGATTCCAACCGGCCAAGTCCGCCGCCCTGGAAGGAATATTCCGCACCACGCGCCATGCACCCTTGTACCTTTTCGGGATTCCGGATGCCGAGCGGCGCGTTCTCCGGTTTCCCGTCGGCATCCCGAGCCTGCTGAGCGTGCTCGTCGGCTGGAGTCCGGAAACGCCGGTCCGGGGACTGGAGGCCTTCCCCCGCGACGAATGGCCGCCGGTCGGCGTGGTCTTCACCAGTTTCCATGTGATGGTCGCCTTGGGCTTCGCCCTGATCGGAATCGGTTTGCTGGGCGGCTGGCTCCTTCTGCGGCGCCGGCTCGATGACGCCCGCTGGTATTGGTACGTCCTGCTTTGGGGCCTGCCGTTGCCGTATCTATCCTTCGAACTGGGCTGGGTCAGCACCGAGATCGGACGCCAGCCTTGGATCATTTACGGCGTCCTGCGCACCGCCGAGGCATCCTCCACGGTGGTGCCGGCCGGCCAGATCGCCTTTTCCTTGGGCATGCTGGTCCTGCTGTACCTGTCCCTCCTGGGCGTGTTCCTCTTCCTGGCGCTCCGGCTGGTGCAGCGGGGGCCGGACCCGGCCCCCCAGGAGGCCTGACATGGAGACGATCGGATTCTGGCCCGCGCTTCTGTTCGTGATGCTGTGCGCCCTGTTGCTGGGATACAGCCTGCTGGACGGTTTTGATTTGGGACTCAGCATGCTCCTGCCTTTGATTCCCAAAGCGGACGACCGGCGCGTTCTGCTGGCGGCCATGGCGCCGTTTTGGGACGGCAATGAGGTCTGGCTCATCATCGCGGGCGGCGTGCTGTTCGCGGCCTTTCCGGCCGCCTACGCCACGATTCTCAGCGGTTTTTATCTCCCGGTCATGTTCGTGCTGTTCGCCCTCATTCTGCGGGCCGTGGCCTTCGAATTCTGGCCGGCTTCCCAAAAAGGCGGGAATTTCTGGCAATGGGTCCTCAGCGCCGCCAGCTTGCTGGTGACGGGACTATTCGGCCTGTTGCTGGGCAACCTGCTGCGGGGCATTCCCCTCGACGCGGAATTCACACTCGCCGGCGGGGAGCTTGGGCTCTTCCGGCCGTTGCCCGTGGCGGTCGGCGCAACCGCCGTCGCCGTTTTTGTTTTCCAGGGGCTTGCCTTCGCGGTCGGAAAAACTGCGGGGGAGCTGCAGCAGACACTGCTCAAAACCGCACGGCGGGCGTGGTGGATCTGCTCGGGAGTGATCCTGGTCCTGTGGGCTGCGCTGGCCGCCTCTTTGCCGGCTGTCTGGCAGAGGCCGCTGCTCTGGCTGGGAATCCTCATCACCGCCGGCGCGCTCGCCGGCGCGCGTCTGGCCTTGATCCGCCGGGGCGGGAAGGGGCTGCTGGCTTTTTCCTCAGCGGCCCTGGCCGGACTGTGGCTCAGCCTGGCGGGCATCCAGTTTCCGCTCCTGGTGCGCTCCATCCCGCCGGCCCGGTCCATGACCATCGCCGCGGCCGCCACGGCCGGGCCGACCCTGCGTCTGATCGCGGCCTTCACCTTTTTCGGCATGCTGCTGGTCGCCGCGTATTCCTGGTTCGTGTACCGTGTTTTCCGGGGCCGCGCGCGGGCGGAGGAAAGCTACTAGGCGCGCCAACCGAAATCCTGCCGGAAACCTTTTTCCTTCCCCGGGGTTATCCATCCGTAGGCAGAAACAGCCGACAATCCAATCAGCGGGAGGATAACATGAAAAGAGCACTCATGGTTTGCGGAGTCCTCTTCGGGGCGACGCTCCTGGGCGCCGGCAGCGCCCTGGCCAGCACCCAGGCGCCGGGGCTGCACACGCGGCACCAGCGTCAGGAACGCCGGATCGCCCAGGGGATCCGCAGCGGGCAGCTCACGGTCCGCGAAACCCGCCGCCTGCGGGGCGAGCAGGCCTGCATCGGCCGCGCCGCCAGGCGCATGCGGGCCGACGGTCGCTTGAGCCGGCAGGAGCGGTTCCGCCTGCACCGGATGCAGAACCGGTCCAGCCGGGATATTTACCGCCTGAAACACAACCGCCGGACCCGGATCTGAAGCGGACCCGGACCCCGGCGTCCGCCCCCGGCGTAAAACTCCGCGCTCCCCCCCCCGGAGTTTTACGCCGGGACGGCGCAACGCCGGGGAAATCCAGATTCCCGGAAAAATATTTCGTTTATTTAATCCTGCCGCCGGCGTAAAATGAAAACGTGGATTTCAACAACCGGTTCAGGGGGTGGCCATGTATCAGGGCCTGTTCAAAGGCAAGACCATCGTGGAGGCGCGGCGGCATCCGCGCCTGCCCTTGAAGCTCGACCTCAAGTACCGGGTGCTCATCCGGGGGAAAACGGTGCAGTTTGAATCCAGCCGCAGCCTGGCCCAGGATCTGGGCGCCAAAGGCGTGGCGCTGCGCAGCCGGCGCGACCTCAAGGAAGGCCAGCTGCTGACGATGATGCTCTACCTGCCGCCGGACCGGAGGCGCAAGCCGGGGGGCGAAACCGTGGCCAATCCGGAAACCGAGTGCCAGAAGGTCAACATCTTAGCCCGCGTCGCCTGGTCCAAGAAGACCGACAAGGGGGAATACCTGATCGGTGCGGAATTCCTGGACATTGATCCCGAGCACCGCAAGATCCTGAAAAAATTCCTGGTGGATTACCAACTGGACGACATCCACTCCGTCCTGTATACCTGAACGAAGTTCCCGCTCCCGGCAACCTGATATATAATAAACTTGACATATATTAGAAAACTAATATAATTTCTCCGGCCCGTTGGATATACTCATGCGGGCGGGAAGGGAGGTGCCGGCCATGTCGGTGCAGGTGTTGGTGGAACGCTGTCCGCAGAACCACCCCTGTCCCTCGGTGGGGGTCTGCCCCGTCGGGGCCTTGAGCCAGGAACGCTTCGAGGCGCCCAGCGTGGATGAGGACCAGTGCACGGACTGCGGGCGGTGCGTGGCTTTTTGCCCCCTGCGGGCGATCCGGCGAAAATGAACGGGAGGAGGGAACGGACGCGGGAAGAGCCCCGCCGGGGCCTAAGGCGTGGGGGCCGGCAATTGGCCTTCCAGGTCGCGGGCCAAGTCCCGGTCCAGGGGTTTCAGCGCGTCATATTCGGCGCGGGCCTTTTCCGGCAGCCGCAAGCGCAGATAGGTCAGGGCGAGGCCGTAGTGGGGTTCGGCCAGGCGCGGATCCAAGGCCACGGCCTGCTCGTACGTCGCGGCGGCCCGCCGGTATTCGCCGCGCTCCAGATACAAAGAGCCGAGTTCGTTTAGGATCCGGAGATTTTTCGGGTCGGATTTTAACGCCCGGAGATACTCCCGTGTGGCGCTTTGATACTCGCCCTTCTTTCGCAGGGCCGCGCCCAGATGGTAGTAGATTTCCGTATCGTTTTTCCCCAGCGCGTTGGCTTGGCGATATTTGGCAATGGCCGCGTCCAGTTTGCCCTGCAGGAAATACGCCCGTCCCCATTTGTAGTATGCTTCCGGGTAGGCCGAACGGTATTTCACGGCCGTCCGCAGCGCCGAGACCGCTTCCGCGTAATTGTTTTCCTGCAGGTAAACCGTGCCCAAACCCAGGTAAGCCTTGGCGAAATTCTTTTTCGCCCCGGCCGCGGCCTGGAACGCCTCGCGCGCCGCGGCCAGGCGACCCAGCTTGGCCAGCACCGCGCCGCGGCTGTATTGCGCTTCGGCGAAATCGGGCTTCAACTCCGAGGCACGCTTCAAGGCGGCCAGGGCTTCCGGCCACCGGTTCTCCCGGGCCAGGGCCTTGCCCAGTTCATACTGGGCCTCAGGCTGGTCCGGGGCGGCTTGCGCCGCGGCTTGCAGTTCCTGCAGGGTCGGGGACGGCGTGGGGGTCCGGGGTGGCTTGGCGAGAGCGCCGTTGGTTCCGGCCAGAACCCAGAACAGTAAAATCACGGCCGCCGGCAGGGAAGAAGTCCGCAGCATGGGAACCTCCTGGGGCCTCATCCAGATGATGAGGCTTAGAATTCGGGGGCGGAGCGCGCTATGCACGCCGAGCAAGCGCGAATCGAAAATCGAGTTTTCCATGAACACTTGCGGCCGGTTTTCTGACGCAGCATTTCCATACCGTTAGGAAGGAAAGCCGGACGCAGCGGCTCAGGCCCCTGCGGGGGCCAGGGGTGGTCAGGGGAAGCACCCGCTGACTTCATGAGGGGTGACCGCGAGCCGAAGAGCCCTTTTCCGCTTTCGGCGAGAGCCAGAGGGGAAACCTCCCCTATGGGGAGCGGAGCGAAAGCGGCAGGGGAACCTGCGACCGCAGGGAGTCCCATACGCTTCCCCATCCGGTCGGGGTGGTTCCCCGGATGGCTCCTAGTATAATACAGGTTGCCTCCCGCCGCGGGGAAAAACTGCGGAAGGCCCGCGGACGGGAACGGCCGGAAGCCCGTGCGGAGGAGCTTTTCACTTTTCTTTTCCTCGCCCGGGAGAGTACAATGGCCTCATCCAGAGGATGAGGCTTAGGGTTCGGGGGCGGTGAAGCCCCCAACTGAAACAGGAAGGAAAGCAGGACGCAGCGGCGTCCGCATCAGGGGAACCTACGACCGCAGGGAGTCCCATACGCTTCCCCATCCGGTCGGGGTGGTTCCCCTGAAGTCTCCTAACTGGCGGGCCGTCCGCGCGTCGGCCCCAGGCGCGACTTCTGCGGGGGAAAATGATCCCTGTATCGGCGAAAAAATTCAGCGGTCCGGAAAAACGGACGCGGGGCCTGCTGTTCTATTTTCTGCTCGCAGTGTCCCTGGTGGCTTTCATCATGGCCTTGACCAGCCTGATCTCCATTTTCGGCACGGGCCTGGCCCTGCTGATGGAGTGAGCCGTGCTCGCGAACTCCGCCAGCGCGGAGGTGTCCAAGCAAGTAATTTCCGTGTTTGTTTTCCAAAACTGCCCCGGGGAGGGATATGCGCATGTTCAGAGTGTTTGGTTTGTTAGCCTTGGTTCCCACCACGATCCTGTTGACCATCAGTTTCTTCGTGCTGTTCGCCCAGAAGAAGCTGGAAAGCAACGGCCTGAAAACTTTCGGTTTGATCGTGGCCGTTTTGCTGTGGATCGCCGCCGGCCTGGTCTTTTCCACGGGCCTGCTGACCTTGGCCACCGGCCGTCCGCTGGGTTTCCATAAGCCTTGTGGTGAATATTCCGAAATGCATCCCGGCTGGGGCCCGGGCTGGCAGCACCGCATGCACGAGGGCCCCAAGGGCCTGCGGGGCCCATTGCCGGCACCCCAGGCCGCCCCCGAGACCGAACAGGCCCCGGCACCCGGCAAGTAAACACCGGTTTCAATCACAGGCGCGCGGGGCAACAGGCCCCCCCGCGGCCGAATCACGCCGCGCCGCCGCGGATGCGTTCAGCACGCGCCCGGCGGCGTTTTCTGTTGTTCGGGAAAATGCTCTCCGGGTCCGGCTTGATACACCGCGGAAATCCGGAAACGTGAACGCCGGCACCCTGGCGGATTCCGCCGCCGCGGCGGGGGGACGCCGGGCCCGCTTGAATGCTCCGGAAGGCCGGCCCGGAAATGAACCGGCACGGAGCGCATTCATTCGGCAGGAGGCCCGCATGCGAAAAATAACCAGGCAGGCGCGGATGCTCGTGATGGGGCTGCTCGTCCTGCCGGCCTGGGCGGGCTGCGGCCACCTGCCGCCGCCGTCCCCCTTGCCGGCGGCATCACCGCCGCCCGCCGACAATGCCTTTTGGCATCAGGCGGGCGGTAACATCGTGGACGGGCAGGGGCGAGTCGTGCGGATCCGGGGCGTGAACCTGGGCGGATGGCTGCACTGGGAAGGCTGGATCTGGGGCGAGGGATTTCTTTCCGAAAGCGATCTCCTGCATCGCCTGCGGGATCTGGTCGGAACGGAGGAGACGGAAAATTTCCGCCGCCAGGTCTACGCGCGCTTCATCACCGAAAAAGACCTGGCGGCCGTGGCGGCCCTGGGTTTCAACGTCGTCCGCGTGCCGATCAACCACCGCCTGCTCGAGACGGACGAACGGCCCTATGCCTATCTCCCCGAAGGCTGGGCGGTTCTCGACCGCCTGCTGGCATGGGCCCAGACGGATGGCCTGGGCGTCATCCTGGACCTGCACTCCGCTCCCGGCGGCCAGGGCAAACTCTTCACCGCGGACCCGGATCCCGGACGGCGGTTGTGGGATTCCAGCGAAAACCAGGAACGCACCGTCGCGCTGTGGCGGGCCATCGCCGCCCGCTACCGGGACCATCCGGCGCTGGTCGGCTATGACCTGTTGAATGAACCCGAGCCCCCCGGTTCCGCGACCCTCCTGAATTTCTACCGCCGCCTGCTCGCGGCCGTGCGCGAAAACGACCGCCGTCATCTGGTCTTGTTGGAAGGCGCCAAATTCGCCACGGACTTCTCGTTCTACCAACCCGGCCTGGATTACAACCTGGCCTGTGAATTTCATCTTTACACCTGGTTCGGCGACAACCGCATAGCCCAGTTGGCGAAATACACCGGGTGGTCGCGGCAGGAAGTCGTGCCGTTTGTCAACGGGGAGTTCGGGGAAAACCGTTACGCCATGATCCAAAGCACGCGCGAGTTGTTCGCGGACCCGGCCTACGGGCTTGCGGGCTGGTGCTTTTGGCCCTGGAAGAAGGCGCCGAACCGCTTTCCGGGGCTGATGGTGATTCATCCCTCCGCCCGCTGGAAAAAAGTCCTGCATTGGCTCAACCGGCCGCATTGGCCCACGCCCCGGCCCACGCGGGCCGAAGCCCTGCAGGGCCTCGGAGAATTTCTGCAGGCGGTTGCCTACGAACAGGCAAGCCTGGACGAGAAAATGGCCGGGAGCCTGGGACTGAAGAAATAAATTTTGCCTGAGGCAGTCATGGACAAAAAGCCAGCCCGGCGCCGGAAATTGACCGCTTCGGAACAGGGCCGGCGGCCGGCGTTGCCGAAACCCCGGAAGAATTTCGCGGTGGCTTTCACGCGCACGAATCGGCGCGGAGGCAGGAAATAATACGGGGTTCTTCCTCCCGCAGGCGACCGTCGGCAGCGCGGCCGTGCTGGCGGCCGGAAGCGGCCGCGGCGGAGCGGACGCCGGAGGATCGTGGAGGAATTCCCGGCGGAGTGCCGGTCCTGGGCCAACGCTTCGCGACTTTCGCGCCGACCCCGTCCAAAACAAATTGACGCCCGCGGATCGGTGGCTTATGATGTCCCCGGATGCGTCGCGCACCCGCCGGCTCCGCGCTGGCAGCGCCGCGGGCTGCCGATCCAGAGGAGGCCGCACACATGTTCGGCTTGGGTTTTCAGGAAATTGTTCTGATTTTACTGGTGGCTTTGCTGTTGTTCGGGGCGGCTAAATTGCCGGCCGTCGGCCGGGCCATCGGGCAGGCCATCCGGGAATTCAAGAAGGCCTTCCAGGGCGACGAAACCCCCAAAGACAAGCCCAAAGATGTCCCGCCCTCGCCCTGACGGCGAAACCCGCACCTTGAGTGTTACGGGGCATCTGGAGGAGCTGCGGCGGACGCTGCTGGCGGCCATGGGCTGCTGGCTGGCGGCCACGCTGGTCAGCTTTTTCTTTGCCGGGTTTTTAATCGCCTGGTGCAAGTTTCCGGCCCGGGACCTCGTCACCCGGTTCGTGCTGCTGAAGCCCACGGAAATCATCGCCGTGTACTTCAAACTGGCGCTTTATGCCGGGGGCGTTCTCGCCAGCCCGGCCCTGATATTTTTCGCCTGGAAATTCATCCGGCCGGCGTTGCCGCCCGGCCCTAAGCCGCCGCTCTTGGGCTGGCTGACAGGGGCCGCGGCCTTGTTCGCGGCCGGTACGGCCTTCGCCTACTGGGTCCTCGTGCCCGCCGCCTTGCACTTCCTGCTCGGGCTGTCGCGGGCGGTGGCGGAACCCATGCTGACCCTGAATTTTTACGTGTCCTTCGTTCTGGCCATTCTGCTGCTGGGGGGCGGGGTCTTCCAGATTCCCATCGTGGTGGGCGCCCTCACCCAGGCCGGTCTGCTGACGCCGAAAGTCCTGCGGCGCCGGCGCCGGGAAGTGCTGTTCGTGATGCTGGTGGCGGCCGCCGTGCTTACGCCCACCACCGACGTGTTCAACCTGGTGCTGTTCGCGCTGCCCATGGTGCTGCTGTACGAACTGGGTATCCTGTTGTCCGCGGGCCTGGAATCCGCGAAAAATAAAAAACATCCCGGAGAGGAAGCGTATCCATGAAAGTCTACCGGTGGTTCGCCTCGCGCCGCCTGGAAAAACTATTTCATCTTCCCCTGTCCCGCGCCGGGTTTCTCAAGCTCCTGGCCGCCGTCTCGGGCCTGTTCCTGTTTGCGCGCCGCTCCGGGGCGCTGGCCCTGGGTTCCCTGGGCAAGACCCTGGATCCGCGCCCGGCGCGCGCCGCGAAAACCGACTGCCAGCTGGCGGCGGCGAAGGGGGAAAACCCCGACCGGCTGACCCGCCGGGCGGTGGAGGCCTTGGGCGGCATCGCGCGTTTCGTGCGTCCGGGGGACGTGGTCGTGGTCAAGCCCAACATCGGCTGGGACCGCACCCCGGAGCAGGCGGCCAACACCAACCCGGAGGTGGTGGCGGCGCTGGTGAGCCTCTGCCGCGAGGCCGGCGCCAAGGCGGTCAAGGTTTTCGACAACCCCTGCAACGACGCCCGCCGCACCTATGCCAACAGCGGCATCCAGGAAGCGGTCCGAAAGGCCGGCGGCCAAATCTACTACGTCAGCGACTGGAATTTTCTGACCGCACGCTTTCCCCGCGGCAGCCTCATGGACGGTTGGCCCCTGTACCGCGATGCCGTGGCTTGCGACTGCTTCATCAACGTTCCGGTCGCCAAGCACCACGGGCTCACCCGCCTGACCTTGTCGATGAAGAACCTCATGGGCGTGTGCGGCGGCCGGCGGGGCAGCATGCACCAGGAGATCGACGAGAAACTGGTGGACGTGACCGCCTTCATCCGCCCGGACCTGACCGTGATCGATGCCTACCGGATCCTGTTGCGACACGGGCCCACGGGCGGCGATGTGGCCGACGTGGAGCCGAAACATCTCGTCATCGCGAGCGCGGACCCGGTTTTGGCCGATGCCTACGCGGCCACCCTGTTCGGCCTGGAGCCCGAGAGCATCGGCTACATCCGCCTGGGAGCAAAACGCGGCCTGGGCAGCCTGGATTTGAAAACGGCCGACATCCAAACCTTCCGGGTCTGACATGCTGCGGCGGCAAGCCCCCCTGCGCGTGGGACGGCGGATCGTCCAGGTTCTCCTGTTCGGACTCTTTCTCTATATTATCTGGACGACGCAATATCCCCTCCGCGGGTTCATCAATCCCGGTTTTCTCTTTCAGCTGGACCCCCTGGTGATGGGGATCACGGCGCTGGCGGAACGCCTGTGGCTGCCGGGGCTCCTGTGGGCCTTGGCCACGCTGGCGGTGACGTTCGTGTTCGGGCGCGTGTTCTGCGGCTGGTTTTGCCCTCTCGGAACCCTGCAGGATCTGGTGGCGCGCCTCGCATCTCCCTGGCGGAAAAACCGGGAGCGCGAGCCCGGGCGCGGACGCTTCCTCAAATATTTCCTGCTGGGAGGCCTGGCCCTGCTGGCGGCGGCGGGCCTGCAGCTTGCCTGGCTGTTCGATCCGCTCGCGGTGTTCGTCCGGGCTTTTTCCTTCAACGTCCATCCCGCGGTCAACCGCCTGGTGGACCGCGCCTTTGCGGTGCTCCTGCAGTCCACGGATTTCTACGCTCCCTTGGCGGGCCTGTATCAATGGCTGCAGGAGCATTTTTTGGACATCAGCCATCCGGTCTTTCCCCATGCGTCGATCATCCTGGTCATGCTGGTCCTGCTCCTCGCCGCCGCGCTCCTGCGCCGCAGGTTTTGGTGCCGGTACCTGTGCCCCCTGGGGGCCCTGCTGGGCCTGGTGTCCAAATTCGCGCGCCTGCGCCGGGTGTCCGAGGCCTGCCCGGCAAATTGCGCGGTTTGCCGGGACTTGTGCCGGGTCAATGCCATCCGCGCGGACCAATCCACCCTCTCGGCCGAATGCGTCATGTGTTTCGACTGCGTGGCCGATTGCCCGGGCGGCCGTTCGGCCTTCACCTTTTCGGGCCCGCCCCGCGCCCGGGCCGCTCGAGACCCCGAGGCGCCGGGACGGTTGACCCGCGCGCAGTTCCTGCGCTGGCTGGCTGGCGTGCTGGGATTGTTCACCCTGGGCGCGCGGCGGACGGCCGCGGGAACTCCGGCCGTCCGCCCGGTGCTGCGTCCGCCGGGAGCGCTGCCGGAACGCGAGTTTGTGCAACGGTGCGTGCGGTGCGGGAACTGCATGAAGGTGTGTCTGACCAACGTGCTCCAGCCGGCCGCCTGGGAGAGCGGGGCCGAGGGCGTTTGGACGCCGAGGCTGGCGACGGAACTCAGTTATTGCGAATACCAGTGCACGCTCTGCGGGCAGGTTTGCCCCACGGGCGCGATTGAGCGTTTGCGTCTGCAGGAAAAGCTGCGCACGAAAATGGGCCTGGCGGTCATAGACCGCAGTCTGTGCCTGCCGTGGTCCACGGGTCAAGAATGCATCGTGTGCGAGGAACATTGCCCGGTGAGCCACAAGGCCATCAAGGTGGAACGGCGGCCGAACCGGCTGGGTCAGCCGGTCCGGGTGCCGGCGGTGGACCCGCAGCTGTGCGTCGGCTGCGGGATTTGTGAAGTGAAATGCCCGGTCTCCCCCAAGGCCATACGCGTCAGGCCCCTGTAGCCGGCGGATTACCCGCGATTACGGTCGTCGTCCTTTTTGCGCAGGACCTTCCAAAAACAAAAAACGGTCAGCCCCAGGATGAAGCCCCAGGACAGGAGCAGGAAGATCCAGCCTCCGGGGGTCATGGTTTCACCTCCGGCGGCTCCGCCCCGCGTCGCCGGCGCCAGGCCATGCGCACGCTCCAGGCCAAACCCGCGAAGATCGCCAGCAGCATCAGGCGCACCGCCAACACGACCGGGCGGTTGGCCGGGGATACGTTTTTCATCAGCAGGGTGGGAAGCCCTTCCTGGACCAGCCAGAATCCCAGGATGGCGAGCAGAAAGAGCGGCGTGATGTATTTGATGATGAATTTGTACACCGCCGGCACGCGCAATTCCGCGCCGCTGTGAATCTCCTCCCAGGCCTTGTCCATGCCCAAGATCCAGGCGAACAGCACGGCCTCGATGGTTCCAAAAAGCACCAGGCAGAAGGTCCCGCCCCAGAAATCCAATTCGTCCACCACGCCGCGCGACAATCCGAAGATGGCGGGCTGGCAGAGCACAAAGGCCGCCAGGCCGAAGATCCAGGCCGCCCGCCTGCGGTCCAAGTTGAATTCATCCTCCAGGAAAGCCACCGCCGGCTGGGCCAGGGACACCGAAGAGGTGACCCCGGCCAGAAAAAGCAGGGCGAACCACAGGAAGGCGAAGAGCGCGCCCCAGGGGATTTTTTCGAAAATCAGGGGCATGGTGACAAAGCTTAAATTGAAGGCGCCGCTTTGCGCGATGGCATGGATATTCACCGGGCCGAAAAAGGCGTAAGCCATGGGAATGATGATGCTGCCGCCCAGGATGACTTCCGCAAACTCGTTGGTGCTGACGGCCGTCAGGCCGGACAGCACCACGTCGTCCTCCTTTTTCAGGTAACTGGCGTACGTCAGGATTACCCCGATGCCGACGCTCAAGGAGAAGAAAATTTGGCCGGCGGCGGCCAGCCAGGTTTTGGCGCTGCCCAGGGCCGAAAAATCCGGGTTCCAGAGAAAACCGAACCCGCGGCCAATGCTCCATTCCGGCCGGGCCGGATCCGGGGTGCCCAGGGAGATCACCCGCAGGAGGATAATCACGGCGAAGATCAGGAGCATGGGCAGGGCGAACTTGCACAGCCGCTCGATGCCGCCCCGAATGCCGTAAAAGATGACGCTGACATTGAGGATAAAGGTGATGAGGAAAAAAAAGTAGGCCGTGCCGATGTTCTGGAAGTAGGCGTTTTTTTCCAGGCCCTGGAAACCGCCCAGAAAGGATTTCATGGCCATTTCGGTGCCCGCGCCGAAATATTTGCCGCTTAAGGCGAAGAAACTGTACGCCAGCAGCCAGGACTCGACATAGGTGTAATAGATGAAGATCACCAGCGGGCCGAAAATGCCGATGACGCCGAAATACTTGATGAAGCGGTTCTTGTTCCAGGCGTTGTGAAAAATGCCGGGCGCGGTGGAATGTTCGAATCCGCCTCCGAAACGGCCCAGCGTCCACTCGATCCACATCAAGGGAATCCCCAGCAGCAGGAGGGAAACGAAGTAGGGAATCATGAAGGCGCCGCCGCCGTTCTGGGCGGCCTGGACGGGGAAACGGAGGAAATTGCCCAGACCCAGAGCCGAGCCGGCCACGGCCATGATGACGCCGAGACGTGAACCCCAGGCTTGCCGCATGCTTCACCTCATACCGGAAGGAATGACGGCCGCGTCGGCCACCGCGACCCCGGGAGGCATTCCGGGGCGGGAAGACGCCGGGTTTGCGTTAGGAACCCGGAACCGCGTCCTTGATGTGCAGGAGCTGGCGGATGTTGGCGGAAAGTTCCTCCAGTTCAAACGGCTTGGTCATGTACATGTCGGCCTGGAGGATATACAGGCCCTTGAGCCGGGCATGAATTTGCGTCTTGGCCGAAAGAATGATGATCTTCATGTACTGGGTGGCTTCGTTGCTTTTTACGCTGTGGCACACGACCCAGCCGTCCACCTTGGGCATCATGATGTCCAGGACGATCAGGTCCGGCCGTCCCTCCGCGACCTTGGCCAAGGCCTCCAGGCCGTCATACGCCAGGAGAATCTGATAACCCTCCTGCTCCAGGAAGATCCGGATCAGGGTGACGATGTCCGGATCATCATCCACGATCAATATTTTCTTCTGGCCCTTTAACCGGCGGCTTGCGTCGTGGTCGGCTACGTGCTCTGTCATCCGGTGAGTCCTCCCCGGCGGCCAGGTCCGGCCGCCCATTTCCATCCCGTCCCTCAGTATCGGCGAAAAAAGAAAAATCCTTCAGCTCCCGGCTCTCCGCTGCCGCGGGGCAACCCCCTCGGCGCGCCGTCTCGGGGGATGGGCTGCCGGAGCAGCGGAACAGAGAACGCAGGTCACGAGGCCGGACAGCCGTGAATTTTATAGCATAAGTCTGAAAAAAATTCATCCAAACAATACCGGGGCAAGAGGCGAGGCTGCCCGGCGGCGGCGAAAAGGAACGAATAAGTTGGACCCATACGCCCGATTTGGCATAAAATAAGCGAGCGGGAACCGGGGCGGCAGGGAACAGGAAAGAAGGCGCGGCGCTCCCAAGGCGGTGGCAGAGCCATGACCGGCAAAAGTCTTCGGCTCAGACTCGTGATCGGGCAAGTCGTCGTTTTTTTCTTCTTGATCGCCATGATCTGGATGGATGAAATACTGGATATCCCCGCCCGGCTGGGGATTTCCCCCGCTTCGCCGGTAAACATGGCCGAAAGCTTCCTGGAATCATGTTTCGTGGTCCTGGCGGCCGCGGTCAGCATGGCCGTGACCTTATCCCTCTTGTCCCGCCTCCGGCGGCTGGAGGGCGTCGTACCGGCCTGCGCCTATTGCAGGAAAATCAAGACGCCCGACGGATGGCTCCCCCTGGAAAAATTCCTGCAGAGATTTTCCGAAGCCCAGCTCTCCCGCAGCCTGTGCCCGGATTGCCGGCGGGAATATTACAGTCATCTTCCGCCTGAAACGTTGCGCGATCTGGAGCAGTATTTCCAGGAGTGACCCCCGGCGCCGGCGCCCTTCCCGGCCCGCGCGATTCTGCCTAAAGGACGGATCCCGACGTGTGCTCGCTGGACGCCCGTGAGGATCAAGGGTATAATGCCATACCCGAATTGATCCGAAAGCTCAAGGACTCAAGCCAGAATGTGCGCCTGTCCGCGGCCGAGGTCTTGGGCCGTTTGGGCCCGGAAGCCAAAGCCGCCGTACCGGCTCTGATCGAGATGTTGCACAGCGATGCCCGGCTTGAAAGGGCTTGCGCGGCGGAGGCGCTGGGGAACATCGGCCCGGCCGCGCGGGAGGCGGTGCCCGCCTTGCATCGGGCGCTCAAGGATCCGCACGGCTCCGTGGGGCGGGCGGCGGTCCGGGCCATGGGAAAAATCGCCGCGAATCGGGAGTAGGCCTCCGCGAGGCAAGGAAGCGCGGTCGGCCGCGGTTCGAAAACCCCGGGCGGCCGCATCATATAAGGAGAACTTTTTATCCCCTACATTCCCAGGAATCAACGACCCCCGGCCGGGCCGTGGTGGTCGCCCAACCGGTTGTGGGTCGTCGGCGGGTGGACCAGTCTGGGGTTCGCCGTCATTGGAGTATTGCTGCCGCTGCTGCCGACGGTGCCTTTTGTATTGGTGGCGGCGTACTGCTTTTCCCGGGGTTCGAAAAAGCTGCACCGCTGGCTGCTGCGGCGGCCTCATTTCGGCCGGACCCTTCGGGATTGGGAACGCGATCGGGTCATCGGCCGCCGCCAAAAATGGATCGCCTGCCTGGGGGCGCTGGTGTTTCTGGCCTACACCGCCTGGATCATGCCCGTGTACACGGCGGTCAAGTGGATCATGGCGGCGCTGACCCTGGCCGTTTTATCGTACGTTGTTTCACGCCCGTCCCAGCCGCCCGTCGCCGCAACCGGGCCTAAGGCCGCGGCCGGTTCGGATGCCGGCCGCGCGCCGGGAGGATGATTTTCAAGCCCGCCGCCCGCATGGCCTGCAGCGGGCCGGCTGCTTGATCCAGGAGGAGTTCCTGATGGTGGTCAAAACCCACCGCGGAGAAATCAAGGCCGAATTCCGCCGTTATCCGCGCGTGCCGTTGAAGGTCAGGGTTTCCTATCAGTTCAGAAAAAAAGGGGAACCCGAAAAAGTCGTGGCGAGCCGCAGCCTGGCCGAGGATCTGGGGACGCAGGGCCTGGCCATGCGCAGTCACCAGGACATGCGCGTGGGCCAGATCCTGACCCTGACGATGTTCATTCCTCCGCCGGCCAGGCGGGAGGATTTAAGCGATGCGCGCGTCGTGCCGGTGCACGAATGCCTGCCGGTGGCCATCCTGGCCCGGGCCGTGTGGTGCAAACGGCTGGAAGAACAAAAATACCTGATCGGTATTCAATTCCTGGACATTGAGCCCCAGGACCGGCACGCGCTGAAATCCTTCCTGGTGGACTATCGCCTCGACGACCAAGACTCACCTCTATATACCTGACGGGCGGGGACAGCCCCCCGCCGGGATGCCCGCCGGAGTTCCCGGTGTAAAATTACTTGATTTTCCTGGGAAGCGCTTTACAATGAGGACAATTTGTTGGCCTCATCAGGATGATGAGGCGGGGGTCCGGGGGCGGAGAAGCCCCCGACAGAAGTAGGAAGGAAAGCAGGACGCATCGGCGTCCGCGTCAGGGGAACCTGTGGTTCCCCTGAAAGCTCCTATCGGGCCGGAGTGAACATGCTGCTCCTCAAACGCACCACCGCCTCCCTTGCCTTGTGCCTGGTGATGTTGACGGGCTGGGGGGGATGCGCTTCCGTCAGGGAACAGATCGCGTCCGACATTGAATATATCCTGCCCGTGCAGGAAGCTTCGCCGGGGGACATCGTCCCTTTCAGTTTCCGCTTTCCCTCGGAGGTCAAGGGAGGGTGGGTAGGCTTCCTGGGCAGGAATTACCGCGTTTACCCGCGCCGCGACCTGCAGCGGCCGGTCTACACCGCCTTCCTGCCGGTGCGTCTCCAAACCAAGCCCGGAGACTATTCCATTTCCTGCCATTTCGAATTAAGCGGAAGGCACCTTCCCCTGGAAGAACGTTTTCCTTTCCAAATTCTGCCGTACTTGAACCGGACCCCTGCGGTGCCGGTCACGGCCCGGCGCTTCAAGCTGAGGGACTACCAGCAGGACTACCGGCTCATTGTCCGGCGCCTGGCCGGCGCGGATTATTCCGCGCCCGCGATGGAGGATTTCCTGCTTCCCTTGGGCGGCAGGGTGGTGGCCACCTACGGCACGGAGCGCCTGATGAACCGCAAAATCCGCGTGGTGCTGGAGGGAATCGAGATCGAACCTCTCCTGAGCGGGTCGTGGGAGGTCAATGCCGCCGCCTCCGGCGCGGTGGTGCTGGCGCAGAATCTGTCCATGCTGGGCAACACGGTCGTGATCGACCACGGGTATTCCTTCGCGACCCTGTACGGACACTTGGGTGAGATCGCGGTCAAGGTCGGCGACCCGGTCAGCCGGGGGCAGAAACTCGGCCGGGCCGGCCACACGGGAGGGGCCGCGGTCGGCAATCGGCTGCTGTTCCAGCTGTTCGTGGCCGCCGTCCCGGTCAACGTCCAGAAGTACATGGACCTGAACGTGTTCCGGTAGGACCGGGAATCGTCCCGGCACGACAAGGAGGGTCGGCATGCTGCAAATCGTTCCCCTGGACCGTCACCGCGCGGGGCACCGGCGGCGTTTCATCCGTTACCCGCATGCCATTTACCGCGGAGATCCCAATTGGGTGCCGCCGCTGGAAATGGCCCAGCACGTGCTGTTGTCGAACAAGGAGCCGTTCTACGAGCACGCGGAAACACAACTGTTCATGGCCCGCCGGGACGGACGCGACGTGGGCCGGATCGCGGCGACCGAGAACCGCAAGCACAACGAAATTCACAACGACCGGGTCGGCTTTGCCGGCTTTTTCGAATGCGTGCGGGACCCCGAAGTCTCCCGGGCGCTGTTTGCCGCGGCCGAGGATTGGCTGCGGGCTCGCGGCCTGGATACCATGCGCGGTCCGGTCAATCTTTCCACCAACCATACCATCGGCCTGTTCGTGTCCGGTGAACCCGGCCCGCCGATGATCGATATGACCTACAATCCGCCGTATTACGAGGACCTGTTCCTGGAGGCGGGCTTTTCCAAGGTCATGGACGTGACGGCGCATAAAATGTCCGTCGCGCGGCCGGAAACCATGGACCGCCTGGAAAAAATCTGCCAGCGCGTCGAGGACAAGGAGGACGTGACCAGCCGGATCATCGACATGAAGCATTTCGACCGGGATCTTCAGATCATCAAACAGATCTACAATGCCGCTTGGGACCAGAACTGGGGCTTCGTGCCCTTGTCGGACAAGGAAATCGACCATATCGCCGAGGATCTCAAAATGGTGGTGGATCCGGGCCTGGTGCGTTACGTCTTCGTGGGGGAACGCCCCGCCGGCTTCATCGCCGTGGTCCGCAACCTGAACGAGATCCTCGTGAAGATGAACGGGCGCCTTTTTCCCTTCGGGCTCTTCCGCATCCTTTTCGGCATGTCCAAGATCAAATCCGTGCGCCTGCTGCTGATGGGCGTTACGCGGGAGTTCCGCAACCGCGGCCTGGAAACGGTGCTGTATTACCGCGCCATGCAGTACAGTATTTCCCGGGGGTATACGCTGTGCGAAAACAGCTGGCTTCTGGAAACCAACGACCAGGTTCTCCGGGCCTCGGAATTCATGGGCGGCCGGGAATACCGGCGCTACCGCATTTATGACAGGAAAATAACCTGAGCCGGCAACCGGCGCAGGACCGACCCGGCGCGGCTTTCGCGGGCAAGCGGAGGGCGGTGTCGGGACCACGACGCGTTAAGGGGGAACGGGCATGGCGGATCTCACGGCGGTGACGGAAGCCTCGGGACAGGAGAATTTACTCCTTCACCGGGCGGCGGCCATCCTGGGCGGAATTCTGGCGGGCGCAGGCTTGGCTTGGCGCCTGGGCCGGGGCCTGTTGCAGTATGCGCCGGATCCCGGCGGCGCGGTCGGACCGCAATCCCTGGGCTGGATCCCAACCCAGCAGGGCCTGCTGGCCGTGCTGGTCACCGCCGCGGCCACGCTGGCCGTCGTGGCGGCCCTGTGGTTGTGGCTGCAGCTGGCCTTCTGGCAAACCAAATTGAGCGCCCTGCCGGCGGCGACCGCGCTGAAGCGGGCCGCGTTGCCCTTCGCGGTGTTTCTGCCCCAGATCCCGGCCCTGCTCCACGGCCGGCCCTACCTGTCCGAACCGTTTCTGGCCTTCCTGGCCCTGTGCCTCGGCCTGTTCCTGCTGGCCCTGATGGAACGCGGGGACAAGCGGAAAATCTTTTTCGCCCATCCCACCGGTGCGGAATATCATCCCGCCGCCTTGTTCACCCACGGAGCCGTTGTCACCCTGGGCGCCGGTTGCGGCTGGTTTCTGCAGTCGCTGCCGGGCGGCGCCGAACGGGTCCCGGGCATATGGTTCGTGATCTTCGCGGGCGCCGCAGTCTGGGTCTTGTCCCTGATTTTGGCCTGGCTGCTGAAATTTTTATTCAACAAGTTGACCTACGACCAGGTATATCTGGCAGTCGCCCTGAGTCTCCTGCCGCTCGCCTTGTTGCCCCTGCAATCCCTGGGCGGGGTCCAGTTTCTCCAGGCCGGCCAGGCCGTGGGCGGATTCCGGCTCGAATTTTTGCCTTACACCCTGGCGGCCCTGGCCGCCTTTGGCTGCCTGACGATCCTGGTCCTGACCCTGCTGCAATTGCGCCGCCGCCCCTTGGAGATGCAGCCCGCCTGGGAGGAATTGTTCCGGGCCGTGATGCTGATATCCGCCATCCCCCTGCTGCTGCTCGCGGCCGCCTTCTGGCCGGGCGGCGGTCCCTTGGGAGCCAACGCCATGGCCGGGCCCCTCGACCTGTTCCGCGAGGGCGAAAGTCTTGCCAGCGCCCAGGCGGTTTTGCTGGGACGCATGCCCTTCAAGGAAATCCTGTTCCGCCACGGCTTTTTTTCCGATGCCTTGGCGGGGCTGGCGGCCATCCAATGGTTCGGAGCCAGCGCGGCCTCCTACCGTTTTCTCCTCTCGTGGCTGCTGCCCGTGGGATTGGTGGGATTGTATTTCCTGGCGATTTTCTGCCTGCCCTGGCTGTGGGCCCTGCTCGTGGCCCTGACCCTGCTCACGGGAACCCTGGGCACCGTCGCCGAAGCCCGGTTTTTCTTCGCCTACATCAGCTTCCTGTTCACCCTGCTGTACCTGCAGCGGGGCCGCTGGTACATTTTGATCTTTTCCGGGCTGCTGACGGCGCTGGCCGTGATGTCCTCCTTCACGGCGGGCGTGCTGGCGCTGGTCGGGAATCTGGTGCTGCTGCTCACCTGGGCGGCCTTCGGTTCGGCCGACCTCAAAGGCCGCCTGCTGGGTCCCGGCGTCTATGCGGGTGCCGCCTTGGTGGGCCTGATCCCGTGGTGGCTTTACCTCGCCCTGAGCGGCAGCCTGTCGGATTATTTCGCGAATTTCGCCTGGGTCATCACCCAGTATCACACCCTGTTCGGATTGCCGCTGCCGGGCTGGGGACCTCAGGCCGGTTTGGGCGCGGTGGTGGTTTTTCTGGTGCCACCGGCGGCGCTGCTGCTGGGCGCCTTGTTTTTGCTGGATGCGATGGGCCGGGTTCGCGAGCGCGGCCTGCCCTGGAACATGCTGCTGCTGGTCACGGTTGCGGCCCTGCTGTGGTTCAGGTACCTGGAACGCGGCGAGGCCGCTTTCCTGAAAAACGCCCTGCCTTTGGCGGCCATGGTCCTGGCCTTCTTCCTTTTCCGCCTGTGTACGCACAATAACCGCCTGCGGAGCATGGTCTTCCTGGGCCTGGCCTTGGCCACGCTGGTCCCGCGCCCGGGCGCGGTCGATCTGGTTCGTCTGGCCGGAAGTTTCGGGGCCAAGAACCAAATCCGCGTGGACGGACTGGCCATGAGCCCGCTTCCCACCTTGAACCGGCTGTACCTGCCTCCGCAACAGGCCGGGCAACTCACGGAACTGTCGGAGTATCTGGATTCCCAGGTCGGGACGGCCGAGTCGTTTTTCGATTTCTCCAACCAGCCGCTCCTGTATTTTCTCGTGCCCCGGCGTCCGGTGGTAAAATCCCTGGCCACCGTCACCCTGTCCTCCTTCCAACAACAGCGCGAAGCCATCCGGGACCTGCAGGCGGCCAGGCCGAAAGTGGTCCTGTGGCCGGGTACGGGCGTAGCGGGCTTCGACGGCATTCCCTCCGAAGTCCGGCACTATGCCGTGGCGGAATACCTGCTGAAGGATTTCGATCCCGTGGCCGTCAAGGGCAACGTCGTCATTCTGGCTCCGCGGGAGGAGACCGCGGGCCGGGAAGACGCGGCCGCCCAGGCCATGATCCGGCCGCTGGCGCTGGATCGCCTGCCGGGATTGTGGGGCCGGCTGAAGAAATACGATCCCAGCCAGGGAGGGGCCGCCGGAACCGTGGAGGCTCCGGGGGGCGTCCAGGCCGTCATGGCCGCCGGCTTGACGGTGACCGCCAACGGAGAGAAAATTTCCGTGGCCGCGGGCCCCGGCCCGGTGTCGGTGAAGCTGCTGGCCAAGCCGTCCTCGCCGGCGGGCGCCAATGTCTTGGTTCTGGCGCTGGCGGCGGATGCGGCGCTGTCCGGGCGCGAGGCCACGCTGGACTGGGGACAGGGTCCGAACCGCCAGGAGATCTCGTTCCGCCTGCTTGCGGGCGGCGAGCAGGCCTACGTTTTTCGCGTCGACGCCGTCCCGGGCTGGGTTTATGCCCCCAAACCCGTGAGCCTGCGGCTCACCCTGCCGGCCGGGGGCTTTTCCTGGGCGGGGGGACGTCTGCTCGCGGTCCGGGATGTGCCCGAGTTGAGTCCGGCTGCGCCGAAAACGGCTCCGGCGGAAAAAAAAGGCGCCGCCACGGGCAAACATTGAACCGCCGCGCGAATTCTGTTACAGTACCAGAAGGAGGGGAGAACATGTGCGCTGAAATCATCCAAGGCGAAACGACGGCCGAACGCCGCCGCTTTCCCCGCAAGCCGCTGAAACTGCAGGTACATTGCCAGTACGTGGAACGAGGCAACGTGTCGTCCACGGAGAAGAACCTGGCCGCGGATTTGGGCGCCGGCGGGCTCGCCATGCATTGCGCCCATCCCCTGGAATCCGATCAAATCCTGATGGTCAGCCTGTACCTGCCCTTGCCGGACAAGCGCAGCAATCCTCCGGACGCCGGCGCCTATCAGGAGGAGGAGTGCACCAGCGTGGCCATCCTGGCCCGGGTGGCGTGGAGCGCGCCCGCCAAGGAGGGAGGTCACCACGTGGGCGTGCAGTTCCTGGACATGGATCGCGAGGACCGTAAAACGTTGAAATCCTTTTTAATGGATTATCAGCTGTACCAGCCCAACTCCTTTCTTAATTATTAAGGACCGCGACCCTCCGGGGACCGGCCGCCGCAAGCACGGGGCGGCGGGAGCGGCGTCAGAGGCCAGAGGCGAGCGCAGGGCCTCCGCGCAACCGAAGCCCGGCGGCAGAAAGGGAATTCAAAACCATGCCCAAGCCCCAGTACGGCCAGGCCAAGTTCGACCGGCGCCAGTTTCCGCGCCTGACCTTCGAATTGCCGTTTACCTTCCAGGTGGCGAACAAGAAAATGCCGGCCGGCATTTCCAGCAACCTTTCCGTGACCGGCATGATGGCCTTCTTTCCGCAGGCCGTCCGGAAGGGCGAGATCCTGGAGTTGACCATCCTGCTGCCCTTCACGGAAAAGAAACGCGTCATCAAAACCCGCGCGGAAGTGGTCTGGACGCAGACGGGACGCTATACCAACGAATGGAGTTGCAACGCCGGCCTGCGGCTGTTCGAAATGCCGCCGGATTCCCTGCAGATCTGGGAAGCGTTTCTCAAGGAGTGGGGGTCGCAGAAAAAATCATGACGCATTTCGGCCGCGTGGAACTGGAACGGCGCGTTTTTCCGCGCTTCAAGTTGGAAATCCCGGTGTCGTACGTGGTGGAAAACGAACCGCCGCGCACGGGCGTGACCGCCAACGCCTCCCGCGGCGGCCTGCTGCTCTACCTGCCGGAGAAACTGGATTCCGGCCTGCGCCTGAGGATCAAAATGTTCCTGTCGGACCGGAAGGCCCCCCGGATGATCGAGGTGGTCGCCAAGGTCGTCTGGATCAATGAACAGCCGGAACCCGCGGACAAGGGTTTCAAAGCCGGCGTGGCTTTCGAACAAATCGCCCCCGCCGATCTGGAGTATTTCCTCCAATTCGAGCGTCTGTGGCTGGAGCAGGCCCATTGAAGTCCGTGCTCCCGCGGCCCGCGAAAAAGCATTGCCAAAGCGAGTGACGCCGGGTAAGATATCCGCATTTTATTCCGGGACAGGAAAGGGAGGCGGAAGATGAGTTTGCAGGCCAAATATCTGTGGATGGACGGGAAGCTGGTTCCGTGGCAGGATGCCAAGATCCACGTCCTGTCCCACGTCGTGCACTACGCGACCTGCGCCTTTGACGGACTCCGCATGTACGCCAACCCGCGTGGATCCTTCATCCTGCGCCTGCAGGATCACGTCAAGCGCCTGTATGATTCGGCGAAGATTTACCGCATGCCCATCCCCTACACGCCGGAGCAGCTGTGCGCCGCCATCAAGGAAACCGTGCGGGCGAACGAACTGCAAAGCGCCTACATCCGGCCCTTCGCCTTCCGCGGCTTCGATTCCCTCGGAGTCAATCCGCTCAAATGCCCGATCGTGACCGTGGTCGCGGCCTGGGAATGGGGCGCATACCTGGGCGAGGAAGGCCTGGAAAAGGGCGTGTCGGTGCGCATCTCCTCCTGGAACCGCATGGCCCCCAACACCATGCCGGCCATGGCCAAGGTCGCCTCCAATTACATGAATTCCCAGCTGATCAAACTGGAGGCGCTGCAGGACGGCTTCGACGAGGCGATCGCCCTGGACGCCTTCGGATACATTTCCGAGGCCTCGGGCGAGAACGTGTTTATCGTCAAAAACGGGATGCTGTTCACGCCGCCGTCCTCCTCCTCCATCCTGCCGGGGATCACCCGGCATTGCGTCTTCCAGCTGGCCCGGGAACTCGGGTACGAAGTCCGGCAGCACGTGCTGCCCCGGGAAAGCCTGTACATCGCCGATGAGGCCTTCCTGACGGGCACGGCCGCGGAGATCACGCCCATCGCCAAGGTGGACAACCTGCCCGTCGGGAACGGGACCCGGGGTCCCATCACCCGGCGGATTCAGGACGCGTATTTCGGCATCCTGCGGGGCGAACGGGAAGATCAATACGGCTGGCTGGAAAAAGTGGATTAATCCCCCTCCGCCGGGCCGGCCGGACCGGATCCCGGAAGACAGGAATCGCAGATGGAAAAGATCTTTTTGCTGGACACCAACGTGCTGCTGCACAATCCCCAGGCGCTCACGGCCTTCGGGGACAACCGGGTCGTGATTCCCATCGCCGCCTTGGAGGAACTGGACCAGTTCAAGAAGCTCAACGACGAGAAAGGCAAAAGCGCCCGCACGGTCTCCCGTTTCATCGACAGCCTGCGCGGCAAGGGGTCCACGGCGCAGGGCGTCAAGATGGAAAACGGCGGCACCCTGCAGATCATGGTGGAAACCGCGGACATCCACCTGCCCGGCCTGAATCCGGCCAAGGTCGACAACCAGATCCTCGGCCTGGCCCTGGTGATCCAGCAGCGCGGCGGAAACGTGCGCCTGGTGACCAAGGACGTCAACATGCGGGTCAAGGCCGACGCCCTGGGCATCAAAGCCGAGGATTTCGAGAAGAACAAGGTCAAGATCGAGGAGCTCTACTCCGGCGTCACCAAGCTGACGGTACCGGCGGACGACATCAACCGCTTTGTCACCGAGAAGCGGCTGACTCTGAACCAGCAGGAAGTGTATCCCAACCAGTTCGTGATCCTGAAGGACAGCGGCGGCGGGTCCACAAGCGCCGTGGGCAAGGTCCTGTGGCCGGAAAGGATCCTGGTGCCTCTGCAGAACTGCGAGCAGGACGTCTGGGGCGTAACCGCCAAAAACCTGCAGCAGAAATTCGCGCTCGAGCTGCTGCTCGACGACCGCATCCCCCTGGTGACCCTGGTCGGCCCCGCGGGAACGGGGAAGACCCTCCTGGCCGTGGCCGCCTCCCTGCGCAAAACCCTCGACGAGAAAGCCTACCGCAAGGTGCTCTTCAGCCGGCCGGTGATTCCCCTGGGCAGGGACATCGGTTTCCTGCCGGGCACCAAGGAGGAGAAACTCTCGCCCTGGATGCAGCCGATTTTCGACAACCTGGAATTCCTGATGGACCACAACGGCGAATCCGGGGAAACCGGCGAGGGCACCCTGCGCTACATGCTCGAGGCGGGAAAGATCGTGCTGGAGGCCGTGACCTACATCCGCGGGCGCACCCTGCCCAAGCAATATATCGTCATCGACGAAGCGCAAAACCTGACGCCCCACGAGGTCAAGACCATTGTTTCGCGGGCGGGCGACGAGTCCAAGGTCGTGCTGACCGGGGATCCTTATCAAATTGACAATCCCTATCTCGATTCCAATTCCAACGGCCTGACCTACCTGGTCGAACTGTTTAAACAGCAGACTCTGGCCGGCCACATCACCCTGTACAAAAGCGAACGCTCCGCCCTGGCCGCGCTGGCCGCGAAAATCCTGTAAGCCCGGGCCGGGCGGCCGCGGCCGGAACGAGCCGGGTTTTCAGGAGGCGCGGAAATCTTGCCTGGAATGGACGCCGCACCATGCCCCGGACGGCCGCGGATTTCGTGTTGGTTCTTCATTTCCTGTGGGTTCTCTTCATGCTCGTGGGGTTTCCCTTGGCCTGGCTGCTGCGCAGCCGCGGGCTGCGGCTCGTGCATGCCCTCGGTCTGGCGGCCTATCTCGGGCTGGCCGTCGCCGGCCGGCTTTGTCCGCTGACGGTCGCCGAGGAGGCGCTGCGCCGGTCCGGCGGCGCGGACTTTTCCTACTCCGGCTCCTTTTTGGCCGCCTGGATCCAGCGCCTGATTTATGTCGAAACCTGGCATGCGCCCCTGTGGCTGTTCCAAGTCCTGGCCGCAGGGTACCTGGCGGTCGTGCTGTCGTCCTGGTGGTGGTGGCCGCGGCGCGGCGGCTCTTGAAGGAGGGAAGCGGTTTGCGCTGGCTCGGAATCATCCTCATCGGAGCGGTCGTCCTGGCGGCCTGCGCCCGGCCCGCAGCGGCCGGGGATGCAGCCGCGGACGACGTGAGCGCCCGCTGCCTGCAGGCGCTGCAGAGCATGGCGGCCGCGCCGGCGGATGCCGCGCACCGGACCGAACTGGAACTCTTTTTGCTCGGGGAAATGCTGCGCCGGGCCGGACATCCCCGGCGGGCCGCCGCCTACGATCACCACCTGCTGGATTATTATCCCGGCGGCGTGCTCGCGGCCGAAGTGCCCTCGGACCTCCCCGACGTTCCGGGGCTCGATCTTTTCGATCCGGACCCGGATTTTTCACGGCTGGTGCTGTACGCGCTGCAACGGGTCCGGGACTCCGAGCCTCCGCCGAACGCCGGAGAGTTCGCGGATTGGTTCGACCTCCTGCAGGCCGCCTCCGCCTCGCCGCAGGAAATCCTGCCGGCCGCGGACGCGGAGGATTTCCTGCGGCAGCATCCGGAGGCGCCGTTGGCGGGATGGGCGGCCTATCAGCTGCTGTGGCGGGAGCGCCTGGCCGCCGACCCGGAAGCCGGCGCCGATGCCTTCCAGCGCTTTTGGGCCGAACATCCGCGCCATCCCTTGGGGCAGGAAGCGGCCCAGGCGCTGGACTTAGTATGGTTTTCGCCCCGGAGTTTGGCGCAGGCTTCGGCCCTGCTGCCGGGCATGGGGGAGGAGATCCTGGAGCCGGGCCTGCGGGAATCCTCCAGCCCGCTCTTTTCCGAAGCCCTGTTCCTGCTCGGAGCCGTGGGGTTCGCGGTCGCCGCCCAGCAGGGCGACCGCTCCGCGGATCTGACGGGCGCGCTGGTCTTTTTCAACCTGGTGCTGCTCAACCACCGGTCAAGTTCCGATTACGCCTACGTGGCGGCGTTCCGCCGCAATTTGGCGGAACGCCGGAAATTCCTCGCCGGGCGGCTGTCGGCGCCCATCACCGGGGAAGGCCGCTTCGGGGACGAGTTCTACTCGCCTCCGCCGCTTCCGCCCCTGGCAGGGGAAGGCGTGTTGTTGCTGCTGTTCCGGCAAGCCGGGGCCGGCGACGCGCTCCGGGGACGCGGCTGGGTCCGCGACGACCAGCTGGCCAATCTCGGGTTGCGCGCCGAGGTTCTCTTCAGCCCCTGGGAGGCGGACCTCGGGGGCGGACTCCGCCTGGGAGCGGGCGTGGCCCCCTTCCTCCGCGGATTTTCGACCCGGGCCAGGCGGACGGCGGATTCGCCCTTGGCCGGCGACGTGGAAATTGCCGAGCTGGGAGCCGGCGCGGAGGCCGGACTGTTGCTGCGGCTGGATCTGCAGGGTCCCTGGCTGCAGTTGCGTTGCACCCTGGGACCCGGCTACCGCCACCGTTCGCTGCGGGTGGACTCCGGCGGCGGAACCTATGCGGCCGACGGTCTCGCGGCCTGCGCCACCGCGGCTCTGGCCTTGGGCGGAATCAGCGGAACCTACTGGCAGGTCGGAGTCAATATCGACGACAGCTTCCGCGCCGGTGAATTCGAGGCGGCCGGCCGGCCGCTGACCGTTCCCTCGCGGGGTTGGGAGACGCAGTTCGGTTTGGGAGTGCGTTTCTGATGCCCGGACCCTTTCTGCTGCTGTTTGACGTGGACGGGACCCTGTTACGGACCGACGGCGCCGGCCTGCGCGCCTTCAACCGCGGCATCGAGGAAGCCATGGGCTGGACGGGCGCGTTGGCCGGCGTCTCCCTGGCCGGCATGACCGATTCGGCCATCGTGGACTCGGTCTCCCGCCGTTTTCAAGGCCGGCCCCTGTCGGCTCCGGAACGCGAAAAGATCTATTCCCGCTATCTCGCCGCCTTGGGCCCCGAACTCGCCCGGTCCGAGGGGTACCGGATCCTGCCCGGCGTGCGGGACTTTTTACGGGCCTGCCACGGCCGGCCGCACCTGCTCTTGGGACTGGGGACCGGGAATCTGGAAACCGGAGCGCGCCTGAAACTGGAACGCGGCGGGTTGAACCATTTCTTTCCCTTCGGCGGTTTCGGCTCCGACGCCGAGCAGCGCGAGGACCTGCTGCGGATCGCCGTGCGGCGCGGAGAGGCCCGCTGGAACCGGACCGTGCCCGAGGATCACGTGATCATTATCGGCGACACGCCCCGGGATGTGTCCGCGGGGAAAATTATCGGCGCCAAAACATTGGGCGTCGCCACGGGCCCCTTTTCCGAGGCCTGCCTGCGCGAGGCCGGGGCCGATTGGGTTTTTCCCGATTTGACCCGGTCGGAACCCTTGCGGGAAGCCTTGGCCCTGGAGTGAAACAGCGGCCGGGGAACCGGCCGGAACGCAGTGCGCGCCGCGGCGTCCGCTCCCGGCGGCGGCCCGAACTTTCAACTTGATTCCGCGGCAGGCCCCGTGCATACTAGCACTCAATCCCTCGGCCTCATCCAGAGGATGAGGCTTAGGGTTCGGGGGCGGTGAAGCCCCCGACGGAAGTAGGAAGGAAAGCAGGACGCATCGGCGTCCGCGTCAGGGGAACCTGCGACCGAAGGGAGTCCCATGCGATTCCCCGTCCGGTCGGGGTGGTTCCCCTGAAGGCTCCTACCGAGGGTTCCCATGCCGGCTGAGAATAAGAACACCCTGCGCAAAATATTTTTCACCGGTTTGCTGGTTCTGCTGCCGATCGCGACCACGGTCCTGATCCTGGTGTTCCTGTTCAACCTGCTGGACGGATGGCTGGCGCCGGTGGGCGGCGAAATCCTGCGGGCCCTGGGCGTGCGCCTGCCCGGGGAGATGAAGCACGTCCCGGGGTTCGGCATCCTGGCCACCCTGCTGCTGATCTTCCTGACCGGCGTTTTCGCCTCCAATTATCTGGGCCGCCAGATTCTCAGATTCGGTGACCGGCTGATCCGCAGCATCCCGGTGGTGAACAGCATTTACAGCGCGATGCGCCAGGTGGTGAACTCCTTTTCCGCCACCGGAGCCAGCGCCTTCAAGAAGGTGGCCATCTTTGAATATCCGCGCAGGGGCTTGTGGGCTTTGGGGTTCATTACCACCCCCTCGATTACGGCGGCCCGTCAGGCCACCGGCGAAGAATTGGTGAATGTTTTTCTCCCCACCACGCCCAATCCCACCTCCGGGTTTTTGCTGATGGTTCCCTTCAAGGACCTGCATGTCCTGCCGACCACGCCCGAAGAAGCGCTGAAAATCATCGCCACGGTGGGATTGATCCAAAAAGAGATTTCCCTCCCGGAAGCTGCGGATCGGGTGGCGCGGGCCGCGGGCCGGCGGCTTCCCCGGTCCTCCCGCAGCCCGGCCCGTCTCCGCCGGCCCGGAGGGAAGGCGTCCGGCCCGCAGGGCGGGCAGGCGCGGGCACGCGGCTAAGCCCGGGAAACCAGCCTCCACAAGAACCGCGGTGCGCCCCCGGTGTCCGTTTATTTCAGTACCGCTCCAAGCACATCCGTCCCCGGAACGGGAGCCGTGAACCCCTATTGCGATTTTGCCCGCATCTATGACCGGATCATGGCCGGCCGTTACGTTTCGGCCTGGTGGGCGGTGTTCACCGACGTCGCCCGTCGCCGCGGCTGGCGCTACCGTTCCGTCGTGGATTTGGCGGGCGGCACCGGGGAAGCGGCCCTGCGGTTCGCCCGCGCCGGAGCGGAGGTCTCGGTCCTGGACCGGTCTCCGGACATGCTCGCGCTGGCGCGGAAAAAGCTTCCGGGCGTGCGTTGCAGCCGCCAGGACCTGCGCACCTACCGCCTGCGCTTCCGCGTGGACCTGGCCGTGTGCGTCTACGGAGGCGTCAACTACCTGGCCTCCGCGGGGGAACTGCGAAGCCTGTGCCGGCGGACGTACGCGGCCCTGCGCCCCGGCGGGGTTTTTTGCTTCGACGTCGCCACGCCTTACCACTTGCGTCACAGTTTCGGACGGGGTGCAACCGTCTTTCAGGAGCAGGACTTTTTTTCCCGGTGGCGGCATCGCTGGGACGCGAAGCGCCGCGCCGCCCGCATCCGCGTGGACGGCGCCGAGCTGCTGCGGGGCCGGTGGCTGCGCCTGCGGAGCGAACTGCACGTGCATTACGCCCACGACCTGCCGGAACTGAGCGAAGTGCTGGCGCGGGCCGGTTTCATGCGCATCGAAGCTTTCGGCCTGCCCGGCGGGCGGGAGCCGCGGGAGCGGGACTCCCACTGGCTGGTGTGCGCGCGCAAGGCGTAACAAGGCTTGACAAAAGGGCGGAATGCGGTATTATGCTTCGCGTTTTCCCGCCGCCCTCAGCGTGGCGGGCGGAACCCCCGTCGGCCTCATCCAGATGATGAGGCTTAGGGTTCGGGGGCGGTGAAGCCCCCGGCGGAAGTAGGAAGTAAAGCAGGACGCATCGGCGAGGATCCTGAAAGGATCCAGGGGTAGTCAGGGGAGCATCCCCTGACGATTGGGGGAAACAGCGAGCGCCGCGAGCGTCAGAGGGGGGCACCCCTCTGAGGAGCGAAGCGACAGCGGCTGGGGAACCTGCGACCGAAGGGAGTCCCATACGATTCCCCATCCGGTCGGGGTGGTTCCCCTGAAGGCTCCTGTGGATCGGACAATTCGGCCGCAAAGGAGTGAAACGCGTGATTACCCTGGAGGGTTTGTCCAAAAGCTATGGACCGGTGAAGGCGCTGGAGAACATCAGCCTGGAAGTCCGCAGCGGGGAGATCCTCGGCCTGCTGGGGCCCAACGGCGCCGGCAAGACCACGACCCTGAAGATCATGTCCGGCTACCTCTGGCCGGACGCCGGCCGCGTGAACATCAAAGGCCTGGACGTGGTCGAGCAAACCGAGCGGATCCGCGACCTGATCGGATACCTGCCGGAGTACAATCCCCTGTATCCGGACATGCTGGTGTTCGATTACCTGGCCTACGTGGCCCGCATGCGGAACATTCCCCCCGACCAGGTGGAATCCCGGCTGCGGGAAATGGTCGAGGTCTGCGGCCTGACCCAGGCCGTGGCGCAGAAAATCGGGGAACTGTCCAAGGGCAACCGCCAGCGCGTGGGCTTGGCCCAGGCCATGATCCACGATCCCGAGGTGCTGATCCTGGACGAGCCCACCTCCGGCCTGGACCCCAACCAAATCAGCGAAATCCGCGATCTCATCAAGCGCCTGGGCAAGAAAAAAACCGTGGTGATTTCCTCCCACATTCTGTCCGAGGTGGAGGCGACCTGCCACCGCGTGGTGATCATCCACCAGGGTCGGGTTGTGGCGGACGGCCAGCCGCGCGAGCTGCAGGCCAAGGCCAGCCGGGAATCGCGGCTCTACCTCAAGCTGGCCAACGGCAAGGGCCAGCAGGTGCTCAGCACGCTCCAGAGCCTGCCGGGCGTCACGGCGGTGGAGCGCGCCGAGGACGAAAACGACCTCATTCACGGATATCTCGTGCGCAGCGCCCTGGATCAGGACCTGCGCTCGGAGATCTTCCGCCTCGCCGGTCGCGAAGGCTGGACCCTGTACGAGATGCGGCGGGAAGTGGCGAGCTTGGAGGACATCTTCCGGCAGCTGACCAGCAACTGACGGGACCCGGGAAGACGGCATTTCATCCCGCGGCCTCATCCTGAGGATGAGGCTTAGGCTTCGGGGGCGGTGAAGCCCCCGACTCAGGAAAGCAGGACGCATCGGCGTCCGCGTGAGGGGAACCACGGGTTCCCCTGACGGTTCCTAAAGGAGGCTTGAACGACCATGGTCAAAACCACTACCGACGTCCGGGCCGGAGAACCGAAGGCCGCGGCGCAAGCGGACGCGCCCGCGGCGCACCGGGCGGCGCTCGTCTGGGGCCGCGTCTCCACCCTGGCCAAGAAGGAATTGTATTCCTACTTTTATTCTCCCATCGCTTACGTGGTCATGGTGATTTACCTGGTCTTCGCCGGCTGGTTTTTCTTCAGCCGCTTTTTTCTTTTCGGCAGCCTGGACTTAAGGGCGTATTTCTCGACCGCCCCCCTGCTGCTCATGTTCCTGGCGCCGGCCATCACCATGCGCCTGCTCTCCGAGGAGATGCAGAGCGGTTCGTATGAAATGCTGATGACGCTGCCCCTGACCGAGATGCAGATGCTCCTGGGCAAGTTCCTGGCCGCCCTGGCCTTCCTGTCCGTCACCGTGGGCATCACGCTCAGCTACCCCCTGACCCTGGCGACGTTCGGGCGCTTGGACTGGGGGCCGGTCATCGGAGGCTACCTCGGCCTGGTGATTTTAGGCGGCGCATTTCTCAGCATCGGCCTGTTTACCTCGGCGCTGACCCGCAATCAAATCGTGGCGTTTATCCTGGGTTTTGCCGTCTGCTTTCTCCTGTTTTTAAGCGACAAGATCCTGATGCTGGTTCCCGCGCCCCTGGTGGGCTTCTTCGAATACCTGGGGGTGGAATACCATTTCGCCAGCTTCGCCCGCGGCGTCATCGACAGCAAGGACCTGGTGTATTTCGCGACCCTGATCGTGGCCTCCTTCCTGGGAACACGACTGGTCCTGGAAGGGAGGAAGTAGGCCATGCCGCAACCCGCCCCCCGTCCTTCCGACCGCCTCCGCAACGAATGGACCGTCTTCGCCCTGGTGGTCGGCAGCCTGGTGCTGCTGAACGTGATTTCAGTGCGGAATTTTTTCCGCTGGGACCTGACCCGCAGCCACGCCTATTCCCTGGCCAAGATCTCGAAGCAATACATGCGGGACCTCAAGGATCCGATCACCGTCAAGGCGTTCTTCACGAAGAATCTGCCCGCTCCGTACAATTCCAACGCGCGCTATCTCCGCGATCTGCTGGAGGACTACCGGGCCTACTCCCGGGGCAAGTTCAACTATCAGTTCATCGACCCCGCGGACGACCCGAGCCTGGAGCAGGAAGCCCGCAGCCTGGGCGTGTACCAGATCCAGCTCACGGCCATTGAGAAGGATAAATTCGAGCAGAAAAACGGCTACATGGGCCTGGCCCTGATCTATCGCGACCGGCGCGAGATCATCCCCTTGATCCAGGACACCCAGGGCCTGGAATACCAGCTGACCAGCATGATCAAGAAGCTGGTCCAGGGAAAAACCAAGGTGGTGGGCATCAGCCAGGGGTACGGAGAGCCCGGCCTCTATAACGAATTGGAAAATTTCCGCCAGCTGCTGGCGAAAAATTACGAGGTCGTGCCGGTGGACCTGTCGCGGGAGTCCATCCCCGACCGGGTGGATGCCCTGCTCCTGGCCGGCCCGACCGAAACCCTGCCGGAGGACAAGCTGTACCGGCTGGACCATTTCCTGCGCGCCGGCAGGAATCTGGCGGTCATGGCCCAAATGGTGAAAACCGACGCCCGGCAGAGCATGCAGGGCCACAACGTGAATTCCGGGATCGCGCGGCTGCTGGCCGCCTGGGGAGTCCAGGCCCACCCGGACCTGATCTACGATCTGCAATGCCAGCGCATCGCGGTCTCCCAGCGGGGGCCCGGTTTCATCATGCAGAACATCGTGCCCTATCCGCCCTTCGTGCTGGTCACGGCCTTGAACCCGGACAGCCTCATCAACCAGAATCTGGAGAGCTATTCGCTGCCGTTCGTCAGTGCCGTGACCCTGGAAGAAAGCGTGTTGAAGAGCCACAACCTGGCCGGTCGGGTTCTTGCGCAAAGCTCGCCGCGGGCCTGGGAGCAGAAGGATTTTTACATGTTGTCGCCGCAGTTTATCCGGCCCCCCGATGAGGCCCAGCTGCGGCAATTCGACCTGGCGGTCGACGTCAGCGGCAAGTTCCCCAGCGCCTTCTCCCCGGACCGGCTGCCGGTTCCGGCCGAAGCGGGCGAAACCCTGCCGCCCTTCGCCGCGGAGGCGAAGCCGGCCCGGCTGGTCGTCATCGGCGGCGTGGATTTCCTGACCAACGAATTCATCAACGAGCAGCGGAACGACCAGGGCACCCGGTTCGCGCTCAACCTGGTGGATTGGGTCGCCCAGGATCCGGCCCTGATCGAAATCCGCAACAAGGGTCTCAGCGCTCCGCCGCTGACCCAGGTGAGCGAGGCCCACCGCCAGGTGGTGAAATATTTCAATCTCATCGGCCTGCCGTTGTTGGTCGTCGCGGCCGGGCTGTTGATGTGGAGGCGCCTGGAAGGCAGGCGCTCGGCGATCACCGCCCTGTTTCGGGCCTAGGCCCTCCCGGCCGGCGGGCGCGCCGTTTCCATCGCAAAGGAGAGAACCGCACATGCGCAAGAACGTGATCGTGGCCATCGCCGTTTTCGCCGCCTTGCTGGCGTACGTCCTCATCACCCAGGGCGGCAACCGCGGCCGGACGACCCTCAAATTGCCGGGCGTGACGAAAATCGAACCAGCGGACATGCAGCGCATCGAGATCACCCGCCCCGGTGAGCGCCTGATCCTGGCCCGGGAAGGGTCCGACTGGAAAATCCTGGAACCCTTCGCCTTTCCGGCGGACAAGCGCAAATTGGACACGTTGCAGCGCCTGCTGGCCTCGGCGCGGATCACGGACCTGATCGCGGAAGGCACGGACCGGCGAGCCGATTACGGCCTCAACAGCGCTACGGCCGTGAGCCTGGTGGTCCGCGGCAGCCAGGACCGGAAATTGGAATTGACTCTGGGCGCTTCGAACCAGGGCCATACGCATACGTTCGTGCTTGTGCCCGGCGGGCGCAACATCTACCAGGTTCTGGGAGATTTTCCCCAGGTCGTGGATCAGCCCGCCGCGCACTGGCGGTCGCTCCAGATCTTCGACGTATCGCCCGATGCCGTCCAAGAGGTGAAGATTACCCAGGGGCGGCAAGCCCTGGTGCTGAAGAAAGCCGAAATCCCGGTGCCCGTCCCCGCCGGGACGGCCCAGGGCGTTACTCCGCCGCCGCAGCCCAAGCGCATGGTTTGGAAAGCCGAGGGACATGCCCAGGAACCCAATGAAATCAAGGTCAACCAAATTTTGAGCACCCTTTCCCGCCTGAGCGCGCAGGGAATCCGGGATGAAAAACCCGTGCTTACCCAGGCGCCGCTGGCGGTGGTGGAATTCACGACGCCCGAAAAAACCTATCGCCTGGAATTCCTGGCCTACGATAAAACCGGCGCCCGCTACCAGGTCCGGACCGGCGGCGGGGACACGGTCTATGAAATCGCAGACTATCAGGGCAAGAATATCCTGAAGAAATTTGCGGACCTGCGCTAGGCATCCAGGTCGTCCCAGACCGTTCGCAGGCCGGGAAAATCTTTCGCCTCATCCAGATGATGAGGCTTAGGGTCCGGGGGCGGTGAAGCCCCCGACGGAAGTAGGAAGTAAAGCAGGACGCATCGGCGAGGATCCTGAAAGGATCCAGGGGTAGTCAGGGGAGCATCCCCTGACGATTGGGGGAAACAGCGAGCGCCGCGAGCGTCAGAGGGGGGCACCCCTCTGAGGAGCGAAGCGACAGCGGCTGGGGAACCTGCGACCGAAGGGAGTCCCATACGATTCCCCATCCGGTCGGGGTGGTTCCCCTGAAGGCTCCTACGCCCCAGGGGAGGGAAGCATGAGATTCCGGAAGCAGGCTGTGAGCTGGAAGATCCTGGCGGGCCTGTGCCTGGCCTGTCTCGCGGCTGGGGCGGGTTCGAAAGCGGCCCAGGCGGGACAGTGGGCCTCGGGGAAAACGGTAATCCTGGGACCGGAACAGGCGCTCACCGACGACTGGTACGCGGCCGGGGAAAGAATCCTCCTGGAAGGCACGGTGGAACAAGATGCCTTTCTGGCCGGACGCTGGGTCGAAGTGCGCGGCCGGGTCCTGCAGGACCTCGCCGTGATTGGGCAACACGTGAATGTGGAAGGCCCGGTCGGCGGGGATCTCCGGGCTTTGGGCGAAAACCTCAGTCTCGAGTCCACCGTGCAGGAGAGCGCCCTGCTGGCCGCCCGGGATCTTCACATCGGCCCCCAGACCGTGGTTGGGGCCGGCCTGACGGCCGCGGCGCGGAGGCTTAATTTCCAGGGACGGGTGCTGGGTCCCTGCCAGCTGGCCGGCAACGAGGTGACCATCAACGGTTCGATCGCCGGTGATGTGGCCGTGCACGCGGATCGCTTGCAACTCGGCCCGCAGGCCGACATCCAAGGTTCCCTGACCTACTACGGGACCAGACCCTGGGCACGCGATCCGCAGGCCAAGGTGAGCGGCGCCCTGCAGTGGCAACGCACGACCCGAAAAAAGGCGGAGTCGGCGTCCAGCCGTCTCCCCTGGATTCCTTGGGCTTTTTTCACCGGGCTGATCCTTTTTCGCCTGACGGGATTCCTGCTCCTCCTGGGCGTGGGTTGCCTGCTGGTATGGCTGTTTCCTCCTGCCAGCCGGCACTATGCCCTGGTCATCGCCGAGCATCCCTGGCCGAGCCTGGGCTGGGGGCTGCTGACCCTGATTCTGATTCCGGTCACGGCCATCCTGCTGCTTCTATCCCTGGTGGGCATCCCCCTGGCCTTGATGCTGGCGGTCCTGGCTTTTCTCGCCGCGCAAATCGCCCGGCTCGGGGTCGGCTATTTGGTGGGTGTCCGGGTCCTCCGCATCCATCCGGAAAACCAGCGCGTTTTGAGCTTCGCACTCGGATTCACCTTGTTTTCCGTGCTGACCTTCATTCCGATCCTGGGGCGGCTGCTCGACATCCTGGCCGTCATCGTCGGTCTGGGCGCATTTTGGCTGCTCGGGCGCCCGGTGCCGCGCGACGCCTTGCCCGCGGCCTCGGCCGCAACCGGGGGCGGCCCCACGCAACCGGCGGCCCCTGCGGAGACCCAAACCGGAACCCCCCGCAAGCGAAAAAATACACGGCGCACAGGTCCCGCCAAAACCCAGCGGACGTAGGTGGCGCACCAGGCCAGCCCGGGACCGTCGCGGCCATCGCGGTCCCGGCTTGCACATCCTGTAACCACTTGACAGGCTTCGGGTTCGACTCGCAATAAAATCCTGGACTTCATCCGCCCGTCGCGGTATTATCCCCCCTTCACGCCGGATCGACTGCGGGATTGAAAAGCCGGGGTGCGGAACAACGTCCCTAAAAAAGCTTGAAAAATAGGCTGAAAAATATTTTTTTTTGGACTCTTGACAGCAACATCTAGTTGCTATAAATTATGACACACACAAGATATTGTGATTTTCCCGATTTTGGCAAGGCGGTGGGTCCTCATGGAGCAACAGAGTATTCAGCAGATTCGTAAAAGGGACGGGCGCCTCGTTCCCTTTGACGAACACAAGATCGTAAACGCCGTTTTCCGCGCCCTTTCGGCCGTGGGCCAGCATGACCTGGAACAAGCCCAGAAAGTGGCCCGCCGCGTATACAACATCCTCCGCGCCTTTTACAAGCCCGGACAGGTCCCGACCGTGGAAAACGTCCAGGACGTGGTGGAAACGACCCTCATGGACGAGGGCTACAAGGATGCGGCCAAGCAGTACATCCTGTACCGGGCCCAGCATACCAAGCTGCGGGAAACGCGCGAACTCTTCTCCTCGGCCCACGAACTGATCAACAACTATCTGAATCTGAACGACTGGCGCATCAACGAAAACTCGAACATGAGCTATTCGCTGCAGGGACTGAACAATCACATCACCTCCATCCTGGTTTCCCGGTACTGGCTGGACGAGATCTATTCGGACAAGGTGCGCCGGGCCCATTTAAGCGGCGACCTGCACATCCACGACTTGGGCTCCCTGTCCGGGTACTGCTGCGGCTGGGACCTGCGGGACCTCCTGCTGAAAGGCCTGCAGGGAGCGTACGGCAAAACGGAGAGCGGGCCGGCCAAGCATTTCCGTACGGCGCTGGGACAGGTCTGCAACTTTTTCTTTACGCTCCAGGGGGAGGCGGCCGGCGCCCAGGCGTTCTCCAATTTCGACACCTACCTGGCGCCCTTCATCGCCTACGACGGCCTGGAGTACGGCGACGTGCTGCAGAGCATGCAGGAGTTCATCTTCAACGTCAACGTGCCGACCCGGGTGGGATTTCAGACCCCCTTCACCAACATCACCATGGACCTGCATGTGCCGAGCACGCTGCGGGACGAGCCGGTCATCATCGGCGGCGAAATCCAGGAGCGGACCTACGGGGAGTTTCAGGCGGAAATGGACCTGCTCAACCGGGCGTTTTGCGAAGTGATGATGCGCGGGGACGCCCACGGGCGTATTTTCACCTTCCCCATTCCCACCTACAACGTGACGCGGGATTTCGACTGGGACGCCCCGGTGGCGCGGGACATCTTCACCATGACGGGCAAGTACGGGATCCCGTACTTCGCCAATTTCATCAACAGCGACATGCAGCCCGAGGATGCGCGCTCCATGTGCTGCCGCCTGCGCCTGGACAACCGCGAGTTGCGCAAGCGCGGCGGCGGGTTGTTCGGCGCCAACCCCCTGACCGGCAGCCTGGGCGTGGTCACCCTGAACCTGCCGCGCACGGCCTATCTGTCCCGGTCGGAAGCGGAATTTTTCACCCGGGTGCTGAATCTCATGGATGTCGCGCGGGAAAGCCTGCAGGTCAAACGCAAAATGCTGGAGCGGTACACGGAAAAAAATCTCTATCCCTATTCCAAGTTCTACCTGTCCTCCGTCAAGCAGCGCACCGGCCAGTACTGGGCCAACCATTTTTCCACCATCGGGCTCAACGGCATGCACGAGGCGTCCTTGAACCTGATCGGCAAGGGCATCGACACCGCCGAGGGCCGGGATTTCGCCATCCGGACGCTGGAGAGCATGCGGCAGCGCCTGCAGGAATACCAGGAAGAGGACGGGGAACTGTACAACCTGGAGGCGACCCCGGGCGAAGGCACGGCCTACCGCTTCGCCCGCAAAGACAAACAGGACTTCCCGGATATCCTCACCTCGGGCCAGGAGGAACCCTACTACACCAATTCCACCCAATTGCCGGTCAACGCCACGCGGGACATCTTCGAAGCCCTGGAGAACCAGGACGCACTCCAGATTCTGTACACCGGCGGCACGGTCCTGCACCTGTTCCTGGGAGAAAGCATCGTGGATCCGACGGCCTGCCGCAATCTCGTGCGCCGGATCGCGGAGAATTACCACTTGCCGTATTTCACCATCACCCCGACCTTTTCCATCTGCCCCGTACACGGATACATCCGGGGCGAGCACCATCACTGTCCGCATCAAAAGGAAGAGGCGGCCGCCGAAGCCGGGGCCTTGGCCGGGGAAAATCCCGCCCAGCAACCGGAAACGGCTCCGGGCACGCCCCTGGCCGCCATGGAAAGGAGGTAGAGCCCGATGGCCAAGAAATGCATGGAAAAAACCGAAGTGTATTCCCGCGTGGTGGGTTATTTCCGCCCCGTCCAGCAATGGAACAAAGGCAAGCAGGAGGAATTCAAGGATCGCACGGAGTTCGAACTGAAAGAGGAACGCGAGGCCCATGCAGGCGATTCAAGGAATTAAGGGATTCCTGGGGACGTCCTTGATTGATTATCCCGGCAAGGTGGCGGCGGTGGTGTTTCTATCCGGCTGCAACCTGCGCTGTCCTTTTTGTCACAACAGCATCCTGGTCCGCGAGGAGGAAAAACTCGCGGACCTGAACGTGAAGGAACTCCTGGAAGCGCTCCAGCGGCGGAAAAAACTGCTGGAGGGAGTCGTCATCACCGGCGGCGAGCCGACCGCCCATCCGCATTTGGCCGGCCTGCTCGAGGCGCTGCGGGAAACCGGCCTGCAGATCAAGCTCGACAGCAACGGCATGCGCCCGCAAGTGCTGGAGCAGGTGATTGCGGGACGGCTCGTCGACTACGTGGCCGTGGACATGAAACTGGCGCCCGAGCGGTACTTCACCGAACTCGGCGGGCCGAAGGATGCTCCCCAGCGCCTGGCCGAAACCGTGGGCGTCCTGCGGGCCAGCGGTTTGGCGTATGAATTCCGCACCACCTGCGTCCCGGGTATGGTCGGCGAACAGGACCTGCTCGTGATTGCCCGGCTCATCGCCGGCGCGCCGGCGTATTATCTTCAGCAGTTTCTGCCCGTCCACGTGAGCGAGCCCGCCCTGGCCGATCGGCCGCCCTTTCCCTGGGAAGTGCTGGAACGCTACGCGGAACTGGTCCGGCCGCTGGTGCCCGGCGTGGAAGTCAGAAATATTTAAGATGCCGCCGATTTCCAGGCCGTTCCAGCCCCCGAAACTGCGCCTCGGCTTGGTCGGCCGGATCTGCTGCCAGGCCGTGGTCCTGGGCGCGCTGGCGGCGGCCGCGACCGCGCACGCGGCGGAGACGCCGGCCTGTCTCCTGGAGCTGCTGCAAAGCCTGCCTCCGAGCGAGGCGTTGCGTCCCGGGGCGCTGGCCGGCTTGTCCGGAAACAGCCGGGCCGCCGGCGCGTTCGCCTTCCCGGCCGATGCCAAACACGTATTTGTTTCTCCGGACGTCGTCATCGCCCTGCCCGCGTCGTTGTCCCCCGCGCAACGCTCCCTGGGCTTGCCCCTGAGCATCCACAACCGGACTGCCGGGGCCATGCACATCCTGTGGCAGGATTGCCAGTACCTGGACCGCCGCGGAACCCAGGCCCTCGCTTTCCGGGGACTACGCGTGACCTACCCGCCGGGGGCAGAGCCGAAAGCGGGCACGGCACGCATCCAACCGGTCCGGATCGAGCCGGGCGGAACCTTTCAGGGTTACGTTTTTCCGGTCACGGATTTCGATTTCACCACCGGCCGGGTTGATTATTCGCCCCCGAAGGAGCCCGTCAGCCTGTACCTCGTCCTGCAAACGCCGCTCGGCGGGCAGCGCCGCATTTCCCTGCGCTTGGGGGCTTCGCCGCCTCCCACGCCCGTGCCGGCGGCCTCGGTTCCGGCCGGATCCCGGTAGCCTAACAAGGAGGAAGTTGCGGTCGCCGCGTACGGGGCCGCCATCGGAATATGGGCATCTTGGAACGTTTGCTGGCTTTAAACGAACACAAGCCCGGCGCGCCGGCGAAAAACCAGCCAACTTTGCGGGTGGCATTGGGAGCGCTCTTATCCTTGGTCTCCCGGGCAGATGGCAAGGTGACGGAACCCGAGCAGTCCGCCAAACGCGCGATCCTGGCGCGCCGCGGCTATGCGGGTCCGGAGGAGCAGGAGGAGATTTTTTCCGCCGCCCGGGAAGCGCTCGCGGAGAGCGTGGACTGGGAAGCCTTTACGCGCGAAATCAACCGCACCTGGACTTACGCCGAGCGTGTCCAGCTTATCCAGGATCTGTTCGCCGTGGCCTGGGCGGACCACGAACTCACCAACCAGGAACTTGAGACCATCCGCAAGATTGCGAATTTATTATGGCTGTCGCACGAAGATTTCATCTCCGCGAAATTGGGAACCCGGCCGTCCCCGCCACCCGGCGCCGGAGAATAAACACCGCGCCGCGGCCGCAGGCCCGAACCGGGGCATTCCCCCGGCGGTTTTTCCCCTCGTGTTTTCCCCGCCCGTTACGCCCCGAGAAGCAGAAATAGCACCGCGGCCACCGGCGCCAATAGCAGGGTGGTGGAGAACCACAGGGTGTTGGCCAGTTCGCGGTCCAGTCCAAAAAGGTTCGCCGTGACGACGCCGTAAATGGCGACCGGCATGGAGGCCTGCACGAGCAGAACCTTCGCCGGCAAGGATTGCCAGGAACCGTAACTGAGCCAGACCAAAACCGCGGCCAGCAAGGGCAGCAGGATGAATTTGATCGCCCCGATGGCCGCGAGCGGACGCCAGGCCGCGAACAGGCGCCTGGGTTTCAGCGTCATGCCGATGGCGAGACACATGACGACCAGGTCCAGCTTGATCCACTTGTCCGCCACCGAAGTCAGGCCCGCCGGCACGGGCCAGGAGAGAAGATTGCAGGCCAGTCCGAGGCCCATGCCGGCCAACGGCACGGCGGAAACTGCGTTCGCGAGGAGGCTCACCAGCATCTCGCGCAGGGGCAGGGTCCGGCCGGAGGCATAATATCGGGCCAGGCTGAAGCCCAGGGTATAGACCAGGAAAGGATAGGGCAGGAGGTAGAGGGCGCCCAGGGCCAAACCCGGGAGGCCGAACAACAGATAGCACAGGAAGCTGCCGCCCGTGGTGCCGATGTTGGAAAAACCCGCCGCCACCGTAAAGCTGCCCCGTGCCGGGCTGTTTCCGAACAAGCGCGGGGCCAAACGGGCACCCAGTCCCAAGGCCGTCAGCACCAGCGCCACGGAAATCAGGGGAATGGGCGCAAACTGGCGCACGCGCTGCAGGTCCAAAATCCAGAAACTGTAAGCAAAGATCGGCGCTTCCAACAACAGGATGGCATAGCGCATGAGGAAAGGCGCCAGTCCCTGCCAGCGCCGGAGCAGGAACCCGGCGCTCAGCGCCCCGTAAAAAAGCAGATAAAATCCAAAAAGGTCTTTATACAAACCCCTGGCCTCCTGAAAAGGGAACCGGCGGGTTTTTCAACGGGCCCGGCCTTCGGGGGCGACGGCGGGGGGCGGGGGAACCGGAGAGGAGGGGCCCTTCCGGTCCGTTCCCGGCCGTGGCGTGCGGGTGAAACGGGACTTCACGGCGGGGGAAAAAGCCAAGTACAGACTGACTCCCAGAAAAAACAGCAATTTCGCCAGCACCAGCCAGTGCTGCAGATAAGTTTGCGCGACGAAGGAATCGGAAAGGAAACGCAGCGCATACGCCGAAAAAACCGCCAGCGCCAGCCAGCGCGCCCACGGACTCAGATGCCGGAGACCGGTCACCAAAGCCAGGATCGCCAGGGCCCAGATGATTTGCCACAACCCGTTCCAGGGATCCGAGGCCGGCAGGCGTCCGGACTCCGCCCCCAACACCATCAAGCCCGAAAACAAAAGATACGCGGCGTACACCGTGAGCAGGGAAGTGAAAATCCACAGCCAATCCAAACCTTCCTGGCCGCGTTCTTCATGGGGACGCAGGCGCCGGAACCAGGCCACGGCGGCAGGATGGCTGTAGGTCCAATACGCATAAGCGGCGTAGGCCAAAACCGCCAGGTAGAGCCAATGGGCGCGGATGAAGGCCTCGTAGGCCGCGTCGGCCCCCAAGCCCAAGAAGAAGGCCAGGTACAGCAACCTCGCCAGGTTCTTATGCCGCACGGCTCCGAATCCGGCCAGGAAGACCGCAGCGTAAAGAAGAAAAGTGGCCAATTTCAGGTCCCAGGCCTGCAGTTTCACGGGCAGATAGAAAAAGAGCAGGCCGAAATAGACGATGAGGAAAACGGCCGCGGCGCCCAGCGTAAGGTAGCCGAGCATTTCCACGCGGTCGAAAAAGCGTTCGGAAGGAGTCAGGGAATAGGACATGGTCCGAGGAATTCTCTCTCCTTTGGGTTCTAAAGACAATGGGCCTTGTCATCGGGCCGGTGAGCCGGGCGCGTCGGAGGTGGAGGAATGAGGCGGCGTTACGGCAAAGGGGATTTTCATTCCAACGCGCCGCGGAAATGCCTTCTTTATAGCAAAAAAAGCAGGCGCCTGCCAGGAGAAAAACCGCTTGCATGCGCGCCGGGATATTTGGCTTGAATTCAAAACAACAGGGTGTAAAATCTTTGCATGACCGCAGGAGCTACAACGGTTCGCAAGGTGGTGGAGAGAGTATGCAATTATGGCTTAAGGATATCAAAGGGATGTGGGTGGCCACGCTGCAGGAAGGACGCATGCTGGGCACGGTCAGCAGCCTTTACATGGAGCCACAGTCCAAACGGGTCAGCGGGTTGTTGGTCAGGACGGGCACGCCGCTGGCCGGAGAAGACCGCTGGGTGGCAGTGGCCGGGATCCAGAAGATCGGCGAGGATCTGATCTTCCTGGAATCCGCAAGCCAGGCCAACGCGCAGGCGCCCGTGGGCAAGCGCGTGGCGGACCTCTTGGGCAAAACGGTATGCACCCATGAGGGCAAGGCCCTCGGTCCCCTCACGGACATCGAGGTGGACAGCACGTCTTGGGTGGTGAGTGAATTGACCGTCGGCGGTCTCCAAAGCGTGCCCGTGGATTTGGAACAAACCGTCTTCGGCGACGACCTCATCCTGCTTCAGCCCGGTGCCGAGGCGGAGCTGGCAGCCAGCGCCAAGAAGAGGGAAGGTTTGCTGGACACGGTCCTGGGGGACCCGCTGGTACAGCAGGCTTCCGATACGCTGAAACGATGGTTGCGGGGTTCGGAAGCCCAAATCCCCTCTTCCGGGGAACCACGGCAATCTCCGGCTCAGGCCCCGGAGGCCCAGGGAGACACACCCCGGGAACCGGAGCAGGCGGAAGAGCCTCCCGCCGCGCCGGAGGAACCCAAGGATCCGCTGTAAACCCTGAATTCGCGGGCGCCGCTGGCGGGGGGTGGAGAAATCCCGCCGCGCGTCTTGGCAGGGGAGGACACGTCCCATGAGGGTAAACCCATGGTCCGGAAACGTGTTGTCCCTTTTGATTTTAGCCGGGTGCCTGTGCCCGGGTTGCGGTTCACTGGCCCCGAAGGAAACTTCGCTTTCTCCGGAAGCCGGCGGTGCGGAGTCGGTCCGGCCGAGCCGGGAGTTTTTAACGGATGGATATGACGAGGATGCCGGCGGAGAACTGTACGCGTATCTGCTGGTTGCGGAGGACCGCCCGGGCAGCGAGGAACAGGAACGCCTGGAAGCCCTGGTGGAGGCTTTCTGGAAAGGCTTGGCCGCGGAGGGAACCGCTTCCTCCCGGGGCACGAGTTATCTGCCCTTGAGCGGAATGGAAACCAGCGCGGCGGAAATCGCCGCCGGCCGGGGCCTCTGGCCGCTGCTGGCCGAGCAGTATCACCACGACCGGGCCAGGCTGATTTTGGACCGCATCGGGGGCCTGCCGGGCGTAGGGCCCCACTGGGTCGCGGCCTTTCAACCCCTGGGACAGGTTGTTTCCGCTTTTCAACCTCTGCGGTCTTCGTTGCTGGTCGTGGATTTTTCCGTCATCCCCCGGGAAAAGTTCCTGCCGCTTTTTCACATCCTCCAGGACAGGGTCATGGAGAATAGCCAGATCAAACCGGGTTTTTGGGATCTCGCGGGCTTGAAGAACGTCGTGCGCCCTCTTCTGGGCCGGGAAACGGACAATGCGGTCTGGGAGACCCCTCCGCCCGCGCCTTCGCCCTAGGGTTTCCCGCGGCAATTAGAATGCGTTCCGGCCACGGTGGATGAGCGTGGTTTTTTCGGCCCGGGGCAAGGCCTTCAGCCTGGCCTCCAGGCGCTGCGCGGTGGCTCGGTTCCGGCATTTTCGCGACCACACCAGCCGGCAGGGCAGACGCGAACGCGTGTAGCGGGCGCCCTGCCCTGTCTGGTGCTCCCGCAGGCGCCGCACCAGGTCCGTGGTGGAGCCCGTGTAATAACTTCCGTCGCAGCAAGTGAGAATATAAACCGTCCAAGCGGCCATAGGCGGGAGACGGGCCCGCCGGCATTTTGCCGGAGGGCCGGAGGAAACCAGGATTGAAAGGGCATGGTGCGGAAGGGGGGATTTGAACCCCCACAAGGTTGCCCTCACTAGACCCTGAATCTAGCGCGTCTGCCAGTTCCGCCACTTCCGCACGGAGCCAAAATATACCGCAGGATGAACGGGACTGTCAAGGTCAAAGCAACGGGGAGGCATTCCGCTTCGGTACCGGCCCCGGGAAAAAGCCGGTTCTTCCGGCGGCGATTGGAGTATAATAAGCGCGCACTCCGGCGCATCAATCCAGCGAAGGCAGAGGTGAACTTCATGCAGGTTTCGCTCCAGGCAATGAAAAAAATGCTGCTGGCCACTTTCCCGGAAGGTCGGCTCTTGGGCGGCATCCAGGAATTGTACTTCGACGCGGTCTCTAAGAAACTGGCCGGTTTGACCGTGAAGGGCAAGGCCGAACCGGACCCGGAATTGATCATCGGCACCGGAGAAATCCGGAAAGTGGGGCGGGACGTCATTTTCCTGTCCGCAAAATATGCCTCCCAAAAAGGCCTGCCCAGCGGGCAGAGTTTCTCCGCTCTCTTGGGCATGCCGATCTCGGGCAAGGACGGGAAAGCCCTGGGCGAGCTGGCGGATATCGTGGTCGACGACCAATCCTGGGAAACCGTGGCCCTGAAACTGAAATCGGGCGCCGTGGTGACCATTGATTTTCCCAAGACGGTTTTCGGCCGGGATATGATTCTCGTCCAGGCCGGAGCCAAGGCGGCCAAGCCCCAGCCGCCCCAAAACCAGGAGGACCTGCTGACCGTGCTGCTGGGCAAGGATTTCCTGGAGAAGACCTCGCAGGCGGTACAACGCGGGGAAGCCATCGTGCAGCAGACTTCGGAAAACATCAAGCAGGCCTTTCGGAACGCGGCCGTGGATTTCTCGCAACCTCGTCCAAGGTATTCATCGCGCCGGGTTCCGGCGCGTCCGGCGGGTTCCAAGCCCGTCCGGCGGGCGCGGGGGAAGAAAGCAGCCGCCCGGAGAAGGCGCCGGCAGGCTTAAGGCCGGAAGCCGCCCCGCCCCGTTCAGGAACTCATGGCGAAAAAATCCCTTCAGCCCAAAATGCCCGAAGGCGGCAAGGTCATCGCCGCCCTGCAGGCGCAGCCCGCTTCGGCGCGCCGCCTGCTGAAGCTCCTGCACCTGCCCGCCGGGGCGCGGCCGGCCCTGCACCGCCTGCTCGGCCGCTTGCTGGCGGAGGACAAGATTCGCAAGGTGCGCGGAGGACAATATGCCGCCGCGACTCCCCGCGAGACGCTCGCGGGGCGGCTGGTCCAGACCCAGCCGGGATACGCGTTCGTGGTCCTGGAGCAGGAGGGCGCGCAGGACCTCTACGTGGCCGCGGCGGACTTGGGCGGCGCCCTGCCGGACGATGCGGTATCCGTACAGGTCGTCGGCGGCCCGCAGGCCGGCCGGCAGCGGGCCCGCGTCGTCCGCGTGCTGCGACGCGGACACGAGCGTTTGGTCGGCGCCTTCCGCCGGGAACGGCACTACGGCCTGTTCAAACCGGCCGGCTGGCCTTTTGTCAACGACTTTCTGGTGCCCGCGGAAGAGCAGCTGGCCGCCCGTGACGGGGATCTCGTCGCGGCCGAAGTGACGGCCTGGCCGCAGGGGTACGTTCCGGGGAAGGTCCGCGTCCTGGAAATCCTGGGCGCCCCGGACCAGCCCGGCGTGGACGTTACGGTCATTGTCCGCAAATACGAATTGCCCGACCGTTTTTCCTCCGAGGCCGAGGCCGAGGCGCGGCAATTCGCGCGCGAGCCGGGCCCGGCGGACCGGGAGGGGCGGCTCGACCTGCGCGGCCAGCCCATCGTGACCATCGACGGGGCCGATGCCCGCGATTTCGACGACGCCGTTCATTGCGAATTGCGGGAAACGGGCGGCTGGCGGTTGGGCGTGCACATCGCGGACGTGTCCCACTACCTCCCCGAGAGCTCCCGACTGGATCTGGAGGCGCGCGAACGCGGCACGAGCGTTTATCTGCCGGACCGGGTGCTGCACATGCTGCCGGAGCCGCTATCCTGCGGCGTGTGCAGCCTGGTGCCGGGACGCGACCGCCTGACGGTCTCGGCCTTTTTGGACGTGGAGCCCGACGGCTCCGTCAGCCGCACGGAATTCGGCCGCTCCGTGATCCACAGCGCGGCCCGCCTGACCTACGACGAGGTCCAGGCCGTGCTGACCGGGACGCCGGGGCAGAACGCGGCCGCGGCCTTCAGCCTGGAACTGGGACACCTTCACGGCGCGGCCATGGCCCTGCGCCGGCGCAGGTTCCAGCGCGGGAGTTTGGATTTCGACCTGCCGGAAGCCAAGGTGATCCTGGGCCCGGAGGGGCGGGTGACGACCATCGAACGCCGTCAGCAGCTGGCCAGCCACCGCCTGATCGAGGACTGCATGGTGGCCGCGAACGAAGCGGTGGCCCGCTATCTGACGCGCACGGATACGCCGGCCCTGTACCGCGTGCACGCGCCGCCGGACGGGGAAAAACTGCGGGACTTGCAGGAGTTCTTGGAGGCCTACGGCTACCGGCTGGCGTCCTTCAGCCCGCAGGATGCTTCCCGGGCGTACCAGAAGCTGCTGCTTTCCTGGCAGGGAAAACCCGAGGAGGCGGTGCTCAATTTCGCCCTGTTGCGCTCCCTGAAACTTGCGGTCTACGCCCCCCGGAACATCGGCCATTTCGGCCTGGCGAGCCGGTGTTACACGCATTTTACTTCGCCGATCCGCCGCTATCCGGATTTGATCGTACACCGCATGCTCACCCGCCGCCTGGCGGGACCCATCGGAGACCGCCAGCTGGCCGCGCTGAAAGAGCGCCTGCCGGTTTGGGGAGAAGAACTCTCCCGCGCGGAACGGCGGGCCGAGAAGGCCGAGCGCGAGGCCGTGAAGGTCAAGCAGGCGGAATTCATGTCCGGAAAAATCGGAGAAACCTTTGCGGGCAGGATCACCACGGTCGCGCCCTTCGGATTTTTCGTGGAACTGGAGGAGCACTTCGTGGAGGGCCTGGTGCGTGTGAACACCCTCGAGGACGATTACTATGTTTTTGACGAACGCAAACGCTTCCTGCGCGGCGACCGGACCGGGCGGGAATTCCACACCGGCGACCGCGTGACGGCGGAGGTGAAGCGGGTGGACCCCGCCGAGGGCGAGGTGGATTTCAGCCTGCATGAAGAGCGCCGGCGGCCCCGGGCCGACTGGCGCCGCCACGCTCCGCGGGTCCGCCCGCGCGGCGCGCGCGGGAGGAAGCGGCGATGAAAGCCGCCGCTGCCGCCACCGGCCGGCCCTTGGTCGGCAACCGCCGGGCCCGCTTCCAGTACAACCTGCTGGAAACCTTCGAGGCCGGCATCGAACTGCAAGGCTGCGAGGTCAAATCCCTGCGCGCCGGGCAGGCCAATTTGCAGGACAGCTATGCCATGATCCAAGGCGGGCAGGCCTGGCTCCTCAACCTGCACATCTCTCCCTACCCGCAGGGCAACCGCCAGAATCCGGAACCCACCCGGTCACGCCGTTTGCTCCTGCACAAGCGGGAAATCAACCGGCTGGCCGGCCAGGTGGCGCAGCGCGGCTTCACGTTGGTCCCCCTGTCCATCTATCTTCGGGGACGGCACGTGAAAGTCGAACTGGCGCTGGCCCGCGGGCGCGTGACGTACGATAAGAAGCAGTTGCTGAAGGAACGCGACCTGCGGCGGGACGCCGACCGGCAACTGCGCGGCCGGGGAGCCTAAGCCGGCTTGACAGCGTCCCGGGGGGTAGTGTAAGCTCAATCGCCATGGCAGCCGCCCGACCGAAGCGAGGAGCCACCAGCATGAAAACCGCATCCGCCCGCGCCCGTACCGCGCCCGGGCTGCCCCTGACCACGGAAATCCTGAGCGGCTGGGGGCGTTATCCCCGCAGCCCGGCGAAGGTGTTCGCGGTTCACGGACTGCCGGACGCCCGGCTGGCCTGGGAGCGGCGGTCGGGCTTAAGCCTCCTGGGCCGGGGCGCCGGGAAGGCCTACGGCGACGCGGCCTTAAACCGCGGCAACCTGTGCCTGGACTTCACCCCGGCCGCAAGGCTGCTGGCTTTCGACGCCCGCCGGGGCCGCCTGCACGCCGAGGCCGGCGCCACCTTGGAGCAGATCCTGGATGTCATCATCCCCCGGGGCTTTTTCCTGCCGGTGACGCCCGGCACGAAGTATCCCACTCTGGGCGGAGCGGTGGCCTGCGACGTGCACGGCAAGAGCCGCCACAGCCTTTCGCATTACCTCGAGCGCCTCCACCTCCTGCTGGCCGACGGCAGCGTAGTGGCTTGTTCGCCGCGGGAGCGTCCGGAACTTTTTTGGGCCACGGTCGGCGGCATGGGCCTGACCGGGCTCATCCTGAGCGCGGAACTGAAGCTCCTGCCCATCGAAAGCAGCCAGATCGTGTACGAGGGCGTGAAGGCCCGGAACCTGGAGGAGATTTTTCAGCTGTTCGAGGAAGACAGCGAGTATCCGCTGGCGGTGGCCTGGATCGACTGCCTGGCCCGCGGACGCAGCCTGGGACGCAGCATCATGATGCGCGGCCGTTTCGCGCGCCGCGCCGAGGCGGTCGCCTCGGGCCGGGGGCGGAACCCCCTGGCCATCGCCCACCGTCCCAAATTGTCCGTGCCGTTCCCCTTCCCGGGGTGGAGCCTGAACCCGTGGTCGGTCACGGCCTTCAACGCCTTCATCTACGGCAAGCATCCCCGCCGGCTGCACACCTTGATGGATTACGAGCATTTTTTCTATCCCCTGGATTCCATTCTGCGCTGGAACCTGATCTACGGGCCGGCCGGGCTGGTTCAATACCAGTTCCTGATCCCCGCGGCGCATGGATTCGAGGGCGTCAAGAACCTGCTGGAAGCGATCGTCCAGAGCGGCAAGGCCTCGTTCCTGGCCGTGTTGAAAAAGTTCGGGCCCGAGGTCGAAACCCGCGGCATGCTGTCCTTTCCGGCCCCGGGGTATTTCCTGGCCCTGGATTTTCCCGTGGCCGGCGGCGGCATTTTCCCGTACCTGGACCGTTGGGACCGGCAAGTGGTACAATACGGCGGGCGCATCTATCTGGCCAAGGACGCCTGCGTGAAACGCGGTCTTTTCCGCGAAATGTATCCGCGCCTGCAGGAATGGCTCCGGGTCAAGGCGCGCTTTGATCCGGCGAATGTGTTCCAATCGGATCTGGGCCGCAGGCTGGGGCTCGCCGCGCCCGTCCGCCGGCCGCGGGGCCGCATTCAGCCGCGCCGCCGGACCGGACGGCATTGACATGCTTGGGCAAGCGGCAGGGGGTTGACATGAAAACAAGCTTGATTTTAGGCGCCACCTCGGCCATGGCCCGGGCGCTGGCCAAGCGCCTGGCCTCGCCGGAACGCCAGCTGATCCTGGCCGGGCCCGACCCGGAGGAAATGGAAAAAGACGCGGCGGATCTGGCCATCCGCAGCGGAGGGCCGAAACCCCTGGTCCTGAATTTTGACGCGACGGATTGGGAGGCGCATGAAACATTCCTCGCCCGGCTGGGTGAAAAAGTCCGCACCCTGGATGAGGCGTATGTGTTCTTCGGCCTGATGCCCCTCCAGGAGGAGGCCCAGAAGGATTTCCGGCTGGCCCGGGACATGTTCATGGTCAATTACGTGGGAGCGGTTTCCATTCTGGAGCTCATTGCCGCCTACATGGAGGCGCGCCGGCAGGGCCTGATCGTGGCGGTCTCTTCCGTGGCCGGGGACCGCGGGCGGCAAAGCAACTACCTGTACGGCTCGAGCAAGGCCGGATTGACCGTGTATCTTTCGGGGTTGAGGAACCGGCTGGCGAAGGCCGGGGTCCAGGTACTGACCGTAAAACCCGGCATGGTTGACACGCCCATGACCCGGGGCATGAAGAAAGGGATCCTGTTCGTCAAACCCGAAGTGATCGCGGCCGGGATCCTGAAAGCCGTGGCGAAAAGAAAGAATATTGCCTATGTTCCGGGGTATTGGCGCTGGATCATGTGGGCGATACGCTCCATTCCGGAGCCGGTTTTCAAGCGCATGAAGTTGTAGGATCACGGGCTGCGGCGGAGGTCGCTCGCGATGGGGAACTTCAAGCCATGGGTAAAATTCGTCCTGGCTTGTATTCTCTGCCTGGGCGCGGCCTGGGGAATTGCCTGGCTGGTGCAGAAATTGTGGCCGTGAAGGCCGCTTATTCGGGAAGGGGGGATCGGCATGAAAAGCAACATGAGCGGGGCGGACCGGGTGATTCGGGCGATCATTGCGGTGGTGTTCGGGATCCTGTATTTTACCGGGATCATCCCCGGCACCTTGGGATTGATCCTGCTGATTATCGCGGTGATTTTCCTGTTGACCAGCTTCATCAGTTTTTGCCCCATCTACGCGCTGCTGGGCATGAGCACCAAGAAAGACAAATCCCCCAAGGTCTGATGACCCCGCGGGGCGGGAAGGATAAACCCCGGCTTCCAACCGGAGCTTCCAGAGGGCGCCGCGACCGGTGATTGAGATGGGTTGGAAAAACGGTGGTCTTCTGAAGAAAGGGGGCGCTTGGTTTCGACGGGAGTGTTTTGGCCGGAACGGCATGCCGAGGACTCCATCTTCCCTCGTTAATCATGGTGGAAACCATTAATTGCTGAACCAGAACTAGCACTCGCAGCGTAAGCTGCACGTCTTAGCCCTCCTTACCCGCTGGGGGACTAAGGCTCATGCTTGCGGGTTGGCTCCTTCGCCTAGGCTCCGGGGCGGATGGAGCGAGATGAACGGGGCTGGCTTTTCACCCATCCGGCCCGGAGGAGGGGTGAAAAGCGAGATGCAAAATCCAGGCTAAGCATGTAGAAGGTCCGGTAAAAACCCTTTCGGACGCGGGTTCGATTCCCGCCGCCTCCACCAAGAAAATCCAGTGTGACTGGTGTCTCGCCGAGGCTAAAGTCACAGCGTATCGAACCTTAGGGGGCGTCGGGGGAGGAATCCCCCGACTCTGCCGGGGGGCATAGCGGACTACATGCGGGCGCAAGAGGGGGAGCTCCCCCTCTTTCCACTTTCATTTCTTTAAGTCCTGTCTGCAACCAGCCGAAAATATCACTAGGGAAATATCGCACGACGCCGAATATCCGGAGGTCGGCCGCCATGGCGGATCCAGCGCCCGAAATTGAAAACTGGTTTTCCGGACCGCTGCCCCCAAAATCCGGGGAAGAACCGAAGCCTCCGGAAATGAAACCCGCCGCGCGGCCCGCACCCGTTTTGGACAGCGAATCCATCGCGGAAATCGACTCCGGCCTGGCTTTTTCCAGCCTCATGGAAAAATATACCGCCCGCATCCGCCAACTCAAGATCCAGGTGGACGCCTTCAAGAAAGAAAATACCGAGATCGTCAACGATATTGTGAACCAGAACCTGGAATTGCTGATCCTCAACCAGCAATTGGAAGCCAAGGTCAAGGAGCGGACCCAAAACCTCGAGCTTTCCCGGGCGCAGCTGGAACGGCAAACCCGGGAGTTGCAGGAACTCGGGGAGGCCAAGGAAGCCTTAACGCACATGATCGTCCACGACATGAAGAATCCGCTGGCCGCCATCTCCGGCACGCTGCGGCTCTTCACGCGCAACACCTTCGGCTTGGAGCCGGACCTCCATGCCCTGCTCCTGGGGGCGGTGGGCCACGCGCAGCGCCTGCTGGAAATGATCGAGGAAATTCTCATGATCAGCCGCATGCAGGACAAGGAGTTCCAGCTCAAGCCGGAGACGGCGGACCTGATCGTTCTGGCCCGGCGCTGCCTGGACCTGATGTCCCAGACGAGGGGCGGAAAACAGCTCGAATTCCGCCTGGCCCCGGGGCCTTCGGAACTGCCATGGGTCCTGGATGCGCAAATCATCGAGCGCGTGATCAACAACTTGCTGAGCAACGCCATCAAATACGCCCCCGACCGCAGCGAAATCACGGTTGCCGTGACCGCGAAAAAGAAAGCGGCGGTGGTAAGCGTGACCAATTGGGGCCAGCCGATCCCGCCGCGCCACCAGGAGAGAATTTTCGACATGTTTTGCCGCGTGCGTGCGGAAGACAGCCAGTTTTCCGGGACGGGTCTGGGGTTGACTTTCTGCCAGTTGGCGGTGAACGCGCATGGGGGCAGGCTGGGCGTGGTATCGCCCGTGCCGCCGCATGCGCACGGAGCTTGTTTTCATTTCACCCTTCCCAAGAAGCAGGATCGTTCCCAGCCGCCGCCCCGCACCGGGCCCCTTTGATCGGCGCTTCTTCCTTCCGGTCCTTCTTCGTCACGCCGCAAAGCGAATGATCACGAGGTCTTTTCCGATCCGCCGGGTGGAAAAAGATCAACGAAAAGAAGAAACCCCGGATTTTGTCGAGATAACCCTGGACTTATAAGTATCGGTATTGTACAGGTGGGATGGCGGATTTCCCGGGCAGGCAAGGGGAGTCCTGCAGCCTTCAAGGATGCGGCGCGGTTTGGGCGCCGGTCCGGATCCATGATGCATTTTCAGGCTGCCGGCGGAAAAACGGATCCGCAACCTGCCGGAAAGGGGTGGAGAGATGTCGGAAGCGAAAAAAGACGGGCAGGTTGCTTCGGGGAAATCCCAGCTGGATGAATTGAAAAATTTGCCCATAGCCGACTTTATGCGGCGTCTGGAAACCACGGAACAGGGCCTCAGCAACGAGACTGCGAAAAAGCGGCTGGAACAGTTCGGATTCAATGAACTGCAGGAAAAGAAAACCAGCCCCCTCGTGCAGTTTTTATCCCACTTTTGGGGACCGATTGCCTGGATGATCGAGGTGGCGGCCATCCTGTCCGTGGTGGTCCACCACTGGCCCGAATTCTGGATCATCATGGTACTGCTGGTCATGAATGCGGTGGTCGGCTTCTGGGAGGAGTTCCAGGCCAACAACACCATCGAGGCATTGAAATCCAAATTGGCCATCAAGGCACGCGTCAAGCGCGACGGCCAGTGGACCTCCGTCCCGGCCCGCGAGCTCGTGCCCGGGGACATCATCCGCATCCGCCTGGGCGACGTGATCCCGGCCGACGCCCGCCTCTATCAGGGCGACGAGGTCCAGGTGGACCAGTCCGCCCTGACCGGCGAGTCCCTGCCCGTGACCCGCAAGCAGGGCGACGCGGTGTATTCGGGCTCCATCCTCAAACAGGGCGAGGTGGACGCGGTGGTCTACGGCACGGGGCAGAACACGTATTTCGGCAAGACCGCCGAGCTGGTGCAGTCGGCCCACAAGGAAAGCCATTTTCAAAAAGCGGTCCTAAAAATCGGGGATTTCCTCATCGTTATTGCCCTGGCTCTGGTCATCCTGATCCTGGTGGTGGCGGTCTTCCGCGGCGACCAGTTCATGACCACCCTGCAGTTCGCCCTGATCCTGACCGTAGCCGCCATTCCGGTGGCCATGCCGGCCGTGCTGTCCGTGACCATGGCCGTGGGCGCGCGCAAGCTGGCCGAAAAAAAGGCGATCGTGACCCGCCTGGCGTCCATCGAGGAGATGGCCGGGGCGGACATCCTGTGCTCGGACAAGACCGGCACCCTCACCCAGAACCAGCTCAAGCTGCAGGAACCATTCACCGTGGGCAAGGTGAGCAACGACGACCTCATCCTGGCCGGGGCCCTGGCCTCGCGCCGGGAGAACCAGGACGCGATCGACATGGCCGTGCTCGACGGGCTCAAGGACGAGGCCAAGCTCAAGCAGCAATACGAGGTCCAGCATTTCATGCCCTTCGATCCGGTGCACAAACGTACCGAGGCCACGGTCAAGACCAAGGACGGCAAGACCTTCAAGACCACCAAGGGCGCTCCGCAGGTGATCCTGAAGCTGGCCAAGGATGTGCCGGGAGGGGAAGAGGAGGTCAAGAAGAAGATTGAGGAGTTCGCGGGCCGCGGCTACCGGGCCCTGGGCGTGGCCCGCGCTGACCACGGAGAAGACTGGAAATTCCTGGGCGTGCTCCCGCTCTCCGATCCGCCGCGCGAGGACTCCAAGAGCACGATCCAGACCGCACGCGAGATGGGCGTCAAGCTCAAGATGGTCACGGGCGACCAGGTGGCCATTGCCAAGGAGATCGCGCGCCAGCTGGGCCTGGGCCAGAACATCCTCGATGCCGAGGGCTTCGGCGAGACCAAGCAGCACGAGAGCACGCAACTGGCCGACTCCATCGAAAAGGCCGACGGCTTCGCCCAGGTTTATCCTGAGCACAAGTACCACATCGTGGAGGTGCTGCAGCAGCGCAAGCACATCACGGGCATGACCGGCGACGGCGTCAACGACGCCCCGGCCCTGAAGAAGGCCGACGTGGGCATCGCGGTGTCCGGGGCCACGGATGCGGCCCGCTCGGCCGCCGACATCGTCCTGACCACGCCGGGGCTGTCGGTCATCATCGACGCCATCAAGGAGGCGCGCCGCATCTTCCAGCGCATGAACAGTTACTCCATCTACCGCATCGCCGAGACCGTGCGGGTCCTGTTGTTCATGACCCTGTCCATCCTGGTGTTCAATTTCTACCCCGTGACCGCGGTCATGATCGTGCTCCTGGCCCTGCTCAACGACGGTCCGATCCTGGCCATCGCCTACGACCGCACGCGCATGTCGCCGCAGCCCGAGGCCTGGGACATGCCCCTGGTCCTGGGCATCAGCAGCACCCTGGGCGTGCTGGGCGTGATCGCCTCGTTCGGCCTGTTCTTCCTGGCCGAGCGCGTGTTCCATATCGGGCGGGAAGCCATCCAGACCTTCATGTTCCTCAAGCTCGCGGTCGCCGGCCACCTGACCATCTTCCTGACCCGCACCCGGGGGCCCTTCTGGTCGTTCGCGCCCTCCGGCATCCTGTTCTGGTCCGCGGTCATCACCAAGATCATGGCGACCCTGGCGGCCGGGTTCGGCATCCTCATGGCCCCGGTGCACTGGAAGTGGATCCTGCTGATCTGGGGCTATGCCCTGGCCTGGTTCGTGGTCAACGACTTCGTCAAGCTGTGGGCCTACAAGATCTTCGACCGGCGCGCGCCCAGCATGCTCAGCAAGGAAAAAGTCCGGGCTCAGGCCCAGGCGTAGGCTCGGAGGGGCCATGGCAGACCAATCACCGCTGGCGCTCGGCAAACAACCGGCCTTCGTCTATTGGGCGGCCGCGATCTCGGCCGTGGGTGGGCTGTTGTTCGGCTACGACACGGGGGTCATCTCGAGCGCCATCCTGTTCATCGGCAAACAGTTCAACCTGTCCTCGACCTGGAAAGAGATCGTGGTCAGCGCGGTGCTGCTGGGGGCGGTGCTGGGCGCGGCGGCCGGCGGCCGGCTCACGGATCTGTGGGGCCGGCGCAAGCTCATCCTGGTGGCGGCCCTGCTCTTCACCGGCGGGGCCATCGGCACGGCCCTGGCGCCCGTGCTGTCCTGGCTCATCACCGGCCGGGTCATCCTGGGCCTGGCCATCGGCGCCGCCTCTTTTGCCGCGCCCATGTATATCTCCGAGGTTTCGCCGGTGCGCGTCCGCGGCCGTTTGGTGTCCTTGAACCAGTTCGCGATCACCTTCGGCATCGTGATCTCCTACCTGGCGGGGTACGCGCTGGCGGCTACGCACGACTGGCGGGGCATGTTCGCCCTGGCGGCGATTCCTTCGGCAGCGCTGGGGGTGGGCATGTTCTTCATGCCGGACAGTCCGCGCTGGCTGACCAGCCGGGGACGGGCCGACGAGGCCCGCCGCGTGCTGACCAGGATCCGCCCCGAGGGCACGGATGTGGACCAGGAAGTGCGGGAGATCCAGCACAGTCTGGAGCGCCAGGCCGGCCACGGCTGGTCCGAATTACTGCAAGCCTCCCTGCGCCCGGCCCTGATCGTTGGCCTGGGGCTGGCGGTCCTGCAGCAGGTCACGGGCATCAACACGGTCATCTACTATGCGCCCACCATCTTCCAGTTCGCCGGCATCAAGTCCTCGGCCGCGGCCATCCTGGCGACCGTGGGCGTGGGCGTCGTCAACATGGCCCTCACCTTCGTGTCCCTGATGCTGCTCGACAAGGTGGGCCGCCGACCGCTCCTGCTCACGGGAATGGCGGGCATGGTGATCGGCCTGGGCGCGCTCGGCATGGCCTTCCAAGTGGCCGGAACCTCCCCCTTCCTGGGCGTGATCGCGGTGGCCAGCCTGATGCTGTACGTGGGCTCCTTCGCCATCGGCCTGGGCCCGGTATTCTGGCTGTTGATTTCGGAAATCTATCCGCTCAAGGTGCGCGGCCTGGCCATGAGCGCCGCAACCGTGACCAATTGGGCCGCGAACCTGATCGTGGCCGTGACCTTCCTGACCCTGGTGCAGGCCCTGGGCCGGCCCGGAGCCTTCTGGCTTTACGCGGTGGTCGGGATCGTCGCTTGGTTCTTCTCCTTCTTCCTGGTGCCCGAGACCAAAGGCCGCACGCTGGAGGAGATCGAGGCCCACTGGCGCGAGGGCCGGCATCCCCGCGCGCTCGGGCACTAGGAGCGGCGCATGGCCGAAACGGCGTTCAAGGACTTGGAGGACTACGGGATCATCGGCAACCTGGAGACCTGTGCCCTGATTGGGCGCGACGGCTCCATTGACTGGCTGTGCTTCCCGTATCTGGAATCGCCCGCCCAGTTCGCCGCCCTGCTCGACGTCGAACGCGGCGGCCACCTGTCCCTGCGGCCGATCACCAAGTACAAATCCATCCAAGCCTATGAGGATGATACCAACCTCCTCCGCACCACCTTTACCACGCCCCTGGGAATCGTGAACGTCACGGATTTCATGCCCGTCAAGAGGCCCGGGAACCAGGACTTCATGCGCGCGGTGTTCCGCAGGCTCGAGTGGGTGAAAGGCGAAGTGGAGATGGTCTTTCGCTTCCGGCCGCGCTGGGACTATGGCGCGGTGATGCCGGAACTGGAGGCCCAGGCCCACGGCGTGAGGGCCCGCCGGCCCGGCGGCGACGGCGAGCTTTTCCTGCAGGTGCCCGTGACACCGCGGGTGCTGGCCGGCGAGGCCTCCGGGGTCATCGCCGGCCGCGCCGGCGACCAGGCCTGGTGCGTGCTGCAGTTCGGAGCGCCCATCCGCTTGACGCCCGGGGAATGCGACGCGCACCGGCGGCAAACCAGGCAGTACTGGCAGCATTGGGCCCATCATACCGATCCGTCCTTGTCCATGGTGGAGGCCCCCTGGAAGGACCTGGTGATTCGTTCCGGGCTGGTCTTGAAACTCCTGGCCAATCCCGATACGGGCGCGATCGCCGCGGCCGCCACCACCTCCTTGCCCGAACGCATCGGGGGACTGCGGAACTGGGACTACCGTTATGCCTGGATCCGGGATTCCGCCTTCACGGTTCAGGCCCTGTTTCATCTGGGCCATGTCCGGGAAGCTCAGGCCTTTCACCGCTGGATCAAGGGAGTGCTCCAGCGGGCGAAGGATCCCGAGCGCCTGCAAATCCTGTACGGACTGCACGGCGAAGCGGACTTGGAGGAAAAAGTCCTGCAGCATCTTTCGGGGTACAAGGATTCCAGCCCCGTGCGCATCGGCAACGGCGCCGCCCTGCAAAAACAGCACGACATCTACGGGGAGCTGATCAACGCCTTGTATGAAACCACACGCTACGGCGAGGCCTTGGGCTCCGGTGACTGGAAAAACATCCGCAACCTGGTCGACTATGTGAGCCAAGTATGGGACCAGCCGGATTCGGGGATCTGGGAAATGCGCAGCGGCCCGCGGCATTACGTCTATTCCAAACTCATGTGCTGGGTGGCGCTGGACCGGGGTTTGAAGATCGCCCGCCTGAAAAACTTCGAGGCTCCGCTGGCCGCCTGGGAAAAGTGCGCGGCGGATATCCGGGAGGCGATCTTGGAACGGGGATTCAGCCGGCGGCTCAACAGTTTCGTGCAGGCTTTCGACGGCGAAACCCTGGACGCCACCAATCTCCTGATCCCCTTCATGAATTTTCTGCCCGCCGATGATCCCAGGAATTTGGGCACGATCGACGCGGTCCTGGGGCACCTGCTGGTGGAAAACGGGCTGGTCCGGCGCTACCAGGTGCTGGACGGTTTGCCGGGGCGCGAGGGGAGTTTCCTGCTTTGCTCCTTCTGGCTGGTCAAGGCCCTGTCCTTGGCCGGCCGGGTGGGGGAAGCGGAGGGCATTTTCAAACGCGTCCTGACCTACATCAGTTCCCTGGGGCTGTTGTCCGAAGAGGTGGATGCCGGCACCCGCAAGCTCCTCGGCAATTTTCCCCAGGCCTTCAGCCACATCGGCCTCATTAACAGCGCCTTATACCTGGGCATCGCCAAGGGACAGGAACACCGCGGCCCGAAACCCGTGGGACTGTAGGACCCGCCCGGGGCTGGAGCCGGCGGGCAGTGACTGGAGGTGGAGAGGATGTCTGGCAGGGAAGCAAACCACCGGCAGGCGGGGGATGCGTCCCCGGACGCGCAACACGAGAAATGGCTGGCAGCGCTGAACAGCAAAGACGGCCTGACCCGGGAACGCGCGCGTGCCGAGCTGGTCCGGCACGGCCGGGCGGCGGTGCCGGTTCTGCTGCGGGGCGTGCGCACCGGCTCCGAACAGGTCCGCTGGGAGGCGGTCAAGGCCCTGGAGGCCATCGCCGATCCCGCCGCCGGCAGGGATTTGTGCGCCAGCCTGGAAGACGCCTCGCGCGACGTGCGCTGGCTCGCCGCCAAAGCCTTGATCGCCCTGGGACCGGCGGCGGTTCCGGACCTGCTGGGGGCCTTAAGCCGGCACCCCGAATCGGTCCGCTTGCGCGAAGGCGCCCATCATGTGCTCAAGGCACAGATTCGCGGGGGTGGTCCGCTGCCGCGCCTGCTGGCTCCGGTGGTGGAGTCTTTGGAGAGCGCCGCGCCCGAGGAATCCGTGGCTTTGGCCGCGCAAACGACCCTGGCGCAGATGAACCGCGAAAGCGCTTGACCGCCACCGGAAAAATGAAATTCACCGCCACGGATCCGTACCTCCTCCACCGCCCCCAGACCTGCGAACGGCGGGTTTATCTGCACCAGGCCGGGCAGCCGGCCGCCCCGCCGGGACCCTATGAACAAGTCCTGCTGCGCCTGGGGGAACGCTATGAAGCGGCCCAGCTGGCAAATTTTCCCGGCTTCCTGAATTTGGCCGCCGTGCCCGCCCCGAACCGTGCGCGGGAAACGCTTCAGGCCGTGCAGGCCGGCCACCCTGTGCTGTATCATCCCTGGTTAGGCGGCGAGGTGAGCCTGGAAGGCATGGCCTGTGAAATTCACGGTGAACCGGATTTCATGCTGGCCACGCCGGCAGGTTACGCGATCCGAGACGTCAAGCTCAGCCGGCGCCCCAGCGCCGAGTGCACACCGGAAATTGATTTGCAGTTGCAGATTTACGGCTGGCTGTACGAAAGAAATTTCGGCCATCCCCCGGCCCGCCTGGAGATCCTGGACGGCACGGGGGAGATCCACCCCTTCGATTATGCCGGAGAAGCGCGGGTTCTGGATGCGCTGACGGATCTGTTGCGCATCCGGACGGCAACCGAGGAGCCTTACAGCCCGGTGGGATGGAGCAAATGCCGGCCTTGTGCATTTCGCGACCACTGCTGGTCCCGGGCCGAACACGGTCGCGACGTCGCGCGCGTCCTGGGCGTGGACCAGGATCTGGCCAAGTCCCTCCGGTCTGCGGGGATCCAGACCGTGGAACAATTCCTGGGCCGTTTCACGCCGGAGACCCTGGCCGACTTTCGGAAGCGGACCAAAGCCGGAACCAGGCGCGTAGGGAGAGACGCGGCGGGAATCCTGCGCATGGCCCGGGCCCTGGCCTCCGGCCGCGAGGAACTGTTGCGGGCGCCCGAACTGCCCTCCGGACCCAACTTCGTGATGTTCGACTTGGAAGGCCTGCCTCCCCAATTCGACGAATTGCAGAAGATCTACTTGTGGGGGCTTCAGGTCCGCGGGGAACGGCCGGGACCTTATGAGGCGGCGGTGGCGGGATTCGGCCCGGACGGGGACCGGCAGGGCTGGGAGGATTTCCTGAGCCGGGCCGCCGCGACCTTCGCCGCGTACGGCGACCTGCCTTTCCTGCATTGGGCCAATTACGAGAAAACTCATCTGAAAATGTACATTCGGCGCTACGGTGATCCGCAGGACGTGGCCCAACGCGTGCTCGACAACCTCTGTGATCTTCTGGAGGTGACCCAGCGGGCCTTGGCCTTGCCCTTGCCCAGCTACGGGCTGAAGGTCGTTGAACGCTACATTGGTTTCGAGCGCAGCCAGGAAAATTTCGGCGGCGAGTGGTCCATGGCCAAATACATCGAGGCCGTGGAAACCGAGGACGAATCCGCCCGCGCCCGGGTCATGGACGAGATCTTCACCTATAATCAGGAAGATCTGGACGCCACCTGGGCGGTGTTCGAGTGGTTGCGGACCAAGAGCCGGGCCGCCGCCATGTCCTGACGGCCGCCCCGAGGCGCGGCTCAGGCTTCGATCGCTTCTCGCAGCTGGCTGGCCAGGTCGGGATCCAGTTTTTTCAAAGCCTGCTGCTCCCGCCGGGCCGAGGGTTGGTCGCCCAGCTTCAGGTAGGCCAGACCCAGTTGGAACCTGGGGGCGGCCACGCCGGGGTTGAGCGTCACGGCGCGGGAGTAGGCCTTGACCGCCTCGGCGAGACGGTTCAGGTGCTTGTAGGTATTGCCCAGTTCAAAGAGCGCCTCGTCGTAATCGGGATTGATTTTAAGCACCTGCTTGAAAGCCTCCAGGGCCGCATAATACCAGCCCAGCCGCTTGTAGGCCAATCCGAGCAAGAAAGCCTGTTCGAAATTTTGCTGATCCGCCTCGACAACTTTCTGATAGTATTTAACCTCGGCGTAATTCGGGTCATTGGTGTACATCTCCTTGTACGTGCCGATGTCGCGCCTGGACGCGGCATCGGGTCTTCCCGGCGGCGGGGTTTCATTCTCCTCCTGGTCCAGGCCCCGGCGGATGCTGTTCACCGCGCGTTGGAAAGCCGCGGCCGCCTGGGAGGAACGGCCCTCTTCGCCGCTGGCCCAGCCCAACAGCCAGTGGGCCAGCGACAGATCCGGCTCCCGCGCGAGCAGCCGCTTCAGGGTTTTAAGCATGCGCGCCCGATCGCCCCGCAGATGATGCACGGCGGCCAGCTCGTAATAGGAAAGGATATCACCCTCATCCTGAGCGAGCTTGGCCTCCAGCCTCGGGATCAACCGGGCCAGTTCCTGGTCCTGTGGGGGCTTGTGATTAGGTTTGGCCATGGTTCCTCGCGACCGGCGTTGGCGGCAGGAGCCGGCTCCGGCTGAATCGGCGCTGGGAATAGCATAACATAAAAGCGAATTCCCGGTTTTGTGATTTTTGTCGGAACGGGGCGGGCCGCTCCGCGAATGATTCCCCCGGGGGCGTGAGCCCGGAAACGATTGCCTCCGAGGGACAGGAAGGGAGAACGGAAATGGGACTGCCTACGCTGCTGGGTCTCGGTCTGGCCTTGGCCCTGGATGCCGGCGCGGTGGCCGTGGCGGCCAGCCTGCAGTTGCGCCGGGTCAATTGGGCGCAAACCTTCCGCGTGGTCTTTGCGTTCGGCGGATTCCAGTTCCTGATGCCGCTCCTGGGCTGGGCGACGGGGACGGGGGTGTCCGCCTCCATGCGGTTTTTCCATCCCTGGGCGGCCTTCATCCTGCTGCTGGGGGTGGGGGGACACATGCTGTGGGATTCTTTCCGGCCGCGGACCATCACGGACCCGGCGCGGGATCCGACCCGCGGGTGGACGCTCGGGTTCCTGGCCCTGGCCACCAGCCTCGATGCCTATGCGGTGGGTTTGTCGTTTGCGTTCCTCGAATATTCCGTGTGGCTGCCGGCAACCGTCATTGGACTGGTCACCGCCGTGGTCACGGCGGCCTGCATGCGGCTCGGGAGCCATCTCGGCCGTTGGTTCGGCAGGCGGCTGGATGCGGCGGGAGGATTGATCCTCATCGCCCTGGGCGTAAAAATTTTATTGGAACACTTGTGAAGCAGGAAGGATACGCTCCGGAGTCAGCCGAGGGTCAGCACATGTTCCGGTAGACTTCGCGCATTTCCTCGATGCGGTCGGTGAATAAATCCAGGATGTGCGGGTCAAAATGAGTACCCTTGCCCTCGCGGAGGATTTGCAGCACCTGCTCGGGCGGGAAGGGGTCCTTGTACGGCCGCTTGGAGGAGAGGGCGTCGAAAACGTCGATGATGGCAGCCAGGCGCGCCGCCAGCGGAATGCGGGCGCCGTCGATGCGCCGCGGATAGCCGGAGCCATCCCATTTTTCATGATGGCAGGTGGCAATGTCCACGGCGATTTTCATGTGTTCGCCCCGGCCCAGGATCTCGCCGCCACGGGTGGTGTGCTGCTGCATCACGGCCCATTCTCCCGGGTCCAGTTTGCCGGGCTTGAGCAGGACGGCGTCGGGGGTGGCCACCTTGCCGATATCATGCATCATCATCGAAACCTTCAGGTTTTCCAAGTCCCGCGCGGCAAACCCCAAGGAGGGCCCCAAGCGGTAGGCATACTCGCCCGTGCGTTCGATGTGCAGGCCCGTGTCATTATCCCGCAACTTCTCCGCCTTGGCCATCTTCAGCATGCTTTCGATATAGGCTCGCTTTACCTCGTCGTACAAGCGCGCGTTTTCAATGGCGATGGAAATTTCCCGGGAAATCATCTGCAGGGTCTTCGAATCCCGAGGACGAAACGTGCCCTGGGCCTTGTTCAAGACCTCGATGACGCCGATGCGCTTGCCCTGGACCTCGATCGGGGTTGCAATCAAATTCCGGGTCACGAATTTGGACTTTTCGTCCACCTGCTTGTAAAAGAAGGGGCTTTTCGCCGCCTCGGGGATTAACAGCGTGCGTCCGGTCTGGAAGGCGCGTCCCGCCACGCCTTGATCCGCGGGCATGCGGATGATCTTGAGGATGTCCTTGCTGTCTCCGGTGGCCAGGTAAAACTTCAACTCGTTGGCGTCCTCGTCATACAATAAAATCGAGGAGGCCGTGGCGCCCGTGCACTTCTCCATGAGTTCCATGGATAAATTCAAAACCTTGTCCATGTCGAGCGAAGAATTGATCAGGCGGCGGATCCGGTCGGGGATCTGGGAGACATTGGCCTGGCTCGCCGCCGAGCCCCGCTTTCCAGGCCTTTTGGCTGCGGGGCGCTTCCCACGGGTTGCGCGAACGGTTCGGACACGGCTCGAAGACTTTGGCATAAGATCACACTCCCGGGTTTGCGGAATTGGCCATATTTTGCCACAGGACCGGGCGGCTGTAAAGCATTTGCTGGACCCGGAGAGGGCAAAGATAGTATTTACAAAATTTCAAAATTCATTGATAATGAAATTATCCGAAGGGAGGAGAAGATCATGCCTGAATGTGTTTGCCTGGCCCGTTGTCCTTTTTTTAACGACAAAATGCAGGACATTCCCGCCATGCTCCTGATTTACAAGGAGAAATATTGCCTGGGCGACAATGAACAGTGCGCCCGGCATATGGTGTTTCAGGCGTTGGGCCGCGAACGCGTGCCTGTGGATTTGTACCCCAACCAGCAGAAGCGGGCCCTGAAAATCATCGCCGGCGGTTGATTTTCGCCCCGGGCGGGGGAATTGGAACTCCCGAAAAACAGGGCTCCCATCCCGGTTTTGAATGAACCGCCGTCCCTGCAGGCCTTCAACCCGCACACTCCGATTTAGCCGTTTTCCGTTTCAAGCCAGTCGGGATCCGGAACCTTTCGACCTGCTTTTTCCCGCCCGGATAGTGAGGCAGGGATTGCTTGCAGGCCGCCGGGTTATTCGCTTGCACCTTTTCGCCTCGCGACTTATAATGATTTTTCATACGCAGTGATTTTTATTGCATGGATTGGAATTGCCAAGATCGCCCGCGCCCGTCCGCAGAGGTTGGCCCGAAGCGGACAGGGTGCCGGCAAAAACAGCGTGGCGGCTGCAGCGCCAATATCTCGGGGGCTTATTCCATGTCAACTTCACATTCCCGAAAACAGCGGCAGCAGGGGCGAACCCGCCCGGCGCGCGTTCAGAAACCTCGGCCCGAACACAAGCGTTCTCCGGCGGGTCAGGACTCTTCAACCTCGGCCAATCCCTTCCTGGAACTGCAACAACGGGTGGAGCTGCTGGAAAGCGAAGTCCACACCTACCGCCATCGCCTGACGATTTTCCGTCAGGCCAGCATGAGCCTGACCATGGACGTATCCTTGGACCAAGCCTTGCAGGGACTCGCGGCCACGGCCGTGGATTTTTTTCAGGCCGAAGCGGTTTCGATCATGCTCTGGGATACCAAGCAGGAGAACATGGTCTTGCGGACCGGCAGCGGGTTAAGCGCCGACTACCTGAACCAGCGCATTCCCTTCCAGCGCATCCAGCCCCTGCTCGCCGCCGGCCAGGACTACCTGGTCACCCTGGACCTACAGCGCTCGCCATTCGGGGACCTGGAGTTGATCCGGCGGGAGGGTCTCGTGAGCGCCCTGACCGTGGCCCTGCACCTGGGAAAAAACGTCGTGGGTCTGCTGAATATCTACAGCCGGGGCAAGCTGCGCAATTTCACCCTGGAGGAAATCGAAAACGCGCGCCTGTTCGCGCAACAGGCCTCCATCGCCTTCCGGAATCTCCAGCTGGTGACGGAACTGCGCGAGGAAATCCAGATCGCCAACACCCTGCAGCAGGTGGCCGAGGACATCGGCACTCTGGGCTCTTTGGATGAGGTTTTGACCCGGATCACGACCATTTTGAAGGACGTACTCCAGTTCGAGGTCAGCACCGTCTTCCTCTGGGAGCTGGACAAGAAAATTTATTTGCCGGTCAAGGCCTTGGGCCTGCCGCCGCACCGCGCTCCGTTCTTCCATACTCTCATTCTTCACAGCTCGGACCTGATTTTTACCCTGAAGGAGCTGCAACAACGCGCCGTGATATACGCCGAAAAACAGCCGCGCCGGTTTCCCCTGGAAAAGCTGGCGACCGTGCTCGGCTACAAGGATTTGTTCCTGGTGCCGCTCGTGGTCAAGGACCAACTTTTGGGCGCCATTTTGACCGCCCGCTACCAGGGCGACCAGCCCTTCGACGCCAAGGCGGAGACGTTTCTGCGCGGCATCGCGGCTCAGGCCGCCATCGCCATCAACGACGCCAATCTTTTCGAGGAGCTCGAAAAAGCCTTCTGGGACACCATCAAGTCGCTCGCCGCCGCCATCGAGGCCAAAGACCACTACACCCACGACCATTCCGAGGCGGTGATCGAGTACGGCACTTCCATCGCCAAGGCCCTGAACCTTTCAACCCGGGAAATCGAAATGGTGCGCAAGGCCGCCCTGCTGCACGACGTGGGCAAAATCGGCATCGAAGACAATATTCTGCGCAAAGTGGAGCCCTTGACGCCCGAGGAGCGCCGGGCCATCGAACAGCATCCGATCATCGGCCAGGAAATCCTGTCCTCCGTGCACAACTTGAGCGAAGTGTCCCAAATCGTACGCCACCACCATGAGCATTTCGACGGCAACGGCTATCCCGACCACCTGCAGGGTCAGGCCATTCCGCTCCTCTCCCGCATCCTGCAGATCGCGGATTCCTTCGACGCCATGACTTCCGACCGGCCCTACCGCAAGGCCCTGACCCGCGAGGAGGCCATCGAACAGCTCAAACTGTACTCCGGCCGCCAGTTCGACCCGGAGCTGGTCAGTATCTTTCTGGAAATCCTGAAACAGGAGAATTACCAGAAACAATCGCGCTGGAGTTGAGACAAGCAGCGTCTCACGACCGGGCCGGTGTCAGACGGCCCGCCGGCCAAGCTTAAAGGAGAACAGGCCATCTTGCCGTTGACGCGCCGGACCGCTTCATGATTGCGTGGGAGGCCGCGGCCCTGGGCATTGTGCAGGGCCTGACGGAGTTTCTGCCGATCAGCAGTTCCGCCCATCTGACCCTGCTGCCGAAAATGTTGGGCTGGCATACTCCTCTGCTGAATTCGCTGGCGTTCGACGTGGCCCTGCACGGCGGCACGCTGCTGGGCGTGGTCCTGTATTTCCGGCGGGACATCCTCTCGCTGGTTCGCGCCTGGTGCCTCTCCTGGCGCCGGCCCGCGCCGCGCGAGAACGCGGATGCCCGCCTGGCCTGGTACTTGTTTTGGGCCACGCTGCCGGCGGTGGCGGCCGGGTTGGCGTTCGAGGAAACCGTGGCCACGATTTTCCGAAAGCCTGCCTGGGTGGCGTGCTGGCTGATCGTCTTCGGGGTGTTCCTGGGCTTGGCCGAACGCCTGTCCCGGCAGCGGAAGGAACTGCCCCAGCTGGATCTGCCCGCCGCCTTGGCGGTGGGGTTGGCCCAGGCCCTGGCCCTCATGCCGGGGGTGTCCCGTTCCGGGGTCACGCTCACGGCAGGTTTGGCGCTGGGCTTGAAACGCGAAGCGGCCGCCCGCTTCAGTTTCCTGCTGTCCATTCCGATCATTGCCGGCGCCTTCGCAGTGAAAGCCAAGGACCTGCTGCTTGTGGGGACACCCCGGGAATTGGCACTCGCCGGACTGGGGGCGGCCGCCGCGGCGGCAGCGGGCTTCGTCTGCATCCGCTGGCTGCTGGATTACCTGCGCCGCGGGAAGCTGTATGGATTCGTCTGGTACCGCCTGCTTCTGGGCTTGGTCGTGCTGTTCTGGGCGTGGCGGTTCAATCTTTGATGCAAATGCGGGAGGTAAGACATGGATCCCCAGCTGTCAAAAATTTTCCTGTCCAATCAAATCGGGCAGTTCTCCAGCGCCCTGCTGGATCAAGTGCGTTCCGCGCTGTACGCGGTGGCGATCTTCATTCTGGGGCTGTTCGTCTCTGAATTCATCAAGTACCTCAGCACCTCGCTGCTCAAGGCCTTGCGTTGGGACGCCTTTTGCGCCCGGATCGGCTGCGCGCGCATCCTGGAGAGGCTGTGGCCCGGCACCTCGCCTTCCGCGGCCGTCGGCCTGTCCCTGTTCTGGTTTACCTGGGTGACGTTCCTGATGAAGGCCCTGGAGAAGCTGGACCTCGCCTGGCTCTCCGCCGCGGGGCGGATGTATTTCACCTACCTGCCCGCCGTATTGACGGCCGCCGGCCAGGCCCTGGTGTACGGGCTGGCGGCCTGGGCGGCCGGCAAGGTTCTGCGGGCCCTGGTCGCCCAGCCGGCGGCGCTGCTCATGGCCGGATTGCTGCAGGCGCTCGTGCTGAATTTGGGCCTCTACGCGGTTCTGCTGACCTTGGGCGTGGACCGCCTGCTGGCCCAGCCGGCCGCCCTGATTCTCCTGGCGGGATCGGTGCTTGCGCTCGCGCTCGCCTGGGCCCTCCGGCGCGAGGACCGCCTGCGCCCGGTGATCCGCGTCCCGGATGGCGAGGAGGTTTAAATCCCCATGATTGCCTTCGGACGCGACGTCTGCGGAAAATTGGATCTGGCCGCGCGCAAGGAGTGGCTGGAAACCAACGGCCTCGGAGGCTACGCCAGCGGCACGGTGGCGGGTCTGCACACGCGCAGTTACCACGCCCTTCTGGCCGCTTCGACGGAGCCGCCGCTGCACCGGGTCATGCTGCTGTCGCAATTGGAGGAGACGGCCGTTTATCGCGGGCAAAAATATCCGCTGTCCACCCATCAGTACCAGGAAGTCATTTCGCCGCACGGCTACCTGCACCTCGAGGAATTCCGCCTGGACCCTTTCCCGGTATTCGTGTACCGCCTGGCCGACGTCCTGCTGGAAAAACGCGTTCTCATGACCCGGGGTCATAACCTGACCTGGATCCTCTACCGCCTGCTGGCGCCCGTCGGCGGCAGCGTGCAGCTCTCGGTGCGGCCGCAAATGAATTTCCGCGGGCTGCACCTGCGCAAACGGGAACGGCACTTCATCAACACCCACCACGACGTCCAGGCGCAGGTCATCCACCTGATTCCGGACGGGAACCTGCCCACCCTGCACCTCTATCACAACGCCCAGGCCTTCGAGCATTCCGCCCTCTGGTATCAGCATCTCCTGTACATCCGGGAAAAAGAACGGAACCTGGAATGCGAGGAGGACTTGTTTTCGCCGGGGGTACTGGGCTTCGAACTCAGCCCCGAGCAGACGGCCTATATCGCCGCCACCGTGGACGCGCTGGAGAAACCGGACCCCGAGGCGGCGGCCCAGGCCGAGGTCGACCGTCGCAGCCACCTGGTCGCCGGCCGCCCGGAAAGCGACGCCCTCGGGCGCAGCCTGCTGCTGGCCGCCGATCAATTCCTCGTGCGCCGCGAGCAGAGTCTGAGCGTGCTGGCGGGTTACCCCTGGCTGGGCGACTGCGGGCGCGATGCCTTGATCTCCCTGCCCGGCCTGACCCTCAGTACCGGGAGGTACGCGGAGGCGCGCGCGATCCTGACCACCTTCGCCCACTCCCTCCAGGACGGCCTCGTGCCCAACCACTTCACGGAAGAGACCTCCCAGGCCGACTACAACGCCGTGGATGCCTCCCTGTGGCTGTTCCAGGCGGTCTATCACTACCTTCGGGCCACCGGCGACCACGGCTTCGTCCGCAAGAAGATGCTGCCGAAGCTCCGTGAGATCGCCGATTTTTACGTGAAGGGTACGCGCTACCGCATCCGGATGGACGACGACGGCCTGATCAACTTGCCCGAAGAAGCCGCCCAGATGACCTGGATGGAAGCCCAGGTCGGCGACTGGATCATCACCCCCCGGTCCGGAAAGCCCGTGGAAGTCAACGCCCTGTGGTACAACGCGCTCTGCCTTCTCCGGGATCTGGCGGAGGACACGGGAGAGCGCGAGGAAAAGGAGCGCTGGGCCAAACTCGCCGACAAGGTTCTGGAATCCTTCAATCTCCTGTACTGGAACGAAGAACGGGGTTGTTTGTTCGACCGGATCGAGGAAAATTTCCAGGACCCGACCCTGCGGCCCAATCAATTGTTCGCCTTTTCCTTGCCTTATCCCCTCGTGACCGGGGAACGGGCGCAAAAAGCCCTGGCCTTGCTGAAGCAGGAACTCCTGACGAGCTTCGGCTTCCGCACCCTGGAACCGAGGGATGCCCACTACCGCGGCAAGTACGAGGGCGATCTCCTGACGCGCGAAGGCGCTTCCTACCAGGGTACGGTGTGGCCGTGGCTGCTGGGGCCCTACGCGGACGCTCTGGTGCGGCTGGAAGGATCGAACCCCCGCGTCCAAGCGGAACTGCGCCAGCTGCTGGCGCCTTTCCAGTCCCATCTGCGGGAGGCCGGGCTGGGGACACTGTCCGAAATGTTCGACGGCGACCCGCCCCACACGGCGCGGGGCTGCATTGCCCGGGCCTGGAGCGTGGCGGAAATCCTGCGGGTGCACCTGGATCTAGCCTCGGCATGAAGGCGGAAGGCGTACGGATCACCGCCGTGGCGCCGGGCTCGCCGGCGGCCGCGGCCGGCTTGCGCGCGGGCGATGGTATTCTTGCGGTCAACGGCCGGCGGGTGGCCGACGCCCTGGATGTGGCTTACGCCGCCGCGGAGGAAAAATTCTCACTCCGCCTCCGCCGCGGCGCGCGGGTGCGGAGTCTCGCCGTGCGGCGCGCCCCGGGCCAGGCCTGGGGGGCCCGGCTGGCGCCCCCCGCACCGCGACGGTGCGGGAACCGCTGCCTCTTCTGTTTCGTGGACCAATTGCCCCGCGGCCTGCGCCCGAGCCTGTACCAGAAGGACGAGGATTACCGTCATTCCTTTCTGTACGGCAATTACATCACGCTGACTCACTTCAACCATCGGGACTTGGAACGGGTGCGGCGTCTGGGGCTGTCTCCCCTGTTTGTCTCGGTTCATGCCACCGAGGAAGAAGTCCGGGGGCGTCTGCTCGGGCGGAAAGGCTTGCCGCCCCTCATGCCCTGGCTGCGGCGTTTGGCCGCCGCGGGCGTGGTCCTGCACACCCAGGCGGTCGTGTGCCCGGGCATCAACGACGGCGCGGTCCTGGAGCGGACGGTTTCGGATTTAAGCCGCCTGTATCCGGCCGTGCGTTCGTTGGCCCTGGTGCCCGTGGGCCTGACCCGGCATCGCCGGGGACTGCCGCGGTTGCGCCCGGTCACGCCCTCCGCCGCGCGCGCCGTGCTGTCTCGGCTGGCGCACTGGCAGGCGCGGTTCCGGTCGCGGCTGGGGAGCCGGTTCGTATTCGCCACGGATGAATGGTATCTGCTGGCCCGGGAGCCCTTGCCGCCGGCCGGGGCCTATGAAGGGTATCCTCAAATCGAGAACGGCGTGGGCCTCACCCGTCAGTTTCTCGAGCAGGTCAGGGCCGCCTGCCGCCGCCTGCCGGAGCGAATCAATCCGCCGCGGCGCGTCCTGATTCCGACGGGCGAACTGGCGGCCGCCACGGTATCCGCGGCCTTACAACCCCTGCGCCGTGTCCGGGGCCTCACTCTGCGCGTGCTCCCGGTGCCCAACCGCCTGCTGGGAAGACGGGTGACGGTGACCGGCCTGCTGTGCGGCGCGGACCTGCTGCGGGCCTTGCGTCCGCGGGTCCGGGGCGGAGAGCGGGTATTGCTGGCGCGGGACATGATCCGCGCGGGACACGATGTTTTTTTGGACGACCTGCCGGTGCGCGCTTTCGCCCGACAACTCGGCGTCCAGGTGCGGCGGGTCCGCGATCCCCGCGGCCTGATCCGCTCCATCTTGAGGTGAATCCGGCATGAAACAGGCAGTCGTCGCCCTGATCGGGCGGCCGAACGTGGGGAAATCCGCACTCTTCAACCGTCTCACCGGAAAAGCCCGGGCCATCGTGGACGAGATGCCGGGCATCACGCGTGACCGCATCTGCGGCGTGGCGCGCTGGCAGGACCGGGAGTTCATTCTCGTGGATACGGGCGGAATCGAAGTGGACAGCCGGGGCGGCCTGGCGGAGGAAATCCAGCAGCAGACGCAAATCGCGCTGGCGGAGGCGGACCTGATCCTGTGGGTGGTGGACGGGCGCACGCCGCTCGCCCCCGCGGACCGGCAGGTGGCCGACCGGCTGCGCCGCGCCCGCAAACCCGTGCTGCTCGTGGTCAATAAAATCGACAACGAAAGCCTCGAGGCGGACGCCCAGGCCTTCTGGTCGCTGGGTTTCGACCAGCCGTATGCGGTCTCGGCCCTCCATGGCCGACGCATCGATGAACTGCTGGACGCCGTGCGGGCGAAATTGCCCCGGGGTTCCGCAGGCGGCGAGGAACCGGACGAGCTCCTGATCAAGCTGGCCGTAGCCGGGCGGCCCAATGTGGGCAAGTCCTCGCTGGTGAACAAGCTGCTCGGTGAAAACCGCATGCTGGTCTCCGAAGCGCCCGGCACGACGCGCGATGCGGTGGATGCCCGCTTCGAGCACGCGGGGAAAACCTTTGAGGTGGTGGACACCGCGGGCCTGCGCGCTCCGAAGAAAATCGCGCGGGGTTTCGAACGTTTCGCGGTCGTGAGATCCCTGCGCAGCATCAAGGAGAGCCACGTGGTCCTGTTCCTGCTCGAGGCCACCTCGCCCCCCACCGAGCAGGACGAACGCATCGCGGGTTTCATTCACGAAGCGGGACGGGCCTGCATCATCGTCGTCAACAAATGGGATCTCATCCGCAAGGACGGGAAGACCACGGCGGGGTATACGGAGGTCATCCGCCGCCGCTTTCCGTTTTTGGATTACGCGCCGATCATCACCCTGTCGGCCAAAACCGGGCAGCGCCTGACCCGTCTGCTGGACCTGATCGCCTTTGTGGACGAGCAGCACGTCATGCGAATAAAAACCAGCTTGCTCAATCAGACCCTGCGCGATATCTTATACCAGCACCCGGCGCCCTCTTCGCGGGGGAAGCCCCTGAAGATCAACTACATCGCGCAAACCGGAGTGCGGCCGCCGGCTTTCGCGCTGTTTGTCAATGAGGCCAAACGCATGCATTTCACCTACTTGCGTCACATTAAAAACGGGCTGCGCGCCCGGTTCGGGCTGGAAGGAACGCCGCTCATCATCATGCTGCGCGGTCAGAGGGAGGCCAAAAGTGCCGGATAACTTCTGGGGCTTGGCGGGAGTCGTCCTTGCGGCCTACCTGCTGGGGTCGGTGCCCACGGGATACCTGTTCGGGCGCGCCCGCGGCCTCGACATCCGGACCGTGGGGTCCGGGAACCTGGGGGCGACCAACGTCCTGCGTGTGCTGGGCATCTGGGCGGGTCTGCTGGTGCTGCTGGCGGACGTGGCCAAGGGTTTCCTGGCGGTTTTCCTGCTGCCCCGCCTGACGCCCTATCCGGCCTCGGATTTTCTCCGCGTGGCCTGCGGTCTGGCCGCCGTGCTGGGACATACCTACTCGGCTTTTCTCGGCTTCAAGGGCGGGAAGGGCGTGGCGACTACTTTCGGGGTGCTCTTGGTGCTGGCTCCCATTTCGACGGTGCTGGTGTTCCTGGCCTTGGCGGCCGTGGTGGCCGCCACCCGGTATGTCTCCGCGGGCTCGCTGACCGCCGCCGTGCTCTTTCCCTTGTTCGTTTGGCTCATCGGCGAATCCGGACAATCCGATTCCATTCTGGTCCTGGTGCTGTTCCTGAGCCTTTTCATGATCTATTTTCACCGCGCGAACCTGCGGCGTCTCTTCGAGGGACGGGAAAACCGGCTGGGCCAGTCGGTGACTCCCGGGCCGAAAGACCCATGAGCGGCCGGGCGGCGGTCATCGGCGCCGGAGCCTGGGGGACAACCCTGGCCATGGTTTTGGCCCATCGCGGTCACGAAGTCAGGCTGTGGGAATACTTCGAGGAGTATGCCCGGGTGCTCGCGGCCACCCGTGAAAACCCCAAGTTCCTGCCCGGCGTCCGCCTGCCGGAAAGCGTGCGGGTTACCCCGGATTTGCAGTTTGCCGTTGCGGACAGTCCCGTCGTGGTCATGGCCGTGCCCGCGCAAAAAATGCGGGCCGTGGCCCGCAGGCTGGCGGCCACGGGCCACCAGCCCCGTGTGCTGATCACCGCCTCCAAGGGCATCGAGCAGGGAAGCCTGCAGCGCATGTCCGAGGTCTTGGCCGCCGAATGGCCGGCCGCCGGGGCGATCTGCGCCTTATCCGGACCCAGCCACGCGGAGGAAGTCAGCCGGCGCCTGCCCTGCTCGCTGGTTGCCGCCGCCACGGAACCCGGAGCGGCCGTATCCGTCCAGGACCTGTTCATGACGGATTGGATCCGCGTGTACACCAGCCCGGACCTGGTCGGCGTGGAAACCGGGGGGGCGTTGAAAAACGTGATTGCCATTGCGGCGGGCGTAGTGGATGGGTTAAAGTTAGGAGACAACGCCAAGGCCGCGCTCGTGACCCGCGGGCTCGCGGAGATCCGGCGCCTGGGAATGGCCCTGGGCGCGCACGCCGAGACGTTCGCCGGGCTTTCCGGAATGGGCGACCTGGTGGTGACCTGCATGAGCCAGCATTCGCGCAACCGGCGGGTCGGCGAGGAAATCGGACGGGGACGCGGCCTGGAGGAAATTTTGCAGGACCTGGAGATGGTCGCGGAAGGGGTGGAAACCGCACGTTCGGCCCAGTGCCTGGCCGAACGCGAGGGCGTGGACCTGCCCATCACGCGGGAGGTCAACCGCATCCTGTTTGAACATGTTCGGCCCCTGGATGCCCTGACGGTTCTCATGCAGAGGTCGCGCAAGGCGGAGACGGGCGATTAAATTATCGGCGGGCCGGAAACGGAAACCCTGTTCACGAGGTGCCCCATGAACACAGCACACGCAACCGTTACCAAGGCGGAACTCGCGGACAAATTGTCGGAGGTGGGGATCTCGCGCCGGCACGCCCGCCAGGTCGTGGATTATTTCTTCAACCTGCTGGCGGAGGAATTCCGCCAAGGGCGGATCGTACACCTGGTTGGATTCGGAGCCTTTCGCTACAAGGTCCGTAAGGCGCGCAAGGGCAGAAACCCCCGCACCGGGCAAAAGGTGGAGGTCCCCGCCAAACGCATCATCCAGTTCCGGCCCGGCAGCTGGTTGAAGGGGCTGGTTCGCGGCAAATAGCCGGCCCGGGTCCGGGCGGATGGCTGGCCGGCACCGGACAGTGCACAGGAAAGGAGCGGACATTGCCCATGAGCAAACAGAAAAATGTGGCGGCCGCCGGTCCCGATGGAGCGGCGAGCGCTTCTGCCGCCAGAATGTTCTATCAGATTCGGGAAGTCAGCGAATTGGAGGGCATCAAACCCCACGTTCTCCGCTATTGGGAGACCGAATTTCCCCAGTTGCGGCCCGAGAAAGGCAGCACGGGCCAGCGCATCTACCGTGAGAAGGACCTGCAGCTCATCCGCCGCATCAAGCAGTTGCTGTACCAGGAGAAGTTCACCGTCGCCGGCGCCAAACGGCGGCTGGCGGGCGAGTTAAAACCGGATAAGTTGCAGATGGATTTAAAATTAGGCTTGCGTGAGAATCAGTTATTGAATACAATCCTCAGGGTGAAAAAGGAACTGAAAGGCCTGATTCACATGCTCAATCGCCCCTGAGGGCCGAAGAGGGTGGTTGAGCGATTTTGTATTTCGGACTCCTGCCGGCGGCCATGATCCCCGACGACGGCAGCGGAGTTGCATCCGGGGAACACTACGGGGTGTAGCGCAGTGGCTAGCGCACTCGCTTGGGGTGCGAGTGGTCGGAGGTTCAATTCCTCTCACCCCGACCAGAACGCCAGCGTGGAGAAATCCGCGAGCCGATAACGACCTCCGGCCACCGGGGGAGTCGGGGGAGGAATCCCCCGACGCCGTTTTTCATCACGGCTCCGCCGAATTCCAAACGGCGCCGGGCCGGAAACATCCCTCGCTTGGGGTTGGGCGCGCAACCACGTTGCGGCCGTCCGGAAATACGCGGAGAGACAGGTTCCATCCCAAACCGTTTTCCCGCGGGGCGTAGCGCAGAGGCTAGCGCGCCTGCTTCGGGAGCAGGAAGTCGGAGGTTCAAATCCTCTCGCCCCGACCAACTTTTACGCCAGGCCGAGATCAACGGCGACCGTCGAACCGCACGCGAGCCGACGACTTCCCGGAGACCTCCAAATCTTCCGGGTGCGGGGGGATCTCCAACATTGAAGGGCCGTGCGGAAGCTGAGGCCTTACACCGGAGAAGGCTCGGGCGGCGAGGTCGGCAGTCAGGGCCATTCCGTGAGCGGGCGGAGACAGCCAGTTCCTGGAGGGGGGATATCCCCATTCGCCGGGGGGGAAAGACGGACTGCAACGATGAGGCAATCTCCCGCCCGAACTGGGCGCCAGCCGCATGAGGTCCCATACCGGCGTCAAGGCAGACAGGGCATTGGTTTGCCCGCCCGGTCCGTTCTGGTTCTGGCCGGGATACTGGCCATGGCGGCCAGTTCCGCCCAGGGAAAGGTCGACCCGGCCGCCAGACTCCTGGAGCAGTCGACTTCTCTCGAGGGGCCAGCGGGCTGGCTCAATATTCCGGCACCGGTTGTGACCGGTTCCGGGGTGTTGACCGCCTCCATCCACCGAGCCATCGGCTCATTGAATATCAGCTTTCTGGGCGTGCTCGAAGGGGGAGTTTATTTCGAGACGGACCGTTTGAGCGCGAATTTCGAACGTTACCGTAATTTATCCAGCTGGGAACGGATCGAAAACAATGTGCCTGCGTTTTTTCGCGATGCCTTCCGGGGACATGCTAAAATCAAATTCCTGGACCAGGATTGGGCCGAGCTGGGGCTGGCGGCGGGCATCGAGGAAAACAGCTATTATATTGTCGCCCAGAGGTATTTTCCCGGTTTGTCCAAGGTGACCGTCCTCGCCGGCTGGGGGACGGGGCGCTTCGCGCGTGGCTTCGGCGGTTTAAACAAGACCATAGCCCCCGGGGCGGAATTCATTTTTGAATTCGACGGCTTGGGATTGAATGCCGGTTTGCGGATGCTGCTGGCCGAAAACCTGGTTTTAAGCCTCGCCATCCAGCAAATCGACACCATCGGCGAAGTGCAGAATCTGGGTGAGGTCATCGGCGAGCATCTGCTGTTCGGCATCACCTACACGGAGAAGATATGGTAGCCGGGGTGAAACGGATCCGGTTGCGAATCCATGGCCGTGTGCAAGGCGTGGGGTACCGCTATTTCGTTCAGCGCCTGGCCCACCGACAGCGGCTGGCCGGATATGTTCGAAACGAAGCGGACGGGAGCGTGCGGGTCGAGGCGCAGGGGCCGGAGGATATCCTCCGGGAATTTCTCGCGGATTTAAAGGGCGGCCCGTCCTTGGCTTCGGTGCGTGAGGTCACCGTGGATTGGTTGCCTCCTGGGCCGGACTCTTCCGAGTCCTTCGACATACGCTTTTAAATACGGTTTCGGGAACGGAGCATAGTGGCGAAGCACAACGCGGGGATGAACACCAGGAAGCGGAGGCGCCCGGGAGTCCGGCGCAAATCCGGCCGACCCGCTGGGTCCAAACGGCGGGCGGGAAAGCCGTCCCGGCGCAAACCGGGACGACCCCGGAAAGCCAGGGTGCGCCGTCCCCTGAGCCCGGCGGGACCCGCGGCACGCCGGGGGCGCGCAGGTCTGAAGACGCGGAACCTGCCGCGCCAGCCGGAGGCATCCCGGCAGCCGCCGGACCGCGCGGCGGAGGACGAGGCGGGCGAGGAAATCACGCGGTGGCCGGGGGAAGAAGCCGCCGTGCCGGACGGCGAAGCCGAAGAGGAGGAGCCCCTCTCGTCCGGCGGTGAAGCCGACGGCCAGGAGCTCGTCGATCGCGACGAGGACGAGGCCGGCGGCCGCCGGTCCCAACGCAAGGAAGCGGGCGGCCATGAAGAACCGGATTCCGTGCGGCAGTATCTCCGGGAAGTCAGCCGCGTCCCCTTGTTGACGGCCGAACAGGAGAAGTCCCTGGCCCTCAAAGTGCAGCGCAACGACGCCCAGGCGCGGCAGACCTTGATCATCAGCAATTTGCGGTTGGTCATCTCCATTGCCAAACGATATTTCCACCGCGGCTTATCCATGCTTGATTTGATCGAGGAGGGCAACATCGGCCTGATGCGCGCCGTGGAGAAGTTCGAACCCCGCCGGGGTTTCCGCTTCTCCACCTACGCGGCCTGGTGGATCCGGCAGCATATCAAGCGCGCGCTCGCCAACCAGAGCAACCTGATCCGCGTGCCCGTGCACATGACGGAAAAAGTTTCCCGCCTTTCCCGGGCCAGGTATGAACTCAGCCAAAAGCTGGGGCACGAACCGTCCGTGGCGGAGATCGCCAAGCACCTGAAGGTCTCGCAGGAGGAAGTCCGGACGGTGCAGCTGGTGGACCAAAAGCCCACCTACCTGGAAACGGCCGTCGGGGGCGGCGAGACCGAAAACAAAAAATTGGTGGATTACCTGGAGGATACGAGCCGGGAATCCCCCGCGGCCTCGATTTTGGATGCCATCCAGCAGGACCAGCTCCAGCAGCTGCTTGCGAGCCTGAACGAGAAGGAACGGGCCATCCTCGAAATGCGTTTCGGGCTGAACCGCAAACATCCCTGCACCTTGGAAGAAACGGGCAAACATTTCGGCTTGACCCGGGAACGCATCCGTCAAATCGAAATGACCGCGCTGAAAAAATTGCGTTCCCTGTTGCGGCGCGGGACCAGCACGGTGGATGATATTTTCAGGGAATAGAGGTGGAGGAACATGCCGCAGACCATCAAACAACTCATCCGGGACATTCCCGACTTCCCGAAAAAAGGGATTCTTTTCAAGGATATCACGCCGCTGCTGGTTCAGGGGAAATCCTTCCACCGGGCGATTGACCTGATTGCCGACCACTATCATGGAATCCACGTGGACCACGTGGTCTGCGTCGAGGCCAGGGGCTTCATCGTCGGAGCCCCCTTGGCCTACCGGCTGGGGGCGGGGATCGTGCCGGTGCGCAAAGCCGGGAAACTGCCGGCCCAGACCATTCAGACCACCTACGAATTGGAATACGGGACCGACACCCTGGAAATCCACGCGGACGCCATTCCACCCGGCGGGAAAGTGCTCATCGCCGACGACCTGCTGGCGACGGGTGGGACGGTTTCGGGGGTCGTGGACCTGATCCGGAAGCTCAACGGGGATATCGTGGGCATTGCATTTCTCATCGAACTGGAATTCCTGAAAGGCCGGGAAAAGCTGAAGGGCCACGATGTCTTTTCGCTCATTCAATATTAGCCGGACCCTGAAAGGATTCAGCCGCCGGCGATCGGACCGGAGACACTGGTTACGCCCCCGTAGCTCAGCAGGATAGAGCAGCGGTTTCCTAAACCGTTGGCCGTGCGTTCGAGTCGCGCCGGGGGCACCAGTTCCTCGCCGCCTGCAGGGCGGGGAGGAACCGAGTCCGGGGACGAGGCCCCGGGACGGTCGATTTTCGAGAGCTTGATCTGCGGAAAAAGGCGGGACTTCGTCCCGGAGAGGTCGGCTGTTCCGCCGGTCGTGAAACGGGGCGGCCGGGAAGCGGAACAGCGGGACCGAGTTCCGCGGGGCCGAGGAGGCGCCATGATCGATTTGCACATGCACAGCCTGTTGTCCGACGGGGTATTGATCCCCTCGGAACTGGTGCAACGCGCGCGCGCGGCCGGATACCGGGCCCTGGCCCTGACCGATCACGTGGACGCTTCGAATCTGGAGGAAGTGGTGGCGCGCACCCTTCGGGCTGCGCGGGCCTTGACGGCCGGCACTCCGCTGCAGGTGATAACCGGCGTGGAAATCACGCATGTCCCTCCGCGCCAGATCGCCGGAATCATTCGCCGTGCCCGCGAATTGGGCTGCGAGTTTGTCGTCGTGCACGGGGAAACGCCGGTCGAACCCGTGCCGGCCGGCACGAATCATGCCGCGATCCAGGCCGGAGCCGACCTTCTCGCCCATCCGGGACTCCTCAGGCCGGCGGATGCCAGGCTGGCCCGGCGGCGGGGGGTCGCCCTGGAGCTGACCACCCGGGCGGGACACAGCCTGAGCAACGGTCATGTCGCACGCGTGGCCCGGCAGGCCGGCTGCACCCTGCTTTTAAACAGCGACACCCACGCGCCCCGCGATCTCTTGTCCCCGGAACTGGTTCGAAAAGTCATTCTCGGCGCGGGCCTGGGAACGGCCCAGGTCGCGCGCTGCGCGCAAAACGCCGCGGCCTGCGTGCGCCGGCTGCGCCGTTCAAACCAAGCCGCAGCAAAAGGATGAGGATTAGGGTTCGGGGGCGGAGCGCGCTATGCGCGCCGAGCAAGCGAGAATCGAAAATCGAGAATCGGGTTTTCCATGAACGCTTGCGGTCGATTTTCGACTTTCGATTTTCTGAAACGGCATTTCCACGCCGATAGGCAGGAAGGCAGGACGCGTCGGCGAGGATCCTGAAAGGATCCAGGGGTGGTCAGGGGAACATCCCCTGACCCTTGGGGGAAACAGCGAGCGCCGCGAGCGTCAGAGGGGAGCGCCCCTCTTCAGGAGCGAAGCGACAGCGGCATGGGGAACCCGTGGTTCCCCAGAAAGTACCTTCGATAGGAGCGAACGTTCATGGCCAAGAAACGCTATACCCACAGACAAATCCGCCACAGCCTGAAAACCAACGAACTTCAGGATTTTCTGCAAAAAGGCCTGGCCGCGGCCAAGAACAACACGGAGAATCTCCTGATCTCGGCGATCATCCTGGGCGTGCTCGTCATCATGGTGCCCATGTATTTCCGCCATCAGGCCGGAAACGAAATGCGGGCCAGTAATCTGCTCGACCGGGCGATTTCCATATCCCTCCAGCCCTTGAACCCCACCGGGGCGAGTTTCAAAGGCGAGGGCTTCCAGACCTTGAAGGAGAAGTATCAAAAAACCCGCGAGGCCTTTGCCGAGGTGAGCGCGACCTATCGCAACACCCGGGCCGCCCGCCTCGCCCGGATGGGCGAGGCCAATGCCCTGTTCTATCTGCAGGAATATGAATCCGCACTGGCCTTATACCGCGAGCTTCTCCCGAAGCATTCCCAGGACATGTTCGGCCCGACCATCCAGGAACGGATCGGCGTCTGCCTGGAGAACCTGCAACGCTGGCGCGAGGCGAAGGAAACGTACGCGGGTCTCCTGAGCCAATCTCCGGATTATTTTAACCGCCGGGCCGTGAACCTGGGAACGGCCCGTTGCCAGTTTCATTTGGGGGACGCCGAGGCGGCCAGGAACATCCTGCAAAAAGAGAGCGAAACCGAGCCGGGAAGCCCCTGGGCCGAAACGGCCCGGCGCTTGCTGGCCTATGAGGTACAGGTCCAGCCGTAATTTACTTGACAGCGTCAGGGTCCTGCGGTAATCTCGTAAACCCGATTGGGCAACGGGTCCCGGACCCGTTGTGGGGCTGTGGCGCAGTTTGGGAGCGCGTCTGAATGGCATTCAGAAGGTCAGGGGTTCGAACCCCCTCAGCTCCACCAGAAAAACGGCGACGGCGCTCCGTCCAGAAAAGGCGGTGCGCCGTTTTATTTTTACGGGCTCCCCGGGTCTTGACCGAAATGGACGTTGCGGTGAACCGGGAAGCGTCCCTGCGGGATATGGCCCGGCCGGCAAAGCACGATGTTTAAGGAAGCGCGAGGATGATTCGTCCCATTAGGCTGTGGCTGGAAAAAGATCCCGGGCCGGGGATCTTCTGGATCGGCCTCCTCCTGGCGTGCCTGGTGGGCTGGCTGGATTTCGTCACCGGGCCTGAACTATCGTTTTCGATAGCGTATTTGCTGCCCATTTCCCTGGTCACCTGGTATGCAGGTCTGTGGCCGGGCATCGTCATTTCGGCTGCCAGCGCGATCCTGTGGCTGGCCGCGGATCTGTTGGCCGGGCACGTCTATTTTTACTGGGTCATTCCTTATTGGAATGCCTTGGTTCGCGCGGGGATATTTGTAATTCTGGCGATTATCATGGCGAGATTGAAAACGGCGTTGGAGGGCGAGAAAAAATCGGCGCGAACCGATCCCCTAACGGGCGCGGCCAACCTACGCTATTTCTTAGAAGTCTCGGAATACGAGCTCGGCCGGTTTCGGAGATATGGCCGCCCTTTCGCTTTAGCCTATTTGGACGCGGATGATTTCAAGACCATCAACGACACGGCCGGCCACCTGATCGGAGACCGAGTCCTGCGTGCGATAGCGCAAATCCTGCAGGACGGAATTCGGGCCACGGACCTCCTGGCGCGCTTGGGGGGGGATGAATTCGTCCTGCTATTTCCCGAGACGGAAGGCGGCGCGGCAAGCCAGTCCGTGGAACGCTTGCGGCAAAAACTTGTTGAGGAAATGCGCCGGCGGAGTTGGCCGATCACCTTCAGTATCGGTTTACTTGCGGTGTATCGTGCACCCGAGTCCGTGGATACGATGATCCGGCTCGCGGATGATCTCATGTATACGGCCAAAAGCCAGGGGAAAAACCAGGTCCAGTACGCAAAGTTCGCCTGACCCCGCTGGGGCGGTCACGCGCGGAGTGAGGCTGAAATAGGTCCGCGCTCACGACCCGGCCACCGGATCCCACGCCGGCTGAAGGTGATGGAATTCTCTCCCTCGGCCGCGGATAAGGAAGAATCCAAATGATACGGAAGGTCCTGCGACGTCTCGAAACACTTTCCCCCCTGCGGGTGTTTCTGCTCGGGGGAGTCGTGGCTTGTTTGCTGGGCTGGATTGATGTCGTCACCGGCGAGGAGTTCTCCCTGGCCATTATTTACCTGGCGCCGATCTCCATGGTGGCCTGGTACAGCGGTGCCGTTTTCGGCGGCGGGATGTCCGTCCTCTGCGCTTTGCTGTGGTTGGCCTCGAATTTTCTGGCCGGACATCGTTGGGGCCATCCTTTCTTCCCCATCTGGGACACGATCGTGCGGGGCGGGATCTTCCTCGCCTTCTCTTTGAGCTTTGCCCGTTTGCGAACCGCTTTGTCGCATGAACGGCTGGCGGCGCGGACCGACCCCTTGACCGGAGTGCCGAACATGCGGCGTTTTCTGGAAATTGGCACCCAAGAGATCGAACGCTTGAAGCGGTACGGCCGGCCCTTCACCCTGGCGTACCTGGACCTGGATAATTTCAAGACCATCAACGACACGCACGGGCACGTGGCGGGCGACGAAATCCTGCGCGAGGTCGCCGCGTCCATGCTTCGCCATCTCCGTGCTTCGGATTCCCTGGCGCGGCTGGGCGGAGACGAATTCATCATTCTCCTGCCGGAAACCGAGGAGGCGGCCGGGCGCCGTTCCATGGAGCGCCTGCGGCAGCAACTGCGCGAGGACATGCGCCTCCGGGAATGGCCGATCACCTTCAGCATGGGATTGATCACGATCCGGCGTTCGCCGGAATCCGTATCGGTCATGATCCAGCTGGCCGACCGGCTCATGTATGCCGCCAAGACCGGCGGAAAGGACAAGATTGAAATCGAGACGTATGCCTGAGTGTGCGGACCCCGTATCCGGGATCCGGGCAGCCGTGGGCCACGCCAACCGGAAGTGCGGCAGGGAGGCGGCCGGATGACGCCCGCAGTGGTGGATTTCCACGTTCACGTTTTTCCCGATGACCTGGCGGCTTCGGCCCTGCCCCGATTGTCCGCGCTCTCCGGCCTGCCCCCGCGTTTCGACGGTACGGTGGCGGGGTTGCTCCGGTCCATGCGGCGGTCTGCCGTTGATCTGACCGTCGTCCAACCGGTGGCGACCAAACCCTCCCAGGTGCGGAGAATCAACGAGTGGTGCCGGGACCTGCGCGCCCATGCCGGCTTAACGTCTTTCGGCGCCCTGCACCCGGATCTGGCGCGCGAAGCCTTGCAGGAGGAGGTCCGCTGCCTGCAGGCGGAGGGATTCCGCGGTGTCAAATTGCACCCGAATTACCAGGCGTTTCAGCCGGATGAAGACCGGCTGGAGCCCTTGTACCAGGCGCTGGCCGCAGCGGGGCTGGCCGTACTGTTTCACGTGGGCGTCGACTTGGGCTGCGATCCTCCGGTGCGTGCCACGCCGGCGCACATCGCCGGCATCCAGCGAGCCTTTCCCGGTCTGGTTTTGATCGCCGCCCATTTGGGCGGTTTCCGCATGTGGGATGAAGTGGAGCGGAACCTGGTCGGGACGCCGGTGTGGCTGGACACCGCCTTCTGCGCCGGGCAGTGCCCGCCGGAGGTTTTCCGGGATATCGTCCGCGCGCACGGCAGCCACCGCGTGCTGTTGGCCAGCGACGGTCCCTGGGGGGACCCCGGCGATACACGGGCCTATCTGCGGGCGGCCGGGCTCGCGCCGGAGGAGATCCTGGCGATCGAAGGTAAAAACGCCAGCGCGTTGCTGGCCGAGCGAAAGGAGTGAGGACGAAATGTTCTCCCTGGAGGACTTCCAGAACGTTGAAATCTTCAAAGGCTTGGGGGAATCCGAACTGGGAAAAATCTTCACCCTGGGCCGCGAGAAGGAATATGCCGCCGGCGCGATCATCGTGCGCGAAGGCGCCTCCGGAGGAATGCTGCAGATTATTCTGGAAGGCAGGGTGGAAGTGCGCAAGCATGCCATGGCCGGCGAAGACAAACCTCTGGCCATGCTCGGCGCCGGCACGGTATTCGGCGAAATGTCCCTCTTTGACGGGTATCCCTATTCGGCCACCATCGTCGCCGCCCAGGATACCCGTACGCTTTCCATCTTCCGCAATGATTTCATGGCTTTTGCGGAAGCCGAGCCCGCCTTGGCTTTCAAGATCACGGTCAACCTGCTCAACATTCTTTCCCAAAAGCTGCGAAAAACCAACGAGAACCTCATTACCTTGGCGCTGATGCGCGCGCAGGGCGGCGCCTAGTATTCCAACCAGCCCCACGGCCTGCTGAAAATTATAATAAATACAGTATTGTAACTTCGGCTTTTCAGCGCCGCCAGAGACGAAAAAAGTTGACTTTTACAGGAATAACCTTATCATATCACTTTAATTTACCTTTTTGCTTGACAAGGGAAGTGAGCCTTATGCGCAGCGATATCATGAAAAAAGGCCTTGCGAAATCGCCCCACCGGTCCCTGTTCAAGGCCCTGGGCTACACGGACGAGGAATTGCGGCGCCCGATCATCGGCGTGGCCAATTCGTTCAACGAGATCATTCCGGGGCACATGCACCTCAACCGGATCGCGGAGGCCGTGAAGGCGGGTGTGCGCATGGCCGGCGGCACGCCCATGGAATTCAACACCATCGGCATCTGTGACGGCATCGCCATGAACCACGAAGGCATGAAATATTCGCTGGTCACGCGCGAGATCATCGCCGATTCGGTCGAGGCGGTCGCCATGGGCACCCCCTTCGACGGCCTGGTGCTCATTCCCAACTGCGACAAGATCATTCCCGGCATGATGATGGCGGCGGCGCGGCTGAACATCCCGGCCGTGCTGATTTCCGGCGGCCCGATGCTACCGGGAGAGAACCGCGGCGCGGTGCTCGACCTGATCAAGGGCCCGTTTGAAAACGTGCCCCGGGCCCGGGCCGGCAAGATCAGCGAACGGCGCATGTGCGAAATCGAGGACGCCGCCTGCCCGACCTGCGGCTCCTGCGCCGGGTTGTTTACCGCCAACACCATGAATTGCATGGCCGAGGCCCTCGGGATCGCCCTGCCGGGAAACGGCACCGCGCCGGCGGTGTCCTCGGAACGGCTGCGGCTGGCCAAGCAGGCGGGCGTCCAGGTGATGGCCGCGGTGCGCCGCGGACTGACGCCCTCGAAACTCTACACCCTGCAGGCGTTCCGCAATGCCCTGGCCGTGGACGTGGCCATGGGGGGCTCCACCAACACGGTGCTGCATCTGCCGGCCATTGCCCACGAGGCGGGCTTGCAGCTGGACTTGGAGGAGGTCAATCGGATCTCGGGGCGCACACCGCACCTCTGCAGCATCAGCCCGGCGGGCAATCATTTCATGGTCGACGTGCACCGTGCCGGCGGCGTGCAGGCGGTGATGAAAGTCCTGGCCGCCAGGCGGCTCATTTCCACCCAGCTGCCGACCGTCTCGGGACGGACCGTGGGCGAGAATCTCAAGGCCGCGGAAGTGCGGGATCCGGAGGTCATCCGCCCGCTGTCGCGCCCCTATCACCGCCGGGGGGGCTTGGCCATCCTGCGCGGAAACCTCGCGCCGGACGGGTGCGTGGTCAAGCAGTCCGCCGTGGCGCCCGAGATGATGCATCGCACCTGCCGGGCCCGGGTCTTCGACGGCGAGGATGCCGCCTACCGGGCCATTATCAGCGGCCGGATCCGCAAGGGGGACGTGGTGGTGATCCGCTACGAGGGACCCAAGGGCGGGCCGGGCATGCGCGAGATGCTTTCGCCCACGAGTTCCATCGTGGGCATGGGGCTGGACAAGCATGTGGCGCTCATTACGGACGGACGCTTCTCCGGCGGCACGCAGGGAGCGGCCTTGGGCCACGTGTCGCCCGAGGCGGCGGCCGGCGGCCCGCTGGCGGTGGTCCGCGAGGGAGAACGGATTGAAATCGACATTCCGCGGCAGAAGATCAATCTCTTGATCCCGGCCGCCGAACTCAAACGGCGCCTGGCGAGCTGGCGTCCGCCGCGGCGCAAAGTCTACGGCGGCGTGCTGGGTCGTTACGCCCGTCAGGTGACTTCGGGCAGCACCGGCGCGGTTTTGGAATAACCTTGCCGGGCCGGGGCGCAGCGGGCGTCCGGGCCGGGTCCGCCGACGCAGGGGAGGAATCATGAGCCAGGAAAAAACCGGAGCGCAAATCTTCGTGGAGGCCCTGTTGCACCAGGGCGTCGAGGTCATTTTCGGATATCCCGGCGGCGTCCTGCTGCCCATTTTCGACGCGCTCTACCACTCGAAACTCAGGGTCATCCTGCCGAGGCACGAGCAGGGCGCCGCGCACATGGCGGACGGCTACAGCCGCGCCACCGGCCGGGTCGGCGTGTGCCTGGCCACGTCGGGGCCGGGAGCCACGAACCTGGTCACGGGCATCGCCACGGCGTACATGGATTCCATTCCCATGGTGGCCCTGACCGGCCAGGTGGCGACGAGCATGATCGGCAACGACGCCTTCCAGGAAGTGGACATTACAGGCATCACGCGGCCCATCACCAAGCATAATTTCCTGGTGAAAAACGTCCAGGACATCGCGCCCACTCTTGAGGAGGCTTTTTTCATCGCCGCCACCGGCCGGCCGGGTCCCGTACTGGTGGACATTCCCAAAGACGTGACCACGGCCAGCTGCACACCCGTCTTCCGGGACAAGGTGGAAATTCGCGGCTACCATCCGAATCTGGCGCCCCATCCGGGCCAGCTGAAGAAAGCCGCCGCCCTGCTCGCCGGCGCGCAACGTCCCCTGGTCTATGCAGGCGGAGGCGTGGTTTTGGCTGGCGCCGCGGACGAGTTGAAGGAACTCGCGGAAAAGCTCGGCGCGCCCGTGACCCTCACGCTGATGGGGCTGGGCGCCTTTCCGGGCGAGCACAAGCAGTTCATCGGCATGCTGGGCATGCACGGCACGCGCGCGGCCAATTACGCCGTCCAGGAAAGCGACGTGATCGTGGCCGTGGGAGCGCGTTTCGACGACCGGGTCACGGGCCGGCTCGAGCACTTCGCGCCGAAGGCCCGGATCATCCACATCGACGTGGATCCCGCGAGCATTTCCAAGGTGGTGTCCGTGGACGTGCCGGTCGTGGCCGACGCCAAGGCGGCCCTGCAGCAGCTCAACCACCTGGTCAAGCCCGTGGCCTGCGAGGAGTGGTGGAAAAAAATCCGGGAGTGGCAGGAAAAATATCCCCTGACCTACGACCGCAAGTCGGGCCGCTTAAAACCCCAGCTGGTGATCGAAACGCTGTACCGCGTGGGCGGGCCGGACCTGTTCCTGGCCACCGACGTGGGGCAGCACCAGATGTGGGCGGCCCAGTTTTTCAAGTTCAACCGGCCGCGGCAATGGGCCTCGTCCGGCGGACTCGGAACCATGGGTTACGGGTTTCCGGCCTCGCTCGGAGCCCAGGCGGGCCTGCCCGGCAAGCGGGTGGCCGTAGTCAGCGGCGACGGCAGCTTTCAGATGAACATGCAGGAGCTGTCCACGGCCGTGGTCAACCACCTGCCGGTCAAGATCGTCCTGCTCAACAACGGCTACCTGGGCATGGTGCGCCAGTGGCAGGAGCTGTTCCACGGCAAGCGGTATTCCTCCACCGTCATCAAGGACTCGGTGGATTTCGTCAAGCTGGCCGAGGCGTTCGGCGCCAAGGGCCTGCGGATCACCGAGCCCGCCCAGGTGGAAGGGGTGCTGACCGAAGCCTTTGCCACCGAGGGGCCCGTCCTGGTCGACTGCCAGGTGGAGCCGGAGGAGAACGTCTGGCCCATGGTGCCGGCCGGGGCTCCCATCCACGAAATGATCGGCGAGCTGGCCTAGCGCGGCAGCCGGTCCCCGCCGGCGCGACCCCGGTTTCCGGCGCGGGGCCCGAAAAGGAGTGAAGCGTATGCGGCATACATTATCGGTACTGGTGGAGAACAAGCCCGGCGTTTTGGCCCGCATCGCCGGCCTGTTTTCCGGGCGGGGATTCAACATCAGCAGCCTGACGGTGGGGGAAACGGACGACCCGAGCGTCTCCCGCATGACCATCGTCTCCACCGGCGACGACACGATCCTGGAGCAGATCTGCAAGCAGCTCAACAAGCTGATCGACACCATCAAGGTCCAGGATTTAACCGAGGAATCCCACCTGGAGCGGGAGCTGGTGCTGCTGAAAATCGCGGCGGAAAGCGGCCAACGGGCCGAAATCGTACAGCTGGCGGAAATTTTCCGGGCCAAAATCGTGGACGTTTCCGAGCGCACCTTCACCCTGGAGATCACCGGCATCCGCGACAAGGTCAATGCCTTTCTCGAACTGATGAAGCCTTTTGGCATCAAGGAACTCGTCCGGACCGGGACCGTCGCAGTGGCCCGGGAGATGCGGCGAAAAAAATAAACCGCGGCCGGCCCTCCTCCGGGGCGGGTGCAAAAAACCAGAAAGGACATGAAACAATGGCCAAGATGTTTTTCGACAAGGAAGCCGATCTGAAAAGCCTGAAAGGTAAAACCATCGCCATTCTCGGCTATGGCAGCCAGGGACACGCCCATGCGTTGAATCTCAAGGACTCCAAGTGCAACGTGGTGGTCGGGGAACTGAAGGACTCCAAGGCCTGGATGGTGGCGCAGAAGAGTGGACTGAAGGTGGCGACCGCCGATTTGGCCTGCAAGGAAGCCGACATCATCATGATGCTGGTGCCGGATCCCCTGCAGCCCCAGATTTACCGGGACGCGGTCGAACCGAACCTGAAAAAGGGCAAGGCCCTCGGGTTTGCCCACGGGTTCAACATCCACTACAACCAGATCGTGCCGCCCACCACCGTGGACGTGTTCATGGTGGCGCCCAAGGGCCCCGGGCACATGGTCCGCCGCGTGTTCACGGAGGGCGCCGGCGTGCCGGCGCTGGTGGCCGTGCAGCAGGACGCCTCCGGCCACGCCCTGGAAACCGCACTGGCCTACGCGAAGGGCATCGGATGCACGCGCGCCGGCGTGATGGAGACGACTTTCCGGGACGAGACCGAAACGGACCTGTTCGGGGAACAGGTCGTGCTCTGCGGCGGCCTGACCGAGCTGGTGCGGGCCGGCTACGAAACCCTGGTGGAGGCCGGGTATCAGCCCGAGAACGCCTACTACGAGTGCCTGCACGAGCTGAAATTGATCGTGGATCTCATGTACGAGGGCGGAATTTCCGGCATGCGCTACAGCATTTCCGAAACGGCCAAGTACGGGGACATTACGCGCGGCAAGCGCATCATTACCCCGGAGACCCGGCGGGAAATGAAGCGGATTTTGGCGGAGATTCAAAGCGGCGAGTTCGCCCGCGAGTGGATCCTGGAAAACATGGCCGGACGCCCGGTCTATAAGGCCATTTTGAAACGGGAAGCCGATCATCCCATCGAGGTCGTCGGGAAAAAACTGCGGAGCATGATGGGGTGGATCGCCAAGAAATAGGCCGCAAGCGCAGCCCGCGGCGGCACCGCCGCGTCCCGGCGTTATCCTGGCCCGGGCGCCTGACGCGCCCGGCGGTGTTGTACCTTTTCAGCGGCGCCATCTTCCTGCTGGGTTTCGGCGCCCTGATGCTGACGGTGCGCAATGAGCTGCAGGCCGCGGGAAAACTGATCCTGGTGGCCATGGTGTTCGGCGGGCTGGAGTACACCTACCGGCAGCACGTCTCCGGCCCCGCGTGCTTGGCGGATGAATTCACCAGTTTGTGCGATTTGCTTTGCTTCTCCCTGGTGCCGGGATTGCTGCTCCAGCGGCTGGCTTTCCGCGGTTGGGGCGTGGTGGGATTGGGCGCCGTGTTCATGGTGATTTTCGCGGGCGTCCTGAGGCTAAGCCTGAACAAAATTTACAACCCGGTGGCCGGCCAGCGGAACTTTATCGGCATTCCCCTGACGCTGACCGCGGCTTTCATCGCCCTGATCGCGCAGCTGCTGCCTCCCGGCGGTTTCTTGCCGGTCCTGCGGCTGGAATTGCTGCTCGTGCTCACGGGCCTGGCTTTCCTGATGGTGAGCACGATCCGCTACCCGAATCTGGCCGAGAGCCCCTGGGTTTCCGTTCTGGCCGCCGCGACGGTGGCGGCGATCTACTGGGGCCCGCCCGTCCGCACGCCGGCGATCTGGCTGCTGCTGGTCGCCGGAGCAAGCTACATTTTTCTGGCCCCCTTGTGGGCGAGGGAAAGGAGGTGAACCATGGCTGAGATCGTAAAAATATTCGACACCACCCTGAGGGACGGCGAGCAATCGCCGGGAGCGAGCTTGGATGGCAACCAAAAATTGGAGGTGGCGCTGGCGCTCGAAGCGCTGGGCGTGGATGTGATCGAGGCCGGTTTTCCGATTTCCTCACCCGGGGACTTCGAGGCGGTCCAGCGCGTGGCCAAGGCCGTCAAACGCCCGGTCGTGGCCGGGCTGTCACGCTGCACGCGGGCGGACGTCGAAGCGGCCTGGAAAGCGGTGCGCGGGGCCGCACACCCGCGGATCCACGTCTTTGTCTCCACCTCCCCCCTGCACATGGAACACAAGCTGCGCAAGAAACCGGAGGAGGTCCTGAAGCTGGCCGTGGAGACGACGCGCTACGCGCGTTCCCTGTGCCGGGACGTGGAATTCTCGGCCGAAGACGCCACGCGCAGCAACCCCGATTTCCTGGCCAAAGTGGTCGCGGGCGTCATCGCGGCCGGAGCCGCCACGGTGAACATCCCCGACACGGTGGGATACATCACGCCCAGCGAGTTCGAGAACCTGCTGCTGCAGCTGCAGCGCCAGGTGCCGACTTTGCGGCGCGTGGTCTTGTCCGTCCATTGCCACAACGATCTCGGGCTGGCCACCTCCAATTCCCTCGCGGCCATCCGCGCCGGGGCCCGCCAGGTCGAATGCACCGTCAACGGCCTGGGCGAGCGGGCCGGCAACGCGTCCTTGGAGGAGATTGTCATGAGCCTGCGGACCCGCCAGGCCTTCTACGGCGTCCGCACCCACATCAAGACCCGGCAAATTTCCCGGGTTTCGCGCCTGGTCTCTGCGGCCACCGGCATCCCGGTGCAGCCCAACAAGGCCATCGTGGGGGCCAATGCCTTCATGCACGAGTCGGGCATCCACCAGGACGGCGTGCTCAAGAATCCCCTGACGTACGAGATCATGAGCGCCCAGGACATCGGTCTGAAGGAAAACCGCCTGGTCTTGGGCAAGCACTCCGGGCGGCATGCCCTGCACAAGCGCCTGCATGATCTGGGCTACGACCTGAGCGCCCAGGATCTGCCCGGATTCTTCGACCGCTTCAAGGAACTGGCCGACAAGAAGAAAGAGGTGTTTGACGAGGACTTGGTCGCGCTCATGGAGGAGACGGCGGGCGCGCCCCGGGAAAGCTACGTGCTGGAACATGTCCAGGCGACCTCCGGCAGCGGCCTGGTGCCCACCGCCACGGTGCGGCTGTCCCACGAAGGCAGAACCTTCCAGGGCTCCGCCACCGGCGACGGTCCCGTGGACGCCGTGTACCAGGCGATCAACCGCATCCTGGGCCGGCACGACCGGTTGGTGCATTACGCCATCCAGGCCGTCACGGGCGGCACCGACGCCCAGGGCGAGGTCATGGTCCAACTGGAAGACGACGGCCACCCCGTGTCCGGTCGGGGAGCCCATACGGATATCATCGTGGCCTCCGCGAAAGCCTATGTGAACGCCCTCAACCGCCTGGCCGCGCGCGAGGGCAACCGGAAACGGTCCCGGCGCCAGCCCGTCCGCAAACCCCAGCTGTAAGTCGTTTTTCCGCCCCCCGTCCTGCGCGCGGCGCCGGCCGCCGCGCACGCGGCGAGGCCCAGCCCGTGATGCAGAACGGACGGGCGAGGGGAATTTTTTATCACCAGCCGGTTGCTTCATGCTCCGCCGGGTTTTGAATCCTGGCGGGCAGGAGTTTTTGGTTCACGCGAGGTGAGCTTTCATGTCCAGACCCATGACCCTTGGCGAGAAAATACTGGCCCGCGCCGCGGGCCGCAGGTTCGTCGCTCCCGGAGACCTCATCCTGGCGGATGTGGATTTGTGCCTGGGAAACGACATTACCGCCCCCTTGGCGATCCAGACCTTCTACGCCCAGGGCGGGCGGCATGTCTTTGACCGCAAGCGGGTGGTTCTCGTGCCCGACCACTTCACGCCGAACAAGGACATCGCTTCCGCCGAACAGGCGAAAATCCTGCGGGAATTCGCCCGGGACCAGAAGCTGCTGTACTATTGGGACCAGGGCGAATGCGGGATCGAGCATGCGCTGCTGCCCGAGCAGGGCGTGGTGGTGCCGGGCGACCTGGTGGTCGGCGCGGATTCCCATACCTGCACGTACGGGGCGCTCGGCGCCTTTGCCACCGGCGTGGGTTCCACGGACTTGGCGGCCGCCATGCTGGTCGGCAAGGCCTGGTTCAAGGTGCCGCCGACCCTCCAGCTGGTCTTTCAAGGCAAACGGGCGCCGGACGTGACGGCCAAGGACCTGATTCTGACGGCCATCTCCCGCCTGGGCGTGGACGGAGCGAATTACCGCATTCTGGAATTCACGGGGTCCGCCATCTCCGCCCTGTCCATGGAAGGCCGGCTGACCATGAGCAACATGGCCATCGAGGCGGGCGCCGTAACGGGCCTGATCGTGCCCGACGCCGTCACCCGGCGTTACGTGCAAAAACGGGCGCAGCGCAAGCCCCGCTATTACACCTCGGACCCGGAAGCCGTGTACGAACGCCGGGAAGTCTTCGACGTCCGCCGCGTGGAGCCCGTGGTGGCGAAGCCCCACCTGCCGTCGAACGTGGTGCCGGCCGCGAGCTTGAAGGACGTCCGCATCGACCAGGCCGTGATCGGCTCCTGCACCAACGGCCGCATCGAGGATCTCCGCGAGGCGGCACGCCTGCTGCGGGGCAAGCGCGTGAGCCCGCGCGTGCGGACCATCATTTTTCCCGCCACGCCGGCCGTGTGGCGCCAGGCCCTGAAGGAGGGATTGCTGGACATTTTCACGGCCGCGGGCTGCGTGATTTCACCGCCCACCTGCGGGCCCTGCCTGGGCGGGCACATGGGCGTCTTGGCGCGCGGGGAGAGGGCCGTCGCCACCACCAACCGCAATTTCGTGGGGCGCATGGGCCATACCGAGAGCGAGGTCTATCTCGCCTCCGCCGGGGTCGCCGCGGCTTCGGCCATCAAGGGGCGCATCGCCCTGCCGCGCGAAGTCCGCGGCCGGGGCTGGCAACGGGGGGTGAAGCGATGAAGTTCCAAGGGCAGGCGCATAAATTCGGCCACGACGTGAATACGGACGAAATCATTCCGGCGCGGTACTTGAACACCAGCGATCCCCGGGAACTGGCCGCACACGTCATGGAGGACGCGGACCCGGGCTTTGCCGGCCGGGTGAAACCCGGCGACATCCTGGTGGCCGGCAAAAATTTCGGGTGCGGCTCCTCGCGCGAGCACGCGCCCTTGGCCCTGAAGACCGCGGGCGTGGCCTGCGTGGTGGCCGAGAGTTTCGCCAGGATTTTTTACCGCAATGCGTTCAACATCGGGCTGCCGATTTTGGAATCACCGCCGGCGGCTTCGGAAACCTCGACCGGAGACCGGTTGGAAATCGACGCGGGCGCGGGCACCCTTGTGAACCGCACCACCGGCAAGAGCTATGCCACGGCCCCGCTGCCGCCGTTTATGCAGGAACTGGTGGCCGCCGGCGGGCTCATGCCCTATGTGAAGAAAAAATTCCTGTAGGAATACCCGCCGCCGACCGGCGGGAATCCCGCCATGCCCTTCGGGGTGCGCGGAGCGGGTCAAGGCGGAGGCATCCAGGGAGGATATCATGGGCAAGACCTTCAAAATCGCGGTGATCCCCGGGGACGGAACCGGGCCGGAAGTCGTGGCCGAAGGCCGGAAAGTTCTCGCGGCCGTGGCCGCCCGCTATGATTGCCATTTCGATTTCAGCCCCTACGACCTGGGCGGGGCGAGGTATCTGCGGACCGGGGAACTGGTGCCGGAGACGGTGCTGCGCGAACTGGAACAGGTGCACGCCATCTACCTCGGCGCCATCGGTCATCCCGAGGTCAAACCCGGGCCGCTGGAGGTCGGCATCCTCCTGAAGCTGCGGTTTCATTTCGACCAGTACGTCAATCTGCGGCCGGTGAAACTTTATCCCAACGTCGAAACCCCCTTGAAGGACAAGGGCCCGCAGGACATCAACTTCGAGATCATCCGCGAAAATTGCGGGGGAATTTACACCGGCGCGGGCGGCACGGCCCACCGGGGCACGCCCCTGGAATACGCCACGCAGGTCATGACCTATTCCCGCGCGGAGGTGGACCGCTGTCTGCGCTATGCCTACCAGCGGGCGGCGCGGCGTCCCCGCCGCAGCCTCACGCTCGTACACAAGATGAACGTGCTCACCGCGGTGGGAGAGTTGTGGTACCGGGCCTTCCAGGAAATGGGTGAAAAGGAATTCCCGGACGTGAAGCGGGATTACGCCCACGTGGATGCCACCACCATGTGGATGATCAAGAATCCGGAATGGTTCGACACCCTCGTCACGGCCAACCTTTTCGGCGACATTATTACGGACTTGGGCGCCATGATCCAGGGCGGCATGGGCATTGCGGCCGGCGGCAACATCAATCCGGCCGGCGTCTCCATGTTCGAGCCCATCGGCGGTTCGGCCCCCAAGTATACCGGGCAGAAGAAGATCAATCCCCTGGCGGCCATTTGCGCGGCGGGCATGCTCCTGGAACACCTGGGCGAGGCGCAGGCCGCCCGGGCCGTGGAGGGGGCGGTCGTCAAGGCCCTCGAATCCGGCAAGATCAAGAGCCTGGCCGCCGGCAGGATGGGCTTGAACACAGAGGAAGTCGGCGACTTGGTGGCCGGCTTGATCTGACGCCGGCTCGCGGCTTGAGAAGGAGCGGAGGAACATGAGCAAGACGTATCGCGTGGGCGTGATGGGCGCGACCGGAGCCGTCGGCTCGGTCATGCTGCAGATTCTCGCGGAGCGGAATTTTCCGGTGGCCGAACTGCGTCCCTTAGCCTCGGCCCGTTCCGCCGGGAAGCGCCTGCGGTTTCAAGGCGAAGAGGTCGAGGTGCTGGAATTGACGGAAAAAGCCTTCCGGGGCCTGGATATCGTCCTGGCTTCCGCCGGGGCGGCGGTCTCGCGGCAATTCGTCCGCTGCGCCGTGGAAGCGGGCGCGGTGGTTATTGACAACACCAGCGCATTCCGGCTGGAAGCGGACGTGCCCCTGGTGGTCCCGGAGGTCAATCCCGGGGACATTTTCCGGCACCGGGGCATCATCGCCAATCCCAACTGTTCCACCATCATCATGCTGGTGCCCCTGAAGCCCCTGCACGACGCGGCCCGGCTGCGCCGGGTCGTGGCCAGCACCTACCAGGCGGTCTCGGGAACGGGAGCGCAGGCCATCGCCGAGCTGGAGCGGCAGGTGCGGCAGTATGTGGCCGGAGAACCCCTGACGCACCAGGTTTATCCGCACCCGATCGCCTTCAACGTCCTGCCGCACATCGACGCCTTCCAGGACAACGGGTACACGCGCGAAGAAATGAAGATGGTGCACGAAACCCGCAAGATGTTGCATGACGACAGCATCCAGGTTTCGGCCACCACCGTGCGCGTGCCCGTGTTCACGAGCCATTCCGAGGCGCTGCAGGTCGAGACCGAACGCAAGCTGTCGGCCGCCGAGGCCAGGGAAATCCTGGCCGCGGCACCCGGCGTCAAGGTCGTGGACGACCCCGCCACCTTCCAATACCCGATGCCCTTGAATGTCTCGGGCCAGGACGACGTCTGGGTGGGGCGCATCCGGGAGGACATTTCCCATCCGCGCGGCCTGGCCCTGTGGGTGGCCGGGGATCAACTGCGCAAGGGCGCGGCCACCAACGCCGTCCAGATCGCCGAGATCCTGATCCGCGGAAAGGCCTGAGGTCCGCAGGCGTGCACTCTCCGGGGACCGCTGCTGCAAGGAAGGGCGCGGTCCCCGGATGCGTTTCGGAGGCAAGCGTGAGCAACCGACGCGGACGCGGAGCCGACAGGGCCCCGTCCGGACCGCCGCTCCCGCGCTATGCGGTGTGGCTGGAATACGACGGCTCGGCCTTTGCGGGCTGGCAATACCAGGACAACGCGCATACCGTCCAGGCGGCCCTGGAGACGGCCATTGACCGGCGTTTCGGAGAACGGCGGCGGGTCGGCGGCGCCAGCCGGACGGATACGGGCGTGCACGCGCGCGGGCAGGTGGCGATGTTCGAGCTGCTCCATGCCATCCCGGTGCGCAAGCTGGTGCCGGCCTTGAACACCGCCCTGCCGAAAAGCGTGCGCGTTCTGCAGGCCAAGCGCGTGCCGGCCGGCTGGGATCCGCGGCGCCAGGCCCTGAAAAAAACCTACGCCTACCTGGTTTTCAACCGCCCCGTGGCGTCCCCCTTGCTGGCCGGCCGCGTGTGGACGGTCCATCCGAAACTGAACCTGGCGGCCATGCGGCGCGCCGCCCGGCTGCTCACGGGACGGCACGATTTCAGCTCCTTTCGCGCCTCGGGCTGCGAAGCCGCACACGCCGTCCGCACGGTGGAGCGGCTCACGCTCAGCCGGCGGGGTCCGCTGGTGACGATCCGCATCACGGCGGACGCCTTCTTATACCGCATGGTCCGCAACCTGGTGGGAACCCTGGTGCAGGTCGGATTGGGGAAACTTACCGCCCCAGCCGCCGGGCGGATTCTCCGGGCCCGCGACCGGAAATGCGCGGGACCCACGGCGCCGGCTTGGGGGCTATACCTGGAAAAAATCCGCTTCCGCCTCCTCCCGAATCCCGCACCCCTCCGGAAATAACCCTATACTTTTAGTAAGAATTCGAGAATAATGACTACATGCTGATTCGACCCATTGCCGATTTCGCCGCCTCCGCCAAGGAAATACTCCAGCGTCAATCCGGCGGCGAAAAATACCTTGCGGCTTGCCGCCGGCTGCGCGAACAACGGACCCTGGATACGGCCGGGAAGGAAGCCCGCGGGGACGGGCTGGCCTGGCCCGATCTCGTTTCAGCCCTGCTTGCGGTCTCGGCGGAAAACCATTTCATCAAATACGATCCGTGGGATCCGGGCATTCTGATCAAAAGCTTCCATGGTTCGCTCGTCCTGTATCAATACAATCCCTACCGGGATGTGAAAAACCGGCATGCCGACGGGCAAAAACCAGCGGACCCCCGCGGCGGAGCCCAACCCGATTTTTTGGCCTGGGAAACCTTTCCCGAAAACGAGCACTTTCTCATCTGGACGGCGGCCAGCGGCAAACGCTACGGCATCCTGGCGCAACCGACGCCGATTGTTCCGGGACATTTAATCATCGCCTCGCTCGATCCGGACGCGCAAACCGGGCGCCATGACGAACAAGTGATGAGCCGGAATCACCTCGCGGACATGCATGAACTTCAAGGTTTCCTGGCAACACAGAATTACGCTCTGGGTTACAATGACCGCCGGGCCGGCGCCTCGGTGGATCATTTTCATGTCCAGGCCGTGCCCCAGGCCTTCCTGCCCCTGATTCCGGCCTGGGAGAAAGTGGTTCAACCCTCCCAGCCCATCTGGGAAAATCCGGCCGGAGTCAGGGCCTATCTGCTCGGGCCCCAGGCTCCGGTCGCCTGGTATCAGTTCAAGTCCAGAGTGGTCTACCATGATCCCTTTAATTTTCCGGTGAACGGCATCCTGCTGGCCGGCAAACAAGCCAAACCTTTGCTGACCACCAAGCAGACGCTGCTGGCTCTCCTGAAAGAACGCGGGCAGGTCTTCAACAGTGTCGATTGGCGGCAAGGCGACGATTTTTACCACGCCGTTTTCCCCCGTGGCAAGGAATCTATAATGGATTTCGGCCTTAAAGCAGGCTATGTGGAAATGTCCGGCATGCTGGTCATACCGGACCAATCAAATTTCAGTTCAATTGAGTCATCCAGGCTGGGGGAAAAAGGCCTGGAAAGCGGTGGTTTGGCCCAGGACGCCTATCAAGATTTGGTGCATGCCTTTTTAAAACCCTTTCTTTCACAGTAATATTCCATTCTTGATATTCCTATCGCATTTTAAGATAAATCTGACTATGCAAAAATATTGTTAAATATTTTTTGTATTTACTAAAATAAAAATTTAAATAAATTTTAAGAATATAATAATAATTTTGTTATATAAATATTTTTATTAATAAGTCGCATATTGAAACATAACTATTTTTAACTTTATTTTTAATTAAAAAATATATGCCTGCAAGTGGAAAGGGCTGTTTTCGTATGATATATTTAAAACATAAATTTTATATTATATTGTTTCTTGATTTTTGGAGCAATACATGGCCCATCTGGTCAAAACCTCCGACAAGGATGACGTTTCCGGTCTCGGTTTGCTCCGTATTTGGTATCTTCCCACCATCCGGCGCATTGCACAAATCATATCCTGCCTGATCGCCCTGACTTTTATTTTTCCCTATCTAACTTGGGCTTTTGAGAGTTCCACTTTTAAAACCGGCAAAGCCCGGTTGATGTTCGAGCAACGACCCGTAAAAATTCCGAAATCCCTCGGATTGGTTGAGAAATATTACCAGGGGCAAAACCGGCTGGTCGTTTGCATCCAGGACCTGCACTGCAACCTGGAAGTGCAGGAGCATATTGCCGGAATCATCGAATATTTGGCGCGCGAACACGGCTTGCAGCTGGTGGGCGTGGAAGGGGCCGGGGGGAGCGTCAACGTCGGTCAACTCCTGAGTTTTCCCATCCGTGAAGTCAAACAGGAGGTCGGCCGTTATTTCATGAAGGAGGGCAAGATCACCGGCCCCGAGTACTATGCCGCCACGGGCGCCCAGCCCGTCCGGCTCATGGGCATCGAGGACATGGCGTATTACCAGCAGAACCGCCACAGCGTGCAGCATTTCTTCAACGAGGAAAGCCAAGGATATATCTACGACCTGCGGGAGTCCCTGCAGGAACTCAAGGCAACGGTGTATCACCCGGATCTGATCCGTTTCGACCAGCAGCGCACGGCCTTCCGCGAAGGCCGGAAATCCCTTTTGAATTATGCGGGTTACTTATACCGGCAGGGGTTGAACGCAGGCTTTCCCCTGCAGGCCTATCCCCACTTGAGAGTCTACGTGACCAAGAATCAAAATATTTTCCCGCTGGAAGTGGACAGTGAAAAACTGTATCAGGAACTGGAAAGGCTGGAGGCGGCGCTGCGGGAACGCCGGTACCGGCTCCAGGAGGAGCGGGAACTGGATGTCCTGGAAAACCGCCTGGATGTCATGGAGAAGATGGTGAACATCTCCGTTTCCCCCGGCGAGTTGGAAGACTACCGGCGGGCTCCCGGAAACTACCGCGTCCAGGGTTTCGTCGATTTCATCCGGCGTTTCGGGGGGGAGAACGCGCTGGGACTGGATGCGGACATTTACCGCCTGGACCGCACCCTGCAGGAAGTCGAGGATTTTTACCGGGTGGCCGATCTCCGCAGCCGCCGTTTCGTGGAAAATATTCTGGCGCGCATGGACCAGCAACAGACCCGCTTGGCGGTGGTTGTCACGGGAGGCTACCACAGTCCGGAAATCCTGGAGCAATTGCGGCAGCGGCAGATCTCCTACTTGTGCCTGCGCCCGCGGGTGGAGCATCCGGATACGGCGAACCCTTATTTCTCTTTGCTGAAGAACCGCTACACGCCGCTGGAAAAACTTTTGGCCCAAAATCAAAACATCCTCTCCCTGCCCAGCTTCTTTCCCATGGCGACGGAAGCCCCGGACTTGGAATCCGGACAGCCGGCTGCGGAGCCCGCCGTGGTCCAGACCTTTTCCAAGCTGCTCGACCTGGCCCTCAAGCAGGCCCTGATCGTTTACCTGGTCCGGCAGCGCAAGACCGGGCTGCGGCAGTTGATGCGGGCTTTTGCCGACGTGCTGGCGGCCTGGCCCCGGAACGGAAAAATCGATATCCAGTGGGAAAACGCGCGGGCCAATGAGGAGCGGCAAACCTACCTGCTGCCCGTGCGCGGCACGAACTTCACGGTCGTGGTTCGCCTGCGGCAGCAGGCACCGGCCGTTTCGGCCCTGGCGACCCTGGCCTTGGACGATCAATACGAAGTCATGATTTTGGACAACACCACCGCCGTCCAGCAGCAGTCCTCTCTCCTAGGACCCGTGACGAACCTGCAGGGCGAGTTGGCGCGCCTGGCATTCTATAACGGGCCCATGGCGGCCGCCGTGGGCGCGGGCAGCCTGGCCGTGCTGTATCCTTCTTTGATTCGAACCTGGTCCGGGTCCTTCGGCGGATTGCCGGGAAACCTCCTGGGCCGGATCAGGAATCTTGGGCGGCAGGAGCCTGCCGGAGGCGGATGGCTTGGTGGCATGCGGTCGCGCCTGCGCAATTTGCCTCCGGAAACAGGCTACCGCCTGGGGGGCGTGCTGCTTCCGTCCCTGGCCGTGTTCCTGGCCTTCACCGGGGGTCTGCCGCTGGCGGCGCTGGGCGGATATCTGGCAGCCGGCTTGTTCATCGGACTCTGGCCGGAAATTTCGCGGAGCCTGAATCTGACCGGATCCCGGCTCTCGCCGGCGGGGGAATCGTTCTTCCCTTGGGCGCCGGGCGGCGCCGTGGATCTGTCCTACGCGCCCGCAACCGTCTGGGCGGTCCGGGCGTCTACCGGCATTCATGGCTGGTTGTCCGGCCGGCCGGGAACGCTGTTCTCCTGGGCGCGAAAGCCGGGCGGAGGGAACGAAGCCGGCTTTCAGGCGGAAACCGTTGCCGCGGAGAAGGGACCGCGCGCGCAGGCCGCCCGGCCCGGGCGCGTTCCAGCAAGTCCCCAAGGGGGCGGGGCGCGGCGCGGGTTGGAAAATCTCCTGGCCGCTGGGCGAAGCCATCCGTTGGCATCCGGGCTGGGCGCGGCGGCAGCCTGGGGCAGGGAACGGTTGCTCGCCGCCGGAATCCTTCCGAATCCGGAAGCCCTGCTGGCTTTGGACCGGGCGGCCCGCGCGCTGCAGGACAACCAACTGCTGAAGCCGGCCCTGGCGGACTACTACCGCGCGCAGCTGGCCGTGCTCAATCCGCGGGCGCGCAAATTCACGGTGGCGGTCGGCGCTTCCGGGCCGGACATTTCCGGCACCCTGCTGGCCACGCATTTCACCCGGGCCTATTTCATCGATCTGCTTCCCGTGTCCGCGCAAAAACTGGAAGAGAGCCGGCTCGCCTGGGCGCCCCTGCAGGCGGAGGGCAGATACTTCGGGCAAAAACGCGGGCAGGGTTATTCGGATGAAAGCGTCTTCAGGGAAAACATCGAATTTTACGTCATGCAGGAACTGCGCGCGCTGGGCGTAGGCCGGGACTCCATCCAGGTCGGAAAAGACCGGCGGGGCAGGGCGCGCCTCCGGTTCACGCTGCCGGGCGATCCGCGCCCCAAGGAAATCGTATTCGTCTGCGACGATATTTTGCATTTGCGTTCCAGCATCCGCACGGAATTGCGCGGCCGCGTGGATGCCTATTTGCAGAAAGCCGCCTTCGCCTTGCCGGAGCTTTTCCGGCAATACTTGCTGGGGCCGATTTATGCCTGGGTTAAGCCCGGCGGCTTCTACCTGCTCAATCACTATTCTTCCTCGGATCGGGCTTATGATCCCGGGCCGGTCCTCGGGCGCAGGTTCGCCCCGCAGAGTTCCGCCGCCCTTGCCGCCGCCGAGGAATCCGTGCTGGCGGACATCCTGTCCGACTTGAGGTACCCGGCCTACCAGGGCTACGGCTGGCGTGCCAGTCTCTGGAAGAAAAACCTCCCCGGATTCCTGTCGCCTGTTTTCCGGGCGGCCGGATTGGCGCGGAGTTCATCCCCGGTCACCGTGGCTGTGGCTCGCTTCTTGAATCATCACTGGCCCGTGTTGCTGGGCGGGCATGTGTCCGATGATCGGCTCCCGGAAGCGGCCGCACGGATCGTTGCCCCCTGGCTGGAGCCTCTCTTGTCCTTGGGAGCCATAAGCCTGCTGCGATACCTGGCGCAAGTGGCCGGGATACCCACCGGTCCCCTGGAGACCGCCCTTCTGAGCCTGGGGTCCCTGGCGGGAGTGGTGGCGGGGCATTGGCGCGGAGTCTATTTGCCCACCACGACCGGGCCTCCTGGCTTGGAATACCGGGAGTTCGCCTCCTGGCGCAGCCGCGCGGGCTGGTGGGGCGAACGCGGGCGGCTGAACCACTGGGGCAAACTCTTCCTTGCCTTCCTAGCTTTCCATCTGCCTTTCTATCTGGGTTTTTCCGGCGCGCGCATCGACCTGCCGGTTTTGCGGTACACCTTCAACCTGCTTTCGCCGCTCCTGACCTTCGCCTGGGCGGTTTCCAGCCACCTGGGATACAACCTGGCCCTGCTGGGCCTCGGCCCCGCAGCCTGGCGCAAGCTGGGCGCGAGACTGCGTCGGGCGGCTTGGCCGGTCGCATCCAGTGTTCCGGAACCCCCCGCGGCCGCAAGCGTCCACCACTGGCTGCAGCAAGGGAGTGCATCGGGAGCAGCCCTGAGCCGGGATGAAATGATAGCCACCTCCGGTCTGGGCGCTGATGGTGCAAACGCTCTGGACGCGGCCCTGATTTATTACCCCGAGATCGAAATCCTGCCCTCCGCAACCGCGGACGGGCCGGTGCGCTACCGCCTGAATCCCGACCGCGAGACGATCGGCCCGCTCACAGACCCCCAGGAGATCCTGTGGTGGGCGGCGACCCTCTACCAACGGGGGGAAATCGGAGTCGCCGCCTACCGCCGGGCCCTCTACGACGGTCTCGGGATCACGCCGGCGGACGTGGAGCGCGGCCAACTGTCGCTGGACGCGGAAAAAGCCGAAGGTTTGCGCACGGCTCTGCGTGCCTATCTGGATCTGGACGAAGCGCAGCGGTCCGCCCTCGAATCCGTTGACCGGCGCCTGTTCGCGCTCGCCCAAGAGAACCGTTTCCGCTTCCTGGACCCGGAGATTCTGCGGCTGGGCCGGCCCGGAGATTTCAAGGCCGAAAGCAGAGCGCGGTGGGTGGAACGGCTGGAAGGGGCGAAAAAAGTCCTGGAGCGCATCATCGGCCTGGACCCCGACAACGCCAACTCCGCCGGGGTGGAAAACGATTCCTTGTATGATGTCATCCACGACTTGAAGGGGGGATTTCAAGTCCCCCATCTGCTGAAGCTGTATTTAGGCTTCGAACCGCCCCGCAGGTTCGTCAGCCTGAAGGATTTGGAAGGCCGGAACATTTCCTTCCTGGATCCGCGGATCCAGGAAGACCCAATGGAGGAAATTTCCGTGCGCTTGGCCGAGCATCCGGACACCGAGGTCGCCCTGATCCAGGGAGTGGCCGGATCCGGCAAAACCCTGTTGATCGTGGAAATCGCCCGGCAACTGGCCCTTCAGGGCAAGCGCGTCCTGGTCACGTGCTATACCAACAAGGGGCTCGACAAGGTGCTGCAGGCCATCCTGGATGCCGACGCCCTGGCGGCCCCGGGACAAAAAGTTTGGGTCGGCCGGGCGGCCTCGCGCCGCGACAAAATCGAAGGCGCCGATCTGCAGACCGAGGAGCGCTGGCTGTACTCGGCCGAGGACGTGGACATTTTCCTGGATACGGCCCAACGCAAGTTCGGCGGCGGCTGCATCATCGGGGCCACCAACATCGGGGTCGGCGCCGTCCGGGGGCTGATCAAAAAAGGCGTGACCGTGGACGCGGCGCTGTTCGATGAAGCCAGCCAGACCAGCTTCGTAACCGCCCTGGTGGCGCTGATCGTCACCGCGCAAAAAATGATCTTCATCGGCGATCACAAGCAGTTGGCTCCCTTCGGCTTAGCGCTGGTGATCGACTTCATCGGCCGGGTCACCGCCTCCGTCCGCCGCCTGTTCGACGAATCGGTGTTTGAAGTGCTCGTGAGGAGGCCCTGGATCAGCCGGGTGATGCTGCGCACGAACTACCGTTCGGTGTGGCCGCTGGCCTTGCTGGAGTCCGAGCTGTTTTATGACGGCCGGGTAATCCCCCGCAATCCCGGGGAAGCCGTGCCGCCGGACAGCCTCACGGTGATGGATACCTCCAAAAAATTCCGCTTTCTCTCCGACCGCCAGGAAACCCCGGTCGGCACATCCTATGTCAACACGGCGGAGACCGCGATGGTAGTGGAGGAAGTCCGGGCCCTGCTGGCCCAGGGCTTGCGGCCGGAACAAATCGGCGTCATCTCCTTCTACGACGCCCAGGTGGAAAACCTGCGCTCCACCCTGACCCGGGAACTGGGCATCGCCATCGACGTCAGCCGGGAAGCCGCCCAGGTCGCCACCGTGGACTCCTTCCAGGGACAGGAAAAACAAGTCATTTTGCTTTCGGCCACGCGTTCGAACCTTTGGGGCGACGCGGGGTTCTTGGACGATCTGCGGCGGCTGCTGGTGTCCATCTCACGCGCCGGGTCGCGTCTGGTGGTGGTCGGGGACATCGAAACCCTGGGCAAGAACCGCCGGGTGGGCAGGATTTTCCGGGTGATGCGGGATTTCGCCCAGGAACTGCGCCGGCCAGGCGCCAACTGGTTTACGGCCCGGAGATTCTTCCAACGCCTGGCCGCGGAACCCGAACCTGAGGAGGCGCCCGTCAAGCGGACCCGGGCCGCGGTCCGGCCTGCCCGCAAGTCCGCCAAAAAGGGAGCCGCCGAGTCCGCCGCCGAGCCGACCTTGAGCGAGAAACTCATCCGGCAGGCCGAGGAGGCCAAGAGGGACTTTTTTATCCCCATGTTCGGTGCGGAGAACGTTTCCCAGGCGGCCAAGATCGTGCATACGCAGGACGGCTATGTGAAACTGCGACTGAACATGCTGGCCACGGAAGGGAACGTCGCGGCCGCGGCGGACAGGCTGATCGCGGAAGAATATTCCCTGGAAACGGTGCGCTCCCAGGAATTGGAAATTCTGAATCAGTGGGTGTGCGTGATGCCCAGAGTCCTGTTGTTGATCCGCAACGAGCTGCGCGAAGCCAACCCGGATTTTGAATCGCTGGCCGTGCTCCTGGCTGAATTGCAGCATCTGGCCATCACCTCGGAAATCGTCAAAGGCGTAGAAGATTGGGCCGCGGTTCAGCCCCGGGACCAGGAAGGACTGCTGGCCATTCAGGATGTGTACGCCCTGCTGCAGGGCAATGATCCGGACTCGCCGCTGGTGACCAGCAACTCCTTGCAGGCGGAAATCGACCGCAGGCTGGCGCCGCCGGCGGAAGCTGAAATCTCCCCGGCCGTCGCAGCCCGTGAGAAACCCCACCGGGAACGCCAGGCCAAACCTGCCAGGCCACCGCAGCCGGTCGCGGAACGGGCGGTAGAAAAAGCGGCGGTGCCGGCACCGGCCGCGGCGGGGGCACGCGCGGCGCAGGAAGTCCGCAGGCCGGCGCAAAAGGAACGGCCCCTGTCCCGCGCGGAAATTCTCGACATCCAGGAAAAAATCATGAGCCAGGTCGCCGAACCGGCGCGGGCCTATCCCGGCCTGCAGGTGTTTCTGACCGGCCCGCTGGCCAAACGGGCCGCTAGCCAAGACCGGTCCAGCAGAAAAATCACGCCGCATGAATTTTCCCAGGCCACCCTGCTGATTTTTGGCACCGACCGGCAGGTCAACGATACCCAGAAGCTCATGCAGGAACTGCGGCGGACTTTCGCGAATGCCGAGGATCTGCCGATCGTCAAGGTGAAGCGCAAGCACATCAAGACCGGGCGGCGCTGGTCCTTTCTTCACCGGCTTTGGCCGCAGCGCTCGGAGGTTTGGCCGCAAGGCGAAACCGCCATTCGGTTGTGGCCGGCCGGTTGGATGCTGCGCTGGCGGCTCCTTTTGGGGAAAGCCCCGGCCGAATCCGAGACAGGATCTCCCGACCGGCAACCTCTGAACCTGCCCGGTGCCGGGTTAGCCTTTGGGTGCGGCCTGGCCGCTTTGGTGTTCGCCCTCGCGCATCCGCCGGCATTGATGATCGCCCTGCCGTTTTTCCTCATGACCCTGGCCAAGTTGCAGACCACTCTGCGTTTGTGGCGGGCCCTGCCGCCGGAGACGCGGACCTGGACCAGCCATGTCGCCTCCTACGAACCGTCCACCGGACGTGTTCTGAATGCCCAGGGGCAAGTCCAAATGACCATGCCGTGGGCGGCGATAGCGCACGATCGCTACGCGCACCGCTGGGCGCAAGCGCTCCTGGCGGCGATAGGCGTGGATATCACCCGGTATGAGCGCGGCAGCCTCGGCTACTGGATTTTCACGGTGATCGTCAGTGAAGTGTTGGCCCACGGGCTCGACTTCATCGCCGCTCCCTGGACCCTGGCGCAGCAGGCGCGGCTCACGCCGGCCTGGGCGAAGTGGTTCGACCGGTTCAGCCAGCCCGGCGTCTTCGCGGGGCTGGCGGCGGCCGTTTCGCTGACTCTGCCGGCCTTGCTGGGGACGGGCCTCGTCCCCGGGGGAGCCGTGATCCTCCTGTTTTCCCTGCTGGTTACGGCCTCCGCACCGCTGCTGGCCTATTGGATCCAGGGGGGGCCGCAGTCCTGGTTGCGGCGCGAAGACGTGCCGGCGCCCATTTCCCGGGAAAGCAAGGCTGTGGACCGGTTCATGGAGGAAACGGTTCCGCGTCTCGCCGCTAAGGTCAACGCTCAGGAAATCGGCGGGCGTTCCATTCCGGCCGGGCTGCGCGCTGACTTTCTCGGCATGGCCCCGGTTCTGAACCTTCACCCCGACGCATTTCAAACCTTGCTCACGTACCTGGAAGGGGGCGAGGTGGACCGGACTCTTCTGCTGCACTCGCGCCAGGCCGTAAATAAAAGGCTGCTGGAATACGGCTATCACCTGCTGCTGGTCCGGCCGCAGCGCCGGCTGTATGCTTTCCATACCGGCGAGAGGCGGATCCGCCGCTTCTACCGGAACCAGCCTCCGGTGGATATCCTGAGCCTCATGCCCATCGGCCGGCAGCATTATTCCGAAGGCCACGGCTATCCCGGCGTTTACCTGGACGACCTGGACATGGCCGCGGTATTTCCGGAAGATTGCCGGGCCTGGGCCCGCAACGTGGCCGAGCACCTGGAGCAGGGCCGGCCCTTCTACACGCCGGAGAACCTTGCCGCGGCCGATCCGCGTATCGCGGAGGTGGGAAATGCGCTGCTGCGGCAGGAATACGGCGGGCTGGCCGCCGAACAAATCGAGCAGCGCTTCACGCTCAGCGTCGAGGAACATGAGGTCCGCCACGCCCTGGACCAGCGCGTGGACGGCGGCAGGGCCATAGCCTCGGCCACGGGCCGGCGCTGGTCGGAGTTCAGCACCTTCGCCAGCCAGTTCATCACCCGGGCCGAGCCGCACATGCTCTTCTATTTATACGCCAGCACGCGCGCCTACGGCGCCAGGGCGGAACTGGGCGTGGCGGCTTTTCTCCTCGGCCTGCTGGACCTGCACGAACGGGGTCCCGACCGCTGGCAGCCGCGCCGGGCTTTGGAAAAAATGGAGCCGGAAAAATTACAGGCTGATCTGGACCGGGCCGTGCTGGCGCTGGGGCCATACGCGCTGACGGGCGCGGCAGCGTTGCGGGATCTGCGCGTCAAGGCCAAATGGCTGTTCGACAAGGTCTACCGGCGCCATTACCGGGCGGCGAAAGCGGATCAACTTCTGCCCATGCTCGCGCAACCCTTGAATCTGGCCGGCGTCTTCGCGGCCTTGGGTCTCGGTGTTCTTGTTCTCATTGTGGCCCTGGCCCATCCCCTCGCGCTCGGCCTGGCCGTCCCGTTTTTCCTGTCCGCCGGCTGGAAATGGTTCGTCACCCTGCGCTCCTGGTGGAGGGTGCCCGGGCGGGCCTGGTCAAGTACCGTTGCGGCGTACGACCCCGTGCAGCGGGCCATGGTGGACCCCGCAACCGGAAAATTGCTATCCGAGGCGCCATGGCCCGTGATGGCCCACGAGCTGTACGCGCATCCCTGGGCCCAGGACGCAGCCAACCTGGTGTTGAACCGCTTCGGCCGCAGCGTGGAAGCCTATGCCCTGGCGGCCCGCGCCGGACACCCCACCGCCGGATACGTGATTTGGAATGTCGTGGTTTGCGAAATCCTGGCCCATCTGCTGGATTTCCTGGCCGGCCCGGCGGCCTTCGTGCGCGGCCGCAAGCTCAGCCCGCTCCGGGGCGCGGTGTTTTTAACTGGTTTCACTTTGTTGTTGTCCGCCCTGCTGTTTTTGTGGCTGCCTTTCCTTCCCGCCTTGCTCATGCTTGCGCCCCTCGCCGTGATCGTCCTGGTCAACCTCAGGCTGATCCTGACCATCTCCCCCCTGGCCCGCCTGCCGGCCCAAAAGGTGGGCTTCTTATCCGCGAAGATGGGCGGTTTGGACGGCGTCAGCCTGGAGTTGGAAAAGCTCATGCAGATCTTCGCGCGTGCGGGCCACAAGATTTTCGCCCTGTCTCCGGAGGGCGAATCCCGCGCCGCCGCCACTCGGGCCATGCCGGAAGCCCGTTTCGACGATCCCGCCAACCAATTCCTGCTGGCCCTGGCTTTCCCGGATTTCCCGCCGGAGCGAAAATGGGGACTCCTGTATGAAGCCCATGTGTTGAAACAAAACGGGCTGAACTTCGATGCCGCCACTTTCATCCGCAAACACATCCCCGGCCAGGAGAACCTGCCTGCGGACAATACCGAGGCCGCCAAGATCCTCCTGGAGCGCGAAAGCGACCGGATTGCGGCCGAACTTCTGCGCTGGATCGACGAGCAGGGCTTGGATGAGGTCGTGCTGGAGAACGTCAGCACCATCCCCTTCCAGCTGTCGCTGGGCTTGGCGGTGCGCAAGGCCGCCCTGGCCAGGCCCGGCATCCGCTTCATCAATCACAACCATGATTTTTATTTCGAGCGGCACTGGGCCCGTCAGCCGGCGGCCTTCATCCAGCAGGTTTTGGACCAGTGCTTCCCGCCGGATTTGCCGAACGTGACCAACGTGGTCATCAACTCCTATGCGCAGGAGCTCCTCTTCCAGCGCCGGGGCATCCGGGCCGCCCGCGTCTGGCCGAATGTCATGGATTTCCGACAGCCGGCGGCCACGGTGGACCGGGCCTTCATGCGTGATTTCGCCGAACGGCTGGGGCTGGCTCCGGACGATATTCCCATTGTCCAGGCCACGCGCATCGTGGAGCGGAAAAGCATCGAGATCGCGGTGGATTTCCTGCGGGCCCTCGACGACAAGAAGCACAAACTGATCATCACCGGCTACGAAACCGATACGGACCGTCAATACAAAGAGTCTCTGCTCTTTTACATTGTCCGGCTGACTGCGGACCAGGTGAAACTCGACGGCCTGGCCAGGCTGCCCGGCCCGGCGCGGGAAAAATTACTGGGCCTGCTGGGACTCGGAGATCAGACGTTGACGGCCCTGGACGACGGCGCACTGGCCAAAGCCTTGAACGCGCTGCTCAACTCGCCGGACCTGCATACCCGTCTGGATGCGGAAAACCTGACCTTGCCTCCGGACGCGCGCCGTCTGCTGGAGAAGGTCCGCCAGGCCGAGGCGTCCGGCCTGATCGCGGACATGCAGGACCTGCTGCGTTTGAACCGCCGCCTGCTGGACGCGTCCTTCCCGGATCTCATCGAACCCGGGGTCATGGACCAGGTGTTGTTCATGGAGGACCAGGAGAAGGTCGGCATGGCGACGGCTCCCGGCTGGGAAGGGGACCGGCGCATGGTCACGCTGGAGGAAGTTTACGCCTTCACGCGCGAGCGCGGCGGGTTCGCCACGTATCCCAGCACGTACGAGGGTTTCGGCAACGCCCTGTTGGAGGCCGTACACGCCAACCTGCCCGTGGTGGTACAACCCTATATCGTGTACCAGCGGGATATCCGTCCGCGGAATTTGAAATTCCTGGAATTTCCCGCACTCGACCCCTTCCTGGCGGGCTCCGGCGTCAAGGACCCGAATCAGATCGGCTCGGGAGAATTGCAGGCCATGCTCTCGGACCCGGAATACCAGGCCCGGATGCGCGAGGTGGCGGGCCGGGTCAAGGAGGCGATGGCCGATCCGGCGGCCATCCGGACCGCGGTGGCGCGCAACCGGCGGGAAGCCGCCCGCTATTTTTCCTATGAGGCCATGGATCCGCTTTTGGCGCAGACCCTGCGCCGCGGCGAACTTCCCCTGCCGCCGGTAATCGGCCAGCCCATCACGGTTCCCGAGTTTGCGGCGGCCGTGATCGGCGTCGAGGGCGTCTTGTTGGGAATTCTGGGAGCGTTCTTAAGCGGCCTGTCCCTGGCCACGGGCGGAATGGTTCTGGCCGGAGCCGTCCTGCTCGTGCCCCTGCTGAGCAGATTGCGCCGTTCGCGTCTTCTTCCCGGCAACACCCTTTTCCGGTTCCGCGCCATCAGTTTCGGCCCCCTGCTGGGGGAACTGTTCAAAACCTTCACCCGGCCGGGGCCGGCGGTTTTTTCCGGTATTCTGCTTCTGGCCGGTTTGGCGGTCCTGCCGCTGCTGCTCGGCCTGTCCCCGGTCTACGCCGTCATCGGCCTGGGCCTGGCCGTCCTGCTGCCCCTGCCTTTCGCCTTTGCTGCCTGGGACCGGCGGCGCTGGCTGCCCCAGGCGGCCGCCGCGCATGCGCTGTTGATGGCCGGGGAAGAACTGACCGCGGCCGGGCTGGCCGCCCGCCTGCGCCTGCCGCCGGAGGCGGCGCGCTTTATCCTCGAATATTTGGCTTCGGTCCTGCCCGAGGGCACGCCCCTGGCGGGAGTGGACGCCTACTGGAACGCGCACGGGGAAAGGGTCTTTCACCGCCTGGACCTGAAGGAAACGGACATGTCCCAGACCTACGTCATCATCCCCGTGGGGGGTACGGGCATCGAGGGTCTCTGGCCCGTCACCGCCGAAAACCAGCTCGAGGAATTCCATGATTTCGCGAGGGAGGGACAAACCCTGCTGGAACAAACCCTGGCGCGGGTGGTGCGCTTGGTGGAGAATCCGGAGCGGGTCATCATCGTGGCCGAGGAAAAATACCTGGACCAGGTGCGGGCGGCACTGCCCGCGGGGTTCCCCTTCGACCGCAACGTGATTACCGAGCCCGCGAATCTGGGCACCAGCATGGCCATCGGCAGGGGGCTGGCCGAAATCGAACGCCGGGCGGGGCCGGAACAAACGGCCATCGTGCTTCCGGCAGATCATGTCATCCCCGGAAAGGAAGAGGAATTCCAGGCCGCGCTGCGCACCGCCGTCAAGGGCGCGCAGAACGGGCGGAACTGGATGACCCTGGCGATGCCCGCCGAGGTTCCCTTGGAAAAATTCGATTACCTTCTGGGCAACGGCCGAACCAAGCTCGCGGGCACGATCCGGAATCTCCGCGGCCTGGTGGCCAAGCCCGGTTCCGCCCGCCTCCGGGAAATCGTGAAGCGCGGAGACGTCAGCATCAACTCCGGCATGTACGCCGTGCGGGTTTCCACCGCCCTGGCGGCCTACGAGAGATATGCGCCCCGGATCGCGGAGGGCGTGCGGCGTCTGGCCCGGGCCGGGACGGGGCGGGAGGTGGGTGAACTCGCGGGCCGGATTTACGCCGGCCTGGAGGGCTGGGGCGGGTCGGTGGAGCGCAAGGTCCTCGGGCAGGTCCGGGACGGGGACGAAACCAGCCTGCGCATGATCCCCGTGCACTTCCCCTGGGACGAGGAAAACCGCTGGGACCTGCTGACCGCGCGCAAGGACAAACACGGGAATCAGCTGGTCGGCCCTGGAACCCGGGGTATCCGCGCCCTGAACACGGAGGATTCGGTCGTCTATTCCAGCGGTGTTCCCGTGAGCGTGGAAGGCCTGCGGGATGCCGTAGTGGTCGCCAACCGGAGTGTGGTTTTGGTCATGCCGAAAGCCGGCATCGGCCGCCTCCCGGAGATCATCGCCCGCCTGCGGGCCGATCCGGATACGGCCTGGTATGCCCGGGACTTGGACGCGGCGGAGAGTCAAGCCGCCGGCGGACGAAGCCTGATCCGCTTTTTCGGAGAGGCCGATCATAACCAAGTCGCCGCCGATCGCGGGCTGGTGGTCACGGTGGATGTTCAGAATGTGCGCGTGGAAAGGGACGGCCAGGGGGTCAGGGTCCGCAACCTGCACGCACCCGTGTCGCGGCCCGCGAATCCCCTGATCCAGGAACTGCGGCGCATCACCGGGTCCCAACTGACGCTCTATCTGGGGGTGGCCTTCCTCATGTTTGGCGCCGCCACGATCCTGACCTTTTCCGGCGGACTGGCCGCGTACGGTACGGGCCTATGGCTGGTTGGCATCGTGGCCCTGGCCGCGCCGTTCGTGACGCGGCTCATCCTGACCCGGCAGGACATCTCGGCCTCCTTGGTGCTGTTGCGGCGGATTCGCCTCAGCCCCCGCTGGGGCGCGGTTTTCCGATGGCTGAACCGGCCACAAAATATGCTTCTCTGCGCCGGCACGGCCTTTGCCCTGGTCCTCAGCCTGCCTCTTTGGACCAGCGGGCTCTTGCCCCTCATCCTGATCTTCCTGTTCTCCAATGCCTTGTTGTTCCTGTTGTTCCCGTTTTTCAGCTACCACCTGGTCCACCAGCGGCTCCTCGGCCTGGCCGAACCTGCGCGGCAAATCATCCTCGACGGCGAAAGGGTGACGGCCGCTGCCTTGTCCGGACGGCTGGGCGTGTCCGAAGCCACGGCCCGGGAAGTCCTGGAGTATCTCGCCTCGCCGGAAGCCGAGCGGGAAGGCTTGGGGGGCGTGGACGCCCGCATCCTCCGCGGAGGCGTCCAGGAGTACTACCGGCTCGACATCCGAGAAACCGACGTCTCGCGCGCCTCGGTCGTCATCCTGGCCGGCGGCGGGGGTACGCGGCTGTGGCCGCTGAGCCGCGTCAAACGCCCCAAACAGCTCTGCCTGCTGGACAAGGATATCACCATGCTGCGGGAGACCTACGAGCGCGCCCGCCGCCTGAACATTCCCCCGCAACGGATCTTCATCTCCACCCGGCAGGCCCTGGTGGAGCAGATCCGCGAACAACTGCCGGAGGAATTTCCGAGCGACAACATCATCGTCGAGCCCGCAAGCAAGAACACCGGCCCCGCCATGGCCCTGCTGCTGATGAAGTTGCAGCAAAAATTCGGGGACGACCACGCCGCGGTGATTCTGGCGTCGGACCACGTCATCGTCCGCGAGGAAAATTTTCAGGCGGCGGTGCTGTCGGCCATTAAGGCCGCGCAGAACCGCCCGGCCTGGGCCATGATCGGGAAACTGCCGGAGTCCGCCTCCACCGAACTCGGTTACATCCTGCGGGGCGGGCCCTCGAAACTGGGCGCCTGGATCCACGGTGGACGCGGGTTCAAGGAAAAACCCTCGCGGGCGGAGGCGCAGGCCATCGTGGCCGGCGGCCTGGGAACCTGGAACACCAGCATGTTCGCGGTCCGGACGGGTGTCGGCTTGCGGTCCTTCGAGAAATTCGCCCCGGGCCTGCTGCAGGCCATGTCCGAAATCCGCCGCAACCTGGGCACGGAACAAGAAGGGGACACGGTGCGGCGCGTGTACGCCGGCATACCGGAGGAATACGCCCAGTCGGTCTCCAACGTGATCAATGAAAAAATCACCGGCGAGGAGATCGAAACTCTGGGCATCTCCGCCGACGCCCCGGAGCACGATTTCCAGTGGGCCGACGCCGGGACCTGGCTCTCCATGCCCATGCCGCGGGACCGCGACGGAAACCAGCGGATCGGGAAGGGCAAGAAGCGTATCCACTTCGAAGGCGTCGTCAACACCGTGGTGTTCAACAACACGGACCGCGACATCACGCTGAGCGGCTTGTCCGACGCGGTCGTGGTCGTCACCGAGGACGGGACGATTCTGGCCATGTCCCGGGCGCAAGCCGGACGCCTGCGCGACGCGGTCGATCGCCTGAAAGCGGACCCGGTTACGGCTCCGTACGTCGAAGACAATGTCCGCGGCGCGGAAGTCACGGCGAGTGAAAGGACCCTGGCGCAGGACGAACAGGGAAATGTGAAACAGGGGCTGGCCCGTTTCCTGGACTGCACGGGGTGCGAGGTCCTGAACGACACCACCGGGCTGGTGCTCCTGCTGGGACTGGAGAAAACCGCCATCCAGACCGGCCCGGAGGGCGTGAGCCTCCAGCAGCAAGCCCGTCCGCCCACCAACCGCCGGCCTCCGCTCTGGGCGCGGCTGCTCGGCCGGCTCGGAGGGTTGGCCGCCTTGGGGATGGGTGCGTGGATGATTTATGGCCTGGCCGCGGCGGTGCTGGACGCTTTCGGTGTTCATTTGCCCAGGCCGGAGGAATCCGCCGGGACGGCCACGAACCTTTCCATGCCCGCCTGGTTAGGATTGGCGGCGGGGCTGCTCGATTTGTCCGGCGCTTCCCGCGAGGTGAGGGTCCGTCAAGCTCCGGTGGACCATTTGCCAAGCCGCCGCTTCAGCCCGGCCACCAATTATTTTATCTTTTCGGGATCCTTGGCCCGGGACGAGGCGGGAATTACCCTGCGCGTGACGCCCAAGCTCCTGGAAGAGCTTCCGGAACAGGTTCGGGGAGAGCTGGAGGCCCGGCCCGGCCAGGTTTTGGCGTGCGAGCGGCCTTTCCCGGATTTCCCTGGCCGTAACGCACGGTTTCACTTGGTGTGGCAAGAGGGAGAGGCCCGGCTGGTGCGTTTGGACGACCTCGGGTCCGGTGCCTATGAGACTTTCGACGAACGCGGCGCCTCCCTGGAAACCTTTTATGGTTCCCGCCCGGCCGAGCAACAATTTCCCACCGTGAGTCACCTGGCCTATGTCCGGACCGTTTCCGCCCGGCACTACCTGCAGCAGCTGAAATCTGTGCTGGGGCTGGACTTGTCCTCGCCCGCCATCCTGTCCGTGGATTTTGTGCAAAGAAACATCCTGACCGCTCTGGTGAAGAAGACCTTGGAAATCATGCCGGAATTGGAACCGGTCCTGTATTCTTCCCGGCCGGGCAGCTGGGAGCGCCTCAAGCGCCAGGCGGTCGCGTTCGGCTTCGCGCGCACGGAAGCGGAAGCCCAAACCCGGCTCATGTTCCAACCTCATCTGGGGAAGGCGCTGGAGGCGGGCAAAGAATTGGCGGTGGCGTTGGTTCCGGTGCCGCGCCAGGGTTCCCCCTGGCGCCACCACGACCGGGCTCAACCGTTCGTGACCTATTTCACCTATGGCGGAGAGGGGCAATTTACCGGGACCGGCTGGATGGGCGTCGATCTGGAGTTCGGAGACGTGTACGCCCAGCTGGTCGGCGTAGCGCATGAGTTGCTGGAGTTCCAGATGCTGGGCGAACTGCAGCGCCGTTACCCCTATTTACAGGGCCCGGATTTCCAATGGCTCCTGGAAAGCGGCGTGAGCGACCTCCTGACCCTCGAAAGGCAGATGGAGTTTGTCCGCCGTCTGGGCCTGCCGGAGGGCGACTATCAGGCCGATGTGGAAGTCCGGGACGGACTTCAGGCGCAGGTCCGGCGGCAGCGCAAGGCCATCTCTCGCCTTTTCCGCAATCATCCGCCGGACGAATTGACGGAACTTCTTAAACCCCGCCGGGCACCCGCCCCCGAACCGGTCGGGGAACAGCTCGATCTGGCGTCGGTCACCGACCCCGAGGAATTGGCGGGACGGCTGCGGGACCTGCTGGCCGCCCGGCAGAATCGCTTCCCGCAGGTACTCCAGGGGACCGAACGGCTGGAGAAGGTTTTGGCTCGGGTCATGGAGGAGGTCACCCGCCCGGACTTCCGGCCGGGCAGGTTGCGGCTCAGAGGCCTAGGGCAACTGAATGCGGAACTCAACCGCGTCATCATCCGTTCCCAAGCCGCAGCACCTCCGGCTCCAAACCTGCCTCTGAACCTGGCCGGATCGGCCGCGAATTTCTTCCTGGTGGCGCTGCCCCTGCTGGCTGCGGCCTGGTTCTTCCCGCCGGTCCTCGCCCTGTCCCTTCCCTATGCGACCCTGGCCCTGGCCAAGTTGGGATTGACGCTGTGGTACTGGCTGACCGGACGCGGTGCGACGGTGGCGACCTACGACGTCTTGACCGGCCGCGTGCTGGACGCCTCAGGCCGGGAGCTGGAAACCGTGCCGCTTCTGGTGCGCGCCCACGATCAGCTGGCCCACCCTTGGGTGGCGGCGGCCGTCAATGCGTTCCTGGTCTTCACCGGGCAGCCCTCCCTGGTTGATATCGCCCGCGAGGCGAAATATGGCCGCAAGCCGCTGGCCTATTGGTTCTACCTGGTGTTGCTCAGCGAGTTTCTGGCGCACCTCCTCGACGGCGTGGCGCTCCTGGCGTTGTTCGTGAAATGGCTGGACGGGCATGAACGGGTCCGGCGCGCGCGGCACAACACGGCCCTGGTGTTCGGGACCTACATCGTGGTGGCGGTTTTGGGCGGCGGGTTCCTCCCCGTCCTGGCGCCGTTCTGCATCCTGAGCTTGTTGCTGCTCGCTTCGGGAGAGGCCTCCCGGCGCTTCGGCGTGCTGCGCATCGTGCGCCGCGGCTTGCTGTGGCCCGATCGCCCGGTCGCGGCTTTCATGATCGGGTTCGGCGTGTTTACGGCCGCGGCCGCCGCCCTGGCCGCGCTGGCGGTGGTGGTGACGCCTGCCATGCTGGGCTGGCTGTTCGCGGCGGCCGCCTATTTCATCGTCTGGGGCGTGTACAGCTACCACAAGACCAAACTGATCATCACCCTGGACGGCCCGGATATTGTCAGCAAACAGGAAATCGGGAGCACGCTGGCCCAAAATTACGGTTTCATTTATTTGGACGCCCCCATCCTATACCGGACCTTGGGCCTCAAAGTGATCCGCCTGCATCTGGATCCCGCTGCACCCGAGACCCGGCGGATCCTGCGCCGCACGCGGGTGGAAATCCAGATGGACCGCTACAGCGGACGGATGCGCGTTTATCTGGACGGCGCCGAGGTCACGGAGGAAGTCATGGACGGCCGTTCGCCGGATTTCGCCCGCCTGGTGGCCACGGCCTCACGGCTGGGTGCGGACGAGGAGATCGACCGGGATGTCCGGCAAAGGATTTTAAACCTCGCGCGGCGGGACAATGTCGTGGTTTCGGGCCGGAACATGGGCACCCTGCTGGACCGGCGCGCCAAAATCAAGTTTTACGTCACCGGCGACCTCAAGGCGCGGGCGGAAAGAATGCTCCGGCGCAGCCTGGCACAGGAACCATCCTGGGAACAGCTGGATGCCGCTTTAGCGGCCATCAAGCGCACGGAATTACCCGACCGCCAGCGCGCGCGTCTGCCCCTGAAACCCGCGGCGGACGCCGTCGTCATCGACTCGGGCCGGCTCTCTCCGGAAACGGCGGTGGAACGGGTCGCGGCCGTGGTGGAGGAGCGCTCTTCCAGCTTCTTCAACTTACGCGCCTGGTGGGCCAAGACTTTCCGCCCCGCCCGGCGGCTCTTCAGCCGGGCCGAAGGCGAAAGCCTGCGCCGCGAAGTCCTGGAAAGCCAGGGCGACCTGTGGCTGGTGCTCTCGGATGTGGACAACCTCTCCGCCCTGAACCTGATTTACGGCAAGGGCATCGTGAATTTCCTGCTGGAGGAAGTTCAGTCCGCAAAACTGGAGGCCCTGCATTCGCCGGCCGCACGCAGGATCACTCGGCGCAGCCTCAGCATCCGCGACGGAGGGGACGAGAGCAGCGTGCTCCTGCCCGCGAATTTGAAGCCGCAGCAGGTGCGCCGGTTGATGGAAGCCATGCGGGACAACGTGGTCCGGCGCCTGCATAAACAGTATCAAGTGCTGGAGATCACCGGCTTTGAGGATTCCCCGGAGGCTCGCCGCCGCCTGGAAAGGGCGGTGGAGAACATCTGCCGCCGCTACCGGGATCCCAAACGCCTGCGCGTGGCCTTCGACGATCTCTACGGCCCCCGCCTGCTGCTGCGGTCGGGCGTTTCCACTTTTTTTGAGGCAGCGTTCTACGTGGAATTGGCACAGGCCATGTCCGAGGCCGGCGCGCCCGGGAAGGCCCGGCTATTCAATCTCGGGGACCTGCTTCCCGAGGAGTCGGCAGCCTTGTTCGGGCAGGAAAATTATCGCTACCTGCGCGACGGCTATCTTTGGACGCCCACCATCTCCCTGGGCGCGACACCCGCCAGCCGCGCCTGGCCGCCGGACCGCATCCGGGAACTGCAGGGCCAATGGCGGCGGGGAGAGTTGAGCCGCTCCGACCTTTCCGCCTGGATCGAGGCCACCTGGCAACGCGCCGGGGATGTCCTGCACGCGGCCAAGCAAAAGCCGGGCAAAAACAGCGTAGCCGTGGATGTGGAGCTGGCGGATCTCGCCGGCCAGACCGTCCACACCGGCGACAGCGTCCTGGATCCGACGCTGAGAGAATCCTTGAGCGTAGAACAGCTCCTGTTCCAGGACAACCGCGCGCTGCGCGACGAGACCGGGGAGCATCTCTATGACGGCCTGGTGCCTTGGGCCCTGAGCGGATTCGGGCTGAGGAAATTCGTGCTGGAACGCCTGCAGAACGCCCGCCGCCCCAGGGATTTTCGGCCGGAAATCTACATCGCGCGGGCGCCGCCCAGCCAGGGACCGGACAAAATCCAGATCATGCTGGTCGTTCCGGGGAAAGCCTTCCTCATTGAACTCGAAGGACGCTACCACGGGGGCCGGTTTGAAGAGGCGGCCCGGGAGATTTTGGGCCGGCAGGTGGTCTCCGAAAACCAGCGGCGGCCGGCGCACGAACGCTGGACGGCCGAGCAGGTGCGGCGGGCAATCGAACGCGGTCTGGCCCAGTACGCGGTCGGCAGGGAAAACGGACAGACGCTCTACCGTTTTTCCATCCTGAACAATCTCTTCGGCTACGTGGCCGGGGACGAAATGATCATGGCCCCGCATCTGCCGGCCGCGCGCCTCTCCCTGCAGGCCCGTTTCCTGCAACAGCTGCAGGACGGCGACCTGGACGCGCCCTTGCAGCGTCTGGCCCGGACGCTGGATCGTTCCGGCAACCTGCAGGAAGCGATCGCGAATTTCGTGACCGCCATCGAGACGGAGATCAACGAAAACCATGAAAACGTGGTGAAGATTTCGCCCACGGCCGTATACGCCGAGGCGCCCACGCCCCGGAACGCCCGGGAACTGGGAGACTTGTTCCGGCGGGTGACCATCGCCGGCATGGCCAAGGTCGGGAAGTACACCGCGTATTCGGCCGCACTGTTCCCGCGGGCCAAGGCCTTCCTGGAGCGACGCGCCCAGGAACGTCTGGCGCAGCTTCTGAATGAATACCGGGCCGCGGCGCCGGTCGAACCCCGTCCCCCGGAACGGCGGTTCGTGGCGGGCGGGGCCCAGGGCAGGCTCCGCGTCTCCCCCCTGTGGGCCGGGTTGCTCACGCTGGTCGGGCTGCTGGCTCTGGCCGCTTCGGCCGGGACCTGGATTTTCCTGCCCGGCATCACCCTGGTTTTCTTCACACCGCTCTGGGGCGTCGCGGGCTTTGGGCTGGCTGCGTATTTCGGGCCCCGCTTGGGATATTTGCGGCACCTCCTGTTTCCGGATCCTTCCCGCCCGGTCCTGACGCCCGAGAGGGTGCAGAGACAGATGGAAGGAATCGTGGGCGATCTCGAACAGCGCGGCGGTTTGCCGCAAAACTACCAGCGGCCCAATTTTCAGGTCATGCCGGAACAGCCGGCGTGGCGGGTGTGGCTTAAGGGCTTGAAAATCGGAAGCGCGGACCCCCGGCGCGGCGTGATTGTCCTGCATCCGAATTTCCTGTCCTTGCCGGAGAAGTCGCAACGAGCGGTGTTGATCCACGAAATTTACGAAGTCCATACGGGCAACCACTGGCGCGCCACCCTGCACGAATTATTTACCTTGAGCTTGGGCGGCCTCAGTGCCATGAAGGGCGCGGCGATCCTGGCCGGCTTCACGGCCGTGGCCACTCTGGCGGGCGCCGCGGCCCTGGCCCTGGCCTTGCCCACCGGCGCGACCTTGAGCGTTCTGTGCTTGGCCGTCCTGGGCTTAGCCGCCATGATTCTTTGGCATTTGAGTTATCCCGGCATTTTCCGGGCCCTGCCCCGTTTTGCGGTCACTGCCTTTCAGAACCGGCCCGACAGCCTGGCCGGCCAGGCCGCGGTCCGCCTGCAGCGGCGCTTTTTCGTGGTCGGCTGGATGGTGGTCATGCTCGTGGGCCTGCTCTCGAGCCTGGCCGACGCCGTCCCGTCCCTGCCGGAGTATCCCATCGCCCAGCGGGCGTTCCAGGAATATCTGGCAAAGCCGAACACCCGGGAGTACAAGCCGATCTTCGAATACGTTCGCGAACAAATGCGGCGGCAGATGGGGAGCTATTTCAACGCCGAGCGCAGCGACGAAGTGCTCCTGCGCCTGAAAGATAAATTCATTCCAGAACTGGTCCGCCTGCAGCCGGAGGTGCGCGGGAGGCTGACCCGGCAAATGGTCCGGCAGGCACAATCGCATTTGCAGGCCGTCAACGGCTTCATGTCCGTGGTGGCCTTGAATGAGGAGCAGATGGAGGATGTGGTTTTTGCCAGCCAGCAGGGCATGATGGTGCTGGAGCAGCTGGGGGATCCCGAGGTTCTGCCGGAATTGATCCGGCTGGCCGAACTGGGGCTGCGGGCCCACCGGGAACTCTCGCCCATGCAGGCGGCTCTGACCGCACATCAAAATGCCATCGAGCGCGCGGATTACTCCGCAGCCAAAAGCGCCGAACGTGAAATCATCACCTGGCGCGAAGCGATCCGCCGCTGGACCAACACGGAAATCCTCCTGGCCCGCGTCATCGCCAACCTGGGCAGCGTCCACGCCCCGGAAGACCCCGCTTTCCAGGAGGCGCGGAATTTCCTGGTGCGGGTGGTGTTGGATCACCAGGCCGCGGGCGAAGGGTATTATTGGGTGCGCGAACAGAGCGCCTATCGTCTCCGGGATTTCTCCGAGCCCGAACAAGGCAGGCGGGGCAGGCCGCCGACCGCCGCGCAGGCTCTGCGCCAACTATCCCAGCTCGAATTGAATCCCCAAACGTATTTCATGAATGAAACCGAGTTGGCGGATCCCGAATTGATCACCCTGGAACTGGCCGCGGCGGAAAGCCTGGCCTTCATGCAGCGGCAGCAGGTCAGCCGCACCCTGCGTGAAATCCGGGAATCCTCCCGGGTGCGCCGGGAACTGGCCAGGATCTTCCGCGACCCCGCCAACCGGTTTCAGAACTGGGCCGCCGTGGCGGATCTTCTCCGCGATCCCGAGGCTTCCGCCGACCAGCGCCTGGGGGCGCTGGAGTGGCTGGCGCAACTTCCGAACAACAAAGCGGGCAACGAACTGGCGCTGACGGCCAATGTTCTGCTGGGCACGCTGGAGGAGATGAGCCTGGGCGCGGGGGATACGGTATTTGTCGAACGAGAACAACTGCGGCTCCTCGGTGACGCCCAGCTGCAGACGGCGGCCCGCCGGGCAGTGTACCGCATCGGCTCGGGCCTGTACAACGACCGCTTGGCCGCGAGCGCCTCCCCGGTCAAGCGCCAGTTCTACCAGGAATGGGACGAGCTCGAGCGGGCCTGGGCCTGGCACCCCGAAAAATTCCGGCAGTTCGTCCGGCACCTGCACACGGTGCTGGGGAATCTCCACCAGCTCGCCAACCTCAGGGATTTTGACGAGGCGGAGCAGGCCCAACGTTGGGAGGCGCCCATCGTCACGCTGCACGGCAGCGGCGGGGCGGAAATCCTGCCGCAGTTCGCAACCTGGCTGGCCGACGAACCGCTGGCCACGGTCTGCACCGCCGGGGACAACAGCGGCGGCACGGGCATCCAGCGCGGGCGCTGGCTGATGCAGCAACGCGTACCCTTGCCGGGATACCGTGACCAGCTGCGTGTCATGCTGACGCTGGCAGCGAGTGACCTGGGGTCTGCGGGCGAGGTGCTGCAGGAGTTTTTCAGCCGTCATTTTCCGGCCGGAACCCGGGAATTCGCCCCGGCCGTGCGCGCCCTGCGGTCCGAATTCGAAAGCCGGGTGGCGCAATCCGGAGAGGCCTCGGAGCGCCTGTCCGCCATCTTGGATCAATGCCAGGGACTGGCGGAGCTCGTGGACCGTTATCGGGTGCCGGTGGCGCACAACAGCGTGCGCAACCTTATCCTGCTGGCCCTCATGATCAAAACCGGGGGCGTGGGCCAGGATTTTATCAATCCCGACGGCGTCTATGCCGCGTTTGCGGCCTTCCGCGACCTCCTGGGCATTGCGGCCATCGCCGTCCCGGACCAGCCCTTCGGCCAGGAGTGGCGGGTGCGTACGCGCGACGGCAAAGAATTCATCGGACAAGGTTGTTTTTCCTACATGCCGAACGCCCCCGACGTCGGCCGGGAGCGGCCCGTTTACCGCCTCGATGCCATGGATTCGTACGAACAACCCATTCCGATCCATTCCCCCGTGCGCCGCCTGCTGGAACAGGCCCGGGTGGTGGTGGCGGGCGTTACCGGCAGTTGGGCCACATCCTTCGCCGGGCTGCTTTTGAACCCCGAAGTGGTCGCCGGCTTGGAAGAGAACGCCGGCGGCGATAAAATTCTGGTCAGCAATCCTTTCCACGAGAATGAAACCTTCGGCATGCGGTTTACGGATACTCTCCGTTTCCTGACCCAGACCGCGCGCACCCCCTTTACCCGCCTGTGGAACGCCGTGATCGTGGACAATCCGCAGAACCTGGACGCTTATGTTTCACCCCATCAGCCGCAGCGGGGCCGGATCAAGGATATTTACACCGGCGTAGGCCTGTACTACGGCTTCAACCAGCCCGCGCCTGCGGACCTCCGGGACCTGCTGCGGGCCGGGGTCAGGCTTTTCCAGCGCGAGCAATTAACCGACGTGCTGCGCGTGCCCACGCGAACGGATCCCAGGCGGAAATTGCCCGTGCTCAAGTACGTGCCGGAGAAACTGACGGCCGCCGCGTGGGCCGTCCTGTCTCCGCGCAACCGTGAAGCCCTGCGGCCCGCTCAAGCCGTCGCCTTGCTGCGCCGCCACCGGGACATTGCGAGGCGACTGCGCAGCGAGGGCCTGAGCTGGTCCGCCATCGGCCTGGCCCAGCCTCACGACCTCATCTTCCATCCCGAAATGGCGCGGCAGATCTGGAACTGGCTCCAGGACCGGAAGCGCTTGCCCCCCTTCCTCGTCCCGCGCGTGGGGTCCGAGACGCCTTTCCAGGCCTGCGTGCGTCACGGCCTGGAAGCGGTCCAGGAAAAATTCGACGGCGGACGGCGCTTCAGCCTGCGCATGCGCCTGGACGGCCACGCCATCACCCTGAACCAGCCCGTTTTGCTGGGACAAGTCCTCTTTTCCGACCGCAAGTACGCCTTGAAGGTCGTGCCCTTGTCCCAGCAGAGAAGCGAAACGGAGTTTGACCTGCCCCCGCCCCTGGAGGCGTATACCCGTCTGGGAAAAATCGTGCGCGAAGGCAAGTGGGACATTGTCATCCAGCTGCCGTACGAACTGTTCGAGGCGGGCGCCACGCCCCGCGAGCGGAGCCAATTCCTGCAGGCCGCCATGGAATATCACCTGCAAAAAATCGCCAACGCCGCCGACCTCGGCGACATTTCGCCCCGAAGAAACGAATATGACGAGGTCCAGAGGCAATGGCTGCTGCACGAACTGGCCATGGAAAGACTGCCCCGCGCCGCCGACCCCGTTGGCGCTCCTACGGCGGGCGAACGTGTGAACCTGCTCCTGCTGGCCGTTCCCGTGCTGCGCCTGGCCCGCCAGACTCTGCGCCAGGGGAAAAAACTGGCGCTGATCGCGGACATGGACGGCACCACCACCGGGCGCGGTCAAACCCTGACACCCTCCGAGACCCAAGCCTACGCCGCCGTTCATCCCGACGTCTGGAAAGTCATTCTCACGGGCTCCCGCTATCCTTTCGTTCAATCCCAAATGCTGAAACCTCTCATGCAGCGCAAGCTGACCAAGGAATTGGCCGCCGCCATCAGCGGCGTGCCTTTGGACGCGGGCGACGAGGAACCGGATAATTTCACGCACAGCCTGGTGTGCACGGTTGCGGGCAATGACCTGTATGTTTGGGACGAGAGGACACAGCGGCATTGGCCGCGCTCGCAGACCTATATGGATGCCCCCTCCGCCGATCTGACGGAAATGGCCTTCCGCCTGACCATGCCCGGGGCCCATCCCGAACCCCCTCTGCAGGACCAGATCGAGCGGCGATTCCCGGCCATACGGGTCGAGGACGAGCCGGACGGCGGCCTCCGCTATGAAATTCTGGGTTATTCCACCATCGCTTGCGTGCCCATCGGATTGCACGCCGGCAAAGCGGACCGCAATGCCTTCGACCCCGACATGGCGAAACGCAACCTGCAGGCCGGCATGGCCAGGCTGCTGTTGCAGAATCCCCGGAAGATGTACCGGCAGGTGCGCAACCACGTAGAGAGAAATCATGAGACCTGGCGGATCAACGTCACGGCCGATGACGGCAGCCAGCGGAGTTTCATCGTCCCCGACCGGCAGAAACCCGCTATTCTGCAATTGCTACAGAACCTGGAGAAACAGGACCTGGAGGCCTACTTCCGGCGGGTGAAACGCCTGGATACTTCTTTTCAACCCTGGGGCCCGGGGACGATCGACGGCGTCATCGGTGAAAAGACCAACGGCATTACCAGCAGCGTCCAGGAGATCGCCGCGCAAAGCAGGGTCCGCCCGGAGGACGTGGTGGTGGTGTATTTCGGAGACGAGGCCCGCACCATCCGCCTGCGCGACGCCGAGGGCCAGGAAATTCTCTCGGTCGGCAACGACGACGCGATTCCGCGGGCTCCTCATCCCCAACTCAAAGCCGTGGTGTACAACGGACCCACGGGGGATGACGTCCTGACCCAGGAAATCACCCTGACCTCTTCCTGGGGCGTTCCGCCGCAGGGGGTGGACCAGATTTTCAACCGGGTCATGGCGGTCAGCAGCCAGGGAGCCCAGTCCAGGGCCTTGAGAAGCCAGGCCGCGGCCGTATCCCGGGCGTTGCAGAACCACGGCCTGACCTGGGAAGCCTTCGGCATCAGCGATCCGCATCACGCCAGCGAGGCCCAGGCCGCTGCGGTCATGTCCCTGGTTTACGGCGACCTGCAGCTGTCAAACGGAGAGGTTGCGCCGGGCGCTTTACGGGTTTCCATGTTCAAGGCCGGCGCGGCGCTGCTGGCCTCGCTGGGTGTCTTCCTGGGTCTGTCCCTGAGCAGAGGGGCCGTGCTTCACACCCTGGCCCCGGTCTTCGGCGCCGTGGCGGGACTGGGCCTGATCACCTATTTCCTCCCGCGTCTCCTCTATCTCGCCTATTTGTCCCGGAAAAACACGCCGCCGGTCAGTCAGGAGTATCTGCAGCAATTGCTGTCTCGCTTGCAGGACTTGGGCGCGGTTCCTATGGACCAGCCGACGCCGGAATTCCATGTTCTGGCAGACGACGAGCGGCCGTGGTGGCGGCGGCTGTGGTCCGGAGTCTTAGTCGGGGAAGGGGCGGAGGGCAGGGTGGGGCTGCACCGGAATTTCCGGGCCCTGCCGCTGCCTGCGCAAATGGCGGTCTTGCAGCACGAGCTCATGGAAGCCCGGGGCCGGGGACACGCCGCGGCCTCGTGGCGGGAAATCACCCTGTGGCTGAGGCTGAGCGCGCAAACGGCGGCCTCCGCTCTGGCCCGCCGCTGGCGTTCGGTTTGGCAACCGGACACCCGGCCCGGGCCGGAAGAACTGATCGCCTCGATCCGCGAGACCCCGCTGGAAGACTGGCTCGGGCCGGAATTGTCGGACTGGATCGCGGCCAAGGACCGGGCGGCCCAGGGCGATGGCAACATCGCCCGCCTGGACGTGGACAGCCTGGCCGGATACCCTGAAGCCGTGGCCCGCATGACGGGGCGGACGAACGGCATGGTCGCGGCGCGCATCCTGGAGCGCATTCCCGGCACGGAGCAGGTCAAATTCATCCTGTTGATGGGACCCTTGTCCATCCTCCGGCATGGAGCTGCGGTCCTGGAGGATCCCGAAGTCTGGATCGGGGATGTGGCGCCGATCGTCCAGGCGTACACCTTGGATCCCGCGGTCGGCCGACGGGGAGGCGTCAGATTGGACGCCGTGTCCTTGTCCGAGAAGCTTCAAGGCAGAGGGAACGGGTCCGCCATGCTGCAAGCAAGCACGCACGTACTGAGCAGGCTCCTTCCCGGCGCCCAAGTGCATACCCTGGCCATTCACCCCGGAAGTCTGAAAATCTGTCTGTCGAATTACGGAGCCGATGTGGATTGGGAAGCCTATGCCCAGGACGGGCCGAAACTGGCCAAGGTTTTCGGACGGCCCGTGGCCGCGGACTGGGCTCGAATCCTGCAGACGCTGGAAATCATTCCCCGCGAAAGTACCCGGGAGCCGTCGCTCATCAACTTGATCGCTCAGTTGCATCTCGCCAAGGCCGCGGCGGGGCAGCCCGAAGTCACGGACGCGGCGTTCCTGCTGAACCGCCTCGAAAACCTGATCGAACGTTTCGTGCGCGACCGGGAGTATTACCAGGATTTCGTCCGCCGACATCAATTGGATTGGCCCGCCTGGGAAGTGCTGGCGCAGGGGTATCAGGGTAAGGCCGCGAGCGTAGCCCGCGTGCTGTTTTCCAAAGTCTTCACCCTCATCTTGCTCCAAGGTAAATTGCCGGCACCGGGCGGACAGGGCGCCGCGACCGGCCCGGCCCCGACGCGCGCAAATTCCCTGGTGTTCTGGATCCTGCGGGCGCTCCGGCCCGGCGAGGTCATGCTGCAGATGAAATGGGGGCGGCGCTGGCTGGCAGCAGAAATCCCCGCCTTAGTGGTAATGGGCCTTACCCTGACGCCGGCGACCCTCCTGGCGGTTCTCGCCGCCCTGGCCCTGGTCCACCTGGGCCTGATCCTGCTGGCGGCCTACCGGGCTCGCGGCAGGATCGAGGGCCGAGACTGGCTGGCCGCGCTGGCGGGCGCGGCCTTGTTCCTCCCCTACTACCTGCTGTCGTTGCCGGCCCTGCCCGGAGTACTGGCCGTTTTCACCCTGGCGGCGGCGTCGGCCCACTTGTATTTCGACCGAGACCTGCTGCTCGGCCCGCGCTCCGTTTCTTGGGCGGACGTATCCGGCCTGCTGCGCGGCGCCGGCGAGAGCATGCTGGGCGCGCTGCGGCCGCTCGCCGCAACCCTCGGTGAACAACTGCCCGGCTCCTGGATAAAAGGTTTGCGCGGTGTTCTGGCCGGATCGCTGCTGCTGCTCGCATTCCTGCATGGCGACGCGCGCCTGCTCCTCCCGCTGCTGGGCGCCGTGCTGCTGAAACCCACCTGGCCCCATCGGCCTTATGTCACCCTGGTGGACCGCTACCCCATCGCCTCGCCGGAGGAAATCCGTATTCGGAGAAAAATCGGTTCCGGCAATCATTCCAACGTGTACCGGGCCGAATATCAGGGCAGGCTTTGCGCCTACGTGGTCAACCAGGCCCTGGATGCCAGGGACTGGCTGCACTTCCTCAGCCAGGGCACCAATCCCTCGGATGTGTACGCCATCGAGCAGAATCTCCGCGGCGTGTTGGCCAACTACAGGGCCATCGGCGACCTGGCCTGGGAGAACCGCCGCATCGCACCGCAAATTTACGCGGTCGTGAAAAACCGGGGAGGGAGAATCATCGGCTACTTGAGCGAGGTCGTGGCCGGGGAACAGCTGGGACGGCTCGTCGCCCGCGGCCTGATTTCGGAGGTCGAACTGGCGGAAGTTTTCCGGCAGATCGAAGGGCAACTCGGCGTGCTGCATGCCCAAGACTTCGTGCACGGCGACGTGTCGGAGGAAGACGTGCTGGTGAGCCTGAATCCGGTGCGCGCCCGCCTGATCGATTTTGGGATGCTGGGACATTCGGACCCGCTGTACGACCGCTTGCTTTTCCACGGACTGCAAAAAAGGTGCTGGGACCGGCTGCGGGCGCGCCAGGCGGAACCGGCTCGCGCCGTCGGTCTGCGGCCTGGCGTGAACGGCGGCAACCTGGGCGAACGCCTGCGCTCCTGGCTGAAACCGGAGCAGGCACCCGCTGGCGGGGAAGAACAAACGGACCATGGCCGTGATTATGCGGCTGCGGGGAAATTGCGGATTTCACCGCTGCGCGCCGGTGCGGCGCTGCTGGCTTGGATGAGCGCCACCCTGGGCCTGTTCCTGGGACCGGGTGCCGTGCTCCACACCCTGGCCCCGATTTTCGGCGCCGTGGCCGGGCTGGGCCTGGTACTCTACCATGTCCCCCGGCTCATCTATCTTATCTTCTTGTCCCGGAAAAACACGCCGCCGGTGGATGCGGAGTATCTGCGGCAGTTGCTGGCACGCCTGCAGGCGCTGGGCGCGGTTCCAGAGGACCTGTCCGTGCCGGAATTCCATATTCTGGCGGCGGACGAGCGGCCGTGGTGGCGGCGCCTGGCGTCCGGGATCCTGGTCGGGGAAGGCACGGAGGGACGGGTGGGGTTGCACCGGAATTTCCGCGCCCTGCCGCTGCCGGCGCAGCTGGCGGTCCTGCAGCACGAACTGTACGAGGCACAGGGCCGGGGGCATGCTGAAGCCACGGTGAGAGAACTCGCCGTGCTGGTCCAAGCCGCTGGTTTGTCCTTGCAGGCCAGGCTTGCACGCTGGCTTGCCGGGGTTTCCTTCTTCATCCGCAAACATCCAACATTGGTCACCCTGACGGCCGTGGGAATCGTTTTTGCGGTGAGCAACTGGCTGGGTGGCCGGCTGCCGGCCGGAGGCGGAACGCTGGCGGCCTTGACCCTGATGCCGTTGCCCTGGGGTGCGCGTGGAGATTCCGAAGGCCGTATGCTTGAGGCGTTCCTGGATCATTACGAGTCGTTTCTGCGGGCTATCCTTCCCCGGCAAACGGGCGAAGCATCTGTCACGCGCGTCACGGATGCCCAGGCGGGTTTGATCCGCGCCGCCTATGAATTAAATCCGGAGCTGGGGCTGGCGGCCGAAAACCTGGCTTCATTCCTGACACAGGAAAATTGGTCCGACCTGCGCGAGCCCATCCTGCAGGAAATCGGGCGCTTGAATGCCTTCCTGCTGCCCCGCGGGTACTATTTGTCCGGCTTTGCCGCTCAGGCCCAGGGCCGCAATTACTTTTTCTCTCCCGTATACCGGATCCTGCGGGTGCGCCGCTGGCGGTTGGCGGACCGGGAAATCGAGGTCCTGTTTACCCTGCGCCGGGATACCCTCAATGTCATCGACGCGGGCTCGCCGCCCCGGAATTGGATTTTGGTGGACGCGGACAACGCCCGGCACTTCGTGCGGGAAGTCGTGCTGCCCGCCCTCGCCGACAGCTTCGACAGCTCCCAGGGCAAGGTGGCGCGCGAGGTGGTGAAACAAATCCGCGCGTTCGTGGCCCAGGAACTGCCCGCGGTTTTGCAGCCCGCGGGGTTGACCCTCCAGGATGCCGAGGAACTCGCCCAGGCCCTGGAAAGCCGGGCTTCGCTGATTCACATCCTGCAACGGCAATTCGAACAAGCGGAAGACGAACCATACTCCCACGAGTATCCTGTGGTCCTGGATGAAGCCGCCCTGCTGGACGTCCGCCGCATGGCGGAAGCCGTTCCCGGCGACCAGGCCACGCCCCGGGAGGTCCTGCAGGAGATCCGCGAAGCCAACGACCGGATCAAAGCGCGCGTGGAGACCTACACACGCGTGGTATCGGTTTTGGAATCCGCAGCGGCGGAGTCTTTCGAAGTTCAAGCCGTAGCCGAGCGCCTCGGGGCGGCAGAAACGTCCTTGAACGCCGGAGCCCAAGCCATCGCGAATGCCCTGGCTTTGGAACCGGCCAAGCTGACCCTGCTCCGCCTGTTCGCCGCGCTCTACCATCCCAACCCCTTCGACGCCGCCTACCAGGCCGCGGTGCAACTCCTGGAAAAATGGCAGGCAAGCCTGAATCGCCTCGAGGCTCCGAGCCTGGGACAGGCACAGGATACACCCGCCACCGGCCTGACCGGGCCGGAAGCGGCCCTGCAGCAAGTATTGCACAAAATCCTCGTTTTCAACCGGCCGCAATTCAGGCCGGCCCTGCACCGGAACCTCTCGGAGGCGATCCGGGGAATCTGGCCTCTGCGGATCACTGAGGAAGACCGGGCCCGGGCCGAGGAAATTCGCGGGCCGGATGAGACGAATCCAAACTCCATATTCTTCTGGATCGCCCGCGTCCTGTTTCCCGGGGACTTGGCGCGCCAGCTGGCCTGGGGCCGGCGGGGCCTGCTGCTGGAGATTCCGGCCTTGATCGCCTTGGGGTTGACCCTGACGCCGGTGACCTTGCTGGCGGTTTTAGGCGGTTTCGCCCTGGCCCACCAGCTGCTGGCGCTCATCGCGGACCTCCGCGGCCATAACGCGCTCGCAGCCGCCGACTTGGGGAAATCCATGCTGCGGACCCTGGAGCGTTTGGCCTGGTTCACCCCGTATCTGTTGTTGACCCTGGGCGTATCCCCGCCGCTGTTGCTGGTTTTCATGGGGCTGGCTCTGATCCTGCACCTGAGTCACGATCAGGAGTTGTTTCCGGAGAGCGGACGCTTGCGCCGCTGGCTTGCCAGTCCTTACCTGGCGGTTTGGGCCAGACCGGCTTTTATCCTGCCCTGGGTCGCCGGGCTCGTCTGGGCACCCGCGGCCTTGGGGGGCATCCTGGCTTCCGCCATCCTGCCTCCGGCCGGCGGAATGGGCGCGGCAATGGAAATCGACGAGGCCGCTTTACGGACCTCCCTGGGGCGCTTGGCGCCGGTCCGGCAGCGGTACCTGGCCGATAAAATATCTGAAACCTTGGCCGCGCCCGGGCAGGTCTTTTTGAAAAATATGCTGTTGCTGGGCCGCGGGATCTTGACGAAGGGCGCCTCAGCGGATAACCTGGGACTGATGTCCGTATTCAACTGCCAAGGCGAAGGCCTGCGCCCGGGTCCGGACGGGAAGCCGGAATTCGATGCCGGCCGCGCCAAGGAAAACCTATTGGGACTCGTGGACGAGTATTTTTCCCGGCAGGGCGCAAATCCCCAGCAGAACCAGACTTTCTATCTTTTCAATCTTTTGAAGACTTCCGACTTGGCCAAAATCGTGCATGGCTTGGATTACCCGGAACTGGTCAAACTCGCTCCCGAGCAAATCGCGGAGGAAATGAACCGCCAGATCCAGGCGCGGGGCCTGAGCCGCGACCTCGAGATTCTGGAAGCCCGGCCCCTCCCGGCGGATGTTCCGTGCCTGGCGGTGAAAATGCGCGTAGCCGGTCAAACCGTCATGACCATGCGCCTGGGCTACCTCACCAAGAAAGCGGAATTCGAGGGGACGGAAGGCGAAAAGATCGAGGCTTTCGAGACCTACGGCAGTCCCTTTTCCCACCAGGGCCTGGAAACCTTGGACTACAATCTTCCTCCGGAGGACATCCGGGAAATCAACCACGCCATCCATGAACGCGGCGGCCGCAGCCTGTGCGATTTTTACGCCTGGATCTCGCCGGAATGCGTGACCGCGGAGAATCTCGACATGTTCTTCTGGCGCGAGCTGCCCGATCCGGCGATGAGCGATCAGGAATTCATGATGTATAAGGATCATCCGGATGACCCCGATGAGCCGACCTATGGGCAGAAATATATTCTCCTGTACCTGCCGGACGGCCGCAGGGTCTGCGTGGAAAAAGCCTTGTATTGGCATCCGCAGGACCAGCTGCGGCCGGATTTCGGAAAAAAGGACGGCACGGAACAGGAACGGCGAAAATATGCCTACTGGCAAGGAGTCTACGCGGCCCAATTGCGCCGCCTGGTGGATTTGGGTTTCGACGGCGTGAGAATCGACATGGCCCAGGAGTTCAGACAGGGGAGCATGTATGATTATGTGCGCCAGGGCGCGGATTATTCCCTGTTGAACGAAGTCATGCAGGGTGCAGTCCGCTACGCCGCCAGCCAGGGAAAAAAGTTTTATTTCACGCTGGAAACCTATTACGCTTACCAACCCGAAGAATTCCTGCCCCTGGATGAATTCGATTATCCGGCCATAAAAATCTATTACAAGGAATTCGAGGAAAACGCCCGGAACAAGAACGCGGAGTATTTGGAATACTGCCTGCGCTGGATCCTGCTTTATTTCGCCGGCTACAGCACGCGTGTGGCCTGGCTCAGCACTTTCGACGAAACCGCGCTGCGGGACTGGGCGCGGGAAGTGGGCCTGGAGGAAAATTTCCAGGAACTGAACAAATTGCTGATGGTCCTGGCGCGGGCCGGGGCCAACGTCATGATCAACGAGAGGGATCTGCTGGGCATGGCGGGGGAATGGCCCGCGGCACCGGGCGGTGACATTGACCAGGGCACGCGTGTTCCCAAGACGCACAAGCCCCCGACCCCGGAGGAGCTGCGGGTGCTCATGGCCGGCAACCGCCGCCATGTGCACGCTCAAGCCGAAGCCTACCAATTCTTCCGCCAGCTGCAGGCGCTGCCTCCCATCCTCGCGGTGGAGATAACGCATCGCGGGCTGAGCATTCGCTTCGAAGGTCTGGCCGAACCCTGGCAGGCCTCGCTGGACGACTTGCTGGCCGGGAAGAGGCTTCCGCCCCTGCCACGCATACCTGCGGGCGCGGCTGGGGTTCAGATCCCGCCGGAAAAAACGCAACCGGAGAAGCAGGTGGATGCGCTGCTCGCGCACTTACGCCGCCTGGAACAATTCCTGGCCGATGCGGCAGGTGTCAGCCTCCAGCAATGGCTGGATTCAGGCGCGGGCATCCATGATCGCCCCGGGTACCGGGATGCGGTGAACCACAACGTGCCCCCGCAGTTGATCAATCAGCTCAGGGACAAGGCGGAAGCCGCCGGTATGGATCCGGGCGATAACGTGGCGATGGCGGATCTGCTTCAATCCGAAGGCCTGGTGCTGGCAGGCGAATTCCTGAAGGCGCAAAACAACCGGCAGGACGGCCAGGAATGGCAGCGAGCGATGCTGCAACGGCGCTTTGCCGCCGGTCTCCCCGGAGACCTGGCAGAGGTACTCGCGGAACGGGACCGCCTGCGCGCGCAATTGCAGCGCTTGGGAGATTCCTTGTCCGGCACCGCGGGGCTGCCGTCCGCACCGGACCGGACCGGACCGCCGGGAGGGGGAAACCAGGGGGCGCTCCGCCCTGAAGTCCTTCCGCCGGTTGAGCCCAATGTTCCGTTGCGCCGGTCCCGCGCCGCGTTTGACCGGACCATGCAGATTGTCCTGAACGGGCTGGTATTCGGCGCGCTGGAAACGGGTTGGAGACAACCGGCCGCGGGCTTGCCCCTTGCGGGTACGGTTCCGCTGTTCCGTCTCGCCCTGGGTCTGGCGGCCGGCCTGTTCGGCGTCTGGCTATGGGCTTGGCGTTCCGGCGAAACACGGTCCGTCACGCGGGCCGAACTGCAAAGACAATTGCTGGCCGTGGACGCGGACGAAATCGCGGCGGAAATATTCGCCCGGTACGGCGCGGGAAATTATCTTCGGCCCCGCACGGAGGTGTTCGGACTCTCGGACCTGCCTCTCCGGCGGCGGCTGGCATCGGTGCTGGGGCGGGTCGAAACCGGTCCGGCCACGGGCGAGCCGGTGATTTACCTGCCGGACAGTTTGCTGCAAGCCCAGTCCGGATCCGCCTGGCGCCAGAGCCTGCTCAGCCTGCTGCTGGAATACCACCTGCGCCGTTATTACGACCGGCAACGCCGGGAACTGGCGCGCGCCCGGCCGTCCGTCCGGCACGGTCCGCTGGCGAGATGGATGCATGCCGCGTGGCGGACGGCGGACGCGTACGGATACGTGCGTCATTACCTGGCGGGCGATTCCTCCAGCCTGGCCGCCAGTCTCAGGCAGGCGGGACCGGACAGCGCCGGCGTGCTGGCGCGGGCGTATGGCGCGTGGCTGCGCGCGCCCAACCGGGAAAATACCAGGGCCCTGTCTGCCGCCTGGGTGCGGGAAATCCGCACGGCGCCCGATCCGGCAGCCAGCCTGGCCACCGTGAGCGAACTGTGCCGGCGGATACCAGCCCTGTCGGGACAACCGGCCTTTGTCTGGACCCGGCCGCCGGCGGGGGTTCAACACGAGGAAATTCTGCTGCCCGGCGTGATGTTCGAACCGCAAAACCGCGAATTATTGCGGACATTGAAAAATGTGCTGCGTGCCTTACCCGTGAATACGGATTGGCGGCCGCGGTTCCAACCGCTTCCCAGGCCGCGGAGGCTGAGCGCGCAAGCGGCTTAAGCTGCGGAACCGCCCGCAGGGTAACTCGATTTTTGTAACGTGCCGAAAGCAGTGGGGAAGAGGGCCATGCATCACTTGACACAGACCGAACCCGACCAAAAGGATCCGGATATGTTGCTGCTATCCGCTTGGGAAAAACCGCGCCTGAAGCACTGGGGGAAAATCATCTCCCTGCTGATCACGGTTACCTTTATTTTCCCATACCTGACGTGGGCGTTCGAGCGGGGGACGTTCGCGGGCG
>CAZQGO010000002.1:144498-177252 GCA_964593065.1 uncultured bacterium | reverse complement strand
CGCAAATACATCGAGAAGGACGGCGCCCTGGAGCGCCGCTTCCAGGCGATCAAGGTGGAGGCGCCGAGCGTCGACGAGACCATCCAGATCCTGAAGGGCCTGCGCGACCGCTACGAGGCGCACCACCGCGTGCACTTCACGGACGACGCCCTGGTGGCCGCCGCCCGGCTCTCGGACCGGTACATCTCGGGCCGGCTGCTGCCGGACAAGGCCATCGACGTGGTGGACGAGGCCGGGGCCCGCGCCCGCCTGTCCTCGACCATCGTGCCGCCGGACCTGAAGGAAGTGGAGACCGAGGTCGAGCAGGTGACCAAGGAGAAGGAAGCCGCCATCAAGGCGCAGGAATTCGAACGGGCCGCCCACCTGCGCGACGTGATCAAGGACCTGCGCCAGAAAAAAGAGGAGAAAAAGCGGCAGTGGGAGAAAACCCGGAACCAGAACGTCATCAACGTCACGGCGGAGGATATCGCCTGGGTCATCAGCAAGTGGACGGGCGTGCCCATCTTCAAGCTCGAGGAAAAGGAATCGGCCAAGCTGCTGCGCATGGAGACCGACCTGCACAAGCGCATCGTCGGCCAGGAGGAGGCCATCAGCGCCATTTCGCGCGCCATTCGGCGCTCGCGCGCCGGCGTGGCGGACCCCAAGCGCCCCATCGGCTCCTTCATCTTCCTGGGACCGACGGGCGTGGGCAAGACCGAAATGGCCCGCGCGCTGGCCGCCTTCCTGTTCGAGGACGAGACCACGCTGATCCGCATCGACATGTCCGAATACATGGAGAAATTCGCCGTCTCCCGCTTGGTCGGCGCGCCTCCGGGCTACATCGGGCACGACGAGGGCGGGCAACTGACCGAAAAAGTCCGGCGCAATCCCTACTCCGTGATCCTCTTCGACGAGATCGAAAAGGCCCATCCGGACGTGTTCAACATCCTGCTGCAGATCCTGGAGGATGGGCGCCTGACCGACAACAACGGACGGGTGGTGGATTTTAAAAACACCGTGATCATCATGACCAGCAACCTGGGCGCGCGCATGATCGACAAGGGCGCGGCCGTGGGTTTCCAGCCCGCGTCCTCCGAAGGCGCCCACAAGACCATGCGGGACAAGGTCATGGGCGAGGTGAAGAACCTCTTCAACCCGGAGTTTTTAAACCGGGTGGACGAGGTCATCGTCTTTCACAACCTGGAACGCAAGCACCTGGAGGACATCGTCGAACTGGTGGTGGGAACCCTCCGGGAGCGTCTGAAGGAGAAGGAAATCTCGCTGGTAGTGACGCCCGAGGTCAAGGACTTTCTGATCGAGAAGGGCTATTCACCGCAGATGGGCGCGCGTCCGCTCAAACGGGCCGTGCAGCGCTACCTGGAAGATCCCATCGCGGAGCGCATGCTCACCGGGGATATCAAGCCGGGAGGCGCCGTGGAGACCCGGCGCGGGAATGAGTCCGTCGAATTCGAGGTGAAAGTCGAGGCGCGCTGAGCATGACTTTGGCAAAAAAACCAGGCCGGCGCCACCGCTCCCGGCATAAGGCTTCCGGGCCCAGCGGCCAACCGGTCACGGCCCGGGCCCCGGCCGCCCGCCGGTCCCGGCACCTGCGTCTGCCGGCCGCAGCGGTCCAGCAGCCCCGCCACCCCTGGCTCGGTTTGCTGGTGATCCTCGGGAGCGCGGTCCTGTTGGTGGGAGGCTTGTGGGTTTTGTCCTCCAGCGGGGCCGTGGCCAACCGCTTCAAACCCCAGTTGGAAAGCGAATTGACCAGGGCCCTCAACCGGCCCGTGACCATCGGGCGGCTGGAAGGCGGGATATTCGACCGGGTGGTCCTGCGGGACGTCAAACTGTCGCCCCCGGGCGCGGACGCCACTTCCCTGGATATCACCATCGAGCGCGTCGTGGTGAGGTACTCGCTCTGGGACCTCCTGGTGCGCAAGGCCCCGCTGGCGGACAGCCTGCGGGAAATCCAGCTCATCCGCCCTTTGCTGCGCTTCGAGAAGCAGCCCGAGGGCAAGTGGATCGGCCCCAATCTCATCTCCTGGGCGAAGGCGCCGGCCCCGGGTCCCGCCGCGGGACCGGCGCTTTTGCCCGGAATCCCCCCGATCAAAATCGTTCTGTACGGCGGCGAGCTGCGCCTGACGGACCAGAAGCATTCCGCGAGCATTCAGAACCTCCGCGGTATTTTCAATTTGAAGGATCCGGCCAACGCCAGGCTTTTCCTCTCCGGCCGCACGCCCCGCGAGCGGGGTCAGAACGTCAAGGCCTCGGGGTATTTCAACCTCCTGGACGGCGGATTTCACTTGGGAGTGACCGCCAGGCAAGTCGAGTTGCGGCCTTTCGAGCGCGTGGCCCGGCCCTCGCCGTTTTTGGAGGTCAGGGACGGCAAGGCCGACATGGAGTTCACCCTGGTGACCCGCGACTCCCGGGACGGGGACCTGCTGCCGGGCGTGGACCTGCAGGGCAAGCTGGTGCTGGAGGATCTTTCCCTCCAGACCACGCTGCTGGAAACGCCCCTGCACGGCCTGTTCGCGGTCGCCCTGCTGGACAACGACCGCCTGGCCATCAAGAACCTGCAGGTCCTGCTGGGCAAGACCGCCTGGGCCGGGCAGGGGAACATCGAACACCTGCGGAATCCGCGCATCAACTTCCGCCTGCACGATGACCGCCTCAAGCTCTTGGATCTGACCGAGGCGGTTCCCGCCTTCGCGCAGCTGAAAACCGAGGGGACGGGCACGGCCGCCATCTTGGTCAAGGGCCAGCTGCCGGAGGTGGAAGTCACCGGGACGCTGCGCATGGACCGGGGCAAGATCGCCAACATGCGCATCCGCAAGTTTGAGAGCATCGTGCATTATGCCCGGGGAACGCTGCGGCTGCTGCTGGCGCGGGGCGTGGTCGCGCGGGGGTGGGTGGAGGGGAAGGGCAGCATCCAGATGCCGTCCGCGGAAAACGCCTCGCCCCAGCTGGACTTCTCGGCCGAGGCCAAGAACGTGGCGCTGGAGGATATCGGGTCCCTGTTTCATCTCAGCCGCCTCAGCGGAAAAATCCAGGCCGCCCTGCGGCTGCAGGGCGAGCTGGAGCGGCCGGCCGTCTTCGGGGAAATCCGTTCCGAGCGCTTGCGGGCCGGTGACCTGGACCTGAAACGATTCGACGGCACCCTCCGCTACAACCGGGACGCCTTGAGCCTGCTGGCCCGGGCCGACGTGGGCTCGCTGGCGGGGGCGCAGTTGCGCGCCCGTCTCAGCCGCACGCCGCAGGCCTGGATGGTCGAAGACCTGGGGCTTTTTCACAACGGACAGGAGTTGGCCGGCGCCTGGGGGGAAATCACCCACGCCGCGCCCGGCCATCTGCTCGGCCAGGTGCGGGCGCGCAATCTGCCTCTGGCGGCCATGCCCGTACTCTCCGGCTACCTCAAGCATCTCAACGGGACCGTAAGCCTTGACGGCCGCATCAGCGGGTCCCTGGCCCAGCCGCTTTTTTCCGGCCGCTTCTCCTCCGCCCGCGTCCTGACTCTGGCGGGCCGTACGGTGGATGCCTCCGGGGAGATTGAAGCCGTGGGGAACGTGCTCCGCCTGCACAATATTTCCGTGGACCGGGGGCGCATCGCCCTAACCGGCGTGGTGGTCCTCTCGTCCCCGTTTTTTTTTCGCGGAGCCCTGGATCTGCGCCACGCCGCCTTGGAGGTCCTGACGGCCCTGGCCGGCTACCGTGCGCCCGGGACGGTCCAGGGGCTGCTGCAGGGCCGGATCGAGGCGGCCGGCAGCTGGCGCAACCTGCAGACCAAGGGGGATATCCGCTTTACGGGTCTGCGCTTCCGGGGCGTGACGGCGGAGACCGGAAAACTCCTATTCACCTCCACCGGCCGGCGTCTGTGGGTCAAATCCCTGGAGTTGCTCCAGCCTGCGGGCAAGTTCAACGCCTCCCTGGAGACGGACCAGGGAGGCGCCCGCGGCCCGTTTTTGTTCCGGGCCTGGATGGACAATTTCCAATTGGGAGGACGCCGCTGGACCGGAGACATCAAGCTCGACGGTTCGCACGCGGCGCGCGAGGAATCGCGTTATGATCTTCGGCTGCGCGGCGACAACCTGCAGGTGGACCGGCGGGCTCTGCCGCCCTTGGACGGCAACCTGTCCTTCGGCTGGGAACAAAAACTCTTAAATCTCATCCAGGTCTCCTGGGGCGAACAGATGGCGTTGAGCGGTCAGGTGCGCCTGGGCGGGAAGCCGCAAGGAGAGCTGCAGCTGCTCCTGCAGGACACCACCCTCGAACCCTGGCGGCTGGTGTTTTTTCCCCATCGCGAAAAAACCGCGGACCTTTTTTCTGGCCTGCTCAAGCTCACCTTTGCGGGCGAACGGGCCCGCGCGGATGTGCACTTGAAAGCCGGCACAGGCGACGTATCCGGCCAGGTGGATTTCGATCTCGCCGAACGCGGGCTGCGGCGCTATTCCGGACAGGCCCGGTTGGAACGTTTTTCTACCCGGGTCCTGCTCGGGTTCCTGACGGACCAGCCCCCGCCCGTCGCGGCGGGCGGGACCGCGAGCGGAAGCGTGCGCTGGGCGGGCAATGCCAAGCAGGTGACCCAGTTCGACGGAGAGACGCGCCTGGACGATTTTCATTTGGGGGAATGGCGTTTCTCCACCCTGAGTCTGGCCTGGAAAAAGAACGGGGCACGCTGGGAACTTCTCAAGCTGGAGGGCGTCCAGCCCGACGGAAAATTGCGGGCGAGCGAAGGATATCTCCAGCCTCAGGACCAGGGCCTGCTGCAGGTGGGCGCGAACCTTCAGGCCGACCATTTTCATTTCGTCAACCGCTTTTTTACCGGCCACTTTTCCGTGGCCGGGACCCTGCTTCCAAAACCCCATGACCTCCAGCTGCAGGTCGCCAGCCCGGATTTCACGCTCAATCGAAATCTCTTCGGTGATTTCCGCGTACGCCTGCGGTATCGCGGTCAGGACCTGGCCATCCATACCTCCCCGGACCGGCCCGTGCAGATCGCGGCCGAACTGCAGTTGCCGCCGGGCGGAGCGGTGTTGTTCAAACACCTGGACATTTTCGACGACTCCCAGCATTACATTTCCGGGCACGGACGCGTGGACGGCACCGGAACCTCGGACCTGCTGGTGACGGTGAAGGGGGTGGGGGCCGACCTCATCGCCCGTTGCCTCAACTGGCCGCAGCCCTGGACGGGCGTCGTTTCCGGCAGCCTGCATTATCAGGATCCGGAGAAAGTGCCGCACTACCGGATGAACGTGAAAATCGAGAACGGCAGCGTCCTGGGCCTGGGTTTTGACGCCGTGGCGGGAACCCTGCTCATCGATCACGACTGGCTGTATTTCCTGTCGCCGGAGGGAACGGCGGCCGGGAACGACGCCGGGGCTTCGGTGCTTCGCAGCGAGGGCCGCTACACGCTGTGGATCAGCGGAAAAATACCCTTGCCGCAGACTCCCCGGTCGGCCGAGGCCATGCACGGCGCGGAAATGGATTTGAATGTCAAGATGCCCGCAGGTGATTTTTCCTATATTACGTTCATCCCGTATTTTTCCAAGGCTGCGGGGAAAAGCAGCCTGGATCTCAAAATCCGCGGCACCCTGGAATACCCCAGTTTGAACGGACGGGTCCGGGTGCAGGCTGGGACCCTGTTCTCCCGCCTGTACACCCCGCGCATCCAGGATTTTTACGCCGATCTCGAATTCAAGGACAACGCCTTGTTCATCCGGCGCCTGGACGGGAAGGTGGAGGACGGCCGGTTGGTGGTGCGCTCCGGGTCCCGCGCGCCCTGGGCCGCCATGTTCCGCCGTTTTGAGCCGGATGACCTCAACTTGGTCCTCGAATCCCAGGGCGGACGGCTGCGTCTGGACACCACGCCCGATTTCGAGTTTGTTTCCGCCTGGCTGAAACTCAACGCCACTCTGACCGGGACCTACCACGACCCGGTTTTCGGCGGCACGCTGGAGCTGGAGGACGGACAATTCACCTATCCGCCCCGGGCGCTCAGCGACTTCAGCCGGAATTTGAAAGGCGGGAACATGCGCTACCAGGCCCTCAAGGTCGTGACCGGGAAGAATTTTTGGTTTTACAACGACATGGTCAAGGCGCAGATCGTCCCCGGCAACTCCGTGGTGTTCAACGGGGGTCAGTCGGATTTTTCCGCCGAAGGGCGTGTCACCTTCTCCAAGGGAACGCTGACCTACCTGGACGCCGATTTCACGCTGGACCCTTCGGAGGAGTCGGCCGTGGTTTTCCGCGGGCGGGAAAAACCGCGCCTGCAGGCGCTGGCCCAGACGGTCATTCGCGACGTGGAGCTCAAAGACGAGGGCCGACAGCGTGAGGCGACCATTTACATGCGCGCCCGGGGAGAGCTCGGACAAATCAAAGTCGACCTCTATTCCGAACCGACGCTGACCCAAGCCCAGATCATGTCGCTGCTGACGTTGGGGGAGGATTATTCCAGCTGGTCGCAACCCGAGCTGGAACAAAAATTTCAGTCCGCGGGCGCCCGCATCCTGGGGAAATACGCGGGCAACTTACTCGGCCGGGAAATCGAACGCGGTCTGAAAAAAATCGCGCCGGTGGACGTGGTGGGCATCCGTTTGGGCGGCGTGGAGAAACTGGCCGGCTCCATCGTTTCCGGGGCGGGCAACACCCTGGATGCCGCGGCCGGGGGCGGAGAGCCGACGGGAACCAGCCTGCTGCAAAATACTCAGATTGACTTGGGCAAGTATTTGACGGATGATCTCTATCTGAATTACCGCGCAACCTTGAAGGACCGGGGGTTGGAGAATGGCGGCTTGGCCTGGCAGTCCTTGCTCGGGGTCGAATACAACCTGTCGCCTTCGCGCAAATTGAAATTCTATAAGAACTTCGACAAGGATTCCAACCAGGAGTTTTTCTGGGGCATCGAAGGACGCTCTGAATTCAAGGGCTGGTCGCCGCAGGACCTGGAAGGCAACTCGGGGGGGGCCAGCGCCACGCCTGAATAGACCGGATGCGAACCCGGTGGAAGCCGGCTCCGGGAATTCGCTTGACGCTGTAATACCGTTTTGATAAGATTTACGAAATTTTTCACTTTGGGAGGAAAATCCCTTGTTTTTTAAGTATTTTTACGGTCTCGTCGCCGCCTTGGCCCTGGTCTGCTTAGGGGCCGTGCCGGGCCGGGCCGCCGAAGCACCGGATACCATCTCCGAGATCACGGTCAGCGGCAATTCAACCGTTTCCTCGGCCGATATTCTTTCCTGGCTGAAGGTGCGCGTGGGAGACCGGCTGGATGAAGTGGCGTCCGTCATTGACCGCGACTTGAAAGATTTGTGGGATACCGGAAAATTCGCCGATGTCGCCATGGTCGAGATTCCCTTGGGCGAGCACAATCTGCGCCTGGAGGTGAGGGTCAAGGAACGGCCGCTGCTCGCGTCCCTGAAGATTACGGGCAACCGGGCCTTCCCGGAAAAAGAACTGCTGCAGAAGATCGACCTGAAACCGGGTTCGCCTTACTCGGCCTACAGTCTGGACGCTGCGGCCCGAAAAATCCGCGATTTTTATACCGAAAAGGAATACTTTCAGGCCAAAGTGGAACCCCGGGCGGAAATAACCGGGGATCAGGCCGATGTGACCTTTCACGTGGACGAGGGCCTCAAGGTCAAGGTGACGAAAATCGAAATCACCGGCAACCAGGCCTTTTCCGAAGGCAAGGTGCAGGGCTTCATGGAGACCAAAGCGGCGGGCTGGTTCATCGGCGGCACGTACAAGGAGGAGACCTTCCGCACCGATCTGAAGAAGATTCTCTTGGGGTACGCCAAGGAAGGCTACCTGAAGGCCAAGATCGACGGTTACGGCCTCCAGGATATTGACGGCCATTTTTCCGAGATCTCCGGCCAGGCCCTGGTTGTGGACCCGGAAAAAAAGCAGATGACCATCCGCCTGCAGATCGAGGAGGGACGCCAGTACGTCCTGGGCAAAATCGTCCTGAAAGGCAACATTATTTTCTCCGAGGAGGAACTCCTGGGCCGGACGCAGTTGAAACCGGGCGCGATTTTCGACCGCATCGCCTTCGAGATGGACCTGCAGAAGATCCGCATGGCCTACGCGGAAAAGGGATACATCTTCGCGGATGTCTCGCAGGAAATGGAATACCACGACGACACCGGCAAGGTGGACGTCGTCATCTGGGTGAAGGAGAACACCATCGCGCGCATAGAAAAAATCGAAATCCGCGGCAATACCACGACCAAGGACAAGGTCATCCGCCGCGAACTGACCGTGGAACCCGGCGAACCGTTCGACAGCCGGGAAATCCAGCGCTCCCAGGAAAAGATCATGAACCTTGGATTTTTCGAGGACATCAAGGTCACCACCGAACCCGGCAGCACGCCCGGGGAGCAGGTCTTAGTCTTCGACATTAAGGAGCGGCACACCGGCACCATCAGCCTGGGGGCGGGCTATTCCTCGGTGGACTACCTGATGGGCTACCTGCAGCTGACCCAGGCCAATCTGTTCGGGAACGGACAGTCCGTGAGCCTGCAGTGGGAAATGGGGCAGCTCCGCCAGAGTTATCAAATGTCGTTCACCGAACCCTGGCTCTTCGACGCGCCGGTGTCTTTCGGCGTGGACATCTGGAACATCAACAAGCAGCGGGGGTACGGAGGACAGATGTACAACCTGCTGTCCCAGGGCGGCGATCTGCGGCTGGGCAAGCGCTTCAACGATTATTGGCGCGGATTCCTGACCTATAAGCTGGAAAGCGACGAGTATTCGGACCTCGATTCCAGTTTGAATGCCTACTATTCGGAAGGACGCAACGACACCAGCTCCCTGACCCCCACGCTCATTTACGACACGCGGGACAACATTTTCGACGCCACGCAGGGAACGTACGAACGTCTGGCGGTGGACATGGCCGGCGGTCCGCTGGGGGGGGACAACAACTACCTGCGCTACGATTTGGACGCCAGCTATTTCCTGCCCCTGATCTGGAGGCTGGTTTTGGCCCTGCATGGGGAGGCAGGGTACGCGCATGGCTACGGTTACGGTGTCAACGGCTTCACCACCGTTCCCCTGGCCAAGCGCTACCGCGTGGGCGGCACGGACACGGTGCGGGGGTATACCGAAGGGGAGTTCGGGCCCGCGGAAGGGGGACTCTTCAAACTGGTGTCCAATGTGGAAATTCATTTTCCCATCGTGGGCCCCCTGAAAGGTGTGGCCTTTTTTGACGCCGGCAATACCTGGGGCGTGGCGGGGGACAACCAGACGGAACGGGCGAACCGCGAGAAGGATATCGGAGCCGCTTGGGATAATTTCCTTTTGTACCCCCACTTGTACAAGGGAGCCGGCCTCGGGATCCGCCTCACGGTTCCCGGTACGGTCATCCTGATCCGGTTTGACTTCGGGTATCCGCTGGATTCCCGACCCGGCGGGAAGTCCCAATCCCTGAATTATCATTTCAACATCGGAAATATTTTTTAAACCGCACCCGGAGCACACTATTAAAAGGAGGTTGTGAACATGAAAGCGGGTTTCAGGATTTGCAGTATCGCGGGCTTGGCCCTGGCTGTGGGCTTGCTGCTCGGGCCGGCCGCTGCGGCCGCCAAAATCGGCGTGGTGGATACGGCCAAAGTAGTGAAGGAGTACGAGAAGACGAAGGACGCCCAGAGCCGCCTGGAAAAGGAATTCGAAGACAAAAAAGACGAACTGAAAAAAATGAACGACAGCCTGGAAAAACAGCAGCAGGAACTCACCGCCAAAAAAGGGATCGTTTCGGACTCCAAGTACGCCAAGATGAAAACCAAGTTCGACGACGAACAGGATGCCTTCCGGGAAAAGTACAAGGAAATCCAGTCGAGCATGATGAAGAAGCAGCGCGACCTCATGGAATCCATCGTCAACGACATCAAGGACGTGGTGGGGAAGCTCGCCAAGCAGGAGAATTACGACCTCGTGTTGGACAAGGAAGTCGTGCTCAGCGGCGGCGAGGACATCACCTACAAGGTCCTGGACCAGTTGAATAAGAAAAAATAACCGACCCATGACGGCGCAATACACCCTGCAGGAAATCGCGGGCTTGACCGGGGCCCAACTCAAGGGTTCTCCCGAACGCGTGATCACCGGTGTCGGGCCCCTGGACACCGCCGGACCGCAGGACCTTAGTTTCCTGGCCAACCCGAAGTACCGGGAGCAGCTGGCCGGCACCCGGGCCGGGGCCGTGATCCTGCCCCCGCGCATCAACTACCCGGGCGATTGCCTGATCAGCGAGAATCCCTACCGGGACTTTGCCAAGGTCGTGGCCCGTTTCGCGCCGGCCGTGCCCCTGCCCGAGGGCATCCATGACTGGGCGGTCGTACACCCCACGGCCACTTTGGGCCAGGGGGTCGCCGTCGGACCTTTCTGCGTGATCGGACCGGGGGTCCGCATCGGGGACCGAACCGTACTCACCGCCCACGTGTACGTGGGGGATCATTCCACGCTGGGAGAGGATTGCGTGCTTTTCCCGGGAGTGGTGATCCGGGAGCGGATTCAAGTCGGCAACCGGGTGCTGCTTCACCCCGGCGTGGTGCTGGGCGCCGACGGCTTCGGCTTTGCTCCGGACGGAGACCGGTATTTGAAAATCCCCCAGATCGGCACGGTCGTGATCGAGGATGACGTGGAACTGGGTGCCAACGTGACCGTCGACCGGGCCGCCTTGGGCGAGACCCGGATCGGCCACGGCAGCAAGCTGGACAACCTGATCATGGTGGCCCACAATGTCACCATCGGTCCCAATACGGTGATCGCGGGCCAGACCGGCCTCAGCGGAAGCACCCAGATCGGGTCCCATGTCATGATCGGCGGCCAAGTGGGCACGGCCGGTCACCTGAAAGTGGGCGACAACGCGGTCCTGGGCGCGCAGTCTGGCATCATGCGCGACGTTCCGCCGGGGCACTTTGTGTTCGGATACCCCGCCCAGCCTCATCAGGAATACATGCGGCAGATCGCGGAGATCAAACGTCTGCCGGAATTGGCTAAAAGGGTGGCCCGCTTGGAAGCCCGCCTCAAGCAGCTGGAGGAGAGTTGACCCCACGCTCCCGGTCCCAAACCACGATTTCCCGGGATATCACCATCGAAGGGATCGGCCTGCACACGGGCATTCCGTCCCGTATGACCTTTAAACCGGCCGGCCCCGACAGCGGCTATATCCTGGTGCGTGCCGATTTACCCGGGCGGCCGCAAATTCACCCCCGCCCCGGGGCGGTGGCGCAAACGCGGCGCGGCACCACCTTGAGCGAGAATGGCGTCAAGATCCACACCGTGGAACATGTCCTGGCCGCCTTGAGCGGCCTGCAGATCGACAACTGCCTGGTGGAGATGGAGGGGAACGAACCCCCTATCCTGGATGGTTCGGCGCAGAAATTCGTGGAAGCCCTGCAGACCGCAGCGGTGGTCGAATACCCGGAACGCCCGCGCCGCGTGTATCGGGTGGACAAGGTGCTCGAGGTGTCCGACGGGGACAAGCACATCGTGGCCTGGCCCTACGCGGGACTCCGCATCACCTATTGCCTGCAATTTCAGCATCCCTGGGTGAAGCCGCAACGCGTCTCGCTCGAGATCCGGCCGGAAACTTTTCTCGCCCGGATCGCCCGGGCGCGGACGTTTTGTTTCGAGGAAGAGGTGGAGTGGTTGAAATCGCAGGGTTTGGCGCAGGGAGGGAGCCTGGCAAACGCCATCGTAATCGCCCGCAGCGGGATCAAGAACGGAACGCTGCGGGACGAGGACGAACTGCCCCTGCACAAGATCTTGGATTTCATCGGCGATCTCGCCCTGCTGGGATGTTCCGTGGAGGGGCACTTCGTGGCTCAGAAATCAGGGCATGCACTCAATACCCGGATGGCCAGCCTGCTCCGCGGCGAATTGGAAAGATCCGAACGAGACCAAAGGGGGAATCCCGCAGTGATCATTCATGCCAAGGAAATACAGGAGTTCTTGCCTCACCGTTATCCCATGCTGCTGGTGGACCGGGTGCTGGACTTGGAAGAGGGCAAGCGGGTCGTCGGCATCAAGAACGTCACCCTGAACGAGGCTTTTTTTCAGGGACATTTCCCCGGCCATCCCATCATGCCCGGCGTATTGATCGTCGAGGCCATGGCCCAGGTGGGCGGTGTATTGCTCATGCACAGCCTGCCCGACGCCAAGAACAAGGTGGTCTATTTCGTGGCCATGGATAACGTCCGCTTCCGGAAACCCGTGCTCCCCGGCGACCAGATCCGCTTCGAGCTGGAAGCCGTGAAAATCAAGGAACGGATCGCCAAGATGCAGGGCAAGGCCTTCGTGGGCGAAGACCTGGTCTGCGAAGCGGAGTTGATGTCCACGCTCGTCGACCGTTAAGCGCCGGGGCAAAACGGGCACAGCCCTCACTGAAGGAGGCAGGAAGTGTCAGTCCAAATTCATGCAAGCGCCATCGTCCACCCCAAGGCGAAGCTCGGCAGCGATGTTCAGGTCGGACCCGGCGCCGTCATCGGCGAGTTCGTCGAGGTGGGGGACCGCTGCAGCATCGGACCCCACGTCGTCCTGGACGGCTGGACCACCCTCGGCGAGGAGAACCGGGTCTTCGCCAGCGCGGTCCTGGGCTCGGAATGCCAGGACCTGAAGTTCCGCGGGGAACGGTCCTATCTGAAGGTCGGGAAGCGCAACACTATCCGCGAGTTCGTCACCATGAACCGCGCCACCGGCGGGGAACGGGTCACCCAGGTCGGGGACGGCAACCTGATCATGGCGTACGCCCATGTGGCGCACGAGTGCGTCATCGGGAGCCACAACATCATCGCCAACGCCGTGCAGTTCGCAGGTCACATCACGGTCGCCGACCACGCCAACATCGGCGGGGCCAACGTCATCCACCAGTACGTCCGCATCGGCTCCTACGCCATGATCGGCGGGGGCTCGCGCGTGCCCAAGGACGTTCCGCCCTACATCCTGTGCGCCGGGTCCCCCCTGCGCATCGTCGGCATCAACAAGATCGGCCTGGAACGCAAGGGCTTCTCCGAGGACCAGATCAAGGTCATCGAGCACGCTTACCGCATCCTGTACCGCTCCAAGCTCAACGTCAGCCAAGCCCTCAAACGCCTGGAAGAAGAGAAGGACCATGCCGAGATCGTTCCCTTCATCGAATTCATCAAAAGCTCCGAACGCGGCATCTCGAAGTAACCGGCCGCAGCGGGTCGGCCTCATCGCCGGCAACGGGGGCTTCCCCTTCTTGGTGGCGGAAGCGGCCGCGCGCCAGGGTTTCCAGGTCGTGGCCGTGGGTTTCCCGGGCGAAACGAGACCGGACCTGGCCCGCCGGGTAGCGGTAATGCACTGGATCAGCCTCGGGCAGTTCGGACGGCTCATCCGCATTTTCAAGCAGTCGGAAATCAAGCGGGCGTACATGGCCGGGCAGATCCGCCACAAGCGCATGTTTAGCCAGCTCAAGTTCGATCTCAAGGCGCTCTCCCTGCTGGCCAGATTGCGGGATAAAAGGGCCGATTCAATCCTGAAGACCGTGGCGGAGGCGTTGGATCGGGAAGGCGTTCATCTGGTCTCGCCTTTGCCGCTCCTGAAGGAGTACCTGCCGCAACCGGGCGTGCTGACGCGGCGACGGCCCAGCCCCCAGGAGCGGAAGGACATCGAATTCGGCTACCGGTTGGCCAAACACGTGGCTAGCGCTGATATCGGGCAGACGGTGGTGGTGAAAAACCAAGCCGTACTGGCGGTGGAGGCCATGGAAGGCACGGATGCCTGCATCGTGCGCGGGGGCCGCTACGCCCGGCAGGGTGCGGTGGTGGTCAAAGTCGCCAAACCCTCGCAGGATATGCGGTTTGACACCCCGGTCCTGGGTCCCAGGACCATTGCCGCCATGCGGAAAGTCGGGGCGCGGTTGCTGGCCTTCGATGCCCGCCAAACCCTGCTCCTGAAGCGGCCGGAGGTTCTGGCGGCGGCCGAAGCGGCCGGCATCACTTTGATCGCACTCTAAGCTCAGCCTGTCCGGAACGGCCGTTTTCCTTCCGGAGGGAATTTCGCGTAAATCCCTTTCCGCCAGCCTTTTTCTTGGTACGGCTTGGCAAGCCGCCCGATGAAGCCAGCCCTCGATTGTCCGTTTTTTTCTAACGAAGCCCTTGCTGCCAGGGAATATTCTGCAACCAAAATGAAAAAATCTTCGAAGGATTCACTCCGGCGGAGGCGGGTGATGTTTCAGGTGTAAGACCCGAAATGCCAGGTGAAATTGCTTGGCAGGACTGAAATCGATCATAACATGATGTTGGGGTCACGTATATCCACGGATCCTTGCATGCCCGATACAGCATATGGGGGTTTGGGTTGGAAATGAATCAAAACGTGGTGGTTTCCGTAGGGTTATTCCTGTTGACAGATGCGCAACGCAGCGGTATGATTACCCCAAGATATAGTGGGCATTATGAATTGTGGAGGAAGCTGTGTATTTAAAACGTCTTGAAATGACAGGTTTTAAATCCTTTGTGGATTATACCTGCCTGGATTTTGAAGCAGGTATCAGCGCCATCGTCGGCCCCAACGGCTGCGGCAAATCCAATGTGGTCGATGCCCTGCGCTGGGTATTGGGCGAGCAAAGCGCCAAGGCCCTGCGCGGCTCCCGCATGGAGGATGTCATTTTCAACGGCACGGAGCAGCGCAAGGCCCTGAGCATGGCCGAAGTGTCCCTGACCATCGACAACCACGACCGCCAGCTGGCCTGCGAGCACGAGGAAGTTACGCTCACCCGGCGGACCTACCGCTCGGGTGAAAGCGAATATCTGCTGAACAAGGTTTCCTGCCGCCTGCGGGACATCCTGGACCTGATTCTGGGGACCGGTGTCGGGACCAATGCCTATTCCTTTCTGGAGCAGGGAAAGATCGATTTGATTATTTCCTCCCGGCCGGCGGACCGGAGATTCGTCTTCGAGGAGGCCGCCGGGATCTCCAAGTATAAATTGCGCAAGGAGGAGTCGCTGCGCAAACTGGAGGCCACGGAGCAGAACCTGCTGCGGGTCAACGATATCGCCGTGGAAGTCAAACGGCAGATCGGGACCCTGGAGCGGCAAGCCAGCAAGGCCCGCCGCTACCAAGAGCTCAAGCAGGAGCTCACCACTTTGGAGGTGTCCCTGGGACGACGCGAGCTGCGGGAACAGCAGCAAAACTTGCGCCGGTTGGAGCAGCAGTGGCAATCGCAATGGCTCCAGCTTAAAAACCAGGAGGCCGAGCGCGAGACGATTTCCGGGCAGCTGGCCGGAACCGAAGCGGAACTGGACCAAACCGAGCAGGCCGTGGCCGAGGGACAAGACGCCGTGCACCGGGTTACGGAGGAAATCATCAAGGCCGAGGAATTCGTGGCTTCCTCGCAACTGCGGCGGCAGGATCTGGAAACGGCCATCCTGCAGGGAGAGGCGGAAATCGGCGAACTGAGCGGCCGGCGGCAGGAACTGGAAGCGGCGGCGCAGCGGGTGGGGGCCGCGCAGACCGAGAAGCAGGACGAGCTGTCCGGCGTGCAGGCCCGCGTGGAGCAAGCCGGAGGGCAATTGGCTGAGCTGGAGGCCGTCATCCGGGAACAGGCGCTGGAAATCCAGGCAGGGCAAAACCGACTGCTTTCGCTGGTGGACTCCATTTCCTCACTGCGGGAAACCGTGAAAAGCCTGGAAGTGCGCCGCAGCGAGCAGGCGGGGGCCATCGCCCTGCTGCAGGCCAAGGCGCAGGAAATCGCCGCGCAGCAGGTGCTGGCCGCCCAGGAAAAACAGAATCTGGAATTGGACTGGAACGGACTCCAGGTGGCCCGGGAGGAGCTGGAGGCACGCCAGGCCCAGCTGAACCAGGAGAAGGAAGGCCTGGAGCATACCCTGAAAACCCTGGAAAGCATGCTTGAGAATTTCAGCAAAACCATCACCCAGCTCGGCTCCCGCCTGCATTGGATCGAGGAACTGAAAAACGGACTCGACGGCTACGGCTTGGGGGCCAAGACGATTTTGCTCGAACACAATGCCGATCCGGATCGCTTCCCCGGCGTGGTCGGGCCGGTGGCGAATTTCATCCGCACGGAGCCCAACCTGGAGTTCGCTTTCGAGTCCTGGCTGGGGAACAAGTTGCAGTATATCGTCGTCCGGAGCCGGGCCCAGGCGGACGAAGCCATCGCTTATCTGGCTGGCGAAAACCGCGGACGCGCCACCTTCATCCCGGCCGAACAATCCGGGGCGCAGACGGCCGGCGCCCTGGAAGCGGCCTCCGCCGAGCCGGCCTGGATGGCGTTGCCGGGAATCGTCGGCCGCGCCGGGGATCTGGTCCAGTTGGACGAGCGTTTCCGATCCATCGTGGAGGCACTGCTCGGGGACGCGGTCCTCGTGACCGACCTGGCCGCCGCCCGCCAGGCCCGCGCCGCCGGCGCGGCGTGCACGCTGGTTTCCTTGAACGGCGAAGTCGACAGTCCGGAGGGGTGGGTCACCGGCGGCAGCCAGGATATCCTGGAACGCGGCCTGCTGGGACGGGAGCGGGAAATCGAGGAGCTCACCGCGGAATTGGAGCTGCTGCGCAAGAATTACCTGGCCAGCCAGCAGGAAGCCGAAAGCCTGCGCGAGCGTCTGGCCGGGCTGGCCGCCAGTCTGGAAAACAACCGCACGCAGCAGCATGATCTGCACATCCAGGGAGCCAAACTGGACCAGTCGCGCCAGGGGCTGGCGGACCATCTGGAGGATATCCAGCGTCAATATCAACTGATCGCGGAGGAAAACGAACGGGCCGAGGCCAGGCTGCACCAGTATCAGGAGGAGCTGACCGCGGCCTCCGGACGGGCAGCGGAACTGGAATCCGAGGAGCAGCGAACCCAGGAAAGCTTGCGGGCCCGGAGTCTCGAATTGGCGGCGAGACGCCGAGAATACGAGGACGGCTCCGCGGGTTTGGGGGAACTCAAGGTGGCGGCGGCGGCCTTGAGCGAGCAGGCTGCCGCGATGCAAGCGGAAGCCGAGCGCCTGCTCCAGGAACGGAACGCCGCGGACATAAAATGGGAGGAAAAGCTGCAGGCCATCGCGCGGGAAAAAGAGCGTCTGGCGGATTTAACGCGGCAGCGGGACGAACGGAGCGAGCAGCTCGCCCGCGCCTACCAGGAACGAAGCCGGCGGGAAGAGCATCTTGCCGCCGAAAATCAGCACCGCCAGGAGTGCCTGGCCCGCCGCGAGCAGGCCAACCAGTTGTGGCGCCGGGCCGGGCAGGAACTCGATGCCGCCCGGGAAGCCCTGCACCACCTGGAGCTGACTAAAAAACAAGCCGAATTCTCTTTAAAATCCCTGGAGGATTACCTGCAGACCGAATACCAATTAAGCCTGGCGGGTGAAACCGGGGACAACGAGGGCACGCCGCAGCCGGAAACACCGGGGGGAAGTGAGGGCCAGCCGCTCGACCCCGAAGGGTCCCGCTCGCGCATCGCCACTCTGAAGGAAAAAATCGTCTCCATGGGGTCGGTCAATTTGGTGGCCATGGAAGAGTACAACGAACTGCTGCAGCGCTTCGAGTTTCTTGACAAGCAGTTGCGCGATCTTCAGGAGGCCAGGGAAAACCTGCGGCGACTCATCCAGCGGATCAACCAGGAAAGCCGCAGCCGCTTCGCCGAGACCTTCAGCCAGGTCAAGAGCTGCTTCCGCGACGTTTTCCGGAGACTGTTCAACGGCGGCGACGCCGAACTGATCCTGGTGGATGAGAACAACCTGCTGGAAACCGGCATCGAAATTATCGCCCGGCCCCCGGGAAAGAGGCTGCAGAACATTTCTTTGCTGTCCGGCGGAGAGAAGGCCCTGACGGCGATCGCCCTGTTGTTTGCCGTTTTCCTGATCAAACCGAGCCCCTTCTGCGTTTTTGACGAAATGGATGCTCCCTTGGACGACACGAACACCGTGCGCTTCGGCCGCATTCTTCAGGAATTCGTACAGAAATCCCAGTTCATCATTATTACCCACAATAAAATTACCATGGAAAAAGCCGATATCCTCTATGGAATCACAATGCAGGAGGCAGGGGTTTCCAGGATCATATCGGTCAAGATGAAGGGCGAGCCTCAGGCCCCCCCGATCAAGCAGAGGGCTGAGGCAGCAGCGGAAACGGCTGCCTTGAATTAATCTCCTCCTTCGCCGTTCAGGTCAACAGGGATTTTTTCATAAAACTTGACAAAATGTATATCTATTGACAACTCAATTCATTAAATGATAAGATTTTTCAGTCTATTGTCTTAAACTCATCCGAGGTGCATCCATGCGCGCGAGTCAGGTCCTGGTGAAACTTTCCCTCCTGTATGGAATCATCGTCCTCGTGGGCGGCTGCGGCCAATCGGCCCAGGAAAAAGAGATCAAGATCCAGTTCAACGTTTCAGGAAACGCGCAAACGCAGCAGAAAGCGGCTGAGCAGGAGAAGATCATCGCCGCTCAGCGTCAGAAGCTGGATGAACTTCGCGCCACGCTGGAAAAGCTGCAAAGCAGCGGCTCGGCCACGTCCCGTCAGAAAGTGCAGCAGCTCCGGAAACAAATTGCCGCCGTGGAGGAGGAAATCCAGGCCGTGCCCATGGCGGCAGCGCCCACCCCCGGGGCGGCAGAGAAAAAGGCCGCCATTCCGAAAATTTCCGCCGCCTCGGCGACGGGCTGGGCCATGTTCCGCCAGAATGCGGTGGGGCAGCCCGCTTCCGGACCGCCGCTCTCCACGCCGTTGGATTTGCAGTGGAAATACCGGACCGGGGAAAAGATCGACGGCTCGGCCGCGTTGGTGGGCGGTGTGGTTTATTTCGGCTCCAATGACAACAACATCTATGCCATCAACGCCAAGGACGGCCGGCAAATATGGGAAAAGCAGACCGGGGGCCCCGTAAACTCCTCCCCGGCGGTCGTCAAGGGCCGGGTTTTCATCGGGTCGGGCGATACGTATCTCTATTGTTTGAACGCGAAGGATGGGTCCATGCTGTGGCGCGCCTTGACTGGCGGCCCGATTCATTTTTCCTCTCCGGCCGTGATCGGAAATGGTGTTTTTGTCGGCTCCATGGACGGGAGCCTGTACGCCTTCGAAACTTCGAGCGGGACGACCTTGTGGTCCAAGAAACTCGACGCACCGATCGCCGCCAGCCCCAAGGTGGAGGGAGGGGTGGTGTACATCGGCACCCTGGGCAAGAACTTTTACGCCGTGGATGCGGCCACCGGCGAAATACAATGGAAATTTTCCGCCGAAAGCCGGATTTTTTCCTCGGCGGCCGTGTCGGACGATCTGGTCTATTTCGGCTCGGACGACAAGAGTATCTATGCCTTGAAACGCTCCGGCGGGGGGCTGGCCTGGAAATACTCCGCGTCGGGTTGGGTCTCTTCCTCTCCCTGCCTCTCCGGCAAATACCTGTTCGTCGGCAGCAATGACAAAAATATATACTGCCTGAATGCCGGCACCGGCGGCTTGATTTGGAAAAAGGACCTGGACGCAAAAATCCTGTCCTCGCCCGTGGAATTCAACGGCTTGGTCTTCATCGGGGCCGGCAAGGATGTGGTCGCGGTACGTGCGCGCAACGGCCAGGAAAAATGGAAATATACCACGGGCGCTTCCGTGGACGCTTCGCCGATTATCGCCGAAGGCATGCTGATCGTGGGTTCGTTCGACCGCAGCTTGTATGCCTTCACCTACATCGGCCAGTAACCGTGGCCGGGAAAGTGAAATCATGAGCGCCAAAGCCAAGGCCGCCCCCAAGCCCAAAGTCCAGTTCGGCTTGGCCTACAAGATCACCCTCCTCATCATCGTGCTGGTGGCGGTGATGATGGCGGCCGTGTCCTACTTTTCCATTTTTCAGGAAGCCCGGCTCAAGACAGCGGAGATGGACAAGCGCATGGCGGATACCGGCAACATGATCGCCGCGCTGAAATTAATCGAACCTTTGGCCGGCGAGCACGTCTCCTGGCCGGTGTTCCGCGAGTTCATCAAGGTGGTGCGCAACCTCGACCCCAACATTCTGTACATTTCCATCGTCGGCAACGACGGCGAAGCCAAGGCGTTTACCATCAACCCGGCCACGGCCAAGGCCCTGGACCCGTCGCTCGATGTCGGCGAAGGGCTGGAGGATCTCAACGGACTGACCCGGCATGAATTTCCACCCGGGACCACGGCCAGGATATCCGGCGACATCATGGTGGAAAGCGAGCGGGTCGCGACCGTCAACATCCGTTTTTCGCTTCTGTCGCTGAACCGCGAGATCACGTTGGCGACCGTGCGCAACATTTTATTGACCTTCTTGATGATGGTGCTTGGCTTCTTCGGAGCCCTGTGGCTGGCCAAAACCGTGACCAAGCCCATCGACACCCTGAACCTGGCCATGGCTCAGGTCGCCAAGGGCGACCTGGCCGTGGAAGCCAAGGTGACCAGCCGGGACGAGATCGGGCTCCTGACCCAGAGCTTTAATCTGATGGTGCAGGATTTGAAGGAAAAGATCCGGATCAAGGACGCCTTTGACGTCGTGGCCGACGAACTCAAGGACGTGGAAAAGATCAAGGAGGCCTTCCAGTTGTACATCGCGAAGGAGGCCCAGGAGCGATACGTCGATCCCAACACCCTGGCGCTCCAGGCCGGGGATGGGTCTCGCCAACCCGTGACCATCCTGTTCGCGGACTTGACCCAGCTCAACCAGATCGCCACCACGCAGGATGCAGCCGGCCTCCTCGAGGTGTTGGATCAGTATTTCCGCAAGTTCATGGCCACCATATTCGAATACGAAGGCCAGGTGTACAAATTTACCGAAAACCTGTTCATGGTCGTGTTCGGACTGCCCCAGACGCACCCGGATGACGACCGGCGGGCGATCCTGGCGGCCGTGAACATGCAGAAGGCCCTGGCGGAAATCAACCGGGCACGCGTAAACCGCCAGGAGGCGCCCCTGTTCATCTCTCTCGGCATTTCCTCCGGGGAAGCGGTGGGCTCCCTGTTGTCGTCGCGCGGCACGGCGGCCATGGAGGTCATCCGGGATTACTTGTCCTTTACCCTGAAAATGAGCAGCCAACCGCTGTCCGTGGTGATGGTGGCCGGCGATATCTTCCGCCGGGTGATGAATCTGATCCGTGGGGAAAAGGTCGAGGATTTGCAACTACCGGACAGCGGGGAAATTTTGGAGGTTTACCGCGTCACGGGAACAAAATTTTAACGCGGAGCGAACCGGTTTCGTGGACACGAGAAACTATTATGAAATCCTAGAAGTCTATCCGGCCGCCAGCAACGAAGAGATCGAGAACGCCTATCGCCTGCTGTTGTACAAATACCACCCCGACCACAACCCCGACCGCGAGCAGTGGGCCCATGAGATGACCTCCAAGGTGGTGGAGGCATACGAGTGGCTCTCGAATCCCGAAAAGCGCAAGCTGCACAATTTCCAGATTTATTGTCCGGCGAAGCGCAAGCTGCCGGAACGTAAATTTTTCTTTTTCCAGAAGAAGAAAAAAAAGCAATGGGAGAATGCCGCCCTGCGTTTTCAGGCCGGCGTGGCGTTGTTCGCCAAGCAGAAGTCCAAGTCGCTGTTGAAGTTCCAGGAGGCGATCGGGTTTTGGGCCAATTTTCCGGAAGCACTGTACAATATCGGCCTGTGCCTGGTGGATCTTCACAAACTGGAAGAAGCGCGGTCGTATTTCCATCGCGTCCGGGACATGAATCCCAAGGATCAGGAAATCAAACGGACTCTGCGGCGTCTGGACGAGCTTAAAGGATAAAGAAGGGATGTGCAGCAGGTATGTCAAAGATCATCGGTATTGACCTCGGGACCACCAATTCCTGCGCGGCCATCATGCAGGACAACGAGGTGGTCATCATTCCCAACGCCGAAGGGATGCGCACCACCCCTTCGGTGGTCAGCTTTTTGAAAACCGGGGAATGGGTGGTGGGGGAGCCGGCCAAGCGGCAGGAGATCATCAACCCCGAATCCACGGTGTTTTCCATCAAGCGCTTCATGGGCCTGAAACTCACCGACCCCTCGGTGCAAAAGGACCGCCAGTTGGTTCCCTATGAACTCGTGGCCGCCTCCAATGGGGACCTGCGCGTCCGGATCCGCGGCCGGGACTTTTCACCACCCGAAATTTCGGCCATGATCCTGGCCAAGCTCAAGCGCGACGCGGAAAATTTCCTGGGCGAAGCCGTTACCAAGGCCGTCATCACCTGCCCGGCGTATTTCAACGACAGCCAGCGCCAGGCCACCAAGGATTCCGGACGCATCGCCGGCTTGGAGGTCCTGCGCATCATCAACGAGCCCACGGCCGCCTCGCTGGCGGCCGGTTTCGACCGCAAGACCAAGAGGAAAATCGCGGTCTTCGACCTGGGCGGCGGGACATTTGACCTGTCCATTCTCGAATTGGGCAACGGCGTCTTTGAGGTGAAATCGACCTGCGGTGACACCCACTTGGGCGGGGATGACTTCGACCAGCGCATCATCGAGTGGCTCATCGAGGATTTCAAGGGCAAGGAAAACATCGATCTGCGCAAGGACCGAATCGCCCTCCAGCGTCTCAAGGAGGTGGCGGAGAAGGCCAAGTGCGAGCTGTCGGAAAAGATGGCGGCGGAAATCACGCTGCCGTTTATCGCCTCCGACGCCTCCGGCCCCAAGCACCTGTCGGCCAAGTTGACGCGGACCAAGCTGGAAGAGCTGACCAAGGACTTGATCGATGCCACCCTGCCGCCCTGCGAACAGGCCCTGCAGGACGCCAACCTCCGCACCGGAGACATCAACGAGGTCGTCATGGTGGGCGGCATGACGCGGGTGCCCAAGGTGCGCGAAGTCGTACGGCGGCTGTTCGGCAAGGAATTGTACGAGGGGGTCAACCCGGATGAGTCCGTCGCCGCGGGCGCCGCCATCCAGGCCTCGGTCCTGAAGGGGAACATCCGCGATATCCTCCTGCTCGACGTCACGCCCTTCTCACTGGGCATTCGCACGGAGGGCGGCATGTTCTCCAAGATCGTGGAAAAAAATTCCACCATTCCGGTGCGCAAGAGCGAGATTTTCTCCACCGCCAAGGACAACCAGACCTTCGTCCGCATCCAGGTCTATCAGGGGGAAAAGCCGATGGCGGCCGACAACAAGCTCATCGGCACCTTTGACTTGGTCGGCATCCCGGCCGCCCCCCGGGAGGTCCCGCAGATCGAGGTGGCCTTTGATATTGACGCCAACGGCATCGTGCGGGTCTCCGCCACCGACCTGGCCAGCGGGAAGGAACAAGCCATCAAAATCACGCCGAATTCGGGCCTGACGCAATCCGAGATCAGCCAGTTCACCAAGGAACAGGCCGCGGCCCGCGTACCGGTGGAACAAGCCCCGGCCCCGAAGGCGAAAAAGATGGATTATCCCGAAGCCGCGCCGCCGGAACCGGCGGAGGATTCCGAGGTCAAGAAACCCGAGAAGAAGAAAGGCCTGTTCGGGCTCTTCGGCAGTTGAACCGTTTTTGATCAAACGATCCCTGCGCAGGAGGCAATAAGGCATGGCAACGAAAAAAGGCCACCGCATCGGCGAGATGCTCTTGGACGAGGAGATCATCACCCAGGAGCAGTTGCAGGAATGCCTGCAGGAGCAGAAAGTCACGGGGGAGAAGATCGGGGCCATTCTCGTCCGGAAAGGCTACGTGACCCATGAAGTGTTGATGGCCTTCCTGGGAAACCAATACGGCATTCCCTACATCTCGCTGAATGAAATGCACAATGTGTCGCGCTCGCTGCTGAAACTCCTCCCGGAGCCCCTGATGCGCTCCCAGCATGTCATCCCGGTGGAGAAGAAAGGCAACGTGCTGGTCATCGCCATGGCAGATCCCACCAATGTCTTTGTGACCGACGACATCAAGCTGTCCACCCGCTGCGACCTGGAATTGCGCCTGTCGTCCGAAAAGGAGATCAAGAGCGCCCTCGACAAGTATTTCGGCTACAAGGAGGAGGATACCGGCGAACTGGTCAAGGCTTCCACCCGCGACGACGCCTTTTCTTCCGCACCCCCGCCGGTTCACGCCAAGGCCGAACCCCCCGCCGCCCCGGCCGCCATGTCCAGCGCGGCCGCAGCTGCCGCCAGCAGTTACAGCGCCGAGCCGGCGGCGGAGCCTGCTTCCGCCATCCCCACCGCCAGCATGACGGGTGGGGACACCCCGGTGATCAATTTTTTAACCAGCGTTTTAGTCGAGGCCAGTAAAGCGGGCGCCACGGATATTCATTTCGAACCCTACGAACGCGCCTTCCGCATCCGTTGGCGGATCGACGGCATCCTGCAGGAAGTGCAGTCGCCGCCGCGGACGCTCGCCAGCGCGCTGGCTTCGAAGATCAAGTCCATGGCCGAGATGGATCCCCAGGAAAAACGGGTCGCGCAGCAGGGACGGCTGCGGATCAAGATCCCGGGCAAGGAGATTTCCCTGGCCATCCTGATCGCGCCCACGCTGTGGGGTGAAAAAGTGGTCATGCGCCTGCTGAGCGCGGAAACCGCCATCGTGGACCTGGAAAAAATCGGCCTGGAGGCCAAGCAGCTGCAGGCCTACCGGCAGGCCATCCAACAACCCAGCGGGTTGGTCCTGATCGTAGGGCCGCGGGCCTGCGGGAAGACCGCTACCGCGTATGCCACCCTGCAAGCCCTGAATCAACCGACCCAGAACGTCTCCGCGGTGGACGAGCCGGTCGACTTTTCCTTGTCCGGCATCAACCAGGTCGTCGTCAGCGAAAAACGCGGCCTGACCTATGCCAACGGCGTTCGCGCCATGCTGGATCAGGATTCCGACGTCCTGCTGGTCGGATCTTTGGCCGACGAGGAGACCACGCGCCTGGTTCTGGATGCCGTGCCCACGGGACACGTCATCATCTCCACGCTGCATGCCAACGACTCCGTGGGCGCCATTCAGTATTTACTGAACCGCCACGCGGATCCCTATTTACTCGGCTCCTCGCTGCTGTACGTTCTCAACCAGCGACTGGTCCGGCTGATCTGCCCCAAATGCAAAGAGAGTTATGAAGCACCCGCCGATGTGGCCCGCAAGCTGTCCCAGGGGGGGAAGAAGACGCTCTACCGCGGCAAAGGCTGCGAGGAATGTTCCCAGACAGGATACCGCGGCCGCGTGGCGGTGTTCGAGGGCGTGTCTGTTTCCGACGCCCTGCGCGAAGCCATTATTTCGCAAAGCAGCACCGCGGTATTGAAAAAGGCCGTGGCCGAAAGCCCGGGATATGTGTCCCTGAAAAGCCAGCTGGAAGCAAAAATCGCCAGCGGGCAGACCAGCTTCGAGGAGCTGTCGCGCGTGGCCGGCCAGCTCTGAGCGGTTCCGCGGCCATTCTCCGGGCATTGGGGATCCGCGCGTGTTGGGATCATGGAAAATCAGGATGATGAGGAATCGGTCTTGTCGCAAACTCGTTGGCGGCTCAGCCCGCCTCCGGATGCGGGCGCCGTTCAGGCCTTCGTCCGGGACCTGGAAATCCTTCCTCTCACAGCCAGCATTTTAATCCAGCGCGGGTGGCGCGAACTCACGAGCGCCAGACGGTATCTGGCGACGCGCGGAATCCGCCTCGCGGATTTCCGGGAATTGCCCGGAGCCTCCGCAGCCGGCGAGGTCTTGGCGCGGGCGGTGCAAAACCGCACCCGGATTGCGGTGGTGGGCGATTACGACGTGGATGGAATTACCGCAGCGGCCATCCTGGCTGAATTCGTCCGGGAGCGCGGCGGCGACTGCCGCGTCTACCTTCCGGACCGGGTGGTGGACGGCTACGGCTTGAGTTCCCGGCTCATTCGCCGGGCGCGGGTCGACGGGGCAAGCCTGCTGCTGACCGTGGACTGCGGCGTTACTGCGGCCGAAGAAGTTTCCGAGGCCCGGGCCGCGGGCTTGACGGTGGTCGTCACGGACCATCACGAACCCGGACGCCGGGTCCCCGAAGCCGCGGCCGTGGTCAACCCCAAACTGCAAGGCCCCGCGGACCTGCGCAACCTGGCCGGCGTGGGCGTTGCCCTGCTGACCGTACGCGCCGCCGCAGCCGCCCTGGGGGAATCCGACCCGCAGTCCTTGTACAAATTCCTGGACCTGGCGGCCCTGGGGACCATTGCGGACGTGGTGCCCCTGGTGGGGGACAACCGAACCCTGGCCCGTTTGGGACTGGACAGCATCAACCGCGGAGAACGCCCGGGAATCGCGGCCTTGGTGCGCGTTGCCGGTTTGCAGCCCGGGACCCTGAATTCCATGGACGTGGCTTTTAAGCTGGCACCGCGCCTGAACGCCGCCGGCAGACTGGGAGACGCACACCGGAGCCTGGACCTCCTGCTGACCCGGAACCACGCGGAGGCCGAGCGCCTGGCGGAGGAGCTGGACCGCGAAAACAAGCGCCGCCGACAAATCGAACAGCAAATCCTGGAGCAGGCCGAGGAGCAGCTGGCCGCGCCGGCCGGGCTGCCCCGGGTGCTGCTGGTGAAGGGCACAGGCTGGCCCTTGGGCTTGCTGGGCCTGGTGGCCTCCAAGCTGAGCGAACGGTATCACCGCCCCTGTTTCGCCTGCAGCGAGGAGGGCAACTGGATACGCGGCTCGGGCCGGAGTATTTCCTCCTTCCCGTTGCCCAAGGCCCTCGCCCTTCTGGACCACCTGCTCTGCAAATGGGGCGGACACGATCTGGCGGCCGGGATCACCCTGGAGGCCCGGCAATGGGAGTCATTTTCGAAGGCGTTGCGGGCCCGCGCGGAGACGGAACTGAACGACGCGGCGCTCGTGCCCGAACTGCGCATCGACGCCGCGGCCGGCTTGGAGGATCTCACACCCCGCCTGGTACGGGAATTGCGCCGCATGGAGCCGCACGGCTTCGGCAACGAACGGGCGGTGCTGGCCTTGCACGGATTGAACCTGGCGGCGGCGCCCCGCGTAGTCGGGGAACGCCACCTGAAGCTGCGGGTCGCCTCCGGCCGGGGCCGGAGCCTCGACGTGATCGGATTCGGGCTGGCGGGCCGGGCCGGGGAACTGGAATTGAAAACGCCGATTGCCATCGCCGGCCATCTGGGGGAAAATGTCTGGAACGGCTCCGCCAATCTGCAGCTGGAAATGAAGGACTTCAAAGTCGGAGAGACGGCGGAGGGGGAGAACTGACATGTCCAAAGTCCACACGTACGATACCACCCTGCGCGACGGGGCGCAGGCCGAGGAGATCGAGTTTTCCGCCGAAGACAAGGTCACCATCGCGCACCAGCTCGACCGACTCGGGATTGATTTCATCGAAGGGGGTTACCCGGCTCCGTCCAACACCAAGGACCTGGAACTGTACCGCCGGTTGAAAAAAACGCCCCTGAAGCACGCTCACCTGGTGGCCTTCGGCAGCACGCGCCGGGCGAAATTCCGGGTGGAACAAGACCCGGCGGTGCACAGCCTGCTGGACACCGGCGCCACCCACATTGCGGTGGTCGGAAAAACCTGGGATCTGCATGTGCGGGAGGTCCTGCGCACCAGCCTGGAAGAAAACCTGAAGATGATCCGGGATACCGTGGCCTTCCTGAAGCGCAGGCGGCGCACCGTGCTTTTCGATGCCGAGCATTTTTATGACGCTTTCCGGGCCAGCCCGGGGTACGCCCGGGAGGTCATTCGCGCGGCGAGCGCAGGCGGAGCGGACTGGATCGTGCTGTGCGATACCAACGGCGGCAGCCTGCCGGACGACGTGCGCCGGATGAGCGAGACCGTGCGGACCTGGACGGACAAACCCCTGGGTATCCACGCCCACAACGACGCCGAATTGGCGGTTGCGAATTCTCTGGCCGCGGTCGAGGCCGGAGCGGCCATGGTCCAGGGCACCATCAACGGCTACGGCGAGCGCTGCGGCAATGCCAACTTGTGTTCCCTGATCCCCGACCTGCAATTGAAAATGGGGAAGGCGTGCCTCCGTCCCCGGCAATTGGAGAAGCTCACGCTGGTTTCACGGGGCGTGTCCGAAATCGCCAATGTCGCGCCCCGGGAATACAGTCCCTATGTGGGGAACAACGCCTTTGCCCACAAGGGCGGCCTGCACGTCGACGCGGTCCGTAAAACCGCCTTGTCCTACGAACACGTGCCGCCGGGCTTGGTCGGCAACCAGCGGAGGATCATCATTTCCGAACAGGCGGGGGCGGCTTCCGTGCTTTTCAAGGCCGAGCAAATGGGATTGAAGCTCACCGCCGGCTCGGAGGAGGCCAAGCAGGTCATCGAGCGCATCAAAGTCATGGAAAACGCGGGCTACAAGTTCGAAGGCGCCGACGGCAGCTTCCGCCTCCTGGTGGAGAAGAACCGCAAGCGCGTCGGACATTTCTTTACCTTGCAGGGATTCTGGGTCAGCGTGGAGCGCCGCGGAGACGAAGTGATCTCGGAGGCCACGGTCAAGATCCGCGTCAGGGGCAAGACCATGCACACGGCCGCCGAGGGGGACGGCCCGGTCAATGCCCTGGATTTCGCCCTGCGCAAAGCCCTGGAACCGTATTATCCCAGCCTGAAAAGAATGCATCTCGTGGATTTCAAGGTGCGCGTGCTGGATTCCAAGGCCGGAACCGAGGCCAAGGTCCGGGTGTTCATCGAAAGCCAGGACGAAGGGGGCGCCTGGGGCACGGTCGGCGTGTCCACCAATATCATCGAGGCTTCCTGGGAGGCGCTGGTGGACTCGGTCGAATACAAGCTGAATTCGGACCGGGGGTGGAGGGCCTGATGGGGACGCCGGCAGCCGCCTACGCCCCGGTCGGGGTTTTCGATTCCGGCGTGGGCGGCCTGACCGTGGTCCGGGAAATACGGAAACGGCTGCCCGGCGAGAACCTGCTCTACCTCGGGGACACGGCCCGGACCCCGTACGGCAGCAAAGCCAGGGAGACCGTGACGCGGTTCACCCTGGAATGCGTCCACTACCTCCGGCGCTACCGCATCAAGGCGCTGGTCGTGGCCTGCAACACGGCCTCGGCCTACGCCTTGTCGGCCCTGCGGCGCCTCAGGATCCCGGTCCTGGGTGTGATCGAACCCGGAGCACGCGCGGCGCTGCAGGCCGACCCGAAGCGCCCGATCGCCGTAATCGGCACACGGGCGACGATCTCCTCGCAGGCCTACGAGAAGGCCATTCGGCGCCTTCAGGCCGGCGGTGGCGGCCGGATATTTTCCCGGCCCTGCCCGCTGCTGGTGCCGTTGGTGGAGGAGGGCTGGTTACGGGAGGATATCACGCGCCGGATCCTGCGCGGTTATTTACGCCCGCTGTTGGCGCATCGTCCGGGAAGCTTGATCCTGGGTTGCACCCATTATCCGGCGGTCAAGCCGCTGCTGGCCGAAATCTGCGGTCCCCGGGTCCGTCTGATTGACTCCGCCGAAGAGGCGGCCCGGGATTTGCAGCAGCTGCTGGCCGGCAGAGGGCTGCTGAATCCACGCCCGAGCGGCACCTGCCGGTATTGGGTGACCGACGTGCCGGATCTTTTTCAACGCGTCGGGCGTCACCTCCTGGGACGCAAGTTGACCCGGGTCCGGCGCATCTCCCTGACCGAGGCGCATACCCATGTACGACGTGGTGGTTGAACAGGAAATATCCGCCGCCCACCAGCTGGGTGGATATCAAGGCCAATGCGAGCGCTTTCACGGACATAATTGGAGGGTACAGCTGGAGGTCGGGGTCAAGGATCTCGACCCCCTGGGCTTGGCGGTGGATTTCACGGATCTGAAAGCCCTGCTGGAAGAAATCCTGTCCGAATACGACCACACGCTTCTCAACGAACATCCCGATTTCCGGCAGCAGAATCCCACCTCCGAAAACCTGGCCAGGATGGTGTATGAAAGATGCCGCGAGAAAGTCAAGCACCTGCACTCCAACGCGGCCGTGAACAGCGTTACGGTCTGGGAATCGCCACGGACCTTCGTTCGCTACCATGCCTGAGGCGGCGGGATATATCGCCGAAATCTTTGCCGGAATACAGGGCGAAGGCTCCTGGCTGGGAAGGCGTCAGCTTTTTCTCCGTTTGGCGGGGTGCAGCCGTCATTGCGCATATTGCGATACGGTTTGGGCGCGTTCTCCCCGGATAAGAAGATGGCGTTTGCATGTCCGGGTCAGCGGTATGCGATGCCGGCAGTTCAATCCCGTTTCTTCCCGTTGCGCAGGCAGGTTACTGGCTACGATCTGGAAGCAGGCGGGACCTTTCCATAGCTTAAGTATTACCGGAGGAGAGCCTCTGGAACAACCCGAATTTTTGCGGTCTTTATCAGGGGACTTAAGAAAAAGAATTAAAGATATTAGAATAATGTTGGAAACAAATGGGTTGGAATTCAAACCTATTAAAAAACTAAAGGGCTATTTTGATTTCATTGCCATGGATATCAAGCTGAAGTCTGTTTCTGGCCAGGCCAGCCGCTTCAAAGCCCACCGGCAGTTTTTACAGGCGGTTCCGGGGCGCCAAGGTTGCGTAAAAATCGTGGTAGGTCCTCGAACCACTGCAGGGGAAATACGCCGGAGCGCCCGGCTCTCCCTCGAATTGGCGCCGTCTTGGGATTTGGTGCTGCAACCGGACAGCCGCTGCAACTGGGCCCGCCAAGACAATCATGCCAAATTGGAAGCCCTGGCGCGCGCCGCCCTGGAAATCAATGCAGCCACCCGGATCCTGCCCCAGATGCATAAAAACCTTGGATGGCGATAATCACAAGATGAACAAACGCTTCGTGGGCATCACCTCGACAGTGCCGGTTGAAGTCGTCTATGCCGGCAAAGCCGTGCCGATTGACCTGAATAACCGTTTTATTGCGGCCACAAGGCCCCAGGGACTGGTTGAAAAGGCCGAGCAAGCGGGACTGCCCCACAATACCTGCGCCTGGGTCAAGGGACTCTATTCCACCATAATAAACAGCGGCATTCAAACCGTCATTGGGGTGGTGGAAGGGGACTGCGCCCACTGCCAAACCATGCTGGAAACTCTTATACCGGACGGCGTAACTTTTCTCCCTTTTGCCTATCCCTTTGACAAGGACCGTTATGTGCTGAGAATGCAGATCGAGAAAATCATGCAGTATTTCGGCGTGCAATGGGATCAAGTGAAACGGGCCAAGGAGCATTTGGATGAAGTGCGCGCTCTGGCGCATGAAATCGACCGCTTGACCTGGGAGGAAGGCCGGTTCAGCGGCGAGGAGAATTTCTCCGCGCTGGTCAACTGCACGGATTTTAAGGGCTCGCCTTCGGGGTACGGGGAAGAGCTGAAATCCCTTCTGGCCATCCGGCGTGAGGCGCTGCCGGAAGCCGGGCTGCGCCTGGGGCTGCTGGGAGTCCCGGGGGTATTCGCGGACCTTTTTGATTTTTTCGAGCAACACGGCGCCCGGGTGGTTTTCAACGAAGTCGCACGCCAGTTCGCCATGCCGGAGTACTCAACGGATTTGTTGGAACAATATTTGGTGTACACGTATCCCTACAGCGTCACCGGCCGGCTGGAGGATATCCGGGAACAGGCCCGAACGCGGCGCCTGGACGGGTACGTCCACTACGTGCAATCCTTCTGCCACCACCAGATTGAAGACATGGTTTTCCGCCAGCATCTGGACCTGCCGATCCTGACTTTGGAAGGCGACCGCCCGGGACCTCTGGATGCACGGAGCCGGACGCGCATTGAGGCCTTTTTGGATCTTTTAACCGCCCGGCGGCGCAACGGCCGCCACAAGGAGCAAAAAACATGAGAAATGACGGCAGGTCGGCCGAGGCGCTGCGGCCACTCCGCTTGACCCGCAACTATCTGAAAGGGGTGGAGGGCGCGGTCTTCATCGAAGCGGGGGACACCCGCGTGTTGTGCACGGCTACCGTGCAGCCCGACGTACCGCCCTTCCTCAAGGGGTCGGGCCAAGGCTGGGTGACGGCCGAGTACGGCATGCTGCCCCGATCCTCGCCCACGCGCATTCCACGTGAGGCCGGGCGCAGCAAGACCGGGCGCACCCAGGAAATTCAGCGCTTGATCGGACGCGCCCTGCGCGCGGTCACGGATCTGGGGAAACTCGGGGAGCGGACCGTGCTCCTGGACTGCGACGTCATCCAGGCGGACGGGGGAACGCGGACCGCCGCGATCACGGGTGCCTATGTCGCGCTGATGGATGCCTGCCGTTTCCTGCAGGGGCGGCACGTCCTGGAAAGCTCGCCCTTGCGGGATTACGTTGCGGCCGTTTCGGTGGGCATCGTCGGCGGGGAATTGCTTCTGGATTTGGCCTACGCGGAGGACAGCCAGGCCGAGGTGGACATGAACGTCGTCATGACCGGCGACGGGCGTTTGATTGAAATCCAGGGAACCGCTGAAAAAAACGCCTTTTCCCGCGAGCAGCTGGACCGAATGCTGGATGTGGCCGCCCAGGGCATCCAGGAGCTGATCCGCGTCCAGCAGGCGGCCGCGGAATAGTCTGCGCGTTTAATAGTAAATAACGACCTTGGCGGGTGAATACCTCCGGCTGCCCCCGTCCGTGTACTGCAGGCGGAGCCTGACCAGATATACACCGGTGGCGAAGCCGTTTGCGTCCCACCGCGTCGTGGCGACAACGCCGTTCCCGTTTTTCATCTCCCGGATGCTTGCCACCCTCTCACCCGCCGGATTGAAAATCTCGAAAAAGGCCGTTCCCGGACGTTGCAGGTGATAAGAGAAATAGACCATCCCCCGGGAAGGATTGGGATAGACCAGGATGTCTCCCACCGCTGGTTCCAGCACGGGGACGGGCGAAGGCGTGGGCGTTGAAGACAGCGCCGGGGTCCGGGTCGGTGAAGGTCTGGGCGTGGCAGTGCCCTGCGGGGAGGCCTGGGCCGTGGGCGTGGAGGACAGCACCGGCGTGAGGATTTGGGACGGTTGCCGCGTGGGCG
>CAZQGO010000002.1:14129-144398 GCA_964593065.1 uncultured bacterium | reverse complement strand
AGGGCGTGCTGGACCAGAAGGGGGTGGGTGAAGGCGTCGGCGACTGCGTGGGCGAGGGCGTGCTGGACCAGAAGGGGGTGGGTGAAGGCGTCGGCGACTGCGTGGGCGAAGGCGTCCGCGACCAGACGGGGGTCGGCGAGGGAGTCGGGGACGGAGTGGGCGAGACGGTGAGCGTCCAAGCCAGAGTGGCCGTGCGGCTGGGGGGCGGATAGGACCAGGTGCCCGGACTGTTGGAAACGTTGGAGGTGTTGCCGGCCGCGTCAAAGACCAGGATGGCGAAATAGTACCAGGTGGTGGGGACCAGGCCCGACACGGTCAGGCTTTCGGCCGAACCCAGGGGCTTGGGAACCAGGCTTTGGGCCACGGGGGTCGCGTTCTGGAACTGGGACCAGGTGTTGATGGGCGCGCTGTCGAATGAGATGAGGTAAGCGCTCACCGTGTTGCTGGCGTCGTCGCCGGGCGCGGTCCAGGCCAGGTCCGCCTCGCCGGGCAGCAGCCCCGGAGCCGCGGTCAGATCGGTGACCGCTCCCGGAGGAGAGGGATCGGTCCGCTTGTAGTAGATCTCGAAATTGGCGGCACGGTTGTCCGCCCAGACCACATGCCTGAGCATCCCGGGATTCCGGTCCCCGATCATGGCCGGTTGGATGGAATTGGCGGGGTCCTGGGTCAAAGGCATCTGGTTCCAGGGAACGATCGGGCCATTGCCGGACCCGAAGGCCAGGAAGATCTCGCTGTTGCCGGTCCGCTGGTCGTGCCAGACGACGTTGTGGCGGACGTCCCCTTCCGCATGGCCCAGCCCGACCGCGCCCGGCAGCACGGCCGCGGCCGTGATCGTGTTGGGCGGGGGATTGTACATGCCGTCGTCCCAGGTCAGGACGGATCCGAAGCGGCCGATCTCCCAATAAACCTGGGGTGTGCCCTGGCGGTCGTCCAAGAAGGCTACTTCGATGCCGGAATGGCTGATCAGTACGTCGGGCTGCTGGGCGTTGGACAGACCGCCGTTGAAGCTGATGTTGTCCGCTAAGCCTGTGTTGCCGGCCGAGTCCATCCAGTTCGCCCCGCCGTCCATGCTGTAGGTGAAGAAGACCTGGGCCGGTCCCAGCGCGTAATCGCCCCACACGATGGCCAGCGGAAAACCCGGTATCTCGTTGTGGTTCGCGGCGATGGCCGGCAGGGAGGCGCCGTTGGGCGAGAGGCTGATCTGGACCCCGGCCCCGGCCGGGAGGTTGCGGTAGAAGACCTGGGAAGAGCCGGGGGAATTATCCGCCCAAACGATATGGACGCCGTTGCCGTCCACGGCCGCCCGCGGAGGCGAGAACGTCAGACCCGGAGTGCCGCGGCCGGAGACGTCCGTGGATTGGTTCCCGATGCCGTTGAGGTCGGTCCAGGTCAGCCCATTATCCATACTCTGCATGGCAAAGACGTCGAGGATGCCCGGTCCTTTGCGGTCGTCCAGCCAAGTGAGGACGAGCCGGCCCGCGTACCAGGCCAGATCAGGATAATATTCCATCGCGGTATTGGAGGTGAGGTTTGCCGCGGGGGACCAGTTCAGGCCATTGTCCAGGCTTCGGAGGAAATAGACGTCCTGGCTGCCGGTACGGTCGTCGAGCCATGCGACAAAGACGCCCTGGCCGCCGTCCTTGGTGAGGGTGGGGAACAAGGAGCCGCCGACGTTCGTGGTCAAACGGCGGTCGTCGGTCCAGCCTGGAGGCCAGGCCTGCGCCGACAGGGCCAGGCACGCGGCCAGGACGCTCACGCAAATGCCCGAGCGCACGATCTGCATGGCGAAGACCTCCCTTGCCAAGGAACGCGTGCTGGTCTGTCAAGACCCGGCCGGGCCCGAGACGGGAAAGGCTTCAGGTCTGGATGGTGGCCACCCGGTGGGTGCCCTGGTCCACCAGACTGACCAGGACCCGTCCCGATTTTTCGCACCATGCCCGTACTTCCTGGGGGAAATCCGGGCAATCGGCGAGAATTTCAATCGTGGTGCCGGCCGGCAGGGTCTGAATCTTCATAGCGGCTTTCAGCACCGGCTGCGGGCAGCGCAGGCCCCGGTAATCCAGGATTTCTGCCATGAGGAATCCCTCCTTTAGGTGCGGTCGAAGTCCGGGTCGCCCGGAAAAAGCTTGCGTTCCCGGGCCTCGTCGTCGCGGATCAACTTCGCGTACACCGCTCCGTCGCCGCCTTTTCGAAACCGCACTTCCAGCGGCATCTTGCCGGGCAGGCTGTGCGTCGCGCACCCGAAACAGGGATCGTAGGCACGGAAGGCCATTTCAATCATATTCAGCAGACCATCGTCCACCTGGCCGCGGTGGATCACTTGGCGGGCGGCTTTTTCGATGGACAGGCACATGGCGGCGGCGTTGTTCTGGGAGGCGACGATGAGGTTGGCGGAGGTCATGAGGCCGTCGGCGTCGGTGCGGTAATGATGGATCAGCGTGCCGCGGGGGGCTTCCACGATGCCCACGCCTTCGCGCGGCGTCTGCAGGTCCAGGTTGCGGATCTGGGGCGAGAGGAGGCGGTCGTCCGACGCCAGCTCCGCCAGCCGTTCGGCGGCGTAGAGCACCTCCACCAGCCGCGCCCAGTGGATGGCCAGGGTGTGGTGCACCGGTTTGCCTCCCAAGGTCTGCATCATCCGCTCGTACTCCGCCTGGGCCAGGGGCGTGGCCATGCCCGAGGCCGCGTTCAGCCGGGCGAGTGGTGCCACCCGGAATATCCCGCTCTCCGGTCCGTCCGTGAAACCCTGCCAGCCGATTTTTTTCAAGAAAGGAAACTTGATGTACGACCACGGTTCCACGTGCTCGGAGATGACGTCCAGGTAGTCGCGCGCTGGAAAACGCAAAACCTCCCGGCCGGCCGGGTCCACGACGCGCACGTCGCCGTCGTAAAAATTCACGCGGCCATCCGCATCCACCATGCCCATGTAATACGTGCGGTGGGTGTAGGCTTCCGAGAGCACCAGGTCCACGTAGGCCTTGTTGCCCAGGACCAGCTGGTCGAAGGCCTGCAGGGAAAAGCGGGCGAACCCCACCGCATCCCGGGCAAAATCCGCCAGCCGGGCGCGTATTTCAGGCGTCATGGGTTTGGCCACCCCGCCGGGCAGGCCGAGAACCGGATGGATGGCCTTGCCGCCCAGTTCGGTCATGAGCGCGCGGCAGCGTTGCCGAATGGCGATGACTTTTTTCCCGGTCTCCAGGCCGACTTTGTCGATGACCCCCAGGATGTTGCGGGCGGCCTTGGGCGCAGTCGGACCGACGATGAAATCCGGGCCGCCCAGGAAGAAGAAATGAAGCAGATGGTCCTCGAACATGAAGAGCTGGTAGAAAACCTCGCGGATCAAGCGGGCCGCCGGCGGCGGTTCCACGCCGAAGAGCGCGTCCAAGGCCTTGGTGGAAGCCATGTGGTGAGCCGTGGGGCACACGCCGCAGATGCGCGAGGTGATTTGAGGCATGTCCTCGGCCGGGCGGCCTTCCACGAATTTCTCGAATCCCCGCAACTCGGGAATCTGGAAAAACGCCCCCTCCACTTCACCCTGGTCGTCCAGGAATATCTCGATTTTTCCGTGCCCTTCCAGGCGGGTTACGGGGTCAATGGAAATTTTTCTGGGCATTAGGCTTTCTCCTCGCGTTTTCGACCCAGCAGGGAAGCCGCCAGGCTGTAGCGGTAAAAGGACCCGGCGGGGTCGGGTAGGGTGGCGGCCAGGCGGGTGACGGACGCCTCATCCTCGGCCTCGAAGATTCCTCCCAGCGCGCCGATCATTTTCGCTCCCGGGTCGGCGTTGGCCAAGGGAGCGAAACAACCGGTGCACGGCATGTTGCCCTGGATGCAGAGTTGTCCGCAGCCGTCGCGCGTGGCGGGGCCCATGCAGAGGATGCCCTGGGCCAGGAAGCAGGTTTGGTCGTCCGCCTGCACCTGGTGCACGCGCTTCAGTTCGGGCAGGGTCAGGCGGTCCGGTTTGGAGGCATTGCGGTCGCAGGAATGGCACAAGGAGCGATTCGGGGCCAGCACCGAACCCCGGGGGGGAAGCTTGCCCGTGAGTACGGCCTGCACGGCCTGCAGCAGCAGGTCCGGGGTGGGCGGGCAACCCGGCAGGTAGTAATCCACCGGGATGATATCGTCGAGCTTGAAAACCGTTTCATAGAACTTGGGGATGCGGAGGCGGCAGTCTCCGACCTCGGTTTCTTCCTGCGGAAGTTGTCCCCCGGGGTTGTCCGTGCTCTCGGATTCGACGTAGGCGCGGCGGAGGATGGCCTCGCGGTTTTTCAGATTGGCCAGCGCCGGGATGCCGCCCATGAAAGCGCACATCCCGAAGGCCACGACCAGGCCGGATTTCCGGCGGAGCAGCTTGGCCATGGCTTCCTGTTCGGAGGTGCGGATGGCCCCGTTGATGAAAGCGACCGCGATGCCGCCGTCCGGCAAGGCCTCCACGTCCGAGGTTTTAAAGTCGAGCGCGCAGGGCCAGAAGACGATGTCGACCGCGGCCACGACGTCCAGGACTTTTTCATCCAGGTCCACCACGGTTTCCTCGCAACCTCCGCACGAGGAACACCAGTAGAAAGCCACTTTCGGCTTGGACGCCGGTGCGGCTTTGGTTCCGGCCCGCGGGCGCCGGGCACGGGCCGTTTTTTTCGCCGGCCGGCTCGCGGGGCGTTTCGCCTTTTTCTTTTTCATCATCGCTGCGCTCCCTCCGCGACAAAGCCCCGCAGGCGCAGGGGGCCGAGCCGCTTGACGGTTTCGGTCATGTGTTTCGCAAGCTCCTGGAACTTTTTGCCCTCGCTGGCGGCGACCCAATCCAGCTTGAAGCGGGCGGGGTCGACGCCCAATTGGGCGAGCAGCTTGGCGAACAACTGGTAGCGCCGCCAGGCTTTCATGTTTCCGGAGCGGTAGTGGCAGTCCCCCGGGTGGCAGCCCAGGACCAGGACCCCGTCCGCGCCCCGGCGGAAAGCCTGCAGGACGAACTGCGGGTCCACGCGCCCGCTGCACATGACGCGGATCAATTTGACGTTGGCGGGGTACTCCAGCTTCTGGCCGCCGGCCTGGTCGGCGCCGCCGTAGGCGCACCAATTGCAGACGAAGGCCACGATTTGGGGATTGAAATTATTCATGGATGATCCCTTCCAGTTCGGCGTTGATTTGCTCGTCCGTGAAGTGTTTGGCGCGGGCCGCTCCGGACGGGCAATTGGCCACGCAGGTGCCGCAGCCGCGGCAGATGGCTTCGTTGATCTCGGAGATCCCGCTCTCGGAGTTGAAACGGACCGCCTTGTACGGGCAGACGGACACGCACATTTTACATCCCGAGCAGAGTTCGGAATCGATCTCCGAGACCATGGTTTCCAGGCTGATCTTCCTGCCGGGGACCAGGCGGCTGACGGCCTCGCCGGCCGCCGCTTGGGCCTGGTTCACGGCGGCGTCGGCCAGGCAGGGCCCCGCGCAGCCGCCGACCATATAGACGCCGTCCAAGCTGGCCCCGACCGAGCGTAAAAAGAACTGGTCGGGCTTGAAGAAGCCGCTGGCGTCCGAGTCCACGCTGAGCAACTGGGCAAGCTGATCCTGGTCCTCTCCGGCGCCGAAGCCCGAGGCCAGGATCACCATCTCCGCCTGCACGGGTTCCAGGCCCGCGGCGGTGACCCGGAGGCCCCGGGAATCCCGGGCCACGGCCAGGGTGGAGAGATCGTTGACGCGTTTAAATTGCGTGCCGGACTTGACCTGGGAAGCGAAGAACGCCTGCGCCTTGGAACCCTGGAAGACCAGGCGGTCGTGGAGGTTCACCACCCGGGCTTGGGGATTTTGTTTGCGCACGAAATCCCCCACCTTGGCGGCCAGAAGGCAGCAGGTCCCCGAACAATAGGGCAAACCGCGGGCGGTCAGGGAGCCGGCGCAGTGGATCACCGCCACGCTGGAGGGCGGGTTGCCGTTCTTGAGCTGGATCCTGCCCTGCGTCGGGCCGTTGGAACAGGCCAGGCGTTCGAATTCGGGCAGGGTATAGACGTTCTCCAGGCGGCCGTAGCCTAAGTTTGGAAAATCCCGGAGGTCGTAGGACCGGGAACCGGTGGCGAGCAGGATGGCCCCGGCCGGAATTTCGATTTCCTCGTCCTGTTCCGCAAAATCGACGGCGCCGAAGGGGCAGGCCTTGACGCAGGCCTCGCAGGACCCGTCCACGAAATGCAGGCAATGCTCCCGGTCGATGGCCGCGGCGGCCGGTACGGCGCCGGGAAAGAGGGTATAAATGGCCTTGCGGGGCCCCAGGCCCAGATGGAACTCGCTGGGCACCGAGACCGGGCAGACCGCGAAACATTCCTCGCAGCCGATGCACGCTTCCTTGACGAAACGGGCCCGGCGGTGCACCGCCACCTTGAAATTTCCGTAAAAACCGCAGACGTCCTTGACTTCGGCGTTCGTGATCACTTGGATGTTGGGATGTTCCCGGATCTTGGCGAGGCGGGGGGCCAGCAGGCAGGCCGCGCATTCCATGGGCGGGGCGAGTTCCTCCGACTGGATCACGCGTCCGCCGAGGCTGAGGTTTTTCTCCACCAGTGTGACGCGGCGCCCGGCCTCGGCCGCCAGCAAGGCCGCCTCCATGCCGGCGAGCCCGCCTCCGATCACGACGATGTCCGTGACCGCGTCCATGAATTTCGGCGGCAGTTTTTCATGCAGCTGCACGCGTTCGACGGCGGCGCGGATCAGGGCGATGGCTTTCTGCGTGGCTTCCTCCCGTTCCGGCGTGACCCAGGCGCTCTGCTCGCGGATATTGGCCATTTGGATGCGGCCCGGATCCGTGGTGGAATCCTGGGCCGCCTGTTTGAAGGTTTCCTCGTGCATTTTCGGGGAGCAGGCGGCGATGACGATCTGGTCCGGCTGGTTTTTTTTCAACAGGGCCCGGAAGTACTCCTTGCCCGCCGGGGAGCACAGCAGCTCATGCCTGGCCACAAAAGAAAAGCGCTTGGACTCCTTGGCCCAAGCCGCGATGCGCTCCAGGTCGACGAAATTCGAGATGTTGTTGCCGCACGAGCACAGGATCAGTCCGTTTTTATTCGAATTGGATTTCATGCGCTTCTGCCTCCGGATACGGCCGGCTGCCACGGGGTTCGGTGCACCAGGTCTCGAGCTGCCGGCGGATTTTTTCCAAGATGAGCGGAAAGGAGCGGCGGATTTCGGCCGAAGGTTCCTCCGCGAAGCAGTCGAAGTTCCGCGCTTCGACCGCGAAAAAACGCAATTCGTCCGGGAACGTGAATCCCCAGGCGCGGGCCAGTGCGAACAGCTGCGGCCAATTCAGGCCGTGCGGCGAGACCCAGCCTGCCGCGGTGCCGGCGGCGGACGTTCCCCTGAACTCGTGGCAGGTGCCGGCCGGAGATTGGCCGGTGCAAATGCTGTCCAACACCAGGACCCTGGCATATTCCCCGAGAAGCGGCAGAAGATCAAAGCTGCCCCCGGGATGCGTGCGGAAATCGACGTCGGGAAAGAGCGGGGAAAAGCGCCGGGCGGCTTCATCCGCCAGCCGCAGGCCGAGCGTGTCGTCGGCCAAAAGGGGATGCCCGAGCCCCAGGACCAAAAACCGCTTCTGCAAGTTCATTCCCACCCGCTCCTCTTTTCGAGACCGCATCGCGGGACCGGTCGCCGTTCCGTGTCCGGGCCCCTCAACGGCCTGTGCCCAGCAACTGCTGGAGGCTTTCCAAACGGGCTTTGAGGTTGTCCACGGTCGCGGTGATTTCCTCGCAGCTCGAGGCGAATTCCTCGCAGATGGAACTCATGTTCTGCGTCTTTTTTTTCAGAGTGTCCGCGCCGGTGTTTTGGACGACGGTCAGCTCCTTGATTTGCTGGAATCTCTGGGAGAAGCCGACCAGGTTTTGATTGAGGAAATCGAGGCACTGGTTCGAGGCGCTATAGACATCCTCCACCTGCGAGAGGGTCTGCTCGTTGGTGCGGCTCAATTCCGTCGCTTCGGCGGTCTGTTGCATCACCTTGTGGATGATCTGGGTGACGTCCTTGGCCGCCCGCGAGCTCTGCTCCGCCAGCTTGCGGACCTCGTCGGCCACGACCGCGAAGCCCCGCCCGTGTTCCCCGGCGCGGGCCGCCTCGATGGCGGCGTTTAGGGCCAGCAAATTGGTTTGGGCGGCGATGCTTTTAATGATCTCGATGAATTTGCCGATCTCCTGGCTGGAACGACCCATGCCTTCAATGAGACCGACGTAGGAACTCATGGCCTGCTTGATCTGCAGCATCCATTCCACGCCCGCCACCGCCGACTTGCTTTTTGCGCGTGAATCTTCCAGGGCCGCGGTGTTCTGTTCAATGGCGGTTTGGACGAATTCGGACACCTGGTGGAAGGATTGGTCCAGATTTTCCGTAACCGCGGCGACATCCTGAATGCCGTCGCTCTGGTCGGCGGCCCCCTTCGAAAATTGTTCGGTGGCGATGGCGACTTCGGCGACCATCTGATAGACGTCGTCCAATTCCTGGCGGGCCGACGCCAGGGTGTTGGCATCCAGCGCCTGCGGCGACGCGCTCCGGGGCTTCGCCAACAGGCGGGAGCGCATTTCCTCGGTCAACTGCAGGACCGCATCCTGTGCGTCATCCGGCAAGGCTCCCGGATCCTCACCCCGGGCCAGGATTTCCAGACGATGTCTTAGAAGATCGTCTGCAGCGCGGGAAAAAACGGAACGGCGGACATGATACAGGCTTACCAGGAGAGATACTCCGAGGGCGCAGAGAAGCGCCAGCAAAATAAACGCCGGCTTGATCACATGGAAGAGGATGCCGCAGAGGAGAAAGGAGGCGAAAATCCCGCCGCCGGCCAGGGCGAACAATACCAGCCCTTTTGGATGATTTCCGGATCCGAGTTCAGGTGCAAGCGTTTTTCGAGACAACATCATGTCGAAGGACATACCCCTATGATATAAGCCTTTATGATGATTGTCAATTTCGCATTTATCAAGGCAAAAAAAGATATGACGGCGACCCCGGCAGCATGTAAGATATTGCGACTCCGGGAGGTCGCCGCCAGCCATGAAACCAGACGTGATCCTGGCCACGGGAAACCGACATAAGTTGAGGGAAATCCGCCGGATCTTCTCAGGCGCGGATTTCCGGATCCGCTCTTTGGCGGATTTCCCGCCTTTGAGGGACATCCAAGAAAACGGGGCGACCCTGGAAGCAAACGCCGCCAAGAAGGCGAACGCCGTCTCCCGGGCCTTGGGCCTGCCGGCTTTAGCCGACGATTCCGGACTTTTCGTGCCCGCGCTGGGGGGCAGTCCCGGCGTGAGGTCCGCTCGTTATGCCGGGCCGGCGCGAAATTATAACGAGAACAACCATAAATTGCTGGGACGCATGCGCAACCTGCGTGGCAGGCGGCGTCGCGCCTATTTCGCCACGGCCGTGGCCCTGGCTCGGCCCGGGCGCAAGACCGTGCTGCGGTCCGCGAAAATCTGGGGTTCCATCGTCTTGGAGCCCAGCGGAAAAAACGGTTTCGGATACGATCCCCTTTTCCGGCCCCGTGGCGAACCGCGGACCTTTGCGCAAATGACGCTGGGCGAAAAAAACCGGATGAGCCATCGCGCGCGGGCCTTTAAAAAAATGCTGGGATATTTGCGTCGGATTAAACTTGAAAATTCATAGATAAAAGGATAAATAGGTATCTTTACCCTGCAGCCGGGCGCGGTTTAAAGTGGCTGGTTTGCGGCCCAGGTCGGGGCGTAGCGCAGTTGGCCAGCGCACCTGCTTTGGGAGCAAGCGGCGATACGCCGCCGGGGGATCGGGGGAGCCATCCCCCGAGTCAGCGGGGGTGACAGCGGAGCCTGAAAGGCGAAGCGCCCCAGGGGGCGATGCCCCCTAGGGGGAGCGAAGCGACGGGGCGGAGGTTCAAATCCAGAAAATAATCCGTCACCGCCAAAGAACAGATCGGGGCGTAGCGCAGTTGGCCAGCGCACCTGCTTTGGGAGCAAGCGGCGATACGCCGCCGGGGGATCGGGGGAGCCATCCCCCGAGTCAGCGGGGGTGACAGCGGAGCCTGAAAGGCGAAGCGCCCCAGGGGGCGATGCCCCCTAGGGGGAGCGAAGCGACGGGGCGGAGGTTCAAATCCAGAAAATAATCCGTCACCGCCAAAGAACAGATCGGGGCGTAGCGCAGTTGGCCAGCGCACCTGCTTTGGGAGCAGGGGGTCGGAGGTTCAAATCCTCTCGCCCCGACCACGGCTTCCCGTGTAGCGGGAAGCGGAGCCCTGGGCCACAGGCACGGGGCGGTCGATTTTCGATATTCGACCCATGCACGTCGGAATTAGGAGTTTCGCGATAACGAAGTGGAATTTATTTTACCTGAGGAGGTGCGGAAATGGGAACCAAAGGCACGGAAATCGTGGGGGTGGACGTAAAGAAGCTGCTCGAATCTTTGAACAAGGCGTTGGCGGATGAATGGCTGGCGTACTATCAATACTGGGTCGGAGCCAAGGTCGTTCGGGGGCCGATGCGCGGTCCGGTGAGCGGAGAACTGATGGAGCATGCCGGGGAGGAACTCAAGCACGCCGATATGCTCGTGGCCCGCATTCTGCAGCTGGGCGGCACGCCGGTGCTCAAACCCGAAGACTGGTACCGCCTCACCCATTGCGGGTACGAGGCTCCGGAGAATCATGCGGTCAAGCCCGTTTTGGAACAGAATATCAAGGGCGAGCGCTGCGCCATCGGCGTGTACCAAAGTCTGCTGGAAAGCGTGCAGGGCAAGGATCCGGTTACGGCCAAGATGGTGCTCGAGATCCTCGAAGAGGAAATCGAGCACGAGGACGATTTGCAGAGCATTCTGGAAGATTTGGCGATGATGGGGAAATAATCACTCGGCCGGCAGTGACGGCACGCGTCCCAGTAGCTCAACTGGATAGAGCAACGGATTTCTAATCCGTAGGTCCCGGGTTCGAGTCCTGGCTGGGACGCCAAAAAATATTCCGCCTCTGGAACCATCACCCGGCTGAGGGCGCGGAGAGGGACCCGGAGGGTGTCGGGAGGGGCACCTCCCGACCATGAGGGGGAGGCAGCCCTGAACGGAAGAGGTTCAGGGCGCCGGAGGGGGGTTACCCCCCTTTGGGGAGCGAAGCGACGTTCCCGGGTTCGAGTCCTGGCTGGGACGCCAAAATTTTCACGGAGCGAAAATTTTCGAGAAGTCGAGATTCGAAAGGCGAGAGTTGAAAAAACTCGACTTCGGCCGACTCTCGACTCTCGATTTTCGGGATTTTATCTCGTTGCGCCGGACATTTCGCGCAGCGAAATTGCCGGGAAGTGAAAATCGAGAGTCGAAAAAGATAAGGGGGACACATGCCCGTTTTGCAGAACCTGTGGCCTTTCATTCTCGCCGGCCTGACCGGGGGCATTGTCCGGGCGCTGGTCGGGCTGGCCAAGCAATTCCGCCAAAATACGCAGGATAAGAAAATCCGCTGGCTTTATCTGCTTCTGACGCTGCTCGCCTCCGCCTTCTCCGGCGGTCTCGCCGGGGCCATCGCCGGCAGCGACTGGCGCTGGGCCGCGATTGCCGGCTATGCCGGCTCCGATTTCCTCGAGGGACTGTACCGCATCCAGCGCGGCGGGGCCAAAGCCCCGGAATTATCCAAACCGTAAGGGGGGGAGAGATCATCATGTGGAAATGGCTCATCGGTACGCTGGCACTGGCCTTGGTGTTCCTGGGCATCGGCTATTTCATGCTGAAGGGCCCCGACCTGGCCAAGTATGAAGCACTCAAAACGCCCCGGATCGTGAATCTGCCGGATCAAAAAGTCCTGCAAATCGCCGTGGCGGGCCATCCGGACAAAGTTCTGCCCAAGGCTTTCGGCGTGTTGTTCAAGACGTACTATTCCCTGCGGGGCGTGCCCAAGGGGCCGGGCCGGGCCGCGCCGCGCCTGCGCATGGCCGTGCCCCGGGACATGCCGAAAGCGGAGTGGGAGGGGTATTTTAAAAGCGAAGGGTGGAAAGGCGCCATCGGCGTGCCGGTGCCGGATTCGGTGACGGAAATCGTGGCGCCCAAAGGCGACACCGCCTTTGCCGTGGCCCTGACCGTATGGCCCTACGGCGACGTGGCGGAAATCCTGCACGTGGGTCCCTACGATAAAGAAACTCCGACCATCGAGGCTCTGGAGGACTATGTCAAGAACCAGGGCTATGAAATCGTGGGCGAGCACGAGGAAGAATACCTGCGCGGGCCGGGCATGCCCGGCTCCAAACCGGAAAATTACTATACTATCATCCGTTACCGGATCAAGAAGATTGAATAATATTTTCGATTGATATTTCACCGGAACCAGTATATGAATTTACTGGTGGCGGACGCTAAAAAAAGGGGGCACGGTCATGCGATTTCGAAGGGCGGTGTGGCTTTTTGCCGTACTGACCTTGTGGCTGGCCTGGGGTTCGGCCGCGGCTGTGGTTTGGGAAAAGCAGACGGTCAACGGCAATATCGTGAACATGGCGAACGACGTGGCAGCGGCGGACATGAACGGTGACGGCGCCCTGGACATCCTGGCTTCCGCCGGGGGTTCCGGCGAAATCATCCTGTGGCGGAACCTGGGCGGGGGACGCTTCGATCCGGCCGGAAACACCGTGGCGACCCTGAGCGGTGCCACCAGCGTCTTCGCCGCCGACCTGAACGGCGGCGGAGGGGTGGACGTCCTGGCCACCGGCGGCAGCAATCTCATGTGGTACGAGAACAACAACCTGAGCTGGAGCGCCCACACCATCGACAGCGGTCTGACCGGTGCCCGCGACGTCCTGGCCATCAATCTGGACGGCGACACGGACGTGGACGTGGTGGCCATCGGCAGCGCCAACCTGGTGTGGTACCGCAACAACGGCGCCCAGTTTTTCCTGCCGCTGACCATCACGGCCTTCGCGGGCGGCGCCGGCGTGGACGTGGCCAACCTCGACGGCGACGCCGACCTCGACGTGATCGCCTGCGGGGGCACCCAGCTGGTCTGGTACGAAAACGACGGGTCCCAGAACTTCACTCCGCATCCCGTCGTCAACAGCTTCGGCTCCGTCGACGCCGTGCGGGCCGCGGATCTCGACGGCGACGGCCACCTGGACCTGGTGGCCGTGTCCGATAGCACGGGTCGCCTGTCGTGGTGGCGGAACGACGGCGCCCAGAACTTCTCCGAGCACCTGATCGACGATTACGTGTCCAACGCCGACGACGTTCGCGCCGCGGACCTGGACGGCGACGGCGACCTGGACCTGACCGTGGCCGCCGACAACGACGAACCCACCATCGCCTGGTTCGAGAACCAGGGCAACGGCAACTTCCTGAGGCGCGTGATCCACACGGGCAACAGCGCCCTGGGCGTGGCCGCCGCCGACGTGACGGGCGACGGCGTGCCCGACGTCCTGGGCGCCATCAGCGGCGCAAGCCAGGTCGCTTATTTTAAACGCACCCTGACGCAGGGCTGGCAGCCCGAGCGGATCATGCGCGACTCGAACACCTACACGAGCATGCTGATCAACTCCAACCGCCTCTACCTCGGGCAGACCTTCCACGCCCGGATCGACATCTGCGACATCACCGACCCGGCCCAGCCCGCGGTGATCGGCGGCTACGACGAGCTGGGCGGCGACGAATACAACCCGGCCCGGTTCCTGGCCCTGTACGGGAACTACCTCTTCGTGAGCAATGGGGAGGAAAATCTGCTGCAGATCCTGAACGTCTCCAACCCGGCCGCGCCGACGTTCGTGAACCAGTGGTATCTCAACAACGACGCCCGGGGCATCGTGTTGGCCGGCGCCTACGGCTACGTCGGCGACAGGAGCGGCAACCTGTACACCTTCCAGGTCGCCGACCCCGCGGCCCTGACCCTGGCCGCCGTCGCCGACGTGGGCAGCCACTTAAGCGGCATGACCAAGGTCGGCAACTACCTGTACATCGCGGACCGCGGCGGCTACCTGACCATCGTGGACGTCAGCAGCCCCACGGCCGTGGCCATGGTCTCGTCCTGCACCATGACCGCCCAGGCCCAGGCCATGGAGGTCGACGTCGTCGGCAACTACGCTTACGTGGCCACGACCGAGGAGGGCCTGCAGGTGGTCGACATCGGCAACCCGGCCAACCCCGTGGTCGTGGGACACTTCACACCCTTCGGCATCGGCATGGACGTGGCCGTGCAGGGAGACCGCCTGCTCCTGACCACCGGCAGCTGGTGGTACGCCGAGACCACGGTCGGCCTGTACATGCTGGACATCTCCACCCCGGCCCGGCCGGCGCTGCTGCAAGCCTACACCTACGTGGCGGAGTCCGCGGACAACAACAACGACGCCCTGCACCAGGTGATGTTCAACGGCGACTACGTCTACGCCGCCATCTGGGGCCAGGGCCTGGGCGTGTTTCAATGGAACGTCCCGCCCGTCACCCCCGAGCCCACGCCCACGGCCACGCCCATCGGCGGCCTGAACAAGCCCATCGACGGCGTCCTGGCTTTTCCCAATCCGGCCAAGGGCACGGTGAGCTTCCTGTTCGAGGAGTCCAACCCGGACAAGGCAAGCATTGAACTGTACAACCTGGCCGGCGAACTCGTTACCAAGCTCGAAGCCGACCAGCCCGGGCAGACCCTGACCTGGACCATTCAGGACGTGGTGCCCGGCTTGTACCTGTACCGCACGGTTCTGACCGTGAACGGGGAAGAAAAGAAACTGAAAATCAAGAAACTGGCGATTCTGAAATAAAAAGGCGCATGGCCGAAAATTCTTGGCAAAGGGGTGGAGTCATGAAAATCATACGCGTGGGGGCAATGATGATGTTGGCGGGCATCCTGAGCGCGGCCGGGTGGGCGGCGCAAACAAGCTACGACATCGGCAAGGTCGGAGGGGCGGAGCTGAAGATTCCGCTGGGGGCCCGTCCCATCGGCATGGGGGAGGCCTTCGTAGGCTTGGCGGACGACGTCAACGCCGTCTCCTGGAATCCGGCGGGACTGGCCCAACTGGGGCAGCACCATCTGGGTTTCATGCACAGCTTTTACCTGCAGGACATTTCGTTGGAATATCTGGCCTACGGTCAGAGCCTGTTCGAAGGCGCAGGGCTGGGCGTCAATTTCATGCTTCTGAATTTCGGCAAGATGGACAAGGTGGAGGATGTGGGCGGCCTGCCGAGCATTACCGGTGAATTCACACCCCTGGTGTTCACCGGCGCGGCCGGCTACGGCCAGTGGGTCATGGAGAATCTGGCCGTGGGCGGCGCCCTGAAAGTCATCAGCCAGACCATCGACACGGAATCCTACTCGGCTTTCGCGGTGGATGTGGGTGCGCTCCTCAAGCCCGGCCTGGAAGGGTTGCAGTTGGGCCTGGCCGTGCAGAATCTCGGGACCAGCCTGGCCGACGCCAGCCTGCCCATGAACGCCAAGGTGGGAGCGGCCTACGCCTTGCCGGTTTCCCTGGCCGAAGCGGACGCCTGGCACGTCCTCCTGGACGTCAACCTGCCTTTCGGCGACACCAACTACACCTCCGTGAACCTGGGAACGGAATATGCGTACGGGGACATCGCGGCGGTGCGCGTGGGCTATAAAATCAAGAACACCGGCGACTTGGACGGCATCACGGGCCTGACCGCCGGGGCGGGCGTCCAGCTGGGCATGCTGGCCCTGGATTACGCGCTGGCGACGTTCGGGGACCTGGGGATGACCCACCAGATCATGGCCGCCGTCTCTTTCTAAGGCGGACGCGGCCTGGACCTCCGGGCGCCCTGGGGCGCCCGGAGGTTTTTTTTTAACAACCTTCCACAAGCGGCCTGGACCGGACAAACCCGGAGCGGGGAGATCCAGCGGACATCCAAGCCGAAAAGCGGGATGTATTTCTGCGGGGGTCGTCGGGGTTGCTCCCGGGGAATTTCGATGGTAGGCTGAAGAAAATTTGCGTTTTCTCCGCGCCGCCGAAACGGCGCGGTGGGAGGAACCGGACATGTCGAAAGCGCGCGCAGGCTGGTCCAGCTTGGGCCTGATGGCCTGGCTGCTGGCGCTGCCCTGGCTGGGTGTCCTGCTGAAGGGCGATCCGGCGAAACAGTACCTGGAGTTCCCGCCGCAGAGACTTTATGTCCAACACGCGGGTTTCTCCTGGCCGGTTTTTATCCTGCTGGCGCTTCTCATTCTCGCCGTCCTGGCTCCCGTAGGGTACAGGCTCATTCGCGCCCGGCCCGAAATTTCGCCGGTTCCCGGCCGGAGCGGGTTCCCGTGGTGGGGCTGGACGGGGGGCGCGCTGGTTTTATCCGCCTGGCTTCTCGCCTGGCTGCGCTCGCCCGGGCTCGGGCCGTGGCAGGGTTACGCCTTCACCCCGTTGTGGCTGGGGTACATCCTGGTGGTGAATGCCCTGGCGTTCCGCCGCACGGGACGCTGCCTGTTGCTGGACAGGCCGCGTTTCCTGGGCGGCTTGTTTTTTCTCAGCGCCGTGTTTTGGTGGTATTTTGAATACTTGAACCGCTTCGTGCAGAATTGGCATTACCTCGGTGTGGGTCCTTTGTCCCCGCGGGCGTATTTTTTCCAAGCCTCATTATGTTTTGCCACGGTTTTGCCCGCAGTCGCCAGCACCCGCGAATGGTTGGCCTCCCATCCCCGCGCCGGCGCCGGCCTGCCGGCGGGGCAAGCACGGAACGGCGGACCCTCCAGGGCATTTTTTCTTCTCTTGTTCGGCGCGGGTTCACTGGGGTTGGCGCTTTTGGGCCTCTGGCCGGATGTCCTGTTTCCGTGCCTGTGGGTGGCGCCCCTGATGATCCTCACGGCCTGGCTCGGCCTGCGCGGGCGTTCCAATCTGTTAACGGATATGATGGGAGGGGACTGGAAAAACCCGTGGTTATGGGCCCTGGCGGCGCTGACCTGCGGTTTTTTCTGGGAAATGTGGAATTCCGGCAGTTTGGCGCATTGGACGTATTCCATACCCTACGTGGAAAGGTATCAAATATTCGAAATGCCGGTCCTGGGTTACGCCGGTTATCTTCCCTTTGGCCTGGAATGCGCGACGGTGATCCTCTGGGTCCTCGGGGATCAAGACGGCGGGACGGGAATGACCTATTCGGGACCGGCCAGACAGGAGGAAAAATGACGATCCAGCTCGTCTGGCCCAAGGGCAGATTGTCCATCGTGCTTGCGGACACGGACTGGGCGCGCTCGCTGCTGCGGGTCATGCCCGTGAACAGCACGGCCCAATTATGGGGCCAGGAGGTGTATTTCTCCGTTCCGGTCGCGGCCAGCCTGAATGCGAATGCGCGCCAGGTGGTGGAGCCCGGAAGCGTGTGTTTCTGGGTGGAGGGGAAATGCCTGGCCATCCCATTCGGCCCCACGCCCATTTCCCAGAACGGCGAATGCCGCCTGGTGACGAAGGTCAATGTGGTGGGGAAAGCGGCCGGGGACCTCGGCAGCCTGGGCACGATTCAGGCCGGAGACGGGATTCAGCTCGTCGCAGCGGAAGCGTAAACCCCGCAGGACGCCGGGTCCCGGCCGCGGATTGAAATCCGAAGGGCTGCCGGCGGCGCGGACCGCAACTTTTATGGTTTTGTAATCGAAATAAAAAAGGTATAGTGGTTTGAACTTTTTCAGCCCCGATCACGCGGCCTCGTGTTCGAGCTGTCCATGCCTTCGTACGGAGCCCTGGTTATGTGGGAAAAAATCATCGCCTATTTCTCGCGGCGCCATCTGATGACCAATTTTCTGTTTCTCGGCGTCTTCATCGGCGGCGTGTTTTTCTGGTTTCACACCAGCAAGGAAGAAATGCCGGATGTAACCTTTGACACGGTGGTCATTTCCGTGGCCTATCCCGGCGCCTCGCCCGCGGAAGTCGAGCATTTCGTCACCAAGCCCATCGAAGATAAGCTGCGGGGTTTGGACGGCCTCTACAGCGTCACCAGCAATTCCAACATGGGCAGTTGCAGCGTGCGGATCGAATTGGAGCCGGACTACCCGGACAAGCAGGAGGCCGTCACGGAGATCCGGGACGCGGTGCAGGAAGTCGCCCTGCCCGGCGAAATCCCGGACGAACCCACGGTGCGCCAATTCAAAACCTCGCGCAAGGACATTCTGGACGTGGCCCTGATCGATCCCCGGCGGCACCTGCTGGATTACGCCTCCCGGCGCGAACTCCAGGCCTACGCCCTGGCCCTGGAAAACCAGCTGCTCAACCTGCCGGAAGTCAGCAGCATCCGCCGGACCGGATATCTCCAGGAGGAAATCCAGATCAAGGCCCGCCCGGAGAAGCTGATTGAATTCAACGTGCCTCTGAACGCCGTTATTACGGCGATCCAGAACAGCCACGTCCGCCAGCCCGCCGGCAGCCTGGAGAACAAGCAGGAATCCAAGGTCACGCTGCTGGCCGAGCTGGATACTCCCGAGAAACTCCGGGACCTGATGATCCAGGGAGGATTCGGCGGCCAGGGCGTGCGTTTGGGCGAGGTGGCGGAGGTCGGGCCCGGGTATGAGAAGAACACCTCGATTCAAAAGATCAACGGCCACGAAACCATCGTGCTGCGCGTGGTCAAGAGCAGCTCCTTCGGCATTCTGCAGGCCATGAAGTCCGTGCGGCAAACCATTCGAAAATTCAAACACAACAGCCTGAAAAATTCCCCGGTGCAGGTGGTGCTGCTGGACGACGAATCGCGGGACGTCCGGAACCGCCTCTCCCTGATCGGCAGCAACGGCGCGCTGGGATTCGTCCTGGTCCTGATCATGCTCCTGATTTTCCTGGATCTCCAGTCCAGCCTGTGGGTGGCCCTGGGGATCCCCTTCACCTTCTGTTTCACCATGATTTTCCTGTCGCTCACGGGCTACACCATCAACAACATCACCCTGGCCGCGATCATCATCGTCATGGGCATGGTCGTGGACGACGCCATCGTCGTGGCCGAGAACGTGGCCCGCCTGCGGGGGGAGGGGACGCCCTTCGCGGAGGCCGCGGTCAAGGGCACTGCCGCCGTTTTTCTGCCGGTGGTCGCCAGCATTCTCACCACCTGCGTGGCCTTTATTCCGCTGTTCTTTTTTTCCGGGCATTTCGGGAAGATGGTGAAGTTCATCCCGCCGGTGATCTTCCTGATGCTGGGCGGAAGCCTGTTCGAATCGATCTTCATCCTTCCCTCCCACCTCAATCTGCGGTTTCCCCGCTGGTTGCGCGTGGCGTTTTCCCTGGGAACCTGGCCGCTGCTCGAACGGCATTTTGCCCGCCGGCGGCAAGCGCTGAAAACGCCCGCAGAGGGCCGGCACTGGTTTCACGCGGTGGAGGACGGGTACGGGCGGCTGATCGAACGGGTGTTGAAACGCAAAGGCCTGGTGTTCCTGGCCTTCGCGCTGCTGCTGGGGATCGCGGGCTGGGTCTTCACGCAGCACATGAAGTTCGTGATGTTTCCCAACGAAGAAACCACGGACGTTCACCTGGAGGCCAAGGCCCCCGCCGACGCCACGAAGTATGAGACGGCGGAACTCTCCCGGCAGATCGACGACGTCTTCCGGCCCTACCTGGGACGCGAGGTGGTCGGGTTCCGCTCCGCCATCGCCCAGAGCCACCGCGGCGGGGCGGTGGAGGAAAACAAGATGTCCATGCGCATCGAACTGGTTCCCAAGGAGCAGCGCCGGAAGTCCGTCAACCAGCTGATCGCGGAATGGGAGAAGCGGCTCCGCGACGTGAGCGGCCTCGAGGTCCTGCCGTTTCGGAAGCAGCGGTTCGGCCAGGCCAGCGGCAGCCCCATTGAGGTGATCGTGCAGGAGAACAATGATGCCCGCCGCAAGACCATCACGGACCAGGTGGCGGCGGCCATGCAAAAATATCCCGCCCTGACCGGCGTCGAGATCGACCGCCCCCTGCAGTACCCGGAATACAAAATCAGCCTGCGGCGGGACAAGCTCAAACGCCTGGGCATCAACCCCGTCAGCATCAAGTCCACCCTGCGGGCCCTGCTGGAGGGGACGGTCCTGTACGAACTGACCGAGGGCGACGAGGAGATCGACGTCCGCATCACCGCCGAAGAGAGCGCCAAGGACAACATCCGGCGCCTGCTCAACGTCCCGGTGGAAAACCAGGCGAACTACCTGGTCCCCCTGCTCGACATCGTGGACATCCAGCAACTGGTGAGCCCCAATGCCATCAACCGCCTGGACGGCAAGCGCACCACCCGGATTTACGCGGATTTGGCGGAAGGCGCCACGCAGACCCCGCTGGAGGTGGCGGAGTATTTCGAGAGCGAGGTTTTCCCCGAGCTCATGTCCCGTTATCCCAGTTCCATCCTTTCCTTCGGCGGCGAAGTCAAGGACACGCGCGAGTCCCGCGGCGACTTCCAGGTCGCCGTCATCCTGGTGATTTTTTTCATTTACATCATTCTTGCCCTGTTGTTCAACTCGGTGTACAAGCCCCTGCTCATCATGCTGGCCATTCCCTTCGGGGCCGTGGGCATCATCCTGGCCTTTTGGGCGCACGGCATGTTCCTGTACGGTTTTTTTGCGGCCGTGGGCGCGCTGGGGCTGGCCGGGGTGGTGGTGAACGACTCCATCGTCATGCTGGCCAAGCTGGACCGCGAATTCGACCGCATGCGCCGGCGGGAGCTCAGCAACCATCAGATCGCGCAGATCGTCAAGACCCGCCTGCGGGCCGTGCTCCTGACCACCCTGACCACGGTGGCCGCCATTTTTCCCACGGCCTACGGGGTCTTCGGCTATGATGCGATGCTGGCCGAGATGATGCTGGCGCTGGCCTGGGGCCTGCTATTCGGCACGACGATCACCCTCGTGCTGGTGCCCAGCTTGTACAGCCTGATGCAGGATGTGCGCCACCTGCTGCTGGCGAGGCTCCCGGCCAAGGCCCATCCCGCAGGGGAGGAGTGAAGTCCATGCGACCCGTGCTGATTCTGGGGGCAGCGCTGTTGGGCGCCGCCTGCTGTGCGGCGGCTCCCGCGGCGCAGGCCCCCGTCCCCCGGGAGCTCCGCTTGGAGGAATTCGTCCGGCTGGCCTGCCAGCGGGACCTGGCCTTCCAGCAGATCCTGATCGACGAATTGCAGCTGCAATACCGGCCGGTGCTGGGACTGCCGGCCGCGGACCTGCTGCTGTCCGTGAAAGGGCAGTATGATTTCCGGCTCGGCACCGGGGAAAAGGACGGCCCCGAGGCCTCCCTCTCCCTCAGCAAACTTTTCGTGGCCGCGGGAACCGAACTGTCCGCCGAGTACGGGCTGGCGCAGAATGCCCTGGTGGATGAGTACCGCTCCGCCTTCACGCTGGCGGTATCGCAGCCCATCGCCCAAAACGCCTTCGGCCAGGCCAACCGCCTCCGGAGCAAGCTCATCGGCCTGGAAACCCGGCTGGCGGAGTATCAGATCACGGAGGCCTACGAGGACTATCTGGCCTCGCTCATCAAGCTGTACTATGACTGGTATTCCGCCTGGCGCCGGCAACAAACCGGGGAAATTTCCTACTCGGAGAGCCGGAAATTGCTCCAGAACATCCAGGAGAAAAAGGCCAATAAAATCGCCGACCAGTCGGACGTGAACAAGATCCACCTGCAGGTCCTGGCCGACCGGGAAAACGTCCTGGCATTCACGCGCGAATACCGGCAGCTCGGCAACCTGATCCGGCAGGCCCTCGCGCTGGCCGAGAACGAGGAATTGCGCCCGGTGGAGCCCGGTCAGTACCGCAACGCCGAAATGGACTTCGAGTCGGAATACCAGGCCTTTACCCGCGACAGCCGGACCTACCGCATTCTGGCCCTGCTGGAGGAGCAGGGAAGCCAGGATCTCGCGCAATACGCGGACGAGCTGCTGCCGGCGGCCAGACTTTTCGCCGGCTACCGCGCCGACGGCGCGGATTTCGTCTTCGATAACAAGGGCAGTCTGGTATTCGCCGGCGCCAGCGTGGATCTGCCCCTGCCCGGGCAACAGGAGCGGGCCCGCTACGAGGTCTCCAAAATCGCAAGTCGGAAGACCGTACTGACCACGCGGAACAAACGGAGCCTGCTGGCCGCCGACCTGCGCAACCTGTACCTGGCCATTGCGGAACAGAAGGAATACCTGGATATCGCCGAAGAAAAAATCAAGCGCGCCGAAGCTATTCTGGCCGTGGAAATCAGGAATTACCGCTACGGGCGCGTGACTCTCAACGACGTCATTACCGCCACGACCAATCTTGAACAAAGCCGTTACGGCAAAATATCCCACGGTCTCGAACTCAACCGCCTGTACGTGGAATGGCTGCGGCTCACCGACCAGCTGGTGGCGCCTGGAACGCGTCCCGCCTATGAAAACGGGAACCCCCGGCCCTGACGCGGGTAAAAGTCCGCGCGTCGTCGGCCGGGGATCCGAACCCGGGAGCTTGCGTAATGCCCCGGCCTCTGAGGTCCGGGTCCGCCTGCGTTTTTTCGGGGAGCTGAACGACTTCCTGCCCGCGGCCCGGCGGGGACGGTTCTTCGTCTATGCCACGCCCGGACGTCCGGCCGTAAAAGACATGCTGGAAGCCGTGGGTGTGCCGCACACGGAGACGGCCACGGTCCTGGCGCAGGGGAGAGCCGTGGCCCTGACCTACCGGCCGCGCACCGGTGACCGCATCCGGGTTTATCCCGAACCCTGGCGGACCCGCGGCCGGGCAAGACGGTCCCTGCTGCGGCCCCATAACCGAAAAACCCTTAAATTCGTGGCCGACTGCCATCTGGGCAAATTGGCCCGCGGCTTGCGCCTCCTGGGTTTCGATACGATCTACCAAGCCGATTTTCCCGACGAACAGATCGTCCAGGCGGCGCTCCGGCAAAAACGCGTGGTTCTAACGCGGGATATCGCGCTCTTGAAACGCAGTCTCATCCGGCACGGCCGGTGGTTGAGATCCAGCGATCCCGAGCGGCAGTTGCGCGAGGTTCTGCACCGTTTTGCCCCCCGCGGCCCCTACCGCCCCTTTTCGCGCTGCCTGGCTTGCAATGGCAGGGTCATGGCCGTTCCCGCGCGGCGGGTGTGGTCGCGGCTGCCGCCCAGGACACGCAGATATTTTCGCCGTTTTCACCTGTGCCGCGCTTGCGGCCGGGTGTACTGGAAGGGTTCCCATTACCGGGCCTTGGTCGAGAAGGTCAGGTCGGCTATCCGGATGCGCTCCGGATCCCGAGGCGAGGGGAGCGCGTCGCGGGACAAGGGACACTGCCGGAGATTTCAGGTTGCCAGCCCGCAAGGGGTTTCAGGAAAAGAGATTGACAAACCCCTATCTTTTCGTAAAATTAAGCCCTTGAAGTGAATCTGCCTAGTTTTTCGGCAAGACGAACCATTGGACATGGTGGACGTAGCTCAATTGGTTAGAGCGCCAGGTTGTGGTCCTGGAAGTCGCGGGTTCGAGTCCCGTCGCCCACCCCAAGTGCGCCTGTAGCTCAGCGGATAGAGCAACGGCCTCCGGAGCCGTGTGTCGGACGTTCGATTCGTCTCAGGCGCACCACATTCGCCTTAAAAAAATTGGGTGCTTAGCTCAGCTGGTAGAGCAGCTGACTCTTAATCAGCGGGCCACAGGTTCGATCCCTGTAGCACCCACCAGTTTTCCCCCCGGAGGTACCTTTTGGGTGTGCCCCGGGGGGAATTATATGTTCGGCAAAATTGTCCGGGAAGGAGGGTGGGCTCGACTGCGAGGGTGGTGGAATTGGCATACACGCTAGATTTAGGATCTAGTGCCTACCGGCATGCGGGTTCAAGTCCCGCCCCTCGCACCAGCTCAGCGCATGGTCGAATTCAGGATGCAAACTGCGGAGGAAACTGTAAAGGTCTTCGAAGTCTCGGTGCCGGCGGAGGAGGTGGAACGCCAATTCCACGCCGTCACGGAAAAGGTGCAAAAGTCGGCCGCCCTCCCCGGCTTCCGTAAAGGCAAGGTGCCGACAGAAATCGTGACCAAGAAATTCAACCGGGAAATTCACGACCAGGTCTTGGAACGGCTGATCGCAAGTTCCTATCAGGAGGTTTTGGACCAAAGCCAAACGGTTCCCATTCAGCAGCCGCGCGTGGAAAATCTGCGCCTGGACCGCGGGCAGCCCCTGACCTACCAGCTGCGCGTGGAAACCCTGCCGCCGGTGAAGGTGGGGAACTACCAGGGGCTCAAGCTCAAACAGCGGAACATCGAGGTCACCGAGGCCCAAATCCAGGAGGTGCTGGAGGGGCTGCGGCAGGAAAACGCGCTGTTGGTTCCGGTCGAGGCCAGGGCCTGCCGGCTGGGGGACATCGTGACGCTGGATATGGTCGGGAAGCGGGACGGAAAAACCGTTCCCGGCACGCAGGCCGAAAATTACGTCCTGGAGCTGGGGACCGGGCGCAGCCTGCCGGATTTCGAGAACCAAGTGGCCGGTCTGGAGGTCAATGACAGCAAGACCTTCTCGGTCACGTTTCCGACCGACTACCCGGTGCGCGACATCGCCGAGAAAACGGTTGAATTCACGGTTACGCTCAAGGCCGTGCAGGAGAAAAAACCTCCGGCCTTGGACGATGAATTCGCCAAGCAAATGGGTAAGTTCTCCACCCTGGACGAATTGAAGGCCCAGGTCCGGCAGGATTTGGCCGCCGAACAGGAACGGCAGAACCGTCGTGGCCTGAAGGAACAGATTCTCCAGCACCTGGGGAAGTCCGCACAGGCAAAAATCCCGGAAGTCCTGATCAACCGTTCATTGGAAAAACTGGTCCAGGAGCAGGAGCGGCGCCTGATTGGGGAGGGGCGGACCTGGGAGCAGAGCGGCACCACTCCCGATGCGTTCAAAACCGAACACCGCGGGTTGGTGGAGCAGCAATGGCGGGCCAACCTGGCCTTGCGGGAGATCGCCCGTCTCGAACAGGTGGAAGTGAGCCCGGACGAAATCGAGGGCGAGGTGGTACGCCTGGCCCGTGCCTCCCGTCAGTCCCTGGAGGCCGTCCGGAGCTACTTGGACCGGAGCGACCATTGGGACGATCTCCGCGACCGCCTGCGGGACGACAAAACGCTGGAGCGGATCATTCAGCAGGCCAAGATCAGCAGCAGCTAGCCGGGAAATCCAACTCCGAGGAGGGCAGTCATGGCTTTGATCCCGATGGTGGTGGAACAAACGCAGCGGGGCGAGCGGGCCTATGATATCTATTCCCGCCTGCTCAAGGAGCGGATCATCTTTTTAGGCACTCCCATCAACGATGAAATCAGCAATCTGATCATTGCCCAGTTGTTATTCCTGGAAAGCGAGGATCAGAAGGAAATCTTCATGTACATCAACAGCCCGGGCGGGATTGTCTCATCGGGGCTGGCCATCTATGATACCATGCAGTACATCAAATCGCCCGTATCCACCCTGTGCGTCGGACAGGCGGCGTCCATGGCCGCAGTCCTGCTGTCCGCCGGCGAACCGGGCAAACGCTACGCTCTGCCGCATGCGCGCATCATGCTGCACCAGGGTTCCGCGGGCTTCTCCGGCTCCATGCCGGACATCGACATCCAGGCCAAGGAAATCATGCGCATCCGGGAAATCATGAACCAGATCCTGGCCCAGCACACGCACCAGGACATCGGCCGCATTCTCAAGGATACGGACCGGGATTTTTACCTTTCGGTCGAGGAAGCCAAGGACTATGGCGTGATTGACGGCGTCATGACCAATAAAATTTAGTTTTCAGGGGCAGCCATGTATGCCAATGTGCCAAAAAACATCACCTGTTCGTTTTGCGGCAAGAACGCCCACCACGCCCGCAAGCTGATCCAGGGCAACAACAGCTACATCTGCGACAAATGCATCACCTTGTTCAATGACATCCTGATCCAGGAAACGGACGCGACGGCACCGGCGCCGGTCCAGCCCATCGTTCCGCCCAAGCCGGCCGAAATCAAGGCGATCCTGGACCAATACGTCATCGGCCAGGAGCGCAGCAAACGTGTACTGGCCGTGGCGGTCTACAACCACTATAAGCGCATCTTCCTGCCTGCGCCGCAGGGCAACGAGGAAGTGGAGGTGGCCAAGAGCAACATCCTGCTCATCGGCCCCACCGGAACCGGGAAGACCCTGCTGGCGCAGACCCTGGCACGCAGCCTGAAGGTCCCGTTCACCATCGCCGACGCCACCACGCTCACGGAGGCCGGGTACGTGGGCGAGGACGTCGAGAACATCGTCCTGAGCCTCCTGCAGAACGCCGATTACAATGTCCGGGATGCGGAGCGGGGTATTATCTACATCGACGAGATCGACAAGATCGGCCGCAAGAACGAAAATCCCTCCATCACCCGGGATGTGTCCGGCGAAGGCGTGCAGCAGGCCTTGCTCAAAATCATTGAAGGGACCGTGGCCAGCGTGCCCCCGAAGGGCGGCCGGAAGCACCCGCACCAGGAGTACATCAAGGTCAACACCACCAACATCCTGTTTATCTGCGGGGGCGCTTTCCACGGCCTGGAAAAAATCGTCGAGCGCCGCACGGGGAAGAAGGTCATGGGCTTCGGAGCCGAGGGGCTGCGCCGCGCGCACCGCAGCACCGGCGAGCTTTTAGCGGACGTCCAGCCCGAGGACCTCATCCAGTACGGCCTGATCCCGGAATTGATCGGGAGGCTGCCGGTGGTGGCGGCCTTGGACGAGCTGGACGAGGACCTGCTGGTCCGGATCCTGTCCGAACCGAGGAACGCCCTGATCAAGCAGTACAAGAAGCTTTTCGCCCTGGAAGGCGTGAATCTGGCGGTCACGCGGGAAGCCCAGCGCGAGGTCGCCCGCGAAAGCCTGCGGCGCAAGACCGGCGCCCGCGGCCTGCGCGCGGTGATGGAAGAAGTCATGCTGGACCTGATGTACGAGCTGCCCGACCGCCCGGACATCAAAAAATGCATCATCACGCCGGAAGTGATCCGAAAGCAGGCACAGGCCCAATTGCTGCTCGACGACCCGGAGGACAGGGCAGTCGAAAAATCCGCTTAAGCGGCGCAAGGAGTGCCCATGAGCAGCACCAAAACCAGCAAACCGGACACCGCCGAATCCCTGCAGCAGCTGCCCCTCATGCCCCTGCGGGATCTGGTGGTTTTCCCGCATATGATCGTGCCCCTGTTTGTCGGCCGCGGGCGGTCGGTCATGGCGCTGGAAACCGCCATGCTCAAAGACCGCATGATCGCCCTCGTGGCCCAGCGGCAGGCCCAGGTGGACGAACCCACGCCGGACGATCTCTACCGCATCGGCACGCGCGCGCATATTCTTCAGGTCATGAAAATGCCGGACAACACCCTCAAGGTGCTGGTGGAGGGCCTGGAACGCATCCGCCTGGTCAGCGTCACCGCCGGGGACAAACATTTCAGCGCCCAGGTGGAAGCCATCCCCGCGCCCGTCCAGCAAACGGCAAATATCACGGCTCAGATGCGCAACATCGTGGACCTGTTCGAACAATATTCCCGCCTGAATAAAAAAATCCCGCTGGACACGGTGGCCTCCGTTTCCACCATCGAGGATCCGCAGCGCCTGGCCGACATCGTGGCGGCGAATATTCCCTCCAAGATCGAAGAGAAGCAGAAACTGCTGGAGGCGCTGGACATCGGGCGGCGGCTGGAGACCCTGTCCGTGCTCTTGTCCGCGGAGATCGAGATCCTGGAAATCGAGCGGCGCATCCAGGGCAGGGTCCGAAAGCAGATGGAGAGCACGCAGAAGGAGTACTATTTGCACGAGCAGATGAAGGCCATTCGCCGGGAGCTGGGCCAGAAGGACGACGAGACCGAAACCGAGGACCTCAAGCAGAAAGTCCGGGCGGCGAAGATGTCCCCGGAGGCCGCCGAAAAGGCCCTCAAGGAAGTGTCACGCCTGGAGCGAATGCAGGCCATGTCCCCGGAAGCCACCGTGATCCGCACCTACATCGACTGGCTGCTGTCGTTGCCCTGGTCCGTGCGGACCCGCGAGAAACTGGACGTCCGGGAAGCCGCGCGCATCCTGGACCGCGACCATTACGGGCTGAAAAAGGTCAAGGACCGCATTCTGGAATACCTCTCGGTCCGCAAACTGGCGCCCAAGCTGAAAGGGCCCATCCTGTGCCTGGTCGGCCCCCCCGGTGTCGGCAAAACCTCCCTGGCCCGGTCCGTCGCGCAGGCCTTGAACCGGAACTTCGTGCGCATTTCCCTGGGTGGAATCCGCGACGAGGCGGAAATCCGGGGACACCGCCGGACCTACATCGGCGCCATGCCCGGACGGATCATCCAGTCCGTCAAGACCGCCAAAAGCCGGAACCCCCTGCTGCTGCTGGATGAAATCGACAAACTGGGAGCGGATTTCCGCGGCGACCCTTCCGCCGCCCTCCTGGAAGTCCTGGATCCGGAGCAAAACAACGCCTTCAACGACCATTACCTGGATGTGAATTTCGATCTCTCGGAGGTCATGTTCATTACCACCGCCAATGTGATCCCCAACATTCACCCGACCCTGCGCGACCGCATGGAGATCATTGAAATCCCGGGCTACACCCAGGAGGAGAAGGTGCAAATCGCGGACCGCTACCTGATCCCCCGTCAGCGGACGGAACACGGCTTGCTGAAAACCGACGTGCAGTTTCCCAAGCGCGTGATTGAAAAACTCATCACGAATTACACTTCCGAAGCCGGCGTGCGCAATTTAAACCGCGAAATCTCCGCGATCCTGCGCAAGGTCGCCCGCCTGAAAGTGGAAAAACGGCGCCGCGCCCGGATGGTCCTGAATGAAACCGACCTGCATAAACTGCTGGGACCGCCGCGGTACCTGCGCCGCAAGGGGGAGCAGACCAACGTGATCGGCGTGGCCACGGGTCTGGCCTGGACCGAGGTCGGCGGGGAAATTTTGGCCATCGAGGTCACGCCCATGCCCGGCAAGGGGCAACTGATCCTCACCGGCCAATTGGGCGATGTCATGAAGGAGTCGGCCCAAGCCGCCGTCAGTTACACCCGCGCCCATGCCCGGGATTACGACATTCCCGAGGATTTCAACCGGCAGACCGACCTGCATATCCACGTTCCCGAAGGCGCGATCCCCAAGGACGGCCCGTCGGCCGGCATCGCCATGGCCACGGCCATCATTTCGGCCCTGTCCGGCATTCCCGTGAAGAAATTCGTGGCCATGACCGGCGAGATCACCCTGCGGGGACGGGTCCTGGCCATCGGCGGACTCAAGGAGAAACTCCTGGCCGCCATGCGGGCCGGAATCAAGACCGTGATCCTGCCGCTGGAAAATCAGAAGGACCTGGAGGACATCCCGGTTGAGGTGCGCCGCGCCTTGCAGATCCATTGGGTCACCGACATGCACCAGGTATTGGCCATTTCCCTGGTGCCCGGGACCCGGTCGAAGAAAAAGCCGCCCGCCTACCTGCTGCGGAAAGTCAAGATCAAGGATCGCGCGGACCATCCGCTGCCGCACGTGGGCATGGTATCGTAATTGTGCCTCCCCAAGGCGTGCAGTTACTGGGTACGGCCTACACGCCGGACCAGCTGCCGAAGACTGCCCTGCCTGAAATCGTGCTGGCCGGCCGCTCCAACGTGGGCAAATCCCTTCTGGTCAACCGCCTGGCGGGTTTGAGCGCCCGCGAGGCTCGCCGGCAGGGGGCCAAGATTTCGAGCCGGCCGGGGTGCACGCGGTCGGTGAATTATTACCGGCTCTGGCCGGGCGCCATCCTGGTGGATCTCCCGGGATACGGCTTCGCGGACCTGCCGCCCGTCGAGCGGCGGCGCCTGCGCGCTCTCATGGACGCTTTTTGGGCCTCCAAACCGCCGGTGGCCGCCATTCTGCACGTGGCGGATGCCCGGCTGCCGTTACAGCCCGGGGATTGGCAGATGCTGGAGTGGGGAAAACATTTCGGTTTTTCCTACTTGTTGGCTCTGAATAAGTGTGATAAACTCGCGCGATCCGCAATTTTACGGCGTACGCGGGAAGCCGTCCGGGATCTCAAACGGGCCAATTATGCTGCCCGGGTGGTAGGGGTCTCTGCGGCCAGCGGGCTGGGTGTGAAGGAGCTGCGGAAGTGGCTGACCGCCGCCGTGGATCAACGTCAAAGGGGGGGAGCCCATGTTATATAAAAACCGTTTAATGACGCCGGGACCTACCGAAGTTCCGCCGACCGTGCTCGCGGAGGCCGCCAAGCCGGTCATCCACCACCGGACTCCCCAGTTCCGCAAGATTCTCACCGAACTCCTGGCCCAGCTCAAGGAAATCTTCCTGACCTCGAACGACATCCTCGTTTTTCCCGCGGCCGGCACGGGCGGGATGGAGTCGGCGGTGAGCAACCTGTGTTCACCCGGGGACCACATTCTCGTGGCTTCCTGCGGAAATTTCGGCAACCGCTGGACGGACATCGCCAAGGCTTTCGGAGTAACCAGCGAGCACTACGAGGTGGAATGGGGACAGGCCGTTGACCCGCAGGAGGTCGCCAAGCGCCTGGCCGCGAACCCCAAGATCAAGGCCGTGTACACCACCCTGTCCGAGACCTCCACGGGGATCGAGACGGATATCCAGGCCATCGGAGAAATCGTGGCGAAGACCCCGGCCGTGCTCGTCGTGGATGCCATCTCCGGCCTGGGCGCCATCCCCATGAAAAGCGACGCCTGGCATGCCGACGTAGTGGTCGCGGGCGCGCAGAAGGGGTTCATGATTCCACCCGGCCTGGCCCTGATCGCCATTTCTGACAAGGCCTGGGATGCGGCCAAGCAATCCACTTTGCCGAAATTTTACTTCAGCTGGGAAAAGGCCCGGAAGTCCCTCAAGGCGGAAGCCTTGGCGGATACGCCCTATACGCCCAGCGTTTCGCTCATTCTGCAGCTGGCCGAGTCCGTGCGGCTCATCCGGCAGGAAGGGCTGGAGGCGATCTGGCAGCGGCATGCCCGCCTGGCGCGTGCGACCCGCGTCGCCATGGAGGCCCTGGGCTTGAAATTGTTCGCGGCCGCCCAGCCCAGCAACGCCGTGACCTCGATTTGGGTCCCGGAAGGGGTGGACGGCGGCAAGCTGGTCAAAACCATCCGCGACGTCTACGGCATCACGCTGGCGGGGGGGCAGGGGAAGATCAAGGGAAAGATTTTCCGCATCGGCCATCTCGGGTACGCGGACGACTGGGATGTGATCGCAACCGTGGCCGCGGTGGAGCGCGTTTTGGCCGAGCAGAATTATTCCGTGCACCTCGGCGACGGGACCGCGGCTGCCGAAAAGATCCTGTTCCAATCCTAGAGCCTCAGGGGCCGCACAAGGGGGAGCCATGTTTAAAGTGCTCATCAGCGACAACCTCGCAGCAGAGGGGCAGCAGATCCTCAGGGCGGATCCGGAGATCGAGCTGGACGCGCGGCAGAAAATCCCGCCGGAAGAACTGTTGAAAATCATACCGGAATATGACGCGCTGATCATCCGCAGCGCGAGCAAGGTGACCCGCGAGGTGATCGCCGCCGGCAAGCGCCTGAAAGTCATCGGACGTGCGGGCGTCGGCCTGGACAACGTGGACGTTCCCGAAGCCACGCGGCGGGGCATCATCGTGATGAATACCCCGGACGGCAACACCATTTCCACCGCGGAACTGACCTTTTCCATGCTGATGAGCCTGGCCCGAAACATCCCGCAGGCGGATGTGTCGGTCAAGGCCGGCAAGTGGGAAAAAACCAAGTTCACGGGCGCGGAGCTTTACGGCAAGACCCTGGGCATCATCGGCCTGGGCCGCATCGGCACCGAAGTGGCCAAACGGGCGCAAGCCTTTCACATGAACCTCATCGCCTATGACCCGTTCCTTTCCCAGGAAAAGGCCGACCAGCTGAACGTCCGCGTGGTCGGCCTCGACGAAATCTATGCCCAGGCGGATTTCATCACCTTGCATACCCCCAAAAACAAGGATACCGAGGGCATGATCGGCAAGGCCCAGTTGGAGGCCATGAAGCCAAGCGCGCGGCTCATCAATTGCGCCCGCGGCGGCTTGATCCGGGAGGACGATCTGTACGAGGCCTTGCAGGCCAAACGCATTGCCGGCGCGGCCCTGGATGTCTATGCCCAGGAGCCTCCCGCCCCCGATTCCAAGCTGCTCGGCCTTCCCAACCTGGTGCTGACCCCGCACCTGGGCGCCTCCACGGAGGAAGCCCAGGTGAATGTCGCCATCGTCATGGCCGAGCAGATCCGGGACGCACTGAAGGAAAACCGCGTCCGCAACGCCGTCAACATTCCCTCCGTGCCGCCCGAGCTGCTCAAGGACATGGCGCCGTATCTGGAATTGACCCAGCGCCTGGCCAGCTTCCAGGCCCAAATGCTGAACGGGCAGCTTAAAAAAGTAACCTTGAAATTCGCGGGCGAAGTGTGCGATTACCCCACGGACCTGCTGACGGTCACCGCCGTCAAGAGCCTGCTGTCCGCCATGCTCTCGGATACTATCAATTTCGTCAACGCCCGGGTTCTGGCCAAGGAGCGGGGCATCGAGGTGGTCGAGGTCGTGACGAAGGAAGCGCTGGATTTCACCACCACCGTCGCCGTCCACGTGGAAACGGACAAGTGCGAGCGCGAGATCGTCGGCACCTTGATCGGCAAGAAACGGGATCCCTACGTGGTTTCGGTCTTCGGCTTCCATACGGATTTCAGCCCCGAGGGCATCCTCTTGGTGTTTACCCATCAGGACGAGCCCGGCATTATCGGCCGCATGGGCAGCGTGCTGGGCGACGCCAAAATCAACATCGCCGCCCTGCACATGGGGAGGCGGCAGCTTGGCGGGGAAGCCGTGAGCATCCTAAACCTGGATTCGGAAGTCAACGCGGCGCTCTTGGCCAAGCTTTCGCAAACCGCCCAAATCAAGGACATCAAGCTGGTCAAATTATGAGCCGAGTGGCGGAGCGGGGTGGGCCATGCCGAACGTCGTGATCGTCGGCTCTCAATGGGGTGACGAAGGCAAAGGCAAGATCATCGACTTGCTGGCTTCGGCCGCGGACGTGGTGGTCCGGTACCAGGGCGGGAACAACGCCGGACATACGGTGGTGCTCGACGGGCAGAAGCACGTTCTGCATCTGATTCCTTCGGGGATCCTGCACCCCGGCACGCTGTGCATCATCGGCAACGGGGTGGTGATCGACCCCGCGGCTTTGCTGGCGGAGATCGGCGAATTGCGGTCCCGGGGAGTTTTGATCGGCGACAACCTGAAGGTCAGCAATCAAGCGCACGTCATCTTTCCCTACCACCGCTTCATGGACCAGGCGAACGAGAAAAAACGCGGGGCGGGGAAGATCGACACCACCCATCGCGGGATCGGGCCGACCTACGGGGACAAATTCGGACGGATCGGCGTGCGCGTGATCGATCTGATGGACCCGGATGCCCTGCGGCGGCGCCTGGAACGCAACCTGCGGGAGAAGAATTTTCTCTTCAGCCAGTATTACTCCATGCCCGCCCTGTCCGTGGATGCCATCCTGGAGGAATACACGGAGTACGGCCGGATGATCCGCCCCTACGTCGCGGACACGGTCAGCCTTCTCAACCGGCTGCTGGATGAAGGCCGCAAAGTCATGTTTGAAGGGGCCCAGGGTACGTTTTTGGACGTGGATTTCGGAACCTACCCGTTCGTCACCGCCTCGCATCCCACCGCCGGGGGAGCCTGCATCGGGACCGGGGTGGGCCCAACCCGGATCGAAAAGGTACTGGGCATCGTCAAAGCGTATACCACCCGCGTGGGCGCGGGGCCCCTGCCCACGGAAATCATGGATGACGGCGGGACGTTGCGAGACCGCGGGCGGGAATACGGGGCCACCACCGGGCGACCGAGGCGATGCGGATGGTTCGACGCGGTGGTGGTGCGCCAGGCAAGGATGATCAACCATTTTCAACAATTTGCCCTGACCAAATTGGACGTGCTGACGGGAATTTCGCCCCTGAAAATCTGCACTGGCTATCGGATCGGCAACCAAACCCTGGATACGTTTCCCGCTTCCCTGGAGGAAGTCGAGCAAATCCAGCCGATCTACGAGGAGATGCCGGGCTGGAACGAAGACATCACCACTCTCAAGAAAATTGAACAACTTCCCGGCAATACGCAGAAGTACATCTCCCGCATCGAAGAACTGGTCGGGGCCAAAACGGCGATTGTTTCCCTTGGGGAAGAACGGACTCAAACCATCCAAATTGAAAGTATGTTTTAAAAAAAAATATGAGCCGGTAGCTCAATCGGTAGAGCACCGCCCTTTTAAGGCGGGGGTCGAGAGTTCGAGCCTCTCCCGGCTCACCAAATATCATTAAAATATAAGCTTTTTATTTTACGAGAAATAAAATAACTTCACGATAAATTTATATTATTTACATAATTATCTGCATATAATATTTAAAATAACGAAAAATAAATTGACAAAATATATTACGCATGCTATATTTTAATTAGCCGGAGAAGGAGCATTTTTAGAAAGAAGGCCGCAGCAATGTTCTTAAGGCCGAGTTGTCATACGGGATGTGCCATCGGGAGCGTGCTGATTTTCGGTCTCTTAAGCCTTTCCCTACCCGTTTTTTCCGAGGGCGACGCCAATTCCGCCAACAGCGCCAATAAGCTTTTCAACCAAGGGCTCAAATCCTACCAGCAGGGCAAATACCTGGAGGCATTGAAACCCCTGAAACAGGTCATCCAGATCAACCCCAAGGATGAAATGGCCCTGATCCTGCTCGGGATCATCCAGTTGCAGCTGGACACCTACAACGAGGCGGAGAATTATTTCCGCACCGTGCTGCGCATCAACCCGAAAAACGTCGATGCGCTGAATAATTTAAGCCTCGTCTACTATAAACAGGGCCGTACCAGCGATGCTCTGGGACAATTGCGGCAGAGTCTCGCCATCCAGCCCGACAACGTGGACACCCTGAAAAACTTGGCCACGATCTACCTGGACGTGCAGAACACGGACGAGGCCATCAAAATGTACCAGCGGATCCTGAAAATCGATCCGAAACAGGAAAAAATTTACGGCACCCTGGCCTACCTGTATTTCCAGAAAAACATGCTGGATGACGTCATCCGCATGTACAACGCCGCCGGTAAAAAAATGTCCGGAGGCTCGGACGCCCTGACCAACCTCGGCTTCGCTTATTTCTACAAAGGCGACGTCTCCCGGGCGGCGAAATATTTCAACAACTCCCTGCGGATCAATCCCGGCAAGGCGGAAACGCATTTCGGCCTGGGGCTGATCAATTACAAGCAGGCGAACCTGGACGCGGCCATCAAGGAATTCAGGCAAGCGCTCAGCCAGCGTAAAAATTATCCCGAAGCCCTGCGCCAGCTGGCGTATTCCTACGAAGACAAGGGTTCCTACATCAAGGCATTGTATTACTACCACCTTCTCCTGAAACAGCTGCCGGAAGACAAGGAGGCGCAGCGGGGATATCTCTCGGCCAAGAAAAAAGCGGTCGATTACTACCTGCGCAAGGGCAGCGAAGCCTATTTCGACGGGGATTTCAAAACCGCCCTGGTCCACTGGAGCAAGGTCAAAAAACTGGATCCTAAAAATCAGAATGCCCTCAAATTCATGGCCACGGCCCGGAACAAGCTGGGCCGGGAAATCAAGAAGCACAACGACCAGGCCGAATCCTATTACCTGCAGAAACGCTACCAGGACGCCTACCAGGAGTGGAACTACGTTTTGAAGCTCAGTTCCCGCAACAACCTCGCCCGGCAGGGGCTGAAGAAACTCTCCTTGAAACAGAAAGAGAAAAACGAGATCCGAACCTCGCAGGGCTTGAAATATGCCGAGCGGGGCGACGTGAAATCCGCGATCAGCGAATTTCGGAGCACGCTCAAGACCGATCCGAACAATTTGATCGCGAAGCAGTACATCGACAAACTGCAGACCGAACAAAAGAGCGAGGCCGAGAAGTACTACCGGAAGGGCATCGAGCTCTATTCCCAGGGCAAGCTGCGCGAAGCCATTGAGAACCTGGAAGTGGCCCTGGACGTCAGTCCGAAGGACCAGCGGACCAAAAACCTGCTCTACAAGGCCCGGACGCAACTGCGCGACAACGTCAAAGCCTTGCTGGCGCGGGGCGTGGAACTGGCCAACGCGGGCCGTGTGGTGGAGGCCAAGGATAAGTTCAACGAGGTCCTCAAGGCCGACCCGGGCAACAGCGACGCGCAGGAATATTTGGCCAAGTTGACGGGCAAGGCGGCCCGGGCCTCCGTGAACAAGGAGGAAATCAAGAAGTTGTATTACGACGGCGTCTCCCTGTACCTGGACGGGCAAAACCGACGCGCCATCGAGGTGTGGCAGAAAATCCTGCTTCTGGATCCGGAGAATCAGGAAGCCAAAAGTTCCATCGCAAAGGCAGAAATGGAGTTGAAGGAGATGGAAAAACGCGGTATAAAAATAGAATAACTCCTCCCAGGAAGGTGAACCATGCCGACCGCCCAGACCGCGCACCCCTCCGGCGGGATATCCCAAACCACACACGAACCTCGGCCTAAGCGCAAAGGCAGCCTGCGCTATAAATTCGGCGCCTCGGTCACCCTGTTACTGACCTTCACCATTGTCTTCATCAGCGCCTTGGCGCTGCAGGGCGAGGAAAAAGCCCTGCGCGGCGAGATGCTGGAACGCGGTATCACGATCGCCCGCAACCTGGCCCGGAACGCGGCCAAACCCCTGTTTATCAAGGATATTCTTTCCCTGTCCACCCTGGTCAAAGACGCCATGGAAAACAAGAGCGTCATGTACGCCGTGCTGGTGGACGAGAAGGGAATCATCGCCGCCCACAACGATATTTCCTTCGCGGAGCAAACCTACCGCCGGCCGCCCGGGGTGAAGGAGCTGGGCCAGCAGGAAAAGGAAATCTCGGAGCCCTTTCCCTTTGAAGGCAGCAAGATCGTGGATATCGGAGTGCCCGTCAAGTTGAACAACCAGATCTACATCGGCGAGGCCCACATCGGCGTCTCCCAGACCTTCATCGAGGAGACGATCCGGGATGCCCTGCAGAAGATCGCGGGCTTGGCCTTGATTTTCATCCTCATCGGGATCCTCGTTACGGTGATCATGGTGAGCATCATCGCCCGTCCCATCCGGACCCTGGAGGCGGGTGCGGAGATCATCGGCCAAGGCAACCTGGATTATCAAATCCAGGTTCGCAGCCAGGACGAGATCGGCAACCTGGCGTACACCTTCAATAAAATGACCTCCGATTTGAAACAAGCCCAGGTGAAAATCATCGAGAAGGAAAAAATGGAGCAGGAATTGGAAACCGCGCGCAAGATCCAGGCGGTCCTGCTGCCGAAAGAGGACCCTGCCTTGGAGGGCGTGCAAATCGTGTCTTTCTACCGCAGCGCCAAGGAGGTCGGCGGGGACTACTATGATTTTCTGTGGGTGAATAAGAAGACCCTCGGCATCACGGTGGCGGACGTATCCGGCAAGGGCGTGCCCGGCTCGCTGGTCATGGTGATGACCCGTTCGATCCTGCGTTCGCAGAGTTTCCGGACCGACGCCGCCGATACTCTGCGCAACACCAACGCGCTGCTCTACAAGGACATTAAGCGCGGCATGTTCGTCACCATGTTCTACTGCCTTCTGGACCTGAATAAAAAGACCCTCAACTGCGCGAATGCCGGGCATAATCCCCTGATTCTGGCCCGCGCGAACGGCAAAGTCGAGCTCTTCAATCCCTCCGGCATCGCCTTGGGCCTGGATAGCGGCGAACGTTTCGACGCCAAGCTGCAGTCCGGCAACCTGCCCTTGAAGTCCGGCGATGTTTTTATCGTGTACACGGATGGGGTCACGGAAGCCATGAATACGCAGGAGCAGGAGTTCACCGAGGAGCGGCTGGCGGCCGTATTGGGCCGGAATGCCAAGGGCAGCGCGCGGGAAATCAGCGAAGCCATCGTCGGCGAACTGATGGAATTCACCACCGGCGCTCCCCAGCACGATGACATCACGCTTCTGACCTGCAAAATAGACTGAAAGCGAAAAAATGCTTTCTTTGCAGGGGCTGGTATGCTAAACTTTAGCCTCATTTGGAGGCGGAGGTGGGGGAATGAAGAAAATCAATGTCAATGTCCATAATTCGGAGCTCAATCCGGAATGCACGGTTGTGGATGTTGAGGGTTTCCTGGACGCTTACACGGTCGCCGAACTCGAGGAGACTTTTAATAATCTCATCAAGAACAAGAAATTCAAACTGATCGTCAATCTTGCAAAATTGGACTACATCAGCAGCGCCGGGCTGGGTACCTTCATGGGTGTCATCGACGAAATCCGCGATAATGACGGCGATATCGTGCTCACGAACCTGTCACCGAAAATTTACAAGGTCTTTGATTTGCTGGGATTCTCGGAATTGTTCCAAATCGTCAATGATGAAACGGCCGCAGTTGCAAAATTTTCAGAATCCAATTGATCCCCTTGCTTTTTTGCCCGACACCCGCCTGTTGTCCTGTTCCCGGCCGCTGTGAATACGGCCCCTGGTGGGCCGTTAAGGACTAGATCCATGAAAAATTTCAAAATCACCGCGCGGCATGCCCAGGGTGAACCAGGTCGGACGCTGCTGGAATTAGAGGGCCGGCTTGATGATTCCACGGTTACCGAACTGGAGGACCTGTGGCGGGACCTGCAACCGGAAAATTTCAGCTATCTCATCGTTGATTTTCAAAAAGTCAGCCATATCAGCGAATTTATGGGAGGTTTCCTGGCGGGCTTGTTGCAGGCGCGGCAAAACCCCCATTTGCAGGTCGAGCTCCGCAACGTTCCCACGAGCCTTCGGCCTTCCTTGGACCGCCTGCCCTTGCCGCTGGCCGGGGTGAGCTTTCGCGGCGAAGCCGAGAAAAGCCCCGGCGCGGATGCCGGGAACCAGGAGCGTGCGGTCCATCATTTCCACCTGTTCCCGGAAAAAAGCCGGGTCATCTCCGGCGTCCCCTTCCAGTTGAAAGTCGAAGCCCGCGACGCCTCCGACCGGCCGGCGACGACCTATGTCGGGAATCCGCACATGATTTCCGACCGGGGCATGATTTCCCCCACCCTGCTGCAACCCTTTTCCCAAGGTGCGTGGTCCGGGCCGACGATTCTCACCGGCCCCGGACCGGTGGTCATCCGCGTCTGGGACGACTGCAGTGCGGGCCAGCTGGCGCTCGAGGTCGTGGAGGAAGGGGAACCGGTGAATTTCCCCGTCGAGGTGCAATGCCCGGGCTGCCACAAGGTCAACATCGCGGGCAAGGCCGATATTTTCCGCTGTGTCCAGTGCAACCAGATTTACTACGTGGATGCCCGGAGCCATGTGGTGCCCCTGAAACCCAGCCGCAAATCAGGCTTCGTCAAGGAACTGGAATTCAAGATTCCAAGCGATATTAACTACCTGAACCACGTCCGCAATTTCATCGTGGGAATTTCGCGGGAAGAAAATATCGGCGAAGAAAAAATATCGCAAGTGGAGATGTCCCTGGACGAGGCCCTGGCGAATGTCGTGGAACACGCCTACGCCTTCGACGATCATCAGGACATTCAGGTCAAGGTGAGCCTGCACACCGACCGCCTGGAGATCGTGATCACCGACCACGGCCGTTCCTTCGACAACGACAGCCTGCCGCTGCCCGACATCCACGAGCACATCGCCAAGCGGCGCGTGGGAGGCCTGGGGCGCTACCTCATGAACACGCTGATGGACGAAGTCCAGTATCGGAGCGATCATTACACCAACGTGTTGCGCATGATCAAGCGGTTTTGACAGGAGCCGGCGGTGCTTGCTTTCATTTATTCCCGGAAAAGCAAATTCAACCTGATTGTCCTGGGCAGCCTGGCGATCGCCGCCGCGCTGGCCGCGGCTTTCGTGCTGGCCATCCGGCTGCCACAGCCCGCGCTGCGCTTCCCGCTCCTCGGCCTGATCCTGGCCGTCTTGGCCGGCAACCTCTACCTGACGTACTACATGTTTCAACAAATCTACCGCCCCATCCACACCCTTATCCAGGAAACCGAGGAGACCCTGCAGGGGCTGCGGCAGGGTGAAATTTCCCTGTCCCGGGACGACGAAATCGGGCTGCTGGCCAACAATTTCAACCAGATCATCCTGGATGCGCAAATGAAGCGCATGGAGCTGGAAACTTCCAACCTCGAACTGGCCTCCCACGCCGAAATCATCGAGAAGACCTACCGGGAGCTGGACAAGAAAGTCTACGACCTGTTCACCCTCTTCAACATCGGCAAGGAACTGAACTCCACCCTCTCCATGGATTCGATCCTGAAGATCACCTGCTTCACCAGCATGGGGCAGCTGGGCATCACCGCCATGAACATCATGCTCATGGAACCCCGGGACAGCAATCATATGGTCACGGTCTACAGCAAAGGTTCGCGGGACAAGCAGGACCGGCCGTCGACCCTCGACCTGGGTGAAGCCTTTTTACAGAAACTGCACCTGCTGGAACATCCCCTCATGCTTTCCGAGCTGGAGGAAAAACCTGCCTACGCCGCGGAGTATCAGTTTTTCTCCCAGGCCAAGCTGGTCATGGTGGCCCCGCTGCTGGTCAAGAAAAACGTTATCGGCCTGATGATCATGGGCCCGAAACTTTCCCGCGAGGAATTCACCCAGGGCGAAAAGGATTTCGTCAACACCCTGGGGTCGCTGGCGGCCATCGCTCTGGAAAACGCCCGCTTGTACGAACAGGCCATCACCGACGGCATGACCAAACTGTACCTGAAGAGGTACTTCCAGTTGCGCTTGGACGACGAGATCCGCCGCGCGGACCGGTATCACAGCCGCGTGACCCTCATGATGATGGACATCGACCATTTCAAGCCGATCAACGATACCCACGGCCATACCAAGGGGGACGAGGTTCTGATCGCGGTGGCCAAGGCCATCAAGCAAAACTTCCGCGATGTGGACATTCCCGCCCGCTACGGGGGCGAGGAATTCGCCACGATCATGCCGGAGGTCACCAAGGAAGAAGCCATGATCGCCGCGGAGCGCCTGCGCAAGACCATCGCCGGACTGCGCCTGCAGGCGGGGGAGAAGGCGATCTCGGTAACCATTTCCATCGGGGTCGCGGAGTACCCCCGGGACGCCAAAACCGCCCTGCAGCTCATCGAGTCCTCTGACGCCGCCCTCTACCGCTCCAAACAAAACGGGCGAAATCAGTCGACCTTGGCTTAATTTCCTCGATGCCGCGTTCGTCTTCACCACGCCGAAACTCCTCCTGGGTGAAATATCTCGCGGGCGGCATCCTGCTGGTTCCCGCCATGGCGGGCAGCACGGTTTTGGCGCGGCATCTCCTGCGCTTCGACCTGCGCGATCCGGCGCAGGCGGCTTTCGTGGTGGGCGCCGGGGTGTACCTCGTCATGCACCTGCTCCTGTGGAAGCCGATTTTCATGCACGTCATGGGCCATGAATTGACCCACGCATTTTGGGCGGTCCTGCTGGGCGGACGCATCAAATCCCTGCAAATATCCCAGGCGGGAGGCCAGGTTACCCTCTCCAAGTCCAACTTTTTTATCGCCTTGGCGCCGTATTTTTTCCCCCTGTACACCTTTCTGCTATTGCCGATTTATTTCATCAGTATTCCCAAATATCAACCCGTTCTCGCCTTTCTGATCGGCTTCACGCTGGCCTTTCATGTCGCCCTGACCCTGCATTCCCTCCGCGACCGCCAGAGCGACTTGCGCGAGGTGGGTTTGTTCTTTTCCCTGATCTTCGTGTATAGCATGAATTTATGCGTGCTGGTGGTCGTGGTCGCGGTCGTGGCTGCACCGGTCATTACCCCGGCAGTTTTCATCCGCGAGACCTGGATCTCCCTGGCCCAAATTGCAGCCTGGGCGACGGAGTGGTTGTCCGCAAGCGGCGGAACGGCGCGAAAATAAAATCCGGCGCCAGCCGGTATCTCTCGGCCGGGAAAAGGGCGGGCGACGCTCCCCGACTCCGGGCAGGGGCAGGCAACGATTGCTGAAGCGAAACCTGGTCTTGACACTCCTGGCGGCGGTGATCGGGGTTTTGGCCTTCCCCAATCCCTGGGTCCATCATTTGCGCTGGCAGGGGGGCGTGCTGGCTTTTTTCACCCTCGTACCCTTGCTGGCCGTGCGCGAACCCCGCGGAGGCGCAAGCTATTGGCGGTGGGGCTATCTGTACGGCGTGGTGTATTACGGCCTGTCAATTTTATGGATGTCCGCCATGCCGGCCCTGGGGATCCTGGCTCCCTGGATCTGGCTGCTGTTAACCGCCTACCTGGCCCTGTATCCCGCGGCCTTCCTGGCCGGGTATCGGGTCCTTCTGCAAAAAGGCGTCCCGTCCTGGGCCGCCGCGCCCGCCTGGTGGCTCTCCCTGGAATACCTCCGCTACTATGTCTTGTCCGGATTTCCCTGGGCCGACTTGGGGACCGCGCAGTATCATAATCGCCTCATGCTGGCCCTGGCACCCTGCGCCGGGGTCTGGGGACTTACCTGGGCGACGGTGTTCATCAATGCCGCCGTGTACCGCCTTGGGGTCCGGCTCTCTCCGGATTTCGGCGGGCAGGAAGTGGTCCGCCCGCCCCTGCCGCGGCCTCACGGCGGCATTCCCGGGCGGAGCTTGCTGTGGACCGGAATCGCGGTGATTTTACTGCTGGGCGCGGGGTACGAAAAAATTCAGCTGCGGCGGGACCCGGGGAGCGCGCCGGTCCGGGTGGCGGCTTTGCAGGGGGATATCGACCAGGACCAGGTCTGGGACGAGACTTATCGCGCCCGCACCCTGGGGGTTTACCGCGACTTGATCGCCGAAGCCTCCCAACGCCGGGCGGAGTTGGTGGTTTGGCCCGAGTCGGCCTTCCCGGGCATCTTCAACTGGGATTATGGCTTGGCGCAGGAAGTTTCCTCCTGGTCCCGGCGCTGGCGGGTGGCGCAGCTGGTGGGCAGCGACACCGTGGAGGCCACCGCTGCGGGGACCTTCCGCTATTTCAATTCCTTAATCGTGATCGGCGGCGACGGCCGCGTTGCGGGTTCCAGCTCCAAACGGCATCTCGTTCCCTTCGGGGAATACGTGCCCTTCAGGGACTCGCTGTTGTTTTTCCTGCGGAAGGTCGTCGATCGCTACGGGGCCGGCAATTTCACCCCGGGCGCGAAACGGCAGGTGCTGCGCGTCGGGCTGAGCGGGCGTTCCCTGAAATTCGGCTCCCTGATTTGTTTCGAAAGCCTGTTTCCGCAATACGCCCGGGAGCTGGTTTTGCAGGGCGGCCAATTTCTCGTCGTGGTCACGAACGACACGTGGTTCGGAGCGACCGCCGCCCCCGCGCAGCATGCCATGTTCTCGGCGCTGCGGGCCGCCGAAACCGGCCGGTATCTTGTCCGGGCCGCGGCCACCGGCGTATCCTGCATTTTTGGACCGGACGGGGTTTCCCTGGGATTGGTCCCCGTGAACGCCCGCGCGGCGCTGGTCGCGAACATCCGTCCCCGGACGGCCCTGACGCTGTACACGCGCTTCGGCCCGTGGCTGCCGTGGCTGATGCTGATTCTGTGCCTGTGGGATTTCATTTCCGGCCGGCGCCGTCCCGGCCCCCCGCGCTGATTTTCGTTTTGCCAAGCGGACCGGCTTGTGTGACAATAAACGAATTCTTCTCCCTGTCCCGGAGGGGTCGCTATGATCGATGTGCTGATCGTCGGTTCGGTGGCTTTGGATGACGTCCGGACGCCGTTCGGTGAGGTTCATGCCGCCCTGGGCGGGTCGGCCGTGTACGCCGCCCTGGCCGCCAATTACCTGTCGTCCGTGGGCATCGTCGGGGTGGTGGGCGCGGATTTCCCCGAAAAATACGTCCGCCTGCTGACGGAACGGGATATCGGCGTCGAGGGCCTGGAACACGCCGCGGGCGACACCTTCCGCTGGAAGGGCTATTACGATTATGATCTCGGGACCGCGCACACGTTGGAAACGTGCCTCAACGTTTTCGCCGATTTCGCCCCCAAGATTCCGGCCGCCTACCAATCCGCCCCTTTCCTGTTCCTGGCGAACATCGATCCGGTTCTGCAGGCAGAGGTGCTGCGCCAGGTGCACAAGCCGCGGCTGGTGATTTTGGACACCATGAATTACTGGATCACCCACCAGCGCGAAGCGCTGCTGGAGGTTCTGGCTCGCGCGGATGTGGTCATGGTCAACGAATCCGAGGCGCGCCAGTTGACGGGGACGCCCCATGTGCTGCAGGCGGCGCGCTGGATCCGCCGGCACGGGCCCCGCGGGGTGGTCATCAAGAAGGGGGAACACGGCGCCCTGGTTTTCTGGGGCGACCAATTGTTCGTGGTTCCGGCCTTTCCCCTGGAAACGATCAAAGATCCCACGGGAGCGGGCGACACCTTCGCCGGGGGATTCATCGGCACCCTGGCCAAGCTGGGTGACCTGTCGGAACAGACCCTGAGAGTGGCCGCCTCCACGGCGGCCACCTTGGCTTCCTTCGCGGTGGAGGATTTTTCCGTCCACCGCCTGGCATCCTTGGACGGCGGCGAAATCCGGGACCGCTATCAACGCCTGCGGTCCTTGGCGCTGATCGATCCCTTCCCGGGAATCGCCCTGCGGAGCTCCGGCCGTCCCGGGCCGGAACGATAACCCCAGACGGGGGGTGGGTGGCATGACCTCCAACAAACTCCAGCGGATTCCGCCGTACGTGCTGGCCAAGGTGACCGCCGAGACCAAGGCCGCGCGCGCGCGCGGCGAGGACATCATTGACTTCGGCATGGGCAATCCCGACCTGCCCACGCCGCAACACATCGTGGACAAGCTGGTGGAAGCGGTGGCCAAACCCCAGAACCACCGTTATTCGGTCTCGCGGGGCATTTACAAGTTGCGCGTGGCCATTTGCGACTGGTACCGGCGGCGCTTCCAGGTGGACTTGAATCCGGACACGGAAGCCATCGCCACCATCGGCGCCAAGGAAGGCATTTCCCATTTCATGCTGGCCCTGCTCAACCCGGGGGACACGGTGATCGTGCCGAACCCCTGTTACCCCATCCACGCCTACAGCGTGATCCTGGCCGAGGGCAACGTCGCCAGCATTCCCCTCGTGCCGGGCGACGAGACGCTGCAGCACATCACCGATGTCTGCAAGAATTCCTGGCCCAAGCCCAGGGCCGTGCTGCTGTCCTATCCGCAAAATCCCACCGGCGCCACGGTGGACCTGGATTTCTTCCGGCGCGTGGTCGAACTGGCCCGGGAGGAGAACTTCCTGGTCCTGCACGACCACGCCTACGCCGAATTGGGTTTTGAGGATTACCGTTCCCCGAGCCTGCTCCAGGTTCCCGGAGCCAAGGACGTGGGCGTGGAATTCTACAGTCTCTCCAAGACCTACAATATGCCGGGCTGGCGGGTCGGGTTCATGGTCGGCAACGCCGAGGCCGTGGCGATCCTGACGAGGATCAAGAGTTACCTGGACTACGGGATGTTCACTCCCATCCAGGTCGCGGCGATTGCCGCCCTCAATGGGCCGCAGGAGTGCGTGCGGGAGATCGTGAACACCTACCGGTCGCGGCGGGACGTGCTCGTGGACGGCCTGAATAAAATCGGCTGGGAGGTTGCGAAGCCTGCGGCCACCATGTTCGTTTGGGCCCCGATTCCCGAACCCTGGCGCGGGGTCGGCACCGTGGAATTCGCCATCCGCCTGCTGCGGGACGCCAAGGTGGCGGTCTCTCCGGGGAACGGCTTCGGCGAGGGCGGGGAAGGGTTCGTCCGCTTCGCCCTCATCGAGAACGAGGAACGCACCCGGCAGGCGCTGCGGGGCATGAAACGGATGCTGTCCGGCCCCATCTAGGCGGGGGAGCGCGGCCGGGCGACCCGGGCCGTCACGCTCGGGCCGGGCCGGGCGGTTCCGCGTCCAGGACGGGCAGGGTGAACCAGAACCGGCTGCCTTCGCCGGGTGTGCTGTCCACGTGGATCTGGGTCCCGTGTCCCGCGAGAATCTCCTTCACAATGGCCAAGCCCAGTCCGGTGCCGACGTATTTACGGGTGGGCGAGGAATCGATCTGGTAAAATCTCTGGAAAATCTTGGGGAGTTCCGAGGTGGGGATGCCGATGCCGGTATCGTTGACCGCGACTTCCACCTGCGGCGGGGAACCGTCGCCTTCCATCCTCTTCACGCTGACGAGGATCTCGCCGCGCTCGGTGAATTTGATGGCGTTGGAGATGAGGTTTTGGATGACCTGGAGGATTTTCTGGCGGTCGACTTCCACCCAATATTTCTTGGAGGCGATCCGGCTCAGCAACTGCAGGCCTTTGCCCTTGGCGATCTCGACGGTGTCCGCCAGGGCCTGATCCACGATATCCTGAATGGGAATTTTCTCCTTTTGGCTGGGGCGGTCCTTTTGGTCCTCCACGCGCGCGATCGCGAGCAAATCGTTGATCAGCGTCATCAGGCTGTTGAGGTTGCGGCGTACGATTTCGAGTTTTTCCTTCTGCTCCTCCTGGAGCACGCCGATCTTGTCCTGGAGAAAAAGCTCCACGTAGGTCTTGATGGAGGTGATGGGCGTGCGCAGCTCGTGGGAGACGTTGGACAGAAAACGGCTCTTGAAACGGTCCAGCTCCTGCAACTCCTGGTAGGCCTTTTCGAGTTCCTGAATCTTCCGCTGCAATTCCTCATACAGCAGGGCGTTGTCCACCGCCACGCCGATTTCGTCGCCAATGCTGGCCAGCAGCACCAAGTCCCGGTAATGAAAGGAATGCTTGCGCCGGCTGGCGACCAACAGCACGCCCATGGCGCGGGTCTTGGACTGCAGGGGCACCAGCAGCAGTTCCTGAATGCCTTCGGAGCGGAGGAGGTGCTGGGCGCCCGAATGACGCCGCAGGTAGCGCAGCATGAGGGGCTCGCGGGAATTAAAGATGCGCGCGATCAACTCCTGCTTGAAATCGGCCTGCGCCTGGGGGGCCAAAAACGCCTCGGAGAAGCCATACACGGCATGGGGATGCAGTTCCTTGCGCACGGGGTGGAAGACATAGGCGATGCCGGCGGTGGCGTGCAGCAGCTGCAGGATTTTCTGCAGGCTGTTGTCCAAGAAGGTTTTGAGGTCCACCGACTGGTTGATGATGCGGGTGATGGCGTTGAAGAAGGTCAGTTCCCGCGTTTTGCCGCGGATTTCCTCGTTGCGCAGCATCAGCGTCCGCGTCATTTGATTGAAGGTCTCGGTCAAGCGCCCGATCTCGTCCTGGGATCGGACCGGCAGCTCGTCCCCCATCAGGCCCGAACTGACCAGCTTGATGCCCGCTTCCAGCTCCTCGATGGGATGCACCAGCTTGGTCACGAACCAGATGCCCCCCAAAACGGAAAAAAGCATGGAAATTCCCCAGAAGGAAAAGATCAGAATCTGCAAGGTGGCCGTCTGCCGATGGATGATTTTGGCGTTCCGTTCCAGGGTGATCGTCCAGTTCAACAGCGGGCAGGGCGCGGAGGCGCTCTGGACCCGGTAGCCGAAACGGTTGCTGTGCGGAAAAACCGAGGGGGGAGGAAGAACCTGGGAGCCGCGGATGTTGATGACGAGCAGATGGTTGGGCTGACTGCGGACTTGGTCTGGGCGCAGGGCCCCGTCGACCTGGGAATCGAACAATATTTCCCCCTGCGGATTGATTAAGAAAATGTCCGTGTCCGGGCCGAAATGCAGCAGCAGGAGGTTTTGCCACAGGGTTTGCAGGCTGAAATAGTAGGTGACGGTCCAGCCGGGTCCATGCCGGCTGGGCCGGAGGGGAATCCGCAGGGGCAAAAGCGGTTGCGGCAAGTCCGGCAGAATTTGCACTTGCCCCAGATCCCCGGCCAGACCGCGTTCGGCTAAGGGGTGGGAATGGAAATGGCCTTGTTCCCGGATCAGGGCTTCGCTCAGGGGCGTCAAGGAACGGTAGGCCGAGAGGCGGCCCGAGGGGGCGGCCAGGGTGACCAGGAGGGTGTCGGGCGTTTCCGACAGCAATTGTTCCAGGTAACGGTCGTGCGCCCTGGCCGACTCCAAGTCTTCGGGGTGCAGGGTCAGAGCGGCTTGCAGGGCCCGCTTGAAATGATCGCCATAAAAGAGCTCGACGGTTTTGGAGAAATGCGTGACCTTCTCCTGCGTTTCCCGGGCCGTGTACAAATAGACGTAGGCCAGGCCCATGCGCAAGGTGATGAAGCAAAAGATGGAAAGGGGCAGAACCGCCAGGAGCAGAACAATCAGGATGATTTTAATGCGGATTTTCCGGCGCCAGCTGAGCTGGGCGCGCACATAGTTCCAGGTTTTTTTCAGGCTTCTGTCCGACTCCGGCATGCCAGGCTCCCGTGGGGGCGGTGCGCCCGCCGCATTGAAATCTTATTGTATTTCTACCGGCGGGAAATTGCAAGCAGCTCCGCATGCCCTTTGACAAGCCTGGCCGCAGCCGCTACAATGGTTTGCCTGGGAAAGGAGGTCCGAGCATGTCCGAGGTTTATCTGACACCCGAGGGTTTCGAAAGACTGCGGCGGGAGCTCGAGGAATTGAAGGGACCCAAGCGCCGGGAGGTGATCCAGGCGGTCAAAACCGCACGCGAACACGGGGATTTGTCTGAAAACGCCGAGTATGACGCGGCCAAGGAGGAACAGGGCAAGCTGGAACGCCGGATCCACCACCTGGAGACGGAGCTCGCGCAGGCCAAAATGATCGACAAGACGAAAATTCCCGAAGGGAAAATCTCCCTGGGTCAAACCGTCCAGCTGCGCGACCTGGACAGCGGTGAAGACAGCCGCTTTTGCCTGGTCGCGCCCGCCGAAGCCGACTTCGACGCCGGCAAAATTTCCGTCACCTCGCCCCTCGGACGGGGGCTGGTGGGACACAGCGTGGGTACGGAGGTCGAGATTCAAGTGCCGGCCGGCCGGCGGCGTTACCGGATTCTCGCGAGTGAAATGACCTGAGCCGGTTCCTAACGGTTGGCCAGGCGCATCAGCCACGCGCCCAACAATCCGAATGACACGTTGGCGATCCAGACCGAGACGAAGGGGGAGAAAGTGCCGTTGTTTCCCAGCGAGGTGCCGATGGCGATGAAGCCGATATAGAAGAAGCCCGTGGTGATGGTGATGATGAATCCGATGGCGGCCCCCAGCAGGGCCCGGCGTCCGGAGGGAAAGATGAAGGGCAGGGAGATGCCCAGGAGGACGAGGATGAAGTTGGCGAAGGGGAAGGCGAACTTCAGCTGCAGATTCACCTCCTCTTTGTTGGTATTGCTGCCCATTTCCTTGAGAAGCCGGATGCGGGTGCGCAGGTCCGGAAGCGTCATGGATAGAAGCTGATCGGCGTCCTTTTCCTCGCGGACGAATTCACGGGGCGACTCCTTGAAGCGGATCGCCAACTGGGTGAAAGGCTCGAACCGCGTCAGTCCGCCGGAGGGGTCGAAAACCCTCAGGATGCCGTCGGAAAAAAGCCAGGCTCCCGCCCGCCAGCGCGCGCTGCGCGCGTCCAGCCTTTTTCGCACGTCCAGGTTTGGTCCCAATTCCAGATAGATGACTTTCTGCATTTTCCCTGCCAGGGCGTCCAAGTGCCGCATGTAAAGAACGCGGTTGCCCGAGACGCTGCGGGCCACCCGGTCGCGGCGGTAGCGGTACATCTGATCGGCTTTCTGTTCGATATTGACCTTTTTGATGTATTCCGCCCGGGGATTGGTCAGGGGGATCACGACCTCGTCGAAACCCAAAACCAGCAGCGAGATCACCAGCGCCGCCGCCAACAGGGGCGCCGTGACCTGGTAGAAACTCACGCCGCAGCCCCGGAGCGCGATTAACTCGTTGTTGCGTGCCAGCTGGCCCAGGGCGAGCAGGACCGAGAGCAGCACCGCCAAGGGCATCACTTGCACGGCGTAGTAGGGGACGCGGAAAAAATAATACAGGATGATCACCGACAGGGGAGGGTGGTGCGCCACGAACATGCGCATGTCGTCCACCAGCTGCGCGATGACGTAAATTCCGACGAACACCACCGTGACGAACAGCAGCGGTTTCAGGAATTCTTTCAGGAGGTAGCGGTGCAGGATGCTCATGCCGTCCTCCGGCGGCTGCGGCGCGGGCGCAGCCAGGCGGGCCAGGGGGGATGGTCCAGCCAGACCCAAAACAAACCATAGAGACCGACCCCGGCCAGGAGCAAGTTCGGCAGCCACATGGCCAGGTCGGGTTGCATGCGCCCGTCCACGCCCAGGGTTTCCCCCACGGAGAGGAAAATGTAATACAGGAAAATCAGGATCACGCCCAGGAAATACGCCAGCAATTTGCCGGAGCGCGGAGAGAGGATCCCCAGGGGCGCCCCGATCAGGATGAACGCCATGCAGGCGAAGGGAATGGAGATTTTTTTCTGGTACTCGACCCGCAACAGATTGGGGTTGCCGCCGGCCTCGGGGCCGCGCGCCAGTTCCGCCCGGATTTCGCCCATGGACATTTCGCGCGGACTGCGCTCTGCCTCCAGCTGCTGATTGGCCAGGGATTGGTGGATGTCCAGGTCCAGCAGGTTCGTATCGAAATCAATCCGGGCGAAGGCCTGGGGATTGTCGGGTTGAACCATTTGCATGAAACCCTCTTCCAGCCGCAGCATCACCCGCCGGGATTGACGGTCCGAGATGAGGCGACCGCGGTGGGCGAGGATGGTTCTCACGGACTCGGGCTGGTTTTTTTCCTCGGCGAACACGATGATATCCCGCAACTCGCCGCTGACGGGGTCGGATTCCCCCACGCGGAAGATAAAGCCGTCGAAGTCGTCCACGAAGACATGCTCGCGGATCACGATGGCCGCACGCTGGCTGACGATGTCATAGTACAGGCTTTTGTAGGCGAAGTTGGCCTGCGGCAGCACGTGGTTGTTGAACCAGACCATGGTGGCCGTCAGCACGCCCCCGAAGACCAGCGCCACCAGGACCAGGGGCAGCAGGGAAATGCCGGAAGCCCGGATGGCGGTCAATTCGTTGTCGGACTTCAGGCGGGAAAAAGAAACAATGACGGCGACGAGGCAGGCCATGGGAACCGTGATGGCGAAGGTGGCGGGCAGGATGTACAGCAACAGCTTCAGAACGACCAGGGCCGAGACGCCGTATTGGAGAATGAGGTCCGTCAGCGTGAAGATTTTGTCCATGATCAAAATGAAGGTGAACACCATCAGGCTCACGCCGAAGGGATAGATCATTTCTCTGGCCATGTAGCGGGACAGGGTTTTCATGGCCGTTGCCTGCCGGGCCCGCGCCGGGCGTAGTGCACGGCCGCGACGCCCGCGGGACGAAACCCGCGGCCGAGGAAAAAGCGGATTTCCCGCACGAAGCGTCCGCGGTCGTACACCCGGAAGACGGGCAGGGTTTCGATGCGATCGAAACGCGATTGCAGATGCGACGCTTCCCAGCCGTCCTCGCAGACGAACAGGGCGTCTTGGCCCGCCAGCAGGCCGGAGCGGTCCCAAAAGCGGTATTGGTTGTTGGCCGGCTCTCGTTCCGGCAGCAACTGCACCGGAGGCTGGCCGGGAGTGTAAAAGGAAAGTTCGGCGGCGATTTGATACCGGCGCGCGGCCAGGAATACGCTCCGGGGCTCCCGGCGGCGCAGCTCCCGGAGCCGTTCCCCGGCTTCCTGGCCGAGGGCGTGCCAGCCGCGGATGCGGTCCAAGGAGGCGGCCGCGCGGCCTCGCAGGGGCGGAAAGCCCCAGACGGCCTCGACATGCACGGCCAGGGTCAGGGCCGCCGCCAGACCCAGGGTCACGCCCACCCAGGCACGGACCCGACCCGAGGCGGGGGAGTTCCAGGCGTTTTGAACCCAGCCGGCAAGAATCGCCAAGGCCGCGGGATAGGCGGGAGCGGCCCAGTTGGCGTAAATCCGGGTATGCACCGAGAGCAGCAGGAAAAAGAGCAGGATCGGAGCGGAGAAGCAGGCCAGGAACAAATACTGTTCCCTCGTTTCCGGGTCGCGACGGCCTGCCCGCCAGGCGATGACCGGGGCCGCCAGGCAGAAGGCGCCCAACAGGGGCGTCATGACGGCAAGCTGACCGGCGATGAATTCTCCCGCCGTCTGGAGTGAAAGCGAGAAATTTTTCTGCGTTCCACCCAGAAAGGCCACGTGCCCGAAGGAGGCCCAGCCGTGCTGGGAGTTCCAGACGAGCAGCGGCGACACGAGCAGGAGGGTGAACAGTCCGGCGAGATACAAGTGCGGGCGACGCCACCACGACCGGTGCCGCCGGGAGAGCAGCAGAAACAGCAGCAGGCAGGGGACGAACAGGGCCATGCTGTATTTCGACAATGCGCCCGCCCCCAAGGCGGCGGCGCCCAGGGCCCATCCCGGCTGCCAATCTTCAAAGAGCGCCCGGTAGAAAAAGAACAGCGCGGCCACCCAGGCGCACATCATCAGGGAGTCATGCATCATGAGCACCGCCCCGACGGCGAACAACAGCGCCGCCTGCAAGGCTAGAAACCCGAGCCAGGCGGCGCGCGCATCCCGGAACATTTTTCGCAGCCAGACAAAAAAAACCCACGAGGTCAGCGCGGACAGCAAGACGGCTCCCAGCCGGACACTGGTTTCGGTATTCGCGGCGGACAGGGTCGTAAAAAAGCGGATGAACCATGCCAGCATGGGCCCCTGATCATAATAAGCCCAGGCGAGATGCCGGGACCAGGCCCAGTAGTACGCCTCGTCGGGAGCCAATTCAAAACGCCCGACGAAACAGAGACGCAGGCCGGTTAGGATCAAAAGGGTCAGCCAGAAACGCTTCTCGATATTTTTCAACCGGGACATCCCTTGTTAATATTTTTGTAATTTTATGGGGATAAATGCAAACTGTCAAGGAAAGCTTGGCGAATAAATATAAACTTGCGAGTTTTTCCTTATCTTGGGATAATAAAATATTATATTCCAGGGTTTTGCATCGCTTCCGTCAGGAAGCGCGGGAGGTTTTTTGTCTCCTTTGCGCAAACAAACGGCCTTTTTCGCTGTCCTGGTTTGTTGGACTATGTGCGCAAGCCCGGTCTTCGCCCAAGAGAATGTTTTGCCCGAAGCCCGGTCGAGCACTGCAACCGCTTCGGTTCCGGCGATCCAGGCCACAGGTGCCACGCCTTCTGCGCAAGCCACCCCCCAGCCCGCCATGGACTGGGGCCCCCCCTCGGGTTTTGCGGCCAAAACCGGAGCGGACAAGGTCCTTTTGGCCTGGGAACCGCTGGCCTCTCCGTTCGGCTTGTCCGTCCGTTACCAAGTCTTCCGTTCTGAGCAGGAAATCGCCGCGCCCGGGCCAGGGGAAGCCTGGCCCGAGCCGTTGAATCGCAAACCCATCGGCGAGGAATATTTTCTGGATTCCGCGGCCGAATCCCTGCGGCCGCCCCAGCCGAACGCGAGGTATTATTATGCGCTGATCGCCGTGGATGCCGCCGGCAACTCGAGTTCCATGACAAGCATCGAGGTTGTCAACACGGGCGAACTGTGCCCGCCCATGGCGTTAGCGGCCAAGGGACGCGACCAGTCGGTCGTGTTGAGCTGGCAGACGCCGTTTTCGGTGGGGGAGCATGGGCTGGCGGGCTACCTGCTCTTCCGCTCGTTGCAGGAGGGGGAACAAGGGGAAGCCCTCCAGGTTCAGCCTCTCAAGGGTTTGACCTATACGGACCGCGGCACGCCGGACAATCCCCTGGTCAACGGAGAGCGGTATTACTACATGATCGCCTCGCAGGACCGGATGGGAAACATTTGTCCGCCCGCCTCGCAGGTCTCGGCCGTCCCCCATATCCCTCCCGTCGCTCCCCAGGATGTGACCGCCACCGGGAAAACCGACGATAGCATCGAGTTGCACTGGACGGCGGGGTCGGCCGGAACGTATCCGGTGGCGGGCTATAACCTCTACCGGGGCACGGACCCGGTGAACCTGCAGGGGCCGCTCAATCGGAAGCTCGTGACGCAAACCAGCTACTTGGACTCGGAATCCAACAGCACCAGCAAGCCGATCCTGGGGCAGTACTACACCTACCGGGTCCGGACCGTGGACGACGCCGGCAATGAGAGCGACGACTCGGAGCCGGCCCAGTCCGGCCCGCGGCCTCCGCTGGAAATTCCGCAGACCGGAATACTTTCCACCGCCATTCCGGGCCTGCCGCCGGAATCCTCGTTGACCATATCCGGGCGGAAAAAGATCGACTTGGGTTATACGCAGGTCTTCCCCCTGGACGTGCAGGACGGCGTCAAGGAACGCAGCCTGCCCACCACGTCCAGCCTGACGAAGGGCTTCAACCTCGACCAGGAGCTGCAGGTCAAGCTGCAGGGCAAGGTCGGGAAAAAAATATCGGTGGACGTGGATTACGACGACCGGACCGAAGAGCAGCGCAAGATTTCCATCGTCTACGCGGGAGATCCGGACGAGGTCATCCAGGAAGCGGCGTTCGGCGACATCCGCCTCGACCTCCCGCGCACCGAATTCGCCGGCTACAACAAGGAACTCTTCGGCGCCAAGCTGCGGGTGGGACTGGACCGTTTCCGCTTTACGGCCATCGGGGCGCAGACCAAGGGCATCACCGTGACGGAGAAATTCGAAGGCAACGCCTCGCCGCGGGTGGTCGACATCCAGGACGTGAACTTTTCCTCCTTCAAGTCCTATTTCCTCACCAAGGATCCCGCCCAGGTGAACCACCCCGACCTGCCCTTCGGGAACACGGCCAGCGCCAGCCACGGCATCCTGCCCGGCTCGGTGCAGATTTACATCACCAACGGCCTGGACAACGTGGACACGGTGCGCGTGAACCGCGTGGAAGCCGCGGGGAACACCCGGGCCTTCGCCTTCAACCGGCTGTCGCCCGGGATCGATTACACGGTGGACTACGAACGGGGCATTGTCACGTTTGCCTCGACCCTGAACTACGCCTGGACGGTGGCCACCGCGTTTTACTACCTCGACGCCAGCGGGAATTCCATATCCGTGGGGTACACGCCCGCCGGCAATCTGGACTTCAACCCCGCCACCCTGTACGTGCCGGCCGGCGGCTATACCCGGAACACGGCCCACCTGCTGCAGGACTACAATACTTCGACGGGCGAGCGGCGCTATGACCTCATGCTCATGAACCGCTACTCCCTCGGGTTCCAGAACATCCTCGACCCGCGCACCGACCCCACCTTCGTCATCAAGATCTTCGGGACCGGCGGGGAGGAGAAGTTCATTCCGCAGCCCTCCAACCCGGACGAATCGGACAAATACTACACCATCGATCCCACCTTCGGCACGCTGCACTTCTTCCATACCTACCCCTTCCAGGGAACCAGCGCCAGCGGAAACGCCCCGGCGTTGTTTACTTCGGACAACTACGATCCCACGCGCCTCGATTCCTATAATCCCGCCTACAACAGCCGGCTCGGCAGCGCCATTTCGAACGAGGGGCACAACTACTCGATCCATATCGAGCTGAAAAACAAGATTTCCAGCTTCCAGCTCTCGCACTGGAACGTGATTAAGAATTCCGAGGTCATCAAGAAGGACGGCGTCAAATTGCGCCGCGACACGGATTATTTCATCGATTACGACACGGGCTTCATCACCTTTCTCAATCCCGACGCCATTTCCGCCAGCACGGATATCTCCGTAACCTACGAATACCTGCCTTTCGGCGGCAAATTCCAATCCAACCTCTTCGGCGCGCGGGCCGAATACGACTTGATCGAGAGCAAACTCTCCCTCGGTTCCACCTTCCTGTACAACGCCAGCCAGGCCCCCCAGGATATCCCGGATATCCGTTCCACCCCCACCTCCCTGTCCTTAATCGACGGCGACACCAAGCTGTCGTTGAACCCCGACGATTTCAGCCAGTTGCTGTCCCCGCTCCTGGGGGAGGAGGCCAAGGTGCCGGTGTCCCTGGACGTGGCGGCGGAAGGGGCCTACAGCGCCTACGAGATCAATACCTACCGGCGCGCGGGCGAGAACGCCGTGGCCATGGTCGACAACATGGACGGATCGGACAACATTTTATCGCTGCCGATGGACAACAACACCTGGTTCGCCTCCAGCGCGCCGACCCAGTTTCCCGCCCCGAGCATGCGGCACTACATCAGTCCCTCGGTGGTCTACGAATTGGGCCGCATCCCGGTGAACAGCGACGACAAGAAGAACCAGCTGCGCTGGGATTACAACCAGCTGACCGCGAACAACTGGGACGGATTCGTGTACGCGCTGTCCTCGGCCGGGACCAACCTCCACGACTACCGCTACCTGGAAATTTCCGTTTTTTCCTCCGCGGACGCCAGCCAGCCCGTGACCCTGCGTTTCGACCTGGGGGTGATCAGCGAGGATTCCAACGGCAACGGACGCCTGAATTTCGAGGGCGACCGCATCAACCTCGGCCCGGGGGAGGACGTCGGCATCAATCATTATCTGGTTTACGAAAACAACCAGCCCGTCATCCGGACGGATCCCCTGGGGCCTCCCGGCGTGTACGCCGCGGGCGCCCCTCCCGGCTATTGGGGCGAGGGGAACAACCGTTTGAACACCGAGGACCTCGACCGCAACGACACTCTCGACACCACCCAGAGTTACTATGAATACGAGCAGGTGTTGTCCCCCGGCTGGAATTTCATCAAGATTCCGCTCACGCAGTTTACCCGGCGCCTGGGGGACGTTTTGCCCACGGACCAGGTCCAGAGTACGCAGTTCCTGAGTTTCATCAAGCACGTGCGCCTCTGGGTCAACGGCGCCTCGGCCGTGCCCAGCGCGGGCTACGTGCAATTCGAAAGCATCCAGCTGACCGGCAACAAATGGCAGGCCATGGTGGCCCCCGGTACCCGGGATTTGGCGGGAAACCTGCTGGCCGAACCGGATCCCAAAAAGTTCAACGCCACGGCGATCAGCCTGGAGACCGACGCGAACTACGTACCCAACACCAACTTCTACATTTACGACAAAAACAACGAAGCCCAGGAGGTCCGCGGCGAACGGGCCCTGATGCTCCAGTATAATCTGAACCGCCTGGACGTGGTGGACCCCCTGGCGACCAGCGTCGCGGGTCAGGCGGCCTACTTCCTGCGGCGCCAGCTGACCCTGGGCGCGGGCTACGACTATTCCGGCTACCGCTATTTGCGCGTGGACGTGTATAAGGAAACGCCGCTGGATTACGGCGAGAACCTGTTCATCCGGCTCGGCATCGACGACAACAACTATTACCAGTACAACCTGTCCTTGGACGAGGTTCCCCTGGGCAGCTGGCACACCCTGACCGTGGAACTGGACGGAAGCGACCTGAACCGCAGCGAGCATTTCCAGCCGGGCGTCATTCCCAGCCTGACCCGGGTAACGCAGATATCCATCGGCGTGAAGAATCCCAACACCTTCAGCAAGGACGAAATCCTGTGGCTGAACAATCTCCGCGTCACGGACGGGCGGGCGCGGCTGGGCAATGCCTTCCGCTTGGCCTCCAATACCAAGGTGTCGGACATTCTGACCGTGGGGACGGAGCTGCGCGACATGGGTTCCGATTTTCTGACCATCGACGAAACGCCCTCCGGGAAGCAGCACGCCACGTCCTCCCGGGTCAGCGCCCAAATGACCCAATTCGCCTTCCTGCCCGTCAATGTCACCTGGTCCAGAAACGAAAACTACACCGAGCTGGAGCACCGCTCGGACCCGGCCTATTCCAACAGTTACGCCACGCCCGACCTGACCACGGAAGCCATCTCGGGCGACATCGGCTTCAGCGAGATCACCGGCCTGGACCTTTCGGTCAGGGGCTCGCGCCAGCGCAAGACCACGGATTACATCAGCCAGCAAAACGGAGTCAACAACCTCGAGGAACGGCAGACGCTGTCGCCTGCGATTTCCTACCGCTTCCCGGATGCCATCTTTGACATTCCCATCGGTTCCACCTCCCTGAACGGTTCGCTGACCTACGAGGACGTCCACTTAGTCTACGATCCCGAGGGCGTCACGAAGCTGGCCCGCTATGACCTGTACGACCGCTGGTCGCATTCGCGCGAGGAACGCTATACCTACAACGGCAGTTACCGTCCCATCGAATATCTGAACCTGAGCCCCAGCTTCACCTATTCCCAAGCCAGCAGCCGCGGTTACCTGACCCTGTACCGCTTTTACTCCGAACTGAATCCCGCCTTCACGCCCGACAACAACCGCTATTTTTCCGACGATTACCGGGTGGCACGGATCGAGCGCATCGCCAAGCTGAACGCCGACATTCTCAACCTGCCGGTGCTTTCTCCCTCGGCGGCCTATTCGATGACCAATGTGCGCGATTACGTCAACAACACCCTTTCGATCCCCAGCGGGACCCTGGATCTGCGCCTGGGGCTGGCCCCCGGGGATATCCTGGGCTGGTCGCAGTTTCCGAAGTTCAATTTAAGCCGGAGCTACAACGTGTCCGCAACCTTCGAACATAAAAACGACACCCCGCTCACTCCCACCGAGGATCCCATCGGGAAATTGGATTTTTCCGATCTGTGGGTGATCAACCCCGACGGCTTTGACGCCCCGGTGGATCACGCCCATCCCTTCGAGGACGTATTCAACCGGGCCAACATCAATTCCAAATCCTACACCGACACCGTCAACAGCAACATCAACCTCTTTTCCGTCGTGACCCTGGTCCCGAAATACTCCTACTACTGGTCGCGCAAGATGAACTTGCTGAATTTCAACACCCAGCAGACCCTGTCCACCGGCGCCAACGTCATCTGGAACCGCATTCCTTCCTTCAGCGAGCTGATCAAGCTGCAGCTGTTGAACGTGGACTACACCTATACCCGCAGCCGTTACTTCGATACCAACGACATCGAGACTTCACGGGTCATCGGGCACAACACCACGCTGACGCTGCCGTTCCGGGTCGGATACGATTTGAACGGCAACCTGGCGCTGGGCATGAACACCACCGCCAATCAAAGCGGCCAGAATCTCAACATCATCACCACGCGCAACGAATACTCGGGCGGGATCTCCCTGTCCTACGACCTGAAGATGCAGCAGCCCATCCGCTTGCCCAATTTCTGGCCCTTCAACGGCGCCATCCTGAAGATCGAGCAGGCCCTGCGCATCTCCAATTTGTTCAACATCAAGCTGGTGCGGAATACCGAGCAGGGCATCAGCGGGAACGAGCTGAGCACGGACACCTACACCAATGACACCACCTTCGACTATGCCTTGTGGCGGAACGTTCAGGGAAATTTGAAGGTGACGAACCAATGGTATTATAATTTCACCGAGGGCAATAAGAACTACTATGCCATCGGACTCTCCCTGGGCTTGAACGCGACCTTTTAAAGGCTCGCGGACGCGGCACCGGGGTTCGGCAGGGGGACGAAGATGCGAAACCTGGCGCGCTTCATGCTTGCTGCCGTCCTCGCCGGCTGGACGGCAGGGGGCGGCTTCGCGGCGGCTGCGCCCGCTCAAGTCGGCAATGTGCGGGCCCAGGCCGGGAACACCGCGGTCAGCCTGGTCTGGGAGGCTTCGCCGCCGGGGGAGAATGTCAGCGCCTACGTGATCTACCAGGACGGGGGAGAGGTCGGCCGGCTTCAGGGGTCTCCGCCCGAATCGGCCACGCTGCTCTCGAACCTGGTGAACGGCACGGCGTACGCCTTGGCGGTCTCGGCGGTCAATGCCGCCGGGGAAGGGCCGCTGTCGGTCACCGTCACGGCCATCCCCGCGGTCCTGCCCCTGGCGCCGGCGGGCCTCACCGCCACCGCCGCATCCGCGCCGGCCTGGCAGGTCGGATTAACCTGGAGCCAGGTGGTCCAGGAAACGTTCCCCGTGACGGGGTATGCGATCTACCGCGAAACGACGCCCACGGCCGTGGCCGCATCCTTTTTCGTGACCGCCCCCGCGACGGAATACCTGGATGCGGCCGTGTCCGCCACCGGAACGGCCAACGCCTATCTCTATCGCGTGGCGGCCGTGGACTCCCAGGGAAACACGGGTCCGGCGTCGGCCCAAGTCTCTGCCCCCACCACCCTGGCGGGGGCTCCGGCGGCGCCCGGCGCGGTGACGGCCACGGCCCAGGACGGAGCCGTTGCCCTGGCCTGGGATGCGGTGAGCGGCGCGGAGGGGTACCGCCTTTTCTATACGGCCACGCCCGGAGCGGGCGAGGTCGCGATCAATACGCCCGCCGCCTCCGCGAACGTGTCCCCGCTGGTGAATGATGTGCGCTACTATTTTTACGTGGCCAGCCTGCTCGGCAATTCCCTGAGCGCCAGGACGACCGCCACGGCCGTGCCGCGCAGCCTCCCCGGACCCGTCGCCGGCCTGCTCGCCTACGGCGGGGCGGGTTTCGTCAAACTGACCTGGAACGCGGCCGGCGGCGGCACGACCGCCTACCGCGTGTACCGCGCCGATTATGATCCCAATTCCACGACGCCCTACGCCGTGACGGGGGCTCCGGAATTCCTCGACACCGGCGTCGTCAACGGGCTGGCTTATCCCTACGCCGTCAGCGCGGTCAATCCCCTGGGGGAAGGGCCTTTGAGCGCGGCGGTGTACGCGACCCCGACCGCCAACGCGCTGCCGGTTCCCCCCTCCGCGTTCCAGGCCCAGGTGGGCCTTTCCGCCAGCGTGGACCTGTCCTGGTCCAATCCGGAGGCGGACGCCCTCACGGGGTATGTCCTGTACCGCGACGGGAATTACCTGGGGGACCTGCCGGGCGATGCCGCCACCACCCGCGTCGCCCAGGGTTTGAGCAATGGAACCGTGTATGCGTTTTCCCTGCAGGCCCGCAAGCCCGCCGGCCTGTCCAACACGGTGACCGTGCAAGCCCAGCCCCTGGCCGCGCCCGTGGCCTTGGCAACCCAAGTCCAGGCGGACAGCATCCTCCTGTCCTGGGTCGCGGGCGACACGACCGGCGCGGTCTACTCCCTCTACCAAACCGACAGCGGCTACGGGCAGCCGGTTCTTCTGACCACGACCGCGGGCGCGGCCTACGCCCACAACCACCTTGCCAACGGCGCGTATTTTTACAAACTGACCGCCAGCAACGGTTTGGGGCAAACGATCCCGGACGCCCTGGCCCTGACGGCCACCGCGAATGTGGCCGTGCCGCCGTATCCGCCCGAGCAGTTGCAGCTCATTTCCGGAGACCGGCAGGTGGAAATCATCTGGCGGTCCGTTTCCAATGCCTCCGCCTATTATTTGTACCGCAGTCTGGACGCCAATCAATTCGGCGTGCCCATTCAGAACATTCAGCCCACCGAAAACGTTACCGTCGACGGCGCCGGCCTCACGAACACGGTGAGGTATTATTATGCCATGACGGCCGTGAATGACGCCGGCGAGAGCACCCGCTCCGCCCAAAGCTGGGCCATTCCCTTCAGGCCGCCGCAATTGCCCCCCGACCCCTCGCTGCGCACCGCGCAGCTGCGCAAGAGCGTCCGCTTGGAGTGGAACGCCTCCGTACCCGGCGACTATCCCATCGTCGGCTACAACCTGTACCGCAGCGAGGACGGCGGCGGCACCTTCGCCCTGCTGGGAGCGTCCCCCACCCTCGACGTGGGTTCCGCCACCATCACCTCCTACGCCTATGTCGACCTGGACGTCGACTATGGCGCCGCCTATTACTACCGCGTGCACGCCCTGGATTTCGACGCCGCGAACCTTCTGTACCACGAAGGTCCGGCCTATCCGCTCGCGCAAGTGGTGTTGCAGGCGCCCACCAACCATTTGGAGGTCCTGCGCAACGCCTTCAACCCTGCGCTCCAGGAATTCGTGCCCATCCAGCTGTACCAGGTCCAGCCGGGAAGAGTCTGGATCAAGATCTATAACCTGGCCGGCGAACACGTGCGGACGCTCTTCGATCAAGATATTCCTCCGGGCTTTTCCCCGGCCTATCCCTTCATCGCCCTGCTGCAATGGGACGGCAGGAACGAGCGCGGGGAGACCGTGGCCAGCGGCGTCTACCTGATACACGCCGAGGGTCAATCGCGCTACCATCAGACCCGAAAGGTGGCGGTCATCAAATAAGGCGGGCCCGAACCGGGCCGCCGGGACGACCCCGGGCGGTCCGGAAGCGAGGTTTTCCAAAAAACCGCTGCGCGGTTTTTATTCTGACCGGGGAGGGAGTCATGGTTACGACCGTAAAAGTTCCAAAGCCGTTTGAACCCCTGTTCGAGATCGCTGAAAAATATGTGGACAGCCTGTTCCAGGAGTTCCGGCGCGAACCCAGCAAGGGGACCATCCATGTCGGCGGGGAAAGGTACATCCTGGTACGCGGCGAGGGTTTATTCCTGGCCCTCTTCGACCAGCTGGAAAAATCCTTCGGAGAGGAGCAGGCGCAGGAATTCATCTACAACATGGCGCGCGTCATCGGGAAAGCGGATTCCAAAAATTTCTCGGAGAGCCGCGGGTTGACCGACCCGAATGAAAAACTGTCGACCGGGCCGGTGCACTTCGCCTACAGCGGCTGGGCCTTCGTGGATATCTACGCCACGTCACGGCCGTCGCCCGACAATAATTATTTTTTGCAGTATCAGCATCCCAACACCTTCGAGTCGGAAATCTACATCCGGAAGGGCTTGAAACCCGCGCATCCCATCTGTTTTTTCAGCGCCGGCTATTCCGCCGGCTGGTGCTCGGAGGCCTACGGGATCGAGGTGCATGCCAAAGAGACCCGGTGCACCGCCTGCGGCCACGACCGGTGTGAATTCATCATGGCGCCCTATTCGAAGCTGGCGGAATATGAGAAACAATACTACGGCGCTTAGGCGCGGAATCGTCGGCCAGCATGGCACAACAACCTTACAATGACTTGGCGCAAAGGATCTTTGAGATCATCCGGATTTACTGCTATTTCCCGGATCCCATCCTGAAGACCCAGTGCAAGCACATCAATAAAACGCCGGCCGATATCGTCCTGCAGGATTTGCCGGTGTTGGCGCCGCGCATTGCCCGGTCGGTGGAAAACTTCACCAATCCGGAAAAGGGGAAAGCGGTCGAAACCGCAATCCTCAAGCTGATGGAGAAGTGATTTCCCGTACCAGCTCCGAGACCTGCAGGCGGTCAGTGATGGTTGGAGCGGGTGGATTGCAATCCCAGTGTGAGCAGTCGCTGAATGAGCTGGGGATAGGGAATTTTCGCCTTGATGGCCGCCTGGGCCAGCTCATCGTCCCGGGCCAGGGAGGGATTGGGGTTGACCTCGATGACGTACACCTCGTTCTGCGGCGTGAGGCGGAGGTCGAGCCGGCCGTAACCGCGGAGCTGCAGGGCGCGGAAGGCCAGCCGGCTGATCTGGGCGATCTTTTTCTCCGTGCCTTCGGGCAGGGGGGCGGCGAAGGTGTTCTGGATGCCCCATTTTTGGCGGAAGGCCTCGTCCCATTTGGCCTTGTAGGTGGCGAATTTAGGCCTCTCCTCCGGAAAGGCCGTGAACACGATCTCGCGCAGCGGCAGCACCCGCAGGCGCTGATTGCCGAGCACGCTGGCGTAGAGTTCCCGGCCCTCGATGTATTCCTCCACGATGGCGTCGGCCTGAAAATGGGCGTGCAGGAAGCGAACGCGCTCCAGCAGCGACGCCGTGTTTTCCACGAAGGAACTCTGGGCGATGCCGTCGGAGCCTTCCAGCCCCAGCGGCTTTACGAAGATGGGGAACTTGAGGTGCTTGATGCTCCGGTTCAGGTGTCCCAACGGGAACACGACCGCCCGCGGGACCTTGATGCGGTGCGGGGACAGAATGCGCTTGGCGAAGAGCTTGTTGCGGCACAGGTTGAGGCTCACGGGGCGGGAGCCCGTGTAAGGGACGTTCAGCAGATCCAGCAGGCCCGCAATATTGCTCTCGTGGCTGCGCTCGTGCGCCAGGGATTCCAGCAGGTTCAGCACGATGTCCGGCGGATGGCGGCGAATCTCGATCATGAGCGGCCGGATTTGATCAAAGAGCCCGAGCAGACGGACCTCGTGGCCCAGCTTTTTCAGGGCGTCGATGACGTCCTGTTCGGGTTTCCAGTCCTCGGGGTTGAACAGCGCGGCGAAGTCCGGGCCGGTGGGACGGGTCGGCGTGTCGAAGATCACCAGAACCTTCAATCGCCGGATCATAGGCGCCCCTTGAATTTGCCGGTAAAGAGATAATTTGCGACCAAGGCCGTCAAATAGGCTGCGATATCCAGGAGTGCTCGGCTCTCATCCGCCGGCAGGTATAGCCGCAGTTCGTCGCAACGTGCGGCCAGCTTGCGCAGCAGGCGGCTGACCGTGAACTTCCGCTCGCGCGTCCAGAAGGCCACGACCTCCAGGACCTGGACCCGCTGGCGGCGGAGAAAACGGGAGGCCGGCTGGCCGTGGCCGGGAGAACCGGCGCCCGCGAAGATGCGCTGCAGATCACTGTCAAACAGGCTGGGATCGTCCTCCGCGTAGAATTTGCGGCGCCGTTCGTAATGCGTGCGCAGGCGACGGCGCAGGCGGCGGGCGGCGCAGGCCTGCTCGCCGCCGGACACCAGGGGCGTTTGCCCCTTCAATTCCTGCATGAGGGTGTCCACGAATTTCAGCTTCTTCATGGCCGGCCAGCCCTGATACACGGTTCTCCAATCCGAGCCCGGCGTCAGCCAGACGGCGAAAGTCTCGGCGAAGTCTTCTTCCGGATGGCTCTGGGCATACCAATTCTCCAGGTGCCGGACGAAACGCTTGCTGTAGGGCTGATAATGGTAGAAATCCTTGAATTCTTGACTCGGCTGGCCGAAGACCTGGCGCCAATGCGGGCGCCGGGGCAGGCGGAAGGCGTGACACAAGGCATGGCCGGCTTCATGCCGGAGCAGTTTCAAGCAGTCGCTCTCCGCACCGCCCTCCACCTCGAGCATCATGTTTTGCTCGAGTTGTTTCAAACGGGGATGCGCCAGGTAAAAGGGGATGGAAATGGCGGGAACGCCGTCGGGCGTGAACCATTCATCGCCCAAGTAACACGGCGGTCTGAAAACCAGCCCGCGCTCCTCCAGCTCGCGGTACAGTTCCTGGATGAGTCCTTCCAAATACGTGCCCGCGAGCGAAAGCTTGAGATCGCTCATCCGGACGTTGAGCAGCGCTTCGTCGGGAAGGTCCGCCCAGGCGGGATTCGTGGTTTTGGCTTCGCTCATGCCTTTGCATCACCTCGCGGCTGCCTTCATCATACCTCAAAACCGCGGCGGCGATAAGTAAAAAACCGCACCTCCCGCGCCGGCGGCGTGCGCGCCGGAGGGCGGATAAAGCCTTGCCAGCTTCCAGCCTTGATGGCATAATGCTGCGGAGGAAAAAACGCGGGGCGCCGGGCGAATCCGGCTGCGCCGGATTCTACAAGCGAGGGGAATCTGACATGAAAAGAAGAACCGCTTCCATCTTGCTGGCCGGAATGCTGGTGGCAGGCACGTGGACCCCGCTCCAGGCGGGGGTCTTCGGCACGGCCACGACCCTGCGCCCGGGACATTTCGCCCTGGGGTTGGAGCCCAGCTTCGCCTTTTCGCCCGCCGAATTTTTACTTTACCTGCACGGGGGCGTGGGCTTGACGCGCGCCATCGACCTGGATTTGAAGCTGGGATTCGGCTCCTATACTTATTTCGGGGCGGATGTGGAGTTCGTGCTTCTTCCCGACCGGGCGGGCACGCCCGGCATATCCTGGGTGGCCGGGGCCCACGGCACCTCCCACCTGGGATTCGACTCCTCCCTCATTCTCTCCAACCGCTTCAAGACCTTCAGCTTGTACGGCGCCCTGGATGCGGATTTCGAGGTTCTGCAGAACGACGCGGACCGGACCACCGAGGTCCTGGTGCCGCTGTACTTTGATCTGGGTGTGGCCATCCCCCTGTCCCGGCAGGTGGAGTTCCTCCTGGAAGGGAACATCGGGATCACCAGCCCGGCCAACAGCGGCTTGTCTGGCGGGGTCATGTTTTATTTTTAACCTCGGAGCGACCGCCTCGGGCCGCGTGCGATGCGCGGGCCGGGGCGGGGAGTCCATCAAGGGGGCTGCGCAATGAAAAAGTTGCAACGCGGGTGCTGGTTCGCGGTTTTAGCGGCGGGAATCCTCGGGCCGGGAATTCAACCGGCTTTCGCGGCCACGCCCGCCATTTACAATGTCACCAACAATTCCGCCGACGTGGCCACTCCCGGGTCCCTGCCCTGGTGCGTATCCCAGGCGAACATGTCGGCAGGCCCGGATATTATCCGATTTGTCACCGGTAATTCCATCACCGTGCACGCAAACCTGACGATTACTGATCAGGTGGACATCCGGGGCAACTCCAACAGCGTGGGCGCGCACGACGGTACAGGCGCCAACCGGACGACCTGCTTCTCGTTTGCCTCCGGCAGCGACGGCAGCACGATCACGGGTCTGGCCCTGGTGGACAGCACCTCGGGCGTTTCCCTGCTCTCAAACGGCAACTGGGTGGCCAACTGCCGGGTGGGCCTGGACTGGGCCGGGACCGCCCGGGGCAACATTTGGGGCATTTACGATCAGGGACAAAACAACCGCATCGGCGGCGGGCCGGGAGAGGGCAACATCGTCGCGGACAACGCCACCACGGGCATTTATTTGGTCAACAGCTACCGCAGCCGGATTCAGGGGAACACGGTCGGCACCAACCCGGCCGGAACGGCCGCGCTGGGCGTCCAGGCGGTGGGCATATACCTTGACGCCGCCGTCCAGACCCTGATCGGCGGCGACCGCGGTTTGGGTCTGGGCAACCTGGTGTCCGGCAACACGGCCTACGGGTTGCTGCTGGAGAACGCCACCTGCTTCGGCAATACGCTATGCGGCAACGTGGTGGGTTTGAACGTTGGTGAAACCTCGGCCGTGCCGAACCAGGGAGACGGCATTCGACTGCAAGAGGCCCAGGGCAACTTCATCGGACTGCCCGTGGCCGGATATGAAAACGTGGTGGCGGGCAACCTGCAGAACAACGTCATCCTGTTCCAGGGCAGCAGCACGCCCACGCGCGTGCGTCACACCACGATCCAGAACAACTTCATCGGTGTCAACGGCAGCAGCGCAGACGGCTTTGTCAGCAATGCCTACAGCCTGTATCTGAACGGCGCGGACGGGAACCTCATCGGCGGCGACCGCAACACGCTGGAACGCAACGTGGTCTCGGGCAACACCCAGGGAGGATACGGGATCTATGTCATCGGCCACGGCAACACCGTCTGCGGCAATTACATCGGCACCAACGACGGCGGCACGGCCGCGCGCCCCAATACTGCGGGTCTGACCGTCAACGGCAGCGGCAATCTGATCGGCGGGGACAACCAGGGCGCGATCTTCCTGGGCAACGTGGTGTCCGGCAATGCCTCTTCCGGCATTTCCGTGAATACCGGCAGCGGGAATACCATAGCCGGAAATTATGTCGGTTTGAGCGGAGACGGATTGTCGGCCCTGGGCAACCTGGACCGGGGGATCGTCTTGATGTCCTCCGCGGGACCCACCTTGATCGGCGGGACCGGGGCCTCGGCCCGCAACGTGGTTTCCGCGAACGCCTGGGAAGGCATCTATTTGATGAGTGCTGCGCACCACCAAGTGATCGGCAATTACCTCGGCCTCAACGCCCTGGGCACGGCCACGTTGGCGAACGGCAACAACACGGGCATTGCGTTGAACGGCGCCGGGTACAATCTTATTTCCGGAAATGTTCTGGCCCGATCGATCCATACATGGGGTGCGGGCGTCTGCGGGAACACCATCACGGCCAACCGCATCGGCCTGCGGCCCGACGGTGCCGCCACCGGGGCGACCCTGGGCGTGTCGTTCGCCCTGGACGCGCACGGCAATTTCTGCGGGCAACCGGCCGGCCAGGGCAATTTGATTTCCCAGGTGAACGTGGGAGTCAGCGTCTCCGGGGCGGCAACGCTCGGCAACGCGATCTGGGGCAACACCATCACGGCCTGCTCGAACACGGCCATCGAGCTGCTCGGCGGCGGCAACGGGGCCAAGGCCGCGCCGGTCATCACCGGCGCGAATTCCGCCGGGACCATTGACGGCACGGCCCTGGCCGGGGATTACGTCGAAGTGTTCGTGGCCGAGGGAGCGGGCGGAAACGGCGGCAGCGTACGCTACCTGGGCTACGCCGCAGCCGACGGCGGCGGCAACTGGAGCCTGAATTCCGGCGGGCTGGTGACGGCCGGGGAATACGTTTGCGCCACGGCTACGGATAACGGCAACAATACTTCCGGTTTCTCGGCCAATGTGCTGGTGGCGGGACCACCACCGACCTATACTCCCACGATCTCGCCCACCGTGACCCTCACCCCGGTCCTGACCCCCACGCCGACGTCCACGCCTTCGCCTGCTCTGACCCCCACCTTTACCTGCACACCCACCGTGGACCTGGGCAGCCTGGATTTGGGGGGGCGGCAGGTGTTGGCGTTTCCCAATCCCGCCAGGGAGCAAATGAATTTCGTGTTCACCCTGGAGCAGCCGGCGGAAGTCATCCTCGAGATCTACAATCTGGCCGGAGAACGGATTGCGACGCTGCGCCAAAACACGCCGGCGGGCCGCGGGCAAACCCTGGTATGGGATTGCCGGGAAACTGCCCCTGGAATTTATTTGGGTCGGCTGCTGGTCGGCGGCGCGGAAAAAGCCACCTGCAAAATCGCTGTGGTCCGCTAGGGCTTCTGCTACGGCGCGGAGAGATCACGCACCCGGAAAATATTTCATCCTCCAGGCAACGAATCACTGGCCGTGCCCTCTAAAATTTCAGAGACATGGCGCCTAAAATCATTTATGCCCTAATCCGCACTTGATTCTTCCATCCTTCTTCGATCCATGGAAAGTCCATGCCCTGGGCCTGGTGGCGCCTCCGGCCTGCCCGGCCTGCCGGGCGCCTTCCGGCCGGCGCGGATTGGCGATTTTATGTTCCCATTGCCGCCCGGATTTGGGCCCCAAACCCGTTTGTCAACATTGCGGCCGGTTTTTACCCCCCACTCCGGCCCTCCGCCTGAGTCCCCCCCTCCAGTCCTGCCGGATCTGCCGTACCCGTCACTTTTCATTCGAACGCGCCGTGGCTGTGGCTCCCTACGCGGGGTCCTGGAAAAACGCGGTCCTGGCTTTCAAACAGCATCCCGCGGGCAATCTCGCGCGGCAGCTCGCAGGTTTGGCGAGACGGCGGTTTCTGCAAACCTGGCCGGAAGGAGACTGGCAGGGAGTGGTGCCGGTTCCAGGCCGGCAGGCCCGGCGGGAACATCCGGCGGAGCGCCTGGCGCGCGGCTTCGCGCGGCTCGTGTCCTTGCCTTACGCGCCGCTGCTGCATTTTGTGCGTGCCACCCGGCCGCAACATGGGCTTAAGCGCCGCGAACGCCTGGCGAACCTCCATCAGGCCCTGAAAGCAAGGAATCCACGGCTGCGGGGCAATTTCCTGGTCCTGGACGACGTGGTCACCACCGGTGCCACCGCGCAGGAATGCGCTCGCGCCCTGAAACAGGCAGGGGCGGAAACCGTCTGCGTTTTGGCGCTGGCGCGGGGTTGAAAGGGAATTCCGCGCCCGAATAGGGTTGAGAACCCAGGGATAATCTTTTATAATCACCCGGTGTGATGGCCGCGGATATTTCCGGACGGCGGCCGGCATGGGAACGGAGGCGGCATGCAGACCCTGGCCATTTACCCCGGAACATTTGACCCCATTACCACGGGCCACCTTGACCTCATACGGCGTTCCAGCGATATTTTCTCCCGCATCATCGTGGCCGTGGCCGCCCAGGTCCCCAAACAGCCGCTGTTTCCGCTGGAGGAACGCCTGCGGATGGTGTCCTTAGCGGTCCGGGATTTCGAACGCGTCGAGGTCGACTCGTTTTCCGGCCTGCTCGTGGATTACATGCGTTCCCGGCAGGCCAATGTGATTCTGCGGGGACTGCGCGCCATCGCGGATTTCGAGTACGAATTTCAGCTGGCCCAAATGAACCGCAAGCTCTTTCCGGCTTTTGAAATCGTCTACATGATGCCGGATGAGCGCTATACCTACATCAGTTCCTCGCTGGTCAAGGAAGTCGCCGCCCTGGGCGGGGACGTCGCGAGTTTCGTGCCCCAGGAAATCATGCCGATTTTTATGGCGAGGATTTCCGGGAACCGGGGCACTCCGTGATGCGGCGATGGTGGCTTGCAACCGGCTTGCTCCTGCTCCTGGCGGCTGGCGGCTGCGGCCGCCAGTCCGCCCAAGACCGGGTTCCCGACCCCGAACAAACCTACCCTCCTGCCTACGGGGACACCCTGGTGGAGGGGACCATTGCCGATCCCGCCATATTAAATCCGGTTCTGGCTTCGGACTCCGTTTCGCATCAGGTGACCGGCCTGATTTTCAGCTCGCTTCTACGCTATGACAAGGATTTGAATTTCGAGGGGGAGTTGGCGGAACGCTGGGAAGTTTCGCCGGATGGAAAGATCATCACCTTTCATCTGCGGCCGGGCATCCGCTGGCAGGACGGCCAGCCCTTGACGGCCGCGGACGTCGTGTTTACCTACCGGACCTACGTGGACCCCAACGTCAAAACGGCCTACGCCAGCAACTATGCCTCCATCGCCAAGGTCGCCGCCCTGGACGACCTGACGTTCCGCGTCTGGTACCGGGAACCGTTCGCTCCGGCCCTGGAAAGCCTGGCGGCGCTTTCGATCCTCCCCCGGCACCTGCTGGCCGGCCGGGATATCAACACCGCCGATGATTTCAACACCCATCCCGTGGGCTCCGGTCCCTACGTTTTTAAATCCTGGAACCGCGCGGAGTCGGTGGTCCTCGAAGCCAACCCGGACTATTTCGAGGGCCGGCCCTACATCCAGCGGGTCGTCTACCAGATCGTGCCGGACATGGCGGTGGAATTTTTACAGCTGCAGAACGGCGCCTTGGACTCGATGACCCTGACCCCCAATCAGTACAACCAGGAAGGGAACCAGCCGGCTTTTATCGCCCGTTTCAACAAATACCGCTATCCCTCCAACGGGTTCACCTACCTGGGATTCAATCTTAAAAACCCCGTTTTTCAGGACCCGCGCTTCCGGCGCGCACTGGCCATGGCCATCGACCGCCAGGCGCTGGTGGACAGCGTCCTGGAAGGCCTGGGGACGATCAGCACCGGTCCCTACACGCCCATGTCCTGGGCCTTTGATCCGGAAGTCAAGCCCCTGCCGTACGATCCCGCCGCCAGCCGGAAACTGCTGCTCGCCGCCGGCTACTCGTACGGGCCGGACGGCCGTCTCGGTAAAAACGGCGTACCGCTGGAATTCCAGCTTCTGACCAACCAGGGAAACCAGCAGCGCGAGCAAATCGCCACCATCATCCAGTCGCAATTGCGCCAGGTGGGGATCGGGATCAAGGTCCGCACCATTCCTTGGAGCACCTTCCTGGCAGAGTTCATCAACAAGCGCAAGTTCGACCTGCTCGTCATGGGCTGGTCCTTGTCCATCGATCCGGACCTGTTCGACATCTGGCATTCCTCCAAGACCGGCGAACATGAATTCAATTTCATTTCCTACTCCAATCCGGAGGTGGACCGGTTGCTGGTCGAGGGGCGCAGGACCTTTGACCGGGAAAAACGCGTGGCCATCTATCACCGGGTCCACCGCCTGATCGCCAAGGACGTTCCCTACGTGTTCCTGTACGTGCCCGACAATCTGCCCGCCGTGCATAAGCGCTTTTTGGGCATCCAACCCGCCAAGGCGGGCATCAGCTACAATTTCATCAAATGGTACGTGCCCCGGGAGTTTCAAAAATACCGGGACTGATTCCCGCACCCGGTGCGGTTCGACCAAGGAGGAGGGTCATGCGCTTCTACCGCCTGTTGCATGCCAAACGGCCCCGGTACGCCATCGAGGAAAATCCGGGCTACCGGCTCTTGAACGGCAACCCCTGGGAAGGCTGGCAGCCCGCCAAGAAAGCGGTCAAGCCCAACCACGCCGTGCTGATGGCGCCCGCGGATCCGAGCAAAGTCGTGGCCGTGGGCCTGAACTACCGCAGCCACGCCGAGGAGTTGCACATGCGTCTGCCGGCGGAACCGCTGATTTTCCTGAAGCCCCCCACGTCGGTCGCGGCCTCCAAGGACGCCATCCCCCGGCCGGAGGGGGTGGAGCATATCGATTACGAGGGCGAACTGGCCCTGGTGGTGGGCAAAATGGCCCGGCACATTCCCGAGGAGCAGGCCCTGGAATATCTGCTGGGGGCGACGCTGGCCAACGACGTGACCGCCCGCGACCTGCAGGAGCGCGACGGCCAGTGGACCCGCGCGAAAAGTTTTGACGGGTTCTGCCCCCTGGGTCCCGCCATCGCCACGGAGGTGAACTGGGAAGCCCTGGAGTTCAAGACGCTGGTCAACGACCAGGTCAGGCAGGTGGGCCGGGTTTCCGATTTCATTTTTCCGATTCCCCGCCTGCTGTCCTTTATTTCCGGGATCATGACCCTGCTGCCGGGAGACGTCATCTTGACGGGCACGCCGCCGGGCGTCGGGAGCTTAAGCCCCGGAGATCGCGTCCGCGTGGAATGCGACGCCATCGGCGTCCTGGAAAACCAGCTCATCGCCTGAACGCACAGGCGCAATTCGCAATTTCCTTTCGGGCCGAAATACGTTATACTCTGCGCCATGGGAAAATACACTCTCCACCGCTTGTTGCTGTCCTTGCCCATCCTGTTCGGCATCACGCTGATCACCTTCGGCATCATCCATCTCACGCCCGGCGGGTTCACTTCGGTGCAGATGGAAATGAACCCCAATATTTCGCCCGATTCCATGGCGCGCCTGCGCCAATTGTACGGTCTCGACCGGCCCTGGCCCGAGCAATACCTTCGCTGGGTCGGGCGCCTGGGGAGACTCGATTTCGGGCGCTCCTTCGTGGACCAAAGACCCGTCCTGGAAAAAATCGGCGAGCGCCTGCCCGCCACCCTGCTGTTGAGCGGCTTGTCCATGATCGTGATCTTCGTCGTCGCCATTCCCCTGGGTGTCTATTCCGCCATGCATCACGATCAGGCCGCGGATCGCGCCATTACCGTGGCTACTTTCGTCGGCTACAGCGTACCGACCTTCTGGCTGGCCCTGCTGTGCATGCTCTTTTTCGGCGTGGTGCTGAATTGGCTGCCCATTTCGGGTATGCGTTCCGTGAACCACGCTTGGCTCAGCCCGGCGGGAAAGGTGGGGGACTACCTTGCGCACTTGATCCTGCCCGTCTTCATCACGGCCTTCGGGGGGCTGGCCTCCATCTCCCGGTATACGCGCGGCAACATGCTGGAGGTCATCCGCCAGGATTACATCCGCATGGCCCGGGCCAAGGGCTTGAACCCCCGCCAGGTCTATTACGGTCATGCTTTAAAGAACGCGCTGCTGCCGGTGCTGACGATCATCGGCCTGTCGCTGCCGGGACTGATCGGCGGCGGGTTTATTTTCGAGACGATTTTCGCCTGGCCGGGCATGGGCCGCTTGGCCTACGAATCCGCCCTCGCCTTCGACTATCCCACCATCATGGGCATTGCCGTCATCGGCGCGACGCTGACCCTGCTGGGCAACCTGCTGGCGGACCTCCTCTACGCCTGGGCCGACCCGAGGATACGCCTGTGAAGACCCCGTGGTGGCGGAAATTCCTGCGGAAACGCCTGGCCGTTCTCGGCGCGGGAATGGTTTTATTCCTGGTGCTGCTCAGTCTGGGCGCCCCCGTGATCACTTCGTATCAGCCCTATGCGCAGAACCTGGAGACGCGCCTGACTCCGCCGAACCCGCAGCACTGGTTCGGAACCGACGAGTTCGGCCGTGACGTCTTTGCGCGCATGTTGTACGGGGGACGCGTGTCCCTGTCCGTGGGTCTGGTGGCCGTGGCCATTTCCCTGGCCATCGGCCTTTTCCTGGGCGCCTTGGCCGGGTATTTCGGGGGCTGGGTCGACCAGGTGATCATGCGCACGGTCGACATCGTGCTGTGCATCCCAACGCTCTTCCTCATCCTGATGCTCATCACCTTCATCGGGCCCAACCTGCTCAATATCATGATCGTGATCGGGCTGACCAGCTGGACCGAACTGTCCCGCTTGGTCCGGGCCGAGTTTCTCACCCTGCGCCGCCGGGACTACGTGTCCGCCGCCGTGGCGCTGGGAGTTCCGGACTTGAGAATCATTTTCCGGCACATCCTGCCCAATGCCTTGGCGCCGGTGTTCATTTCGGCCACGTTCGGTGTGGCTGGAGCCATCCTGTTGGAATCCGGCTTGAGCTTCTTGGGCCTGGGCGTCCAGCCCCCGGTGCCCTCCTGGGGAAATATCTTAACCGCCGGCAAGGACTATATCACCCAGGCCTGGTGGCTGACCCTGTTTCCCGGGCTCGCCATTTTCCTGACCGTCTTGGGATACAACCTCCTGGGGGACGGACTGCGGGACCTTTTGGACCCCAGGCTGAGCGGAACCACGCCCAATGACTGATTCCATGACCCTGCGGGCTGAAAATTTACGGGTGAAATTTCCCGGCGCCGACGGGAAATCCCTGGTCGTGGTCCGGGCGGTGAATTTGGCCGTGGCGCCAGGCCGCACCCTGGGCTTGGTTGGCGAATCGGGCTCCGGAAAGAGCATGACCGCCCTGGCCGTCCTGGGCTTGGTCCCGTATCCGGGCGAGGTCTCGGGTTCGGTCCAATTCCGTGGCCGGGAACTTCTGGGACTGTCGGAACGCGAATGGGAGGAAATCCGGGGCGGAAAAATCGCCGTGGTTTTCCAGGACCCTTCCACCTCGTTGAATCCGGTGATGTCCATTGAAAGCCAGATGGTGGAAACCATTCAAAAGCATAGGAACCTGGGACGGCAGGAAGCCGCGGAAGCGGCTCTGAAGGCGCTGCAGCGGGTCGATATTCCCAGGCCGCAAGAGCGACTCAGGGACTTCCCGCATCAGTTTTCCGGCGGAATGAAGCAGAGGGTGCTGGTGGCCATGGCACTGGCCTGCGAGCCCGAGTGTTTGTTGTTGGATGAACCCACCACGGCTTTGGATGTCACGGTTCAGGCGCAGTTCCTGGACCTGGTCGAGTTAATCCAAAGTGTAAATGCCATGTCGATAATATTGATATCTCACGACTTAGCCGTCGTTTCCGAAATATCGGATGAAATTGCGATTATTTATGCCGGGAGGATTGTGGAATACGCCGACACGTCCAGAATCCTGAAATCCCCGCGCCATCCGTATACGCGGGGTCTGTTGGATTCCATTCCTCCCTTGACCCATGATAAAAAACCTCTGGCGGCCATCAAGGGATTCCCGCCGAATCCAGGTGACTTGCCGGGAGGATGCCCCTTTCATCCCCGCTGTCCGCGCGTCGGAGCGCGTTGCCGCAGCGAGGATCCGCCGGACACGGTCCGTGGTGGCGGACGTTTCGCCTGCTGGCACCCGGAGCCGGAAAATGTCTGAGGCGCCCCTGCTGAAGGTGAACAACCTCGGGCGGGATTACCGCCTCAGGAGAAGGGGATTGTTTTCTCGTCCCCGAACGCTGGTCGCGTTGGACCGGGTGAATTTCGAAGTGAAAGCCGGCGAGATCCTCGGCTTGGCGGGCGAATCGGGTTGCGGTAAAAGCACGCTGGCGAGGCTGCTGTGCCGCCTGGAGGAACCCACGCGCGGGGAGGTCGTGTTTTCGGGGGACAGCCTCCAACGCCTGAATGCCAAATCCCTGCGGAAAATGCGCAGGCGTTTCCAGCCCGTTTTCCAGGATCCCCAGGGGAGCCTGAATCCGCGGTTCACGCTGCGGCGCACCTTGGCTGAACCGTTGCGACTGTTGGGAAAGGCGGCAGATGCCCACGGCGTGCTCCGGCTGATGGAACTCGTGGGTCTGGGACCGGAACTGCTGGAACGTTATCCGCATCAGCTCTCCGGGGGCCAGAAGCAACGCTTGGGGTTGGCGCGAACCTTGGCCATGGAACCGGACCTGATCGTGGCGGATGAGCCCTTGTCCTCGCTGGACGTTTCCATCCAGGCGCAAATTCTGAATCTGATTCTGGATCTGCAGGCCCGTCTGCACGTGGCGCTGGTCTTCATCTCGCACGATCTGCGCGTGGTGGGCTATCTCTCCGACCGCGTCTTGATCATGTATTTGGGCCGGATCATGGAGATTGCCGCCGTCGAAAGCCTGTTTCGGGCCCCGCGCCATCCCTATTCCCGGGCGTTGTTCGCGGCCTTGCCGCGCCTGCAACCCGGACGCGGCCGGCAGAGGGCGGTCCTGCGGGGGGAACCGCCCACTCCCGTCAATCCGGAATCCGGCTGCCGTTTTTATAGCCGCTGCCTGTACCGGGAAGCGCCTTGCCGGGAATATGACAATGAGCTGCTGCCCGTGGAGACGGGACACGCGGTCGCTTGCCGGCGCTGGCGCGATTTGCCGGCCGCCGTTCCCGGGAAGTAATATCCGGCAAAGGGTGGGTCCGCCCGGAATAACGCAAGTATTTTCTTGCGAAAAAAAATATTTAACGCTAGGCTTAAGAGGAGTGCGGCCTTGCGAAAAACATGGAAAATTCGCGGCTGGCCGCAGATCCGGCAGAGGAGGGAACACTGTGGTGCGCGGCAAATATTTGGCGGTTTTGGGCCTGGCCTGGTTCTGCCTGCTTCCGCTGCGGGCGCAGGCCGGCAATATTCTGCGAATCGGGGAAAACGCCATTGTTCCCCCGGGGGAAAAATCCAGCGAGGTGGTTGTGATCAAGGGCTCGGCGGAGATCGGGGGCCGGGTTGAACACAACGTGGTGGTGATCCTGGGAAAAATCCACCTGCAGCCAAGCTCCTGGGTCGGAGGGGACGTGATCTGCCTGGGCGGGGCCATCCAGGTTGACCCGGGCGCCAGGGTGAACGGGTCCAAGGTGGAGGTCGGCGGAAAGATCGGCTGGAAATCCCTGCCGTATTTCGCCCTGGGCCGGCTCATGCTTCTCGGGCTCTTGTACAAAATCCTGACCGCAGTGCTGATGGCCGGGTTGGCGGTCTTCCTGGTCTGGATGTGGCCCCAGCAGATCCGCCTGGCCGGGAGGGAAACAGCCGCGGATCTGGTCACCTCGAGCCTGGTCGGTCTGCTGGCGACCGTGGTCCTGATTCCGCTGGCCATCGGCTTCGCCGTGACCCTGTTCGGCCTGCCGATTTCCCTCGCTTTGATCCTGTTTTTCCTCGTGGCCCATTGGTTCGGCATCACGGTCATGGCCTACCTCATCGGTCAGCGAATCTCGCACAAACTGTCCCCGGCGGCGACCGTGGTGGTAGGCATCCTGCTTCTGAAAATCATCCACTTTCTCCCCTTGGCCGGGGGCATGTTGTATTTTATCGCCACCCTCCCCGGCCTGGGTGCGATCCTGTTGACCCGTTTCGGGACCAACAAGCCCTGGCTCAGCTCCGGCAAGAACAAAGTGTAACCTGAACCGCCTCGCCGCCGGGAGAAACGCTCCGGGAGAGGACGGGGCGACTCCGTCCTCCGCGGCTGACCCGCCCATCACGCGCAAGGAGGCCCGCCATGGCCGAGACCATTCTCGTGGCTGAGGATGACGAGGGAACGGCGGAATTAATCAAAACCGTTTTGGAAAACAAGGGCTTCACCCTGCTCTGGGCCCGGGATGGCGAGCAGGCCTTGCAGATGGTCCGGAACGTCAAACCCGACCTGGTCCTGCTCGACGTCATCATGCCCAAGTTGAACGGGTACGAAGTGCTGAAGGGATTCAAGGAAAATCCCGCGCTCAGAAACCTGCCCGTGATTTTCGTCACGGTCCGGGGAGAGACCACCAGCAAGGTGGTCGGGTTGAGAATGGGCGGCTACGATTACATCACCAAGCCCTTTGACCTGGAGGAACTCTTGGCGCGCGTCGAAACCGTACTCCGGATCAAAACCGAACAGGAGCGTCTGCGCCGCAGCAATCGGCGCTTATCCGAGCTCTCCATGACGGATCCCTTGACGGGTTTGTACAACCGGCGTTTCCTCCAGGAGCGCCTGCAGGAGGAAGTCGTCCGCGCCCGTCGGTATCAGTACCCGCTGGCCTGCATTCTGCTGGATATCGACGACTTCAAGGACGTCAACGACGCCTACGGGCATATCCAGGGAGACGCCTGCCTCCAGGAAATCGCTTTGCTGCTGAAAAACGCGAACCGGGTCGTGGACCTGGTCGTGCGCTACGGCGGCGAGGAATTTCTCATTATCCTGCCCCAGACGGATTTGGGCGGGGCCGAGGTGGTGGGCGAGCGATTGCGCCAGCGCGTGGAACAGGCCCGCTTGCTCGTAAAAGACCGGAACAGGAAAATTACCGTATCCCTGGGAGCGGCGGCCTTCGGCAACAAGAATACGGAAGAGCCCGAGGAACTGGTGCGCCGGGCGGATCAGGCCCTCCTGCGAGCCAAACAACTTGGAAAAAACAAGTTGGTTTTGGGGTCAAACCATTGCTGACACAATTCATCAACTTAAAAAGAAACCAATGGTGGCTAAGTAACTCGGGAATATTGCCTATAAAAATTTGCAGGGCATCCAACTTGTTTTTATACATCATGCCTTTGAAATATTATTTTTTGAATGAAATCAAGGCGAAAATTTGTTATAGTATTATTAGGTGAGGTTAATTGTTAAATAACACTTAATATTTTTCCGGAGTTCCCGATACTAACTGTTAGACAAATCATGAGGGTATGAAAATGTCCGACAGTGCCAACCTTTCACGGTTAAATGACAGGCGCCGTTATCCGAGAAAACCTCTGAAATTAAAGGCTTATTTTAAATTCGTCAGCCGGGGAAAAGTGTCCCAGATTTTTGAATCCCGCACCGAGGATCTCGGGGCTGGAGGCGTGGGTTTGATGAGCGAAATTGCCATGCCTGTGGGTGAAATGCTGATGTTGAGCCTGTGGCTGCCGTGGCGGAGTTCCAATGAGGAGGAAGATCGTGGTGGTCTGGGCAACGAGGACTGCATTCAGGTGGCCGTGGTTTCGCGCGTGGTTTGGTGCTCTCCTTCACAGGAGAAATTCTATCGTGTCGGCGTGGAGTTTCTGGAATTGGACAACTACAGCCGGCAGCAGTTGAAAGCCTTTCTGATCGCCCAAAGCATGGATTGGGGCAAATCGAACTTGTACAATTAATCTCCGAAAGGGCTTGCACGATGACGCCCTCCCGCTGCCGGACTTGCCTGGGACCGGCGGCCGGTGCCGGATGAAGGCCGGAAGGCCTCAGCTCGGCCCGCCGTCGCGGCTGAGATCAGCCGTGGCCCAAACCTACCCCGCATGGTTTTTCGCTTGACTGCCATCCATTTATTGCGTAATCTTTCCATTCATCCCGGCCGCACACTTTTGGGGGAAGAAGCCTTTGGAGACTGCGGAAATAAAAGTCAGCAATTCCGAACGCCGCCTGTATCCGCGCATGCCCCTCGCCATCACCGTGAAATACACCTCCCTGCGCGATGGAAAAATGCAGAATATATTCGAAAGCCTGTCCGAGGATTTGGGCGCCCACGGCCTTTCCATCCGCAGTACCGAGGAAATCGCCCGGGGTCAGAAATTGCTGATTTCACTTTTTCTGCCCTGCAAAATCAAGCGCCGGCGCAAATCCGCGCATCGCCGGCGGAAGCGCTACTGGTCCATTTTCATTCTTTCGAGCGTGGCTTGGTGCCGGACCCTGGGAAAAAACCAGTATCGCGTCGGGTTGCAGTTCCTCAACGTGGATGGCAGCAGCCGCAAACCCTTCAAGCAGTTCCTGGACGAGTTTTACCTGGACCCGGACAACCGGGCCATTAAAAGAAGGCCGCCGCGCGCCGGAACCCGGGCTTGACGCAGGCCGGGATCGCGCCCGGATCCGCCTGCCGGGCACGGGTGTGCTATACTTGGTGGCGGGCGGCTTCAACTCCATCCACCAGGGGAGGTCGACCATGCCGGGTGAGAACCTGCCGTTTGAAAACGAGGAACGGCGCCGCTTCCAACGAATCGCCATCACCGTCGGAGTGCACTGCAACTCCATCCGGGAGGGCAGAATCTTTCACGCCCTTTCCAGCCAATCCGAAAATTTGGGCGCCGGGGGCCTGGCGGTTTTGTCCGACAAGGCCCTCCAAGCCGGCGACGGCATGATCGTGTCGTTCTTTTTGCCGGGGCATTTGCAGGCCGAGAAGCCCGCGGACCGGATGTCCCTGCCGGTGATTGCCCGCTCGCGCGTGGCCTGGTGCAAACCCCAGGATCGAGGCTATAAACTGGGGATCGAGTTCCTGGAAATCAATCACTACAGCCGCCGTTTATTCAAGAATTTCCTCGATTCCTACCTGCCGGACGAATCCAGTGGTGCATTAAACAACTGACCATGCCCTGCACCGCTTCTTCCGCAGCGGGGCAAAAAATGTGCCCCCGGATGTGGTTTCTGCTCGCGGGTCTGGGGCTGGGACTCATCTTTCACGCCGCCTCCGCGGCGGCCTCCTTCCGTCCCGCCGTGGCAGAGTATCCCACCGCGGGTCTTTTCAACGAGACACCGGGCCTGCTGGCGGCCTTTTCCTTTTACGTGCCCGCTGCCCGAAACAATATTTTCTGGGGCCGGCGGACCTATTTATACGATACCGGGGACCGCGTTTACAATCTCCTCGGCGGCCGCCAATTCCTGCTGGAAAGCGCGGACACGGACCGCGGCCTGGGCCCGGAGTATGTCCTGGGCTCCTGGGATGAACGCCGGCTCGATGCCTCGGCCTTGGCGCCGATGGTGCCGGGCTTGGAACTCGAGCAGGAAGCTTATTTTTATCAGGATAACGAAAGCCAGTATTATTACCTCCGGGAAAGCTACGACTTGAAAGAACGGCCCTTTCCGCAGTTGTTGTATCCGGCCCTGCAGGCCTACAGCCACGACGTCTTTTATTTCGCGCGCTCCCTGACCACGGCTCCGAACCTGGATACGCGCGTGGGTCTTTTGTGGCGGGGGGAAACCGCGAACCGTCAGAGCGTGCAGAGCGGCGGGACGGCCCCTCAAGAAGAACGCCGGGAGTTCAGCACGGGTCAATGGCAGCTCATTTTCGGAGGCCGGACCCGGAAACAGTGGCAATCCTCCCGGCGCCTGGAGGTGGATTTCCAGGCCGGGCCCGTTTTCTCGGTCCGTTCCGGGAATGCGGTCCCGTTTGAAACTGCCCCAGTGGGGCAGAACGCGGAGAACATCCCCAGCTTTGACCCTCTGACCCTGGTTCCGCAAACTCCCGATACCTATTACCCTTATGCCAGCGCCGGCAACGGTCCGGGGTTCTCCGCCCAGGCCGGGGTGAACTATACGCTTTCGCCCGCGCTGGTAACGGTTGTTCGCATGGGATACGAATATGTGCCCTGGTCTTATTGGGATCAGTTGTGGGTGAAAGATTATTTCAGTACCTGGAGCTATCCCAATGGTTTGTACACTCAAGTGGACACCACTCACGCCGAAACCCGGCGGGGACTTGCCGGAGCGGGAAACCGCTCCCTCGTCGAAGGAAAAGCGCAAGCCCAATGGCTTTGGCGGAAATGGAAACTGGGAACCGGGCTGTTGGTTTCTATTCAATTCGACGAAGAAAAAAACGATGAATCCTATTCCGATGTTCAGGTTTACCGCCGGGAATACGGCGCCGGGGATCCCACGCAGGATTATACGGAGCTCCTTACTTCCTCGGCCGATTACGCTTTGAAAGCCAGACTCGCGGTTACGCGGCTGATCTTGCCGCTCGGCCTGGTTTGCGAACTCCGGCCGGCACTATCGCTCTGTTTGGGCGTACAACTTATTCGGCTCTGGGAAACCAGCCGGCTGTATCGAAAGTCAACTTCATTCTTCGGGCAGACCGTGAGGACCTATGACGATGGTACGAGCACGACCACGACCACCATCCGTACGGCCGATGCCTATGATGATTCTGCGTGGTCGGAACCCGAGGTCCGAACCAGGCAATATGGTGCAGTCCGTATCGGTTTTTCCTGGCAGCCGGAAAAATACCTGCGGGTCATCTACCTGGGGGTCATGATCCCCGGAGATTGGGGCTGGGCGGGCTCACTGAAACCGGGGGAGCTGGCCAGCCGGCACCAGTTGTCGTTTCAGGCCGAATTTTGATGCGAGGAGGCGGTCCGGACCCGGGCACATTCCGGGACGCGGCGGAACGCAAAAAAGATTGCCATTGCCGGGGTGGGAAATTATAATAATTGCATCAGACCCGCGCACGCCGGAAGTGGGCGGAAAGGCTGCCGCGCTTACGAAAATGAGGGGAACGGCCGGCTGGGGGTCTTTCTCCGGTACGGAAAGGAAGGCGATGAAGTTGCGGCCAGCGAATGCGCGTAAATTGGAGAGGCGCCGCCATCCCCGCTTTCCCTTGCAGGTCGGGGTACGGTGCAGCCCCATCCGGGACGGAAAACTGGCGCAGACCCTTGAAAGCATGTCCCGCGATCTGGGCGCCGGCGGTTTGGCCTTAAACAGCCAGGTCCGGCTCAGCGCGGGCGAAACCCTGATCGTGTCCTTCCACCTTCCCCGGAAACACACGCCCGAAGCCCGGAACAGCCCCCTGACCCATGTGCGCCACGGCAAGCCCATGCAGGTCGTCATTCGCTCGCGGGTGGTCTGGTGCGAGGCGCGCCAGGCGGAAGGGTACTGCTTCGGCGTGGAATTTCTGATCCGCGATCATCATTGCCACAAACCGGTCAAAACCTTCCTGGAACACTGCCACCGACAGGAAGTCGGCCACCTGCCTGCCTGAATGCGTTTTGTCTCGGGGGTTTCACTGCGCGGATCGAAACGCCGAGCCGGTTGGCCCTGCGCAGAGGCGCGAAAAGACGCGGGCCGCGCGGCTCGGAGGAGGAAGACAAAGGCGTTCCTCCGGGAGAGGCCGTTTTACTTGCCGTTGTAGCCTTTTTTCAATTCCACCAGTTTCATAAAATGTTTGCGTTCTTCCTCGATGATGGTCTGGATTAAATCACGCTGGCCCTGAGGCACGAAATTCTTCATTTCCTGGTAATAATAAATGGAATCCATTTCGCGCTTGAGGGCGAATTCGATGGCCGCGAGCGTGTCCCGGATGCCGGACATCTTCTCGGCGAGCGTCTGGGCCGGAAAAATGATGTTGGACGCATAGGCCGTCAGGTAATCCTTCCATTCGCCGGCATAGCTCTCAGGGGATTCGTACTCTCCGGCATCCGCCAGCAGGCGGGTGAAGATTTCCCGGTGGCGCACCTCCTCGCCGGCCAGGAAGCCGAATAATTTCCGCGCGCCCTCGTCCTGGGCGATGGAGACGGCCTGGTGGTAAAACTGCTGGCCGTTTTCCTCGATCTGGATTGCGATCTTGAATACCTCGCGAATGCTGAAGATGTTCACGGTCCTGCTCCTTTCCCGGCCTTGGCCGGCGGGACGGCCGGTCAGCCTACGGGGAACAATTCCATCAAAGCTTTGGCGATCACGTCGACCGCCTCCGAAATCCTGGCGCTCAAACCTTCCTGCAGGCCGATGGTTTCGGGCTGGATGGCCAGCAGCCAGATCTTGACCTGCAACCTGGCCTTGAGATAATCATACAACATTCCCAGGGACAACGAATGCGTGGACAGCCCTCCCGCCAACAGATCCAAGGGGTCAAACAGGGCGTACGCGCCGGGACGGCCGCTGAAATCGGCGGTATCCACGATCAGGAGGGAATCGGGGCGCTCCGCCACGATTTTTTCCAGATGGTTTTCCGGCGCCACCCCTCCGTCCGCATGCGCGAAGGAGACCTTGCCGGCCAGTCGTTCGATCAGATGCGAACCGGCGCCATCGTCTCCCCGCAGGCGGTTGCCGACGCCCAGGATCATGACCTTCCCCTGGAGGACGCTCCTGAGCTGGAGGCGCAGATCGGCGGGATAGGGATTATACGGCAAGGGAGGTTTTCCTGCGACACCGGGGGCATTGGATGGTGAGGTGCTGGCCGCGGTCGGCGGGGGCTTCCGGCTTGATTCCCTCGGAAACCACGGCTAGGTCCTTCAGCGACGTGAGCATCACGGTGGGATTGGTGAACGCCAGCGGACCCAGGCGCTTCGCCAGCCAGCGGATTTGGTCCGCGGGCGCCAGCACGCAGCCGCACCCCTCGCACAGCAGGAGCTCCTTGGTCACGCTTTCCTCGAAATCGGCGGGGGTGAACCCGACGAAGTCGAACTCGTGGGAAAGTTGAATGCCTTTTCCCGTCGGGCAGTAACGCTCGCACTGTCCGCAACAAATGCAGGAATCGAGATGTTGCACGAGCCGGCGCACGGGCAGGCCGGGCGTCGTCTCGTCCTTGACGTCGATGCACTTCGCCGGGCAGACCTCGGCGCAGGCCCCGCAACCGATGCATTCGTCCGCGTGGTAACGGGGACGGCCGCGGAACTGCGGAATGGCCTCGAAGGGCTCGCGCGGAAAAGGAGTGGTGTACGCGGGCGTCACCAGGGATTTCAGGGCCGTTTTCAAGACCCGGAATTGCAGCAGGGCCGGCAGTTTCATGACTGATCCTCGGCGTACTGGTCGGCCACGCTCTTGGACCACAACTTCACGCCGGAGCGGTAGGCGCCGCGGGCCAGGGAATGCGCGGCCGTGGGCGCCGTGATCACGATGAAGAGCAGGCACAGGGCGCTTTTCCATACGGCGGCCGTGGTGGCGGCCATCACCATGGCGCCCAGAAGGATCATGCACGTTCCCAGGGTCACGCACTTGGTGGAGGCCTGCAGGCGGTTGTAAATGTCCGGCATCCGGATCAGGCCGATGCAGCCGATCAGGTCGAAGAGGACCCCGATGCTGATGATGAGAATTCCCGCGGTGTTATTCATCGAAGCCCTTTCCCTCCAGGTGTTTGGCCAAGGCCAGTGTGCCGATAAAGCTCAACAAGGCCCAGGCGATGGCCACGTTGAGGAAGTAATCCTTGCCGGTCATGATGGACAGGAGGGCCGCGAAGCCCACCACCACGATGCCCAGAATATCGATGCCCACGGTGCGGTCGGGCGCCGACGGCCCGATGCCGATGCGGTACAGGCACATCACGCAACACCCCAGCAGGCCGATGAAAAACAGGTTGAAAAATATCACCGAGACCATGGTGCCCTCCCAGGACCTGGAAAATCGGACGCGCGGGCGCTCATTCGAAAATCTTCTGAATGAACCACTCGAAGCGGCCGAGGATGCGGTGGTACACGGCTTCCGCCTCCGTGCTGGTCACGTTGATCCAATGGATGTACAGCACGCCGCCTTCCGTGACGTCGACGGTGAGCGTGCCGGGCGTCAGCGTGACGGAGTTGGCCAGCATGGTGATGCCGGAGGCGGTCTTCAGTTTCGTCCTCACCCGGACGATGCCCGGCTTGATGGGCAGGTCCGGGTGCAGAACCCGGTAGGCCACGTCCAGGTTGGCTTTGAAAATATAGAAAATGAAAACGAAACTGTAGACGACCAGCCAGAAAAAGCGCAGGGGATTGAGCCAGCGCAGGAAATTCTGGGTGCTGACCTCCTTCATGATGAGCGCCACCAGGGCGGCCGCGAACAAGCCGGCATAGAGGTCGTTGACCTGCAGGCGGCCGGAAACGGGATCAAAGGGCCAGACCAGCAGGCACCAGAGGATGAAGACCAGAATGAAGAGCAGGATTCTGCGCATGAGCATCGTCCTTATAAGGTAATGACGCCTTTCAACAACACGTCGGCCGCGGGCGTGATGAACGCCGGCGTGGACAGGCCGGTGATGACCGCGAAGGCGGTGGCCAGGCACAACAGGGCCAGGACCACCAAGCTGGCGGACATGAAGAAGGGAACCTTGCGGATCGTCCCCAGGGTGGAACTCGCGGCCGCGAAAAACGCGTATTTTTGGACCTTGAGAAACGAGGCCAAGGTCATCAGGCTCACGAACACGGCCCAGCCGCCCAGCCAATAATGGCCGGACTGCAGGCAGGCCACGATGATGAGCAGTTTGCTCCAAAAGCCGTTGAAGGGGGGAATCCCCGCGATGGACATGGAAGCGATGAGCGTGGTTTTCCCGGTCAAGGGCAGGGACTGGTTCAGGCCGCCCAGATGCTTGAGCTCGCGCGTGCCGGTGGCGTATTCCACGGCGCCGGCGTTGAGAAAGAGCAGGGATTTGAAAACCGAATGATTGATCAGATGGTACAGGCCGCCGATAATGCCCAGGGGAGTGCCCAGGCCGAGCCCCAAGACCACGTAGCCGATTTGGCTGATGCTGTGATAGGCGAAGAGCCGTTTCATGTCCCACTGGCCGATGGCCAGGAAAACGCCCACCACCATGGAGACCACGCCTAAAAGCTGCAGCACCCAGAGCAGAGTGGGCGTTACGCCGAAAACGTTGAAGAAAAGCCGCGCCAAAACGTAAACGCCGATGGCCTTGATGACCACGCCGGAGAGCATGGCCGAAATGGGCGCCGGGGCGCTGGGATGGGCGTCCGGCAGCCAGGCGTGGAAAGGAACCAGGGCGCTTTTCAAACCGAAGCCGCAGATCAGCAGGGCCAGCGAGAACACCAGGGGCTTGGTCGACGGCATTGCCGAAAGCTTGGTGGCGATGTGGGCCATGTTCAGGGAACCGGTCATGCCATAGATCAGGGCCACGCCCACCAGAACCAGCAACGTGGCCAGACTGCCCAGCACCAGATACTTGAAGGAGGCTTCGAGCTCCTCGTGCTGGCAACCGAAGCCCACCAGGGCGTAGGAGGCCACCGAGGCCAATTCCATGAAAACATAGAGGTTGAACAGGTCCGCGGTCAGCACGACGCCGTTCATGCCGGCGATCATGAGCAGGAACAGGGCGTAATACCGGCTCTTGGAGGTGAATTGGCGCATGTAGTGGATCGAATACACTCCCGCCAGGAAACCGATGCCGTTGACGGCGATCAAGAGCAGGGCCGCCAAGGGGTCCAGCCGCAGGTCGACGCCCAGGGGCGTGATCCAGTCGCCCATGTGGTAAACGACGTTGTGGCCCAGGCAGAGAAACGACAGGCCGGCCAGGGCCAGCAGCGTGAGGTTGCCCAGCGTATCGGGCAGCCAGCGCAGCCAGCGGGAGGCCATGAGGATCAGAAAGGCCATGGTCAGCGGCAGGGCCACAAACAAGGGAATCACCAGATTAAGATCCACGGACAGGAAGCGTTCCACTAGCCTTTGAGCCTCCTCATCTCGTCGATGTCAAACGTGCCGTAGCGTTCGTGCAGGCGAATGGCGAGCGCGACCATCAAAGCCAGGATCCCGAGGCTGATGACGATCGAGGTCAGGACCATGGCCTGGGGCAGGGGATCCACCGCCCGGGAAATGAATTGCGTGAGATCCATGCCTTTCTGCAGAATCGGGACCTCCCCCTGATGCCGCCAGCCCTCCAGGATGAGCAGGAGGTGGACGCCGCAATCCATGATGACGAAACCCACGATGATCTTCACGATATTGCGCTTGACCACGATTCCGTACAAGCCCACGACGATCAGGATGAAACACAGCGTGTAGATCATTTGGGCACCTCGTCCTCTTTCTTCTCCGTGGCCTTCAAGGCCGCCAAAACCGAGAAAATGACAAACAGGGAGGCGCCGACCTTCAAGCCGATGGCGATGTTGGCCAGCGGCATGAACCCTCCGCTGACCAGATTGAACCAGGCCGCGACGGGGGTGGGGATGAAGTTCTTCAGGAACGCGGCCCCCTCCAGCAGGCCGACGAAACCCAGGGCCAAAAAGAGCAGCAGGCCCAGGCTGTCCAATTCCGAAGCCGCGTTTTTGCTCAAGGTTTTCATGGCCGTCCGCTGGCCCTCGGCCAGGGTTAAAAGCACGAAGCAGCACGCCAAGATGACGCCGCCGGCGAATCCTCCGCCCGGCGTCAGGTGCCCGTAGAACACGATGAAGATCCCGTACAGCAGCAAAAAGCCCTTGAGCCAGCGCGTGACGGTCTTCACGATCAGGCTCATGCCCGGCGTGGGGTCCGGCTTGCGTTCAGATGACATCGGATTCCTCGTCCTTTTCCTTCACGGATTTACGGGCCTTGCGCCGGAGGATCACCAAGGCGCCGATGATCGCGCAGAACATGATCGTCGCTTCCCCCAGGGTGTCGTAGGCCCTGAAATCGAGCAGGACCGCGGTGACCAGGTTGCCGGCCCCGGTGAGGGACAGGCCCTGGGCCACATAGGTCACCGAGGGTGCGTCGGCCACCCGGTCCAGGACGGAGTGGCCCAGGGCCGGAAATTCGGCGAACATCAGGATGCCGAACACGGCAAACAGCAGAATGGCGACCAAACCGGCGATCCCGCCCAACAACTGGCTGCGGCTCGGCATGTGGTAGGGGTCGCGGTAAACCGTGGCGCGGATGAGAATGATGAGAAAGAGGGTTTCAACCACGATCTGGGTGATGGCGATGTCCGGCGCGCCCAGCAGGATGAAGGCGATGGAGAGCAGCAGGCCCACGGCGCCCATGCTGATGACGCTGGCCAGGAGGTTGCGCGTTTCCAGGGCGATCACCGCGCTCGTGATCATCAGGACCAGCAGCGTGATCAGAAAATAATCCAGCATGGCCGCTTCATCTCCCCAACATGAAGATCAGGATGACCAATCCGCTCAGGAACCACGTCAAATACCGGGCCAAAACGCCGTTGTGCAGGTTGCGCAGGGTTTCGACAAAGTAGAAAATAACCCCCCGGCCCACATCGTACACATCGAAGAATTTTTTGGACGCCAGGCGGTACAGACCGCCGAACGGAGGCAGCTCCTGAAGAGTGAGGTAGAAATCCGCGCCGGTGACTTGGACGCCCTCCTCCAGGATTTCGCCGCCGATGTAGGCCTGCGGGGCCCGGCGGACTTTCCAGGCTTTTCCCAGGGCGTAGAGGAGCAGCCCCACGGCCACGCTGGCCAGGAGCAGCACGGTGGCGGGGCCGGCCCACCACGTGCCGGCGAAGGTCACGGGCGCCGAGAGCGCGGGGAAGATCAGCCCCTGCAGGGGAATCCGGAAGGCCGCCACGCCGAAAACAATGCTGGTCGCGGCCAAGAGCAGCATGGGCAGGGTCATGGCCCAGCCCACCTCGCGCACGGGCTGGGCGGCGCGCTCGGGCGACGGCGGGGCCAAAAACACGGCGTGCAGGACTTTCACGAAACTCGCCAGCGTCAAGGCCGAGCCGACCATGGCGGCCGCCAGGCCGAAGATCCACAACAGGCCGCCCTGCTGGGCGCTGACCAGCAGGCTTTGGTAAACCATCCACTTGGAGGTGAAGCCGTTTAAGGGAGGAACGCCGGAAATGGCCAAGGCTCCGACCAGGCAGGTGAAGAAGGTCAGGGGCATGAATTTGGCCAGGCCGCCCAGCCGGTCCATGTCGGTGGTGCCGGTGGTGGTTTCGACCGCGCCGGCCACCAGGAAGAGGGAGGATTTGTAGACCGCGTTGTTGAGCAGGTGGAACAGGCCGCCCGCGATCCCCAGCGGCAAACCGGTGGCGATGCCCAGCACCATGTAGCCCACCTGGCTGACCGCGTGATAGGCCAGCAGGCGTTTCAGATCATGCTGCACCAGGGCCATCATGACCGCCACCAAGACGGTGACCGCACCCACGATCAGCAACAGGGTGTTCATGGCATGGTTCATCACGAACCAGGCGGTGGCGGCACGGGTTAACAAGTAGATGCCCAGAAGTTTGTCGAGGGCCGCGGGCAGGAAGGCCGTGACCGGGACGTAGGCTTTTTCCCCGCAGTCCGGGACCCAGGTGTGAAAGGGCATGGCGCCCGCCTTGGTGAAGGCGGCCACCGCGAAAGCGAGAAATGCCAGGTAGGCCGCCGTGCCGGTCAAGGGCAGCGCCGGACCGTCCAGGCGGAGCGTGCCGTTCAGCAGCCAGAGGATGCCGGCGCCGAAAATCAGAATCGAATCGGAACCGCCGATGATGACGAAGGTCTTCTTGGCCGCGTCCGCGGCGGCCGGCCCGGACAGGGACATGAGGAGGTACAGGGTCAGACCCAGGAATCCCCAGCAGCCGAGCAAAAAGACCAGGTCATTGGCGAGCAGGACGCCGCAGGCAGCGGCCAGGGTCCACAGGATGTAGCCGTAATAGGCCTGGGCCCCCGGCTTGCCCCGCATGAAGCGGGTGGAATACAGGGTGATGAGAAGACCGAAGGCGCAGACCACGAGCAAAATAAAACCGCTGAGCTTGTCCAGGTGCAGCGTCAGGCCGCCCGGGAGAACCTGCGTGGTCGGACCGGCCAGAAAGTGGGGCCAGGCGAGCCAGGCTATCACGCCCGCGACCGCCACGGAGAACCAGGCCGCCGGCTGGGCCCAGGAGCGCGGCGCCAGCAGGCACAGGCAGCCGGCCAGAAACGGCAGCACCACCAGCCAGGCCAGGGAATGCGGGGGAAGAAAGGCGAACATCAGCCCAGGGCCTCCAGGGGAAGTTGCGGGCCCGGAAGGCCCAGTTCTTTTTTCAGGCGTTCGGTTTTCTCCCGCGACAGGCGGATTAAGTCCGCCGAGGTCCAGCGCTTCCGGCCGTCCGCGACATTGAAGGCCGCCAGGCGTTCCGTGCAGCAATAGCACGGGTCCACCGCCGCCAGGATGATGGTGGCGTCGGACACCGTGTATCCCAGCACGGCCTCGCGGTCGGTCGGCAGATTCATGAAGCTGGGCGCCCGCACCTTGTGGCGCGCCGGCCGGTTCGAACCGTCGCTGCGGATGTAATGAAAAACCTCGCCGCGCGGGGCTTCATAATGCCCGATGCCCTCGCCGGGCTTGATTTCCTTGGGATTGGAGTCCACCGGCCCGGGCACGGTCTTCAGCTTTTCCAGGCATTGCTCCGCGATCTTGATGGACTCGAGCATTTCCAGGATCCGGACCACGACCTTGTCGAAGACATCCCCGTTTTGGGCCACGATGACCTTCCAGTCCACCAGCCCGTAGGCCGCGTGCGGATGGTCGCGGCGCACGTCGATGTCCACGCCCGAGGCCCGCGCGGTCGGCCCCAGGGCGCCGTAGCGGATGATCTGCTCGCGGGTCAGGGTGCCGATGCCCCGGGTGCGCGCCTGGATCAGGGGATCGTCCATGACCGTGTCCCGGAACAGATGCAGGGGCTTCTGCAGGCCCCGCACGATCTTGAGCACGCTGGGGATGTCTTCGGGCCGGACGTCCCGCCGGACGCCGCCGGCTTTCATGATTCCGTAATGATTGCGGTTGCCGGTGATGAGTTCCAGGATGTTGAGCAGGTCCTCGCGGAAACGCCAGGACCACATCCAGACGGTGTTGAAACCCAGGAAGTGCCCGGCCAGCCCCAGCCACAGGAGATGGGAATGCAGCCGTTCCAGCTCGCCGATCAGGGAACGGATGTAGAGCGCGCGTTCCGGGACTTCCACGTCGCCGGCGTCCTCGATGGCCTGGACACAGGCGATGGGGTGGGAGGTGGAGCAGATGCCGCAGATGCGTTCCACCAAAAAGACGGTTTGGTCGTAATGCTTGCTTTCGGACAGCTTCTCGATGCCGCGGTGGTTGTACCCGATTTCGATGTCGAGATGGACGACTTTCTCGCCCTCCACGTGCAGGCGGAAGAATTCCGGCTCCTCCTGCAGGGCGTGATAGGGTCCGATGGGAATGATGGTGCGCTTAGCCATGGGACGGTTTTCCTTTGACAAAGTCGCGGCGCAGCGGGTACTGGCCTTCCGGCCAGTCTTCGTTGAGCAGCAGGTGGCGCAGGTCCGGATGGTTGCGGAAGTGGACGCCCAAGAGCTCCCAGAGCTCGCGCTCGATCCATTCGATGGCCGGGCACAGCGCGGCCAAGGAATCCATCTCCGGCTTTTCCCGGGGCAGCTTGGTGCGCACGCTCACCACGCAGCCGTGGCGGTCGAGGGCCCAATGATAGAGGATCTCGATGGCCTGCGGGGTGTCCACGCCCGTGGCGATCTGGAAGCGCGCCTGCAATTCCTGAAACAGGATCCGGGTGGCCTCGGTCACGTCCTCGGGGCGCACCTCGAGATAAATGCGCTTGGGCGATTTTTCGAAATAATTCAGGATCTTGGCGCCCAGTTTCTGCTTCAGGGTGGTCAGGGTTTCCGCGCGGCTCACGGGCTATTGGCCTCTCAGTTTCTTGGTCAGTTTGACGATGGCCGAAATCATGGCCTCCGGCTTCGGGGGACAGCCCGGCAGATAGGCGTCCACGGGAATGTAGTTTCCCACCGGCTCGTCCCAATTGTACGAATCCTTGAAAATCAGCCCCGAGCAGGCGCAGCCTCCGATGGCCACGACCACCACGGGCTTGGGGGCCTGTTCAAACACCCGCCGGGCGCGGATGCAGGCCTTCTTGTTGAAGATCCCGGAGAGTAAAATGACATCCGCGTGGCGGATGCTGCCCACCAGCACCATACCGAAACGTTCCAGGTCGTACTTGGGGGTCAGGGCGTCGAGGATCTCGATGTCGCAATTGTTGCAGGCGCTACCGCCCAGGTGAAAGACATTCAGCGAGCGTGTCAGCGCCTTGACCGCGAAGCTCACCGCCTCACCACCCCCACCAGGCCAGCCCCAGGGCCAGCAGGGCCGTGAAGGTCATCGGGCCCCAGAAGAATTTCACCGCTTGATCCACGCGCACGCGCGGCGCGGTGTTGCGGATTAAGACGACCGCGACCACCAACAGCACGTATTTAAGACAGCCCCAGGCCCAAACCGCCGGGCCCCGGGTCCACACGATGCCCCCCCAGAACAGGGTCACCAGGAAGACCGGCAGCGTGAAAAACAACATGGCCCGGGTCAGCTTGAAGAGCGCCAGGGGCGGACCGGAATATTCGATCAAGGCTCCGCCGGTCAGCTCCGTTTCCGCTTCCGCCATGTCGAAAGGCACCTGCGCCAGTTTGGCCTGCATGCACAACACGCCGATCAGCAAGGCCAGCACCCCGGACAGGGCGTGCACCGCCGGCGGCGCGGCCAAAATGTCGCCCAGCCGGAGGCTGTGCGCCTGCACGACCGGGACCAGGGCGGCCAGGATGAAGGGCGGCTCATAGGCCAGCACCAGCTTCATCTCGCGGCTGCCGCCCAGCGAGGCCAGGGGGTTGGCCGAGGCGAAGGCGCCCAGGATCACGGACAGGGCGGGCAGGGTCAGGAGGTACAGCAGGACGATCCAGTCGCCGAGGAAAGTCCGGCCGGGGGCCAAGAGGGCCCGCCACAAGATGGTGGAGGCCAAGGTCACGCCGGCCAGGCCGAGCAGCGGCGCCGAGAGAAAGAGCCAGCGGGAACCGCCGGCCGGCACGATGGTTTCCTTGATGAACAGTTTCACCAGGTCGAAAAAGGGTTGCAGGAAAGGAGGCCCCACGCGCATCTGCACCCGGGCCGTGACCTTGCGGTCGATCCAGGAGGTGACGAGCCCGACGACGGCCGTGAAGGCCAGGCCGGGGAAGATCAACACCTGGAGGAGCCAGTGACCGTAATTCGCCATGTCAGACCGCCTGCTTGACCCAGCGCGGCGCCTTCACGGCCACGCGGTCGTTTAAGAGGAATATGCCCTGCGCCTCGTCGGGCTCGATTTCCACGAACTGCAGCGCCTGGCGCGCGCAGTCCGCCACGCAGGCCGGATCCTGGGCGGGCACGCGGCCCGCGCACAGGTCGCACGGCGTGGCGAAGTAGGCGAGCGTGTCCGGATAGATCGTGCCGAAGGGGCAGGCGTGGGAACAGCATTTGCAGCTCACGCAACGCATATTATAGCGATGCATGAGGCCGTTGGCCTGGCGCTCCAGGGCCTGAAAGGCGCAGGCCGCGGCGCAGCTGGGATTTTCGCAGCGCCGGCAGACCAAGGCGAAGGCCGCCAGTTCCCGCAGCGACAGCACGCCGTGGTCCTCGAGGCGCGGACGGTAAAAATAGGAGCATTTTACCGCGCAGTCTTCGCAGTCTTCGCATTTCTCCAGATCCAGCAGCAGACGTTTCTGGCTCATGCTTTTTCCTTTTCCCTGCCCTGGGCCGGACGGACGCGCATCCGGCCGCGGGTGATTCAATCCCAGATTTTCGGCAGATCCCTGATCTGGGCGTAGGTGAAAACCGGACCGTCCTTGCAGGCGTGATAGGGTCCCAAACGGCAGTGGCCGCATTTGCCTTCGCCGCAACTCATGTTTTTTTCCATGGACAGATAGATGTTTTCCGGCGCGAAACCCAGCTCCAGGAGCTTGAGGGTGGTGAATTTCATCATGATGGGCGGGCCGCACACCACCGCGACGCCGCCTGCCGGAGCCAGGGGCAGTTCGTTTTTTTCCAGGATCGTCGTCACCACTCCCTGGTGGCCGCGCCAGCCGGCGTCGCATTTGTCCACGGTCAGTTTGACGTCCAGGGTGTCCCCGCGGCCCCAGCAGCCGCGGAGCGCCTCGCGGTACACCAGATCCTCGGGCGTGCGGGCGCCGTAGCGGACGCAAATCTTTTTGTACTGGGAGGTGTCCTCAAACAGGGCGAATAAAAGAGCGCGCAGGGGAGCCAGGCCGACGCCTCCCCCGACGATCAGGATTTCCCGGCCGCGGAATTTTTCCAGAGGGTAGGGCTGTCCCAGGGGGCCGCGGATTCCAACCCCGGCGCCCGGCTGCAGGGCATGCAGGCGTTCGGTGACCCGGCCGACGCGCATGATGGTGATTTCCAGCCGTTCGGCTTCCGCCGGAGAGGAGGAAGGGGTGAAAGGCGCCTCGCCCAGGCCCGGGACGGTCAGTTCCACGAACTGGCCGGCGGCGAAGGGCAGCGGTTCGGCGGGCCGGAAGGTGAAGGTCTTGATATTGTGGGTCTCCTCCACGACTTTTTCCAAGGTGGCGGCCAGCGGCAGATAGAGATTGGGCTTCATCCGACCGCCTCCTTCAAAACCCGGCGGATGTCAATCTGTCCCGTGCAGGCCTCGGTGCAGCGCCCGCAGCCGTCGCAGGCGTAATGGCCCAGGACTTGCGGAAAGAAATTGAATTTTTTGTCAAAGCGGTTGTACAGGCGCTCGGTCCGGCGCTGGCGCGGATTGGCGCCTCCCGCCACCCGGGCGAAATTTTTATGCAGGCACGAATCCCACTGCTTGACCCGTTCCGGCATGCGGCCGCCGGTCTGGCCGTCCCGCAATAAAAAACAGTGGCAGGTGCAGCACACGAAATTACAGGCGCCGCATTCCACGCAGTCCTCCGCGAAAGCCTTCCACAGGGGCTGGCCCTCTGATTTCACCACGGCGCCCTGCAGGTCGAGACCCGGGGTCAGACCTACGCTTGCAGCCTGGTCCGCCACCCGGCGGTAGATGGCGTCGCGATTCTGCTGGCGCACCTGCAGGTCCGGTTCCGTGGCCGGCTGCAGGAATTCCTGCGCGGTCTGCAGCAGGGCTTCGCCCCGTTCGCTGCCCGCGTCGACGATGAATCCGGAAGTCTGCGGTGAAAGGTTGATATCGTAGCCGGCCTTGGGGTAGGGCTGCTCTCCCACGGCCGGGCAGAAGCAGACTTCCCGGCAGTCCGTGCAGTCGCAAGAGACCAGGATCGTCTGTTCGCGCAGCTGCGCGTAGTAGGGATCCGGCGGGGTGTTTTTTCGCAGGACGAAATCGTGAATCTGCAGGGCCGACAAATCGCAGTTTTTTACGCCCAGCACGATGCGCAGTTCCAGCGCCGGGAGTCCGGGCTCGCCGAACAGGGCGCCGAGCAATTCGCGGGGACGGAAGACCAGGGATTTCAGGGGTTGCACGGGACGGAAGGTGCCCAGGGTGTGCCGGGACGGGTCCCAGTGATCGGTCTTCACCAGGCGGAACTGGTCGCCGACGGCTTCGTGCGTAAAAATCGTGCGGCCGGCGCTGATCCGGGCGAGGAAAGCGTTCAGGTTGCTCTCGGACAAACGAAAAGGCTTCAAGGTGTATCCCTTGGGGAGCGATCTGCTGGCGAACGTGAACGTCGACCAACGACTCTTTGCGAGTTGGGTATAAACTTCCCGATATTATATTTAATTTTCCCGAAATGAAAAGGATTAATTTAAAAAAATCACAGGGGGGCGAGGAGAGCGGCGGAGTCGTGCGCCCGGCGGCCCGGAGGGGCCCGCGGGAAGGGGGGTCAACAAATGCGCGGCAGATTTTCCCCGGCCGGAAGCTCGAGCAGACGCTCCCCGCCCAGGCGCGTTTCCAGCACGACCTGACCGGCGGGCCCGGCCACGATTTCGCCGATGCGGCGGGATTCGCGGCCCAGCGGATGGGCGCGCAGCATCTCCAGCGCCCGCGGGGCGTCCCCGGGCGGGCAGACCACGACGGCTTTGCCTTCGTTGGCCACGGCCAGGGGGTCCAGACCCAGCAGATTGCAGGCGCCCAGGACTTCCGGCTTGACGGGAAGTTCTTTTTCCCGGAGGCGGATGCCCACACGGGAGGCCTGAGCGATATCGCAGACCGCGGCCGCAAGACCTCCGCGGGTCGGGTCGCGCAGGCAGTGGAGGGTCGGCAGGGCCTGAAGCAGCGGCCCCAGCAGTCCCCACAGGCAGGCCACGTCGCTGGTTAATGGCGATTGCAGGCGCAGCCCCTCGCGCTGGCTCAGGACGGCGATGCCGTGATCGCCCAAGGTTCCGGTGAGGAGGAGCGCGTCCCCCGGCCTGGCGTTGGCGGCGCGCACGTCCACGCCCGGCAGGCAATCCCCCAGGCCGGAAGTGTTGATGAAAATGCGATTGGCTTGGCCCCGGCCCACGACCTTGGTGTCCCCGGTGGCCAGCAAGACGTCCTCCTCCCGCAGAACCGCGGCCAGGGAATTCAGAATTTTTTCCAGATCGGCCAGCGGCAAGCCTTCTTCAAGGATCAATCCCAGACTGAGGTAGCGCGGCCGCGCGCCCTGCATGACCAGGTCGTTCAAGGTTCCGCAGGCCGCCAGGCGCCCGATGTCGCCCCCGGGGAAGAAGATCGGGTCGACCACGTAGGAATCCGTCGTAAACGCCAGGGGCCCGGGGGGCGTTTCCAGGCGGGCGCTGTCGTCCAGGGCATTCAGAACGGGGTTGGAAAAAATTTTCAGGATCAATTCCTGCAGCAACTGCTGGGATTCGAGGCCGCCCGCACCGTGGGCGAGCCGGATCAGATTTTCCTTCGCTGCCTGGCCGGACATCGCGTCCCTCTCGGGTCCGTCCGGCGCGCGGCCGGAACGGAGTTTATTTGCCGTACTTGTAATATGCGGAGCAGGTCCCTTCGCTGGAAACCATGCAGGCCCCCACCGGGTGGGAAGGGCTGCAGGCGTTGCGGAACAGCGGACAGTCGGGAGGCGTGCACGCGCCGCGGAGCACGTCGCCGCAGCGGCATCCCCGAGGTTCCTCGGAGACGGGCGCCTCCCACTGGGAAAACACCCGTTCGGCGTCGCAGGCGGCGTAGCGGGGTCTGATTTTCAATCCGCTGCCGGGGATCAAACCCAGGCCGCGCCATTCGGCGTCGCAGGGCTCGAAGACCTCGGCCAGCAGGGACTGCGCCGAAGCGTTCCCGTCCCAGGTCACGCTGCGCTGATACTGGATTTCCACCTGGGCCCGATTTTGGAGCAACTGCTGCAATACCTGGTCGATGGCCTGGGCCATGTCCGCGGCTTCGAAACCGGCGACCACGCACGGACGGCCGTAATCGCGGGCCAGGGCCGCGTAGGCGTTCGCGCCGATGACCACGCTGACGTGTCCCGGGCACAAGAATCCGTCCACCGCCACTTCGCCCGAGGCCAAAAGCCCGGCCATGGCCGGGGGCATGGTTTTATGGGCGCAAAAAACGGAATAGTTGGAGAGGCCCAGGCGCGCGGCTTCCTGGATGGTCCAGGCCACGGCCACGGCCGTGGTTTCGAAGCCCACGCCCAGGAAGACCACGTTCAGCTCCGGACGGTTCCGGGCGGTTTCCAGGGCGTCCTGGGGGGAGTAAAAAATCCGGATGTCGGCGCCCTGGGCACGGGCGTGTTCCAGGGAGGAGCGGGTGCCGGGAACCCGCAGCATGTCTCCGAAAGTGGCGATCAGGGTTTGCGGCCGGCCGGCCAGGGCCAGCGCGCGGTCGATGTAGGTGATGGGGGTCACGCAGACCGGGCAGCCCGGTCCGGATAGAAGCGTGAGGCCGGGTCCGAGCAGGGAGCGCAGGCCGGAACGGAAAGCGGACATGGTGTGCGTGCCGCAGACTTCCATGATCTTGACCGGCCGGTTGAGCTGGGCCAGGTGTTGCCGGACGCTCGCCAGCTTAGACGGGGTATTCACGGCAGACCCGCGCAGGTTTTACGGGGGCGGGCGACGGGGCTGGATGCGGACCCGCAGGCCGCGCGCCTCATTCCGCCTGCTCCATCTCTTCCAGGATGGAGTTGAACTCCCGGACATCCGCCTCGGACCACTTCTGGATGGCAAAGCCGGCGTGCACCAGCACGTATTCTCCCAGGGCGGGGGCCTCGATCAACGCCACGTTCACGGCGCGGCGTATGCCCTGGGTCTCAATTACCGCCTGATCACCGTCCAGTTCCACGATTTTTGCCGGTACCGCCAAGCACATGGACGTTCTCCTCGCTCGCGGCCGCTAACGGCCGGATCCCGGCGGCTTGTGCGCCGAGTTTCGCGCCTGGCTCAAACCCAGCCAGGCCTGGCCCAGCGCCAGACCGCCGTCATTCGGCGGCACGCGTTCATGACTATACACGCGCAATCCCGCCGCCTGCAACTTTTTTGTGGTTCGATCCAGCAGCAGGGTATTTTGAAAAACGCCCCCCGACAGCGCCACGTCTGCCACCTGCTCCTGCCGCGCCAGGTTCAGGCAGGCCCGGGCTACGCCGGCGGCGACCGTTTCATGGAAGCGGGCCGCTACGCGGGCCGGAGAGGCGCCGGATCCGAGATCATCCAAAATTTCGCGGATCATGGGCCCGAAGGACAGCACCGGCATTTCCGGGCCGGTTCGCCACAAATGGCCGTAAGGGTCAACCGTTTCCGGATGTCCTTCCGCCAGGGTTTGCAGGCGGATCGCGGCCTGCCCTTCGTAGGTGACGGGAGCCCCCAGGCCGAGCAGGCCCGCCACGGCGTCGAACAGGCGGCCGGCGCTGGAGGTCAGGGGCGATTGCAGGTTCCGGTCCAGCATGCGGGCGAGAAAGTCCAATTCGCTCGTCGACAGTCCCGCAAGCCGGACAGCGGCCGCGGCTTGCCAGCCGTCGCCCAACTCGCCCCGCAAATAACTCAAGGCCATGCGCTCCGGGTGCAGGACCGCGGCATCGCCGCCCGGCAGGGGATAGGCCTGGAAATGAGCGAGGCGGCGGCATGAACCCGCGTCCGCCAGGAAGAACTCGCCGCCCCAGACCGTGCCGTCCCCCCCGTAGCCCGCGCCGTCCAAGGCCACGCCGATCACCGGCCCGGCCAGTCCCTGTTCGGCCAGGACGGAGGCCACGTGCGCCCGGTGATGCTGCACCGCGACCCGTTGCCGAATGCCGCTGTTGCGGGCATAGCGGGTGGAAAAATAATCCGGATGCAGATCGTGCACGACCACTTCCGGGGTAATGGCCAGCAGGCGGCATAAGTCCGAGATCTGCTCGCCGTAGAATTTCCGCGTCTTGGCGTCCGTTAAATCCCCGATATGCTGGGACAGGAACGCCTGGCGACCGCGCGTCAGGCAAAAGGTGTTTTTCAGTTCCGCCCCGCAGGCCAAAACCGGCGGCCCCTCCCAGGGCAGGTCGATGGGCTCGGGCACGAAACCGCGCGAGCGGCGGATGAAAACGGGCTTGGCTCCGGAAAATTTCAGCACCGAGTCGTCGCAGCGCCGGACGATGGGCCGGTTGTGCGCGAGCGCAAAATCCGCGATCGTCCCGAGAATCGGAGCGAGGTCCTCCTCGCCCAGCGCGATGGGTTCCTCGGCGCGGTTGCCGCTGGTCATGACCAGGGGGCTGACCCGCGCGAGCAGGAGTTCGTGCACGGGCGTGTAGGGAAGGAAAACGCCCAGGTCCGGAGTGTCGGGGGAAAGTTCGCGGGGCAGGGAGGAACGCGCCTGCCGGGGCACGATGACGATGGGCCGCGCCGGCGAGGCGAGCGCCGCGAGCTCCGCCTCGCCGAGGCGGCACTCGGACTGGATGTCCGCCAGCGAGCGGAACATGACGGCCAGGGATTTCGCGGGGCGGCGTTTGCGCCGCCGCAGCCGCCCGATGACCTCCGGGCGATCCGCGGCGCAGGCCAGGTGATAGCCGCCGAGGCCTTTGACGGCCAGGATGCCGCCCTGGAGCAGGCATGCGACCGCCCCCTGCAGCGGATCGCCGGCAACGGTGTTTCCCCCGGCGTCGAGCAGGCGCAAGGCGGGGCCGCAGGCCGGGCAGGCATTGGGCTGGGCGTCGAAGCGGCGGTCCTGCGGGCGGGAATATTCGGCGGCGCATTGGGGGCAAAGCGTGAAGGCGGCCATGGAGGTGGACGGGCGGTCGTAGGGCAGGGCGGTGATCAGAGTGAAGCGGGGCCCGCAGTTGGTGCAATTGATGAAGGGATAGAGGTAGCGCCGGTCCCGGGGATCGAAGAGCTCGCGGCGGCAGGCCTCGCAGGTCGCCAGATCCGGCGGCAGGCCGACCGCCAGATCGCCCGAGCGCGAACTGGGAACGATGCGAAAGCCGTTTCCCGGTTGGACGGGAGCTTCTTCGCGCACCAGGCCCGTGATCCGCGCCTGGGGCGGCGGGTAAAACTGCAGGCGCCGGAAAAATTCGGCCACGTCCGGCCTTTGTCCCTGGACCTCCAGCACCACTCCGGCGGGGGAGTTCTGGACAAAGCCCGATAATTCCAGGTCCGCGGCCAGGCGGTAAACCGTGGGCCGGAAGCCGACGCCCTGAACGCGTCCGGAAATTAATGCGCGGATTCTTTGTTCCATAGCATGCTCCCGAAGAGGCCGGGCCGGCGGCCCGGGCCCGGCGCCGGAATCAGCGGTCGCGGGCCTGGGCGGAGGAAGGGGCCTTCGTTTCCCGCAGGCGGTCCGCGATCCAGCCCGTCAAAGGCTCCAGGCCGGACCCGGTCGCCGCCGAGACTTGAAAAACCGGCAGCTGCGCATTGACCTGGGCCAGGGCCTCCAGGCAGGATTCCAGACGGTAATTCAGATGGGGTAAAAGGTCGGTTTTTGTCAGCACGGCGGCCTGGGCCTCGCGGAACAACAGCGGATATTTCAAAGCCTTGTCCTCGCCTTCCGTCACACTCAAAACGGCGATCTTGGCCCGCTCGCCGATATCGAATTCCGCCGGGCACACGAGATTGCCGACGTTTTCCACGAAGACCAGCTCGAGGGCGTCCAGGTCCAGGTCCTTCAGGGCGTGGTGCACCAATTTCGCCTCCAGGTGGCAGGCCCCGCCGGTCAGCAATTGGCTGACCGGGATGTCCAGGCGCTGCAGGCGCTCGGCGTCGCGTGTGGTTTCCACGTCGCCTTCCAGGACCGCCCAGGCGGGTTTCGGCCGCCAGCGTGCGCCCAGGGCTTCGAGCAGCGCCGTCTTGCCCGCGCCGGGCGACCCGATGAGGTTGAACAGGGCCACGCCCTTGGCGGCCAAGAGTTCGCGCGTGCGCCCGGCCCATTCGTCGTTGGCGCCCATGAGATCGCGGTACACCTTAATTTCCCGGAGCATCGTCCACCTCCACTTCCAGATGATCGAGGTACAGTTCCATGCCGCCTTGCAGGTCCAAGTCGGGGGAACCGCAGGCCGGGCAGGCGGGCACCCAGTGGGCTATTTCCTGTTGGCGGCCGCAGGCCCGGCAGGCCAGGCGCAGGGGCGCGGGCCTGATCTCCAGCCGGGATCCTGAGGCGGGGGTGTTTTTCGTCAGGGTTTCGTAGGCGAAGATCAGGGTTTCAGGCACGATTTGCCGCAGGGCGCCGACCACCACCCGGGCGCTCAGCAAGCGGCTGGGCGGGGGTTGCAGCCTGGCCATTTCCTGGAGCAAGGCCTGGGTTAATTCCTGACAAAGGGAAAACTCATGCATTGAACGCCGCCTTTGACACTGCTTGCATGCGCACCCTGCTTCGAACCGGAGTATTGTAACAAGGGGGGGCGGTTTTGCGAAAAAAAACCCGCTATTTTTTATTGGACCCCGGAAAGTTCCGGCGGCGCAGAATGATTTTCAGCGCAATGCGGGCTAGAGGCCGAGACCGCCGCCCACCAGGCGGCCGATCCCGAACGTCACGGCGGCGGCCGCCAATCCGAATAGAACCTGGCGGGCCCCCGAGCGCAGCCACGGTTGACCGGTGACCAGGGTGATGCCGCTGCCGAGCAGAAACAACCCCGCGGCGCTGCCCAGGGCGCTGCAGGCCAGCGCCGTGGATCCGCGCCAGAAAACAAACGGCAGCACCGGCAACGCGGCGCCCAGAGCGAACAGCAGGAAGGAGCTGGCGGCGGCCGTCCAGGCCGACCCGCCCAGCTCCTTGGGATCGATGCCGAGTTCCTCGCGGCTCAATGTATCCAGGGCGCTCTCCGGCTCGGCCAGGAGACGCCGGGCGAGGTGCCGGGCCTCCCCGGCGGACAGTCCCTTGGCTTCGTAGACCAGCGCCAGTTCTTCCTCCTCTTCCTCGGGCACGGTCTCCAGTTCCCGTTTTTCGACGGCGATTTGATGGGTGTACAGCTCGCGCGAGCTTTGCACGGACAACCATTCCCCCAAGGCCATGGAAATGGCTCCGGCCAGCAGGCCCGCCAGTCCCGTGACCAGAATTCCGTTGCCGCTCAGCTCGGCGCCCGCGACGCCCATGACGAGACAGAAGTTGGATACCAGGCCGTCGTTGGCGCCCAAAACGCCGGCGCGAAGGGCATTGCCGCCGGAAAAACGGTGCCGGCCTTCCAGGCGGGCGACGGCGCCGCCTTCGAGTCCAAGCCCGGAGCGGGCCAGATATCCGAAAATCCGTGCATGGGAACGTTCCTGGGCCGGCAAACCCGCGGACACGGCGTCGGGTTGATCATCATACGCCGAACTTGCATTTTGCTCGACGGCCGTCAGGGAGGGCAGCACCAGGTCCGGGCCAAAACCCTTGGCCAGCCAGCCGAACATCCGGCTGCGCCAGGAAACCCGCGGACGAGGGATGGCGGCGCCGGCCGCCTGCAGTTTTTGCTCCCAAAACGTCCTGTGCTTGGCTTCGGTTTGCGCCAGGCGCCGGAAAATTTCGGCGCGCGCGGAATCTTTTTCCGAGGCCGCCATCTTTTCATACAAGAAAATGGCGTCTGCTTCCGCGCGCCAATTTTCCCGGAAACGCACGATGTCTTCGCGCTGAGGCATTGCATCCCTCATTCCAGCCTGCGTTGCGGCTAAGGCGCAAACCCGGTCGGTTGCGCGGTCTTCACGCTCTCCTCAACCACCATTCATCGCGCCGGGCGGGCAAGCGTTTTTTCTTTTGAAAAACAAAGACGAGCACCATGCCCGCCAGGAACCCCCCGATGTGCGCCCACCAGGCGATTCCGCCCTGCGCTCCCAGGGCGGCGGCGAGGAATTGCTGCAAAAACCAGAAAATCAAAAAGAAAAATGCGGGCACCTGCAGAATTTGCAGGAAGAAAAAGATCGGCACCAAGGCCACCACGCGGGCCCGCGGATACAGCACCAGGTAGGCGCCCAGCACTCCGGAGATCGCGCCCGAGGCGCCCAGGGAAGGCACGGTCAAGCCGGGGTTGAAATAGAGATGCGCGAGATTGGCGAGCACGCCGCACAGCAGGTAGAAGACCAGGTAACGGAAATGGCCCATGCGGTCTTCGATATTATCGCCGAAAATCCAAAGATAGAGCATGTTGCCCAGGAAATGAAACCAGCCGGCGTGGAGAAACAGGGAGGTCACCAGGGTCAGGTAGACATGGAGATGGGACACGGGCTGGATGACCCCGGCGGCGTTCAGGAGATAGCCGGCCTTGAAAAGCGCCGGCACGGCGCCGTAATGGAAAAAGAAGGACTGGAGTCGGCTTCCGAGGGTCAGGGTGTACAGGAAGACCGCGGTGTTGGCCAGCAGCAGGGCGTAATTCACGAAGGGAACCGTGCGGGAAGGGATGTCGTCTTTCAGGGGAATCATAGGCAGAGTATATAAAACACCGGGATTGGTTTGGCAATTTATTTCTTTATTCTTTTGGCGTCTTCCCTTATCATGAGGAGGCATTCGCGGCCGAACGGCCACGAGGCCGTACGCGGACGGCCGCACGCCGCGGCCGCATTGAAAAGGAGAGTGCCGACCATGTTGGATTCCATCGCCGCCTTGCTGGGAGAAAACGCGAAAAGCCTGCTCGAGTACCGGGCCAAGGGCATCCCCAAGGAACAATTGCATTTGCCCGGACCCGATTTTGTGGACCGGGTGTGGGCGGTGTCGGACCGTCCCGTGCCCGTTCTCCGCAATCTGCAGGCGATATTCAACCACGGCCGCCTGGGCGGGAGCGGTTACCTTTCCATCCTGCCCGTGGACCAGGGCATCGAACATTCCGCCGGCGCCTCTTTTGCGCCCAACCCGATGTATTTCGATCCGGAAAACATCGTGAAGCTCGCCATCGAAGGCGGCTGCAACGCCGTGGCGTCCACTCTGGGCGTGCTCGGGGCCGTGGCGCGCAAGTACGCCCCCAAGATTCCTTTTTTGGTCAAGCTCAACCACAATCAACTTTTGACCTATCCCAACGAGTACGACCAGATTCTTTTTGCCCACGTCGAACAAGCCGCGGACATGGGCGCCGCCGCCGTCGGGGCCACCATCTATTTCGGCTCCCCGGAATCCAACCGCCAGATCCAGGAGGTCAGCGAGGCCTTCGCCCTGGCCCACGAATTGGGGATGGCAACCGTGCTCTGGTGCTACCTGCGCAACTCCGCCTTCAAGACCAAGGAGCAGGATTATCATACGGCCGCGGACCTGACCGGCCAGGCCAATCACCTCGGGGTGACCATCCAGGCCGACATCATCAAGCAGAAACTTCCGACCTGCAACGGAGGCTTTCAGGCCCTGTCCTTTGGAAAAACCGACCCGAAAGTGTACAGCCAACTGGCCACGGACCATCCCATTGAATGGACGCGCTACCAGGTGGCCAACTGTTACCTGGGACGGTCGGGTTTGATCAATTCGGGCGGGGCCTCGGGCAAAAACGATCTGGCCGAGGCCGTGCTCACGGCCACGATCAACAAGCGCGCCGGGGGCATGGGCTTGATTTCCGGTCGCAAGGCCTTTCAGAAACCCATGACGGAAGGGGTGGAGCTGTTGCATTCCATCCAGGACGTCTACCTGGAGAAAGAAATCACGATTGCCTGACCGGAAAGGTCTTGCGGATGAGGCGAGGATGTTGACAAGTCGGCTTGCATCCGGTATATTCTTGCGGCTGGCCCCGGGCTTCTGTGCGAGGGTGGTGGAACTGGCAGACACATACGTTTGAGGGGCGTATGGAGAAATCCGTGCGGGTTCAAGTCCCGCCCCTCGCACCAATTCCGCAGTATCGGGGACTCCGGGCCGGGACGTTGGCCGCCTGCGCTTGCGCACCGGAGCGCCAAGCCCGGCTGGATTCCGAACGCTGCGCGGGTCATGCCCTTCTTGACAAGTTCTTCCCCCTCTTCTATGATTTTGCGGATGCCACGCTCCAGGCCGGAGGGAAAAAAACATGCCCGAAAGCATCCTGATCGCGGAAGATGACGCACATATCGCGGAACTGATCAAAATCATTCTCGAGACCAAGGGGTATCAGACCTTCTGGGCGCGGGACGGGGAAGAGGCGCTGCAGGAAGCGGAGCGCCTGCGCCCGGATCTCATCCTCCTGGACGTGATGATGCCCAAATACAACGGGTACGAAGTGACCCGCCATCTCAAGGAAAACCACGATCTGAAGCACATCCCGATTATTTTCGTCACCGTCCGCGGCGAAACGGACAGCAAGGTCGTGGGACTGCGCATGGGCGGCCACGACTACATCACCAAGCCCTTTGATCTGGATGAACTCATCGCGCGGGTCGAAGCCGCCCTGCGCATCAAGGGCGAGCACGACACCCTGCGCGCCAACAACAAGCGCTTGGCGGAACTGTCCATGACCGATCCGCTGACCGGGCTGTACAACCGCCGGTATCTGATGGAGCGGTTTTCCGAGGAGATCGAGCGGGCCAAACGCTACGAGTATCCGGTCGCCTGCGTGATGGGCGACATCGACGATTTCAAGCTCGTGAACGACACCTACGGCCACCTGCAGGGGGACCAGGTCCTGCAGCAGATGGCGATTCTGATGAAAAACAGCAACCGGGTGGTCGACATCCTGGCGCGGTACGGCGGGGAAGAGTTCCTGATGATCCTCCCGCAGACCAATCTGGGCGGGGCCCAGGCTGTGGCGGAACGCTACCGGGAGATGGTCGAAGAAGCCAGGATGATCCAGAGCGATAAGGACCGGAAAATTACGGTATCCCTCGGGGCTTCCGCCTATGCCAAGAAGCAGATCGGCAGCAAGGAGAGCTTGCTCAAACAAGCCGACGAAGCCCTCTATGAAGCGAAACGCCAGGGAAAGAATCGCGTGGTTACCTTCAACCTGCCAAAGTAAAATAGGCTTGAAAAACAAAGGGATCATTGATTTATAGCAAATGGCATAACGCCGGTTTTGCAGGTGCGGCGCGATTTTTTCCAAGAAAGGCAATGCCTTGAGTGTTGTCATACGCGCTACGGGTTGGGAGCTGGAGGGCAGGCCGCTCCCTTGGATTTGGGGCCAGGTCAATTATTGGGACATCGAACGCACGCATTGGCGTGACGTGTTGCGGACGTACGCGGAGCAGGGGCATGAAGTCGTTTCCACGGCGGTCCTGCCGGGCATCCATCAAGTTCGGCCCGGGGAGTATGACTTCGGTTCCTACCGCCCTCAGAAAGACCTGAAACAATTTCTCCATGAAATCAAAGACCTGGGCTTGAAATGCCTGCTCTGGGTGGGCCCCAGGGACCTGCCCGGAGCGGTCGCCTCCGGTTATCCCGAGGATTTTCTGCTGGAGGCCGAAGCCTTGGTCCGGGATGCCTTCGGAAATTTCATTTTGTCGAGCCCCTGCCACGGCGGTGAAGTGTACGCCCTGCCCTCACTGATTTCCGACCGCTTGTTGAATCTGCTGGAACCTTTTGCGCACGAATTGATGAAGATTTTAGCGGAAACGATCCACCCGGACGGGCCCGTCATCGGCTTGGGTTTAACACAGGCCCCGGGCTGGGAACCCGCCATGCCGGCCTATGCGGCGGATTACGGGCCGGAAGCGCTCGTCTTCTATCGCGAGTTTCTGGCAAAAAAATATAAAAAAATCGAAGGCCTCAACGCCGCCTATGGGAAGGTATTCGGCTCCTTCGCCGAAATCGACCCACCCCGGAATCCGGATCCGGCTTCGGATCAGCCCGATGCCTGGCGTATGGATTGGGCCCGGGTTCGCGAGGCCTATTTGCACAGGGCGGCTGAAATGCTCTACGAAATTTTTTCGCCTTTGAGTTTGGACCGCGTTCCGGTGATCATGGCCGCCGCGCCGGCGGAACGCCCGCAAACTCTATCCGGGCCGGACCTGGGCAGCCGTTTGGCTTTCGCAGCGCCGGAAATATCCGTGAGAACGGACGTTTTCGGCCAGGAATTCAAATATTTTCTTAATACCGCCCAGGCCATGCGTTATTCCGGCTGGTTCAATTTGTCCTTCACGGCTCCCAATGCACCGGTGGCCAGACAGGAGTTCCGGCTGACCGGCGCGACCGCGGGCGGGGTGCGGGCCTGGGATGCCTTGAACCCGGCCGGTGCCGGGGTCAACCCGGGATTTTTAATGAACCGCCTCGGCGCGCCGCAACGCCCGATTCCGGAATTTTGGCTCAAAATAAAAGAATTATCAAAAACGGAGGGATTCTGGCAGAGCCAAATTCACGCCGATCTCGTGCTGCTGAACATTCCGGAATTCGAACGCGTACTCTATCTCCAAACCCGCCCCTCGTCCCGCTACGATCTGGTGGAGCCGTCGCTGCTGAAACCGCCTGAAATGAATTTGGATGAAGAGACCAGGGCCTACCAGCAACGCCTGCAACATCTTGAACATTACCTGAAAGCGGGGCAATACGCTTATCTGGTCGCGGACGGGGATTCTCCCCTGGACCGCTTTAAAACCACCCAAACGCTGGTTGTGCCCGGGATGACGAACATGGCGGCCGATTTCCAGGATAAACTCGCGCTGTGGGTGGAAAAAGGCCTGCAGGTGCTCCTGGTCGGGCCTCTCCCCAACCCGCCCCAGGAGGAGACGGAAAATGGCACCTTGGCCGACCTGCTGGGGGGCAAGGCCAGGACCACGAAAGGCAGGGGAACGGCAAAAAATAAAACCGGGCGCCTCCTGCATCTTCCGGAGATGAATGAGGCGAAATTCCGGAGGCTGCTGCAGCAGGCGGGAGTGGCCAGGCTGTTGACGCTGGATGAACCGGGACTTTGGGTTACTTTCCATCACTATCGCGGACGCACGTTCGTGGCGGCGCTGAATCCCAAGGAATCCGGGGTCGCCACCGTGGCGCGGCGGGAAGGCAAATTCGTGCTGAAAGACTTTTGGCAGACCAACAAATATTACGGCGGCAACAACGAAGTCCGGGTCTGGCTGCCGCCGCGGAGCGTGAAATTCTGGGAGTTGATCGTATGTTGAATCCGGGTTTCCGGCTGCTCGATCCCGAGTCCGAGCCCCTTGAACGCCTGGGGACCTTGGCCGCCAGTGCCAGCGTCAACCCCCAGGCCTGGCGGGAAAAGATTCTCAACGCGGATCCGAATTTCCTGGAAGAATTGCTGGGGCGGGTCGTGAACCGTCTTTCCCTGCCGGGAATCCACTCCCGCCATGAAATCGAGCTGACGCTGCGCGCCCTGGCGCATGAGGCGGGAATTGCGACTCCGGAGCCCTATACCTTCGGCTGGCACAATCCGGTACTGGAACGCGTTTTGAGCAAGTTCAAGGAGCCCTGCGTCCTCCTGCTGGGCATCCTGGATGCCGAGGGGATCTGGGCGGGATGTGTGGCCGGCGTCTCGCGGGGAGGGCTCGATTTTCTCACGACGTTCCAGTATCTTTGGGCCGATGAGGCGGAACTCGCGGCCAGGCAGACGCTCGCGGACTTGGGCGAACAATGCCGGGCCGCCTCCCGGCGCTTCGAGCTGCCGGCCGGGGGACTCTTCATCTATCGCGATGAATTTCTCGCCTGGCGCGACCGCGACTGGTCGCGCGAAATTCTCCAGCATTTCCTGAACCGCGCCACCGCCGTCCAACAATGGCCCTAGGGAATCCGTCCCCTTACTTGGAACCTTTGCCCACAAGCACGGCGGGGATGGTCTTCAAAACGATTTTATAGTCCAGTTTCAGCGACCAATTCTGGATATATTCCATATCCAGGCGCATCCACTCTTCGAAATCCTTGATATTGCTGCGGCCGCTGATCTGCCACAGGCAGGTCAGGCCGGCGCGCATGCTCAGGCGCCGTTTTTGCCAATAGGCGTATTTTTCCACTTCCTGGGGCAGGGGCGGCCGCGGGCCCACGATGCTCATGTTGCCGACGAAGACGTTCCAGAATTGGGGCAGTTCGTCCAGGCTGAACTTGCGCAGGAACGCCCCGATCCGGGTCAGGCGCGGGTCTTTCTTGATCTTGAACACCGGCCCGCTCATCTCGTTCAAATGCTTGAGTTCCTCCAAGCGTTGCTCGGCGTCGGCGACCATGGTCCTGAATTTGTAAATCTTGAAGCGGCGGCCGTTGAGCGTGCACCGCTCCTGCTTGAAAAACAACGGTCCCCGGGACGTGGCTTTCACCAGGATTCCCACCACCATATAAACGGGCAGAAAGACCAGCAGCGCCAGCAGGGAAAATACGATGTCGAAAAAGCGCTTGAAGATCAGCTGGCCCACCTTGCCGGTGGTGGCGTCGTAGGTGATCAGGGGGATGCCGAATTCCTCGCTGTGCCGGCCCTGGACGTACTGCATGTGGAAAATATTCACGGCCACGCTCACCGGGATGCCCACGGTCTCGCAGAACTGCATCGGCGCCTCGATGGCATGCAGCCAGTCCCGCGGCACGAAAAAGAACACGTGGTCCACGGCGAAACGGCCGAGAACCTCTTTCCAGTCGTCCAGCGTGCCGATGACCGGGTAGCCTTCATACGTTTGGCCCAGCCGCGCGGGGTCCTGGTCCACGATGCCGATGATTTTCAGGCCGAATTCCGGGGTTTCGTTGACCCGGCGCATGAAGTGCAGGGCCCGCTGGCCGGTGCCGACGACGAGAATGTTGCGGAAATTGAAGCCCATTTTGCGCAGGCGCTTGAAAAACAACATGATGGTCAGCTTTTCCAGGGACAGCAACACGGCGGAGACGGCGAACAGGAGGAAGATAAAAGAACGGCTCAGATAGGTGATTTTCAACATGAAATAAATGCTGCTGAATATGACAAAACCCAGGACGGCGACCCGCAGAATGATCCATAAAATCTCCAGGGCGCTTTTCAGGCGGAATGAGACATACATGCCGAGAGCGTAAAACAAGACCAGCCACAGGGTGACCAGGACGGGCCAGACCCACAGATAGTAGTCCAGGGGATAGAGCTTGCGCACGTCGTGGAAGAGGTGGTAGGTCAGGAAGAAAGCCCCCGTGACCACGCACAGGTCTGCCAGGACCAGGACTTTTCTGAAATAAGTTACATGTTCGTTGAGCATGCCGCGTCTTCCTTGCAGCAACGGCCTGTAGGCTTTGGAGGCATTTGGCCGCGCGAGTCGGCGCCGTCCGGGCTTTCCCCTGCGTGAGACGAGAAATAACTATTATAGCACGGCCAGGCGCCCGGTGTATCCGAAGTTTTCAGGGAGGCAGGGTGATGACGGCCACCCTGGTGGGGGCGTTCGAACCTATTCGACCCTGATTTCGGACAAGGCGTACCACCCGTCGGATCGCATCCCTTCGATGGCCAATTCGAGAGGCGGGTCGCGGGGGGACAGGGCCAGCACGGCCACTTCCAATTGATACTTCCCGGGCGGCAGGTCTGCCGGTATCTGGAATTCATCGGCCAGGACCTGAGGCCCGGGAAGCCAGCCGCCCAGCCGGGCAGCGGATTTCCAGGTCACCCGGGTTTCTTTTCCGCTGCGCAGGCGATAGGCCAGCGGATAATCCCGGTAGGGAGGCGCCACGCCCACATTTTCCCAGCGGGAGGCGAGGTGGAAGGTCTCGCCCGCGCGGAGGCGGGCGGGGAAGCGGACCTCCCGCAGAACCAGGCGGTATCCCATTTTCAGCATGAAGGCCTTGACCGCCGGCCAGGCGTCCGGGGGGATGGGCGAGGATTTGCCGTTGAAGATGGAAACGTGAAATCGAAGCGCGTACTCGAAAATGTCGCGGGTGTGGCGGCCCCAGGCGCGCACGTCGTCGAAACTCTCGAAGGCCACGGGCGCGTTTTTCCAGACCTCGCCGAGTTTGAGTTCGCGCAGGCGCCGCACGTAAAACGCCTTGTGGAATTTCAGATCCCCCAGCCCGTCGGCCCGCCAGCCGCTGCCGCGTTGCGTGGCGTAAACCAGGCCTTCCGCGTCGTCGAACTGCATCAGCAGCGGGGTGCGGGGAAACGCCTCGAAATGCCAATCGATATATTGCTTTCTGACCTCGAAGGGCGGCCAGCGGTAGCCCTGCCGCCGGGCTTCGTTGGCATGCCATTCGCCCCAGTTGCCGACCATGCCGATATCCACGTGGTCGAGGTCCGGATGCCCGTCGTAGCGACGGCCCAAGGCCAGAATAATCCGCCGGGCGTATTGCATGAAGACCGGGTCCGAGTAGTCGGGCATGAATTTGCGCGTATTTTCCTCCCGGCTGAAATACCAGGTCCCCTGGATGCCCCGGTCGAGCAGCCACTGGGGAACGTGGGCTCCGCCGTTGGCCGACATGATGCGGAAGGCGAAGCGCTGGCCCCGCGCCCGGGCCCGGCGGATATTTTCATCGAGATAATCGAACTGGATTTTCCCGGGCTCGGGCTCGAGGTAATCCCAGTAATCCCGGTAATAGGCGATGGAGCAGGGCGGATACTGGCTGCGCGGCATTTCTCCGTCCGGCTGGTTGAAGCTGGTGAAGCCCGTGCCGGGGTTGCGCAGGATTTCGTCGCTTTCCCGGGGCCGCAGGGTGACCAGGCCCGGGGCGGCATCCGGGGCGGGACTCGCACCCGCGCTCCAGGCCGCCGGGGCCAGGCCGCAGGCCAGCCAGGCGCAGAGAATCAATAAAATCGTTTGCATTCGGGTTCCTGAGATGATATGATCTTTTTCCTTATCCAAATACGACTTCGAAAGACCGGGCACACCTTACGCGATTACCGCCACATCCCATTGTCAGCCCAGCCATACGCTTCGCGCCCAACGTGTGCATCGCGGACGACGATGGCGGGATCAGGAAAAGGGGGAACCACCATGAGCGAACCGACCGCTGCGTCCGCGGTAACCCTGCGCGATTATATCAGAGTCTATTTCCGGCAGAAAGTGATTTTGCTGGTAACTTTCTTTCTGGTTTTGGGCCTGATGTACCTCCTGTCCCTCCTGGAGACCCCGATCTATGAATCCCAGGTCACGTTGCTCATTACCGGCGAGAAAAAAATTGAGGCGGCCTATTACCAGGAAACCGCCAATTCCTACAGCTCCGGGGCGAGCACCATTGCCCTGACCCAAAGCGAAATCGCGCTCTCGAACCCCGTCATCGAACGGGCGGTGACCGCGCTCCAGCTGCAGAAACGGCCCAAGGACTATGAAAAGACCTTCGCCTCGCCCCTGAAGGGCCGCCTGCTGGACTGGCTCATCGAGTGGCGGGAAAAGCGGGCGGCGAAAAAGCAGCCGGACGAAACCGGGCTCGACCCCGCGCGGCTGGCGTTTCGCAAGGCCGTGGAGGGATTGAAAAAGAACATCAATGTCAGCCCGATCAAAAACACCAATCTGCTGACCCTGTCGGTCCGGGATTACAGCCCGGAGGAGGCGGCCAAGATCGCCAACGTGGTCAGCCGTTCCTACGTCATTTTCGACCTGGAGCAGCAGCTGGCCGAATACCAGTTGAAATACGGCTATACCCATCAGATCGTCCAGCAACTGTACGCGGACGTCTACCGCATGATTTCCCAGCTCATGCGTGAACCCAAGTCCAATATCGAGGCCATCGGCCCGGCCAGCGTGAAGATCATCGCGCCGGCCACGGTCCCCTTGAAACCCATCGCCCTGCTGGGGAACCGGAAGTGGCTGGCCATCCTGTTCGCCGTGTTTCTGGCGGCCTTCGCCAGCATTTCCATGGCCTTGATTTTCGAATACGCGGATCCGACCTTCCGCTCGCCGCAGGACGTGGAGCAAAACGTGCATTTGCCCTATCTCGGCTACATTCCCCGCGCCGGCCGGACGGCCCGTGACCGCCTGATTTCCGACATCGGCAAGGAAGACCTCTACACCCAGGCCTACCAGAAACTCTCGGACCAGATGTACCTGTTGATCAAGGGGAAGAAGCTGAAGTCCCTGCTGCTGGCTTCCGCGCTGCGGCGGGAGGGAACGAACTGGGTCATCGCCAACCTGGGGATCTTCCTGTCCGAGAAATTCAAGAAAAACACCCTGATCGTGGACGCGAATCTCCGCCGGCCGACCATGCAGTACCTCTTCCACATTCCCTCGGGCCCGGGATTGGCCGAAATCCTGGAGGGACAGGCCGACCTGGAAAAAGCCGTGAGCCGTCCGGAAGAGAACCTGTCCGTCCTGCCCGCCGGGCAAACCTCCCAGGACCCGATCGCCCTGCTGTCGTCCATGAAGCTGATGGAGGTCCTGAAACAGGCGCAGGGTCTGTATGACGTCGTTTTGATTCACTGCGCGCAGCTGAACGACTTCCGGGACGGAGAAGTGATCTCCCTGCACGCGGACGGCGTGGTGTACGTCATCAGCGAGGGCCGGTCCCGGCGTCAAATCGTGAAGCATGTCGTGAAAAAGTGGGAAAACCAAAAATCCAACTTGCTCGGCGTCGTGTTGAACAACCGCCGCTTCGTCATTCCGGAATTCATTTACAAGCGCATTTAACCCGAAGGCGCCGGGGGGATCCCGGAGACGCGGCCCGACCGGCGCGTCCGGAAAAAGGCGGGCGCCCCGGGGAGGCGCAGGCTCCGCCGGCGGCGGACCGTGAGCGCGAGCTGCGCTTTTGACCGTCGCCCGGGCAGGCAAGCCCGTCTTCGGCAGAAACGGGACAAGGGGTCGCGGATGCCATGGTTTTGAGTTTGCAGAATCTGATCTTCCTCATCGGCGGCGCCGGCATTCTTCTGGTGGCCGCCATCACGCCCTGGGCCCTGGCGGCGGTGAACCGCGACCTGGTCAACCTGCTCATGCTGTGGTTTCTCACCGCCCTGTTCAGCATCGGCGAAAGCCGGCTGGTGCTGCCCATGTTCCTGAAAATCTCCCCCTACCAGGTCATGCTGCTGATCCTGGTCCTGGCCTTCATTTCCCAGGTCGCCATCGGCCAGCGCCGTCTGCAACCTTTGGGCCGGGTCGAAATCGCCATGTTGATATTCGCCGCCGTGGCCCTGTTCTCCGAAATCAGCGCCGGCATCCTGGTGGCCAAAGGCGAGGGCCTGAAAATCGCCAATTTGTTCAACGGCTTCCTGTTTCCCTTCGTCATTTTTTTCCTCAGCAAGCACCTGGTCGACACCGACCGGAAGCTGATCAAGGTGCTGGCGGTTTTATTGGGCGTGGGAACCTACCTCTCGGTCACCGCCATCGGGGAACTGACGCCGCGGCTGGCCTTCCTGGTGCATCCCGCCTACATCCTGGATCCTTTCCAGGGGATTCACTTCGGCCGAGCGCGCGGCCCGTTTTTGAACGCGGCCGCCAACGGTACCGTCCTGGGCATGATTTTCGTCACCGGCCTGTACCTGAGTCTCTCCGACGGAATCAAACCCGCCGTCCGCGGCCTGGTCCGCGTGCTCACGGCCTTGCTGCCCGTCGGCGTGTATCTGACGCTCACCCGCGCCTGCTGGCTCGGGATGCTCCTTTCGGGCTTCGTGGCCGTGCTGGGATTTCCCCGGCTCCGGAAGTTTTTCATCCCCGGCGTCGTCTTGGCGGGCGTCGCCGTCCTGGCCCTGGTGGCGATCAAGAGCCAGGGCGAGGTCCGTCTCACGCAGATGGATCCCATCTATTCGCGCCTGCACATCTACAACGCCTCCTTCCACATGCTCGTGGACAAGCCCTTTTTGGGTCACGGCTTCGATAATTTCCGCAACGTGAGCCCGCAGTATTTTTCCTCCATCAAGGGCATCCCCTATTCCGGCGAGACCATCGTGCCGCACGACACGTTTCTCGGGCTCCTGGTCGAATTGGGCCTGATCGGCTTCATCCCGCTGGCGCTCATTTACATTTTCCTGTGGCGGGACAGCCTGCAGCTTTTCCGCCGCCTGCCCCCCGAGGGGATGCTGGGGAAATATTTCATTGTGGCCTTTTGGGGCGTGGGGACGGTTTTCCTCGTCAACATGCAGTTCATCGATATGCGGTATTTCGTGTTTCCGAACGCGATCTTCTTCCTGCTGGCCGGCGTCATGGCCGGAATCCATCACAAGGTGTTTGCCGGCGACCGGGACCACCGGCGGGCCAGCATCTTGGTACCTTAAAGCGGGCGGGCTGTGCGCATGGGTCTGCAAAACATCTTCACCAAGGAAAGCATCGGGCGCTCCACGGCGATCCTGGTCGCGTTCAACGTTATGGAAAACCTCGGCCTGGTGGTGCGCGGCATCGTTTTCGCCCGCTGGCTCGGCCCGACCGAATACGGCGTTTTTTCGCTGGCGTTTTTTTTCATCCCCCTGGCCGTGGCCCTGGCCAAGCTGGGCATCCCTTCCTCCTTCGCCCGCTATATCCCGCGTTATGAAATGCGCAACGCCCTCCGGGATTTTCTGAAAAGAACCTACACCCTGATTTTAATCGGCGGCCTGTTCCTGGTCCTGCTGGGACTGCTGGGCGTGCGCCCCCTGTCGCAATTCATCTACGGCTCCGAGAAATACACCGCCATCATACTGCTGTGCGTTCTCAGCATCCTGCCGGACACCTGCAAGGAGAGCCTGTCCGCCACCTTCGCCGGCTTGAGGGTCTTCCTGCTGGACGCCGTGCTCCGTTTCAGCCAGTTTCTCCTGTTCACGGTCTCGGGCATCCTGCTGGTGCTGTCTCACGCCAAAACCGGCGCGATCCTGACCGCCAACCTGGCGGCCACCACGCTGGTGGTGGTCCTGTTCAGCCTGCTGCTCAAGCGCTACCTGGACGCCCACCCGGCGCCGCGGGAGGTCATCCGGGAGCCGCGTTTCTACCGGACCCTCTTCCATTTCTCCGTGTTTTTCGTGATCGCGCCCGTGGTGTACCTGATGTTCAGCTATTCCGACCGCTGGATCTTAAGCCGGCTCACGGACCTGGCCAACGTCGGCATCTATTCCGTGGGCTCGCGGGTGAGCGGTTTCATCTACACCTTCGGCGTGATCATGGGCACGGTGCTGATTCCCAATTTGAGCAAAATCTGGGAGTTGGGCGACAAGGCCCGCGTGCACTTCCTGCTGAATTTGTTCACCAAGGCCAACATTCTGGTCCTGCTGTTCGGCGCCACGGCCGTGGTGGTGCTGAAGGACTACCTGGTCCCCCTGTTTTACGGGCCGGAATACCTGGCCTGCCTGCCGATCATCAGCATGCTGCTGGTGTTTTGGCTGTTTCAATGCATCAACGTCACGATCGCGACCTACGCTAGCCTGCTCGAGCAGACTTTCATCCCCCTGCTCTGCAATTCCGCGGGCCTGATCCTGAACGTCGTCCTGAATTTTATCCTGATTCCGAAAATGGGAATCATGGGGGCGGCGGTGGCCAGCGTCGCCGCTTCGGCCCTGATTCTCCTGATGCTGCTGACCTGGTTCCACCGGCAAGGGCTGGAGGTGAAACGGACCACACTGGCGGCCTGCCTGCTGCCCTTTCTCGTGCTCCTGCCGCCGTGGCCGTCCGCGGCGGCCTTCGCCCTGCTGGTGCTGGTCAGCTGGCGGACGGAGTGGATCTTAAACCGCGAGGAACGCCAGGTTCTGGCCGCCCAGGTCAAAAAGGGCTTGGCGCGCTTCACCGGCATCGCCCCCGCGGAGACCTGACATCATGAAGGCGCGCGGCGGACGGCGCGGGCGGCCGGAAGGGGGGGGCATGGAACGCCCCAAGGAAAAAATACTCTTTGTCATCATCTCGCTCGTCGGGGGAGGGGCCGAAAAGATACTCGTGCGCCTGGTGAATCACCTCGATAAAACCCGGTACGAAGTGCGTCTGGCCCTGTTCGAGGAGAAAATGGATTATCTTCGAGAACTGGACCCGGCCGTTCAGGTCCTGTGCTTCGGCAAGACATCGCGCTGGGAATTCCCGAAAATCATTTTCCGCCTGGCGGGTGTGATGCGGTCTTTTCAGCCGGACGTGGTCATCAGTTTGCTGGACTATGCCAATGTCGTCAGCGTCCTGGCCCGGAAACTGGCCCGGGTGCGGACGCGTCTTTTGCTGTGCGAACACAGTTACCCGCTCAAACCCGAGCCCCTGTACACGTTTCGAGGCCACATGCCCTGGCTGATCCGCGCCACCTACCACTCGGCGGACCGCATCGTCGTGGTCTCCCGGAGCATCCGGGAATACCTGCTGCGGCGCGTCGGCCTGCCCGCGGAACGCGTGCAGGTCATCTACAATCCCATTCCGCTCGCCGAGGTGGTGGCGAGCAGCCGCGAAAAAGTCCGCCACCCCTTCCTGGGGAAGAAGGACCTGAAGGTGATCATGTCCGTGGGCCGGCTGGAAACCGTCAAGCGTTACGACCGGCTGCTCAAGGCCTTCGCGCGCGCGCACCGGCGGGATCCGAACCTGCGCCTCATCCTGCTCGGCAAGGGGACCTTGGAGGGCGCGCTGAAGAAACTGGCTTCCGACCTGGGGATCGGGAAAACCGTCTCTTTCGCCGGCTTCAAATCCAACCCCTACGCCTGGATCGCCCGGGCGGATGTCTTCGCGCTGTCCTCCGAACGGGAAGGCTTTCCCAACGTGTTGATCGAAGCCATGGCCTGCGGCGTGCCCGTGGTCTCGGTGGACTGCCTGTCCGGCCCCTCGGAGATCATCACCCACGGACAAAACGGTTTTTTACTCCCCGAGGAAGACGAGCCGGGGCTGGCGGACGCCCTGGTTCGGCTCGCGACGGACGTACGGCTGCGGTCGAAATTTTCCCGTGCCGGGAAAGCATTTGCGGCCCGATTTTCCGCGGAAAGGATCGTACCTCAATATGAATCCCTCTTTGCCGGAGACCGGCGCTGACCGCGGGAGCGCGGGCGCCTGCCTGCGGGCGTGCAAACCGGCCCTGCGCGGCTTGTTGGGCCTTCTGCTGCATTACAGCGGCGCCTTGTCCCTGGCCCGGGTCCTGCGCCGCAGACGGGGGCCGCGCTTTTTGGTCCTCATGTATCATCGCGTCAGCGACGCGGCGTACGGCTTCGAATCCCAACCCGTCTCACCCCGGAAATTCGAGCTGCAGGTGCGCTATTTGCTCAAGCATTTTGAAGTCATCTCCCTGGACCGCCTGTGCGAGTATCTTCGCTCGGGGATGTCGCCCTCCCGGGATTGCGTGGCCTTGACCTTCGACGACGGGTACCGGGATAATTACGAGAACGCCTTTCCGATCCTGAAGAAATACCGCGTTCCGGCCACGATTTTCATGACCACGGGCTTTGTCGGCGGAAAGCGCGGCTTCTGGTGGGACCGGCTCTCGCGCGTGGTTCTGGCCTTGGCGGGCCGCAAAGCCGTCCTGCGGCCGCCGGAAATGGATTTGCCGGGGAACATCGCCGCCGCCCTGCGGCGCCTGCCACGGCTCCCGGCGCGAAAGGCGGAAGGGGTGTACTCCCGCCTGGAATCGTGGCTGAAACGGGTGCCCGAATCCGAGAAACTTCTGATTCTGGAAGCACTCGAACGGGCCGCCGCCGAATGGCTGCCCGCCGCGCCGCCTACGCCGCCGCCCTTAACCTGGGAGCAGGCCAGGGAAATGTGCGCCGGCGGCGTGGAGATGGGCGGGCACACGGTCACCCATCCCATCCTCACGCGGGTGGGGCCCGTGCAGGCCCGCGAGGAGATCCTGCGCTCCAAGGCCGATTTGGAAAGGGAACTGGGAAGAACCATCCGGCATTTTGCCTATCCCAACGGCTTGGAAGGGGATTTCGACGCGGAGACGGAGAGCCTGGTGAAAACCGCCGGCTACGCGAGCGCGTATTCGGCCATCAGCGGCGTCAACGGCCCGGCTTCCGATCTTTTTGCCCTGAACCGGAAATACATCGGTGATTACGGCGCGGCGAATTTTGCGCTGGAACTCTCCGACGTGAAGGAGATCTGGCGGGCGCTGACCCGCCGCTGACCGCGGGGAACGGAAGCCGGGCGGTTTGAAAACCGCTCCCCCCGGCGTGAGGAAAGCGGACGCGGTATTTCAAGAGCCCGCAGGCGCAGGAGCAGGCAATGCAACGTGTGTTGTGGCTGGCCTATGATTTGAATCCCACCCTGGGCTCGGAGTGCGGCTTGGCCCAGCAGTGGCTGCGGATCGTCTCCCGCCAGGTCGCGGTCGAGGTCCTGGTGGACGCCTGGCACCAGCAAGATATTCTGGCGGCCGATTATCCCCCCCAGGTGACTTTTCATTTCATTCACGCCAACGATCATCTGCGCCGCTTCGCCACGCGCTGGGGCGAATATTGGCTCTATCAGAACTATTACCGGCGGGCCAAGCAGCTGATTCCGCGCATTCTCGCGGAGAAGGACATCGCCTTCATTCATTGCGTCACGCCCAACGGCATCCACGCCCACAACGACGTCTACCGCTTCCGCCGGCCCGTGGTCATCGGGCCGGTGACGGGCGGTCTGCCGACCCCAAAACATTTCGGGTGGGTCTTCCGGGACCGCTGGCTTCAGGTGGCCCTGCGGGATTTCTATTACCGCCGCGGCCTGCGCACCCCTGCCTGGCGGGCCTATTTCAACCAATCCCGGAAGATCATCGCGAGCACGCCGGAAGTGAAGGCCATGCTGCCCGAAAAGGCCCGGGACCGGTGCGTGACCCTGTTCGACGTGGTGGTGGACGCCGATTTCTACCGGCCCGGGCCGGAACGGGCTGCGCGCACGGAGCCGAAAATCCTGTTCGCGGGTCTGCTGGAAAGCAAGAAAGGCGCCGTGCTGCTCCTGGCCGCGGCCCGGCAATGCCTGCGGCGGGGCGTGAAAAACTTCTCCATCCAAATCGCCGGCACCGGTCCCCAGCGGAAACGCTTGGAAAAACTGATCCGCCGCTACCGCCTGGCGGACCGCGTGACGCTTTTGGGGCAACTGTCCAAGACCGAATTGCTGGCGCGCTACCAGGACAGCGATATTTTTTGCCTGCCCACCCTGCGCGAACCGGGCGGCAACGTGATCCTGGAGGCCATGGCCTGCGGGCTTCCGGTCGTCACCAGCGATTACGGCGGGCCGGCCTACAGCGTCACCGCGGACTGCGGAGTCAAGATCCCGGTGACCGACACCCGAACCTACATCCGGGATTTATCCGACGCGCTGCTGGATTTGCTGGCCCACCCGGAGCGGCGGCGCCGGCTGGGGTCGGCGGCCAGGGCCAGGGCCGTGGCGGAGTATTCCAGCACGGCCTTGTCGGAAAAAATCTTGAATCTGTACGCGGAACTGCTGTCTGCTCCGCGGTCCGCATGAACCAAAGCCGGCCGGGCGGGGGCGACGCTTGTCCCCGCAGCCGGAAAACCCTGAGAACGGGGCGCGTCCCTCGAATCATGAAGATATTGCTCATCAATAAATTTCTGTTTCCCAAGGGCGGAGACGCCATCAGCGTCTTGAACACCGGCAAAGTGCTCGCTGACCGGGGCCACGAAGTGCATTATTGGGGCATGGCGCATCCCGACAATCCCCGCTACCCGTATGAGGACTATTTCGTATCCCGGGTCGATTACGAACAGCCCGGCGGACTCGTGCGGAAATTGGACGCCAGCCTGAAGATCCTGTATTCCTTCGAAGCCCGGCGCAAACTGGAAAAACTGCTCGCCGTCCTGCGGCCGGATCTGGTGCACGTGCATAATTTCGCCCATCAAATTTCACCTTCCATTTTGCCGGCCTGCGCCCGCCGCGGCCTGCCCGTGGTCATGACCATGCACGACTACAAATTGGTCTGTCCCACCTACAGCCTGTTGCTGAACGGACGGCCCTGCGAGCGCTGCGGGCATGGAAAGTATTGGTGGTGTTTTCTGAAAAAATGTGCTAAAGGTTCTTATGCCAAAAGCCTGGTCAATACCGCGGAAATGTTCCTGCATCACAAGATTCTCAACCTCTACCGGCTGATCGAACGTTTCGTGGCGCCCAGCGAATTCATGTTGCGCAAGGTCCGGGAGATGGGCTTTCCGGGACAAATCCGGCACGTGGCCAACTTTATTCAGCCGGAGGACTACCAACCCCGCTACGGCGCACCCGGCGGAGACCTGGTCTATTTCGGGCGCCTGTCGGCGGAAAAGGGGCTTCCGACCCTGTTGCAGGCAATGGCCGGCCTGGATGTCCGGCTGAAAATCATCGGCGAGGGCCCTCTGCGCGCGGAGATGGAACGCTCGCTCGCGGAGCGGCGGCAGGAGAACGTCCGTTTTTTGGGATATTTGCGGGGACAGGAACTGCGGGCGGAAATTCAGTCCAGCCAAGCGGCCATCCTGCCCTCCGAATGCTATGAAAACAATCCCTTGAGCGTGTTGGAGGCTTTCGCGCTGGGCAAGCCCGTGGTCGGGGCCAGGATCGGAGGCATTCCCGAACTGGTGCAGGACGGATTCACCGGCCTGACGTTTTCACCCGGCGATGCGGGGGATCTGCGGCGCCAGATCCTCCGGCTGCGCGACCAGCCCGGGGAAGCGGAGCGCTGGGGCCGGAACGCCCGGGAATGGGTCGAAAAAAACGGCGGCCCCGAACTCCATTACGAGCGTCTGCTGCAGGTTTATCACGAAGCCTTAGAATCACGGCCCGCCGCGGGCCGGCGCGCCTAGGCTACTTTTTCGCGGGGGAAGAACCATGGAAGCTGCGATCATCACCACCTACCGCTGCAACGCGAAGTGCCACATGTGCAACGTCTGGCAGCACCCGACCAAGATCACGGAGGAGTTCCGGCCCGACCTTCTGGACAAACTGCCGTCTTTGGACTTCGCGAATTTGACCGGCGGGGAGCCGTTCCTGCGCCAGGACCTGGAGGAGATCGTCGCCCGGGTGTCCCGCAAGGCCCGGCGTGTGGTCATCAGCACCAACGGCTATTACACCGAGAAGGTGCTGGCCCTGGCGGCCAAGCATCCCGGCATCGGCATCCGCATCAGCCTGGAAGGCCTGCCCTCGGCCAACGACGACCTGCGCGGCCTGCGGGACGGGTTTGACCATGGGCTCAGGACCCTGCTGGCGCTGCAACGGCAGGGCCTGAAGGACATCGGGTTCGGGATCACGGTTTCCGACCGCAACCATCGCGACATGCTGGAACTGTATCAGCTGGCCAAGCGGCTGAAGGTCGAGTTCGCCACGGCGGCCGTCCACAATTCCTACTACTTCCACAAACAGGACAACCGGATCGCCCAGGTCGAGGAAGTGGCGGAAAGCTTCCGGGAGCTGATCCGCGAGCTGATCAAGACCCACCGGCCGAAGAACTGGTTCCGGGCCTATTTCAATTACGGCCTCATCGAGTACGTGCGCGGGAAGCCGAGGCTTTTGCCCTGCGGCGCGGGCCGGGACATGTTCTTTGTCACGCCCGGCGGGAAGATCCTGCCCTGCAACGGGCTGGCCGAGGACGACGACGCCCATACCTTCGGGGACCTGCACACGCAGACCTTCGCGGAAATCTGGAACAGCGACAAGGCGCGCGAAATCCGCGAGCGCGTCACGCGCTGTCCCCGGAACTGCTGGATGATCGGCACGGCCTCGCCCGCCATGAAACGCGCGCTCTCCAAACCCGCCCTGTGGGTGATCCGGCAGAAAACGCGCTCTCTGCTGGGGAAGGACGTCTGCGCGTGAAAGGGAGGACGGAAAATCCCTTGCGCGTCGTGCTGCTGGGGCTTCGCGGCTTCCCGGATGTCCAGGGCGGCGTGGAAAAACACTGTGAGCGCTTGGCCGTGCACTTGGCGCGCATGGGCTGCGAGGTCACGGTCCTGACCCGCCGGCCCTACGTTCACCCGGAACGGACCGCCTACCACGGCGTGCAGCTGCGAGCCTTGCCGGCCGTGCGCAGCCGCTCGCTGGAGGCTTTCACGCACACGCTGCTGGGAGTGTTCGCGGCCTGGCGCCTGCGTCCGGACGTGCTGCACCTGCACGCCATCGGACCGGCGCTGTGGACGCCCCTGGCCCGGTTCCTCGGCCTGCGCGTCGTGGTGACCCACCATGGGCCCGACTACGAGCGGAAAAAATGGGGCCGGCTGGCAAAATCCATCCTGCGCTGCGGCGAGAACCTGGGGGTGAGGTACGCACACCGCGTCATCGCCATCGCTCCGAACATCGCCGCCGCGCTGACCCAACGCTACCACCGTTCCGTGGACGTCATCCCGAACGGAGTGGATTTGCCCGTTCCCAGAAGGACCGCCGGCGCACCGAAGTCCTTCGGCTTGCTTCCGGGCCGGTATTTCCTGGCCGTGGGACGTTTTGTGCCGGAAAAGGGTTTTTCGGACCTGCTGGAGGCCTTTGTGCGCTTTTCCTCGCGGCGGGGCGGGCGATTGCAGGACTGGAAGCTGGCCATCGTCGGGCAGGCGGACCATGCCAGCGCCTACAGCCGCCGGGTCCTGGAGATGGCCGCCGGCAGCCCGGGAGTGGTCCTGACCGGTTTTTTGACCGGCCGCGCGCTGGAGGAAATGTACAGCCATGCCGGACTCTTCGTGCTGCCCTCAACCTACGAAGGGCTGCCCTTGGTCCTGTTGGAGGCCTTGAGTTACGGGCTGCCCTGCGTGGTCTCGGACATTCCGGCCAACCGCGCGGTGCAGGTTGACCTGCCGGAGGGCCGCTTCTTCCGGCCGGGGGACGTGGAGGACCTGTCCCGGAAACTGACGGCCTGGGCCGCGCAAACCGTGACGCCGGCCTGGCGCCGGCGCCTGCGGCGCATTCTGGCGGACCGCTACGACTGGCGACAGATCGCGCTCCGGACCCGGGAGGTTTACGGATCCGGGGACGCGCCGAAACCTTGACCCAAGGAGAAGAGCATGGATGTCAAAACGCAGATCCGCAAGTTCATCCTCAAGAGTTTCATGGCCGGGGAACCGGCCGAAGCCCTCAAGGACGAAGAATCCTTCCTGGAGCGGGGCATCATCGACTCGACCGGCGTCCTGGAGCTGGTCGCGTTCCTGGAGGAGACCTTTAAGCTGAAGGTCGCCGACGACGAACTGGTTCCCGAGAACCTGGACTCGGTGGACACGCTCGTCCGCTTCATTGCGGAGAAGACCTCCCATGTTGCTTAATCATTTCCTGGAACACAGCGCCCGGCGCCTGCCGGAAAAGACCGCGCTGGTGTTCCGGGGACTGCGTCTGACCTACCGGGAGCTCGATGACCTGGCCTCGCGCCTGTCGGACACGATGCGGGCCGAAGGCGTCCGCCGGCAGGATCACATCAGCATCCTCCTGGAAAATTCAGCCGAGGCGGTCGTCGCCATTTTCGGCGTTCTGAAGGCGGGCGCCGTCTTTTCCCTGCACCACGCCGGCGCCAAAGGCCAGCTGCTGCAACCCCTGCTGGCGGATGCGCGAACCCGGGGACTGATCACCGACGCCCGGCGGTTCGAGACGCTGAAGGAAATTTTGCCGCAGCTGCCCGATCTGAAGTGGGTGATGACGGTGGGCCGCGGCCCGTCCGCGGCCTCCGCCGGCGCGCCGCGGCTCCTTTCCTGGGAGGAAGCCCTGCGCGGAAGCGCCGCCGCCCCCCCCGCGCCCCGCTGCATCGACCTGGATCTGGCCGCCATCCTGTACACTTCCAGCACCACCGGGCGCTCCAAGGGCGTCATGTTGACCCATCTGAACATGATCTCCGTCGCCGACTCCGTCACCCAATATCTGGAAAACACGGAACAAGACATCATCCTCAACGTGCTCCCGCTGTCTTTCAGTTACGGCTTGTACCAGGTGCTCACGGCCTGTAAAATGGGCGCCACCGTGATTCTGGAAAGACCTTTTTTATATCCCTATCCTGTCATCGACCTGCTCGTCAAGGAGCGGGTGACGGGTTTTCCCCTGGTGCCCACCATCGCGGCCCTGCTGATGCAGCTGAAGGATCTGTCGCGGTATGATTTTTCCTGCCTGCGTTACCTCACGAGCGCGGCCCAGGCGATTTCACCGCGCCAGATCGAAGCCCTGCGGGCCATGTTTCCCGCGGCCAAATTATATTCCATGTACGGGCAGACGGAGTGCAAGCGCATCAGTTATCTGCCCCCGGAGGAATTGGACCGCCGCCCGACCTCGGTGGGAAAGGCGATTCCGAACACGGAGACCTACCTGGTGGACGAGAACGGCCGGCGCGTGACCGAACCGGGCCGCATCGGGGAACTGGTGGTGCGGGGACCGCACGTCATGCAGGGGTACTGGAACCTGCCGGAGGAGACCGCCCGGCGGTTGCGCCCCGGCGATCCCCCCTGGGAAAAACATTTGCATACCGGGGACCTGTTCAAGATGGACGAGGAGGGGTTTCTCTACTTCGTCGCCCGGAAGGACGACCTGATCAAGACGGCCGGAGAGCTGGTCAGTCCCAAAGAGGTTGAGGACGCCCTGTGCGAGTTCGAGAACGTGCTGGAAGCGGCCGTGGTGGGCAAGCCGGACGAGGTGCTGGGTCAGGCGATCTACGCCTTCGTCGTGCTGAATGAGCCGGGCCGGACCGGGGAGCCGGAAATCATCCGTCACTGCGCGGCGCGGTTGGAGAATTACAAGGTTCCGCGATCCGTCCGCATCCTGACGGCGATGCCCAAGACACCCACCGGCAAGATCGCCAAGAAGGAGCTGTAGACGGTCGGGCCGCGCCGTTTTCCGGCCCGCGTAGCGAAAGGAGGCCCCATGGCCGCACGCATTTGTTCCCGTTGTGTCCTGCCCGAAAATTTTCCGGGCGTCGTGTTCGACGCCCAGGGCGTGTGCAATTATTGCCGGGACTTCGCCGGAGCCGAGGACTTGGAATCCAAGAAATCCGAGTACCTGCGGAAGTTCGAATCCCTGCTGGCCGATAAACGGGGGCAGGGCGACTACGACGCCCTGATGTGTTACAGCGGCGGCAAGGACAGCACCTACACCCTGGGGTTGCTGAAGGAACGGTACGGCCTGCGCATGCTGGCCGTAACCGTTGACAATGGTTTTCTGCCCCGGCAAACCCCCGTCAACATTCGCCGCGTGGTGGAGCATTTCGGCGTGGACCACATCCTGTTCAAACCCAATTTTCAGGCATTGAAAACCATCTTTTCGGCCTGCGCCCAGCGTTCCCTCTATCCCGCCAAGACGCTCGAACGGGCCAGCGCCATCTGCACGGCCTGCATGAGCATCGTCAAGGCCGTGGCCTTGCGACTGGCCGTGGAAAAGGAGATCCCGTTCATTGCCTTCGGCTGGTCCCCCGGGCAGGCTCCTTTGCCTTCCTGCCTCATGAAGAACAACTCCCGGATGCTGCGCATGACCCAGAAGGTCGTGTTCGAGCCCCTCCAGGCCCTGGTCGGCGAGGCCGTCAGGCCTTATTTCCTGGAAGAACGGCATTTCCAGCATGATCAGGCCTTCCCCTATAACGTCCATCCCCTGGCCTTTTTGACCTACCGGGAGGACGAGATTCTCCGCTCCATCCAGGGCTGGGGCTGGGAGGCGCCCGGCGATACGGACCCCAATTCCACCAATTGCCAGTTGAACTCGCTGGGCAACCTGCAGCACCGGCGCCAATTCGGATACAATCCGTATGTGTTCGAACTGGCCAAACTGGTCCGGGAAGGGAACCTGGACCGCGCCGAGGCCCTGGCCAAACTCGACGCCCCGGAGAACGAACAGATCGTTGCAGCCGTCCGCGAAAGATTGGAATTGCCATGAAACGCTTCGTGATCATCCAGGCCGATCCCCGCCAGCACCGGGAGGATATTCTTGCGGTCATGGGCAGAAACCTGCCGGATGTTTCCTTGGAACGTTTGACCTGGAATACCCAGCAAACGCCCTACGGCAGCGCCCGATGGTGGCTGGCCCGTCCCGAAGGGGCGCAGGCGTACATCGGCGTTTGCGGGCTTTTCCCAAGGCAATTCCTGGTGCACGGCGGAATGGTGACGGGCGCCGCAGCCGGAGATTTCGCGGTCGATCCCTCCTACCGGGCCTTTGGCCCGGCCCTGCAGCTGCAAAAGATCATTCAGGCCGAAGCCCAGGGAATGGGAGTCGCTTTTGTCTACACGGTCCCCAACTCCGTTTCCGAAGCCCTGATCCTGAAAGCCGGCTATCGGGTCCTGGGGCAGTACGTCAAATACGTGAAAGTCCTGAGAACCGAATATAAACGAGACACCTTTTTGCCTCCGCGTTTCTTGACCAGATTATTCGCCAAGCTGCTGGATGTTTTTTTTGCCGCCACCGCCCAGGAAAACTGGAGTCACCGGCCGTCGCGGCTGCGGGTGGAAACCCCGGAACATTTTGACGAACGCTTTGACCGCTTCTGGGCCCGGATCAGCGGAAAGTATGAAATCATGCGCACGCGCACCGCCGGGGCCTTGACCTGGCGTTTCACCCAGTCCTCCTACCAGGCATACCGGAATTTCGTGCTCTGCGACCCGGAACGCGAAGTGCTGGGTTACATCGTGTATTATCTCCAGGATAACGTCTGTCGCGTCGTGGACCTGCTGTGCCTGGACCAGGAAGGATTGCCGGACTGCCTGCTGGCGGAATTCTTAAAATTCATGCGCCAGCAGAAAGCCGGATCGGTGAGCTTGGAGTATTTCGGCCATGCCGGGCTCGGAAATCTGTTGAAACGCTTCAACTTTGTCCGCCGGCCGCATTTCCGCAGGCTTTTCATGGTTTTTTGCGAAGAGGATTCGCCCCTGCGTCCCTACCTTGATTCCCCGGATGCCTGGTACATGATGGATGGGGATAATGTCTTGTAAGATTCCTCGGACCGGAGGAAGAAATTCGGGCATACGGGAAAATTAACGAGAATTTTTCTTAATAATAATTGACAAGTACCAAAAATAGACTATAATTGATTTTCCGAATAATTAAGTGAACAGATGCTGCAAAAGGTCTCTGCGGGGGGCAGGGAGAGACAGGGAAAGTTCACCTCCAACATCCCCTAGAGTCAATTGACCCCATTCCATCGACAAAGCCTGATGAGGTGGAAACATGAAAAGGCTCGTGCTGTTGGCGATCCTATTGTCTGTTGTGCCCTTGGCGGCTGCGGCGGATGATTCCTTCACCGGCCGTTTCGGCGCCGGCGTGAATTGGGAAGGGTTGCAGGCCAAGTACGGATTCGCCGACGATTGGCTGGGCGAAGCCAAGCTGCAGTTTGCCAGCAACAACACCCTCGTGGGCGCACGCGCCTACCACCTGTTTCCCGAACTGCCGCGCATGCTGCTGGTCGTGAAACCCTACGTGGGGGCGGAGCTCGATTGGGTGTTCTCCGAATATCTGAAGGGCGGAGTTCTAACCGGGGGCTTCGGCGGTTTTGAATTCCTCCCGACGCCGAATATCGGCCTGGAAATTGACGTGGGTTTGTATTATCAAAATCTTTGGAGCAGTCTGGGCAGCGTCGCGGACGTGGGCGTCATTCTCAATATCGGCGCCACCCTCTTTTTTTGATTTATGCGGCCCGGCTGATTGGCAATCCCGGTAAATCCATACCTCTCCCGCCATTTTTTCTTTTCCGGGTTTTAGACCATGCGGTTGACTCGTCCCGTTAGGGGACATGGGTGTCGGGGGAACACCATGCGCTGGACTCGAGGGGTTTTTATCGGTCTGTTGACGGCAAGCCTGGCGGCTTCTGGCCCTGCCTACGCCTTTTTTATCAACCTCGGAGGCGCCCGGGCCGTGGAGGATGCCATTAAAAAAGGGCAGGCCGAGTGGAAGATTCCTGCAGCCAAGGCTCCCGGACGCCTCCAAGCCGACGCCTTTTCGCCGACCCAGATCAATTTGTCTTGGGCCGATAATTCCGACAATGAGAATGGATTCCATATCGAGCGGCGGGGCGAAGGCGGAGTTTTCGTGGAAATCGCGACCGTGCCGGCCAACCACACCACGTATGCGGACATCGGTTTATCTCCGGGCACGGCCTATTATTACCGGGTTCGCGCCTTCACCAGCAACGGGATATCCGAGTATTCCTCCGAAGTGAGGGCGGCCACGGGCATTCCCTACCTCTCGCCGACACCCACGCCCACGCCGACCGTGACGCCGCTGTTTTCACCGACGGTTACACCGACGCCAACCGGATCACCCACGATCACGCCGAGTTCGACCGCCACGCCGCCGTATACGCTAACGATCTCTCCGACTTGCACGCACACGGCCACCGCCACGCCCACATCCACGGCGAGTTCCACCGCGACCGCCACGCCCAGCATCACCCGGACGGCCACGGCGACGGCCACGCCCACTTCAACCTTCACGGTAACGGCGACCCCGAGCGTAACCCGGACCAGCACTCCCTCGCCGGCCGCCTCCGGATGGTATCAGGATTTTGAAGTCGCAAACGGTACTGTGGGCAACTATTTCCAGGACGTGTTCAACTCCAACCCCGCTTTCAATACCATCACGGCTTACAGCGGCGGCCGTTCCCTGCAACTGCAAATCGATCCGGGCGGGGGCGCGGTGCGGGTCATGCCGCAAGTTCCGGCGCCCGTGGATTTGGCCGGCGGCCAGGAGATCTTTGCCTATATTTACGACACGCAGGGGTTCAACCCCGTGGAACTGCGGTTGCACGACCAGGACGGCAACGAAGATATCGGCTGGTCCCAAAACACCTCGTCGCAAAACGTGTGGGTACGTCTGGCCTGGCACCTGAGCAACTATACCCTGGTGGACCTCACCCGAATTTCCTATGTGGAAATATATACTTATAACTCCGGAACGTATTACATCGATGACATCGGATTCACGCGTTTCGGCTCGCCCACGGTCACGCCCTTGGTGACCTCCACGCCCACCCGGACTCCGACGGCGACCCCCGTGGCTACGTCGACGGCAACGCCCAGCGCGACGCCGACGGCCACGGCCAGTGCCAGCGCGACGCGCACGGGCACGATCAGCCCGACCTCGACCGAGACACCGCCCCACACGCCGACCATCACGCCGACCTCCTCCCGCACGCCCACCGTGACGCCGACCTCCACGGCCAGCGCCACGGTGACGTGGACGCCCAGCGCGACGCCGACGGCCACCACCAGCGCCACCGCGACACGCACGGGCACGATCAGCCCGACCTCGACCTCCACGCCGCCGCACACGAGCACCGTCACGCCGACGTTTACCCCCACGCCCACCGCGACTCCCACTTCCACGGCCAGCCTCACGTCGACGCACACGCCGAGTGCGACGCGCACGGCCACGGCCAGCGCCACGGCGACGCACACAGGCACCATCAGCCCGACCTCGACCACGACACCGCCGCACACGCCGACCATCACGCCGACGTTTACCCCCACGCCCACCGTAACGCCCACCTCCACTGCCAGTGCAACGGCGAGCGCAACTGGGACGCGCACCGCGACGGCGACGCCGAGTTTTACGCCCCCGGCGACCCTGACGCACACGCCGACCCTGAGTGCCACGGCTACAGCCACGCGCACCTACACCCCGAGCGCGACGCCTTCGTACACACCCCCTGCGACCTGGACGCACACGCCGACCTCCAGCGCTACAGCAACACCGAGCTTTACGCCGCCGGCGACCCTGACGCGCACGCCGACGTCCAGCGCGACGGCGACGCCGAGTTTCACGCCGCCGGCGACCCTGACGCGCACGCCGACGTCCAGCGCGACGGCGACGCCGA
>CAZQGO010000002.1:0-14029 GCA_964593065.1 uncultured bacterium | reverse complement strand
ACGCCGCCGGCGACCTGGACGTATACGCCGACTTCAACCCCGACTTTCACACCGACGGAAACTCCCACGGACACGTCCACCACCACGCCGACCTTGACATCGACCAGTACCTTTACACCCACGGCGACACCCACACCGTAATGTGCCGGAGGCGGATGGACGGGCGGTTGCGCCCGTCCCGGTGAACGGCGGAAGGCCACGGCTTGAGGGAACGATGCGCGTGTGCTAACGAGGGAAGCTTGAGGCCACAGGCCGCAGGATTCGAAAAAAAAGTCTCAGCGAGGGGAAAGCCCAATGCGTCTTGCCATCTTCTTGTTGTCGTGCGCGGTTTTATCGACCGGGTGTGCCGGCCCCATGCTTCGTCCCAGGGAGGTCACGCCGCTTCCGGAAACCATGGAGCATCCGCCCATCCTGGAGAAATCGAACTACATTCTGCAGCTCGGCGATGAAATTGAAGTGAAGTTTTACTATCAGCCGGATTTGAACGAAACCCAGTCCATCCGCCCGGACGGCAAAATTTCCTTGCAGTTGATCGAGGATGTGCAGGCCGCGGGCATGACCACCGAATCCTTGGCGGAGAAAATTACCCAGCGTTACCGCCGGATTCTCCGCCGCCCAGAGGCCGCGGTCATCGTGAAGGAAATCGTGAAGGGGAAAGTGTTCGTCGGGGGACGGGTGCGCGAGCCCAGGGTGATGGACATTGAAAGCACCCTGACGGCCCTGCAGGCGATCTTTCAGGCCGGCGGTTTCATGGACTCCGCGGAGATGCGCAACGTGGTGCTGGTGCGCCGCGAAAACAACTATAGCAAACCCAAGGTGCACCTGCTCAACCTGGAAGAGCCGCGGAACGACCTGCTGCTGCATCCCTACGACATCCTCTATGTGCCGCCCAGCTCGATCTCCCAGGTCGATTCTTTCGTTGAGCAGTATATCGAAAAATTGATACCCGTGAATATGGGCTTGGATTATAATTTAAATCCGAGATACGGGTACTAACCGGGAAGGGGCGGACGGGCCGGGTTGAACCCGTACGGCCATCCCAGGCACGGGGATTTTTTCAAGACGGGGAGGCGGAGACCATGATGGTCATCAATCAGACACTGAGTGAGAAGATTGAAGCCAGGCGCAATCTCTACCTGCAAAAAACCTACAAAAAAAAGATCCTTTTGATCGGCCACACGGATGAAACGCATACCATCGCCGAAAACCTGCAGAAAATCTCGAATGAATATTTTGTCGTCGGCTGCATGCGCACCAACAGCCGCGATCCGGTCAAAGTCATGCCCAAGCCCACGCTCCATATTTTCGGCGACCTTTCGGAGATGGAGATCTTTTTGTCGCTCATCCCTCTCAAAGTCAATATCATCATCGTGGCGGACCCCGAAATCCGGCACCACCAGATGCTGCGCATCCTCAACTTGGCCAGGAAATACGGCGTGGAGCTGTGGACCATTCCCCAATTGTCGAACGCTTTCGTGGGGGACCTGAGATTTTTCAGTTTTTACGGCCATCCCGTGATCAAGATCAAGGACAACAACATCTCCCGGAGAAAGCTCTGGTTCAAGAGCGTCTTCGACCGCTTGCTGGCCGGGCTGGGACTCATCGTGCTGTCTCCGATCATGGCCTTGACCGCGCTCCTGATCCGGTTGACCTCGCCGGGGCCGATCTTTTTCCTCCAGGAACGGGTGGGGAAAAACGGAGAAGCATTCAAACTCATCAAGTTCCGCAGCATGTACCGGCAGGACGGCGACAGCCGCATTCCGGTTTTGAGCGGCTTGAACGACAAGCGCGTCACGCCGCTGGGCAGATTCCTGCGCCGCACCCACATCGATGAATTTCCGCAGCTTTTTAACGTGCTCAACGGCACCATGAGCCTTGTCGGCCCGCGGCCCGAGCTGCCTTTCTTCGTGGAAAGCTACAGCCAGCACATTCCTTTTTACAGCGACCGCTTCGTCATCAAGCCCGGCATCACCGGCATGGCGCAGGTCTACGGCGCCTATCATTCCAAGGCCGAGGAAAAGCTCATCTTCGACCTGAACTATATCCACAATCTGAATATGGTGCTGGACTGCAAAATTTGTCTCCTGACGGTGGTCAACGCCCTGGCGGGTCTCTTCAAACCGCCGAAAATATAACCTGAAGGATCCCTGCCGCCGGCTGCTCCGAATTCCCGGGAGACCGGAGCCCCTTGCGTGCGGGGATGGGCAGATTCCCTTCGGCGGGCAATCCGGAAAATCTTCAACCGAATCCAACGCTGGATGACGGCTCATCCCGAGTGAATTTGCTTGCAGGAACAATTTTCTCAGCGTAAAATAAACCGGTTTTCATTTCATATGAAAGGGATTAGTACGTGCCACGACAATTTTTGGGCATAGACCTTGGTGGAAGCAACATCAGCGCCGCGTTGGTGAGTTCCACCGGGCGGGTGATCTATTTAAAAAAAACCGCCACCTTGGCCGAGGAAGGCTGGAAAAAAGTTGTTCGCCGGATCATTGACCTTGGCAAGGGTGTCCTGGCCGACTCGGGCACTCCGGCGAAGTCGTTGCAGGCCATTGGCGTGGGTGCGCCCGGGATCATCGACGGCCAGCGCGGCCTGGTGATCACTTCACCGAATTTACCCGACTGGAAGCACGTGCCGCTGGCACAATCCCTGCGGACGGCTTTCCGGAAGCGGGTCTTCCTGGACAATGACGCCAATATGGCGGCCTACGGGGAGAAATGGCTGGGCGCCGGCGCCCAGCACCAGGATTTGATCGTGTACACCGTGGGTACGGGCGTGGGCGGAGGCATCATCACGCAGGGTGAAATCCACCACGGGCACTGCCACGCCGCGGGCGAGGTCGGTCATGTGACCATTCTTCCCGACGGGCCCCTGTGCAGCTGCGGCAACCGCGGTTGCTTGGAAGCCCTGGCCTCGGCCACGGCCATCGCCCGCCAGGGCAGGGAAATCCTGATGGCGGGGGGCAATTCCAGCATGCGCGACCTGTGCCAGGGCGACCTGAAAAAATTGACCTCGAAAATGGTATTCGACGCCGCCCACGCCGGAGATGAGGCCGCCAGGGGGATCATCCGCTCCGCGGCGCGATATCTGGGGATTGCCATCGCCGGCATCATCAATTTACTGAATCCGGAACTCGTGGTCGTGGGCGGAGGCGTTTCCTTAGCCGGCGAGGAATTTCTCAGCCTGGTGCGCGCCGAGGTGCAAAAACGCGCCTTGAAAGAATCCCTGGCCTGTGCCAAAATTGTCAGCGCGAAACTCGGCGATCAGGCCGGCGTCATAGGCGCGGCCGGCGTGGCCATGTTGTCTTTGCGTAAATTGGGATTAAAACGGGGGAGACGGGGATAAGCGATCATGCAGAAAAAGATTCTGTTCATCGAGGATGAAGAGGACGTCCGCAACGCCGTCAAGTTCATCCTGGAGGGCGAGGGCTATGAATTTTACGGTGCGGCCAGCGGACCGGAGGGCATCGCCAAGATTACGAAATATGACATCGATCTGCTCCTCCTGGACATCATGATGCCCGGGATCGACGGTTTCGAAGTCTGCCGGGCCATTAAATCCGAGCCCTCCATCAACCTGCCCATCATTTTCGTGTCAGCCAAGGCGGAAGCCACGGATATCGCCCGCGGTTTCGCATTGGGTGCCGACGACTATATCATCAAACCCTTCGAGCCCAATGACCTGCTGAACCGTGTCAAGCGGATACTGGAAAAATACCACCGTGCGCAAAGTCCCAACCCCAATTAGCCCTCCCTGGAAAAACGGTCACGGGCCCGCCCCGGTCCGTGCGGCCGTCTAGACGCCATGTGGATCAGCCGGCAGGAATTCGAGCAGCTCGTTCGCGAAGCCATCGCGGGGATTCCCCTTGAGTTCCGGCGCCGCCTGGAGAACGTGGATTTCGCCCTGGAAGACGGCCCCACTCCCGACATCCGTTCGCAGCTCCGGCTGGGATCCTCCTCGGAATTGCTCGGACTCTATCAGGGCGTGCCCATCACGCGGCGGGGCGCCGACTATGGCAACGTATTGCCCGACAAAATCACCCTGTATCCGGAAACCATCGCCGCCGCCTGTCCGGACCGAACGGCCTTGAAGCGGGAAATCCGCCGCGTGGTGCTGCACGAAGTGGGGCATTATTTCGGGCTTTCGGACGAAACCCTGCGGCGCCTGGAACGGCAGGCCGGCCGCGACGAGGAGGCGGAACCATGAAACTCGTGGTCCAACGCGTATCTCGCGCGGAGGTCTGGGTCGGGGAGCGCCTCGTGGCCGGAATCGGACGCGGGCTGCTGGTGTTGCTCGGCGTGGCGGCGGGCGACGCGGAGGCGGATGCCGCCTACTTGGCCCGTAAAGTGGCGGGCCTGCGGGTGTTCGAGGAAACGCCGGGAAAGATGCACTGGTCCGTGGCCGACGTGGCTGGAGCGGTTTTGGTGGTCCCGCAATTCACCCTGCTGGGAGATACCCGCCGGGGGCGCCGGCCGGATTTTTCCGCGGCGGCACCTCCGGAAACCGGAGAACGGCTTTTCGGGGACTTTTGCCGCGAGCTTGCGGCCTGCAACCTGCCGGTCCAGCGCGGCGTTTTCCGGGAGCACATGCGGGTTGGACTGGACAACGACGGCCCGGTGACGCTGGTACTGAATTCCCGGGAGACGACCCTGCCCGGCGGGGACACGGCGCACCGAGCTCCTGCGGAAAAACAGGCATGAAACCCAATCTTAAAATTTTACATACCGCGGATATTCACCTGGGGGCCAGGTTCGTGGGTCTGGGGGAAAAGGGCGCCGAGCAGCGCCGATGCCTGCGGGATGTCCTGCAGGAAATTACGCACCTGGCCCTGACGTCCCGGGTCGAAGCCGTGCTGGTTGCGGGAGATCTGTTCGACAACCTGAGCCCTTCGCCCGAATCTCTCGCCGCGGTGGAACAGGCGTTGTCCGCGCTTTCTGCCGGGGACATTCCATTGGTGGCCATCGCCGGCACCCATGACGGCTTGGAAAAAAACCGCGTCTGGGAACAACTCGTGCCCGCCCACCCAGGCCGGCTGATCCTGCTCACGCCCGAAGCCCCTGCCTGGAAAAATTCTTCCGGCTCTCTCGTGGTGCAGGGCGTCTCTCTCCAGAACGCCGGCTCACCGGCCAGACCGCTGGCGGATCTGCGCCGCACCCCGGACCCGGGATGGCAGGTGGGCGTGGCTCATGCCTCCCTGGAAATCGGGCAGGGTTCCGCGAACGAAGCCCGCTTCTCTCCGGCAGAGGTGGAGGCCACGGACTTGGATTATCTCGCCCTGGGCCACTGGCACGGCCTGCGAGATTGTTCGCAGGGCAGGGTCACGGCCTGGTATTCCGGACCGCCGGAAATGATCGCCCTGGATGAGGCTCAAGCCGGGCAATGCCTGCTGGTTACCCTGGAGGAAGGCCGCCGGCCCCAAGTCGCACCCCAGCGCGTCGGGCGGCGCACCCTGCTGACGCTGACCCTGGAGGCCGCCCAGTTGGAAACCCTCCCGGAACGGGCCCGGAGCCTGGCTGATCCCAATGCCGTTTTGGAACTCACCCTGCAGGGCTTGCTGCCGGCGCAGGCCTTCATTCCCCTCCCGGAGCTGCAAAAATCCCTGGCCGCGTATTTTTTCCATGTCCGCATCAAAGACCAATCCGTCAACGAATTTTCCCCCCGGGAACTCGAGCGCTACCCGGAAACCACCGCCATCGGCCGCTTCGTGCGCCTGCTGCTTCAGGAAATCGAGCGGGCGGAAGGCCAACGCCGCCAGGATCTGCAGCAGGCCCTGCATCTTGGCCTGGCCATGCTGCAGGGTCGAGAGGTCCGCCTGTGGTCCTGAAACGTTTGGAAATCAAGCGCTTCAAGTGCCACCGCCACCGCGTGGTGGAATTCTCGCCGGGATTGAATGTGGTCCGGGGACCGAATGAGTCCGGAAAGAGCAGCCTGCGTGAAGCCCTGTTGTTTGCCCTCTTCGGCAACCCGACCAGCCAGAGCGAAGCCATCCAGCGGCTGACGACGTGGGGGGCCAAGGAGGCGTTTGAACTGAAGCTGGAATACTGGGACGCCGCGGGGCGCCTGTGCCAGCTGCGGAAGGATTTTGCGGGGAAAAAAGTCTTTCTCCTGCGCGGCGAGGAAAGCCTGCAGACCCCCAAGGGTGTCCAGAACGAAGTCGGCGAAGCCCTGGGCATCGAGAACGAGGAATTTTTTACGCTCTGCGCCTCTCTGGATGTGCGGTCTTTGGCACATTTCGACCCGAAAACCACCCGGCGGGTGGGGCAGCAGATGGTGGCCGGCATGCTGACCGGCACCGCCAACGGGACGGATATCCTCCAAACCATCAAACAACTGGAAGAAGCGCTGAAAGATCTCCGCAAGGGCTTGTCCGGGCAGGCCAAGAGTCCCGGTCCTCTCAAGGCCGCGCGCGAGGAGTGGATCCGGGCCCAGGCGGCTTGGCAGAGCGAGGAACAGAATCTGCAGGCCCGGCAGGGCAGGCAGAACGAGTTGGAAAAGATCACGGCGGAGGTCGAACGCCTGGAGGAACATTTGCAGAACCTCGATGCGCTGCTGGAGGCCAACCGCAAAATGAACGAGGCCGAACAACGCCTGTCTGTTCTGAAGCAGGCGGACAACCGGTTTGACGAGGCATTGCGCCGGCGTCGCCAATGGGAGGAGGAATTCAACACTCTGGACCGCGGGCTCGCCGCCGATCCCGTTGCCGGGTTTACCCGCGAACAAATTCAGGAAATGGATGCATGCCAGGAGAAACTATCTGGCCCGGCGCCGGCAGACGACGCGAAACTCCCGAATTCCGGTCTTTGGTTTTTCGCCGGCGCGGCGCTCTTTCTGCTGGGCTGGGTCCTGGTCTGGAAATGGACAGCGGCCGGGCTGCTGGCAATTCTCGGAGGCGCGCTGGCTGCGGTTTTCTGCTGGCGGAGCTGGCGGGAGGCGCGTACCGCGTGGCAGCAACGACGGCGGGATCAGGAAGGGCAGCGCTCGGAATGGACGCGCCGCCTTCAGTCCTTCCTGGATCGGGCCCGGGCCGCAAACGCCGCCGGCCTGCATCAGCGCTGGGTTGATCTGCAAGAACCCCTGGCGCGCCGGCGCGTGCTGGAACAGCAACTTCGCGAAGCCCCGACCGATGAGTCTTCCTGGCAGGAGGTCCGCCGCGAAATCCGTCTGGTACAGGACCAGCTGCAGGCTCCGGAGACCGCCGGACGCCGGCTGACGCCCATCGAGGTGACGGCCCGCGAGCGTGAACGCAAGCAGGCCTCCGCGGCCCTCGAAGAAAAACGACGCCAGCGGGAGAGGCTGCGGGTCCTCTTGGAGCACGACGCCAGCAGCAGCGACCGCCTGCGGGAGTGCGAGGAAAAGAGCGCCTCCTGGCAGGAGCGCATCGCCTATTTGGAAGCCCGCGAGCGCGTGGGCCAGATTGCCCTTGAAGCCATGGTCCAGGCGCGCGACCAGACTCTTCATCCCGAACGGGAAGTGCTCCAGACGAGGGCCGGGGAACTGCTGGGAATCTTCACGGGGGGCCGATACCGCCGCGTCCGGGTCTCCGAGGATGATCTGATCAGCCGGGTGTACGTACCGGCTTCCGGCCGCTGGGAGGATCCCCAGCTCCTGTCCCAGGGGACCCAGGACCAGTTTTACCTCAGCCTTCGCCTGGCCCTGGCCGATATCCTCGCCGGAGGTAAACGGATCCCGTTTTTTCTGGATGAGCCGTTGGCCGCCTTCGATCCCGAGCGGCAGGCCCTGGCCTTGGACTGGTTGCGGAAATTGGCTCCGGATCGGCAAATTCTATTTTTTACATGCCGGCCGGATTATGATACTATAGGCCATAACGTTATCGTGCTGGGTCAGGCGGAGGAATGAACCCGGCGTGAGAACGGGTCGGGCCGCCGGACGGAGGGGATGAACCCATGCGTGAAATGATCACCATCGTGGTCTGCCTGTTTTTCTTCCTGGTCTCGCTGCAGATGGGTTTGATCCGGACCGGCCAGGATTATTCGAATCTGGCCAAACAGGTGGAAACCCTGCAGACGGCCAATGACAATTTAACCCAGGAGCTGCAGCACCTGACCTCGGGCAAGCCGGGGTCGGCCGACCAACAGGTGATTGCGGACCTGCGCGCCGAATTGGAACAATACCAGGAACCGGAGGGAGAGCGCTTGGCGCGCCTGAAAACCGCACAGGCCAAGCTGGAATCGGTCCTGGAACGGGATATTAAAAAAGGCGGCATCCATTTGCAGCAAGACAAGGGTTCGCTGTTCATCCGCATTCAAGACGGCCTGCTCTTTGCCGCCACCGGCGGCCGCCTGCTGCGCTCCGGCACCGCGCTTCTGGAAAAAATCGCCTACATCCTGCGGGATTTCAAGGACATGGAGGTCCGTGTCATCGCCTACACGGATCTTCCGGCGGAATCCACGCAGACCTCCAAACAATACGAAGTCCTGCGCGCGCGGTCTCTCGATCAGGCCGAGGGGGTTGCCAATTTCCTGCAGTCCCGCGGGGAGGTGGATCCGGTGCAAATTCTGGCGGCGGGTTACGGCCCCTACCGCCCGTTGGTGCCGAATGATTCCGATTATCACCGCGCCCAAAACCGGCGCCTTGAAATCGTGCTGCGCCCCGTTTCGGAAAACGTTCTGAACCAGGCCCGCCAGATCGTCAGCTTCGAAACCCGCCCCCGCGAGCAGGGCTCGACGGCCGTCTCCGCCCCGGTGGGGCCGAAAAACATCGGCGCCGACGCCTTGGAGGAAGAAGACAATCTGGAGTTTGAAGGCGGATACGAAAGACCGCCCGGAAAATAAATCACCGTCGTAAGGAGCGGACGCCCATCTCTGTCACTCACGCCCCGACCCTCGTACCCGACGTGAGCCCGCTGGAGGATTTCACGCGCTCCGGGGCATTTGAAAAAATGCATGGAACGCCAGCCCCGGCAAATGGTCAAAAACCTCCGGAACTCACAGACGGAGGGCGAAAAATGGGGCGGGAACACGCGATTTCTACTTGGCAGCCGGCCGATCGGCCGCGCGAGCGGTTATGGGAGAAGGGGGCCGCGGCCTTATCCGACACGGAACTCGTGGCACTCCTGCTGGGCAGCGGCACGCAGGGTAAAACCGCGCTGGCCCTGGCCCGGGAATTGTTGATTGGGCTGGGTGGAATCCAGGGCCTCGGCAAACATGTGCCGGCCAAACTGGCCGCCATATGCGGCGTGGGTTCGGCGAAAGCGGCGCGGGTGCTGGCCGCATGTGAACTCGGCCGGCGCCGGGAATCCCGAAGCGACGACGTCAAAATTTGCATTTCCAAGCCGGAGGACGCCGCCCGCATCGCCGCGGCGCATTTGCGCGACCGCGGTCAGGAATGCATGTTGGCCCTTTTCCTGGATGTCCGGAACCGCCTGCTGCAGGCGGAAATCCTTTCGCGAGGTTCTCTCGAGCAGGCTCCGGTGGCTCCCCGCCTGGTTTTCCAAAGAGCGCTCGAATATTCCTCTCCGGTTTTTATCCTCGCGCATAATCATCCCAGCGGCGATCCGGCACCCAGCCCGGCGGATCATGAATTAACCCGGAAGCTGCGGCGGGGCGCCTGTCTGCTGGGACTGCGTCTGCTGGATCATATCATTGTCGGAGATGGGTCCTGGGTCAGTCTGCGGGCTCAGGGCTTCATCCCCGAAAAGGAGGTGGTCACCTAAGTGCCCATCAAAACCCTGACGCCCAGGCAAAAGGCGCGACTCCTGGCCTATGCCGCCCTCAACAAAAAAGCGCTGGATCCGGTCATCCTGGATTTGCGGGGTGTTTCCGACATTGCGGATTATTTTGTCATCGTCTCCGGCGCCACCACCATCCAAAGCCAGGCGATCCACCAGGAAATCATGCGGGTCAGCAAGGAAAACGGGTTGCACATCAGCCATACGGAAGGGGAATCTTCCGCCACCTGGATCCTGCTGGATATGGACGATGTAGTGGTGCACGTGTTTCGCCAGGCCGAAAGGCATTTTTACCGCCTGGAAAAATTGTGGCACGCCGCCAAGCGGCTGCCGCTGCCTAAAATCTGAAAGCAGCCCTCGTTCGCCGCCTGAGCATGCCGGCGGCCGCGGGTGAAGCCGATGCCGGCAAATCCCAAATCCAGGATACCCATCGTAACCCTGCTTACGGATTTCGGCCTGCAGGATACGTTCGTGGCCGAGATGAAGGGCGCGATTTTGCGGCGGTGCCCTGCGGCCCAAGTGGTGGACATCACCCATGAGGTGCCGCCTTTTGACATCGTCACGGCTGCGCGCCGCCTGCGCCAGGCCATCCGCGCGTTTCCCCGGGGAACCGTTCATCTGGTGGTGGTGGATCCCGGCGTCGGTGGAAATCGCCGGGCTTTGATCCTGAAGGCGGGCGGACACTATTTCGTCGGTCCTGATAACGGAGTGTTCACCTTTCCCGTTCGTGATGATCCCCGCTACAAGGTATATGCCATTCTGCGCCAACCCGGAGCGGGCTCGCCGACCTTTCAGGGCCGCGACCTTTTCGCTCCGGTGGCCGCTGCTTTGGCCTCCGGGGACTCCCCCCGCAGGTGGGGTTCGCCCGCGACCCATCCTGTTTTACTCCGCAACCTTGATCCTGTCCGGGGCTCGGGCAACACCTGGATCGGAGCCATCACCGGCGTGGACCGTTTCGGAAATTTGGAGACGAATTTGGCCGGTGGACTCCTCGGGCGGTATCATCATCCGATATTACAAATCGGCAAAAGAAGAATAACGCGCCTGGTCCGGACGTTTTCCGACATCCGGCTGGGGGAGCTGGGCTTTACGGTCAACAGCAGCGGGTTCCTGGAAATATTTCAACGGCAGGCTTCCGCCCAGGGAAGAATCCGGATCCGCCCTGGCGCTCAGGTTCGCCTGCGGGAGCGGGAAACGAAATAATGGTATTATTCCATTGTTTTCAAGATAAATGATATGCCCGCCAACTTGACTTGGCCTTTTTCGTCTGACATACTTTATATGACGAGTAGTATGCACAGTTCTGTTTATAGTGAGTGTTCGGCCAGACGTTCCATGCGGAAAGTGACCCCATGAGCCCCCAGGAATTGCTTATCCATCGGGCGCAGAATGACACCAACCTGCGGTGGTGGATCATCGCCGCAGTATTGGGCACGGTGGCCGTTTTATATCAAAACCAAAACGTCCTCGAATTCTGGCCGGTTTTGACCGTCATTGGAGCCGGCACGCTGTATAATTTCATCCTCTCCCTGCTCGCCTACAACCAGCGCGTCGCCCGTTCCCAGCATTACCTGGAAATCATCGTGGATATCGTGCTGATCTCGGCGCTGATTCACTTCACCGGAGGCATTTTACACAGTCCACTGTTCTTCCTGTACCCGCTCATGATCATCATGCTCGCATTCCACCATCATCTCAGCGAACTGTCGCTGGCCCTGGCAGGCTTGCTGGTGGCCATTCCCGTTCTGGGCCTCCAGGAATCCCTGCCACCGGGGGAATTGGACCATCTTTGGGACCGCCTGCTCGTCCTGGCCAGCATCGCCACGGCGGCCTTGGTGTATACCACGGTTTTCCTGCGCGAATTGACCACGACCCGGAGCCATTTGCAGGAGCGGGAAGGACAGCTGGAGGAAGCCAAGCTGATCAGCGACAAGCTGCAGGAAAAAATCTATTCCTCCACCAAGAAGCTGGAAGAAGCCAACGTCATGTTGGTCAAGAAGAATCTGGCCATGATGGCCCTGCACGAAATCTACATGGCCATGACCTCCACCTATAAGTCCAGCCGCCTCTTCAACCTCGTCATGGACACGGCCATGTCGTTGATGAAAGCCAGCACGGGCTGTTTGTTGCTGCAGGATGCCGCCGACAAAAAGTTGCGCCCGCGCGTGGCGCGCGGCATGGACCACAAGCGGGTCCAGCAACTCGCCATCAAACCCGGCGAGGGCCTGGAAGGCCTGGTGTTCAAAACCGGCAAGGAGCATAAAGCGGACGATCTGACCCGCTTCGAAGAATATTGCCCCTTGAACGCGGATTCCAAGAGCAAGCTTTGCTCCCCCTTGCGCATCAAGAACAAAACCGTCGGCGTGGTCACGGTCGAAAGCACACGTTCCGAGGCCTTCACGAAAAGCGACATGGACCTGCTGGCGACCTTGGCTTCCCAGGCCTCCGAAGTCCTCCAGAACGTCGAACTGTACGAGGAAATGCGCACCAAGGCCAACGGCCTCTCCCTGCTGTTCGAGATCACCAAGGAGATCAGCACCATCTTCGACCTCGAGCGCCTGTTCGACACGATCATCCTGCGCGCGATGCAGGCCATGAAGGCGCGGGGCGGTTCCCTGATGATTTATGACGAGGAGCGGGACCAGCTGGTCGTACGCGCCGCGGTGGGCTTGGCCAACGACGCGCCCCGGGAAGTGCGCGTGGATTCCGGAATTGCGGGCTGGGTCTACCGCCATGCGCGCCCGATCAACATCCCGGTCGTGGCGGAACATCATCTGTTCGACCGCCAAAACGACGCCTTTTACTCGGGCCGGACCCTGATCGCCAGCCCCCTGTCCGTACGCAGCAAGGTTTTCGGGGTGATTTGCCTGGTGGACCGGGTAGGGAAGATCTTCGACTTGGACGACCTGCAGCTGTTAAACGCGCTGGCCTCGCAGGCCGCCGTGGCCATCGAGCATGTTGATCTCAACGCCAGTATTCGCCGGGATTACATCCAGGCCATCAAGGCGCTGGCGGCGTCCGTCGACGCCAAGGACCATTACACCCACGGCCATTCCAACAAGGTTATGGCGTACGCCGCCATGATCGCCAAGGAGCTCAAGCTGGGTGACAAGGAGATCGAAAAGATCAAGTACGGCGCCCTCTTGCACGACGTCGGCAAAATCGGAATTTCGGAGGCCGTGCTGAACAAGCCCACCAAACTCACGCCCAAGGAATTCGACACCATCGCCATGCATCCCATTCTGGGCGTTTCCATCGTGCAAAACATCGAGTCGCTCAAGGAACTGATTCCCATCATTCTGTATCATCATGAGCGGTTTTCCGGGGGCGGATATCCGGAAGGTATTTCGGGGAACAATATCCCTCTCGGGGCGCGCATCGTGGGCGCAGCCGACGCGTGGGACGTCATGACTTCAGACCGTGCCTACCGCAAGGCCCTGCCCTTGGACGTGGCGATCGCCGAAATGAAAAAATGCGCGGGGACACAGTTCGACCCCGATGTGGTGACCGCCTTGCTGCAAGCCCTGGGAAAGCACGAAAAAGCCGAGATTTTCAGGGCGGAGGAAGATCATACCAAGATCAGTTGGGACGAGGACGAGATCAGCCGCTTGATGAGTTGAGCCGGCTGCCGATTACCCACCCACCACCTGGCTGGGGTCCCCGGTTCCAAAGACCTCAAGCGCTTGGGGCCTCAAGCTGTCCGGATGCGGAAAATTTAATAAAAATTCATTGACAGGGGCCGGGAAGCACGTATAATTCCAATGTTTTTGCGGATACGCTTAAAAAAAATATTTTGGACAAAAAAAGTATTGACATTATTTTTTAAACAAGTATACTTCTATTTCGTTTCTTAAAATAAGAAACGCGGCCGCCGGGTGCGGCCAAATGGTTTTATTATTTTTCTCAAAAATAATCGGTCCTTGAAAACTAAGCAGCGAAAATAGTACGGCGAGGTCCTGTTTTATTTTTTTGACTTTCAAGAGCTATTTCAAATTCTCTACGGAGAGTTTGATCCTGGCTCAGGACAAACGCTGGCGGCGTGCTTAACACATGCAAGTCGGACGAGGTACATTTGGGGGGCAACCCCTGAATGTGCCTAGTGGCGAACGGGTGAGTAACACGTGGGTAACCTACCCTTAAGATCGGGATAACCTACCGAAAGGTGGACTAATACCGGATATTGCCCCGGGGTGCGATTCCCCGGGGTGAAAGGATGGCTGAGGCTTGCAAGCTATCGCTTAAGGATGGGCCCGCGGCTGATTAGCTAGTTGGTAGGGTAACGGCCTACCAAGGCGACGATCAGTAGCCGGCCTGAGAGGGTGTACGGCCACACTGGAACT
>CAZQGO010000001.1:345138-416687 GCA_964593065.1 uncultured bacterium | reverse complement strand
AACTCGTCGCGGCTGATCTCGCCGCGGGCGTACCGCCGCTTGAGGATTTCCACGGCGGAATCACCGCCGCCCGCGCCGCGGGACCTTCCCTGCACCACCAGCAGATACACGATCAAGACGATAACCGCGATGAAGATGATCCACATGATCCATCCTCCCAATCCGTATCCCATCATGCCTCCGTAACCCCAGTTCATCATGGGTAGCCAGCCTCCTTTTCTATTCCAGTGCCAGGCGCGCGGATCCGCGCCGCTGCCGTTCCAGTTTCCCATCATCCCAGGGCCCGTCATCATGCCGGGCCCCATCATCATGCCCGGGCCCCAGGTCCCGGCCTTAGCCTGGCCCCAGCAGCCCAGATAGCGTGCGCCCAGGTTCCGGTGCATGAGGGCCAGGCTCTGGCTGCCCTGGCCTCCCAGCATCCGGTCCATCCAGGCATGGACATCCTGGTTCGGGTGCATGACGTCCATGACCGCCTCGCCCAGTTCCTCCAGCTGTGCGTCCGTCACCTGCGGGCACTGGATATCCTGGCCCTTTTGCAGGCCCTGGGCAACGCGGATCTCGTCCACGACCTGGTCCGGTGTTTTCCCCTGCTCCGCCGCTCCCGCCCCCAGCACCGGCAGCATCGCCATCAAGGCAGCGGCCAGGATCACCCGCGGAAACATCCCTGCTTTTCGATTCATGGTTTTCCTCCTTCGCCTGTTTTCGCCGCCGTGCGGCGGTTTTCGGGCGGTTCCCCGCCGGGGACGGCCCCCAAACTTTCACGCTTCACATCAATCCGGGCCTCCAGTCTCCGGAGAAACGGCCCGACCCGGGCGGCAAAAGCCCGGGGCTGCTCCAGGGGAGTCAGATGGCCGGCGTCCTGGATGACGTGAAATTCAGCGCCGGGAATGCGCCCGGCCAGCCCTTGCATGTCGGCGGGAGGAGTGGTCGCATCCTGTTCCCCGCCCAGGACCAGCGTCGGCACGCGGATGCGCGCCAGCAATCCGCTGCGGTCCGGGCGCAGGGCCATGCCGAGCATCAGGCGCGCCAGGCCTTCGGGATCCTGCTTCTGCACGGCCTGCCAGGCGCGGTTGACCAGGTCGGGCCGGTTTTCCCGGGTGCTCGGCGCGAACAGGCGCTGAACCCTGGGGCGGAGCGCCTCTGTTCCCCGGCTTCTCAAGTCCACCACCGTGCCATGACGCGCCTTGACGGCTTCCGGTCCGTCCGCTTCGGCCCGGGTATCGGCCAGGATCAGCCCCTGGATGCGTTCCGGATGGCGCGCGTACATGGCCAGGGCCACGTACCCGCCCAGGGAAACTCCCAGGACCACGGCCCGGGGCGCGCCCAAATAGTCCAGGAGCCCGAACATGTCTTCGGCTAAAACCTCCACGGTGCACGCCTCACCTTCGCCCAGGGAAGAATCTCCGGAACCCCGGTAATCCGGCAGGATCAGGCGCGCCGCCGGCAAATTCTCCGCAAACGGCCGGTAGAAAAATTGTCCGGCCAGCGGATACGCGGGCAGGCAGATCAGGGGCAGTCCCCGGCCCTGCTCCAGAAAGGCAAGTCGGCCGAAAGTCGTCGGCAGATACATTCCCACTCACCCCCTCGCGGTCGGTTCCCAGCCTAAGTGCGGCGGTTCATCATGCCTCAGCAATTCCTGATAGCTGGAATATTAAACACCGCTGCCTGCCCGGCGTTCATTCCCTCGTTCCGCTTTCCCTTGACTTTCCTCCGCCTGCCCACGGACGTAAGGTCCGGCGCGGTCCGGGGGTGGATAAAAGTCAGCCAAGTGTGGCTTTGGCCGCTCGCGCCCGGCGACGGCTGAAATAAAATTGCTCCAGGAGGAAATCGCGCTATGGAATTATTGGCGGATTTGAAGATCTTCGGAATGGCCGCCGCTTTCTTGTTTCTGGCCGCGGCGGCCGCCCTGGCGCTTCGGGCGGTGTTATTCCGCCTGCTGCTGGTCCTGCTGCGCCGTTCCAGCCCCCGGGTGGAGCGGACGATTTTGAAACCCGCGCGCCTGCCGGCCGCTTTGACCCTGTTCCTGTGGCTGGCGGAACTGGCCCTGCCCCTGGCGGTCCTGCCGGCCGCCTGGGACCGCGCCGCACTGCAGCACGTCCTGCTGGTGGCCAACATCTTCGTACTCGGCTGGCTGGCCGCCGCGTCCGTGTACATCGGCGGCGATCTCATCAACCATCATTACACCATCGACAATCCCGATAATTTCTACGCCCGCAAAATCCAGACGCAGATCGTCGTCATCCGGCGCCTCCTGTCCGGGTTCATCGCCCTGCTCAGCCTGGCCTTCATCCTGATGACCTTTCCTTCCATCCGCAACCTCGGCGCGGGTCTGTTCGCCTCGGCCGGGGTGCTGGGCCTGATCGCGGGCATGGCCGCGCGCCCGGTGCTGTCCAACGTCATCGCGGGCCTGCAAATCGCCCTCACCCAGCCCATCCGCATCGACGACGTGGTGATCGTGGAGGACGAATGGGGCTGGATCGAGGAAATCCACGGCACCTACGTGGTGGTCCGGATCTGGGACCTGCGGCGGCTGGTCGTGCCCATCTCCTACTTCATCGAGAAGCCCTTTCAGAACTGGACGCGCCGCACCGCGGACATCCTGGGCACGGTCTTTTTTTACGTGGACTACACGGTGCCGGTGGCGGCGGTGCGGGAAGAACTGCACCGCGTGCTCGCGGCCTCCGGTTTGTGGGACGGGAAGGTTTGGAACCTGCAGGTGACCAACACCAGCGAACGCGCCGTGGAGTTGCGCGCCCTGATGAGCGCGCCCAATTCCCCGCAGGCCTGGGACTTGAGATGCCACGTGCGGGAGCGCCTGCTGGCCTACCTGCAGCGGGAATTTCCGGAGAGCCTGCCCAAGGCGAGATTGGAGATGCGGCCCGGGGCTCCGCGGGCAGCGGAGGCCGCGCCGAAAACCGGCGGGTGAAAATCAGCGCCGGTGGGGGCCGGGCGGCGAAATCATTCCGGCTCGAGGGCGGTTTTGCGGGTACCGGCGGCGGTCGTCGCGGAGACGTCCCCGCCGACGGCGGGCGGCGCCGGATCGGGCGGCGCCTGACGGGGCAGGCTCAGGATGAAACACGCCCCGCCCGCGGGCAGGTTCACCGCCGTTAAGGTTCCCTGGTGCAGCTCCACGATCTGCCGGCTGATGGCCAGGCCGAGCCCCGTGCCCTTGGAACGCCGGGAAAAAAACGGCTGGAAAATCCGCTCCTCTTCCCCGGGCGGCAGGCCCGGCCCGTTGTCTTCGAACCGGACCACCGTGTAGGCGCCGTCGCAGGCGCCGTGAATGAAAAACCGGCCTCCGTCCCGCTCCAGGATTTGAAAGGCATTGTCGAGCAGATTGTCGACCACCTGGCCGAGCTGGGTGGCGTCCGCCCAGAGGCTGGTCCCCCGCAAGGATGAAACTTCCAGCCGCACCTCCATCGTCCCCCGGGCATAGCGGGCGGTCGCGGCCTCCACGCGTTCTTCGAGCAGGGCGCCCAGGTCCACGGCCTCGAGTTCCGGGGGCTGGACGCGCGCGTATTGGAGGAGGTTGCGGATGATGCGCTCGCTCTCCTCCACTTTCTTGGCGATATTGTCGAAATGGCGGTCCAGCGCCGGATCGGTGTTTTTCCGCCGCAGGTTGAACAGGGCCGTGACGATCACGCCCAGGGGGTTGCGCAGATCGTGGGCGATGCCCGCGGCGAGCATGCCGAGGTCGGACAGCCGCCGGTTGCGCTCCAGTTCGACCTGGGTCTCGGACAGCTCGCGGGCCCGCTCGTTCACCAGGGCCTCGAGCCGTTCGTTGTCCTGCCACAGCAGTTCCTCGGTCTTTTTCAGGTCCATGATGTCCTGGCTGATGCAAAAGACCTGCTCGATCCGGCCCCGTTCGTCCGTCTGCGGGATGCAGTGGACCCGCATGTAAACCTCGCCGCCCGGCAGCCGGCTGTGCAGGTCGAAGACCAGCGGCTGCATTTCCTGAAAAACCCTTTGAAGTTGCGGCAGATACTGGCTGGTGATCTCCGGCGGCAGGATGTCCTCGTCGCGGCGGCCGAGGATTTTTTCCTCCGGCAGTCCCGTGAGCCGGACCGCATAGGGATTGATGTACCGGATGCGGCGCTCCCTGTCGTAGATGAGGAAGGAGCGCGGAAAGTATTCGATGGCCAGGCGAAACCTCTTTTCGCCTTCCGCCAGGTTGCGGAACAGATTGTCATAGGGGCGCGCCAGGCTGCCTTCCACAATTCCCTTGTACAGCAGCAAGAAGGACACGACCTTGAAGATGTGCCCCCAGTAATTGTGGATGCCGTAGGGCCCGTGATACAGGGTGAACAGCAATTCCGAGAAGACCGTGACAACGATCGCAGCCTGGATGTACCGGGTCGAATCCGCGCCCATCTTTTCCGGGATCGTGCGCAGGCGCCAAAACGCCAGCAACAACATGGCCATGATGAAATATTCGGCGCCGATTTTGAAACCGGTCAGGCCGCTGCCCGCCCGGAAACACACGGGAAAGTCGTGCCACCAGAACAGGGAGGCCAGGCCCAGGAGGGTCAGCGCCGCGAACCCGGCCAGCAGGGTGCCGGCGCGGATCCGGCGGCCCAGGAAAAACGGCGCCGCGAGGAGCCCCAGGGCTTCCAGGAAGCGGGCCTGAATCCACAATTGCGCGGCTAAGTCGGCGCCGGCGCCCGGCAATACGGTCATGCCCTGGTAAGCCAGCGTATGCAGCGTGTCGAGGATGGAAACGAACAGGTAGCCGGTTCCGATCAACAGGAAATAATCCGTGTCCACGAAACGGCGGGTGTTCCAGGCCACCAGGAAGATGGCGCCGCCGACGACCACGCTGAACATTTCCGCCAGGGTGTGGAACAGGAGATAGTGATGGGTGTGCAGCACGGCCAGTACGGCCACGAGGACGGCGATTTGGGCCGTGAGAACCAGCAGGGAGACCTGCCGGGAGGCCAAGGAGTGCAGGGGCCGGGACGCGACCGGCGACGTCCGGAATGGAGATGAGCCCTTCATAGCAAGCCCTCGAGGCGGCCCGCAGACTCCCCGCGGACGGTGGCAACGCCGGCGGGTCGGCCGCGGGCCAATTGTACCGCCGGCACCCCTCCCCGTCAAATGCAAAGCGCGCGGCGGCTTAAACGGGGGCGAGGGCGCTTTGCCCGGACGCCGCCGGGCCTAGCGGAATTCCGCCAGCAGGGGGGATACGTCCACCCGGCTGATGTCCGCTTCGACCAGCGGCGGTTTGTCCGCCCAGCCGCTTTGATCCGCGTAGGTGGGCGACTCCCGGCGGTAGAGCACGCCCAGGGGAATGCGGTCGCCCCACTCCGCGGCCTTGACGTAGGCCGCGGCCTTGTCGGCCGGGTCATACTCCGCCCCGAGCGTATAAACTCGTTTGTCGTACCAGGCGTAGGTGTTCTTCTTGTTGAACGACACGCAGGGCTGCAGGATGTCGACCAGCGCGAAACCGCGGTGCCGCACCGCCTCCTGGATGAGGCCGGAGAGAAGGGCCTGGTCCTTGGTGTACCCGCGGGCCACGAACCCGGCGCCCAGCGCGATGGCCACTTCCAGGGGCTGGAAGGGCGCGAGAATCACGCCTCCGGTCTGGACTTTGGTGCGGGTGCCCGGGTCCGTGGTCGGCGAAGCCTGGCCCTTGGTCAGGCCGTAAATCTGGTTGTCGTGCACCAGGACCGTGAGGTCCACGTTGCGCCGGATGTTGTGCAGGAGATGATTGCCGCCCTCGCCGTAACAGTCCCCGTCGCCGGTGGTCACGATGACGGTGAGCTTGGGGTTGGCCATCTTGGCGGCCGCGGCCACGGGCAGGGCGCGGCCGTGCAGGCCGTTGAAGCAGTTGGCCTGAACGTAGTGCGGCAGCTTGGCCGCCTGCCCGATGCCCGAGACCAGCAAAACGTCCTTGGGAGCCAGGTTCATCTCCGCCAGGGAGGCCCGCACCGCGTTCCAGATGCCGAAATTGCCGCACCCCGGGCACCAGGCGATTTCGTCTGAGGTTTTGTAGTCCTGGGATTTCATGACGCAAGCTCGCTTTCGATTTTTCGGGCCAGCCCCTCGAGGGTAAAGGGCCTGCCGTCGTACTGCAGGATCCTCCCGTTCGGGCTTAAGCCCGTCTCGCGCTGCAGCAACCGGGCCAGCTGGCCGGTGGCGTTGTTTTCCACCACCAGGAATTTGCGCGCGTTTTGCAGCGCCGCAATCACCTCCGCGGCGGGAAACGGCCAGACCTGGGACAGGTGGACAAACCCCACCTTCTTCCCGCCCGGGGAGGCTTCCGCGGTTTCCCGCAGGACCCCGTAATTGGATCCGAAGCCCACCAGCACCAGGTCCGCCCCGTCCGCGTTGCTTACGGTGGGCGGCACGACCTCCCGGGCCAGGCCCGCCATTTTCAGGTTCAGGCGCTTCTCCACCATGCGGACGCGGAGCGCGCCGTCCTCGGTGATGTGGCCTTCCTCGGTGTGTTCATCGCTGTCCGCCCAGATCGGGGTTTCGAGCCATGAAGGAACCGCCCGCGGGCTCACGCCGTCGGGCGTAAGCGCGTACCGCTGATAGCCCCCGGCTTTCGCACCCCGGGGCAGCAGGTGGCGTTCGACCGGCTCGCGCTCCAAGTCGAGGCCGGGCAGGTCCCGGGTGCAGTCCGCCAGGTGCTGGTCGTTCAAAATGATGACCGGCACCTGGTACTTTTCCGCCAGGTTGAAGGCGCGCCGGGTCAGGTGGAAGGCTTCTTCCGGCGTGCCGGGCGCGAAAATCGCGCGGGCGAATTCCCCGTGCCCGGCGTGCAGCACCAGGTCCAGGTCCGCCTGCTCGGTGCGCGTGGGAAAGCCCGTGGCCGGGGCCGGGCGCTGGGAATCCATGATCACGATGGGCGTCTCGGTCATGGCCGCCAGGCTCAAGCCCTCGGTCATGAGCGCGAACCCCCCGCCCGAAGTGCCGGTCATGGCGCGCGCGCCCGCGAAGGAGGCGCCCAGGGCCATGTTGACGGCGGCGAGCTCGTCTTCCGCCTGCTCCACCAAGATGCCGTAGGCTTGCATGTTGTGGGCCAAAAAATTCAGCACGCCGGTGGAAGGCGTCATGGGATAGGCGGAATAAAACTTGCATCCGGCCGCGATGGCCCCCAGGCCGATGGCTTCGCTGCCGTTGAACAGCAGGGTCTCCCGCGGCTTGCCGGGGGGAAGCGCAAAGCGGTCGTCCCGGAAATGCCCGCGGCCGTGGTCGTATCCGGCCCGGGCCGAGTTGACGTTCTTGTCCACGACCTCGTCCGGCTTGCCGGCGAAGCTGGCGCGGATGATCCGTTCCACCGGGTCGAAGTCCATCCGCAGCAACCCGGCCACCAGCCCGCTGGCCACGGAGTTCATGTAGAGCGCGCTGCCCCCGTGCCGCTCGGCCAGGTCGTGCAGGGGCACGTCGAAATATTCCGGACCCCTGGCCTCCAGCTGGAAGGTTTTTTGATCCAGCACCACCAGGCCGCCGCCGGCCGCCTTGCCGGCCTGCCGCTCCACGCTTTCGCGGTCCAGGCAGACGACCAGGTCGGCCCGCTCCCGGGGAGCGTACACGGGGCGGGAGGCCACGCGCAGGCGGTAAAAATTGTTTCCGCCCCGGACCCGGGACATGTAATCCTGGTCCGTGAACAGGTGGTAACCCGTCCGCTGGAATAACTTCCCCAGGGCGTTGCCGATGGTCTGCAGGCCTTGCCCCGCTTCTCCGGTGATGATCAGATTGATTTCCTCACGCATGCGCAACCTGCCTTTCGCGCCCGGCGGGTGTTTCCCTCCCCCGTCCCCGGCGTCGTCTGGAATGTCAAGCTCCCGCTCCCTCCCGGCCCCGCCTCCGGCCACGGCCGGGCGAGCCCGGCGGCGGAGACGGAAGGCGGCCGCTACTCGACGCCCAGGGATTTGGCGTTCTGCCACAACCCGTGGATGTTGCAATAGGCGCCGGCATAGAGCGTTCCGGGCTTGGTGGTTTTGAAGCACAGGGAAACCTCGGGATCGGAATACACGCCGCTCGTGTCCGGGCCCTGGGTGGACTCGCCGTGGGCCGTGAATTCCGCCTTGCCGAGCTGGTAGGGGAATTTCTCACCCTCGGGCTGGAAATACACCGCGATCCAGCGGATGTGGTGCTCGGTCTTGTTGGGATGGGGGATTTCCTTGCCGACCGTGACCGTGACCTCCACCTCGGCGCCCTTTTTCACCCGGTCGGGCGCCTCGATGACCGGGACGTGTTTCTCCGCTTTCCAGTCCGCACTCTGATACAACGTTTTGAACTCCTGCATGGAAATTGCCTCCTTGTTTGATGTACGAGATACGAGCGCCCGTCCGGCAGCCGCCGCGCATAGGCCGCCGTGCGGCGGAAGCCTTTCCTCCACCCGCCGGCAGGTGCAAAACCCGCCGCGGTTCAGGACGACCGCCGTTCCCTCAGCACTTCCTCCACCTGCGCGATGACGTCCAGCGGTTTGAGGGGTTTCAAGAGGATCCGTTCCAGGGCGTATTGCTGCATCAGCTGGCGCTTCTCCCTCTCGGTATAATGACCCGTAACCGCGATGACGCGCGTCTCCCGCGTGCCGGCGTCGGCCCGGAGCTCCGCGGCCACTTCGAACCCCGACTTCACCGGCATTTTCAGGTCGAGCAGGACGAGGTCCGGTTGAAAGGCCTTGACCTTGTCCAGGGCCCGGGTGCTGTCATTCAGGATATCCACCGCGTAGCCGGATTCCCTCAGCATGCCGCCCAGTTCCTCCAAATACTCCGGATCGTCGTCAATAATGAGAATTTTCGAGCCTTCCATTTTCCCCTCCTTTACGGAGCCGGTTCTTGCTGGCATGGTAGCAGCACCGGCCAGCGGCGAAAAAGCCGGCGCTTCCACTTTTCGCCGATGTTTATCCACTCCGCGGCCGTGCCCGCCGCCCGGCCTTGGCCCGGGGCGCGCCGGATTTCGCGTTCCGGCCCGCTGCCGGGCGGGCGGCGGCCTTTTCACGTCCGGAAACGCCGCGGCGCCGCCGGGCTCGGAACGCGGAGGGGGTCAGGCGGGTAAAGCGTTTGAACAGGCGGATGAAGGTCTCCAGGTTCTGATAGCCCAAGTCGTCGGAAATCTGGCTCACGCTGCGCCCGGTCTGCGACAGCATCTCTTTGGCCCGGCGGACCTTGAAGGACAGGCGGTAGTCCGAAAAGCCCATGCCGGTGGCCTGCTTAAAGGCCCGGCTTAAATACTTCGGGCTCAAGCCCACGGCCGCGGCGGCGTGGTTCAGGGTCACCTTCTTGTGATAATTGCGCTCCGCGAAGCGCTTGACCCGCTCGATTTTGCCGCGGCTGTCCTCGTCGCTCAAGCTCACGGGATTCTGGCGGGCGTCGAGGAGCCGGTCCAGGATTTCCCGGGTCCGGGCGACGTCGAACGGTTTTTCCACGAATTCGTCCGCATGCGCCTTGAGCGCCTCCACCGCCACGTCCTTGGTCCCGTACCCCGTCAGAATCACGACGGAAACGCCGGGCGCGGCGGCGCGGATCTTGTCCAGCAGGCGGGTGCCGCGCGCATCCGGCAGCATGACATCCAGCACGACCAGGTCCACCTCATTGGGCCCCTGCAGGATTTCCATGGCCCGCCGCCCGCTGCCGGCTTCCAGAACCCGGAAGTCCTCGAACGCGTCGGCAAACTCCTCCCGGAAATCCGCGTCGTCGTCCACCAGCAACACTGTGAAGGGCATGGCCGTCCTCCGTTGTGGGCAGCGTCCGGACGGGACCCGCCCCGAAAAGCCCGTATTGTACCACGGCTCGTTTGGCGACCCGCATCCTTTCGCGCCGGGCCGCACTCGTCGGGGAGTTCACCCCGTGACTTCGTGCAGGGGTTTCCCCCGGGCGAAAGCCCGCAGGACCTCCACCGTGTCCTCCGAGATCTTCCGGACGGTCTCGCGGGTGTAAAAGGCGCTGTGCGGCGTGATGATGACGTTGCGCAGTCGCAGCAGCACGTGATCCACGAGGAGGATTTCCAGGTCGTACTGGGGCGGGAAAGAGGAATGCAGCAGTTCCGCCTCCTCGTGGAGGAGGGGTTCTTCCGGAAGCACGTCCAAGCCCGCGGCCGCCACCTGTCCCTCCGAGAGCGCCCGGAGCAGGGCCTGGTTGTCCACCACCTTGCCGCGCGAAGTATTGATGACCACGGCGCCGGTTTTCAGGCGCTTGAACTCGGACTTGGACAGCAGATGCTCGGTGTTGCGGCGTGCCGGCACGTGCAGGCTGACGACGTCGGCCTGTTCGAGCAGCTCGGTAAACGGCACGTACTTCAGTCCCAGTTCTTTTTGCAGCTGGGCGTCGGGTTCGGGATCGTGGGCCAGCAGCTCCATGCCGAAGCCGCGGCCGATGCGCGCCACGCGCGCGCCGATGGCGCCGGTGCCCACCACCCCGAGGGTTTTGCCGGCCAGATCGAAGCCCTGCAGGCCGCGCAGGCTGAAATCGCCGCGGCGCGTCCGGTCCGCGGCCTCCACCAGCCGGTGGCTGATGCCCAGCAGGAGGGCGAACACATGCTCGGCCACGGCGTTCTCCCCGTAGGCGGGAACGTGGCAGACCGTGATCCCCCGCTGGCGGCAGGCCGGCAGATCAATGTGGTCGGTGGTGATGGAGCGGGAAGCGATCAGGCGCAGGCGCGGCAGCAGCGCGAGCACCTCGGCCGTGACGCGAGAATAGAGGAAAACGGACACGGCCTCCGCGTCCTGGTACTGGGCGGCCGTTTCGGCCGAGAGAGTTTTTCGTTCCTGCACCGTTTCATGTTCCCGGCGCAGCGCGTCCCAGGCGGACTCTTCCCAGGGATCCATTTCGAACATCACGATTTTCATGCGGATGACCCCCGACTGGATGGCTGGACGGGATGGGCCGGCAGGACCGCCCCGTCCTTCTTGCTCCGGGTATCCGAAAATGAACTGCGATCACTCTAGGGCCTTGGGCCGGGCCCGCAAATCTCCCGCGCCTACCATTTTTTGACTTTTTTCCACCCGGGGGAGGAACAGCGGCGACGGGGGTTGGGCGGCGCAGGCAAATAGTTTTGCCGGCGGCCGCATTCATGTATATAATGCGTGCGCAGAAAACCGGCGGGAGGAAGGTTGAGGATGGAGACTTTTGCAGCGGTTCAAGAGGAAGCGCGGAATGCATTTTCCGCCTCGCGCCGGTCCCATGACTGGGAGCATACCCGGCGCGTGCTGATCCTGGCCGCGCGCCTCGCGGCCCGCGAGGGCGCGGACTTGGAAATCGTCCGCTATGCCGCGGTGCTGCACGACATCGCGCGGGGCGAGGAGGACCTCGCCGGGGGCGGCGTCGACCACGCCGAACGGGGCGCGGAGCTGGCGCGGCAGATTCTAGCCCGGCATCAATTCCCCGCCGGAAAAACCGAAGCCGTCGCCCATTGCATCCGCGCGCATCGCTTCCGCGGCCGCCACGAACCGAAGACCCTTGAAGCCCGGGTGCTGTTCGACGCGGACAAGCTCGACTCCATCGGAGCCATCGGCATCGGCCGGGCCTATCTGTTCGCCGGCGAAGTGGGAGCCAAATTGCACAACCCGGAGGCGGACCCGGAACGGACCCGGCCCTACACCGAAGAGGACACGGCCTACCGCGAGTACCGGGTCAAGTTGTGCCGGATCCGGGACCGGATGCTGACCCCGGAAGGCAGGCGCCTGGCCGCGGAGCGGCAGGCCTTCATGGAGGAGTTTTTCCGCAGGCTGAACCGCGAAGTGGCGGGCGAGCTCTAGCCAGCCCGAGGTTCCGATGCGGACCCGTCCCGGCAAGGACAGGACGGCCACTACTTTTACGGATCGTTTTCCCCCGGGTCAGAACGCCGTTCCCACGCTGAAATGCACCGCGTAGGACGTATCGCCCGCGGCGGTCTGTGGATCAAAAGCCGCGTCCACCCGCACCGGTCCGATCGGCAGCAGGTAGGCCAGGCCCAGCCCGACCGCGCTCTTGCCGCCGACGAAGAAGTCCGCCAGCGCCTGGCTGGCGTTCGTGCCCGGCGCCACGTTGCCCCAGTCCGAAAACAAGACCACGGCGAAATTGCCCAGGAAGCGGTAGCGGAACTCTGCACTGAAGATGTTCATCCCGAGACCGCCCAAAGGCTGTCCGGCCGCATCGCGCGGGCCGACCGAGGATTCACCATAGGCCCGGACGCTGCTGGCACCCCCGGTGAAGAAGCGCTCGCCCACCGGTACGTCCCTTCCGCCCCGCTGGGGCCAGACCAAGCCCGTATCGTAGCGCAGGGCCAGGATGAGGTTCTCCCCGACCTCCTGAAAGAAACGGGCCGCGAACGTGATCCGCGTCAGGTCCAACTCGGCCCCGAGCAGCGGGTCCGAAACATTGGCGGACAGCAACACCAGTTGTCCCTGGGTGGGCCAAAACGGGTCGTCGCGAGTATTGTACTGGAGCTGGCCTTGGGCCCCGGCCACGCGATAGAACGTGTCCGTCTGCGTCGTCACATCGCCCAAGCGGGTGGCACGGAGCTCGTAGCCCAAGTTCAGGCCGAGGTCCTTGGCCAGCTCGCTGGAGGTCACCAAGTTGCCGCCGATTTCGCGCCGCCAAAAGGACGGTTCCCTCCGGAAACGGACGAACAGGGGCAGGTCCGCCTGCACCGCGGTGTGCAGAAGCCGGGGATCGGAGAGGCCGATCAGCAGGTTATAGCTTTTGAACGAGGCCCCGGCTTCGACCCGCAGCGCGCGCCCGCGGCCCCAGAGATTGCGTTGCCGCCACCCGACGCGCCCACGCAGCTGCTCGTAGGAACCATAGCCGGCCTCTACGAAGACCTCGCCGCCGAGGGTCTCCTCCACGCTGACCACCAAGTCGCGCCGGGCCGCCAGACTGTTCCCCGCCAGGTCGATCCGGATCCGCTTGAAAAGCCCCGTGGCATAAAGATTGTGGAAGCTCTTTCGGACTTGGTCCGCGGCATACCAGTCCCCCGGTCGCAGGGTCACCATCTCGCGGATGAAATCGGTATGGGTATGGTGGGTCCCCAGCACCTGCACGCCCTCGAGACGTACACGCGTTCCGGTCTCGACCTGCACGCTGAGGACGGTCGCTCCGTCGGCGGCAGGATTCGCGCGGACGTTGGCCTTGGGGCTGGGATAGCCCAAATTGGCATAGATCTCCTCCACGTGCTCCCGCAGGGAACGCACCTGGGTGCGGATGAACACGCGCCCCTGCCACATTCGCGCCGTTTCCCGCAGGGCCTCGGCCTCGAGCCGGCCGGCGTTCTCGAACTGAACCTCGGTGATCACATACTGAACGCCTTCGTGGACCTGAAGCACGACGGTTACGCGTTCGCGCTCCGGGGAGAAGGTGTAGTCGGGTCGCTCCACCCGGGCGTCACGGAATCCCTGAGCTTGATAGAACGCTCGCACATTCGCCACGGCCGATTCCACCTCCGCCGCCACGAAGGGGGAGAGTCCGAACAAACCGCCCGGGCGCATGGGAAAGAACCGCAGGAGTTGCTGCTCCGGGACCTGCTGATTGCCCGCGATCCGCACCGCATCCACGAACACCCTGGGACCTTCCTCCACCTCGAAGACCGCCTCCGGCCCGGACAGGTGGTAGTCAACGTTCGCAAAGGCATAGCCCTGACGCCGGTAGACCGCCTCCATCTGGTAGGCGGCGTCGTCCACGGCCCAAGCGGCCCGGGAGTCCTGCTCGAGGACCGCCAGCGCCTCGGCTGCCTCGCTCCGCAGGCGGCCCGGGCTCACCTGCCGGGCGCCGACGATGCGGACGAGAGGACCGTCCCGGTCCTGTGCGGCCTGGGCGGTCGGGCTTCCGGCCCCGGCATCCGGCGCCGCGGCGCGGAGCGGATGTGCGACCGCCAAGGCGACCAGCAGCGCGGCCGAAACCCTGGCGGCGGCCAGGCTAGCGGACAGGAAAGGCCAATTTGATGCCGGCATTGTAGTCTCCATACATGTCGCGTTCCGACGTTAAATACAGGATATCCCCGCGGGTCGGCCAGCCTTCGCTCATTTGGAACTGCGCCGAAATGGTCTCCTGGCCGCTTTGGGTCAGGTCCCGGCCCACGTCCACCTGAAAGCGGTCCACGACGTCCGCCACCCCGCCGGTGGTACGCGCGGTCAACCGGTCGATAAGGTCCTGGCCGAGAAAGATTGCCAGGTTGAGCTGGGCTTGGAAACGCTTTTCCCCCTGCGCCAGGTCCTTGGGCAGGGACCCGGTCAGGACCAACACCAGCAGGGCGTCCTTGGGCAAAGGCGGCACGCTGGAAAGGAATACGCTCGGATCCAGCAGCGGACCTTGCACCTGGGCGCCGATCTGATAGCCCCGAACCTGTCCGCTGGCATTCAGATTGATGTGCGCCTGTCCGGGCCGCTGGGCATCGAAGGAAACCACCCCCGAGGAGATGTTCATGCGTCCGAAAGGAAGATTGACCTGCGAATCGTCGATGTAAACCTCTCCATCCAGGGCGGGAAGCTCGCCGGTTCCGGTCAGGGTGAGCTCGGGTCGCACGGCCGCCTTGGCCATGTTGTTGCGGATCACGAAAGGCGGCCCGGCCGTGATCGCGACATGGTACCGCAGACCAGACCCGGGAGGTTCCTTGAGGGCCAGGGCACCCAGCCAATCTCCCGTTCGGGCCGGAGCGCTCCCGCGCAGGGGCGCGAGCCAGTCGATTGGTTGCGTGTATCTGCCCTCCGTGATCCTGACCTTCCCGGTCAGAGCCAGCCGGTCCCACACCCCGGCCAGCTGCAGGAGGACCTCGGCACGCACGCGCAGATACTCGCTTCGCCACAACAGGAGGTTGTCGCCACCCAATTTCACCCGCAGGTAAGGCGATTCTCCGCTTAAGTCCGCCTGACCGCTGCCGGTCAGGCGGGCGCCGCCCAGGGTCGCGGTCAGTTCGGCCAGCGTCAGCTTGTGCTGATCGGCGATCACCTTCAGCTTCAGATCTTCGAGGGCAGGCGCAGCCGGGTTCTCCCAGCGCAGGCGCCCATCCTCCAGGCGGGCTTCGCCTTGGACGACTGGATTCCTCATGGGACCCCGGACCCGAAGTTTCCCCTCCAGACGTCCCCCAATGTGCATCCGGCGGGCCACGCTACGGCCGACCCAGCCGATGTCCGATGAGGCAAAAGCCAGTGTTACGTCCACGGCATCGGCCGCTCTGCCCCGCAGAGCCAGCCAGCGATGCCACCAGGCGGGCTGATGCCAAAAGCCCTGGGCATCGGCCTGCAAGGCCGGCGATGTCAGGGAAAAGCTTTCCAGGGTTAGGCGCGCACCCTCGGCCCGCGCTTGAGCGGTGATCGTGATCGGTCCGGGAAGATGCAGGGGGAACTGGGACGGGAGCTCGAGATTAAAAGCGGCCACCGTCACGCGGCCTTTGGGCACGCCCGGCGTACCTGTCAGGTGAAAATCAGCTCGAGCGGTTCCAGTCAGGGTCCAACCCGGTTCCATCCAGGCGGACAGGAAATGCAGGTCCGGCAAATTCACATGGCCTTGCAGGTCCCAGTCCGCGTCCGTCGGAAATGAGGCGGAGAACAGGTTCGCAGAGACAAATCCCGAAAGGACCAAGCTGGGTTGGGCGTTTTTGGCCGTGAAGGTCAGCGACCTCAAACTCAGGCGGTTCGGTTCCTGGGAGATATCGAACACCAGGCTACCCGCAAAAGGCGCGGCCGGCCCGGAAAGTTCGGCGATCTTTCCCTGCAGGGTGCCGGTCGTGACGCCGGGCGAATAGGCCGCGGCGGCCCTGACGTTCAAGCCCGAAAAGTGCAGCCTCTTCCCGGTCAAGGACGCAAACCACGAACCGCTGGACAGGTCCCTGGCCTCCAGGTCGAACGAGCCTTGTCCCGGAGCCTCGGCCCGGGCCGTGAGCGCGATACGGCCTCCCGTGCCGGCAAGTTCCAGCGGGGTCAATGACCACTTTCCAGACGGCTGCCAGGTGGCACGGGCCGGGCTTATCAGGGACAGGTTCCCTCCAGCGTGGGACCAGGCCGCGGTCTTGATGTCCATTCGATAGGCGCCGTCTCCGTCATCATGGCTGAGAACCCCGGAGAGACGCAATTCGGGTCCGGGACCCGTGAACGAGAGGTTCTCCAGCCGTACGCGACCGGGCAAGCCTTCAGCCTGCAACATAAGATCTCCCGGACCGAAAGCACCATAGGTCAGGTGCGGCACCTCGAGGTGTAAGCGGCCCTCCGGCAGGCGCCAGGGACCCCGGGCCTCCATATTTAATACGGCCCGGCCTTGTAGATCCGCGCCTGGCAGCAGCACGTCCAGCAGGGGGCTTCCGGCCCGCAGCTCGCCCGTGAGCCGGACGTCCTGCAAGGTGCCGGCCGCCCAATCAAAGCCGCCTTGCCCTTGGACCGTGTGCTTGGGGTGTCTGAGGTCCAGGCGTTCCAGAATAACGCCGTGTGCACCGACGCGGCCGCTCAGAAGCAGGTCCCCTATGGACTTTCGCTTCCAGACCAGGTCGCGCGCCGTCAAGGTGACCGCTCCTTCCTGCTCTGTGGACCCGGACGCAAAGTCCGCTTGCAGACTCACCCGCCCCTGCCAGTCCGTGTTGCCGACCGCCGCTCCCATGGAAGAAAGATCCCGAATATCGGCCTGCAGATGGCCCTGCGCGGGCCGCCACTGGGTGAGACGAGAAAGATCAACGTGCGGCCAGATCAATCCGGAAGCGGTCACGGTCCCGCCTGCGGCCTCCAGGACGAGTCGGTCCACCCATAACGCCAGTCTTTCCAGGCGCCACTGCGCGGACAGGGACATGGGCGCCTGAAGCGGCAGTCTGTCCGTTGCCGGCAATAGTCCCACGAGGACAAGCCAGGAGACCGCATCCGGGAGAGCCAGATCGCCGCGCACGGAAACCTGCTGCCAGGGGTCCTCTCCCGGCGTAAACCAGGCACGCACGGGCAGTTCGGCCTGGGCGACCCGGACCCTTCCCTGAAAGGCGAGCGCCTTCAGGTCGGTCACGCGTAGGCGCCGGCCGTCACTTTGGGCCTGGAAGCGGATCATGAGCTCCCCCGCTGCGGGATGCCAAAGGACTTTGGCATCCCGTATTCCCAGTTGCAGCGCGAGTATGTCCAAGATAAACGAAGGCGGGGGGGCGGGCGAGGGAGCGGGTCCGGTTCCTGGAACCGTTCGGAATTGAAGATCCGGCCTATCGACAAAGATCCGGCTGGAGCCCAGGAACGCCCGCCGCCCACCCAACAGGCGCAGGGGATGAAAGTCAAGCTTCAGATGCGCGATCCGACCGTTGGCCCGCAGACCGTCCAGGTCCAAATCTTCCAGCCGAAGACCTTGCAGTCGGACTTGCCCGAGCAGGTTGCCGCTCACCTGCTCAGCTTGGAGCCGTCCGCCGAGCGCTTGACCGCCCAACGCCAAAGCCTTTCGCAGCCCCATGTGAAAGAGTCTGTCCTGTCCCCACCCGGCAAATATCAGCAGCACGGCCAGCAGCAACCAGCCGCTCGTCCCTGACCGCAGGCCGGGCTTCGGCCGGTCGTGCATGGCGGCCCTTTGGGGCCCCGGACGCCCCCGTCCGGCTCCGGAAGCAGAATGTTTCCCCCGGCGCGGTCGACGAGGTGTTGGGGTCGTGTTCATTCTCCGTTAGCGACCCTATCGCCTTAGCGGCCGCGCCGTTCCAGAAGCTTGGTGAGGCCCCAGCCGGTGAGCGCACCGGCGCAAAAGACCAGCAGCAGAACCACGATCAGACTCGCGTCGAAGGACCAGAAAAGAAACCGGATCCCAACAACCGCAAAATTTTGGACAATCAGGATGAGGCTCAGGACCAGGGCCCCCAGACCCACGTACCAGCGCCAGTGCATAATTTCCCTCCTTCAGGATTTGCTCGGGGTACTGCCAGTCCTCCTTCGTTCCGGTTCCTGGCAACCCGCACCAGTATACAGACCGCGGCACTGGCTGCCCAGTATTATTCCCCGCCCAGGGACGGCCTTTTTCAATTTGGGCACAGGCGTTTCCGGAGTATCATCTCGCAGTTTAAACGAACGGGGAGTGGAGCCGGCGCGGCAGATTCTAACCCGGCATCAATTCCCCGCCGGAAAAACCGAAGCCGTCGCCCATTGCATCCGCGCGCATCGCTTCCGCGGCCGCCACGAACCGAAGACCCTTGAAGCCCGGGTGCTGTTCGACGCGGACAAGCTCGACTCCATCGGAGCCATCGGCATCGGCCGGGCCTATCTGTTCGCCGGCGAAGTGGGAGCCAAATTGCACAACCCGGAGGCGGACCCGGAACGGACCCGGCCCTACACCGAAGAGGACACGGCCTACCGCGAGTACCGGGTCAAGTTGTGCCGGATCCGGGACCGGATGCTGACCCCGGAAGGCAGGCGCCTGGCCGCGGAGCGGCAGGCCTTCATGGAGGAGTTTTTCCGCAGGCTGAACCGCGAAGTGGCGGGCGAGCTGTAGGCCGCGCCCGCTACTCGCAGTACACGCGGACCTTCTCCCTGCCGTCGTTGATATCCACGGTCATGTCGCCCAGGGCGGAAACCAGCTCCTCGATGTCCTCGGGCCGGATTTTATCCAGGTCGAGCTGGATGCCCTTCTCGCTTAAAGCCTCGTTGACCTTGTCTTTGGCCACGGCCGGCATCAGGGACGCCAGCTTCACGCCGGCGCGGATGACCTGCAGGGGCACGCGCACATTGACTTTTTCCGGCTGGTCCGGCCCGCCCTTCTCCGAATACACGTTGACCACCAGATAGCGCGGCTTGGCGCCGCCCGTGGCCGGGCGCGGCCCGGCTTCCCCGGCTTGTTCGCCCAGGGCGGCGAGCAGCTTCTCCGCCTCCTCCACGCTGATTTTTCCCTTCGACAGCAGTTCCAGAATTTTCAAGCGCTCCTCGGACATGGTCTTTCCCTCCTTGGGATTCATAGAATGAAAACGCGCACGGCGTCTTTCGGTGAGGACACATCCACGGACAAGCCGCGCAGGGCGCACAGCACGGCGTAGGCGCGCGGGGGCATGAGCAACCAGGCCCGCGCGCGACGGCTTACGGGCCACAGCCAGACCAGGAGAATGAGAACCGCGAAATACAGCAGCCCCAGCAGCAGCCAGATGGGCCACAGCAGAAACAGGGGAAACCACAGGCGGAAACCCGACCGGGCCGCCGGCGCAATTCTCACCCACAGCCAATACGGCGGGATCATCTCTCCTCCAGCCTGCGCAGGGCTTCCGCCACGTCGATTTCGCCGCCATCCAGGCGGTTGAGCACGTCCATGGCGTCCGGTATTTTTTCCACCTGCACGAAGTCAAAGGCCTCCGACAGGCGGTTCAAGCGGGCTTTGATGGTCGGGTAGCTCACTCCGTAGATCTGCTCCATGTGCCTGATGTTGCCGTGGGTCCTGATAAAAGTGGCCACGAAAACCTGGTCCTCGAAGGAAAGCCGCGCCACGGGGGGAAGTTCAAACTCTCCTTCAATGGAAAGGCCCCGGCCGGGAAGCATGACCTTTTGAACGACCATCTGCTCACCCTGGACAAACTTTGCCAATTCCATCCATTCTTTTGCCATGTGGTCCTCCCATTGATTATTTCAATAATATTATATTATCAATATTAATTTTGTCAATATTTAATTTCATTTATATTAATATTATTAATTAAATATTCATAAAATATTAACATTATCCGGATCGGATTACCGTATTTTAAATAACTTATTTAATTACAATGGTTAATAACTAATACCTGGCTGCGTCCCATCGTTTTTTTGCTGCCAGGCAAGATTTCGGAGTTTGCCTTCACGAACAGATCCGTCGGAAACACGGGCCAAGGTATGCATTCGGAAGATGAAGAACGCCATGAATAAAATCCCCGGGCAGGTCGGTCGAATCCCGGCCAACTATATTTCATTCGACAGTTTTCCTGATTGCCATGGGAAAGGGGGTGCAGTAAAATTAGCCGTTTCAGGAGGAGACGAGGGTTTCCAGGAGGCGGACCATGATCGGCTTGAAATCAATCACCGGCTTGATGCGGGTTTTGCAGTCCGAGGATTCACCGCTGCAGGTGGCGGGCGGCGTGGCCCTGGGGATGATCATGGGATTCCAGCCCCTGGGAGGACCGCAGAACATCGTGCTGCTTCTGCTGGTTTTTTTCCTGAACGTCAACATCGGTTCCGCGTTTCTAGCCGCCGGCGTGTTCGCGGCCGTAGCGGCTCTGCTGGATCCCCTGGCCCACGCCATCGGATACGCGCTCCTGGTGCAGGCCGATTCCCTGACACCCCTCTGGACCAGCCTGATCAATCTGCCCATTGTGCCCTTCACGCGCTTCAACAATACCGTGGTGCTGGGCAGTTTCGTTCTCTCCCTGATCCTCATTGCGCCGGTCATGTGGGGGATCAGCGCCGGCGTGCGCTATTACCGCGCACACTGGAGGGAGAAGGTCGCTCAGTCCGGTTTCATGAAATGGTTCAAGGTGACCAAGGTCTGGAACTTGTGGGACAAGGCGCACAAGGGATGACCTCGCCTGGAATCAGCGCGGGAGCATAGCGGAGTGCGCGTGTCCGTTTTTCCCCGGAGATAAGCTTGTGATCTCCCTGCCCCTTGACCGGGGGCAGTGTCCGCGCGCAGCGGGTCAGGCGTTCCGGCGCCGTCATTCTACTTTCCGAGGGTATCGCCATGGCTGAGGAGAAAAAACCCAAGCGTACGGCTCTCTTCCGCTGGAAATACGCCGTCCCGGCCCTGATCCTCATCGTGCTGGTGACGGCCTTCAATATCCTGTTCCTCGACGGCCTGCTGAAAGCCGGGTTCATCCGCCTGGGCGAGCTGATGTTCGGCGCCAAGGTGGAGATCGCTTCCGTGCACTTCCGTTTCTCGGGACTGACCCTGACCGTCCGGGACGTGGCCGTGGCCGACAAGCAGGCGCCCATGAAAAACCTCTTCGAATTATCCTCCGCGCGTGCCGGGCTGAAATTCCTGCCCCTGCTCTCCAAGAAGATCAATATCCCGGAACTGAGCCTGGAGGGCGTGCGCTGGGGCACGGCCCGCAAGACTTCAGGCGCCCTGCCCCCGTCCCAACAGAAGAGCTACGCGGCGCGTTTGGCGCCCGCGGACAGCCCCACCGGCAAACTCCTGACCACCCTGGAAACGCGGGCCAAGTCGGAATGGCAGGCCCTGCCGGCCTGGGAAAACATCCAAAAAGCCAAGGACCAGGTTTCGAGCCTTTCCCTGCAGGGCGTGGTTCGCCCCGAGGAACTGGAAACCATCCGGCAGGCCCAGGCTCTGCGGCAGTCGTACCAGGACAAGGCCGGGGATTACGAGCGGCAGGTCAAATCCCTCGACGTGCAGGCCAAGCTGCAGGCGGTGCAACCGGCCCTGGAGGAGCTCAAGGGCCTGCAGGTGCAAAGCCCGCAGGACGCGGCCGCCGCGAAGGAAAAGATCGAAAACGCCCAGCGCAAGGTCCAGGAGCTGCAGGCCCTGGGCGGACAGCTGCAGGACCTCAAGTCGCGGGCCGAGACCGACTTCGGGCAGGCCGCGGGCCTGACCCAGCGCCTGAACGAATGGAAGGAAAAGGACCTGCAGACCCTCTCCTCCAAGCTCAACCTGCCTTCCCTTTCCTTCGGCAACCTGGCCCGGTCCCTGGTGGGCTCCCTGTGGCTGAACCGCGTGCAGCGTTTCGTGGACCTGGCCAACCTGGCCCGGAAATACATGCCGGCGCGCAAAGCGAAACAGAAAAAAATCACGCAGCCCCGCCTGAAAGGGATGGACGTGTTCTTTCCGCGGCGCAACGTTCCGCCGGCCTTCTGGATTCAAAAAATTTCCCTGTCCGGATCCACGGGCGGAGCCGGCAAGACCGGCGAGTCCGTGGATTTCTCCGGCCGGGTGACCGACGTCACCTCCGATCCCCGCTTGCTCGGGACGCCGACCAGGGCCGAGGTCAAGGGCACCCAGGGCGGCCGGGAGTACGCCTTGAGCGCGGTGCTCGACCACACCGGAGACGTGCCGAAGGACACGGTCACCCTCGCGGCCCGGGGGCTCTCCGCCGCGGCCCTGGACCTGCCCGCATCGGATTACCTGCCCCGTTTCCGGGAGGGCCGGCTGGCCGTGAACAGCCTCCTGACCCTGGAAGGCGACCGGCTGGATTGCGCGCTGACCGCCCGGTTCACCGGGCTGGGAGCCCCCTCGCCCGCGCAGGCGGGCGCCGGCGACGACGTCCGGAAGCTGGTGGCCGAGCTGTGGCGCGGAATCGACAGCGTCCATGTCGACGCCCAGGTTGCGGGCAAGGCCGGCGACCTGCGCTTCAACCTCTCCTCGAACCTGGACAAACTTCTGGGCGACCGGCTCAAGGCCATGGCCGGCGAAAAACTGGCCGAACTGCGGTCCAAGCTCATGGCGGAAATCAACCGCTATACGGCGGACTCGCAGCAGAAGCTTCTGGAGCAATACGGGCTCTCCAAGAACACGGCGCTCGGCCCGATCCTGGACCAGCAGAAGTCGGTGCAGGATCAAATCGCGGCCGTGCAGAACCTGATCAAGGAAAAACAGGCCGCGGCCCAGCAGGCCGTGGAGGCGGAGAAGAAAAAGGCCGAGGAACAATTGAAGAAAGGCGCGCAGGACCAGCTGAAAAAGCTTTTCAAATGAACCCGGCGAGAGCGTTTTCTCCCCGCGGAAAATTCGGGATACGAAACGTGCGAACGGACCCGCGGGGTCTGTGGAATTCCGGAGAAAACCGAGGCCACCCGTGGCAGGCCCGATTCATCCTGCTCGGGATCTCTGCGGGGTTCTGCCTCGGGCTGACCGGCTGCCTGAGCCCGCACGATTTCGTCCTCTTGGCGAAAACCAAGCTTCTTTTCCTGCCCATTGAGAGCAAATACCATCTCAAGCTGCGGTCGGATAGCGCTGCTTTTTTTCCTGATTGGCGCACTTCTCCGGAATACCGAGCAGAGTGCGAGGAGATCGAGCCCGACCAGCTCCGGCGCATGCCGGCCATTCTCAATCAGGCCCTGGCGCGCTATCCCAAGGGTTTTGTCGCACAACATCTCAAGACGATCGCCTTGGCCAAGCGCATGAGTTTCTATGGGGTGGATTACGGTGCGACCTGCGGACCCGGCGTCATTTTCATGGCTGTCCGGCCGGAGATGGATGAAGATTACTTATTCCTGGCGTTCCACCATGAACTGGCTCATCTGCTCTTGCACCAGAAGCCCTTCCAAAACCTTAAGCGCTGGGAGGCCCTCAATCCCGGTGGATTCGTCTATCCCAACAACGCCATCCAGGCCGCCGGGATCAAAAGAGGCATGACGCAACCCGAAATGCTTGCACAGGGTTTTCTCAGCGATTTCTGCAGATCCTCATTTTCTGAGGATTTTTGCTATTTCTCTGCCTTCTTCTTCCTTGACCCCGGACGGTATCATTACCTTCTGGAACAGTATCCCAAGCTGAAGGCCAAGTTCGAACTCTGGCTGGACTATTATCATGACCTTGACCCGCGTTTCACCGCGGAATACTTTTTCACCCCCTCCGGCCCGTGGAATTGATCCGGGGGCGTAAATACGAAAAGGCCATGCGATACACGGACTCATGAACGGCTCCGGCCCGTCCGAGAATATCCGGCACCTCCCCATTTTCCCTTTCCTGGACGAGATCTCCGGCACCCTGGCGCGCGAGGGCCTGCTCCTGCTCTCGGCCGAGACCGGGGCCGGCAAGACCACGCTCTTCCCCTGGAAACTCCTGTCCCTGCCCGCGTTCGCCCGGAATAAAATCCTGCTCCTCGAACCCCGCCGCCTGGCGGCCCGCGCGGCCGCGGACCGCATCTCGTCACTCCTGGGGGAAAAACCAGGCCGCACCGTCGGCCTGCGCACCCGGCTGGAAACCCTCGTCAGCGGCCACACCCGGCTGGAAGTGGTGACCGAAGGCGTGCTCACGCGCCTCCTGCAGGCGGACCCGTCCCTGTCGGGATACGGCGCCATCCTTTGCGACGAATTCCATACCCGCAGCCTCCAAGGCGATCTGGGTCTGGCCCTGGCCTGGGACGCGCGCCGGATTTTCCGCCCGGACCTCAAGCTGGCTCTCCTGTCGGCCACGCTCCCGAAAGAGGAGATTGCGCTCGCGTTCGGCCCCTGGCCCGTGCGGGAGGTGCCCGGCCGCGCGCATCCCGTGGAAGTAAAGTATCGCCCGCCGGCCTCCGGCCGGGAAACGCCCTGGGACGGCGCGGCGCGCCTGTGCCTGGAGGCGCTGCGCCCGCCGCGGCCCGGGCACGGCGGAACCATTTTGTGCTTTTTACCCGGCTACCGGGAAATGCATCGCGCCCGGGAAATCCTGCGCCGGCGCCTGCCGGAAGCCGGGACCGAGGTGCTGCTGCTGCACGGGCGCATGCCGCCCGAGCAGCAGCGCCGGATCCTGGATCCGGCTGCGGCGTCCGGTTCGCGCGTCATACTCGCGACCAACGTGGCCGAGACCAGCCTCACGGTTCCCGGGGTGACGGCCGTGGTCGACACCGGCCTCGAACGGAGCGTGCGCTTCTCGCCCCGCACGGGACTGGATCACCGGGAGACCGGAAAGATCAGCCAGGCCTCCGCCGAGCAGCGCAAGGGCCGCGCCGGCAGGAACGGCCCCGGGATTTGCTACCGGTGGTGGCGCGAGGATGAATTCCGCGAGGCTTTTTCCAGGCCGGAAATCCTGCAAACCGACCTGGCGTCCCTGGTTCTGGAAACCTCCTTGTGGGGCGCGGCCTCCCCCTGGGATTTGACGTGGCTGACCCCGCCGCCGCAAGCAGCGGGCCGGCAGGCGCTGGAACTGCTGGCCGGATTGGGATTGCTGGGCCCGGAAGGCCGGATCACTCCGTCCGGGAAAGAGGCGGCCGGACTCTCGGTCCATCCGCGCCTGGGGAAAATGGTGCTGGACGCCGGTTCCCGGGCCCGGACCGAAACCGCGGCCGTGATCGCCGCGTTTCTGGAAAACGACGACCTGATCCCGGGACGGGATGCGGATTTCCGCGAACGCCTGGCGACGTTCGGCGCCTGGGCCGCCGGCCAAACTCACGCAGGCGACGCGGACGCCGCCCGGCGGGTCCGGGAGGACGCCCGCCGCCTGCTGGCAAAACTTCCGGCGCAGCCGGAAAGGCGGAAATTCGGCGCAGGCACGGCCGGGAGATTGAATTGTGAGCCGGAGGACGCCGGGCCGCTGCTGCTTTCGGCCTATCCCGACCGGGCGGCGAAAAGGACCCGTTCCGATGATCCCGTTACCTCCCGTTATCTCCTGGCATCGGGCCGCGGCGCCTGGATCCAAGGCGAGCTCGCCGGCGAGGAGTTTCTGGTGGTGGCGGACCTGGACGGCGGTGAGCAGGATGCGAGGATCTATCTGGCCGCCCCGGTTTCCCTGCGCGACCTCGAATCGGGCCGGGCCGGGCCGCTGCGCGAGACCCGGGTCCTGGAATGGCAGGGCTGGAAGCCCCGCTGCAGGTCGGAAGTCAGGCTGGGGGCCATGGTTCTGAAGGAAAAACCAGCCGGGCTTCCGGAGCCCGGCGAATTCCGGAACGCGGCGCTTTCCAGGCTTCAAGACCGGGGCTTGGCGGATCTCCCCTGGAACCCCGCTGCCAGGCGCTTCCTGGCCCGCTGCCGGTTCGTGGGACAATGGGGACGCGTGGCCGGGTGGCCGGAATTTTCCGATGACAGGCTGGTGGCATCGGCCGACAGCTGGCTGCTTCCCTTCGGAAATTGGCGGGGAGGCGCTGTTTGGGACGAGACGTCTCTGTTGCACGCCCTGGAGTTTCATCTGGGGCGGGAACGCCGGCTGCTCCTGGACCAGCTGGCGCCGGAAAGCCTGAGGCTGCCTTCCGGTTCGGGCAAACGGCTGGATTATGAGAGCGGAGATGTGCCGGTCCTGTCCGCGCGGCTGCAGGAGTTTTTCGGCTGCGTGACCACGCCGAGGCTCTGCGGCCAGGCGCTCATGCTGGATCTGTTGAGCCCGGCCGGACGCACGGTCCAGCGCACGCGCGACTTGGACGGGTTTTGGGACCGGACCTATGCACAGGTGAAAAAGGAACTCATGGGCCGCTACCCGCGTCACCCCTGGCCGGACGATCCCCGCCAAGCCAAGGCCACCGCGAAGGCCAAAACCCGGCGGAGAAAAAAATAAGGGCCCCGGCCGTATTCCCGGGCGCAGGAATGTTAAGAACCGGGCCCAACACTGCCGGGCCCGGTCGGCCGGGACGAAGGGAATTTATTCCTCCGCGGGTTTGCGGTCGTTGTGCTTCTTGCGGTTTATATTGCGGTTGGCGCGGTTTTGCTTGCGCTGCAGGCGTGCGCGTTCCTCCGCCGTCAATTCCCCGTCCGCTTTCATGCGGCGCTCGCTGCGGCGGATACGTCCTTGCTGGGCCTTCAGCTGCACGGCTTCGCCGGCCGTCAGTTCCCCGCTCTGCGCGCCTTCCCGGATCCGTTCATGCTGCATTTTTTGCCGGACATTGACTCCCGGATCTTGTGTGCCGGCCTGAAGGGGACGGATGCCGAGGAGCAAGACACCCGCCGTCAACACAAATACTACTGCGATCACTTTGTTCATGTTATTCCCTCCCGGTATTCGATTCCCCCCTTTGTTATGAAGCAGGTTTCATGCCAAGGCCGCGGCGCCATGAATTTATCGCCGGTGATGACTGCGGGGGCGAACATCTGCTTGCCCGGCAAGGGTTTTCACTGACGGTCATTCTAAGAAAAGAACAAATTCAGGCCGGCTTCCATTCCCGCTTCCTCCCCAGGCAGCCGAAAATCCGGCAGCCTGCCGGGATTTCATCACCGTTGCAGGAATCGATCCCCTTGGCGCTCCGCCTGCGGCAGCCTGGACGGCTTCCACCCGCGACAGCGGTATTCCACACTCTGACCGGACTCTGCCCGGAATTTTTCATCGCGTGGTGTCAAATTTATGAATGCTTGCTCTCAAGGGAGCGGCAGGCGAGAAAAGAATGTTCTTTACCTCCGGGTGACATTTCGCTATGATGGAAAAAATGCCGGTTTTCCGCCGGGATTTTCGCTTGCCGCGGGATTGATCCTTTACGGCCCGTTTATCCGAAACTCGGCTGCCGGGGCGGCCCGGGCCTTGCAGAAGGATGGGAACAGTTGGAAAATAGCAACCACGAAACCGTCAACAACGTGATCCGAATCCAGAACCAGGGCGATCTTTTGACCGTCGCCAACGTTTTCAAATACCTGCAGGTGAAATACAACCTCTACCAGAAAAAGATCCACGAAATGTCCCTCATTGCCGGCGAATTATGTGAAAATATTCTCCGCCACAGCGGCAAGGGCAAAATCCGCATCGTCTACCACCGCGCGGACAATCCGTTCATCGAAATCATCTCCGAAAACATCGGCGCGCTTCCCGAAGGCGCCGAGCAGGACGGCATCACGACCCGGAAAAGCCTCGGGATCGGCCTGGGCATCATCAACCGCACCTCCGACATCGTCACCTATGAACAGGAAGGCCACATCCTGCGGATTCGCGCGACCAAGTACTGCGAGGATTTCCCCAACCGCATCGAGGTCGCGGTCCTTTCCTATCCGGTGCTGTTTCACGACAAGTGCAACGGCGACGGCTATATCATCCACAAGAACAAACACGACCTGCTGGTCGTGATGGACGCGCTGGGACACGGCGAGGACGCCTGCCGGAGCGCCACCGCGGTGCGGGATTTCATCCTGCAAAACCCCCACACCGAGCTCGATACGCTGATTTACCGCGTCCATGATTTCATCAAGGACCAGAAAGTCCGCGGCGTGGCCATTTCCGCGGTCCGCCTGGATTACACCGCCAATACGCTCCGGTTTTGCGGCCTGGGTGACGTGACGACGAAAATATTTCCTCCGGGCGAAGAGACGGCGCTGTATCCCTTCGCGAAGGAGGGAATCGCCGGCGACATCTCCCGCACCCTGGACGTGCAGGAATTCCCGCTGGTCAAGGGCTCCATTATCGCCATGTTTTCCGACGGCCTTTCCAGCAAGTTGACCATCCCCCTGTCGCGCCGGGTCTACCGGCCCATTCATCTGATCAATGACTTGATGAAGGAATACGGCAAGACCCACGACGACAGGACGTTGTTATTGGCCAAGGTAATTTGATCTTCCGTGTTTTTTAGTTATACCTTTTGCCCCGGATATGCGATTATTACCATATTCTATTGACTTTCGGACTCCGCGGCGACGGGCCGGCGGAGGGAAAGGAGGGGCGGATCTGAGCGTGTGCAAGGCGCGGCTTGGAATTTCACCCCCGGGCCGCCGGCAGATTGGCGGATCACCATCACTTTCTTAAGGAGGCTTCACCCATGGCGACGGTAACCTTGGATTTAAAGGGCCTGCGCTGCCCGCAACCCATCTTGAAAATCACGGCCAAATCCGTGGACATGAAACCCGGCGATGTCATGGAGGCCGAGGCCAACTGTCCGACGTTCGAGCAGGACGTCAAAACCTGGTGCGAGCGGGTGGGGAAACCGCTGCTGTTGATCCAGAAGGACGCAGCGGGTGTGTTTCACTGTAAAATTCAATTTTAAATCCGCGCCACGAATTTCCCGCGAAGAGGAGGATTTCATGTCAAAACCGCCACAAAACAACCCGGACTTGGGCTCGGCGCTGGCGCAACACATTGATGTCCTGAAAAAGCTGGTCGAAGGGGACATCAAGGCCAGGTTGGGGGGCGAGGCGACGGGCATTCGCATCGTGGACGAGATGTCGGAATACATCAACCACATCGCCTCGGTATACGAGGACTCCGTCAATCAATCCATGGAACTGTCCCTGGCCATCGCCCAATTCCTGAATGTCCTCAACCAGGTGGCCGAGGGCAATCTGAAGGTGCGCGTGCCCATGGACTTTGAGCAGGAAGCCCTGGCCGCCCTCGGCAAGGGGATCAACACCGCCATCGAGAAAGTGGCGGAGCGTTCGATCCTGGAGGAATTATTGAAGGAGCTCTCCACGCCCGTCCTGTATACCTGGGAAGGCGTCATCGTCATGCCGCTCATCGGCACCTTGACCAGCAACCGGGCGCAGGACGCCATGGAGCGTCTGTTGAACAGCATCACCCAGTACCGGGCCAAGGTGGCCATCATCGACATCACGGGCGTCCCCGTAATCGACTCCATGGTGGCGCAGCATCTGATCAAGACGGTCAAGGCCGTGAAAATCCTCGGCAGCGACGCCATCATCACGGGCATCTCCGCGGAAGTGGCCTCGATTCTGGTCAAGATCGGCATCGAGGTCGAACAGTTCACCACCCGCAATACCCTGCGGGAGGGCCTGCAGCATGCGATCAAAAGCATCGAGGGGAATAAATGAAAATCCCCGTACCCTTATTGAAAATCGGCCAGGTGCTGCTGGTGCCCATCGAGATCGAACTGACCGACGAGATGGCCGAAGATCTGCACATCAAGGTCTTGAAAAAGATCGAGGAAACGGGGGTCCGGGGCCTGGTGATCGACGTCTCACTGGTGGAAGTCATCGACTCCTACCTGGCCAGGATTCTCATCAACATCGGCCGCGCGGCGAAATGTTTGAATTGCAACACCGTCGTGGTCGGCGTCACCCCGGAAGTGGCTTTAACCCTGACCCAGATGGGCTTGTCCTGGCGCGGGGTGAGGACGGCCTTGAACGTGGAAGAAGCTATAGCGTTGGTTGAAAGCGATGCCTGATAAAAATACGGAAATCGAAATCCCCATTTCCACGGAAGAACACGTCATCAGCGCCCGCGGGGAGGTCAGGAATTTCATCGCCGAGCATCTGAATTTTTCCCCGCTGGAGCGCATGCACGTGCTGACCGCGGTCTCCGAGCTGGCCCGGAACATCCATAACTACGCGGGCTCGGGGAAGCTGCAGGTCAGCCTCGCGAATTCCCCCAGCGGGAAAAGGGGCCTGAAGCTCGTCTTCCAGGACAACGGCCCCGGCATCCGGGACATCGATGAAGCGATGAAGGAAAGGCCCGTGCACCAGTATCAAAAAGGCATGGGCGTCGGTTTAAGCGGCAGTAAAAAACTGGCCGACGAATTTCATATCGTTTCCGTCCTCGATCAAGGCACCCTCATCACCTGGATCAAGTGGGAGCGCCAGCCCAGCTGAGCCGGGGAAAAGGGGGTCTGGCGAAAAAGAACCATGCCTCCCGATACCCTCTGGACTCTGGTCGGAGTCGCAGCCGCGGCCTTGACCTCCACCTCTTTCATTCCGCAGCTGCTCCTGCGCCTGCGCAGGCCGGGCCAAGCACGGCTGGCCTTTTCCACGCTCTTCATCTTTGTGCTCGGAGCTTCCCTTTGGACGGCTTACGGGTTCCACCGGCGGGATGCCATCATCATCGGGGCCAACCTGCTGGTCATCGTCACGCTGGCCGCAATCGCCGTCGTGCAATGGCTGCAGGAACGCTAACAGATCAAGCCTGCCTACTTTTCCAGGAGCGGATAAAGCCTTTCATCCTCGCGCTCGATGCGCCAGGCCAGGGCGGTCATCAGGGTCCGGGTCTCCTGGATAAAATCCTCGGCTTGGGCGTGGATGTCGGGCAGGTCGGCCCACTTGCGCCGGTACTCGGCAAACTGCTGGGCGATGCCGCCCATCTCCGCCACGAAGGACCGGGCCAGGTTTTTGATCTCGTGATTGGCGCTCTGCAGCAGGTGCGGGTATAGGACCTTGTCTTCCACGGCCAAGTGGACGCTGACTTTTCCGGCCAAAATGGCCAGGCTGCTGCGGATGTTCGCGATGTAGGTCGGGAGCCGGTCCGCCGGTAATTGGGCCAAAACCTCGGAGATCATTTCCAGAATTTCGCCGTGTTGGACTTTAAGGGTTTCGAAGGGTGACACGCCGTGATGGCTCCCCTGGCGCCAAGAACCGCCGGGTATGGTCCTCGCAGGATTTTCCACGCGGGAAGAGTTCACTTCGCATCCCTTCGCGACATTGCCTGGACTCGAACTCCGCACGTTCCCGTCCGATCGGCGCATTTTCCGCGGCTTCCGTTCCGATGCCGGGGGCCGAATGTTTTCTCAGGCCGGCGGCGGGAAACGGGGACAAGGTGGCAGTATTGTACCTCCGCCCGAACCGAAAAAAAACAAGAATTTTCATCATTCGCCCCGCCTCGCAGCCCGGAAACCGGGAAACTTCCACCTGCAATCCGCTTCGCGCCGCCTCGGGAACGAAGCCGCGGGTCCGTTCCTCGCCCCGGCGGTTCCGCCCTGCCGCGGATATTTTTGTCACGGAACCATAAATATTTTTTATCCGCAAGAGCTTTTCGGTTTGCATGCAGGCCAAAAGCGCGTAAAATGTTTTCCAGTAGTAAGCGTTCATTCTATCCGGGGGGGAGCATAATGGGCGTATTGACCGAAGCGCAGGTCCAGAAATTCAAGACCATCGTGCGGGAAAAAACGGGCAAAGAGATGAGCGACGACGAGGCGCGGGCGCAGGCTTACAAGTACATGGGCTTCGTGAAGATGATTCTGCAGGCGGCCGACGAACAAGAGAAGGCCCAGGCGGGGTCGAACTAAACCCCGGGATGATTTCACATCCGGAACGGCCCGGATTGATTCCGGGCCGTTTTTTTTATGCCCGTTTGCGGATCTCCCCCGGTGCCGGCCACGAGTTCCCGGGTCTTGGTCCCGGAGAAGCGGATGCACCGCTTTGGAAAACAACACCCCCGAGTCTGCGCGCCGGGGGTGTTGTGCATTCTTCTCCGTGTTGGACAGAACGGACTACCTGTGCATTTTTTTCCATCCCCGCCCGCCTTCGCCGCGGAAAGCCCCGCCTTGATGCAGTTGCAGTTCATCCCACTTTTGCTTCTGCTCCGGGGTAAGAATACTTTTCAAGAACAGGACCGACTGGGTGCGGGCCAGGATCATCTTGCTTTGAACCTCGCCCATCTGCCTGGCGATGGTTTCAATCTTCTTTGATTCCGGGCGGTCCTTCTCGACCTCCGTGGCCAGATCGAGCTGCAGCTCCTCCAGTTTCGCCCGTAACTGGATCATCTTCTTGCGCTTGTCGAGCTTGTCCTGCTTGAGCTGGTCAACTTGTTCGGGCGTGAGGGAAAGCTGCGAAATGAATCCCGGCCCGCCGCCGGGCATCATTTCCGGGCCTGCTTCGGCCGCCTCGCCTTCGGGACCGTGCCCTCCGGGTGGATCCGCCTGCGCCCAGCCGGCCGCCAGGACCAGAAAAACGCCCAGGAAAAAACTCAGGATGAGCTTAGCTTCTCTCTGCATGGAATTCACCTCTCTTGGGATTAAATCATGAAGCGCGAAACTTCTTCCGGGATGCCGAAGATCCCGTAGTCGAACAACTCCGGGCTGCGGTTGGCCTCGTTGCCGACCAGGCCCAGGCTTTCCATGTCTTCGCTGTAGGAATTCACCACCTCCTGCGTCGTCATGTGGGGAGAATTGCGGAACAGCAGCGGCCAGGCCAGAACCGCCGCGAGCACGGCGGCCGCGGCCGCGGCCGGCAGCCAGCGGAGCACGGGGCTTGCGGGCGGCCGCAGGTCGCCGGCTTTCGCAAGCACGCGTTCCGGGAGACCGGGGGGCGGCGCCGCTTCCCATTCCCGCTGCAGCCGCCGGGCGCTCTTCTCCAATTTTGCCAGGGCGGCGGCGCAGTCTCCGCACCGGGCAAGGTGACTTCGGGCCCTCTCGGCCTGGCGGTCCGAGAGCAGCCCCAGGGCATACCGGGCCAGCCAGGATTCCGGCTTGCGACATTTCATGCGGCCTCACCTCCCAGACCCGCATAGACTTTTTGAAAGATCAGCAAACCACGGCTCAGGCGCGATTTGACCGTGCCTTGGGGAATGCCGAGGCTGCGGGCGATCTCCCGCAGGCTCAGGCCGCCGTGAAAACGCAGCGCCAGGGCTTCGCGGTACTTGGGGGCCATTCGTTGCAGGGCGCGCTGCACCCGGTTTTTTTCTTCTTCCGCGATCAGCATCCGGTCCTGACCCGCCTCGGCGCTCTGTTCGGGAAAGGCGTGGCTCATGGGCCATTCCCGCCTGCGCCGCAACCGCCCGCGCCCGACATTGACGGAGACCTTGTAAAACCAGGGTTCAAAGGGACGGCGGCAATCATAGGTTCTCCGTTTTTCAAACGCCTTCAGAAACGAATCCTGGGCGAAGTCGGCGGCCTCGGCCTCCGATCCCAACAGGCGCAAGCCCAGGCGGAATATCCTGGCTTGGTATTGTTCCACCACTTGTCGCAGCGCCTCGAGATCACCGGCCTGAAAACGGCGGGCAACCTCAGGATCAAGGCCCGGCATTTTTCTCTCCTTCACTACTAATATATGCCCTTCGCTTCCGAAAAGTTCCGGTCCCCGGACGTTTTTTTTGCGTCCGGACGTCCCGGCGCCCTCGGTCTCAATCCTGGAAAAAGCGTTCCAAATCCGAAAAGACCTCGTGACCGGCGCCGTGGCGCTTCACGGCCAGCACATCCTGCAGTTTTTGCACCTGGGAGACGACCTGATCCAGGCGCCGATCCTCGTCCAAGCGCAGCCAGATCCGGCTGCGCGCACCGCCGGGGAGGGGCAGGCACAGGATGCCCTCCAGGTTGTACGCCCGGCGCGCGAACAAGCCGCAAATATGAGACATGACGCCGGGGTGGTTATGCACCGTCAATTCCAGCACCGCGGGGCGGCGCCGGCCCTCCGCTTCACCTGCGGGCCAGTTCATGGGTTTCACCTCCCAGCATGTCCTTGTTGGCCGCGCCGGGCGGCACCATCGGGTACACCATTTCCCGGGTGTCGATCGGAGCATGGATCAGGCACGGGCCCCGGCTGCGCAAGGCGCGTTCCAAAGTCGCCCCCGGATCCATCCCGTCCCCCAAGTCATGCGCCCCCAGGCCAAACCCCCTGGCAATCCTGAGAAAATCCACGCGCTGGCTGCAATCCACCGCGAACACGCGCCGGCCATAAAACAGTTCCTGCTGCTGGCGAACCAGCCCCAAGGACCGGTTGTTCATCAGGATGATCTTCACGTTCGCGCCCTCGTCGGCCAAGGTGGCCAGTTCCTGGATGTTCATCAGCAAACTGCCGTCGCCGGTGAAACACGCCACGGTCCGGCCGGGATGGGCCAGGGCGGCGCCCAGGGCCGCGGGCAGGCCGAAACCCATGGTCCCCAACCCCCCGGAAGTCAGCCACTGCCGCGGCCTCGGCCAGGGATAGGCCTGGGCCGTCCACATCTGGTGCTGGCCCACGTCCGTGGCAATGATCGCCTCCGGCCCGAGGACCGCGGCGGCCCGCCGGATCAGTCCGTAGGGCTGGCGGGGATCCTCGCCGCCGGGCAGGGCCAGGGGGTGGCGGGCTTTCAACTGCGCCACGCGCTCCAGCCACTCCCGCCGCGGGTTGCGGAGGACCCGAGGCAGCAGGGCCTCGAAGACCCGCGCCACGTCACCCGCGATGGCGACCCGCGGGGACTTGATCTTGCCCAATTCGCCGGGATCGATGTCGATGTGGAGGATCGCGGCCCGCGGGCAAAAAGCCTCCGGCCGGCCCGTGGCGCGGTCGTCAAAGCGGGCGCCCGCCGCGATCAGCAGGTCGCATTCCTCCAGGGCCAGGTTGGCGCAGGGCGCGCCATGCATGCCGAGCAGGCCGAGATTGCAGTCATGTTCCGCCGGCACGGCTCCCAAGCCCATCAGGGAGGTCACCGCCGGCAGGCCGGCTTTTTCCGCCAAACGCAAGACCGGCGCATCCGCTCCGGACTGGATCACGCCCCCGCCCAGATACAGGATGGGCCTCTCTGCAGCCCGGATCCAATCCGCGGCACGGCCCAATTCCCCGGCCGGGACCTCCGGAGGCGGTTCCGGCCGCCCGGGTTCCGGCCAGGCCGGGAATTCCACGCTTTGCTGCTGCACGTCCTTGGGCACGTCGATCAGCACAGGACCGGGCCGGCCGGAGGCGGCGAGGCGAAAGGCCTCCGGAATCACCCGCAGCAGATCCCGCGCCGAGCGCACCAGGTAATTGTGCTTGGTCACGGGAATGCTCATGCCGTAGGTATCCACTTCCTGAAAGGCGTCGGTGCCGATCAGTGCGCTCGGCACCTGGCCGGTGATGCAGACCAACGGAACGGAATCGAGCTTGGCATCGGCCACGGCCGTCAGCAGGTTGGTGGCGCCTGGCCCCGAGGTGGCGAAACACACCCCGGGCCGGCCGGTGCTGCGCGCCATGCCCTGGGCCATGAAGCCGGCGGCCTGTTCGTGGCGCGCCAGCACGTGGCGGATGGAACGGCTCTGCGCCAGGGCGTCATACAGGGGGAGATTGGAACCGCCCGGGATGCCGGCAATCAGGCGCACTCCCTGGCGTTCAAGCAGATGGATGATGATCTGGGCTCCGGTTCCTTGCAGCATGGGACTTCCCTCCTCTGTTTTCCCTGCTGGCTTGCGAACCGGACCGCTGGTGGGTGGATAAAAAAAACCCGCCGGTGATTCGCACCAGCGGGGTTGATGGACTTGTGTGAAATGCCCGGATGGCTCCCGCTATGGCGCGCTGGCGTCGAGGACGCGTACGACTACCCCTACGCCCACGAGTGCCCGGCGCACCGTTGCAGTGGAAAGGTTCGCTCCTGCACGCAATATCATGGAGACCAGCCTTCAGTCAGGATACGTTGCACCCATCCTAATCGGAGTCGCGCCTGCTGTCAAGCCCTTTCTCGCCGGGGCCGAAATTCGGAAAATAAAGCTGGAGGTTCCCGCAGGATGAGTATATACTGGCCTCGGTCGGTTTTTCCTTGGCCCTGCCGCCGCCTGGACACAAGCGCGGGATCTCCCTTCCTGTGGCTCCCTGACGTGTTCGCTTTCCGGTTGCTTCCCGCCTGTCCGCCTGGCTGACTGCCGCGGCCGGATGAACTTTTACGCCCGGTCAAGGTCCAAGGAATGACCATCCCTTAGCGGACACGCGGGACGGTTCCCTGCCCGGCGCAGCGGTCGCGCCCGGCCCGGCGGCCCCCGATGGGTATCGCCAGAAAGGCTCACATCGTGAAAATATTACTCGTCTATCCCAAACAACCGGAAACCTTCTGGAGCTTCAAATACGCCCTGAAGTTCATTTCCAGAAAGGCGCCTTCCCCGCCCCTGGGCCTCCTGACCGTGGCCGCGCTGCTGCCGCAGACCTGGGAAAAACGCCTGGTGGACCTCAACGTCGAACCCCTGCGGGACCGGGACCTGCGCTGGGCGGACTATGTTTTTGTCAGCGCCATGTCCATCCAGCGCGAATCGGCCAAAGAGGTGCTGGCGCGCTGCCGGCAGCTCGGCATCAAGACCGTGGCCGGCGGGCCCTTGTTTACCACCAGCCCGGAACAATTCCCCGAAGCGGATCACCTGGTCCTCAACGAAGCCGAAATCACCCTGCCGGAGTTCGTCCGCGACGTGGCCGCGGGCCGCCCCGCGCCGTTGTACCGCACGGACCAAAAAGCCGATCTCAGCCGGACCCCCCTGCCGCAATGGGACTTGGTGAAAATGAAGAAATACGCGGTCATGACCCTGCAGTACTCCCGGGGCTGCCCGTTCAACTGCGACTTTTGCGACATCACGGCCTTGTACGGCCACCGGCCCCGTCTCAAGGACCAGGCCCAGATCATCGCCGAACTGGACCATCTCCATCGCCACGGCTGGCGGGGAGACGTGTTTTTCGTGGACGACAACTTCATCGGCAACAAGGTCCAGCTCACGCGGCACATCCTGCCGGCCATGGACGCCTGGATGCGGCAGAAGGGCCGCCCGTTCAACTTCTTCACCCAGGCCTCCATCAACTTGGCGGACGACGATGAGCTCCTCACCCAGATGGTGAAAACGGGCTTCAGCACGGTCTTTGTCGGCATCGAGTCCGCGCATGAGGACAGCCTGAACGAGTGCAGCAAGACGCAGAACACGCAGCGGGACATGATCGCGTCCATTCAAAAATGCCAGCGCGCCGGGCTGCAGGTCCAGGGCGGCTTCATCATCGGCTTCGACAACGACCCGGTCACGATTTTCGACAAGACCATCCAGTTCATCCAGAGCAGCGGCATCGTGACCGCCATGGTGGGCCTCTTAAACGCCGTGAAGGGCACCAAGCTCTACCAGCGCCTCGACCGGGAGCAGCGGCTGATCCAAACCCTGTCCGGGGACAATACCGACTGTTCCATCAATTTCATCCCCAAGATGAATTACGACACGCTCATCGCCGGTTACAAACGGATCGTGTCGAAAATTTATTCGCCCCAGTTCTACTATGCCCGCGTGAAGGCCTTTCTGAAATCCTACCAGCCTTCGCCCCAGCAGCGCCGCCGCTTTCAGGTCAACGCCCTGGGCGCCTTTCTCAAGTCCATCTGGCACCTGGGCATCCTGGGCCAGGAGCGCCTCCATTACTGGCGCCTGCTGACCTGGTCCCTGCTGCGCCGCCCCAGCGTGTTCTCCCAGGCGGTGACCTTTTCCATCTTCGGCTTCCATTTCCGGAAAATCTTCGAAAAATTCGCCGAACCGGCCTCGTCCTAGTACTCCGCGCTCCGATAGGTCCTGGGGAAAGGAATCACGTCCCGGATGTTCTGCATGCCCGTGACGAACTGGACCGTCCGCTCGAGACCCAGCCCAAAACCCGCGTGCGGCACGGAACCATAGCGCCGCAAATCGAGGTATCCGGTGTACGCCTCGGGATTCAGCCCCGCTTCGCGGATGCGTCCCTCCAGCCGGTCCAGGTCGTCCTCGCGCTCGCTGCCGCCGATGATTTCCCCCAGACGCGGCACGAGCACGTCCAGGGCGCGGACCGTTTCCCCGTCCGGGTTCACTTTCATGTAAAAGGCCTTGTTGCCCTTGGGATAATCCGTCACCATGACGGGTTTCCGGAAGATCCGTTCCGTCAGGTATTTTTCATGTTCCGACTGCAGGTCCGCCCCCCAGCGGACCGGGAATTCGAACCGGGCCCCGGACCGCTGCAGCTCGGCCACGGCCTCGCCGTAGGAAATCCGCGCAAATTGCTCCTGGACGACCTGTTCCAAGGTCGGTAGCACGGCCGGGTCGATCCAGCGGTTGAAAAAGGCCAGGTCTTCGCCGCAATGTTCCAGGACGTACCGGAAAATATATTTTAAAAATTCTTCCGCCACATCCATGTCCCCGTGCAGGTCGCAAAAAGCCATTTCCGGCTCCACCATCCAGAATTCGGCCAGGTGCCGGGTCGTGCTCGAATGCTCGGCGCGGAAGGTCGGGCCGAAGGTATAGATGTTGCCCAGGGCGCAGGCATAGGCCTCTCCCGCCAGCTGCCCGCTGACCGTGAGATAGGTCTTTTTTCCGAAAAAATCCTCCTGGTAGTCAGGCGGCGCCCCCGAGCCGGCGAGACGCTCCAGCGGCAGGGTGGTGACCTGGAACATCTCTCCCGCGCCCTCGCAGTCGCTGGTGGTGATGATGGGAGTATGGATGTAAAGAAAATCCCGTTCCTGGAAAAACCGGTGGATGGCCAGGCTCAGGGCGCTGCGGACCCGGGTCACGGCGCCGAGCGTGTTGCTCCGCGGCCGCAGGAAGGCCTGTTCGCGTAAAAATTCCAGGGAATGGCGTTTCTTCTGCAAGGGATAGCGGTCCGGGTCGGCGGAACCGCACAGCATGATTTCCCGGGCCTGCAACTCGACGCTTTGCCCTTCCCCGGGGGAGGCCACCAACCGTCCCGTCACGCGCAGGCTGGCGCCGGTGGTCACCCGCGGCAGCAGGGCCGCGTAGTCCGGCAGGGCCTGGTCGACGACGATCTGCAGATTGCGCAGGCAGGAGCCGTCGTTGAGTTCCACGAAGGAGAAGTTCTTGCTTTCGCGCTTGGTGCGCACCCAGCCCGCGGCCGTCACTTCCCGCCCGTCGGGTGCACGCTGCAGGATTTCCCGAATGCGATTGGCGTCCATTTCGTCTCCTGGATTACCAAATTTTTCCGCCGCCGGTCGGACGGGGGCGGTCGCCCCCGGCCTGCGCCCGGTCCGTGGCCGGCGCGGCCGGCCGCTCCATTGTATGCATTTTCGCCCGCCAAGGGAAGACGAAGTGCATCCGCCCGGATCCCCGTAGGCCCGCCGCGCGAAAGGGCCGCGGATCCCTGGCGCCGCGCGAAAGGCGGTTCGGTTTTTCTTGACTTTGACGCGGGGCCAAGTACAATGTCTCTGCTCCAGCCAGAACCCGCCGCAAGCCGGCAGGGGGCATACTTTTCCCGGAGGAATACCATGAAGACCAAAAAGAGCGTGACCTGGTTCGCCATCCTCTCCCTGGGACTCATCGTCTCGGGCTGCGCCACCAGCAATGCCTTCAAAGGCGGGGCCATCGGCGCCGTGGGCGGCGGTGCGCTCGGTGCGGTCATCGGCAAGCAGGCCGGCAATACGGCCATCGGCGCCATCATCGGGGCGGCGGTGGGAGGCACGGCGGGCGCCCTGATCGGCGCCAACATGGACAAACAGGCGGCCGAAATGCAGAAGGACATCGCCGGCGCCAAGGTGGAGCGCATCGGCGAAGGCATCAAGATCACCTTCCAGTCCGGCATCCTGTTTGCCAAGGCCTCCGCGAGCCTGCAAAGCGAAGCCGTGGCCAACCTGAAAAAACTGTCCGCCATATTAAACAAGTATCCCGACACCAACATCCTCGTGGAGGGACACACGGATTCCGACGGCAGCGAGGAGTACAACCAGCAGCTCTCCGAGCGCCGGGCCAACGCGGTGGCCAACCAGTTGAAGAGTTACGGAGTGGCGCCCGCCCGCTTCACCGCGATGGGCTACGGCGAATCCCAACCCGTGGCTTCGAACGACACGGAAGAGGGCAAGCGCCAGAACCGTCGGGTGGAAATTGCGATCTTCGCCAACGAAAAATTGAAAAACGCGGCCAAGAAAGGCCTGGTGCAGTAGTCCGCATTCGGCCCCCGCGTGCGGCCGGCGTGAATTCCGCGGATTCCCTGTCCGCGCAGCAAGCTTTCCCAAGCCCGCTGTTTCAAGCGGGCTTTGTTTTTGCCGAAATTCCGGGCCCCCGCGTCCGGTTCGTCTCCGAAAAGGGCGTGAGCCGCCGCGCGCGTCTTCCCCTTCCCCTTTCAACCGGGAGTTGAGCATGGATATTGTCGTTCCGGACTACACGGCTACGGCCCTTTCCACCCTTCGTTGCCTGCGGCCTCTGCGGCGTCAGGGACACCGGATTTGGTCCGTGGGCGAAAAGCTGGTACGCCGGCCCGCCTATTACTCCAACCTGCCCCGGGCCACGCTCACCCATCCTCCCGGAGGCCTGGTGCCCTTCCTGCTTCGCTGGCGGGAGAACTTCCGGGACAACCCGCTCCTGCTGCTCACCGGCGACGCCCAAGTGGTCGAGGTTTCGCGGCATCGCCGCGAACTTTCCGCGGGCTATGATTTCCTCCTGCCCGACGACCCGGTGATCGAGCTCCTGATGCAGAAGGCCAAGTTCTATCCCTGGGCCCAGGCAGCCCGCTGGCCCGTGGCGGCCACCCACACCGCGCCCGATCCGGACGCCCTCCTGCGCCTGGGCCGGAACCTGGACTATCCGCTGGTGGTCAAACCCTTCCTGATGCACGCGGAACGCGTTGACAGTTTCGGGGAACTCCAGGCGCTGCTTCCGCAGCTGGCCCCGCTGCATTACCAGTCCCTGGTCGTGCAGGAATGGATCTCGGGCGGGGACGACCAGCTGTATTTCTGCTTCATGTTGTTCGACGAGCAATCCCGTCCCGTACAGGTCTTCCTCGGCAGGAAACTGCGCCAGTTTCCCCGCTTCTCCGGAAGCACGAGCTTGGCGGTCAGTTTGCAGGACAACGAGCTCTGCGAACGCAGCGTGGCTCTCTTCCGGTCCGTGGGCTACCGCGGCTTCGGATCCTTGGAATACAAGTTCGATCCGGAGAGAAAGCAGTTTTTCATCATGGAGCCGACGGTGGGACGTTTCAACCTGCAAATCGCGCTGGCGCGCGCGGCGGGCGTGAACTTTCCGGAAAGCCTGGTGCGCCTGCTGCGGCACGAACCGGTCACCCCGGTCCAGGCCAGGCCCGGGATGACCTGGATCTACGAATCGGACGATTTCAAGGCCTACCTGGCGGGCAGCCGGCAATACGGCTTTCTGCGGAATTTCCGGAAGAAGCACGTCCGGGTGTTGTTTTCCTGGACGGATCCCTGGCCCTTCTGGCACGAAATCCTGCACCGTCTGCGGAACTTCTGGCAAGCGCTGCGCAAAACCCCCGCGCGCCGTTCCGAGTTTCCCCGCTCTCACCGCACCGGCGCGGGCCCGCATTTCCCCTAAGGGGTTTCCCCCTATCGTTTCCCCAGGAGCGCCACGCGGATGATGTCCCGCCGGGACACGATGCCGACGACCTTGCCTTCCAGGACGATGGGCACCCGCCGGAACTGGTGCTGGCTGATGGCCAGGGCGATGGAATCAATGCTGGCCTCCGGGGGAAAGCTGACGATTTTCGCGGTCATGGCCTCCTCGACCCGCGTATTGTGCAAGTTGCCGCTGAAGGCGAAATTGAGGATGTCCTTCTCCGAGATGATCCCGATAATCTTGCCTTCGTGGTCCACCACGGGCAGGCCGCTGATCTTCCGTGCCAGCAACAGTTCGATGGCGTCGGACAGCGTGGCCTCGGGACTGATGCTGACGACTTCGCGGGTCATGACTTCCTGCGCTTGCAACATGTTTTCCACCTCCTCATGGATGTTCTCCGGGGAACCACAGGTTCCCCGGACGCGGACGCTGACGCGTCCTGCTTTCCTTCCTACTCCAGTCGGAGGCTTCACCGCCCCCGAACCCCAGGCCTCATCAGGTTGATGAGGCCGCCGGATCAGAGACCCGCGGCAGCACCGCCCGTCCACGCCAGGCGGCCGCCGGATGCCAGTATTGTAAGCCTTGGCCGCGTAATTTGGCAGCAAATTTCCTCCTTCCCGGACCCCCTGCCGCGGCGCCGGCCAGGGGGCGGCCCGAGGGAACGAAAGCCGCCGGATTTGCTTTGAAACCGGAATGGCTTGTATGGTATGGTGTTATCCTTCCAGGAGGTGATCACCGTGCCAAAACGGACTTCGCTTGCCGCCATTTACATTTTGGTGACGTTGGGCCTGATTCTCCTTTTCCAGTTCGCCATTTCCCCGCGGATCGACCGGGTTTCCTACAGCCAGTTTAAAAAGTATATTGCCGATAATAAAATCAACTCCGTGGTGGTCTCCACGCATAATCTCCGCGGTTTTGAAAAAACCCTGCACGGCGGCAAGGAGCCCCTGTTTCCCACCAAGCTCTATACCACCCCGCGCGTCGGCGATCCCAACCTGATCCCCTTCCTGGAAAAAAACCAGGTGGACATCATCGCCGAAAACGAAAATACCTTTTGGAAGGTGTTGCTGTCCTGGCTCGTTCCCATCTTTTTTTTCATGCTCATCTGGATGTGGTTCATGCGCCGCATGGGCCAGCAGGGCATGGGCGGCATGATGACCCTGGGTAAAAGCAAGGCCAAGATTTTCGTGCAGCGGGACGTGGGCATCACTTTCGCGGACGTGGCCGGCCAGGATGAAGCCAAGCAGGAACTGCAGGAGATTCTGGAATTCCTCAAGAGCCCCGAAAAATTCACCACCCTGGGCGCCCGGATTCCCAAAGGCGTTCTGCTGGTCGGCCCCCCGGGCACGGGCAAAACCCTGCTCGCCAAGGCCTTGGCCGGCGAATCGGGCGTTCCCTTCTTCTTCATGAGCGGTTCCGACTTCATCGAGTTGTTCGTGGGCCTGGGCGCCGCCCGGGTGCGCGACCTGTTCGAACAGGCCTCCAAGGTCGCGCCCTGCGTCATCTTCATCGACGAGCTGGACGCGCTGGGCAAGGCCCGGGGACTGGGCACCCTCGGCGGGCACGACGAGCGCGAACAGACCCTCAACCAGCTTCTGGCGGAAATGGACGGTTTCGATTCCAAGAAAGGCGTCATCATCGTGGCGGCCACCAACCGGCCGGAAATCCTGGACCCGGCCCTGCTTCGTCCTGGCCGTTTCGACCGGCAAATTCTCGTGGACCGGCCCGATCTCCAGGGCCGCCTGGACATTTTGAAGATCCATACGCGCCAGATCCGCCTGGCCCCGGACGTGAATCTGGAGACCATCGCCCGCCGCACCTCGGGTTTCACGGGCGCGGATCTGGCCAACCTGGCCAACGAGGCGGCCCTGCTGGCCGCCCGCCGGGGCAAATCCGAGGTCGGGGAACCCGAGCTGGAAGAGGCCATCGACCGCATCATCGCGGGCCTGGAGAAGAAGAACCGGCATTTGAACGAGCGGGAAAAAACCGTAGTGGCGTACCATGAAACCGGGCATGCGTTGGTGGCCGCTTCCCGCCCGACGGCGGAACCGGTGCATAAAATTTCCATCGTGCCCCGGGGCATCGCCGCCTTGGGCTTCACCCTGCAGCTCCCCACCGAGGACCGGTACCTCATGTCGCGCCGGGAGTTGTTGGAAAAGATCGACGTGCTGCTGGGCGGACGCGCGGCCGAGGAACTGATGTTCGACGACATCACCACCGGCGGGCACAACGACCTGCAGAAAGCCACGGAAATCGCCCGCAGCATGGTCTCCATGTTTGGCATGAACGAAACCTTGGGGCCGGTCACCTACGAACAACGGCAGGCGGTCTTCGTGCAGCAGCCGGCCATCATCCCTCCCCGGGAATTCAGCGAGCACACCGCCCGGGTCATCGACCAGGAAATTCAGAAACTCATCGAAGCCCGCATGGCCGGCGTGAAGAAATCCCTGTGCGACCAGAAGGAACTGATGCACAAGATCGCCCAGCGCCTTCTGGAAAAGGAAACCCTGGAAGCCGAAGAATTCCAGGAATTGCTCGCCCGCGACGGCACGGCCGGAAGTCCGCTTCCCGGCGGACCCCACCTGAAGGCCAACTGCGACGGCCCGGCTCCGGCCTGAGCCTCCGGCCGCAGCCACGCGAGGCAAGCATGCCCCGACCGTTCTCCGCGCACCGCGTCCCGCCGCTTCTCTTTCTCGCCATTTTCATCGACATCATGGGCTTCGGCATCCTGATTCCGATCATCCCCATCCTGTTGGCCGACCCCGCCTCGCGTTTCTTTCTGCTGCCGCCGGGCACCCCGCTCGCTCACGGGTATATCCTGCTCGGAGGCCTGATGGCCGCCTTCTCCTTCATGCAGTTCCTGGCGGCACCCGTTCTCGGCCAGCTTTCCGACCGCTTCGGCCGCCGCAGGATCCTGGCCTTGTCCTTGGCCGGAACCAGCGTGTCCTATTTTCTGTTCGCGGTCGGCATCGTCCGGAAGGACATTCCCCTCCTGTTTTTCTCCCGGGCCCTGGACGGCGCGACGGGAGGGGTGATCGCCGTCGCCCAGGCGTCCATCGCCGACATCACGACCGCGGAAAACCGTGTCGGCCGCTTCGCGCTGCTGGCCGCCGCCTTCGGCCTGGGGTTTATCGGCGGGCCTTTCCTCGGTGGAAAACTGTCCGACCCGGGGCTGGTGTCCTGGTTCAACGCCACCACTCCGTTCTGGTTCGCCGGCCTGCTGGCCCTCGCGAACACGCTCTCCGTGTGGTTCTGGCTGCCGGAAACCCTGCCGGTGCGCCGACACGGGACGGCCGTGCGCTGGAGCCAGGCCTGGATCAACATCGGGCGGGCCTTTACGCATCCCACCCTGCGCTCTCTCTTCATCACGCTTTTCCTGTTTCAGACCGGGTTCGCTTTTTACGCCACTTTCGCCGGCGTATTCATGATTCACCGTTTTGGTTTCTCCCAGGGCGGCATCGGCGATTATTTCGCCTGCATGGGCGCGGTCGGTCTTCTGACGCAATGGGTGATCGTCCGGTGGGCGGCGCGGCGCTGGACGCCGGCGGCAATCCTGAGGGTCTCCCTGGGGTTGGCCGGCCTGTTCATTCTGCTGGCAAGCTTCACGACCCGGGCCTGGGCCTTCGTGGCGGTCATGCCGTTTTTCGCCCTCGCCATGAATCTCACCCAGACGAACAGCACGGGCTTGATCAGCATCAGCGCGGAGGAGACGGTGCAGGGCGAAATCCTGGGCATCAATTCCAGCCTCCAGGCCCTGGCCATGGGCATTCCGCCCCTGATCTCCGGTTTCTTAGCCGCCGCCTTTGCCCCGGCCACCCCGCTTCAGGTGGCCGCGGTCATGATCTTTGCCGCGGCCGCGGTCTTCCGCTGGTGCTGCCGGCGAGCGGCGGCTCCGGCCGGGTCCTAGAAGCCACGGCCGCGGCGGCCTCCCAGCTCCCGCAGAAACACCCCTGCGGCCCGCCGCAGGCCGCGCACCGCCCGTCCCGGCCAGCTTGCCGACCAGGGCAGGCGGCGGCGCAGTTCGCGCAGGCTCAAGGCATACGGATCCTCGCCGGGCAAAACCTCCGGCCGCCGCAAGGCCGCGCGCAGGCCAAGCGGGAGAAGGCGGCCGTCATCCAAGCGGTCGTAGCTCCAAGGCCGGTTCCCGAGGTCCTTTTGCCCGTGCCGGGCCAAAGCGCGGGCATAGGCGCCTGCCAAAGCCCGCAACCGGGGCCGGCTCCGCCCTCCCCAGCGTTCCGCGGCCCACCGGAACGTGCCTTGATCGAACCCCGAAAAATGCAGGCACTGCAGGGGCCGGCCGTTCGCGGCCAGCCCGCCCGCCACGGGAGTCAGGCGCCGTTCCCCCAGGTTCCAGGTCGCCACGTTATAGCCGGGGTCGCGGAGCACGTGGGCGTCAAACAGCGACGGGACCAGGTCGGCCCACTTCTGATCCGTGAACAACCCGTGCGGCCGGTCGTCATAGCAGGCGAACTGGAGCCGCTCCCGCCACCAGGCGAGAAAAGCCCCGCTGCGCGGCCCGCGCCGCAGGGCGAGAAATCCCAGGTTGTAGGCGCCGTGGTTTAAGGCGCTCACTTCCATCTCCAGGTTGTGCGGCGTCAGCAAGTGCGGGGTTACGATCAGGGGGTGGCGCCGGAGCAGCCGCTGCAGCGGGCGGAAATCCGTGTAGACCGTCATGTCGGGGTCGAGAAAGAGAAAGTCCTTTTCGTGCGGGAAGCGCGCGAGCGCGTGCAGGAACCACTGCGCCTTGACCGCCGTGGCCGCCTCCAGCCGGGACCGTCCGGCAATAAACCTTCCGAAATTGGAAATGCCCAGGTCCTTCGCCAGCACCAGGCCGTCCCAGGGCTCCCGGGAGGTCAACTCCGGCGGAGCCGTTTTTTCCACCAGGCATACCCAGACGCGGTTCCGCGAATGGCGTTTGACACTTTCGGCCAGGACCCGCGCCTTGGGGAGATAATTGGCGCACAGGCTGGTCAGGATCAGCATGCCTCACTTCCCTCCGAGGCGGCGCGCCAGGTCCAGCAGCGCCGCGAACGCGCCCAGGACTCCGCCGTAGAGGCTCCGTCCCAGGGGAAACCGGTCCAACCGCCTCTCGAGCTTCAAAGCCGGAGACGTTTCAATCAGCCGCCCGAAGCGGTTGAGATCGCGGATCAGCTGCATCCGCCCCTCGAAATAGGCTTCGAGATGCCGCAGGTAAAATTGGCGGTGGTTGCGGAATAACTGCCGGAACATGGCCTGCTCCAGGCCCTCGGCTTTCAACTTCGCGGTGCGCGAGTCCCGCCGGCTGCGGTAATAAAACAGAATTTGATTGATGCGGTGCACCCGGCATTTTTCCTTCTCCAAAATGGAGAGCCACAGATCGTAGTCCTCCAGGCCGTAAACCATGTTGGGGTTGTAGCCTCCGACCCGCTCCCAGGTCTTTTTCCGGAACAAGGCCGTGGAGAAGATCATGTTGTCCATGAGCATGCGGCCCAGGGAATATTCCGGCAGGCGCCATTCCCCCCGCTGGTCTCCGAAGCGCCGGGCCCGGCAGTAGACGATGCCGAGCCGGGGGTCCCGCTCCAAACAGGCAACGGCCCGGGCGACGTAGCTGGGGGCGATGCGGTCGTCGGCGTCCAAGGGCAGGAGGTATTTTCCCGCGGCCCGGCGGATGGCGAAATTTCGCGCCGCCGCCGGGCCGCGGTTGGGCGTGTGGAAGACGCGGGTGCGGGGCCGCTGATAGGTCCGCAACAGCCGGACCGTGTAGGGATCCCGGGAGCCGTCGTCCACGATGATGATCTCCAGCGCCGCGTGGGTCTGCCGCAGCGCCGAGGTCACGGCCTCGTCCAGGTACTTCCCGTCGTTGCAGCACGGGATGATGATGCTGACGAGCGGCGGCTGGCGGGTCATGGGGCTTCCCCGCCCGGCGCTTCGGGCCGGCCGCCGTCCGGTCCCCGCTGCGGGGATGAATGCCGCCGGTAGGCGTCCACGACTTCGGCCGGGTTCCCCCAGGCCTGAACCGTATGCTCATCGAGCCACAAGGCCCGGTCGGACAATTCCTGAACCTGGTCCAAGGCGTGCGAGACGTAAATAATGGTGACGCCGCGGCGCTTGAACTCGAGGGCGCGGTCCACGCATTTTTTCTGGAAATCCATGTCCCCCACGGCCAGAATTTCATCCACCAGCAGGATTTCCGGATCCAGGGACGAGATCACGGCGAAACCCAGGCGGGCCAGCATGCCGCTGGAATAGATGCGGATGGGCTCGTGGATGAACTCCCCGAGTTCCGAGAAGGCGATGATGGCATCGAGCTTCCGCGCGACCTCGGCGCGCGTCAGCCCCAGCAGGATCCCGTTTAAAAATATGTTCTCGCGGCCGGTGAGTTCGGGATGAAATCCCGCGCCGAGTTCCAGCAGCGGAGCCACCCTGCCCCGCACCCGCACGGTTCCGGAAGTCGGCCGGAGCACGCCGGCGATCAGCCCCAGGACCGTGCTCTTGCCCGAACCGTTGCGGCCGATGATGCCGAGTGTTTCGCCCGGGCGGACCTCGAACGTCACCGCCCTTAAGGCTTCGAAGGTTTCGGAGCCGGTTCGCCCGAGGCGGCACAGCCAGCGGAACAGGAAGGGCTTGAAGCCCGCGGTGATGTGATGGTACTGGGGATAACGCTTGCCCACGGACTCGAACCGGATGACGGGGTCGCTCATAGGACCTCCGCAAACTTCCAGGCCAGGCGGGAATAGATCCAGGTGCCCAGGCCCAAAGCCGCCAGGCCGTAGGCCAGGGTGAGTCCGGCGGCGACGGGATCCAGGCGTCCGTCCAAAAGCAGGGTCCGCCAGCCCAAGATCGCCGTCGCGAAAGGATTCAACCCCACCCAGTGCTGAAACCGCGCGGGAATCATGTCCAGCGGGTAGAGGATGGGGGTGCAATAAAAAACGATCATCATCAATATGCCGACGATTCGTTCCAGGTCGCGGAAAAAGAGGTTGATGCTGGACACGGCCAGGGCCAGGCCGTAGATGAGCATGAATTGCCCGGCCAGCAGCAGCGGGATGCCCCAGAGCCAGGCCGCCTGCGCGGGTTTTTGATAGAGCAGGAGGAAGAGCCCGATCACGGGCAGGGACAGGATGTAATGGATCATGTCCTGCAATACGATGCTTAAGGGAATGATGTTGCGCGGGAAACTCACCTTCTTGATGATGCTGGCGTTGGACAGGAACACCGTGGAGGAGATGTTGATGGAATTGGAAAACCACTGCCAGGGAAACAGGCCGACGATGAGGAACAGGGCGTAATCCTCCATGTCCACCCGCATGATGACCTTGAAGGCAAAGTAGAACACGAGGGCGAAAGCCAGGGGATTGGCCACGGACCACAGATACCCCAGCACGCTGTTCTTGTACCTCACCTTCAGGTCCTTCTGGGTGAGAACGAGGATCAGATCCAGGAACTGACGGGTGTTGCGGTTCAAAGGGTCGCCCTTTCCGCTCAGCGCCGGAGGTCGCCGGTCGTGACTTCCTCGATTTCCAGCGCGTCCAGCCGGTATTCCCCGGGATGGCAGGCCGGATCGAGTCGCAGGGGCTGCAGGAGCTGCCGCCCCTCCACGAGAAAAACCAGGGTATTGAGTCCCGGGCGGACTCCGCAGCGCGCGCTGGCCTCCTCGCGGTAATTTTTCTCCCCGGGCTCGAGGTAATACAACTGGGCCTCCGTGGCGCGGGGCGAAAACAGTTTCAGGCTGACCTGGTAATAGCCTTCCGTCCGGGGGGGTTCGAAGGCCGGCAGGCCCAGGATCGGGTCGTTTCCCAGGACCTGGACCGCCAGACCCGGGCCCGCAGCTTTGAGGTTGACCTGTTGCCGCCACAGGAGCCGGGGCAGAAGTTCCGCCCCGGTCCAGAGTTTTTTCCGGCCGATCAAGTATAACATATTCAGTTTGGCACGGGCGGGGGGAGGCATTCCCGGCCGGACCGCCTCGGCCTGCAGGCTGGCCGGCCACGCGCCGCCCAAGCTGACGAAGCGCAACAGGTACGTTCCGGGTTTCCCGCCGGGGTCGAAGCGCAGGGGAAACCGCAGGCTTTCCGGCGGCAGGACGAAACGCAGGCGGTTCTCGCCGCGGTGGATGTCCTGCTTGACGCTCAGGTCTTCCCGGTAGGCCGGCACGCCGGGGGTCAGATAAAACAACTGGCTGAACGTGTCCGTGGAGGCTTCGAGATCGATTTCCAGGACCGGTTGCGTTCCCGCCACCAGGTCCGGCAGGACGGGCAGGCTGATTTGCGGGTCTTCCCCGGCCGCCGTGACGAGAATGCCGGCCGGCACATTCTCCAGTCTCGTCCGGGGATCGCTGGCAACGAATCCGCGCGGCGTGGCCAGGAGCCGGCTGACCGGCCCCCAGGCGAAGAAGAGCGTGGTGGAAACCGCATTCTCCGGGATGTCCTCCCCTTCCCCGCCTTGCGGCGGGGGCAGAAGCTGCCGGTACTGAAAAGCCTTGAAGCGGTAGCGGCCCGGCTGCAGGCCGGGGTCCAACCGCAGGGGATACCAGATGCTGCCGGCGGGCAGATGGAACGTCAGCAGATTCCGGCCCACGTCGACCTTCTTGATGAGGCTTTGCGCGTCCTCGAAGCGGGGGACATCATTGGTCTGGTAAAACAGCTGGCAGTAGGTGTCCGCCGTGGATTCCAGGTCGATCCACACCAGGTACTCCGTATTCAGGCGCAGGTGGGGGCTGGGAATGAAGATCATGGGGTCGTAGCCCGAGGCCTCGGCCACCAACTCCGTCCCGGCCGGGGATAATTTGACCTGCTGGTTGGAAGTGACGGCCGAAAAATCCCCGGGTCCCAGCTCGCGCAGGACGTGGTAGTTGTAACCGTCGAGAAGCTTCTCCAAGATGCCGACGGATTCGCGTTCCACCACCTCCATGATCACCCGGTCGTACTGCCGCATCACGGCCTGGAGTTTGTCCGCGCTGTAGATTTTTTCGTAATGGATGAAGGTGACGTCCCGGAAAAACTGCCGCAGGGTTTCCCGGTTGGCCCCGAGCAGGGAATCATGCAGGATCGCGGTCCGGCCCGGGATCAGGGGGCGCGTGTCGCTGCGGGAAAGGTAGCGGGCCGAATCCTTCCAGCTGCCGGTGTGATCCAGGGCGATGCGCTTCACCAGCTGGACGCCCGGGCGTACGACGTCGCAATCCTGCACGACGTCGATCCCCCAGCCCAGGCCGGCCAGGAGGCTTAAATCCCCCACCTTGGTCTGCCGGCCCTTGTTCCGGACCTCCTCCGGGCGCCACAGTCCCGGCTGCACGGCCTCGATGATGCCGCGGCACATGATCAGCGCGCCGGTGGGGGTATGGTGCGTGTCCTTGGGATAAAACAGCAATACCGGCGAAGTCTTCTTTTCCCGCAGATACGCGGACCACAAGCCCAACACCCGTCCGCCGTGGGGGCGCGTGAAGAACTCGCGGATGAGCTTTCTCCGGTTGTCGGCCTTGGCCTGGTACGCCAGGCAGGTGGCGCTCATTTTTTCGGGGTAAATGGAGTCCTTGTCGGGCCCGATCACCAGCAGCAGGCTGGCTTCCCCCGGCGGCCGGCGGGTCAGGAAATAATCCACCTCGCGCAGCACCTGGCGCACCTTCTGTTCGTTTTCCGTGGGCCGGTAATAGGCGTCGCGGATGAAGAGCCATCCGTCCCGGCCCACATCCACCTGGCCGAAACTCCGGCGTTTAAAAAACAGGTACGCGAGCCGCCGCTCGCCCGTGATCAGCCAGTCGCGAAACGGCATGCGGTCCTGCAGGAACGCGCTGATGCGCCGGTAGGTTTGGGCCCGCAGCAGGTCCCGGGGTCCGCCGAGGTGGGGCCAGGTTGCGGGCAGGCGCTTTTCCACGTTTTCGATGAAGTCCCGGTTGTAGTGGCTGAGCCAGGGCGTCAGCGGCAGCGGCAGGCACAGCCAGAAAAGGCCGACGGCGGCGCAGAGGGTGAGGGAGCGTTTCCGGGTCATCAGAATTGGAAGTAGATGAAGGGAGTGTAATTCCGGCTGACGATCAGCATGATGGCGAAGGTCAGGGCCACGGTGGCCAGGCCGAGCCGCATCCAGGCCACGGCGCGTTTTTCGGACTGCTCCAGGAGCCTGCCCACCACGAGGTTGTCGGGCAGGAAAACCACCAGGCTGCCCAGGGCCAGAAAGACCAGACCCTGCCAATCCGTGCCCGGGGCCAAAAACTGCGTGCCGCCCCGCAGGCCGAACAAGGTCTGGTAATAGGTCCAGGCCTGATGCATGTTCTCGGCACGAAACAGGGTCATGCCCAGGAGGATGAGGAAGAAAGTGAGCGCCCGGCGGACCAGGGGGTGTTTCATCTCTCCGGCAAACCGGCGCCCGGTGGCCCGCTCCAGGCTCATCCAGAAGCCGTGGTAGAGGCCGAAGACCACGAACGTCCAGTTGGCGCCGTGCCAGAATCCCACCAGGAAAAAGACGATGACGAGGTTGAGGTAGGTGCGCCAGGGTCCCCGCCGCGATCCGCCCAGGGGAATGTAGACGTAATCGCGGAACCAGTGCGAAAGGGTCATGTGCCAGCGCCGCCAGAAGTCCGTGAAACTCACGGCCGAATAGGGCCGGTTGAAATTCTCGGGCAGGCGGAAGCCGAACATCTGGCCCAGGCCGATGGCCATGTCCGAATAGCCCGAGAAATCGAAATAGACCTGGATGGTGAAGGCCAGCAGCCCCAGCCAGGCGCCGCCGGCGCTCAAGCGCTCGGGCGCCTTGAAAGCCTGGTCGGCCAGCAGCCCGATCGAATCCGCGAAAACCACCTTTTTGACCAGGCCGTGAATGAAACGCACCATGCCGGCGGAGAAGCCTTCCCAGGTGACGCCGCGCCGGTGGATTTGCGGGGCGATTTCATGGTAGCGGACGATCGGCCCGGCCACCAGCTGGGGAAACATGGCGATGTACATGCCGAAGTCCACCGGGTTTTGCAGGGGCTCCACGCGGCCCTGGGCCACGTCGATCACGTAGCTCATGGCCTGAAACGTGAAGAAGGACACGCCGATGGGCAGCAGGATGGGCGCGAGATAGACCGGCATGAAACCGGCCCGCGTGATTTCCCCGAGATGGTTGATCTGGGCGACGAAAAAATTCGTGTACTTGAAATAGCCCAGGATGCCCAGGTTCACGATCACGGAGGCGATCACCGGCAGGTTCCGGCGCCACCGTTCCCCGCTGTCGCGGGCCGCAGCGGCCATCAGCCCGAAAACCCAATTCAAGGCGATGGACAACATCAGGATGAAGACGATTTCACCCGCGCCCCAGAGGTAAAAGACCAGCCCGGACAGCAGGAGCACGAAATTCCGCCAGGCGGGACGCACGAGGAAATAGGCCAGGAGGACCACCGGCAGAAAGTAAAATAAAAAGCTGACCGAGGAAAATACCATGCACGCTTTCCTTTCGTGCCCACGCCCGGGTGGGTACTTTCAGGGGAACCACAGGTTCCCCAGCCGCTTTCGCTCCGCTCTCCATAGGGGAGGCTTCCCCTCTGGCACTCGCCGAAAGCGGAAAGGACTCCTCGGCTCGCGGTCATCCCTCATGGAGTCAGGGGAATTTTCCCCTGACCACCCCTGGCCCCTGACGGGGCCTGAGCCGATACGTCCTGCTTTCCTTCCAACTTCAGTCGGGGGCTTCACCGCCCCCGAACCCTAAGCCTCATCCTCTGGATGAGGCCGCGGGGGATTTTACCGCCCCGCCGGGACCTTTTCGAATTGCCGCGCGATGAAATCCACGTAATCCTCAAACCGGAACGAGCGCGCGATCGTCTCCGCGGCCCGGCGGCCGATGTCCCGTCGCCGCTCCTCGTCCAGCAGCAGCCCCGCGATTGCGCCGGCCATGCCGGCCACGTCCAGATACGGCACCAGGACGCCCCGGCCGTCCGCCAGGATTTCATCCGCGCCGCCGCTGCCGGCAAACGCGACCACGGGCACGCCGGCCTCCATGGCCGAGAGCATGACATGCGGCAGGGGGTCCTCGCGGGAGGTTAAGGCCAGAATGTCGGCCGCCGCCTGGTAGACGGCGTCGTCCTGCTGGAAGCCGATGAAATGCACCCGGTCGGCAAAGGCCATGCCCCTCCGGTCGTGTTCGCACCAGGCCTTGAGTTCCCTTTCAAAAGCCCCGGCCCAGACGAAATGAACGTTGTCCGCCGCCCGCTGCTGCAGCACCTGCCGGGCCACGGCCAGGAAAAGGTCCGGGCCCTTGCGCAGGTCGCCGTAGGCGCAGTTTAGAACCAGCTTGAAATCCGGGCCCAATTGGTGGCGTTTCTGCAGCGTGCGCCGCGCCCATTCCCGGCGCTGCAGGTACGGATTGGGCCGCATGATTCCCTGGGGCCGGATGAGCGTCTTTTCGTCCGGCACGGCGAAGCGCTCGACAAAAGGGCGGCGGACGGCTTCGACCGGGAAGATCAGGCGGTCGGAGGAGGCCGCCAGCCACTCGGCCAGGTGCTCGTACCCGTAGGTGGCGGTGAGCGCGGGCAATTCATGCACCAGCGAAACCACCCGGCAGCCCTGCTGCTTGAAAAACCGGGCCAGGTCCCCGGTGACCACGCTGTTGCACAGGCAGCGGTCGACTCCGGCCGCTTGCAGGCGGCGCCGGATCCTTTCCAGGGCCGCCGCCTCGGAGCCCAAACGGCGGGTTTCGGATTCGAGGTTGATCACATGGCCGGTCCGGGCAAAGGCCGGTTCCAGTTCGCCTCCCTGCTTGAGGAGCACGAACATTTTTTCGCGGTACCGCCGCAGCCAGGTCTCGGCCAGCGCCAGGGAAAGAAACTGCGTGCCGAATTGCAGGGCGTTGTGCACGACCAGCACGATCCCGCCGTTTTTTCCGGCCGCGGCCGCCTCCTCCCCGCCCTCCGTCGCGTGCGACGCTTCCGCCCCGGACGGCTCCGGGCCGGCGGCGGCCGGCGGCTGCTCCGGAAGCGCCCGGGCCGCGCCGGGCTTCGCGGACAGGGCGCGGGCCGTGGCTTCCAGCCAGCCGAATCCGTGGCGCCGGTCGGGCTCCAAGTGCGCGCCCTCTCCCCATTCGTTCCAGGCGTTGATGAAAATCAAGGCTTCCTGGTCCCGCCGGCTTTTGGCTTCCCGCACGAACGTTTCCAGCCAGTGCTCGTAGAGGTCGGGCCGGGCGTGATGGAAAATCCGCGCATCCTGGCCCGTGCGTGCGGTGTTGTCCCACATGCCCATCACGGTGCGGTGGTACGGATAACCCTCCGGCCGGTGCTGCAGGGACTGGCCGGCCAGTTCCCGGTAGTCGAAAATCTGCCCCCGAAACTGGGGATGCAGTCCCCGGACCGAGTGCGCGATGTTCTTGCACAGGTAACTGTTGGGAGGAAATTCCACCAGCGCGTCGAATCCCCGCTGCTGGGGCTGGCCGGTGCCCAGAATCTCCACCATGCACAGATGCAGGCCCGGGATTCCGGCCTGGGCGCACAGGTCGCGCCAGGCCCGGGCCGTGGCCCGCGGATCCCGCAGTTTGTCCGCGCGATAGACCAGCAGCACGGGCTTGCCCTCGAAGCGGAGGTAGCGGGGGTCTTTCAGGATGGGGATCACGTCCCGGATGAAAGCCACGTCCGACTCGAAGGAATGCCCCTGCTCAATGAGCACCTGCTGGTCCTGGCCGTCCCAGCGGCGAGTCCAGTTCTCGTTGGCCCAGCAGATGCAGAATGGAAAGTCAGGCCGGCCCGAAGCCAGGACCTCCTGCAGCGGCCGGTCGAGCAGGCGCTGGCCGTTGAACCAGTAATAATAGTAGCAGAAGCCCTGGATGCCGAAGGCCCGGGCCATGGCCGCCTGCTTTTCCCGGACCTCCGGAACGCGCAGGTCGTAAAAGCCGAGTTCCGCGGGCCGGTGCGGCTGGTAATGCCCGTGAAACAGCGGCGCCGCCCGCGAGACCATTTCCCACTCGGTGAAGCCTTCCCCCCACCATTCGTCGTTCTCCGGCACGGGGTGAAACTGGGGCAGGTAGAAGGCAATGCATTTCACGTTGCCGGGTTCCGGCTGCGGACGCCGGCGCCAATCCACCGTGGAACGCCAGCGCGGTTCAACGGGCTCGCGCCCGTCCCCGTCCTCGCCGGCCGGAGCGGCCGGGGCGGGCGAGGAGCCGCCGGATTCGGCCCGGGAGTCGCCCCCGGCGCCATGCGCATGCGCCAGCCGGCCCTCGCGGCGTCCGGTGTGATAATAATGCGGGAACGCGGACACTCCGGCCGCCACCAGGTCGGAATTGTTTTCCAGGTAATACTGCGTGTCGAAGGCCGGCGAAGGATCGCGTTCCTCGTCCATTCCGGATTGGATGAAATGCACGAGCGGGTTGACGCCGAACTCGTCCACGTCCGGGTTGCTGCGCAGGTAGAAGGACGTGTCAAACAAGGCGCTGGGATTCCGCCCCTCCTCGGCTCCGCGCGCCAGGTAGTGCTTCACGGGATCCAGGCCGCGGGCCGCCAGGTCGGGAACCTGTTCGAGGTAATAAGCGGCGTCGAACAGTCCGCTGGCGCGCACGAGGCGGCGCTGGCTCGGGCGGGCATGCCAGGCGCGCCACGGCCAATCCAGCACGGTCCACAGCCCGTGCAGCAGGCCGCGCCGGGCTTGGGCGGGAGGAAGGACCCGGCGGCGGATCCGCTGCCATTTCCTCAGGCTCGCGCGTTTGCAGGCCGGGAGCAGGCCGCGGAACGTGCGCGCCAGATTGTTGGCCACGATCAACTGCGTCCGCATTTTCTGATGCCGGTGCCGCTGCCAGTGGAGGCGTTGTTCGAACTGCTGCAGGGTCAGCAGCATCTGGTGCTTCTGGGAATTGACCCGTTCGAGTTCGCGGCCCAGCTCTCCGATCCGCTCCCGGGCTTGCTCCAGGGCTTCCGAAAGGTTCCGGTTGCTTTCGCGCTCCTGCTCCAGGCGTGTTTCCTGGAGCACGCGGTCCTTTTCCTGCTCGGCGCGTAAAAATCCCAGGACGGCGTTCACGCGCTGTCCCAGGGCGTGCGCGGCGGCCAGCTGCCGGTATTCCTCGCTCAATTCCTGCAGGCGCCGCTGCACCTGGGCCCACTGGGTCCAGGCCCCGTCCGCGTTGGCCAGGGGGCTTTCAAACACCCCCATGGGAACGCGTTCCAGGGGGGCGTCGGAACACACGGCGATGGAATAGATGCCCCTGTTCACGCCGGGATGGAAGGATACCTCGTTGAAATTGCCGGAAAAGGTGCCCAGGCGGGGCGCGGGATCCTCCTGGTCCGGCGCCATGAAGGACCCCTGGAGAAAGCGCTGGCGCGCCAGGAACACGTGCCGGAATGTTCCCCGTAGCAGTTCGGCGAACTGCGCATGGGTCAATTCCTGCTCATGGAAAACATTGGGCTCGGGCGTGGCCTCTTGGTAGGGCTCCCGGTCCGGAGAGGAAATGACCAGCACGCCCCGGGGTCCCAGGCAGCGGCGAATCTCGGCCAGGAAGGGGCCGGGAGCGCGCAGGTGCTCGATGGTTTCGAAGGTGACGACGGCGTCCACGGACCGGTCCGGCAGGGGGATGGCTTCCGCCGAACCCACCTGGAATTCCACATTCTCCCGCCCATACTTCGCGCGCGCGTGCTCGATGGTCTCCGGGGAATTGTCCACGCCCAGGACGCGCCGGGCCCGGCGTCCCAGCAGGTGCGAACCGTAGCCCTCGCCGCAGGCCACGTCCAGCACCGTCCGGCCGGCGACCAGTTCGGCGGCCAGGGCATAGCGGTGCAAATGTTCGCCGACAATGGGTCCCCGCAGGGAGGTGACCAGACGTTCCCCGGTCCAGGGCAGCTCCGGCTCGCGCGCCGGGGGGAGAGCCGGCTCGGCCGCCGGTCCTGCCGCCGACGCGACGGGCCGGGGGGCTTTGCGCAGAATCAGCAGGTGCTGGTCGAACCGCCCGTGGTCCCGGGACTCCAGGATGCGGATTTCGGGAAAATGGCCGGAATAATTCCGCTGCGCATAGGCCGGCGGAATGAGGGCTTCGCCGAAGCAGGCGCCTTCCGGGGAGGCTCCTGGCGAGGGTTCGAAAACAAAGCGCCCGGCCGCATAGTCCCGCCGCACCCGGTCCAAGTCCTGGAAAGCCTGCGCCGCGGTTTGCCCGGAGGAAGGGATGTCCGGGACCTGGCGCAGCCGGGCGAACTCCTCCACGGCCTCCGGCGGCCTGATGGTGGCGAAAACCACGCCCCCGGGCTTGAGGATCCTCCGGAACTCCCCGATCCAGGCGCGGGCGCATTCCTCGGACAAATGGGTGAAGACCGAATAGGCGAAAATATAATCCAGGGATTCGTCGGCGTAAAAAATGGGCGGCCGGGGGGAAATGCGCTCGAAAGCGCAGGGAAAATTCGACTTGCGGCAAATGCGGATGGCTTCGTCGAGCATGTCCACGCCCGTCACGTTCCGGGGATGGACGTCCTTCAGGAGCAAACGGGTGATGCGGCCCCAACCGCAGCCGAAATCCAACACCCGTGAATCCGGTGCCAATTCGAGGCCCAGGCGGCCGAGTTCCTGCTTGCAGAGCTGGAAAAAGCCGAAAGCCTGGGACAGGGCCGGCTCCCCCGACCGCCCGGTGTACTTTTCCTGGACGCCTTCCGGCGGCAGCCAGGGCAGCAGATCGGTCAGCCAGCCGCGCTGGATGCCTTCGGTGAGGCACCAGTACCAAAAATCGTCCGGGAGATCGTGAAAAACCGCAGCCAGGGACGGTGCCGGTGCTTGTTCCTGCCTCTCTTCCATGAGCCGCACACCTTTTTCGTGGCTTTCAACGCGGGTCCGGAGCCGAACGTGTCCCCCACGGCCAAAGATTTCCCGGGCAACCGCCAACCAAAACCGCCCTTTTGGATATTGGATTTCATCCGGCGTGGAAAGTTGGTGATGAGCAAACGGACGAAACGCTCGTGTCCAGACATTGCCTGAGTCGCATTCGGCGCGAATCATTATTATCATTATTTCCGAAAGGTAAGTCAACTATTTCAAACTGAATTTCGGGTCTGGATATGCCCGGATTTTCGTGCTACCATGCGCACATTATGACTTCGCGACCGAATGCCGGCTGGAGCCTGTTCCGGAACGATGGGGGTACATCCCGGGCGGTCCCCGGCTGGCTGGTTTGGGTTTTGATTTTTGCTTCGGGTTTGCTGGTTTTCTGGAGCTGCCTGAGCCTGCCTTTCCTGGCCGATGATTTTACCTTCCTGGTAACCCTGGTTGACAAACCCTGGTTCGAGTCCTGGCGCATGCCCGGCGCGATTTTCTTCCGTCCCCTGCCGCTCCTGAGTTACTGGCTGGACATCCGTATTTGGGGACTCCACCCCGCCGGATTTCACCTCTGCAACCTGATGCTGCACCTGGCCAACGCCTGCCTGGTGGCGGTCTTTTTCCGCGAGCCGCTGCAACGCATCGGGACGCACCGGGCACAGGTGGTCGCCCTGGTCGCGGGCCTCATCTTTTTAGTGATGCCCAGTCACAGCGAGGCCGTGGACTGGATCTCCGGGCGGCCCGATCTCCTGGTCACATTTTTCCTCCTGCTGGCGCTGCTGGCGTTCACCCGGCACCTGCTCCGTCCCCGGGCCGCCACCCTGACGATGTTTGCGGCCGCCTTCGCCTTGGCGCTCTTGTCCAAGGAAAGCGCCCTGATCCTGCCCTTGTGCCTGGCGGGGTTGGCGATTTTTTATTGGGCCGCGGTGCCGGAAATTCGCGGACGATTCGCGAGCCGGCTCGCCGGTCCTTTGCTCCTCGCACTGCTCCTGGCGGCCGGTTATTTCTATGCGCGCCACCTGATTTTGGGAGCCTGGATCGGCGGCTACGGAGCCGATATCCATCTCGACTGGTCACCCGGGCTCCTGCTCTCCAATTGGGCTTGGGCCGGGGTCAGGAGCCTGACGCCGCCCCTGCCGCTCGCGCTCAAGGGCCTGCTGAGCTCCCGGATCTTTCCCATGCTCTTCTGGTTCCTCCTGGCGCTGCTGCTTTTTCTTTCAGGCAGGCGCCTCCCTGCCTCCGGCCGGCCGGTTTTCACGCTTTTCCTGGTTCTGCTGGCGCTTTTTTTCTGCGCCGAATTGCCCAGCGCGAATCTCTTCCTCGACCCGTACGGGACCGACGGAGAACGGTTTCTGTATTTCCCATCGGTGTTCATGGCCTGCGCGCTGGCAACGGGTTTGGGATTTTGGGTGCGGACGCGGTGGCTGCGCCTGGCCCTGGTGCCTATCCTGCTCCTAGCGGGCGCGGCCGGCATGCAGGTCGTGCACGGCTACTGGCATACGGCCGGCAGGATTTCCCGGCATCTGGTCCAAGACGCCCTGGCCCGGATTTCACAGCCAAAATTGCTGGTACTGAACCTGCCGGACAACTACCGCGGAGCTTATATCTGGAGGACCGGCTTCGCCGAGGCCATCGCTGTGGAAAAGCTGAGATTCCCCCGGGTATTGGAGCAAATCCCCGACCAGAAGTCCCTGCCCGGCCTCGAGGAATTCCTGGCGGAAGTGAAGCATCCCGCGGCCCGCCTCAAACCGGAGGAGCTGCCCCGGCTGTTTTCCGGCTGGCTGTCGTCGGGCCGGCTGGCGGTGGAACCCTGGCAGGGCTTGCTGAAGCAATACCGGCGCTGGTTGAACCTTTCCGAAATCTCGGTCCTGGGACTGCACGGCCTGATCACTCCCGAGGACCGCGTCTCCGTTACCCAGTACCCGCGGCGCCTGGAAGTCCGGCTCGAGGAACCCGGAGTTTTTTTCTGGTTCCTATCCCCTTCCGGGCAGGAGGAGTATGCGGCCCACGGCCTGACCACTCCGCTTCTAACCGTCTTCTTGCCCCGGGGTTTGCCCGGGGACACGGACGTCCTTTACTTTGACCGCGGCCGACTGCGGCCCCTGCCCGGAAGCAAGATGAATTGACAAGCGCGGGGGATTGTACTATTTTTGCTTCTGGCAGGTGCCGGTTCGGTTCCGAACCCCTGGATCGTCCCTGATCCCTGGCACCCGCCGATTCTTTCCGAAAGGCCCGCAATGCCTGCGTCTGAACTGACCTGTCCCCCGCCCCGGAATTACTATATCGAGACCGGGAACCTGTGCAATCTGCGCTGTCCTTTCTGTCCCACCGGGCTTCGCCGCCGTGGTACGGCGAGGGGTTTTTTAAGCTGGGAAAATTACCAGGTCATCCTGGAAAAAATTTCCCCGCACGCCAACAACATCGGCCTGTTCAACTACGGGGAACCTTTTTTGAACCGGGACATTCTGCGGATGGTCGCCGCCGCGTCCGCGAAGGGCATTTACACCAGCCTGCACTCGAACCTGACCTTCCGGGCCTTGAGCCCGAAAGACGCCGAGGCCGTCGTGGCCACGGGCTTGTCCTGCCTGTCCGCCTCCATGGACGGCGCCAGCCAGGCCACCTACGGAAAATACCGCGTGGGGGGGAGCTTTTCGCGGGCCCTTGCCAACCTGTCCCGATTGCAGCAAGCCAAACTGCGGCTCCGGGCGAAAACGCCGGAAATCATCTGGGGATTCCTCGTCAACCGCTTCAACGAGCACGAGCAGGCCCTGGCGCAAAAAATGGCCTCGGACCTGGGCGTGACCCTGCGCTTCAGCCTCATGGACGTTTGGGGCCGCGAAGACTGGAAATCCGGCCTGCATCGCGCGCAGGAAAACCGGAACGCGGACGGCCCCGCCGCCTCCGGGCCGCAGGCGCCTCCGCCTTCCTCCCCGGGCGCGATTCGTCTGCATCCGCGCCTGCCGGAGTGGTGTTGCCAGCCGTTCACGTCCATGATCATCCATTGGAACGGCGAGGTATTTCCCTGCTGCACGGTGTACGAAGACAAGTTTTCGCTGGGGAACATCCTGAAGCTGGACTTGCCGGAATTGTGGAACGGCCCCGCCTACCGCCAATGCCGGGAATTTCTGCTGCACTACGGCCCCAAACAGGCCACGGGCGCCGTCTGCGAGACCCTGGTCTGCGCCGTGGCCGATAAATTCCTGCCGGCCGGCGGGGATCAATAAGCCGTGCCCGCCCACCGCCGCGATTGGCTCTCGCCGGAGTTCCTCTTCCGGCCGCCCTGGCCCGTGTTGATCGTTTTCATCCTGGCCGCCGCGGCGTTGTACGGGAAAATCCTCCGCGTGCCTTTTCTTTCGGACGATTTCTTCATGCTGGGCAATTTCTTCCAGAAGGGTTTTTACTGGACCTGGGGGGGTAAGCCCGCCAGCTTTTTCCGCCCCGTGACCGTCCTGGCGTACTGGCTGGATTTGCGCCTGTGGGGGCTCAATCCTGCGGGTCACCATCTCATGAGCGTGCTGCTGCACGCCTGCAATGCCTTCTTCGTCTACGCCTGGGTGCGCCAGGAACTGCGGAAGCCGGCTTCGGCCGGAGCGGAGGTCTTGTGGCCGGCGTTTTTTTCCGGCGCCCTTTTCCTGGTCCTGCCCAATCATACTGAGGCCGTTTCCTACATCGGCGGCCTCGCGGACCTGATCGCCACGAGCCTTTTTCTCCTGGCCCTCATGGCATACGGCCGCTACCTATCCCTGGGTAAAACGGGCGCCTTGCTGCTGACGCTGGGCTGCCTGGCGTCCGGACTTTTGGCCAAGGAAAGCGTGCTGGCCTTGTTTCCCTGCCTGGCGGTGCTGGCGGCGGCGCGGTGGTCCGCGGGTGAGGAGGGGCGGATGATTTTCAAGCGGGCGGCGCTCACGCTGGCCTGCTCCGCCGGAATCATCGCCGCCTATTTCCTGCTGCGTATTCTCGTCCTGGGCAGCGCTCTGGGCGTCTATGGCCAGAAAGTGCATCTGTATTTTTCTCCGGGCATCGGGCTGCAAAATCTGGCTTTTTTCGCCTTGCGATCCTTTCTGCCGGCCCTGCCGGCCGGGATCTGGAAACCGGGCGCCGAGATATTTTGGATGGCCGGGGGCGCGGCCTGCCTGCTGGCGGGCGGGATCCTGCCCCTGTGGTTTTTGCTGCGCCGTCCCCGCAACCCCGATTCCCGTTTTTTAGCCTGCCTGCCGCTGTGCTTTCTGTGCGCCGTGGTTCCGGTCTTGGGCCTGGGGGTCCTGCCGTCTACCGTGGAAAACGAGCGCCTGGCGTATCTGCCCTCGGTCTTTACCAGCGTTCTGATGATCTTGGGTGTATTCAGGCTGTTCCGGCGGAGGGCATACGCCGTCGCCCTGGCGGCGGTTCTGCTCGTGGCCGGCGCCTGGAGTTTGCAGATCATCAATGAGCGCTGGGTCGCGGCCGGCCGCCTGGCGCGAAGCATTCTCGACAGCGCCGTTGAAAACATCGAAAACCGGAAGGTGGTCGTTATGAATCTCCCGGACAATTATTGCGGCGCTTTCGTGTTCCGCATCGGTTTCTCGCCCGCGCTCCGGATCTTCGAACCCCGGCGATTGTTCGCCGGCCTGGTCAAGCGCTACGCTTTGTCCCCGGAGGAATTGCGGGCCGTGCTCGCGCGCGCCGGATCTCATTCCGGGACGGAAAGCGCGGCACCTGAAATGGACATTGAGGATTTGCCCGCGGCCTGGCAACCACGGGCCCGAAAGGATCCGGCCTTCCTGCAGGACCTGCGCCGCCTGGAAAAGCTTTCAGACCTGACCTATGCCGGGGCTTTAACGTTCCACGATGTGAATTCCGGTTGGAACCCCATCGATATTCAAGCGAAGGTGAATGAATTTACGCTGGATTTGGGGAAGCGGGGTGAATTGTTCAGGGCCGTGACGGAGCAGCCGCTGGTTGCGATCCGCCGGGTATCGCTGCGCCGGGTCGTCCTGACGTTCACGGGCCCTCCGCCCGCCGGCACGGACCTCATGTGGTATCAGGCCGGGCGGGTGCATGTGATGATGCGCAATTAAGCCCGGTTGGCCTTGGCCCGTTTCAGCCAGCCGCCCAGTTTTTTCTTGAGCGAAGTCCGCTTTCCCCCGGAAACCGCCTCGATATATTCCCTCTGCCATTGCCAGCAGCGCTTCAGAAAATCGAACAAAACCCCGGTGGTCTCGGCACGGCTTAAGCCGGCCAAGCGGCAGCCTTCGGTCAAAACGCGTTCGCCTTCCAGCCACTCCAGGGTGCCGTTGCTGGGCAGGCGGGCGTGGGAAGTCCGCTGGCGCCAATAGTTCAGGGGCTCGGCCACGAAGGCCACGTCCCAGGCGGACAGCAGGCGCATCCAGGTCAGCCAGTCTCCGCACAGGCGCAGGTCCGCGTCCGGGACGCCGGCGGCCTGGAGCGCACTGCGCCGGCACAAGACCGCCGAGGCGCTGGGAAGGGTATTCTTCCGAAGCAAAAACCGCCTGAGCTCGTCGGGTCCCGCATTGCAAAAATCCGTTGTCCAGCGCAGGGGATCCAGGTCCGCGGTCCAGCCCGAAGCATCGCCCAGGATCTTGCCGGCTGCGTCCACGCACCGGGACTGGCAATACACCAAGCCCAGCCGCGGGCTTTCCTCCAGGACGGGCAGCAGTCTTTCCAGGAACCGGGGATCGGCCCAGTCGTCCGATTCCGCGAGCCAAATATATTCTCCGCGCGCCAGTGCCAGGCCCTTGGCCCACTGCCGGAAAGCGGAGCCGGAATTGCGCGCATTGGCCTCAAAGCGGACGTGCGGCTGATTGAGATAAGAGCGGATCACCTTGGCGCTGCGGTCCGTGGAGGCATCGTCCAAGATCAGGAGTTCGAAGTCCTGGTGGGTCTGCCCCAGGATGGAATCCAGCCGCTGCCGCAGGAAACGGGCATGGTTGTAGTTGGGCACGATCACCGTCACCCGGGGCGCGCCGGTTGGCCGCGGAGAAAGGGAATGCTCAGCCATGGAGGCCCGCCCCGGTCTGCGTCTTTTCGGGCGCGTTTTCCCGCCCGCGGCGATGCGCGCCGGCGCCGGGCCGCGAAAACCATCCGGCGGGCTTGAATCCCCAGCGCCAGACCCGGCGCAAGGGCGTCAGCAGGTTCCTCCGTCCCAGGAGCAGCGGGTGGGACCAATTGGCCCAGCAATAATACTTCGGCGCGCCGTCCGTGGTGGTCTGGAAAATGATTTTACGCGGACCCGGCGGATAGGCCGAAAGGTCAAGCTCCACGTCGTGCCAGCGACGGTCGGCGGGATCGTTCTTGGGATCCAGGTATCTGGAAAATACCCGGACCTCCTGTCCCCGGTCCTCGAGAAAAACCCGGAAGTGAACTCCCGCACCTTTTTCCGGGGACCATACCAGCGGGGACAAACCCATGCCGAGAACCAGCCGCGCTCGTTCGGGAAAAAACACCCGGTACGTGATCCGGGTCTCCGGGTGGGCCAGCAGCACCAGGCGCTCCTCGCCGTTGATGGTTTCGGCGTGGAAATCCACGTAGTCCGCCTGCTCGGAGGCAATTTCCGCTTCCGGAAAATGCCAGAGAAAATCATAGTATGCGCGCTTCCCCTCCTTTTCCACGGCGATCCGGCGCGTGGTTTCCCTGAATTTCACGAGAGTGCGGGCGATCTGTTCCGGGGACAGGGTGGGCAGGTTGAGCACGCTGTTGAGGAACACACCGCTGGCCTCGCGTCCGGAAAGGTATCCTTCCCGCAGGCAGCGTGCATACAGGTCCGTGCCGGGAAACGGGTAGAACACGGTCATCTGGGCCCGGTTGGGCCGGATTTTCCGCTGCAGGGCGACGGTGGCCTCCGCCTCGGCCGGGGTTTCGGTCGGCATGCCGACCATGTTGTTGGTCCAGGTCTTCAACCCCAGCCGGTCGGCCGCGCGGAAGACCCGGATGATTTCGGCGTTGCGCATTTTCCGTCCCAGGATTTCCCGCCGGACTCTTTCGCTCCCGGATTCGATGCCGACGATGATCATCTCGCAGCCCGCCTGCCGCAGCCGCGTCAGATCAGCCTCCGTGACCGTACCCACGCGGATGTTCACCGTGAAGGGCAGGCGGAGTTCGCGCCGGTACAGTTCGCAGAAACGCTCCAGCCAGCGGCGGTCGTAGGTGAAGGTGTCGTCGTAAATCAGCAGGCGGCGCGTGCCGTATTCGTCGCGCAGCTGGCGGACCTCCTCGACCACTCTTTCGGGGGAGCGCAGGCGCGGATATTTTCCCAGGCCGCGATAGAGTTGATGCAGGGCGTTGTTGACGCAATACTTGCAGGTGAAGGGGCAGCCCCGTCCGGCCATGAGCATGGTGGCCTCGTAGGGATTGCCCTGCAGCAGCCAGCGGTAATTGAACAGCTCGCGGTCGGCAAAAGGCAGGGCGTCCAAGTCCTGGATCAGGGGCCGCAAGGGATTTCTGAGGATCTGCCCGTCCGGTTTCTTCAGCCACAGGTTGCGGATGCCCTCGTAGGACCCGCCGCGTTCCAGGGCCGAGACCAGTTCCAGCACGGGAAACTCCCCTTCGCCGATGCAGAGAAGATCCACCTCCGGGCAGGCCAGCGCCGCCTCCGGCGCAACCGTGACATGGACTCCGCCGTGAATCACCGGGCCCGGGAATCCCTCCCGCAGCCAGCGCGTGTAACGGGTGATCACGGGCCATTGATTGGTGATGGTGTTGATGCCCACCAGGTCCGGCGCTTCGGTCCGTATTTTCTCCAAAAAGGCATCGCGGTCCATTTCCTCCTGCAGGAACAGGAGTCCGGTCCGGTGTCCGGCGGCCTTGAGCACGCTGGAAATGCTGGCGATGCCGGGCACAAAATGCGGGCCGTTGCCGGTCTGGATGTTGAAATGGAGGAAAAGTATTTTCATGCCTCTGTGCCGTCGCCCTCCGCGCAATCAAGCGGGTGCGGGTTTTTGCCCGCGGAGATATCTTAGCGGAGGGGGCTCCGCCGGGTCAATCAAATAGGCGGCGATCGCGGGCGCCGTCCGTTCCGGCTTTCTCCAGTGCGCCGGCCCGGGTGCCCGACCGCAGGTATCGCAGCCACTCCCTTTCCAGTTCAAGCTCCCCGTCCTTCCCTGCCGGTGGCGGGCCGGCCGCCGCGGTAAACTCCGGCCAGGCCGCCAGGAGCTCGCGCCAGGCGCTAAGGACTTCCACCCGGCCGGCCTCGCGGGCGTATTGGTTCGCGAAGCGCACGATCCGCAGGCCGTCGAACCAGTGCTGGCAGGCCAGCTCGAAATGGCGCGCGCTGGGATAGATTGCACGCAATTTGTCCATCACGGCCCAGGCGCCCTCGGCCGCCAGGAAGGCGTCCAGGCGCGGCCCGGCCGCCGCCGGCAGGGCGTCCGGCCGCGCGTATCCCTCCCGCCAGGAAAGAAAAAGCTTCCTCAGCTCGAAAAAGACCCCGGGAGGTTCCACGCGGGCGTAGCGCGCCTCCTGCTCGGCGGGGCTGCGGCCCATGGCCCGGCCCGTGCCGAAGGGCACGCGGTCCGAAGCCCGGGCCGAGGGATACACCGTGAGGGAGCGGACCGCGGCCAGCGGCTTGAAGCCGCTGGCCTTGGCGAGTTTGCGCAGGAAATGAAAATCCTCGGCGGCCTTGCGCTCCGGCATGCCGTCGGCCAAGGCGTAGCCGTAGGCCGAGGCCGCGGTGCAGGACCCCACGGCCGAAAAGGCGAAGGGCGAGCCCGTGAAGCGCATTCCCGCCTCGATGTAGCGCAGCCATAGTTCGTAGATCACGATGGGCCGCGCCCGCCGGGGATCGTCCGGCAGGGGATGTTCGTAGCCGCACAATCCTCCCAGGGGCGGATCGTTCCGGTCGAACTCGGACAGCCAGGCGTCCGCGTAACCCGGCCCGGCAGGCGAATCCCCGTCCAAGCAGGCGATGGCCCCGCGCTCGGCGCCGCCGGCCCGCAGCAGGCGCGCCAGGGCCAGGTCCATGCCCAGCCGCCGCGCCAGCCCCACTCCCGCCTTGTCGGCCGGCAGCCAGCGTCCCGGCGAGGCGCGGTCGAGCGCATGCACGGGCAGCTTGCCTGCGGGCCGCCTTCGCAGGTCCCGCAGGGTTTCCAGGTTGTTTTCCAGGACGCGGGCATCGGGCTGCGCGGGATTGTTCACCACCACGATGGCCTCCGCCTCATCCAGGCGCAGGCTGCCCGCCTCCAGCGAGGACAACACCTCCCCCAGTCCCTCGCGCTCGGCCAGGCTGGGAATAACCACCACCAGTTTCAACCCCGGCCGCGGCGCCGGCAGGTCCTCATCTCCGCCCGGAATCCTGGCGTGGATTTTCAGATACCGTTGAATGGCAGGAATGATATTAGGCAAGGCCGGCCCGCTTTCCATCTGCAGGAACAAAATTTAGACGAATTATAAACCAAGGCGGGAAGAATGAAAAGCCCGGCGGGGGGGCAACGCGCGCCGGCAAGGTCCCTGTTCCTGGCCTAGGGCCCGGTCGTGTAATCCCAGGAATACCGGACCTCCAGGTACAGGTTGCTGTCTCCCTGGAAGCGCCCCAGGCGGTCGCTGTCGTCGTTTACGATCCGGTCGGAGCCTGCCGGCTTCTGCCAGGCGCCGAACCACTCGGCGCCCAGCGCGACCTGAAACGCGTCCCGGGGAGCGTAGACGATTTCCGGGTTCAAGAGCAGGCTGCCGTAGCGGACTTTTTCGGCGCGGTCGTAGCCCGCGGGCAGGTCGTAAACCGCCACGAAGGACGGCGTCCACTCGCGGTGGGCCAGAGGCCAATCCAGTTTGAGGATGAAACGGTGCAGCCACTGCTCGTTCTGGTCTCCCAGGCGCTGCGTCAGGGCGCGGTACAAATATCTTTCGGCGTAGGCCGGGTCCAGCATCCGCAGCGGATCCGGCAGGCCCCCGGGGTAGTCCCGGAAAAAGCCGGCATCGAAGCCGACGACGTACGTCCCGGCATACTGGAAATTCACGTAGAACTCGTCCCCCGGTCCGTAATTGAAATCCGTGCCGAGGGTCCAGGACAGGAACGGGCGGCGCCGTGCCGGGGAACCGCCCGTGGCACCGCGCGGGAGCGAATAGCAGGCCTCCAGCCACACGCCGAAGCGGTCCAGCGTGGTCTTGGCGTCGAGGCCAAAGCGGTGGATGCGCTCCCGGACCAGGTCCAAGGATTTATCCAGCGGCGAGCCGTAGCGGATCACCGGCGTGAAGTACGGATCGAAGTCGTACACGTAGCTGGCGGATAGATCCCAGGTGGAATACAGGTTCAGCCGGGCGCCGGCTACGGCGGATTCCGCGGTGAAGGGAGGCTGGACCTCCGAAATTTCCGCCGGGGCGAACAGGGAGGGCGGGATCTGGTCCGCGACGTCCACGGGGAAATCGTAGCTCTGGGCGTAGGGGATGTACACCGCGTCCAGCGCGAAGCGTTCCGAGAGATAGGCGGTGGCGCTGGCGGACAGGACCGGGATGGAAATCACCTCGAGGATGGCGCGGCGGTAGTCCTTGGGATTGAGGTTGTCCGTAGGATTCATTTCGTCCGAGGTCCCCCACTTGAAAATCTGGTAGCCGAAACCGAATTTCCATCCCGGCGGGTTCCACGACAGCGCGTTCTGCCTGGGCCTGGCGTCCAGCAGGTCCGCCTGCTTGCCGCCCGGCGGCATGACCAGGTCCAGGGCCCAGCGGCTTTCCAGGCTCAGGTCGCCCTGTTGGTAGGACAGGCCCAGTTCGTTCAGCACCTTGGGGGCCTTGAAGTAGCCGTTGAAATCCTGATGGTTCTTCAGCAGGGGCACGTGGAGTTCCGGCTGCAGGACGCCTTCCAGCCGGAACGCCGGCGCCGCGTCCTCCACCCCCGCCGCGGACGGAGCTCCCCGGGTCGTCTCGCCCGCCGCGGGCGGCACCGTCATGTCCTCCAGCACCGCGTCCAGGTTCGTGTCGTCCCAGGCCGCCCCGGCCGCCGCCGGCCAGAGCATGGTCACGCCCAGGGCAAACAGCGGGAGCTTGCACCGTCCGCAATACGCGCGCATGGAGCCTCCCTCCTAGCGCTGCAGATTCTGCAGGGTGAACGTCGCCGCCGGCACGCCCTGATTGACGCGGACATCCTCCATCTGCAGCAGGGTCTTGTGCCCGTCCGCGGCCGCGGCCAGGGTCTTGAGCGGGATCAGGACCTGGCCGAAGGACTTCCACTCGGTCACGTACACGGATTTGACCGGCTGGCCGTTGCGGTCGAACATCTCCGAGCGGACCATGATGGGTTCGTCCCGGCTGACCCAGGTCTTGACCAGGGAGTAGGGCGCGTCGGGGTCCGTGGGCGTGGAGGCGATCACCCAGCAGGCGTGTTCCGCCCGGCGGCCGTCCAGCGTGTAGGTGCAGGTGTCCTCCCCGTCCAGGCGGTAGGCGGCGTCGCCGAAATCCCGGGACTCCATGTCGTAGTAGCTGAAGTCCGAGCCCATGAACTTGCCGCCCTTGCCCGCGGCGGCGATCAGCCGGACCTTGCCGAGGTCGGGCAGCCACAGCCGCTGCTCGTCCGCCCCGTTCCGCCGGGCCAGGGTCAGAAAGCGCGTGCCGCGCACGTCGGCCGGCGAGAGGAACTCGGTGTACTGGTCCGTGCCCCGCGGCGTCTGGCGCGCGTCGATCCGCAGGGTGCGGGTCAGCTTGGTCCCGTCCGCCGCGCGCAGGACCATGTACATGGTCGCGGACATGTCCTGGGCCTCGGGCAGGGCGAAGTGGGCGCGCATGATCTCGTCGGCGTCGGGCGCGGCGGCGTGGGCCGCGACCGGCGGGCCGGCCAGCAGCACCGCCAACACGGGCAGGATTCTCCAGATGCGATGGTTCAAGGTCATGGTTTTTCCTCCGGAAGCGCGGCCGCCGAACGGGCGGCGGAGATGAAACGGGGCTTGAACATGTCCAGCAGGGCCGGCAGCAGGGTCAGGGCCGCGAAGGCCGAGGTCAGCATGGTCAGGCCCACCAGCAGGCCCAGGAAGATCAGGGGAATGAAATGGGAGAACATGAGCACGGCGAAGCCGGCGGCCACGCTGGCCGCGTTGAAGACGATGGCCTTGCCGGTGGTCAGCATGGTTCTCTGCACGGCCCGCGCCGGGTCGCCGCCGGCGCGCCGCTCCCGGCGAAAGGCCGTCAGCCAGTGGATCGCGTAGTCGATGCCGATGCCGATGGACACCGAGGCCACCAGGGCCGTGCCCACGTCCAGGGTGATGCCGAAGATTCCCATGCAGCCGAAATTGACCAGCAGGGCCGCCACCAGGGGAACGAGTCCGAACGCGCCCGCCGCCCAGGACCGCTGGGAGAAGCTGACCAAGAGGAAGACCAGCAGGAGCGACAGGGCGATGCTGGTGACCTGCGTCCTCAGGATGTAATCGTTCACGGCCAGGGACATGTCCGCGTACCCGGCCGTGGACACCTTGAAGCCGAGAGGCTCGATGCGCCGCCGCGCGAAATCCGCGATGGCGGCCTTGACCCCGTGCAGGAAGGCGGGACTGCCGTCGGTCATCTGCACCGTGACCCGGGTGTAGGTCGGACGGTCCATGGGCGTCATGAAGGCGTCGAGGTTGCCCGAGTAGAGCAGCAGGTACTGGGCGATCAGGCGGCGCAGGTCGTCCAGGTTCCGCAAATGGTATTTGGCCGGACGGGTCGGGATCTCGTCGAAGTCCGCGGCACCGTCGTGCATCACGAAGTTCATGCGCTTGACCATGTCCGCCAGCGAGGCGACCTGCTTGACCGAGGTGAACTCCCGCCGCAGGTCCCGGTCCAGGTCGTCCAGGGCCTGCAGCAGGCGCGGGTCCGTCACCTCGCGCAGGGGGGCCGGGCCGGAGGCCCGGGCCTGCACTGGACGCGGGCCGCCGGCCGCCGGTGTGGCCTCCCCCGGCAGGGCGAAATCCTCGTCGGAAAATTCAGGCCCGGCCGGTGTTGGCGCCGGCGCCGCAGCCCCCGCCGCGGTCCGCGCCTGAGCCCGCGGCAGGCCCTCGATCAGGAGGCTGAGCACGGTCGTGCCGTTCAAGTGACGGTTGACGAAGGCGTCCGCGCGCCGCACGTCCGTGTGGGCCTTGAAATAATTCACCATCTCGCCGCCGACTTTGATGCTGCGGATGCCCCACAGGGACACCAGGACCAAAACGCCGGCGCTGAGCATGACCCACAGCCGGCGGCGCAGGAACGCCCTTTCCAGCGCTGCCAGCAGCTTGGCGATCCCGGTTCCGGGGTGGCTCCGGTGCGCGACCGGCGCCGCGCCACGTCCGTCCCGCAGGAGCAGCAGGGCCGGGATGAAGACCAGGCTGACGAGCGCGGCCGCGGCCACGCCGACGGCCGTGAACAGGCCGAAGCTCTGCACGATGACCAGGTTGCTGGTGGCCAGGGCCCCGAAACCGATCATGGTGGTCACCGCCGCCCAGAACACCGGCGGACCGATTTTGCCTACGGTCGTGATGACGATGTCACGGCGGGTCGCCGGCGAGGCGCCCAGGTGGTCGTAGTAATGACTCATGAAATGGATGCCGTAGGCGCTGCCCACCGCCACCAGCAGCACGGGAATGGCCGAGGACATGATCGTGAAGCGGACGCCCAGCAAGGCGATCAGCCCGACGGTCCACAGGCAGCTGATGCCCACGGTCAGGGCCGGCAGCAGCACGCCGATCCAGCGGCGGAAGGCCAGGAACAGGGTCAGGATCAACACCAGCGTGACCACGGGCACCAGCCGCACCATGTCCTGCTTGATGCCCTGGGTGATGAGCAGGAGCACCGCCGGCGAGCCGGTCAGGT
>CAZQGO010000001.1:234414-345038 GCA_964593065.1 uncultured bacterium | reverse complement strand
GGTGCCCACCAGGATCTCGGCCAGCTGGCGGCTGCCCACGTCCCGGCGGATGCTGCCGTCGCGCTGGCCCCGCCGCAGAATGTCATCCGAGAGATGGGTTCCGAGTTCCATGAGGTCGAAGATTTCCTTGATGATCTGCTTGTCGTTGATGTAGATGCCGGAGGAATACAGGGTGACGGTCATGGGCCAATTCGCGGCGATGTTTTGGACCACGCCCCGGTAGATGATCTCCAGTTCCTCGAGCGCCGGCTTGTCCGGCACGACCAGACCGCGCAGCAGTTTCTGCCAGTGACGTCCGATGTACGCGATGGCCTGGAGCATGATCTGGTCTTTGTTCTCGAAATGCCGGTAGATGGCCGGTTCGGTCACGCCGACGCGGCCGGCCAGGGCTCGGATGGAGAACCCCTGGATTCCCGCTTCCGAGATAATGTCGATGGCCGCGTTGAGGATTTCTTTCTGGCGATCCGTAAGTTCGGGCATGGTTAAATCCCATCCTTAGTTAACGATCACTAACATTATCCCTTCATTAAGCGGGCTCTGTCAAGTCCTGCCCGGAGTGTTCGTCCCGCCCGGAGGGTCTCCCCTATTTGCGCAGGGCCTCGGCGGGCTGGAGCTTGCGCGCGTAGCGCGCGGGGATCATGGCTGCCAGGGCCGGCATGAGGATGGACAGCAGGATGGCGATGAGCATGGCGATCCAGGAGAGCGAGGGATGCATGACCGAGTCGATGGGCATCTCCACCGAGCTGGTGACCGCTTCCAGGTTCACGCCGGTGATGGACAAAAGGGCCACGAAACCGTAGCCCAGGAGCGCGCCGGGGATGCCGCCGGCGGCACCGATGATGGCCCCCTCCAGCGTGAAATTGTAGAACAGCTCCCGGTCGGTCATGCCGATGGCCTTCAGGGTCCCGATCTCATGCAGGCGCTCGAACACGGCCATCATCATGGTGTTGATCACCACGAACGAGGCCAGGAACATGATCAGGGCCTCGATGAACACGTAGATAATCCGCATGCTGGCGAACATGGAATACAGGGGGCCCATCTGTTCCTGGTAGGTCTGGGCGGTGGCGTCGGCCGGCAGCAGCGCGCGGATGCGCCCGGTCAGGGCGGGCACTTCGCCCTCGTCCGTGGCGAAGATGTAGATCTCGGTGGTACCGTCGTAGATCTTGAGCAGGCGCTTGGCGTCCGCCAGGTGGAGAAAGAACATTCTGCGGTTGTACATGGCGATGCCCATGTTCACGATGCCCTGCACCTTGAGCTTGATGCCGTTTAAGCCCCCCTCCGAAGTCCTGGCGGCCAGCAGCAGCTCGTCGCCCACTTTCACCCCGAGCTTTTTGGCCAGGTCCTTGCCGATGTACAGCCCCCGGTCCGTCAGTTTCCCGGCCACGAGCTTGTCCTGGATATGCATGGCCGTGTGTTCCAAATCCAGGCCCACGCCCAGGGCGTTGACCGTGGCCTCGCCGTGGCCCAGGAGGATGCCGAACCGTATGCGCTCCTCGACGCTCTGGACGCCGTCCAGGGCCCGGATCTTTTCCTCCAGGGCGGCCGCGCCCGGCAACAGGGTGTCCACGGGCAGGAAGCGCTCGCGTTCCACATACTCCTGGGTCGTGACGCGGACATGGCCGGTCTGATAGAGGATGGTGTTGTCCAGGTACATGTCGACGATGCCGTTGATCCACCCCTGGGCGACGCCCACGATCAGGGCCCCGAAGAAGACGGCCAGGGCGGTGAGCAGGCTGCGCCGCTTGTTGCGGAGCACGTTGCGAAAGGCGAAGGTGAACAACATGATGTCAGCCCTCCTGATTCGGCATAGGTCCTAAGGGACCGATAGGACCTATTGCACGGTCCGCAGACATTCCATGGCCTCCATTTTTGTGACCTTCCTGGCCGGGTAATAACTGGCGACCAGGCTGGCCGCGAGCGTGAAGAGCATGGCCTTGGCGTAGGCGCCGGCCAGCCACACGGACTTCACATTGCCCATGATCGGCATGCCGATGTCCTGGTCCCCGAACAGGTCCATGTTGAAGCCCACGAACGCGAAATACGAGTTGAACAACGTGCCCAGGACCAGGCCCATGAGCCCGCCGGCCACGCCGATCAGGGCGCCCTCGACCAGGAACAGGCGCTGGACCTGGCGGTCCGTGAACCCCAAGGCCTTCATGGTGCCGATCTCGCGCTTTTTTTCGAACACCGACATCAGCATGGTGTTGATGATGCCCACGATGGCGATGACCATGATCATGAGGACTAGAATGTTCTGGAACTTCCGCTTCATGGTCATCATGGCCCGGAAATCCTCGGACAGCTGTTCCCAGCTTTCGACCTTCACGTTCAAGCCGGCCAGGGCCTCCTGGATCTTGGGCTGGTATTCCGAAACCTTGAAGAAGGCGTCGGTCTTAACCGCGATCTCCGTGGCGTTACGCGTGTCCAGATCCTTGCGGGCCTCGTCCAGGGGGATGTACACCGTGGAAGAATTCACCTGGGGGTTGGCCGAAACGATCAGGCCCGTGACCATTACCTCCACGGACGTGTACATGCCCTGCTCGGTGCGGAAGGTCAGATAAACCGGATCGCGCAGCTTGAGGCCCAGGTCCTGGGCCAGTTTCCTGCCCATCAGGGCCCCGCCGGGTTCCAGGGAGCCCTGGACGATGTACTTGTTTAAATTGAACACCTCCTGGTCCCGGGGGCCGATGCCCGTGGCCACCACCGGGACCGCGTCCACGCCGTTGTCCAGTTCGGCCAGGAACAGCAGGCGCTCGGCCAGGCCGGTGACGAACGGCAGGCCGGACAGCCGTTGCATGACGGCCTGCGGGTCTCTCAGGTTGTTGGCGGGCTCGTAAGGCTGGTCTTCGTCGAAGGCCGCGCTGCGGACCTTGTAATGCCCGGTTTCGAAATCGATCACGTTTTTGATGGACTCCCGGTCGAAGCCGGCCATCAGGCAGGCGAACAGGATGTAGATCCCCACGCCGAAGGACAGGATCAGGAAGGTCAGGACGGTCCGGATCTTGGAGCGCAGGATGTTCTTGAGCGCGAGTTTGAGCAGGTACATCATGACTCGATCATCCCGTCGCGGATTTTGATGAGGCGCTTGGCGTGCGCCATGATCAGCTGATCGTGGGTGGAGAACAGGAAGGTGGCGCCTTCCCGCTCGTTCAACTCCTTCATCAGGTCCACGATCTCCTCGCCGGTCTTGGAGTCCAAGTTGGCCGTGGGTTCGTCGGCCAGCACCATCTTGGGATGCTTGACCAGGGCCCGGGCGATGGACACGCGCTGTTGCTGGCCGCCGGACAGTTCCAGGGGCCGGCGGTTCTCCAGCCCGGTCAGTCCCACCTTGGCCAGCATGTCCATGACCTGCTCCCGGATCTGGCCGGGCGTGAACTTGCGCAGCAGCTTCAAGGGCATCTCCACGTTCTCGAACACGGTCAGGACCGGGATCAGGTTGTAGGTCTGGAAGATAAAGCCGAAGTACTCCCGCCGCAGGGCCGCCAGCTCGTCGCGCGTTTTGCCCATCAGCTCCGTGCCGTCCAAGAACAGTTCCCCGCTCTCGGGGCGGTCGATGGTGCCGATGCAATTGAGCAGCGTGGTCTTGCCCGAGCCCGAGGGGCCGGCGATGGCCGTGAATTCCCCCCGGTCGATGGTGACGTTGACGTCGCGCAGGGCCTTGACGTCCACCTTCCCGGCAAGGTAGGTCTTGGACAGGTTTTTCACTTCCAGCAGCATGATGTCATCCTCCCCTTCGGGTAGCGTTTCTTTCCCCGCCCCTACAATTTTGCTTCCATGCGCGCCAGGCCGATCACCGTGCCCAGGGTGTCGCGCGCATACTGCTCTCCGCCCGTGCCCGTGGGTACGAGCAGTTCCAGAGTCAGCGACAGGCCGTCGGACAGCACCCAGGTTACGCCGGGAATAAGCAGGCTGCTGCCGTCCTCGGCGTTGACGAAGGCGTCCAGGCGCGCCTGGAAGAATTCGTCCGGCACGTACAGGGCGCTGGCGTAGACGTAGTACGGCGCGGTGAAGCCGGACAGGGTGCCCACGGCGCCCAGGCCGGCGGCCGTGAGCGAGTTCCCCACCGGCGGCAGCGGCGCCTCGAGGTAATAGCCCAGCGCCGACACGATGATCTGCCCGTCCCAAAAACTGTAGTCGAGGCCGGCGTTGGCCTCGGACAATCCGCCCCCGCCGTCGTCCTGAAAATGATAGGCATAGGCGGCCTGCACCCCGACTTCCAGGTCGCCCTTGCAATACACTCCGGCCAGGTTGGCGTCCCGGTCCAGGCGCTGGGCCACCAGCCCCAGATCGAAGGTTCCCACATGGCCGTATACGCCCAGCCCGCCGGAGGCCTCGGCCCGCCCGGCTTCCGGGCTGACGAAGGCCTTGAGCCCGGAGAGGGGTCCCAGGGCGGTTTCGTAGGTCAGGGCCACCAGCCCTTCCTTGGTGTAGCTCAAGTCGGTCACGTAGACGTTGCGGTCGATCTCGAAGGGATTGAACACGCCCGGCACGCCGAAATTCGCGTAGGTCTTGCCAAGGGTGAAGTCGCCCAGGTCCGAGTGATAGCGCACGAAGGCGCGCAACAGGCGGACATCCAAGAACCGCAGTCCCGTCGCCAGCTCCGGCGGGACCAGCGCGTCGATCGCGCCCGCAAAGGCGTCCACCCGCGCGTCCGCGTAGAACCGCCAGTCGTCGCCGCGGCGCTCCAGCACCAACTGGTTTTCCAGGCGGTCCAAGACCAGCGCCCCGTCCGCGCGCCCCAGCACATAGGTCTCGTTGCGCAGGGCTCCGGACAGGGTCAGCTCCGCACCGGCTCCAGCCGGCGCCAGGCCGGCCGCCAACAGTAGCACCACGGTCAGGCGGCGCATCGCGGGCCTCCTCGTCTTGAGGTTCTTTCAGGGGAACCACAGGTTCCCCTGCCGCTGTCGCTTCGCTCCCCATAGGGGAGGTTTCCCCTTTGGCACTCGCCGGGATGAGCGAGAGCCTTCCGGCTCGTGGTCATCCCTCATGGAGTCAGGGGAATATTCCCCTGACCACCCCTGTCCCCCGAAGGGTCCACGCCGATGCGTCCTGCTTTCCTTCCTTCTTCAGTCGGGGGCTTCATCGCCCCCGAACCCCTGCCTCATCATTCTGATGAGGCAAGGTTCATCAGCGTTTGAGATAGGCCTTGGTGAAGACCTCGGCCGGGACCGGAACGTCGAAGGCGATCTTCACGAACTCGACCACGGTCTCCGAGTCCTTGCGGCGCAGGTCGCGGATGATGATCTTCATGGGCACCCAGCGGGAGCCGACTTTCCGCACGTCGTGCTGGGTCATCTCCTTGAGCTGGCGCCCGCCCCGCGCGTACAGCTCGAGCTTTAAAGGGATGAACCATTCCTGGTCCACGGCCAGGACCTGCTTGGCGTACGAGGCGTCGGGCTTCCTGGCGGTCAGCTCGACCACGTAGCAGGGCCGGCCGTCCACGGTCCGGTCCTCGAGCCGTTGGGACGCGTAGGTCTCGTCCAGGCTGTCGTCCTCGAGCATGTCTTCATAGGAGATGTCGCTGCCCATCATGCCCTGCCGCAGCATGTGCCCGGAGATCTTCATGACGTCGTCCGCGTCCGGGAAATAAATCCACAGCTCGTCGTCCAGTTTCAGGTACTTGACGCCCTTGTCCTCGGGATTGGTGAATTCCATGAAGGACTTCTTGCCCTCCTTTTTCCCGTAGCCGTAGAAGTCCTTGGAAAGCGTGCGCTTGCCCTTGTGGATGACCATCCGGGCCGTGAAGGATTCGGTGCCGAAGACCTGGTTGTCGTCCACTTTTTGGATGATGCTCCGGGCGGTCTCTTCGGCCCCGGCCCAGGCGGGCAGGGCCAGCAGCAGGATGCCCAGCCAAATGCTGCGTTTCATGGGATTGCTCCTTTCCCGGTTGAATCAGCCGATGGCGTCGAACATGCCGTAGAACCAGAATTTCGCCAATTCCGAACTGCGCTCGCGGGCGTCCGGGAAAATCGCCTGCAGGCGCTCGTCGGTCAGCATGGTCTGCATGTGCTCCAGGGTGTACAAATAAAATTCAGGATTGAGGTCGGCCCGGATGACGCCCTCTTTTTTACCTTGTTCCAGCAGCTGCAGGGACGCCTGCTTGTACTTCTGAAACATTTGCTGAATGTAGGCCTTGGCCTCCGCGTCGCCGGCGGTTAACAGCTGCATGACCAGTTCCCCGTATTCGTGCCCGTAGCCCACCTTGAGCTTGAGGACCTGTTCGATTTTCTCCCCGAAGGAAACCGGCCCTGCCATGATCTCGTCGTAGCGCCTCTCCGCCCGGACGACGAGGTCATCCAGGATCTTCTTGGCCGCATCCAATTTGTTTCTAAAAAATTTGTAGAAGGTCATGCGGCTGACCCCGGCGGAACGGCAAATCTCATCCACGGAAACGCGCCGCAGGCCGAATTTCAGGAATAAGTCCTTGGCGGCCTCATATATTTTCTGATATTTAACATTCTGTATATTAGACATTTTTATTATCTTTATACAAATCTTGTCATATTATACATATTAAGTATTATTTTACATAATTAGTATAATATGTCAATAAATATTTCCGTTTATTATTAAAGGAAATATCAGCAACAGGATGAGTTATTATACGTGGTATCTTCGCCACAATCACATATCGGTTCAGACCGTCTTAACCATCCCGTAAGGATGCCGGAGGCGCAACCCACTCCCGAGCGCACCCGGATGGCGCCGGTCGGGCAATTGCGCTCGCAGGCTCCGCATTCCATGCACGCGTCCAGGTCCCGGATCCGCGCTTTTTTGTTTTCCAGGGCGAATACGTCGTGCGGGCATACCTGCGTGCACAAGGTGCAGCCGTTGCACCGTCCGGCGTCCAGCTCCAAGGTTGCCACACCCGGAAGGTACCGCAATGAAGCCATGGGATATTCTAGCCTCCTAGGCGAATCTCGCGGCCAGCCACAAGCCCAGGCCGCCCAGAAAGACGGCGACCTGGAACGGCAGGGCCAGACGCATTTCTTTCAGCACCCCGGAAAGGGAGGTATACGGAGTGGCTCCCGTGAAATTCATGGCCGCGAAGGAGGCTGCGGAAACGAACATCATTCCCTCCCCGGCCAGGTTTCGAAGGCCGCCCCCGAATGCCTGCCATAACAACTGGGCCGGCACCGCCACGGCCAGGGACGCCCAGATGCCCTTCAGGGCGAAGGCCCGGCCGGGCAGCCAGGGCAGCAGGAGCGGCGTGACCGCGCTGCCTGCCAAAACCGCCAGGGCCAGCACGCCCGCCACGGCCGGGCCTTGCGCCAGGCATCGTTCCCAGGAAAACCCGGCGCGGGACAGGCCCGCGGTCAGCCCGAGAATCAAGGCCGCCGTGAAAAAATACTTGAGGCCGCCCGCGATCTCCACGGGAATCAGCACCGCGCGGTCCCGGAGGTCGAAACGCACTTTCCTCATCGCCGGGGAGGCCCGCAGGCCGCGGCGAAGAAATTCCGGCAGGTCGCCGGCGCGAACCGGGCCGTACACGACCTGGAAACCGGTGGCGGCCTTGACTTCGTGGGCCGCGATGCCGGGCGCGCCCAATTGCGGGGCGATCACCCGGCGGTGACGGACGATTCCGGCCAGCCCGGCGGCTCGGATCCGGCGCATGAGTTCCTGCGTGCCGAACGTTCCCTTCCCCGCCGCGCACCACACGTTGATGCCCCGGGTATCGAGCACCAGCAGCCAGGCACTGGTATCCGGCAAGGACGAGCGCAGGAGGTCGAAACTCAATTTGTAGTTCGCCGAGAGACACACTGGCGATTCGGGATCCGGCGCGCCCAGGGCGTAGAGGCCGGGCCGGACGCGATAGTGCATCCGGCCCAACCCGCAGCGGACTCTTACGGCGCCGAGGAAATCCCGCCAGGTCCAGCGGGACGAGACGTGCCCCGCCCGCGCGCCGTCCGGCTCTCCCGTGTCCGCGGAGGTTCGGGAAACTGGGGACGCGCCGACCTGGGGAGGCAAGCCGCTTGAGGTCGTCATGCTTCCGGGGATTCGATCTTGAATTCCAACCCGGCCCGTTCGGCCAGGGAGCCGGGCAGGGTCTCGACGAAGTCCCGGATCTGGTCGCGCACCCGCCGATAATGCCCCAAAGCTTCTTCCCGGCTGGTGGAGTTTTCCGCCAGCCGCGGCGGATCCTCGAATCCCTGGTGCAGGACCCGGGTGGCGTCCGGAAACACGGGACAGGTTTCGCGCGCGTGCCCGCAGAGCGTGACCACGTAATCAAATTGGATATCCGCCAGGTCCCGCACGCGCTTGGAACGCTGGCCGGAAATATCCACGCCTGCTTCCGCCATGGCCCGTACGGCCAGCGGGTCCAGGCCGCGGGCTTCGATGCCGGCGGAAAAGGCCTCGAGTTCGGGCGCTTTCAAGTGCCGCGCCCAGCCCTCGGCCATCTGGCTGCGGCAGGAATTGCCGCTGCAAAGAAACAATATCTTGATCTTCGAATCCATGTTCGGCTTCCCGACCGAAAAACTATTTTCTTTGCCCCAGCTCCCGGTCCAGCATGAACAGCCCTCCCGGCGCGTTATGCATGAGTTTCAGCTTTTCCACGATCGCCAGGGTCTGCGCCTCCTCCTCCACCTGTTCGGTCACGAACCACTGCAGGAAAATCTCGGTGGCGTGGTCCTTCTCGGCGCGGGCCAATTCGAGGAAATCGGCGTATATCTTGGAAACCTTCCGCTCGTGCTGGTACGCCGCCTCGAAGGCCGCCAGAGGCGTATCCCACTTGTCCGGCACCTCGCGCACCGGCCGCAGGCTGACCCTGCCGCCGCGTTCCAGAAGGAAATTGAAATTTTTCATGGCGTGGCCCATCTCTTCCTGGGCTTGCGCCCGCATCCATTGCGCCATGCCGGCCAGGTTTTCGGCCTCGAAATGCGCCGACACCGCCAAGTACAGGTACCACGCGTACAACTCGTCATTGATGCGCTGATTCAACTCGTTTTGCATTTTTTCACTGAGCATATCGGAACCCCCTCGTTGAATTGTGCCGATGAATTTTAGACCTCGGCTACGCCCGTTCCGGGCCCGGACGGTAGGCGATGACCTCCACCTTCTCGAGCGTGATCATGCCCTCGGGGATCAGAGGATCCAGCTCGGGCAGGAAAGCGTCCACGCGCGCCTGCAAGTCCACGATCTCGATCAACAGCGGCAGGTCCTCGGACAGGCGCAGGACTTTGGCCGTGTGCATGTGGCTCTTGGACCCAAAACCCATGAGTCCACGGAAGACCGTGGCGCCGGCTAAGCCGGCGCGCCGCGCGCGCTCCACGATCACCTCGTAGAGGGGCCGGCCCTCGTGCTTGTCGTTCTCGCCGATGAAGATCCTCAGGAGTTTCGCTTCGCCGGTCAGTTTCACGTCCGCCTCCTAGGCCAGGCGTCCCAGGGCCAGGCCGCCGAAAAAGAGGATGAGCCCCAGGCCGTTTTGCAGGACGAGGTTGCCCGCCGCCCGCAACCACTCGCCGTCCTGGAGCAGGGCCGTGGTCTCGAGCATCAACGCCGAAAAGGTGGTGAAGGCCCCGAAAAAGCCGATCAGGACCACGGCCCGGACCTCGCCCGGCACGTTCAGGCGTTCCTGGATCCAGCCCCAGAACAGGCCGGCGCAGGCGCACCCGGCGAGGTTGACGGCGGCGGTCCCCCAGGGAAACCACGCGCCGGAGCGCTGCTGCACCCAGCCGGCCAGGCCGTAACGCGCCAGGGCGCCCGCGGCGCCGGCCGCGGCCAGCCAGATTATCTTCTGCATCCCGTCCACCCCCGAACCCGGCGCGCCGGGTTCGGAGGAATACTACAGGAGCCGCCGGGGCTTGGCAAGAGCTTTTCCCCGAAAGCGCCGCCCCCGGCGGCCGAGGTCCGCGGGGAATAGGCTTGACACGGGTATTACCTTGTAATAAATTCGAATATCCCCGCTTCGGAGGCATCACCATGCCGGGACGTAAAAAAGCCGAGATCATCAGCTTCAAGGTCGACCCCGTTTTGTCGGCTTCGCTGCAAAAAATTCACAACCGGTCCGAGTTCATCCGTTCTGCGGTCCTGGCGGCCCTGAAAACCGCCTGCCCTCTCTGCCAGGGCAGCGGAATTTTAACCCTGGATCAGCACAAGCATTGGCAGAAATTCACGCGGCGCCACCGGGTGAAGGAGTGCCCGGACTGCCACGCCGTCCACCTGGTCTGTTCCTCTTCCCATGCTGCCGCGGACAAGTCCTGATTTTCGTCCCGGCTCCGGGCCCGCGCCCGTTCGCCCGCCGTCGCGGCGGGCGGCGGGATGCCTGTGCCTGTTGCTGGCGTTGTTCCCTTCTCTCCCCGCCGCCGCGGCAGCTCCCGCCCGCCCCGGCGCGGGACCCGCGCTCTCGGCCTTCGTGAGCATTCTGCCGCAGGTCTATTTTGTCCAGCGCGTCGGCGGTTCGCGGGTCCGGGTGGAAGCCCTGGTACGTCCCGGCGACAATCCGGCCACCTACGAACCCAGCCCCCGGCAGATCGCCCGCCTGGTGAAAGCCAGGGTCTATTTCCGCGTGGGCGTGCCTTTTGAAAACGCCCTGCTGCCCCGCTTGGAACAGCTGGCGCCGAAGGTACTCGTCGTGGATACGCGCCGCGGAATCCCCCTGCAACCCATGGTTGGGGATTTCCACCGGGAACATCCCATCGCGGCCGGGCCGGATCTCGCCGCGAACCTGGATCCGCACATCTGGCTGGATCCTTCCCTGGTGAAAACCCAGGCCAAAACGATCCTGGAGACCCTCTGCCGTCTGGATCCAGCCGGAAGCACCGCGTATCGCGAGAATTACCGCCTTTTCATCCAGGAACTCTCCGGTCTCGACCGGCGGATCCGTAAAATCCTGGCGCCGGCCAGGGGCCGTCCCATGCTGGTCTTCCATCCCTCCTTCGGGTATTTCGCCCGCGCCTACGGGTTGCAGCAAATGGCCGTGGAGATGGAAGGCAAGGAGCCCCAGGGCCGGGACCTGGCCGCGCTGGTCAAGCGGGCCAAAAGCGCGGGCGTCCGGGCCTTGTTCGTCCAACCCGAGTTCCCGGCCCAGGCCGCGCAAACCGTCGCCGAGGCCCTGCGGGGCACGGTCGTGTACTTGGATCCCTTGGCGGAGGATTATCCGCGCAACCTCGAGAAAATGGCGGTGAACATCGCCGCCGCGCTCTCCGTGGAAAACTCCCGCGGGGGCCGGTAAACCATGCGCGCCGCGGCCCAGCACAAACCTCCGGCGGTCCCGCCCGCGATTTCCCTGCACAACGTGTCCTTTGCCTACGGCGCCGCGCCGGTCCTGGAGGAAGTGACCCTCTCCGTCTCCGCAGGCCAGTTCATGAGCATCATCGGGCCCAACGGGGGCGGCAAGACCACCCTGCTGAAAATCGTCCTGGGCTTGCTGACGCCCCAGTCCGGCACCGTCCGCCTTTTCGGGCAGGCCCCCGCCGCCGCGCGCCGGCAGGTCGGCTACGTGCCCCAGTACCTGCACTACGATCCCCAGTTCCCGGTCACGGTTCTGGACGTGGTGCTGATGGGCCGTTTGGGCACCCGGCTGGGGGGCCCCTACACGCGGCAGGACCGCGCCGCGGCCCTGCAGGCCTTGGAGGAACTGCAACTATCGGGCCTGTCTTCCCGGCCGTTCTCGGGCTTGTCCGGCGGCCAGCGGCAACGAGCCCTGATCGCCCGGGCCCTGGCCGTGGATCCGCGGTTGCTGCTGCTCGACGAGCCCACGGCCAACGTGGATACGCAGGGCGAGGCCAAATTGTGGGAAATACTCAAAATGCTCAACCAGCGCATGACCATTCTCCTGGTCTCGCATGACGTGGGCATGGTCTCCAACCTCGTGGCCCAGGTGATTTGCGTCAACCGGCGCGTGGTGGTGCATCCGACGCGCGCTCTGTCCGCGGGAACCTTGACCCGCATGTATCAGACCGACCTGAGGGCCATCCTGCATGATACCCAGTGCTTCGACGAGGAGCCTCCCCATGGCTGACTTTTGGTCCGCGTTGCGGGACCCGGACCTGGCGTTCCTGGGCCTGGCCCTGGTCACGGGCCTGGCCGCCAGCGTGTCCTTCGGCATCATGGGCAGCTACGTCGTGGCGCGCCGCATTACCTACCTGGCCGGGGCCATCGCTCACAGCGTGCTGGGCGGCATCGGCGCGGCCCTGTTCCTGCAATACCGTGCGGGCTGGACCTGGTTTCACCCCATGCTCGGAGCCGTGGTGGCGGCCTTGGCCGCGGCCATGATCATCGGCTGGGTCAGTCTCCGGGCCCGCGAACGGGAGGACACGGTCATCGGGGCCATATGGGCCACCGGCATGGCGGCGGGATTGCTGCTGCTGGCCAAGACGCCGGGTTATCTGGACCCGATGAGTTACTTGTTCGGAAATATCCTGATGGTTTCCCGCGGCGACCTGTGGTCGGTGGTGGGCCTGGATGTGCTGGTGGTAGCCTTAAGCGGTTTTTTTTACAACCAGTTCCTCGCCGTGTGTTTCGACGAGGAATTCGCCCGCTTGCGGGGCGTCCGGGTGGAAGCGTTTTACCTGCTGCTGTTGCTGCTGACCGCCTTGACCGTGGTGCTCATGGTGCGGGTGGTGGGCATCGTCATGGTGATCGCCCTGCTGACGCTGCCGGCAGCCGTCGCCGAGCACTTCTCGCGGCGCATCTGGCACATGGTGGCTTTAGCCATCGTGTTTTGCGCGCTCTTCGTCACTCTCGGCCTGGGCATCAGTTACGTCCACAACCTGCCGAGCGGTCCCACCATCATCCTGGTCGCGGCGCTGGCCTACCTGGTCGTCCTCCTGGGCAAGCGGCTGCGGCGCTAGCCGGCGCCCGCCGCCGCGGATTACGCCCGTCGGGCTGCCTGAAGCTCCGGAGCCTCAAGCCGGGTTTTTCCGCGCCCGCGACGCCTTGTTCCGTGCGATCTGCGCCACCGGCAGGTCGCACTGCGTTTTCAGGGGCATCCAGGGGAACCAGCGGGATATTTTCATTTCAAACTGCACCTCCAGCAGGTACAACCCGGGCAGCAGGAACAGGGTCAGGGTGGAGGCGAACAGGATGCCCCAGCCGATGGCCAGGACCATGGGCGCGATGGACTCCACGTATCCCCCCAGGCCGTAGGCCGTCGGCATGACGCCCGCGATGGTCGTAACCGAGGTCAGGATGATCGGCCGCAGGCGCGTGCCGGCGCCCTCGACCACGGCCCCGATGTAATCCTCGAAGGACTTGCATCCCTTTTCCCGGATGAGGTGGTTGATGTAATCCACCATGACCAGCGAATCATTGACGACCACGCCGGACAACCCCACCACGCCGATCAGCGTCAGGAAGGAGAATTCCAGGCCGTGGAAATAGAAGGTCCAGATTACGCCCACGATGCCGAAAGGAATGGCGATCATGACCAGGAAAGGCTGCAGCAGGGAGTTGAATAATAGCGACAGGATGAAGTAGATTGCCAGCAGGGCGAAGAGAAATGCCAGACTGATTTCGGCGAAAAATTTCTGGCTTTCCTTGGCTTCGCCCCCGAGTTCATACCGGAAGCCGGGATATCGGCCGAGCATTTCGGGCAGGTAACGGTTGATCTTGGCGCTGACCTCGATGGGCGTGACGCGCTTTTTATCCAAATTGGCGATTAGGGTCGTGACCCGGTCGCCGTTCAAATGATCGATCTTGGCGATGGTGGTTTTTTCCTTCAGGGACACCACCTGGGTGATGGGAACCAGGTTTTGCTGCTGGTTGGTGACGTACAATTTCCGGATGGTGTCCAGGCTGCGGCGGTACTGCGGTTGCAGGATGACGCGGTAGTCGATGCGCTCGTCCGGCGTGTACGTCCGGCTCACCACGCTGCCCTCCAGGGCGGTGCGGACGGTCAGCCCCACGTCCAGGGCGTTCAGGCCGTACCGCGCCAATTTCTCGAAATCGAACTCCAGGGCGTATTCAGGCTTTCCGGCCTTGTCCGAGCTTTCCAGGTCGGTCACGCCGGGGATGGCCTGCAGCCAGGCCTTGGTCCGCTCCACGATCTCCGCGCGCTGGCGGTTGTCGTTGCCGATGATTTTGATCTCCACGTCGCCGCCGACCGGCGGGCCGCTCTGCTGGTTTTCGAACCGCACCTTGATGAACTCCGGAATCTTCGCGATTTCCGCCTGCAGGGCCGCATTGACCCGGTGCGGGTCGTAGGTTTGCTGGGCAGCGGGCGGAAAATTCAGGGTCAGGGTGGCCACGTTTTCATTGTCCGGGATTTGATAACGTCCCCGGGCGATCTGGGTGGTAAAGGAGGAGAGGGCGCCCCGGGGCTGTCGGCGCAATACGGTTTCGAGGCGGCGCGTGAGGGCGTCCATCTTGGCCAGGGAAGTTTCCCGCTCCGCCTCGATATAGCACACGGTTTGCTCGATGGACTGCTGGGGGAAAAGCACGAATTTCATCCGGGTGAAGGCGAAGGCCAACGAGCCGAGAAAAAGAACCACGAAGATGCTGATCAGGATCACGCGGTGATGGAGGGCGACGCTGAGCAGGCGCAGGTATTTTTCCTTGAGGGGTGGAAACCAGCGTTTTTCCCGCAGGCCTTGGTCCGGGTTCCCCGGCTTTTTCTGCACGTGGCTGGTCAGGTGATTCGGGAGAATAAAATAGCACTCAAACAGGCTGGCCAAGAGGGCAAAGGTGATGACCAGCGGAATGGACAGCACAAATTTTCCCGGGATGCCCGGAAGCAGGAACAAGGGTGCAAAGGCCAGGATGGTGGTCACCACGGTCACCAGCACGGGCGCGGCCACGACCCGCAGGCCCTCCCGGGCCGCCTCCAGGGGTGAGTAGCCCTGGAGGCGGTAGCGGTAAATGCTCTCGGCCACCACGATGGCGTCGTCCACCAGCATACCCAGGACGATCACCATGCCCAGCAGGGAGTTGGCGCTCAAAGACACGTCGGTCAGCACCATGATGAACAACGTGAGGCCCAGAGACAGCGGAATCCCGACCGCGGTCCAGAGCGCCGTCCGGAAATTCAGAAACAGCAGGAGCGTGGCCACGACCAGGATCATGCCCAGCAAGGCATTGGTGGAGACAATGCGCAGGATGCTGCGGGTGGCGCGGGAAGTGTCCATGACGTAATTCATCTGGAGATCGTCTCCCGCCTTCCGGCGGAAGGACTCCACAGCCTCCTTGACCTGGTCGACGGTCCGGAGCCCGTCCGCGTTGGTTTTCTTGATGACTTCGAGGGTCACGCCCAGAGCCCCGTTCATTTTAATGAGGTCCCGGTACTCCTCGAAGGTGTCCTCCACCCGGCCGATGTCCTTGACCTGGACGCGCTGGCCCTCGAAATTGGTGCGGAGAATCATGTTGCGCACGTCCTCGAGAGTGCGGAATTTGGCTTCGGTGACCACGCTTTTGGCCTCGGCCTGCCCGCGCACGGTTCCGGCGGGGATCCGCACGTTGCGGGAACTGATCAGCCTTACGATGTCGCTCAAGGACAGGTAATTCATGGGCAGTTTGGCCAGGTCCACCAGAATCTGGATTTCCCGTTGCCGAAACCCCAGGGTTTCAACCCGCGCCACCGCGGGCAGGCCCTCGAGCTTTTTCTTGAGCTCGCGGCCGAAACGCCTTACCTCCTGTTCGCTCAACCGGTCCGAGGACAAGGCCACCTGGATGATGCCGAAGTTGTCGGTTTTCAATTCCCAGATCACCGGCCGATTCTCCACCTCCGAGGGGAGGTCGATGACCCGGTCCACGGCCTTCTGGATGTCCTGCTTGACTTTTTCCTTGTCGAGGATGTCCGGGTCGAGGGTCACCTGCACGCTCGAATAGCCTTCCCGGCTCACGGATTCCACCTTGTCGATGCCGGCCACGCCGCGGATCTGCTCCTCCAAGGGCAGGGTGACGTTTAATTCCACGTCCTCGGGCGCCGCCCCGGGGTAAATCGTCACGACGAACACGATGTCGAAATCCACTTTGGGGAAGGCTTCGCGTTTGATCTTCTGGACCGAGATCAGGCCCAGGATCAGGATGGCGATGGTCAGCATGTTGACCAGCTTGGTCTTGCCGATGAAATAGTTGAGGATGTTCACCCGGCCCTCCTATTCGCCCTGCAACGCCTGGACCACTTCCGGAAACCGGGCCAGCAATTGGTCGGCCAAGGACCGGTAGGCCACCAGCATGCGCTGCAGCTGGATCTGGGTCTGGATGCGCTGCAGGCGCGCTTGGGTCAGGTTGTTGGTGGAATCGATGAGGTAAAAGGTGTCGAGCCGGCCGATGCGGTAATTGCGCTCGTCCAGTTGGAGTTTTTCCGCGGCGCTGGCCTCCTGTTCCCGGTTCAAGGCCAGCACGTCCCGCAGGTTCCGCAGGCTTTCCTCCATCTGGACCAGGCTCAGCGTCAAATCGCGCCGGGTGGCTTCCCGGGAGCGCTCGAGCTCCGCCAGGCCGGCCTGCGCCTGCCCGGTTTCGCCTCTTCCCTGTTCGGCGCCCAAGGGATACTGGGCCTGGAGCAAGACGCTGTAGTCTTTTCTGTTGATCTCCCCATAGCCGCCGCCCGCATCGTCCGCGCGCCCTTTCCAGGTTAGATTGCCGACCAGGTCCAGGGAGGGCAAGCGTGAATTCTCCGCCACGGCGATCCGGTCTTCCAATTGCCGGTGCAGCAGGTCCAGTTTCCGCAACAGGCGCAAGCGATCCACGCGTTCTGCCTCCGGGGCCTCGGCATCCGCCGGGTCCGGCTGCAGGCCGCTCTCCAGGATGGGACGCACCCGCGGTATGTCCCCGGGAGCGACGTCCCGGCCTGCACGCAGGTAGGCGATGCGGACGGTCTCGTTCTTGAAATTGCCTTCGGCTTGGATCAGTTGGCTGCGGGTCTGCAGGATGTTTTCCTGGGTGCGCAACAGGTCGGTCCGCTCGGCCACGCCGGCCTGAACCTTGCGTTCCACCTGGTCCAGCAGGCGCTGCAGGTCCATAACGATTTCCTGGAAGGCTCGGACGTTTTCATAGGCGGCCGCCCAGCTGAAGTATGCATTGTACAGTTCGGCGATGCGGTTCTCCCAGGCTTCCTGCGCGTCCAGTTCGGCCGCCTCGGTCTGCAAGGATGCGGCCTGCAGGGGAAAGCGGTCCGCCAAGCCGAAAGCATTCCTGATCAGGGGTTGAACCAGGGACACGGCGATGTTCGGCGTGCTGGTCTCGGGCGAGGTGTCGGCCAGGCCCCCGAAATCCAGCACGAGCGGCGCCATCCCCGGCCCCAGGTCCAGGACGTAGGGTTCGCTCGCGGCGTAGGCCAGGCGCGACAGCGAGTTGGCGTGCGACAGGGTCAGCCTGGACCCCGTCTCCAAAAACAACTTCTGCACGCTGAGCTCGTAGGTGCGCACGTCCACGGTCTCGGGTTCGAAGGAAATGCCGCTGGTGGATTCGGAATGAACCACACCGGCGCTGGCGCCCAGAGTCCAGGCCGCCATGGCCCGGGCGGACACGCGCGCATATTTGGCCTGCAGATACGTCTGTAAGGCCTGATTGAACCCGGGATCCCGGGTCAGGGTTTCGGAAATAAACTGGCTGCAGGGCAGCTGCTCGTAGGCGCTGTAATCCGTCTGGGTCTGGGTCTGGGCCCAGGCCCTCCCGGCGGCGGCCGGGCCTGTGGCGAGGATCATCAACCCGCCCAGGAACAGCAGGGACTTTCGCATGTGGGACACCTCCTGAAATGAAGGCGTTCCTCCGGGGTCGGAAGAACAGATTTCTTTCGGAGTCGAAAAGTATAACAACATCCCGGATATTTGGAAATTCAATTTTGGCTAATTTTCACCTTCCCCGTCGGACCCTGCGGAACGGCCGGAACGAATCCCTGCTTGATTTATGAACCAAAAATGGGTAGCATGAATAAATTTCATCGTGTTCCCAGCCGTACGATCCTGTCAGGAAGGATGGTTCGCGATGGCTTCCGGTAAATCCAAGCATATTGTCATCATTGGCGCGGGGCCGGGGGGCCTGACCGCCGGCATGCTGCTGTCCAGCCGCGGTTTCAAAGTCACCCTTTTCGAAAAAGCCGCCGCGGTCGGCGGCCGCAACGCGGCCCTCCGTCTCGGCGATTTCGTCTTCGATACCGGTCCGACCTTCCTGATGCTCAAGGATATCCTGGACGAAGTGTTCGAGGAATCGCGGCGGCGCAGCGGGGATTACCTGAAATTCACGCGCCTGGAACCCATGTACCATCTCCGCTTTTCCGACCGGGACCTGAATCCGACCACGGACCGGGAGACCATGCGGAGCGAGCTGGAAAGGGTTTTCCCCGGTACGGGCGAGGGGCTGGACAAGTACTATCGCGTGGAAAAGCGGCGCTTCGACATGATGTACCCCTGCCTGCAGAAAGACTACTCCTCGGTGGGCCAGTTTTTCTCCAAGGAGTTCCGCCGGGCCCTGCCCCACCTGTCGCTCGGGCGGTCGCTCATCCACGTGCTGGGAGACTATTTCGGCCCGGAAAAGGCCCGGTTGGCCTTCACCTTCCAGGCCAAATACCTCGGCATGTCTCCCTGGGATTGTCCGGGTGCCTTCGGCCTTTTATCCTACATCGAGCACGCATATGGCGTTTACCACGTGACCGGCGGTTTAAGCGTCATCTCCGAGCGCATGGCGGACGTGATCCGGGAACACGGGGGCCGCATCGAACTGGGCACGCCCGTCAAGCAATTGTGGCTGGAAGGCCGCAGCGTCCGGGGCGTGGAATTGCCATCGGGCGAAAAGGTGCACGCGGACGAGGTGATCCTCAACGCCGATTTCGCCCACGCCATGTCCACCCTGGTCCCGGACGGCGTCCTGCGGACCTGGAGCCGCGAAAGCCTGAAGCGGCGCGACTATTCCTGTTCGACCTTCATGCTTTATTTGGGCCTCGATACCCTGTATCCTTCCCTCGGGCACCATACCATCGTCTTTGCGGACGATTACCGGAAGAACGTGGAAAACATCTTTAAAACCAAACATCTGTCCGAGGACAACTCCTTCTACATCCGGAACGCCAGCGTGACCGACTCCACCCTGGCGCCTCCCGGGAAGTCGGCAGTTTACGTGCTCGTGCCCGTTCCCAACCAGTCCAGCGGCATTGACTGGTCCCGGGAGCAGGACCGGTTCCGCGATCTGATGCTGAAAACCATCGCCCGCAGGACCCCCATGCAGGATATCGAACGGCACATCGAGCAGGAACGCATCATCACTCCCGAGCATTGGGAGCGCGATTATGGGATTTTTTACGGAGCGACCTTCAATCTCTCGCACAAGCTGACCCAGATGCTGTATTACCGTCCTCACAATGTCTTCGAGGAACTCGGCCACTGCTACTTGGTAGGCGGCGGGACCCACCCCGGCAGCGGCCTGCCCACCATCTACGAATCCGGACGCATCACCGCCAACTTGATATCCAAAAAGCACCGGATTCCCTACATTTCCAAGAATCTGCAAATTTGACCCTTCTCAGTTTGGGCCGGGGAAGGGCCGAGTATTCCCGCCTCTTTTCGGGCTGGCTTTGAACCGGTAAGGCCCCAGGCGCTTTGGGATCGGTTCGCTGTTGCTGCGCGACCTGTTTGGGTTTGGCAAGGATGGAAAACAAAACGCGCGGAAAGTATCCCCTGTGCCGCGGGACGGAGCCCTGCGGTCGGGGCGGAACGCATCCGGGTTAGAAGAGATACGTTACGGAGAGTTTGAGATGAGTATTTTGATTTCCGTGTTCAAAGGTGGAATCTTCGTAGCGCGGAGGTCCCAAGCGGCCCTGGGCGCGGTTGGTGGAACCTACGCCTTCCGTGGGCATGCCGAGAAAATTGGTATCCAGCTTCCGGTTGTTGTTCTCATCGTGCAACACGCTGACGGCGTAGGTCCCGGGTTCCACGCCCCGAAATACCACCCGGGCCTGGCCGCCCACGATTCCCGCCTGCAGGGACACCAGGGATTTGGTCGCGTCGTTGGGAAAACCCTCGGGCGAGGCATACAGCGAAACCCGGACCACGCCGCGCTCGCTGCGCAGTCCGGTGACGATCACGCTGATGTCGCCGGCCGTCGGCTCGGGGGCGGGCGTCTCTTCCAGGCCCGCGGAAGCCGTGGGGGAAACCGGCGCGGCGACGGCGGCCGTGGCGGTCCCGCCCTCCGCGGCAGCCGCCGCCGGGACCGGGGATTCCTCCGCCCGGGCGATCCCCCCCCGGAACCAAAACATCGCTAAGGGCATCAGCAGGACGAGTATGAACCTGGCTGCCTGAATCCTCATGAGGGCTCCCGCCGCTTTTTCAGTCTGGAATTTCTTTGCTTGCTTTATGCGGTATCATAATATACATATTGAGCAATTGAAAGTGCGTTTTGTCTGCAACGACCACGGGTTTCGGCCGGCGGCGAACCGCCGGCCGGGGCCGAAACGGAGGCCAGAATGCCCAAAGGGTTGCAAGTCTGGGCAGCCCAGATCCGCGCCCCCTTTTTACTCCTGTCGGTGTTCCTGGTTTTGATCGGAGGAGCGGCGGCTTACCGGGACGGAACCTTCATGCAGCTCCGGTTCGGCCTGGCCATGCTCGGCATCGTACTGGCGCACGTGGCGGTCAACCTCTTCAACGAGCTGTCGGACCATCGCACGGGCATCGATCTCCATACCCGCCGCACGCCCTTCTCGGGGGGCAGCGGCAATCTCCAGCAGGGCGCGACCACGCCCCGTGCCGTGCGGGTGGCTGCGTTCGCAGCCCTGCTCGGCGCCTTCTTTTCGGGACTGTATTTGGCCTGGGTGGCGGGCTGGCCGGTACTGGCGTTCATGCTGGCCGGCGGCCTGGTCATCCTGTTTTATACCACCCACCTGGCCCGCTGGGGCCTGGGAGAACTGATGGCCGGCCTCTGCCTGGGAACCTTCGTCGTTCTGGGCACTTACTATGTCCAGGCCCGAACCTTGACCGGCTCCGTGGTATGGCTGTCGCTCACTCCCGGAATCCTGACCTCCCTGCTGCTGTTGCTCAACGAGTTCCCGGACGCCGAGGCGGACCGCCGCGGGGGACGGGCACATCTCGTCATTCTCCTGGGGTGGAGGAACGCGGCCCGGGTGTACACGGCGGCCCTGGCCGGCAGTTATGCTCTCCTGGGCCTAGGCGTGGTCCTGGGCCGGTTGCCGGCCACGGTGCTGCTGGCGTTTTTGACCCTGCCCCTGGCCTACCGGTCCGCCCGGACCGCCTGGCAACATGGCTCCGAGTGGGAACGGATGCTTCCCGCCTTGGCCGCCAATGTCGGCGTGGTGCTGGGAACCGACCTGCTGCTCGCCCTAGGCTATTTCCTGGGGTGACCCTCCGCTCGCTTTCAGAATTTTTCCTCCGGCCGTAAATAACGCCACAGCCCAGAGGGCAGGTTTTCCAGGCGCACCTCCCCGATGCGCACGCGTTTCAGGGTCAGGACCTTCAGGCCCGCCAGTTCGCACATGCGCCGGATCTGGCGCTTGCGCCCTTCCGTCAATACAAATTGCAGCTGGGCCTCGTTCAAGCGCGCCACGCGCGCTGGTTTCAGCGGCTTCCCGTCCAGGGACAGTCCGTGAGCGAGACGGCCCAAAATGGAGGCGGTCACCGTTCCCGCCGTGCGGACCAAGTATTCCTTCTCGACCGCCGAGTCCGGGCCGATCAGCCTGCGCGCCACTCGCCCGTCCTGGGTGAAAACCAGCAGGCCTTCGGAATCGATGTCCAGGCGGCCGGCGGGCGCCAGGCCCTGCAGGTGGGCAGGCCGGAAGCGCAGGGGATTCCGGTCTCGGGGAAAGCGGTTGGCCGGCACGAGCAGGGACAGGGCCGCCGGATAATTTTTTTCAGGCTGCCCGGAAACGAAGCCTACGGGCTTGTTCAGCAGGATGGTGATCTTTTGTTCCTGCCGCGACGCGCCCCGGTCGGCCAGCCGGATCTCCTGCTGCGGATCCACCTTCGTGCCCAGGGTGGACACGCGTTCTCCGTCCACATAGACCAACCCCTGCTCGATGAACGCATCCGCCTCGCGGCGGGAACACAGGCCCCGGTGCGCCATGAGCTTGGACAGCCTAATTTTTTCCATGGCTGGCTTTCCAGACGGCATCCAGGGCCCAGGCCGCGCCCAGGGGAAGGCGGAGGTCCACCGCCCCGGAAACCGCGGAGGTTCCGGGATTGATCTCCACGGTCGGGATCCCCAGCCGCTTGGCGGTCAATACCGGCCAGGCAATATAAGGAAGGACGCTGGTCGTGCCGATGGTAAAAATCAGGTCGAACCCCCGGGACAGTTCGGCCTGGAGGGTGTCGACCTTGTCCTCGGGAAGCCGTTCTCCGAAAAGCACGACCCGGGGCCGCAAGACTGCTCCGCAGGCCGGGCAGGCAGGCGGGAGGGAGACCCAATCTTCAAAGTCCGGCACCCGTTTCCGAAAATCGCAGCGGGTGCACTGCAGATCGTGGATGTCGCCGTGAATGTCGATCACTTGTTGGGAACCCGCGGCCTGGTGAAATCCGTCGATGTTCTGCGTGAGTACCCAGACGCGTTCGCGCTCCTTTTCGATGAGGGCGATGACCTCGTGCCCGCGGTTGCAGGCGGCTCCCCGGCAAGCCTGCTCCATCTGCAACAGGTATTTCCACGAAATTTCCGGCCGGGCCTGGAGCATGTGCCCGGACAGCGCTTCCTCGATGGGGAGGCCCTCCTCGGCGGCTTCCTGTTCATACAGGCCGCCGATTCCCCGGTAGGTCGGCAGCCCGGAATCCGCGGAAAGTCCGGCCCCGGTGATAAAGAGAATATGCCGGCTCCTGCGCAGCAGGTCGGCAGCCTGCAAGATCAGCGCTGCTTCCCTTTCCGTCCCCTGAGCGGGCATGGAATGACCCTCGCCAATACTGGAAGTCGGAACCGGAGGCGCTGGTGCCGCCTGATTCCGCCGTTTACATATTATATACAATTTTCTCTCTCTTGGCGCCTCGGATTAGGCCGAGCGGCCGACCGTGCGCGGGGCTCGGCGTCTTGGGGACAGTTCGCGTCTCTCCCGCAACCGGAGGTCCGGGAAATTCCGGAAATAGTCCAGCCAGAACCGCAATTCCCTTCTCATTTCGGGCGCGAACAGCAAGCGGGGCAGGCGAATGGCTTTGTTGCCCAGGCTTCCGGCTGTCATCGTCGCCATGGGAGCCAAGGCCTGCATGAAGTCCAGGGTTTCGGCCAGCAATTCCTCGCTGGGCGGCTCCTGCCTGAGCATATCCGCCAGCGTGGTCAGCAGTTGCCGCTGCATTTGGCGGAGGTCGTTCCCCGCGCCGCGCCGGATCAGGCGTCTCACCTGGCTGTTCTCGTTTTGCAGCTCGCGGCCCAGCGCGGAGCGGTACTGCGCGGCCCGGCCCCAGGCCGCGAGGTAGGCTTCCGGCTGGCGGCCGAGGGCCCATTGCCGGCTCAGAACGCCTAGGCGCGTGGCTCCGGTCGCTCTCCCGACCGCAACGGCCAGCGCAACTCCCGGTCCGGGATGCGAGGTTTGCGCTGGAAGCGTCAGTGTGAGACGGCCGGACACGGGCCGAGCTCCGGCCACCAGCCGGATCATTGCGGACGCCACACCGCCGGCATTGTCAAGCAGCGCCGCTGAGCCGGGCAGGGCCAGGGAGGCACCTCTGCCGAGCACCGCGCGTACTCCGGTTTGAAGCAGCGCCGAATCAAGTCCAAAATCGGCCCGCGACGATCCGAGCCAGTGGTTTACCCCCCAGTGCGTGACCAAGGATGCCCCCACGATGGCCGGCAGGAATCCGGGCGCTAGAAGCAGGGCGGGGGCAAAGGCCAAATTGATACCCGCAATCACCCACGCCGCACGGAGGTTGGCCGGCGGCGCACGGCCGGCCCGGGTGCGCAGGTAGTGCAAAGGCGCGAACAGGGCCCAGACCAGCACGTAGCCCGCCCCGGCCGTGGCCAGGGCTGGCAGCCCGAAGCCCAGAATGCCGATCAGCACCGGCACAGCCGCCACGCCATACAAAAGTCCGTTCTCCAGCCACCAGGCCGTGCGGGTGTCGTAGGCCGCCGCGCGCTGGGCCCGCACGGCTTCGTCCGGGTTGCCCCGGTTCACCCACCGGGCTTTGACAAAAGGCAGGACGCCGCCAGCAGACTCGGGACTTCCATCGGATCCCAAGGGTGGCAATCCGGCGCGCCTCTTTTCCAGTGCCGCCTTAACCGCAGGGGAATAAGCCGCCGAGATATCTTTTGCGATGCGTTCTGGTGACCGGTATTTACGGCCTTGGCTACCCAAGTCGCGTATCCGCTCGTGCGCCGCATGGGCTTGAATGCTCAACTTCAGGATCTCCAGAGTTCCAAATCCTTCGCTGCGGACCAGATATTTCTCCGTCAGGGCCGCATGTTCCCGGATCAGCGGACGATAATCCTTCCGTCCTGCATATCGTTCCCTGTTCAGGTTTTGTTCCTGCCGGATGCTGAATCGGGTGCCAGCTACCTCCACGAAACTGTCCAGAAGGAACGGATTGGGTCCGGCCGGAGCCGCAAAGATCCTGCCCGTAGTGCCGTCCAGGATGACCTCGGTCCCGGGTTTCAGCCGCTGTTCCCCCCCGCGCACTTGATCCACGACGGGAATACCGAGAGAGCGCGCCAGGACGCTGTCGTGCAGCGCCTCGTGACCGTTTGCTGTCACCACACCCACGACCATGCCGTCCAAAAGCGCTCTTGGGATTTGTTCGGGATGATTCCACGCCGCGAGGATACACTTCTTGCCTTCCCGCCTCGCCTGCTCGGCTTGCGCCAGACTGGTCACGACCGTGCCCCGAACCGCGCCGGGTGCGGATCCGAGGCCCCGTCCGAGTTCCAGCAGTTCGGCGTTCGGAGCGACGCGGTACAGGGGCTGATACATCGCGTTGCCCACGGCCGCAGCCAGTGTGGCTGGTTCAACCAGCCCTTCCACGCTCATTTCCAAAGCGGACTGAAGCCGGGCGTTGGCGGACATGGCAGCCGGCCTGGCTTGCACGATCCACAGTTCGCCGTTTTCGATGACGAACTCCATCTCCACGGCTTCGCGGAACGTGCGCTCCAATTGTCCGCCCGCGGACCGAAGTCGGTCGAATGCCCAGGCGAACCTTTCCGGGAACTGTGATAAAGGCGCTTGCGGGGCCCGGCCGACCACCGCTTCGCCCTTGGCCTGCACCGCGAATCGTAAAACCGGAGTGGCCGAGCCGTTCACGGGATCGCGTGTGAAGAACACCCCACTGCCCGAGAGTTGATTTTTGTCGCCCGCGGCCATCTTCTGTACAATCACCGGCAGGTCCATGTACATCGGCAGTCCTTGCTGTTTCCGGTACTCTACAACCTCGGGTTTGCTCCAGGATAACCGCACCTGTCGGATGGCTTGCACGAGCTCCTGCTCGGTGGTGATATTTCCGATGGTTTCCAGCATTCCCGGCATGGAGATCTCGGGACTGCTGCGCACAATCAAGGTCTCATGCCGCGCGAAGAAGGCAGCCGCCGCTTGCAGGATCGCCTGGCCGTCACGCGGCTCATTCACATCCACATCCGGGGGGATCACGAATCCGTCCGGGACCGGCAATCCCGTTCTCGCCATTTCCGCGAGATAGAGGGCCTTCAGACCGATGCGCGGCAATACTGTGCGTCTTGCGCCCATCGCATGGATTTCTGCCAGTTTTGGAAGCTCGATGCGAAACGCGTGCATCCGATTTTGCAAATCACGGATTGACCGCAGGACCGCAGGATATTCCGGATTCGATTCCCAGACCGTTTTGTACGTCCGGAATCCGCCTTGATCCACATGGGGTTTATCCCCCACCGTAGTACCGATCTGCTCTGGAGTCGCCTGTAAGCGTTTTTCCAACTGCGACAACCGGCGCTCATCCTGGTGATAGTCCGCTTCCGTATACGGGCGGCCCGCCAGCTCAAACTCGTGTACCGGCCACGGACGGTGCAGAAGCCTGCATATTTGACTAATCTCGTAGTCATCGATGAATCGCCGCCGGGCCGATATAGTCATCTCGTCGTAAGCATTCTCGAGCAGGGGAATGGAGCTCTGATCCGCGACCCGTCCGAAACTATCCCAGAAAGCATCCGTTTGGATTATTCTCCTTTCCCTCGTGGCCAACATTTCATGCATGGCAGGCAACGCCCGAACCCCGGCCCCGGCCACCACTTCCCTGGCGCGCCCCCTGATGGTTTCGTTCTTTTGGCCGAGCGCCTTGACCGCAGGCAGGAAATCACCCCGGGCCGCGCCTTGCTCTATGGCCAGCAAGTCGGCCTTGACCTTGCGCTCTTTCAATGCCATGAAAACAAAGGGCAAAGCAAGGATCGATAGGAAGGCTAGCGACGCGGCCAGAACCGCAAGGAATCTTTCAGGGACGGAAGCATCTCCTCCCGGTCCCTGGGCGTACACCGCACCCGGAGATAGAGCCCACAGGGTTACGAGCGCGATGGCCCGAGCGACTCCCGGTCCGGGATGCCTGGTTTGCGGTGGCGGCGTCAGGCTGAGACGGCCGGACACGGGCCGCCGGCCGGTCAGAAGGCGGACCCAGGCGGCGGCCAGACCGCCGGCATGATCGAGGAGCGCCGCCAAGCCGGGCAGAACCAGGAAAGCCCCGCCGTGGAACAGTGCCCGCAGGCCGGCCTGGGCGACCCTTGCCTCCGCGGGCGGCCCCTGGGTTCCAGGCAGCGGCCGTGGTCCCTCGGGGGCCGCGGCCGGTCTGGCGCCACGTCGGCCGGCCGGCCCGGGCTCGGATGCGGCAGGCGTCGCGCCGGGTTTCTGCCGGATGCGCACATGCCAGCCGTAGTAATTTTCCGGCGCGGATTTCTCGGTGGTGTAAAACAACGACCGCAGACTTTCCGGCACGCCGGCCAGGGAGATTCGTACCCGCAGGATGTCCTCCGCCAAGTCCCCGGCTCGCGGAAGCCCGACTTCCGCGAGAGCCAGCGGGAATTGAGCCCCGAAATCCATAACCCGATTTCGGCGTGGCCCGGTCAGCGCATAATCATCCGTAATCATATGGCCTCCGGGACTCAACGCGGCATAGAGGGAATGAATATAATTGTGCGGTTGCGCGTATCCGGAGGCCATTTGGCCTCCCGCCCTTTGGTAGTAGATATCAAATTTCCCGTCGAGTACGTCCACCAGTTTCTGCGGACACCCTGCGGGCAGCCGGCCCGATTCATCCAATGCGCCCAGCGATGTGATGTCTCCGTCCAGGAAGGTCACGGCGTAAGTTTCAGGCCCGGCTCCCGGGTAAGCCCATTCAAAACGAATGCGGGGATGCCCGGCATCATCGTCCGCGCGGACCTGGTCCAAATCAACGCCCAGGGCCTCCAGCTCGAACGCCAAAGCCGCCAGAATGTCTTCCTTGGCCGTCACATCGGCTGTGGAGGCAAAACCTTTCCGGAATTTTTCCCGGGCATAGTCCGGATTCACTTTTCCCCGGTAATCCGCCAGCCGCTCCAGATCCGAGACATCCAAGCCTGCATACCGGGCCACGAAATAACCGATGCGGGCGTTGGTCGACAACAGGAAATTGGCAAGATCGGCTCCGGCGCCTCCGTAAAGACCCGTCTTCGGTTCCTGGGAGGCATTGACCACTTTTCGAACCGCCAGGTCGTAACGCACATGGGCCGCGTGCAGCAGCCCGGCGAGCACCGGCCTGGGATCCACTACGTCCGCTCCCGGACGCGTGACCCGGCAGACCCCCTGGGCCTTTTCCTCCACCTCCAGCAGGTCCGGCCCCTCGCGCAGGACGGCCGGGTCCAGGGTTCGTCCGGCGGTTTTCAAGCAAGCCGTGGATTCCTGCAGGTGATGTTTGACGCTCCGCCAGATCCAGGCCTGGCCGCCAGGTTTCAGAACCTCGAGCAGGCCCCGGGCGAATCGGCGGAGCATGCCGCCGCCGTAATCTCCATCCCAACGGTCTTCCAAAAATTCATAATAGGTCGGCTGTTCCTCTTCCCCGAGAGCCAGGAAAGGCGTATTGTACAGTACGCGGTCGAAAGGCTCTGCAAAACGCGGAAGGCCATCGGCCGTGACGATATTGTCCCCCACCACGGCCTCCACCTCAAAACCCGCGGCGGCGGCAAAGGCGCGGGTGTTGGCGATTTCCATGGGATTCAGGCCCACCACATACACCTTGTTCTTCGTTTGCCTCCAGGCGAGCCAGACATCCAGACCGGTACCGGGACCCGCCACCAGCACCCTCTGCCCGGGCTGCAAATCAAGCTCTTGGCTGATGCCCTGATAATAGGGCTGTTCGGCCGCCAGCTGCGGAAAATATACCGAAGGGTAAAGAGGCGCTATCACGTAGTCATAGCCCGGCTCCGGTTTCAGGTCGGCGGCCGCCAGCTGCCGGAGCGCATATCCCTTCACCTGCACCGCGCCGGTATTCCGCTCCACCCGGGCCACCAGGAAATCGATGTCCGGCAGCTCCTCCTCCACTATCCTCGTTTCTTCGCCAAAGCCGAGATCGAGCTCGGGAAAGTCCCTGGGAACTGTTTCCAGACGCTCGGCCAGATCCCCGGGAAAACGCGCCTGTTTGTAGGCCTCAATGGCGCGCCGGGCCCGATTCTGTGCACGCGCCGCGGCCCGCCAGCGGGCTTGCGCCCCGGAGGCGCCCAGCGGCGGGACTTGCAGCCAGTACGGCGACAAATCCAGATAGCGCAGGCGGTGGTCCAGGATCATTTTTTCCGTGACCGGTTCTGCCCGGCCCGGACCCAGGGTTTCCGGCAAAACCGGAAAAACCGCCTGCAAATGCCCGCGGGAATCATAGAGCAGATCGAAAACCCTCACTGCTCCCTTCGTGGGGTCGGCCAGCTGGCACTGCAGGTAATCCGCGCCCGTGGGCGGCTGGTTGGGATCGGCCAGGGGCGGCAGTTCCAGGCGTTTTACATCAAGGCCCCGCACAGGGGGGGCATCCAGGAATTTTGCACCGGGAATGCGCTTCGGATCCGTCAACTGCAGGGACTCGAGCAGCGGGAAAACGGCCTGGGTCCTGATTTCCGGCGACGGTCCGCGCGGCTGGCGCCGGTTCTGCCGGCGTTCGCGCAGGGGCAGGAGAAACCGCTGCGTCGCGTACTCGGCCAAGGCGGAAGCCAGGGCATCATAGATTCGCAAGCCATCCAAGGGTAGCGCACCACGATAAGCGGGCAGGAAATCCAACAGTGCGAGGCCCGTGAGCAGGATCCCGAAAACCGAAATGATTGCCAGGTGGAATACCGAGCCCAAGGCGATGAGTAAAATTCCGGCCAGACCGGCCGCCAGGATGCCGGCGCTCAGGAAGGCGATTTTGGGAAGCAGGTGCAAGCGTTGCAATTCACGGGGGTCAATCTTCACCCGGAAGAGCGAATACTCCAGGGTCTTCAATCCGGAGAATTTGCCGATCACGTAATGCCCCAGTTCATGGATCGGCCGGGATAACAACAGGGGCATGAACAAAACCGCGAGACCGGTTGCGGATAAGCCCGCGGGATTGAAGGTAACGTAGAGCAAACCACCGGCGAGGATTTGAATACCGCCGGAGAGCCCTGTCGCGATTTTTCGAAGTTTCGGATGGCGCTGGAGCCAAGGCGAGCTGAGCAGCACGGACAAGAAACCGCCGGCCAGGAACAGTGCGCCGAACATCCAGCCGGCGGTGAATCCCGTCGCCGCCGCAAGCACGATTACCAGCGTCAGGAAGACGGCCTCCGGAGCCACCAGGGGGTGGAAGTAAGTTTTCCCGCCCTGCGAGGGATGGATGCCCTTCAAATAGGTGAGTTCGGCATCCCAGCCGCCAAGGTAATCCAGGATTTGTGCGGCCTCGGCCGGTTCGATCGCTAGCCGGGCGGCGAGATCGTCGGCGGTGAGGGCTTCTCCAGCCAGCATCCGCGCCCGCGCGGATTCGGCCCGGTCCAGAAAGAGGGAGGTCTCGGCGAGGATTGACGGGAACTCCTCCGCCGGTGCGCGGCTCTCTTCCAGCCGGGCCTGCAGCAGAGGTGCCAGGGCCTCTAAGCGTTCCGGCCGGATTCCCTGGAACGCATCGGTCGGCAGGGCGAAATCTCGGATCAGTGCGGCGCCATTCGGGGCCGCATTTGCGGGAATCATGTCCGGCGCCCGTTCCCGCGCGCCGGGCTCGAGCAGGAAGACGTTGCGGCCCAGGGTGCGGAGGGTCAAACCTTCCGCCCGGACGATCTCCGCAATTTCAGCCTGATGGACGGACTCATTCCAAATCAGCGCGGGAACACGATTCGCAGCCAAGTAGCGCGCGAAGTCCCTTAGGATTTCGCCGCCGATATCCCGGTCCCAGATATCTTTTAATTGTTTCTGGGTTTTGTCGGCGAACAGCCCGCGAGGTGTGTACGCCGGCATATTCCAGACCACCAGCCCTATCGGGTTCCTGGGTCTTTGGTCCGTGACCTTGACGTCAAGGCCGTTTAAAGCTGCCATGGCCGATACGTTTGCGCGGGCGAGTGAATTTGCATCGTAGCTGACGACCGGCCGCCCGCTTTTCAGGCAAGCAAGGCCCGTATCCACGCCCGACCCCGAACCTAAAACCGTTACGGGCGTACCGGCTTTAAGATAAGCATATACTTTGGCATAGAAATTACGGTCCGGGCCCAGAAAGCGGTTGAACGTGTAGACCGTCGGGAAAACCGGTACCAGCAATTGCCGCGTCCAGGGCCGGGGCCTGGGCAGAGAGCCCATTTTAATATAGAGAGGCCGCACGGTAACTTTACCGGTCAAGCGCGAGACCGCAACGGATACGTAAGACTCCCGGGGATTGATGGCATGGACCAGGCGCGCGGCCGCAGGGCCGAACCGAACGTTCTTGTAAGCTTGAACCAATGCTTGCGTCCGTTCCCATTCAAACCCGAAATTTTTCCAGGCTTCTTCGGCCGCTCGGCCTGCCGGATTCGGGAGGGACAGATAGTAGGGTGTAAAGTCCACGTAGTCCCACCCGGTTTTTGCACTTGGCGGAGCCGATTGTTTCCCATCTCCGGCCGGAAATGCCGCCAGGATTCGCGCGCCATCGGAAGACAAGAGCAGATCGAATACACTAGTTTGCTGACCGCGGATCAGCAACTCTCTTCGCAGGATCTCGACGCCTTCCGGAAGCACAGCGCTCGAGGGTTGTTGATCGAGACGGATCCTTGCCACTTGCAAGCCCGCCGTGGCGAAAACCGACTCGTCGGCTGCGGACAACGGCAAGCGGGTGGCACCTGGAATCTGGTCGACCCGGCCAAGCCCCATGGCTTCAAGGAGGAAGGAAGCCGGTGTAGCGGCGTTTGTTTCGGTATCGGTTTCCGCTGTCTCCGGCGCGGCGGCCAGAGAGGCAGTGCCGGCCATGGCGGCTCTGATTTCCCTGCCCACCCGCACCAGGAGAACCGCGCCCACCGCCAGCGCGCCCGCGGCCGTGATCCACAGCGCGTTGAGGAAGAAGCCCGCGACCGTCATCACGGTCAGGGCTTCCAGGCCGTACACGGCCGTTTCCGAGGGCAGGAAATAGTGGAAGAATTCATGCACGAGACTGCTGACCGCGAGCAAACCCAGGCAGATGTAACCGGCAGTATAGGCGAGGACCCGGCGCGGGAAGGAGGTTACCTGCACACGCCGGTCGATGACGAGGCGGCCGTCCGTCACGTAAATCAAGCCGGGGCCGTTCCGCAGGACCCGGCCCTTGATGAACCATTCGGCGAGCCCGGCGAGCGCGGCCCGGCCGCTCAAGAAGCCCGCCACGGAGGCCACGACCGCCAGATTGGCCTGCGGATCGCCCACCCCCAAGGCCGCCAGTACGCCTGCCAGTCCGGCGGCCAAAGCCCCGTAGCCCAAAGCCGCAACCGCAGCCTGGCGGGCAAGAATGTTCCGGGGAAGCTTTGCGCCCGGTATGCCGATCCCGCCGGCCAGGGATTCATCGCCGGGAAGCGGCGCAGCGGTCGGCCGCGTTTCCGCCGTTGCTCTCAATCCGCGCGTGCTCTCCGCAGCCGCAAGGCCGAGGGGCGCAGCCGGGCCTCCGCCCTCCACCAGCGCGGCTCCGACGATTCCGCTGGCCAGGCGTTCGGATTCGCCCAGGCGGCCGGAGAGCTCCCCGAGGCTCTGGCTCAGTTCTTCCCAGGGCTTTTCCGGATTTTCCCAGGCGTCCGCCCACAGGGTGAAAATCTCCGCGGCCAGTTCGCGATGCTGTTCTCCGAACCTTTTCAGGAAAAGGGCGATGTACTGCTCGCGGCCGATGTCCGTCCCCTGATCCCCCTCCTGGCTCTCCGCCAGCCGGATGGCCTGGCCGGTGAGGATCTTGATCATGGCCAGAAGAACCTGGCGGCGCTCCCAGGTCTCTTCGCCCGGCTGTCGCGGCCGGATATTTCCGAAATCGACGAATTGGTCCCGGCCGTCGGGCCGGGTCACGATATTGTTCAGATTCTGAGCGTCGCGGTTGACCAGGCCGTGCCGCGCCAGGAAGGCGTGCATGTCCAGGAATTGGCGGAGGTGGTCCAGCACCGCGGCCGCGCCGACGCCATAGGCTTCGGGATGGTGGAGCAGCCGCCACAGGGGAATACCCGGCACCCTGGCGTTGACTTCGATCACGATCTCCTGGTCCCGCACCGTGCGAATGAGGAGGAGCTCCTGGTTCTGGACAAAATCGGGCCGCCCGTCCGTGGCCGACATGACGTGGTTGATGTTTTCCAGCAGCTCCCGCGGCTTCAGGCCGTTTTGCGGCAGGTTGATTTTGATCACGACCGGCCGCCCGCGCAGTCTGCCCTCGAACACGATGCCGTCGAACCCGCGCGCCAGGAACCGCTCCATGCGGATGCCCCGGTCGGCCAGGTAATGCCCGACTTCGAGCGCGATCCACAGGCCGTCCACGGTGTTGCGGGTCAGTTCGCCCGCCGCCCGCCGCCGCTCGTCCGCGGTCCCCCGTTCCAATGGCCTGCCGGTGGTATTCTGAAAATCAAGCAGGAGGTTGATGAAGTAGTTATTTTCCATCCTGGACAAAGAGACCCGGAAGAACTCGACCAGCGCCTTGAGGAAAGGCAGGGCCTCGGCGATCGGGCGTGACTGCCCGAAGACCCGTTCCCACGCCTCGTCCAGTTTCCCGGCGCGCAATGCTTGCGTCACCGCGGCATCGGGGACGGCTCCGTCCCACTGCGGCCCGGCCAGGCCGTGCGTGGCGAGCAGCTGAACCCGCTGGGCTTCACTGAAGGGCAGCTGGTTCAACAGGTCCAGCAGCCGCAGTTGGACCGCCACCTCCGGCTGCACGCCGAATTCATCCAACCGGACCGCGAAGGTATGGAGCCGCTGCAGCACCCAGGCCAGGTCTCTTTCGGTGACCGGTCCCAGGGCCTGGGTCAACTGGCGGAGCTGGGCGGCGGTCAGGAGATGATGCACGATGTTTTCGTAACGTTCCTGCACTTCGGGCGGGGCGTGCCAGCCGGCCGCATGCAGCGCGGCCAGGAATTCGCGGCGGATCCCTGCCAGCCGGTCCTCGGGCAGGGTCGCCAAGTTTGTGCGGGAGGATACATTGCGCCCGTCGAGGATGCCCCGCAGGATTCCGGGAAACGCAAGTTCGAACTGACCCCAGCGGTACGGATTCCGCAGTTCCTCCCAGGCCTGGGCCACCGCGGGCCCCGGGGCTTCCCCGCCCTCGAGCCACAGCCGGCGCAGGCGCAGGGCCTGCCAATGCGCTTCCGCCAGGGTGAAGCCGTTTTCCAGCAGCTCGATCTCGACCAGCTCGTGCAGCAGGTCGCCCAGGACCTCCGGGTCCGGGTTGAGCAGCCGCTCCCGCGGGAAGAGTACGTGATATTCCCCCGCATGGCGCACGATCAGCCCGCCCAAACGGCTGCCTTCCCGGCCGAGCTTGCTCTCGGCCACAGTTACCGGGAAAACCCTGGCCCGCATGCGTTCAATTCGTTCTTCCGGCAATCCGGCCTGGCGCAGCCGGGCCAGGGCCCGGTCAATGGCCTGCCGGTCTTGCGGCGTGCGCGCCCGTTCCAGGCCCGAGAATATTCCGCCCCATCCGCGCCGCGCCGCAATCTTCCCCACCCGCTCGACCATCTCCGCATAGAGCCCGCGATGCCCTTCCAGCATGGCGCCGATGACGCCCTCGCGGTCGTCGCCGGCCGGTGCCAAGGGCCGCTGAATGAACCCCAGGTCCGCCAGCTGCTCCCGCACTTCCGCCTGGCCCTCATGCCGGACATAAGCCCCGGTATCGGCGTCAAAACGCCACAACCACCAATGCCCCAGCCTGGGATCGATCCGGACCACGAATCTTCCCACCCGGGAAGGATCCAGGTCCATGTCCCGCAGCGTCTCGCTGAGGCTCTGCTGATTGTCCTGGTCCCGCGGGCTGGGGCCGGCGGCTCTGGGGTGGGAGTGACCCACGGCCTCAAGATAGGGTCCGAGCGGCAGCAGACCGAAGACCTCGGGGACCACGGCTCCGGCGCCGGTCAGTTCGACGAGGGCGTCGGGCAGTTCGCCCGTGCCCTTGCAGATGAGCAGGAACCTGCCGGCTGCGCCCTGGATCAGCACGAACTGGTATTCGTTCCGCACCTGCAATAAGGCAAACAGCTGTTCTGAGGTCGGGAGATCGGCAACCACGGCCTGGCCGTACTCGGCCCTGGCCAGCTTTTTCGCGGCTTTGGCAAAATCCGTCTTGAATTGGGCCAGGATTTCCGGGTAGAGCTCGTCGGCCAGCCGGTGCAGGGTGATGACCTCCTCGCCGTCGTCCAAGGCCAGGAAAGGCATGGCTTCGAGAAAATAGTCGGCTGCATACTCCTCGCGCTCTCCCCGCAGCATGGCGCGGATTTCCCCCCGGATGCCCTGGGCGAGAATTTTCCTCACCTGCCGGTAATTCCGCAAATCGCGCGGATCGTTGGCCGCGTAGGCGTCCCGGATGGAGGTTTCGAAATCCGCGATCGTTTGCAGGGTCTGGGGCGGCAGCAGGGGCGTGAGATATCTCTCGCGGAGTTGAGCATGGGGCCGGCGGTTCTCGCGCGCCAGGCTCCGCAGGTCGCTTTCGCCCAGGAAAAACAGCTCATGGCGTAGAAAAGCGCTCTGGCCCACACGGGTCCAGCCGCGCAGGGCGATCTGCAGGCCCCAGGCCAGGGTATGGGCGGCGCGCTGGATGTCGAACCCGGCGGGCAGGCGCAGGCCTTCGGGCGAAGAGGCTTCCGCCTCCAGCCGCACGGTCCAGAACAGGTCGAACTCCTCGTGTTCGACGGCCTCCTCGCGGTCCATGGCGGCCTGGTTCACGAAAATGAATTGTTCCCCGCTTTGCGGATCCCGGAGATGATAGGCGTTGCCTTTCCGTGCCAGCAGCAAATCCATGGGATCGTCCCTGCCCGTGGCGGTATAGGCCACCAGCCGGTAGGAAGGCAGGGTGAGCGGCTGCCCGCCGGGCAAATTGATCTGCTTGTTTTCCACGGCCGGCCAGGGGCGGGACCGCGCCAGCCGCAGCAGGGCCGCGGATTCGGAGGACCTGAGCGGCCGGTGCGGTTCCATCAGCGGCTTGCGCGCCCCGCCCGAAAGCGACGGAGCCCGTCCCGGCGTCGGCCAGAGCCGGGCCAACCGGAGAGCAAGGCCCGAAACCGTCAGGAAATTGACCACCGTATTGGCCAGCCCTGCCCAGGCCGCCCCTGGGCCGGCGGTTTTCAGCCCGGCCCAAATGCTCCGGCCACGGGCCTGCAAGGCAAGCCCGGCGAGGGCCAGTCTTCCCAGCAGGTGCACGGCGAAAACCACAGCCAGGCTGCGGGGCATGCGCACCGTTACCTCACGCAGCAGCCGGCCCGGGCCGGACGCGGCCTGCCATTGCCGCCGGTAGGCCTCGACCTGTGCCGGGTTCATGACCCACAGCTTCCGGCCGTCCTCCAAAGGCATGCTCGCGAGAGCCGCCGCTTCCCGCCCGGAATCCGCGGCCGGGGACAATACCAGGGTGAACGGCACGCCCGCGTCCGCCAGCTGCAGGACGGCGGGCTGGCCCGCGGCCAGTTGTTTCAAGGTTTCCGAGGTCGCTTTGGCCGCATTGAATTCCAATCCGGAATAATCCGCAGGGTAGTCTTGTTTCAGGGAAAAATATTTCAGGAACAGGCGGGCGCCGGCCCCTTGTCCGGCCAGCCAGTCGACGAGACAGCCGTTCAGCAGAACCTGGATGAAATTCAGATGCGCACGGTAGCGCTGCAAGGTCTGCCGGTCCTGCGTCCCGGCAAGCTGTTCCAGGTTGTCTTCATTCAGAATGGCGGCGGCTGTGTCTTGCGTGCCGGCGTCTTCCCTGACCTCCACGCTGCTTACCGGGATGGCCAGCAGGTTCTGCCGCGCGGTCAGAAGCTTTTCCAAAGGTGTCACTCGGTTCTGCAGCAACTGGAAGTAGGGGGAATCGGTTTCGAAGTCGGTCACGCGCGGCTGCACGCCCAGATATGAGACCCCCGCATTTTCCAAGGTCTTTTGAATGCCTGCCGCGTGAAAACCGCCCGCGACCAGGACGGCCAAGTCGGCCCCGTCCCGGCGCATGCGGTCCAGCAGATTGGCGGCGCACTGCCCGCTGCGCTCGTCGGCCAAGCGGTAGAAATCCGCGACACGTTCCAGGCAGGCATCCAGCTGGAGGATTTCCGGTTCCAGGTCCTGGGCCTCCGTCCCGGCGGGTGACAATTGCCGCAGGCCCTGCAAAAACGCCGTCGCGGCATAGTCCGGGCGGTGCGCGCAGAAAGCGGATACTTCCGCGGGACTGGCGGAAATATGCATGAGTTTTTCCAGCACGTCCAGACGGCCCAGGTAGAGGTCCAGGGACCGCTGCTCCTCCCGCGTATACAGCGTTTCCCGCAGGGCGGCCACCCATGCGTCCAGTTCGCTGTCCAGCTTTTCCCGGTCGCCGGAGGGCGGAAGGTTCGCCTGCGCCCCCTGCAGGATGGCCTGCATCTCCGGCGCGTCCGCAAGTTCGGCGCCGAATTTTCGGGCCTCCCGCTGCAGCGCCAGGACGTACGCGCGCAGCCCCAGTTGGCCCTGGCGGTACCGGGACTGCAGTTGATCCAAGGATCCCAAGGCCGGCGTGTACCAGCGGCCTTTAAGTTCCTCATACGCCTCGCGCAAGTCGTAGCAGATCCCCTGGTTCTCCGGGTTCAAAAAGCTCCGCACTTCGGCCAGGCTCTGCTGGTAAAGTTTCCGGGTCTCGATGCCTTTGACCCGGATGGGATGCCGCCCGGTGGCGGCATAGTATTCCGGGCCCCCGATTTCTCCCCGCCGAACCAGATACCGGCCGACCTGCCGTTTGACCTCGGGCACGGGGAAGCTCCCGAGCTTGCTGACATTGAGGGGTTGGCTCGCCCCTTCGATGCCGACCAGCCGGAGCCCCTGGGTGTCCGCCAAATGATCCAGGATGCCGGCAATGTTCATCTGAACTTCAAAGTTGCAATGCAAATCCTGGATCACCACCACCCGGCGGTCTCCGCCCCGGAACGACTGGGTGATGATCCCGTACTCGGAAGGAATGGTGATGGGTTTATGCGGGGGGGTAAATTCCGCCGCGGGCGGATTCGGAAAATTTTCCGGTTCAAACGCCCAGGTGAGATAGGGAAAAATGAAACTGAGGGAGAGAAGCAGGGAAAGGCATTTCGTCCACAGCGCAAAACCGGCGTGACGCCGGCGGGCGCGCAGTAGCGAATTCCTGATATTCCTTGGGCTGCGGATGTTTTTCGTACAGGTTCGCGGCATAGTTGAATGATTATCCCGGGCGTCTTTACTCTATTTACAGTATATCACCAGAAAACCGTAATGCTATTATTTCCAATAATTATTAATACTAGCCGGCTGGACGTCGGTTTTTGCGACATTACGGGCGGTTTATTTTGTCCGGGCGCTTCTCTTTTCGGCTTGTTTTTACGGTAATTAATTGAGGGTTTGGCGGAAACGGTTGAAACTGGCTCCCACGGCCACCAAAGCGATTAAAAACAGGGCCGCCAGGTTCGTCCAGAACACCCAATCGTCCCCGCCTTTCAGCAGAATGTTGCGGAGCAGGGTCAGCATGTATTTCAAGGGATTCAAATAGGCCACCAGAATGAGCCCCTCGGGCATGTTCTCGATCGGGAACATCATGCCCGACAGCATGATGGCCGGAAAGAGAAACAGGAAGGTGGCCATCATGGCCTGTTGCTGCCGCCTGGCGATGGTCGAGATGAGCGTGCCCACGGAGACCGTGGTGCAGACGAAGAGAAAGGCCGCCAGCAGGAATTTCCAATAGGCGCCCCGCATGGGCAGTCCGAAGATCACGATGGCCGCCAACAGGATCAGGTGCACCACGACCATGCTCAGGAGCATGAACGGCAGGGTCTTGCCCAGGAGGATCTCCCAGTTCTTCACGGGCGCCGAGATCAGGGTCTCGAATGTGCCCAGTTCCTTTTCCCGCACTAAGGACATGCTCGTCAACAGCACGGTGATGATGCACAGCAGCATGACCATGACGCCCGGCACGAGGAAGAAGGCGGTATCCATGGCGGGGTTGTAGAGCATGCGGACGTCGAAGGCGATGGGTGGTGCGGTTTGCGCTCCCGGGAAGGCCTCGGCCAGGACCTCCTGGAGTACGGCCTGCAGGTACCGTTCCACCGCGCGGGCCCGCAGCACGTTGGTGGCATCCACCAGCACCTGGACCCGGGCGCCGCCGCGCTGCACGTCCTGGGTGAGGCCCCGCGCCGGGGCGATGAACACGGCGTCGGCCTGGCCGGCCTGGATCCATGCAAAGGGATCGCCGCCGCGTACGGCGGCGGGAAGAAACCAGCCCGAACGCAGGGCCCGTTCCTCGAGCCGGCGCGCCAGGACGTCTTGGGGCGCGTATTGGGCCGCCAGGCGGATGTTGCGCACTTCGGTCGAAATCGCGTAGCCGAAAAGCAGCAGTTGCAGGATCGGCGCCAGGAAGATGAGCACGCGCATGCGCGGATCGCGCAGGGTCTGGATGAATTCCTTGCGCACGAATCCCAGCAGGGTCGGATTCATGGCTCCACGTCCCGCTTGAAGGCCCTGAGGGAGGCCCCCACCATGAGCAGGTTTAACAGCGTTAGCATGCCCAGGGGCAGGGCGAGTTCAGCCAGGCCGGCGCCCTTGAGGAACAGGCCCCGGCTCACGGTCACGAACCAGCGCGGCGGCAGGATGAAGGTGAGCCCCTGGAAGAAGCCCGGCATGCTCTCGATCGGGAAAATGAACCCGGACAGGAGCAGGGTCGGCAGCAAGCCCGAGATGAAGGACACCTGGACGGCCACGGTCTGCTGGCGGGTCAGGACGGAGATCAATAGACCCTGGGCCAGGCATAGGGTTAAAAAGAGGATCACGCCGACCAGGTACGTCAGGTGGCTGCCGCGGAACGGCACGCCGAACTGCAGGCGGGCCATCAGATAGATGAAGACCACGGTGGCGAAGACCAGGCCGAGATAGGGGGCCAGTTTGCCCAGGATGATTTCCAGAGGCCGCACCGGCGTGGACAACAGCAGTTCCATGGACCCGGTCTCCCATTCCCGCGCCACGGTCAGCGCGGTGAGAATGATGGACAGGATGCCCATGACCACCACGGCCAGGCCCGGCACCACGAACCAGTGGCTGTTGAGTTCGGGATTGAACAGATAGCGCGTGACCAAGGCCACGGGCGCGCGCGGCACTGCGAGGGCCAGGCGTTTCCAGGCCAGCTGCTGGATGCCCGCGAAGTAGGAGACGATGAGACCGGTGGTGGAATTATCCGCGCCGTCCAAAAGCAATTGGACCTGAACCGGCCGGCCCGCGCCCAGGTCGCGGCCAAACCCCGGCTCGACGATCAAGACCCCCTTGGTCTTTTCCTGAACCAGATCCGCGGGCGCCGAGCGTCCCGCCTCCAGGGGTTGGACGCGGAAAAAGCGCGAACTGCCGAACAGCGAGAGCAGTTCCCGGGAGGCCCGGGTATGGTCGCGGTCGGCGGCCACGAGACGCACCTCGCGCACGTTGAAGTCGATGGCATAGCCGAAGAACAGCATCATCACGATGGGCAGACCCACGGCCCAGGCCAGGGTGAAGGGGTCGCGGAGGATGTGCCGGATTTCCTTGCGCGCCATGGAGGCGGCCCGGCTGAGATAAAATCCGCCCGTCATGCCCGCTCCCCTTCCACCAGCCGGATGAACACGTCCTCCAAGGAGGGTGAAATGGTCCGCAGCTTGAACGTCTTGGGCATGCGGGCCGCGATCTTCCGCCACGCCTTGGGATCCAGGATCAGGACGTGGTACCGCCGTCCGTAGGGCTGGAGGCGGGCGACCTTCGGATCCAGTTGCAGGTTCTCCACCCATGTGCGCGGGGCGCCCAGTTTCGGCTCGATCTCCAGCAGCGGCTCGCGGAAGGTGGCGGCCTTCAAGCGGGCGGGGCTGTCGAGCGCGATGATCCGGCCCTCGCGCATCAAGGCGATGCGCTCGCAGTTTTCGGCCTCGTCCAGGTAGTGGGTGGTCACGAACAGGGTCTTGCCGGCCTGCGCCAGTTTGCGGATGAGTTCCCAGAAGCGCGCCCGCACCGCAGGCGCCACGCCGGCCGTGGGTTCGTCCAAAAAGACGATTTCCGGGTCATGGAGCAGGGCGGCGGCCAGCGCCAGCTGTTGCTTGATGCCCCCGGGCAGGTCCGCCACGCGGGTTGTGACCGGAAAGGTGAAATCCACGAACGAGAAGAGCTCCCGGGTGCGGCGGCGGATCGTCTCCTCGGAAAGCTTGCGCAGGCTGGCCGCGAACGCCAGGTTCTCCTCCACGGTCAGATCGTTGTAGAGGGTGAAGCGTTGGGACATGTAGCCCACCTTGGCCTTGACCGCGCGGGCGTCGGCGGTGCAGTCCAGGTCCGAAATGCAGACCTGGCCCGAACTGGGGACCAGCAACCCGCACAACACGCGGATGGTCGTGGTCTTGCCCGCGCCGTTGGCGCCGAGAAAGCCGAAGATTTCCCCCCGCCGGACCGCAAAGGAAATATGGTCCACGGCCGTGAAATTGCCGAAGCGCACGCTGAGATCCCTGACCTGGACCGCCCAGGGCGTCTGCTTCATGGCCGGCCCGCCTCCGATCGTTTGCGGAACAATTCCTCGAAATTGCCGGCCCGGGCCTCGCGCAGGAGGCTCCGCGGTTCGCCCGCGGCCAGGACCCGCCCGTTGTCCAGGGCATGCACCCGGCTGCAGCGCTCGGCTTCGTCCATGTAGGCGGTGGAAAGAATCACCAGGATTTGCTGGCGCACCAGGCGGTAGAGCAGATCCCAGAATTCGCGGCGGCTGATCGGGTCCACGCCGTTGGTCGGCTCGTCCAGCAGGACCACCGTCGGGGACTGCAGCAAGGCGCACATCAAACCCAGTTTCTTATACATGCCGCCCGAAAGCTTGCCGGCCGGGCGGTCCTGAAAAGCCTCCAGGCGCGTCAAGTGCAGCAGTTCGGCCCGCCTGGGCTCGTAGACTTTCCGCGGAATCAAGTACAGGTCGCGGAAAAAATCCAAGTGTTCCCCCACGGACAGGTCGGGATAAAGGCTTTGCTGCTGGGGCATGTAGGCGAATTGGGGGCGCACGGCTCCAAAAGACACGGGGCGGTCGTCGGCCAGATACACCACCTGCCCGGCGTCCGGATGCAGCAGGCCGATCAGGGTGCGCAGCAGGGTGGTTTTCCCGGCTCCATCCGGCCCGATGATGCCGTGCAACAAGGCCGGTTCGAAACGCGTGCGGATCCCGTCCAGCGCCTGGACCGCTCCCAGGCGCTTGCGCACGTTTTGCACCTCAATGCCGATCAAGGACATGGTCCCGGTTCTCCTGTTCTCCCCGCGTACTTGGACCTTCCGCGTCGCCGGATCCGGCGGCGGACTACTTTTCCGGCAGCCGCACTTCGATCGTCATGCCGGGTTTCAGGATCTTGTCCGGGTTGGGGAAGGAGATTTTCACTCCGTACACTAAGCGCGTGCGTTCGCTCCGGGTTTGCACGTTTTTGGGGGTGAATTCCGCTTCCGGGCGCAGAAAGACGATTTTGCCCATGAAAGCCCGGTCCGGCATTTCCGGCAGGCTTCCCTCCACGATCTGTCCCAGGGTCAGAGCGGCCAGCCGGGGCTGCTCGACGTAGATGTAGGCCCAGACCTCGGAGAGGTCTGCCAAGGTGAACAAGGTCGTGCCCGGCGCCACCATTTCCCCGGGCTCGCGGTAGCGGTTCAGGACCGTGCCGGTCACCGGCGAGTCAATGGTGCACCAGGACAGCATCAGAGACGCCTGGTCGCGTTTGAATTTCATCTGATCGAAGGCCGCCTGGGTGATCGAGCCGTTGGCCAGGAGTTTCTGCCCCCGCCGGAATTCCTTTTCCGCCAGGTCCGCGGCCAGCCGCAGGTCTTCCCCCGCCAAGGTCATGAGCGTCTGGCCGGCCAGCACCGGGTCGCCTTCCTGCACCGGCAGGCTGGCGATGACCGAAGCCACGCGGGCGGAGAGCGTGACTTCCGTGGCTTCGATCGTGCCGGCATAGTAAAAAGGTTTCGGGCGCACGAGCCACCACACGACCGCCGCCGCGGCCAGCACCAGGATAACGGGAATGATGATCTTCTTTTTGTCTTTCATGGCTGGGTCTCCCCCGTCAAGGAACTTTCAGGGGAACCCCAGGTTCCCCTGACGCTTTCGCTGCGTTCTCCAGAGGGGAGGCTTCCCCTCTGGCTCTCGCCGAAAGCGGAAATAGGTCTCTTCGGCTCGTGGTCACCCCCCGCACGGAGTCCGGGGAGCCTTCCCCTGACCACCCCAGGCTCCGAAGGGGCCTGCGCCGATGCGTCCTGCTTTCCTGCCTGTTTCAGTCGGTGGCCTCACCGCCCCCGACCCCCTGCCTCGTCATTTTGCTGCGGCTCGGATAGGCTGTCGAGCGTGGCCAGCTGGATCAGCATCTGGGCCTGGGTCAGCGCCTGCTGGACTTTCGCGCTCAAGGCCCGGTAATTCGCGCTTTGGACTTCCAGGTAGTTCGCACGCCCGGCGCGGTAGGCTGCATACACCAGACCGGCCAGTTCGTCGGTTTCGGCCACGGCCTGTCCGTTGAGGTCCTGCTCGGCGCGGAGCTGGCCCAGACGGTCCCGCGTCTTCTGCCAAGTCTGGATCAGGTCCCGCTGGGCTTGCGCGCCGTACTGCTCGCTGGCGAGGGCCGTGCGTTCCTGCACGGACACTTGATTCACGACGCGGCCTCCTTCCCATAGGGACCAGCTGGCGTTGACGCCGGCCGTGTTCTGATGAATGGTCTCGAGCACCGGCCCGTTGGGGTAATCCAGGCTGGTCTTGCCGTAGATTTGAATTTGCGGCCAATGCCCGGCGCTTAAGCCCGCGGCCGCCTGGCGGGCCGATGCGGCGAGCTCCAGAAACTGGCGCACCCGCGGGTAGTCCGGGTCGAGTTCCGCCGAGGCTGCGCCCTCCAGGCGCCGGAGGGACTCCGGCAGCGGATCCATGCGGATCGCCACGGTCGGAGGTTCGGCCTGCTCCGGCAAACGGCCCACCAAATCGGCGCCGACCGGCAGGGACAGGTCGAGGTCCAGGCCCGAACCCGTCAGACCCAGCAAATCGTGAGCCGCCGCCCCCAAATCATTGCGCGCCCGGCGCAGCTGCCGCAGGTCGTTCAACACATCCTGGTGGGAGGACAAGGCGTCGATGCGGCTGGAGGCGCCGGCGCGCAGCTGCGCCCGGATGTCCCGGTACTGGGCCAGCGCGAGTTGCAGTGCGTCCGCGAGCAGGCCGACCTGGCTGGCGGCCAGCTGGGTCTGGAAATACGCCAGGCGCACGCGCAGGCGCAGTTCCCGGCGCAGGCCCTCCAGCTCCTGTTCCTGGGCGCGCAAGCCAGCCTGGACGGCCTGCCAGGCGTAATACGAGCCCCCCGAGTCCCAGATATTCCAGGAAATCATGGGTCCGACCGAATAACTGACATGATCGCCCAGGGCGATCTCCGGCGCGCTCGGACCGGGCAGTTGGATGCTGGGAACCTCGGTGACATACCGCCAGGCGGCTTCCAGGCTCAAGCGCGGCCATAACAAGCCGTAGTAACTATCGGCACGGGCCTTGGCGGCTTCCAGTTCCAAGACCTTACCCTGCAATTGCGGCGAGGTCTCCAGCGTTTGCTGCTCGGCTTGGTCCAGGGTCAGGTAGAGTTCCGGCACCTGGGCCCAAGCTGCGCCGGCGGTCAAGCCGAGCAGGCCGGCGAGTACGATCAGGGGTTTCATGGATGCCTCCTGGTTGGTTTCGCGCCGCCGCCCCTGCGCGGAGCGGGCGGCATTTTCTCCGGCTCCCGGCCGGGGCGCTCCGGCTCGAGCGCGCGCAGCGCCAATTCCAGCCTTTGCTCCACGGCTGCTTCGGACAACAGATACGGGGCAACGGACTTTTTCAAGGTTTCGTAGGGTTGCGAAAGCCTGGCCTTTTCGGCCAGGGCCATCAGCAGGGACGGCGCCGCCAAGGCGCCCATGAGAAAAGAAATGACCGTCGGAACCGGATAATCCGCGATCAAGCCGGCGGCCTGACATTTCATGACCAAACCGACGATGACACTGGCGTGACGGTTGACGTAGTCCTGGATCAACCGGACCGTGAACGCGTGCTGATCCTGGATATCCCGGCCCAGGGCCAGCAGCAGTTTCCGGTGGTCCCGGGCAAACCGGCCCACCGTGGTCAAGGCCTTGCGCAGCTGGGCCAGGGGATTGGAACTGGTGGCGATGCCCAGCGAGAACCGGGTATAAAACACCTCGTAAAATTCCGCCGCGACCCGCTTTAAAAAATCGTCTTTATCTTTGAAATGATAATGGAACATTCCCAGGTTGACGCCGGCCCGGTCTGCGACCCGGCGCAGCTTCAATCCGGAAAATCCCGTCTCCGGAATCAGTTCCAATGCGGCGCGAATGAGTTTTTGGTCGGCTAAGCCGGCCGGACGAGTCATGGTTACCGCCCGCCTTGGTCATTTTGTGTAATTATACTTAATGTATAATTATCCTACCTGATTCCCGGGTTCCTGTCAACGTGGACTTGCCTCAAATTCCATTTTTCCCCTGGCAGTGACCGACGAAGAACGGGGACCGGCTCGTGTACCGGCCACACAGGCGGGACGTCATTAGGGAACCAGGATGACTTTGCCGTAGGCGTGCTGGTCCGCCAAGGCCAAGTGGGCCCTGGGCGCATCTTCCAGGGGCAATTCCAGGCGGACCACGGGTTGAAGCGTTCCGTGATTCAGTCCCGCCCCCAGGGCAGCGTGAATTTCCGCGCGGTCCCGCTCCGAGGCATTGAACACCAACAAGCCCAGGATTTGGCCCTCGCGGGTCATGAGGTCCCGCGGGTTGACTTCCACGGGTCCCCGGCTGCCGATGACCACGATCCTGCCGCCGGGCGCCATAACGGACAAATCTCGGCCCAGATGGACGTGCGCCGCCATCTCCAGAATCACATCCACGCCCCGCCCGCGGGTGAACTCCAGAACTTGCTGCAAGTGTTCCGGATCGAAATGATCGAAGGCCCGGCGCGCGCCCTGCGCCCGGACCAGCTCCAACCCTTCCGGGAATCCGGCCGTGCCCAGCACCTCCAGCCCGGAGGCCGCGGCCCACTGCAAGGCCGCCAGACCCACGCCGCCGGTGGCGCCGTGGATTAAAACCGTCTCACCGGGCCGGGCGCGGCCTCTCTGGAACAGGGCGCGGTAGGCGGCGGCGTAAGGCACCCCCAGGGCCGCGCCCTGGGAAAAAGAACAGGACTCGGGCAGGGGATGCAGCTGCCCCGCCTGGCAGAGGACGCGCTCGGCATAGGTTCCGCTTAAGGAGCCGGAGAGGTAGACCCGTTCACCCGGCGCCAGGCCTTCCACCCCGGAGCCCACGGCTTCCACCACTCCGGCCGCGTCCAGACCCGGCGTGAATGGCAGCCGGGGCGCATAACCCTGCGTTCCGGCAAGCATGAGCGTGTCCACGGGATTGACGCCGGCGGCGCGCACGCGCACCACCGCCTGCCCGGCCCCGGGGGCGGGATCGGGCAGCTCCAGCCGCCGCATGACGTCGGGTCCGCCGTATTGCCGTGCCTGAATGGCCTGCATTGCCGCCTCCTGCCTCGCCCCGGCAGCGCAAGCCGGGCCGGACGGCCGCCGTTTACGGAACGGCCGTTTCCGCCGCCGGCCGTTCGGGAAAGAGTTCGGCCAGGAAATCCCGCAGGGCCTGCCAGGAGCGGCGGTCCGCTTCGGCGTTGTAGGCCGAGCCGCGGGCAGGGTCGCTGCCGGCCCGGGGATTCGTGAAGGAATGCACCGCGTTGCCGTAGACGTTCATTTGCCAATCCACCCGGGCCGCCCGCATTTCCCGTTCGAACGCCGCCACTTGTTCCGGCGGCACGCGCGGATCGTCGGCTCCGTGCAGGATCAAGACCTTGCCGCGGATGTTTTTCGCATCCCCGGGTTCGGGCGTGTCAAGCTCGCCGTGAAAGCTCGCGACTCCGGCCAGGCCGGCGCCGCTGCGGGCCAGTTCCAGCACCACCATGCCGCCGAAGCAATATCCCATAGCCGCCAGGCGGCGCGGATCCACCGTCGGCCGGGCGCGCAGAACCTCGAGGGCGGCGGCCGCCCGCGCGCGCGTCAGCGCCCGGTCCGATTTGAAGCGTTCCGAAATCCGCCGCGCTGCCTGCGCGTCATGCGGTCGTGCGTCCGGCCCGTACATGTCCAGCACCAGGACGGCGTATCCCAGCGCGGCCAAGCGCCGGGCGCGTTCGGTGGTGAATTCCGACGGGCCCATCCAGTCGGGAGCCACGAGCAGGCCTGGACGCGGTCCGGTCCGGGCGTCGTCATAGGCCAGCAGGCCGGCCAAGCGCGTGCCGCCCTGCTGATAGAGGATTTCCTGGGTGATGATTTCTCCGTGCGTTTGCCCGCCAGCCAGCAGCACCAGCATTACCGCCATTCCCGGGATTTTCATGGTTCCCTCCGCCGAGGACCGTCCGTGCCGGTCCGGCCTAAAGGACGCCAAACAGCACCAACAGGATCAGGACCACCAGCACCCCCAGCAGGAAGGCCATGATGGAAGCCAGCAGAAACCTGCGTTGGGACAACACCCAGCCCATGAAGGCGATGCCCGCGGCCAGCAGCAGAATAATGACCGCCCAGAATTTCCCCCTGAAGTAGCTGGCAATCAGCACGGCGCTCAAGGCCGCCAATCCCATGAGTATGGACACGATGCGCCAATTCATTTTTCCCTCCCCCGCATGATCCTTTCAGAGGCTTCCGGGTTCTCCGCCGCCCGGAACGATTCCGGAAGCGCCGGGAGCCCCGCGCAGCGGGCTCGCGTCAGGGCCCTCACCCGGTCCGGCCCCGGTGTGAAGAAATCACCTCTCCACAAGGCCGATGACCGTCCGGTCCCGGATGTCGGAATAATCGGGCTCCATGCGTTTATTGAATTTCACGGCGCCGCTCCAGGGACGCTGGAGTTTCAACCAGTGTTTCGACTGGCTGATGGATTTTGCGCCATCCAGGCAGAAATAGGCGTCATTCAGGATCTGCCCGGAAGGGAGCCGGCGCCGGTTTTTTTCAAATTGAGGTCGGTTTCCGGGAACAGCCGCCGGTCATAACGGTAGACTTTCTGGAAGCTGTCCTGGGTGGTGTAGATCCGGACGCTGCCCATCAACCTCCGGGTCAGGTCACCGGCTTTGGCCTTGAGGTGCGCGTGTTTTAGGGTCTCGGCCTTGTCCAGCTTGGCGCCCGGGTAGATGACCCCTTTCGCCGGCACGGCCGCCCACACCGGCGCGGTCAAAAATGCCGTGAGGAAAAGGCCCCCGATTCGTCGCATCCAGCACATCCCCTTTGCCGCGATCTGGTCCGGCGACATTTTCCTACCGGCCCATCCAAAATGCAACAGGTCTTTTCGGGGCCGGCGCGCACCGGTCCCGCTCCGGGGATTTTCACGAACCGTAAGCTCGCGGGATGGCGTGCAACTCGGCGGGGAGCGGCGGTTGCGGAACCCCGGGCCGCTTCCGGAGGATGCGGGGAGGACTCAGAGTTCCATGGATTTCTGGGAAAAATACGAGGTCATGATGTCCTTCAGTTCCGTGTGCACCTTCTTTTCGTCGGTTTTTCTGACCCCGGAGAATTTGACGCCGTATTTGAACATATACGGGCCGACCGGTTTGACCCAGATGACCGCACCATGAATGACGAAAGGCAGTTCCTGGTCCAGCCGGGGCAGGAAGATGACGATTTTATCCCGCAAATTCAGTTTCAGGGGAGACTGCAGGCAGATCCCGTTCTCGGAAAGGTTTACGATGTCCGCAAAAACCGCCATGTGGATATTGCCCTTCTCCTGCAGCACTTCGGTGCGGACACGGAAAGTGGGTTGAATTCTGGTCCCGCGTCGTCTCTCTTTCAGCATACGGACCGCCTTTCCTGGTGCGGCAGAGGATGAGGGTCAGTCGCCTGCAGGGCACCCGCCGTATATTTTCCCTGTTTTTCGAAAGAAAATCAATATGCATGCTCGGCTTTCCATTGCCAAACCGCTGTTTCGCGGCCGGGCGGAATGTCGTTTTAGTAGGCTTGCCCGCCGAAATTTGGTAAGATGGGACCGTTTCCAGTCCAAATCAGGGAGCGGGCTGCATGTTCAGGCATGTCCAACGTCGGCACGGATGGACCATTCTGGTGTGGGGCGCCGCCGTCTTGGCGTTCGCGGTATTCTCAGGCGGCTGCGCCACGGCGCCGCAAAACGCGCAACCTAAAAAAGTCGCGCTGGTCCTGGGCGGAGGCGGCGCACGGGGCTTCGCCCATGTCGGCGTCATCCGGGAACTGGAGAACGCCAAGATTCCCATCGATCTCATCGTGGGCGTCAGCGTGGGGAGCCTGATCGGCGCCATGTACGCGGACAGCGCGAATTCCTTCACCCTGGAATGGAAGTCTTTCCAGATCGACAAGAAGGAGATCTTCGATTACAGCGTTTTCAATCTCCGCGAAAGCCTGGCCAAGGGCGAAGCCATCAAGGCCTACGTGGATCATAACATCACGGCCCGCTACCTGGAGGATTTGAAAATCCCCCTGGCCGTGGTGGCGGCGGATCTGAACACCGGCCAGCCCGTGGTTTTCCAGAGCGGCCCGATTCGGGACGCGATCCGGGCCAGCACTTCGGTGCCCGGAGTCTTTCCGCCGGTTCCCCACGGCAACCAGCTGCTGGTGGACGGGGGCGTGCTGGGCAATCTGTCGCCGAAAATCGCGCGGGATTTGGGCGCGGAGATCGTCATCGGCGTGAATGTCTCCAAACGCCAGCCCGATTTTTCCAACGGCGCCCCCAACATCCTGAGCGTCGTGCTCGAATCCATCGATATCATGAGCGAGGAAATCGTGCGCCTGAACCGCGACCGCTTCGATGTGCTCATCGAGCCGGATGTCGGCAACGTGGGCATTACGGATTTCAGCCGCAAAAAAGAGCTGATCGAGGCCGGGCGGGCCGCGGCCCAGGAGCAATTGCCGAATTTAAAAAGGCTCCTGGGGAGGTAACTTCCCGAACGCCGGGCCGGGCCTCCTGCCGCCCGAGGCGCGCAACGCAGGGGTGCGCGCCCGAATCCTGCCACGCGAGGTGAGCCGTGAAATTTTCCAGCCTGGGTTTGATCGGGATCTTCTTCCTGGCGCTTCCGGGCCTGCTCTGGGCCGCGACCCCCGCCCCCACCACCTATTATGTTTCCACGCACGGGTTCGACGGCAGCGACGGGCTGACTCCCAACACGGCCTTCGGCAGCGTGACCCGGGCGGTGCAGGCCCTGGCGGCAGCCGACCAGTCGGGCCAGACGGACAATTGCCAGGTGTATATCGCGGCAGGTGATTACCTCTCGGACACGCTGGTGCTGAGTAATTTCACCTCCGTAGGCTCGGTGGAATTCCAGGGCGATGAGGCGGGGGGCATTTTCAGCTACGGCGGCCCCGTGAGAATCCTGGCCACGGCCAACCAGAGCTCCAGCGTCCTGCTGCAGAACATGCGGAGCGTCGGTTTCCGGAGCCTGGTGTTCATCGGCCCACCGGCCGGCGCCACTTTCCAGCGCATGCTGCGCGTGGAAAACTGCACGGGCGTGACCTGGCGCGAGTGCGAGGTCTGGGCCCAGAGCCACCTGTGGGACGGCATCGTGGTTTCCACCCCCAGCAGCAACGTGGTCGTGGACAGCTGCGTGGTCAGCCACACCGGCACGGGCGTACTTCTGGACAAGTGCTCCAACAGCTGGATCCAGAACTCCTGGCTCAAGGACAACACGACGGGCGCAACCGTGGCCAATGCCGTGGACTGCGTGCTGGTGAACAACGCGATCACGGGCAACCAATACGGCCTGGACCTGCAGTCGTCCTGCGCCGGAACCGTGCTCTTCAACAACCTCGTTTCCGGCAACGGCACCCCGGGAGGCGCCGGGGCAGAAATCAAGACCGACTATGCCCCCCGGCGCGACGATCCCCAGGTCCTGCCCTCCGATCCCCAGCCGAGCTGGCGCAGCAGCGACAATCTGATCGGAGGCCAGGGCCGGACCTTCGCGGAGCTTTCGGGTCCCGGGGGCAATGGAGCCCTCATCGCGATACCCCACCAGAAACTGTGGCAGGAATACACGGGGCAGGACCTATGGGGTCAAAGTTTAAGTTACGCCGTCGCGTTCCCCTATCCGTTCGAGCCCCGTCCGGACACGACGGGCAAGAATTGGGCGCACGGCAGCATGAGCTTCCTGGGCCACAGCGCCCCCGCGTACGACTATTTTCAACAGCCCCGCCCGCAGGGAATCGCCGACATCGGCTGCGTGGAAACGATGGAAAGCCCGGGCATGTCCTTCCACCACGTGGGTCTGACGCCCCAGGCGATGCGGGCCGCCCCCGGCCAGGCGATCACGGTGCAGGTCGAGTTGCTGGACAGCGTGAGCCACCCTTCCTATTATCCCCCGGATTACAACCTGTACCTTTTCCTGCAGGACGGCGACCTGCCCACCCAGGTGGATTCCCACGGACAGATTTCCGCCAACGGTCCCGTCCCCCTGCACGGCACCTCCACCCAGGGTCTGTACTACGTGCAGGCGGCCGACACGACCGCGCCCGTCAGCTTCTCCGTGCAGGTCCGGCGCGACCTGACGCTGAACGACGGCCAGGCCTACTTGTTCCGCGTGGTGGAATGGGAGAATTGGTACTCGAACCAGCCCAGCGCCCAGGGCGGCCGGGCCGACCCCGGCACCACCGCCCTGCAATGGACCAACCCGCCGGACCGGGCGGCGAGCCGGGTCACGGCCACCTCGCCCGTGCTGGCTTCCGGCCAGCATCCGTCCCGGGTCTTGATGCAAATCCGGGACCAGGCGGATGCGCCGGTGACCGGCCTGCAAGCGACTGACTTCCTGTTTTCGGTGTCGGGCGGCACGGTCACCCTGGATCCCGCCACCTTCGCCCCGGTGGCCGGGCAGACGGGAGATTATCAAATCGACATGACCGCCGCTCAGTCCGGCACGCGCTCCCTGGCCGTAACCGTGCTGGGCGTGGCGTTGAACGACCATCCGTCGGTGGATTTCCAGCCCGGCGTGTACGGCCAAGTCAGCGACCAGGGGAGCGGGCAGCTGCTGTCGGGCATCCATCTGACGCTCACCGCGCCGGACGGAGCCGCGGCGGGAGCCGTGGACAGCCAGGCCGGGGACTTTGCGCTGCTGGTGCCGGCGCCTTCCGCCTCGCCCTATCTGCTGGCGGCCGAGGACCCGCTGAACAACTACACCCGCGGCGAGGTCTCCGTGACCCTGCCGGCCAACACGGCGCTGCGCCAGGACCTGGCCTTGAATTCCATCGTGCCGGAGAAGCTGGGCGGCCACGCCTACCCCAACCCCATTCAGCGCGGAGGCCGGGCGACCGTGGTTTACTCCCTGCCCAAGAGCGGCCTGGTCAAGCTCGAGGTTTTCGACCTGCGGGGCCGGCGCGTCCTCTCGCTGGTGCACGAACACCAGAACGCGGGCAACTACCGCCTGCCTTGGGACTGCCAGAACCGCTTCGGCCAAAACCTGGCCCCGGGCACGTACCTGCTCGCCCTGCAACTGGATTCCCTGCGGCAGACCTTCAAGCTGGTCATCATTCCCTAGCCCACAGGCCCGGTTCAGGGGCGGACACGGGGTTATTTTTCGAGTTCGCGGATTTTTTCCTGCGCCTTGCGGATGCTGGGGGCTTGCTGGGCCGGGGCGTTTTCCAGATACTGCCGGTATTTTTCGCGCGCGTCGGAGCGCCGTCCTTCTTCTTCGTAAATCAAGGCCAAATTAAAGTAGGCTTCCGCGAATTTCGGATCCAGGTCGATGGCTTTTTTCAGATCCCGGACGGCTTCCGGTATGGCGTGCCGGCCCTTGAAATCCAGGCCGCGGTTGTAATAGGCGCTGGCCAGGTGCGGCGCAAAGCGGATGGCCTGGTTGAAATCGGCGAGGGCCAGGTCGCTGTCCCCCTGTTCGGAGAAGATGATGCCGCGGCTGAGAAGCGCGTACGCATTGCGGGGCTCCCGGGTCAAAATGGCGTTAAAATCCGCCAGGGCCGCGGCGGGGGCGCGTTTCCGGCTGTAGGTCGTTCCGCGGTTGAGATAGGCGCCCGTGTCCCCGGGGTCGATTTCCAGGGCGCGCGTGAAATCGGCGATGGCTTGATCGTACTTGCCCTGTGCGCCGAAGGCCAGCCCGCGGTTGTTCAGCGCATGGGTGTCCTGCGGATTCAACTGCAGCGCCCGCGTGAAATCCCGGATCGCGTCGTCCAGCCGGTTCAAGGCGGCCGCGGCCACGCCCCGGTTGAAATAAGCCTTGGGATTTTTAGGCTGCAGGGCAATGACGCGGTTGAAATCCTCCCAGGCCTGGGCGTCATCGCCCAAAGCGGCGCGGGCGGTCGCGAGATTGTACCAAGCGGCCGCGTCTTTGGGGTTCTGGTCCAGGTAGCGGGTGTAATCCACCACGGCCCGTCCGGGCCGGCCCCAGGCCGCGAAGGCGAACCCGCGGTTGTTATAGGCCTTGTCGTCCCCGGGATTGAGTTCGATGGCCATGGAAAAATCCGCGACCGCTTGTTCGTATTTTCCCAAATTGGTGTACGCCACGCCCCGGCGGTTGTACGCCTCCACGTCCGCCGGGTCCTGCTTCAGGATCCGGTTGTACGCCGCGATGATCTGTTCCGCTTTGTCCCTCCCCGGATCCACCACGGGCGTCGGGGTCTGGCCTCCGCCCGCCCGGGCCAAAAGAAGCAGGACCACCGCCGCTCCCACACCCTTGTGCCACATGATCTTCCTCCTGGGCAGGTCTCCGGCTTGCAGAAGAGTCAGGACCGGCCCCCGGGATGCTTGAGCTCCAGGCCCACGCGGAAGGCCTCGGCCAGCCACGGCCCCGCGGTGTAATACGCATGCTGATCCGGAGAAAAAATCAGGGGGTCCACCTTGGCCAAGTCCACCCTCTCCTTGTCATCCAGCACCTCCGCCTCCGCTTTCACGTCCGCGATTTCGCCCACGAATTGGGTATGGGACCCGATCTGCAGATTCAGGATGACTTGGCATTCCAAGACCAGCGGAAACTCCCGGACGTACGGGGCATGGACCCGGTCGCTTTTTACCGGCGTCAAGCCCGTGGCGGCGAACTTGTTTTCCTGTTTGCCCGAGGCGATTCCAAAATAATCCGATTCCTTCAGCTGGCCGCGGGAGGGGATGTTCAGGGTAAAGGCCTTGTGCTCCAGCAAGTTGCCGTGAGTGTGCGTCGCCGGCCGCACGGAAATGGCGACGCAGGGCGGGCGCGAGCAGCAGATCCCTCCCCAGGCGACGCACATGGCATTGGGCCTGTCCTGCTTGTCATAGGTGCCGATGATGAACACCGGCGCGGGGACAACGAGCGGCCTGGCTCCCAATGATTTTTTCATGCTCCCTCTCCTGACCCGCCGGATTTCCCCGCGGAAAGGCTCATTCGGGCACGACCTGTTTTTCCCCCGTATCCTCGAGCGCTTCCTGTTCCGTCTCTTCCCGCGGGGCCATGATTCCGGCCACGTCCTGGTAGGTTCGGAACCCGCCGCTCACGTTGCAGCAGGAAAACCCGTGCTGGCTGAGAATCCGGCAGGCCAGGTAGGCGCGCATGCCGACGTGGCAGATCACCTGGATGTCCCGGTCCCGGGGCAGTTCCTCCAGGCGCCCGCGCAGGTGGTCGATGGGGATGTTGACCGCGCCGGGAACCGGCGCTTGCTTGACCTCCGCCCGCGACCTCACGTCCAGCAGGAGGGTGTCCGGTCCCCGCCGCAGGACGTCCTCCACGTGGCAGATGCGGACATCGCCCCGCAGTACGTTGGCGGCCACGAACCCGGCATAATTCACCGCGTCCTTGGCCGAACCGTAGGGCGGCGCATAGGCCAGCTCCAGGTTTTCCAGGTCGAAGACCGTCATCCGGGCCCTTAAGGCCACGGCTAAAACGTCCAGGCGCTTGTCCACGCCGGCCCGGCCCACGGCCTGGGCGCCGAGCAGGCGGCCCTGCTGCGGATCGAACAACAACTTGAGACGCAGCGCATGGGCCCCCGGATAATACGTGGCATGATCCGCGGGATGCACGTAAATTTTTTCGTAGGGCGTTCCCGCCTTCTTCAGGCTTTTCTCGTTCACGCCCGTGCTGCCCGCCGTTACATCGAAGATTTTACAGATCGCCGTCCCCTGGGTGCGGCGGTAGGCCTGGTCCCGGCCCGCGGCATTGTCCGCCGCCAGCCGGCCCTGGCGGTTGGCCGGACCCGCCAGCGGGACCAGCGCCGGCCGGCCGGTGACCCAGTCCTCGGTCTCCGCCGCATCGCCCACCGCCCAGATGTCCGGATCGCTGGAACGCAGGTGCGCATCCACCCGGATGCCCCCGAGCGGCCCTAATTCCAGACCGGCCGCGCGCGCCAGTCCGACGTCCGGTTTGACGCCCATGGCCAGCAGCGCAAAATCGCATTCCAGGGTCCCGCCGGACTCCATTTGAACAGCCAAGCCGCCCCCGTTCTCCGCAAAGCCCGTCACGCGCGTCCGCAGCTTCAGTTCCACGCCGTGCAGGGCCAGCTGTTCATGGATGGCCGTCGTCATCTCCGGGTCGAGCGAACTCATGACCTGCGGCTCCATCTCCACCAGCACGACTGAAGCCTGCCGGCGACGCAGGGCTTCCGCCATTTCCAGGCCGATGTACCCCCCGCCCACGATCACAACTTTTGCCTCCGGCGGATGGCCCAAGGCCCCCAGGATGCGGTCCATGTCGGCCAGGGTCCGCAGGGTGAATATTTTTTCCGAATCGATGCCCGCGAGGGGAGGGCGAACCGGGTCCGCCCCCGGGCTGAGGATCAGGCGGTCATACCGTTCCGTGTACTCGCGGCCGGTGGCGGCCTCCCGGGCCAGGACGGTTTTGGCCTGGCGGTCGATGCGGAGGATTTCGGTCTGCACGCGGACGTCGATGCGGAAGCGCCTGCGCATGCCCTCCGCCGTCTGCACCAGCAGGCGGCGGCGCTCCGGGATGACGCCGCCGATATGGTAGGGCAGGCCGCAGTTGGCATAGGAGATTTCCGGCCCCCGTTCGAACAGGATGATTTCATCCTTTTCGGACAAGCGCCGCGCCCGGGCGGCCGCGGACGCTCCGCCGGCCACGCCGCCGACGACGATCAGGCGTTGGGGTTCGGACATGCTGGTTCCTCCTTGGCGCCATGGCGCCCGCGGTCTTCCCTCCTCCGCCATGGGTTCCCGGAGGCCGGATGGACGCCAAGCGCGGGCCACCGTAGAAACGGCGCGGGAATCGGGCGAATTGTACCACGGGCTCCCCGGGTCCGCCAAGGAGGTTTTGCCCGCCGCGGATCGGGCCGGGGATTTGCGGCCCGCGCTGCGGCGCCGGGCGGAGCGGAATCAGGCCGGGAAAGCGTCGGCCGCCATGTCCCGCGCCTCCCGAATCCACGCCCGCCTTTGCTCGGGGTTGCTGTCGGCCACCGTGGCGAACAACCTGCGGCGCACGTCGCGCACACCGCAAAAATTCAGGATGCACCGTGTCCAGAGTGTTTCCAGGGGATCGCCGAAAACCTCCCGTTCCCGCTCCGGCGGGGTGTTGCCGGTGTTGAAAATCAGCGCCGTCCTGGCCGTCAACAGCCCCTCCGGAACGCCCGCCCCGCCGTCGCCAGGCTGGAAGCGATACGCCACCCCCGGGCGAAAGACGCGATCCACCCAGCCTTTCAACAACGCCGGCGGCTGGCCCCACCAATTGGGGTGCACCAAGATCAGGCCTTCCGCGCGGGACAGCTCCCGGCAATGGCGCGCGACCTGCGGATCCAGGGGGGCCCCGGCCGGGATTTCCGCCCCCGGCAACACCGGGGGAAAATCCTCTCCGTACAGATCGTGATACATCACCTCATGGCCCGCTGCCAGCAGGATCCCGCGGACTTCTTCGGCCAGGGCATGATTGAAACTGGCCGGCTCCGGATGGGCCAGAATCTCGAGCAAGGTCATGGAAAAGCATCCTCCTGCCACAAGCCGGCGCGGGATTCGCGCGCCGACTCAAAGGCGGCCGCCAAAGCCGCCCGGTATTTAACGTTCGGGGGGATGGTCATCAAGCCGGCGTAGCCTGCGCGCACGATTTCCGCATTGAACAGGGTGCCGTCGGCGAGAACCACGTAGGCGAGCAGCCGCCCGTAGCGATCCCTTTTTTCGACGTCGAATTCCAACCGGATTTCCGCACCCCGTGCCAGCCGGCTTTCGACGAATTGCTTGGAAGCCCGTCCCAGGCGCGTGATGAGGCGCAAATCACGGCGGCTGCGCCGGGCGTCGCGGCGGGCCTTGGCGTTGGCATGCACCTCCGGCGCGTCGATGCCGATGAGGCGGACGCTTTCCCGCGCGCCCTGGTATTCGACCTTCAAGGTGTCGCCGTCCACGACGTACAGGACCCGGGCCCGCTCGGGTCCGGGCCGGGGCAGCAAAACCAGGCCTGCGAGGAGAGCACCGCCCAAAACCGCCGCCGAGGTGATTTGCCTGACCGTGCGTGCGCGCATAGGCCGGAGGGTCCGCGAAGCCCCTTATTCGAGTGGAAAGCTCAGGGTCAGGGCGGGGCTCTGGGCGGTTTCCTTCCCTTCCTTGTTCAGGGCGGAAACCGCATAGCGCCAAAATCCCGGTTTGGGATTTTTCAGGTAGATGAAAGGCCTTTTCAAGAGGCGGGAATAGCGGTACAAGGCGCCGGCAGTGCCCTTGCCTTCATAGACGTAGTACTTGCGCCACACCATGCTGTCGGTCCAATACAGGATTACGCCATCCGGCGTTTTCATGTAGGACGGCTTTTCGGGGGCCTTGTCCCAATCTTCCCGAAAGGCGTTCAACAGGTCGTTTAACCGGCGGTTTCCGGTTTGCAGGTTTTCCAGGTTCAAACGGCTGGTTTCCACCTCGGTTTCCAGAGCCTGTATTTGCTTTTGCAGGGCGGTCATCTGCACGCCAGCGTCTTTCTGTGCCTGCTGTTGGTGGGTCGCCCCCGGGCCGAAGCTGAACCAAAATACCGCCGCCAGGATTCCCAGCACCAGCCCCGCTGCCATCCAGGCCGCCGCCGTCTGCCAGCGGCGGGTTGCCGGGCCCGCGGACAGGGGCGGCGCGGCTTCGCGGCGCGGGACCTCCGGACGGAAGCGTCCCGGCGGCGCGGAGGCAGCCTGGGGCCGGGAGCCGGAGGGCCCGGTCTGCGCAGCCATATCAAACCTGAGTTGTTCATCCGCGATTGGCCTGGAAGCCGCCGCCCTGCCGGGCGCCGGGACGGCGGGTCTGCGGGGCGCCGGGACGGCGTCCGGGCCTGCCGGAGTCTTCGTTTCCCCGTCCCGCGGCCACCGCATTGCCGGAGGTCGTCCCGGAGCAGGCGTCCGGGGCCTTCTCGCCTGCGGCTTGGCGGTTCCAGCCCGGGAAGGGGTTGCAGCTGCCGGTCCGGCGGCGGACGGTCCGGCGGGCGCGTCCGCCGCTCCTGCGGGAGGCGGGATGCGCAACTGGTTCTCCTCATCGACGGTGGAGGCGTCATGGAGGCGAGCCGGGGGCGCGGCCTGCGGGGGGCCGGGACTAGGGGGCGGTGAAGGCGGCGAAGCGTGGTCCAAAGACGGCCTGATTTCCTCGCCGGGCCTTTTCGTGCCGGAGGCCGGCGGCGCCCCGGATTTCTCCGCTTCGCCCGTCTTGCCGGAATCGTGCTTGTGAGGATTTTCCATGGACCTTCTCTCCCTCTCCACCCGCAACGGGCGCGGATCCCGGCCGAGTTCGCGGCCCGAACTCCCTGTTCCGGCAGATTTATTCTATATAATTTAGTCAAATCATGGTATAAATTTTTTAGTTTCCCGTATTTTCGCTTTCCCTGCATCTTGTTTTCGGAGAGGCTGGCCACATGCCGGATCACGCCGCACCCGGAATATCTCCCTCTGCCCCCGAATCCAACCCGGCCACCGCGGAGGCGCGCGACGAACAGCTGCGCCTCTTTTCGCGGGTCGTGGAACAAAGCTCGGTCTCGGTCCTCATCACCGATGCACAGGGCGGCATCATTTACGTCAATCCGCGTTTTTGCCAGCTCACCGGGTACGCCCGCGAGGAAGTCTACGGCCGGAAGCCCAGCCTCCTGCAGTCCGGGAACACGCCCGTCTGGGCCTACCAGGATTTGTGGAATTCCATCACCGCGGGCCGGGAATGGCGGGGCGAATTCCAAAACCGGAAAAAAAACGGCGATTTGTACTGGGAGTCCGCCCTGATCACGCCCCTGAAAAATCCCGAGGGGGTCATCACACACTACATCGGCTTGCTGGAGGATTTGAGCGAGCGCAAAAAAACCGAAAAGTTATTCAAGCACATGGCCTACCATGATGCCCTGACGGACCTTCCGAACCAGACGCTGTTCAACGACCTCCTGCTCCGCGCCCTGGCCCGGGCCAAGCAAAACCAGCAGATGGTGGCGGTCATGATCCTGGATCTGGACCGTTTCAAGGTCATCAACGAGACCCTGGGCCACCGCCTGGGAGACCAGGTGATTCAACTCGTCGGGGAACGCCTCTCCGGCCGCCTGCGCAAGGAGGACACCATCGCCCGCATGAGCGGCGACGAATTCCTGTTGTTGCTGCCCGGGCTGACCCATTTCCGCGAAGCGATCGTTCAGGCCCAGAGCATCATGGACGCCTTTCAGGAACCCTTCGTGTGCGACGGCCGCGAACTGCACATCAACGCCAGCCTCGGGATCAGCCTGTATCCCGAGGACGCGAACGATTCCCAGACGCTGCTGAAAAACGCCGATGCGGCCCTGTACGACGCCAAGGACGCGGGGCGCAGCAATTACAAGTTTTACAAGGTGAAAATCCAGGCCCTGGCCTCCGAGCGCCTGGCCCTGGAAAACGCGCTGCGCCGCGGCCTGGAGCGGGAGGAATTTTTGGTCTACTATCAGCCGCAGGTCAATGTGCAAACCGGGCAAATCATCGGCGCCGAAGCCCTGGTGCGCTGGCAGCATCCCGAGCTCGGCATCCTGGGCCCGATCGAATTCATCCCCCTGGCCGAGGAGACAGGCCTGATCGTGCCCTTGGGCAAATGGGTGCTGGCCACGGCCTGCGCGCAAAACCGCGCCTGGCAGCTGGCCGGCCTGCCGGCTATGCGCATGGCCGTCAACTTGAGCGCCCGCCAGTTCCAGGAGCCGGAATTGGTGGAAACCATCCTCAAGATCCTGGCCGAAGCGGAGCTGCAGCCGACGTTCCTGGAACTCGAGATCACGGAAAGCATTCTCATGAAGGACATCAACATCACCAATATGATCCTCAAGTGGTTGAACAAGAAGGGCATCCGCATCGCCATCGACGACTTCGGAACCGGGTACTCCTCGCTCATGTACCTGAAGCGTTTCCCGATCGACACCCTGAAAATCGACCGTTCCTTCATCCGGGACAGCCTGGTCAATTCCGACAACGCCGCCTTGGTCACGGCCATCGCTTCCCTGGCCAAGAATCTGAACCTGAATGTCATCGCGGAAGGCGTGGAAACGGAGGGGCAGCTGTCCTTCATTTCCGGCCTGCACTGCGACGAGATGCAGGGTTTTCTTTTCAGCCCGCCGGTTCCGGCGGAGATCATGACCGAATTGTTGAAGACGGGCCACCGGCTGCCGGGAAATCCGTAGCCGGAAGCCGGACCGTCATTCCGGGGCGCTCCCGGCAGCGAGGTTTATGAAAATGCGATCTGCGTCGTGCTGGTTGTGGCTGCTGCCGGGCATGATTTTTTGTGTGACGACAGGATGTGCCGGCCGCCCCCCGGCTGCGCTCGGCTTGCACGCAGGCCGCCTGGCTCCGTGTCCTCCTTCCCCCAATTGCGTGTGCAGCCAATGCGATGACCCGGCCCATTTTCTTCCTCCCTGGCCGTATCCCCCGCCGCTCGCCCGGGCCCGGGCCGAGCTGAAGCAAGCGCTGTTGTCCCTGCCGCGTTCCCGGATCGTGACCGAAAGCGACGATTACCTGCACGCGGAGTTCACCAGCGCCGTATGGGGCTTCGTCGACGACGGGGAATTTTATTTCGACCAGGCGCACGGACTCATCCAGTTCCGCTCGGCCGCGCGCTTGGGGTACGGCGACTTCGGGGTGAACCGGCGCCGCCTGCTGGCCATACGCCAAAAACTGCCGTGGCTGCGGCAACGGCCGGAACCGGGTACGACTCACGAAATCCAAGGGAAAAACTAACCGGATTCTAACCTGCACCCCGGCATGAGAGCGTGTACACTGCAGGACTCGTGGGGGCCCTAATGCTTAAACATAAAATTCTGGTTGTGGAGGACGAAGCGGACATCCTGGAGTTGATCCGCTACAACCTGGCCAAGGAGGGCTATACCGTCCAGACGGTCGCTACCGGGGAAAAGGCCGTCAAGGCCGCCCGGGCCAACCCTCCGGATCTCGTGGTTTTAGACCTCATGCTGCCCGGCATGGACGGCTGGGAAGTCTGCAAAATACTGAAAAACGACGCCAAAACCCGACACGTGCCCATCATCATGCTCACCGCCAAAAGCGAGGACACGGACGTGGTCACGGGCCTGGAACTGGGAGCCGAGGATTACATCGCCAAGCCCTTCAGCCCCAAGGTCCTGATCGCGCGCATCCGGGCCAGCCTCCGCCGCCGGAAAAAGCCGGCCGCCGAGGAGGGGGCGACGCTGCGCGCGCATGAACTCGTCATCAACCCCGGCCGCCACGAAGTCCTGGCCGCCGGCAAGCCCCTGGAACTTACCTTCACCGAATTCCGCATTCTGCTCCTGCTCGCCGGCCGGCCCGGCTGGGTGTTCTCCCGCTATCAGATCGTGGAGGGCATCCGGGGCGAGGAGTACGCGGTCACGGACCGGGCCGTGGACGTGCAGATCGTGGGCTTGCGGAAGAAGCTGGGCCGCTTCGGCAAATACATTGAAACCGTCCGGGGCGTCGGCTACCGTTTCCAGGAGTAGGCATGCACCGCAAACGGCTTCGCTGGCAACTCTTTCCCTCCTACCTTTTGATCACCGCCCTGTCCTTGGGGGCCGTGATCTGGATCGCCGCCGGTTTTCTGCGCAGCTTCTCCCTGTCGCAAATCCTCACCAGCCTGGAAAGCAAGGCCCGGCTGGTTGAACCCCGGTTGCAGGGATTGCTGACCCCGGAGCACGCCCGGGAACTGCAAGCGGCCGTCCCGGAATTGAGCCGGAGGGCCGTGGCGCGGATCACGGTCATCCTGCCTACCGGCAAGGTCGCGGCGGACTCCCACGAGGACCCCCTCCGGATGGATAATCATCTCACCCGGCCGGAGGTCTACACCGCCTTGCATGCAGGGCGGGGGACATCCCGCCGCTTCAGCTATACCTTGCGGAAAAGGATGATCTACCTGGCCGTTCCGTTGCGCCGAGACGGGCGGGTGGCGGCCGTACTTCGCCTGGCCATTCCCGCGGCACCCTTCTTCTCGGCCCTGCGGCATGCGTATTTTCAATTCGCGGTGGCCGGCCTCATCATCATTTCCCTGGCGGGAGCCTTGAGCTTCTGGGTTTCCACGCGCCTGAGCCTCCCCCTGGAGGACATGAAAACCGGCGCGGAACGCTTCGCGCGCGGCGACTTCCAGCATAAGCTGCTGGTTTCGGGCTCCGCCGAGGCCGCCACCTTGGCGGACAGTTTGAACCAAATGGCCGCTCAACTCGACGAGCGCATCCGCGCCGGCGGCCGGCAGCAGCACGAGCTGCAGGCCATCCTGGCCAGCATGTCCGAAGGCGTGCTGGCGGTGGATCTCGAAGGCCGCCTGCTCAGGTTGAACCTCGCCGCGTCGCGGCTGCTGGGGATTGACGCCTCCCGGGGGATCGGGAGGCCGCTGCCTGAACTGATCCGCAACAGCCAGCTGCAACACTTGGTGGATCATATTCTGGAGAGCGCCGAACCCGCGGAGCAGGACATCGTGCTGCCGGGCGAACCGGATTGCTACCTGCAGGTGAGAGGTTCGGTCTTGCGGGACATGGAGGACCGCGGCATCGGGGCCGTGATCGTGCTCAATGACGTCACGCGTTTGAAGCGCCTGGAGAATGTCCGGCGGGATTTCGTCGCCAACGTCTCCCACGAACTTAAAACCCCGGTCACGCTCATCCAGGGCTTCGTGGAAACCCTGCAGGAAGGCGCCCTGGCCAAGCCCGAGGATGCCCGGCGTTTCCTGGACATCATGTCCAAGCAATCCGCGCGCCTGAACACCATCATCGACGACTTGTTGACCCTGTCGCGCATCGAGCAGGATGCGGAGCGCGGCGAAATTCCGCTGGAACTCCGCCCCCTGCGGCCGGTCCTGCTCGCGGTCGTCAACCAGTTCCGCTCCGCGGCCGAAGCCAAGCACATCCGCCTCGAACTCGACTGCCCGGAAAGCATCCGAGTGCCCATGAACGAGCGCCTGCTCGAGCAGGCCCTTGGCAACCTCGTAGATAATGCCGTCAAGTACAGCGAGCCGGACCGGGAAGTCCGCCTGACCGCCTCCGTCTCGCAATCCGAAATCGTGCTCGCCGTGGCCGACCAGGGTCCGGGCATCGCGACCGAGCACCTGACCCGGCTCTTCGAACGTTTCTACCGCGTGGACAAGTCCCGCAGCCGCGACTCCGGCGGCTCCGGGCTGGGGCTGTCCATCGTCAAGCACATTCTGAACGCGCACGGCGGCACGGTCCACGTCGACAGCACGCCCGGCCGCGGCAGCGTCTTCTCCCTGCGGCTACCGGCTTCCCCTCCAGGTCGGATTTAATCCTTTTCTAACTTGCCATTCATTTCTGTCTAACCCGCTTTTGATACTTTCTTGCCCGATTCGCTCAGGCACGCCAGCTTCGCTTTCGGCGTTTCAAACGGGCATCGAAGGATGGCCTCGGCGTTCGCGAATCAATTACGCGGAGCGGGGGAGGTGAAAAGCGGGATACGAGTTCAAGGGGAGGGGGCACTCCACTCCCGCATCAGTGGGAAGATGCATGACCTCAACGACGAGGATCAAATCAACCAAGAAGGAGAGTCATACGATCATGCCGAAAAGTATTGTTCGCATCATCTTCGCCGCGGTTTTGACCGGAGCGTTCGTTCTCCCGGCCGCACGGGTGGCCGGGGCCGAGTGGTACGACCACATCAGTTGGTCCGGGGATCTGCGTTACCGCCACGAGAACATCCAGGATTCCCAGGTTGACCTGGTCACCGGGGACGTGGTCAGCCGGCCCCAGCGCGACCGCCAGCGCATCCGCCTCCGCTTCGGGCTTCAGGCCAAGGTCAACGACGTGCTGGATACTGAGGTCAGACTCGCCACGTCGCCCGGCGAGATCAACTCCCGGAACCAGACCCTGACCGGAAGTTTCGACAACAAGGGCATCGGGCTGGACCTGGCTCAGTTCACCCTCTCGCCGCTGGGTGACGTGCTGTCGCTCACCGGCGGCAAGATCAAGAATCCCTTCGTGACTCTGGGCAAGGCGCCGCTCATCTACGACGGCGACATCACCCCGGAAGGCATGGCGGTCGCCGCCGAGATCCCGGCCGCTGACATGCTCACGGTTTTCGGGACCCTGGGCGGCTTCTGGATCGACGAGGTCTCGAACTCGGTGGACAAGATGCTGTACGCGTTCCAGGCGGGAGTCGTCATCGCGATCGACAGCATCAAGGTCAAGGTCGGCGGCGGGTATCACGAGTTCACGCTCACCGACGTGCTTATGGACGAGTTCTTCCTGGAAGCCGGGACCCAGCTCGGTGATCTGCCGGTCAAGGTGTACGGTTCCTACGTCCTGAACGGCGACAAAAGCCGGGACAATACCGGTTATCTGGCCGGGGTCGGGGTCGGCAAGGCCGGCAAGCAGGGTACCTGGCAGGCCAGCGTGGACTACCGCGCGCTCGCGGCCGAGGCCGGTTCGATGGGCGATTCGGACTTCGCCAACGCCCTGCCCGATTCGGATGGCGTGATCGCCTCGGCGGAATACGCCCCCTGGGACAATTTCACGGTCGGTTTAACATATATCGCCAGCCGGTACGCGGTCAGCACTCCCGATCCGCTGCCGTACAACCGGCTGCAGGCGGACCTGGTGATGAAGTTCAAATAGGTGCCGCAAAACACCGCCGGGTCTTCCCGGCGCAACGCAAGCGAAACCGGGTTCGGCGGAAACCGCCGGACCCGAAAAAGCCAAGCACAGATGCGCATACGAGAAACTCATCGAAGCCTAACAAGAATCTAACATGAGATCGTGTATGCTCGATCCATCATCCAAATAAACGGAGGAAAACGATCATGCGGTTCGCTAAATTTTTAGCCACGACAGCTTTGGCATTGTTGTCCGCCGTTTCTGTGGCGCAGGCCGCGGAGACCCTGAACGGGGCGGGAGCTTCCTTTCCCTTCCCGGTCTATTCCGCCTGGGCCTATGACTACCATCAGGCGACGGGCATGCAACTGAACTACCAGTCCATCGGGTCGGGCGGCGGCGTCCGTCAGATTACGGCGCGGACCGTGGATTTCGGAGCGTCCGATGCACCGCTGACCACCGAGGAACTTCAAAAGGACAAGCTGCTGCAATTTCCCGCCGTCATGGGAGGCGTGGTTCCCGTGGTCCATATTTCCGGGGTGAAGGCGGGCGCATTGAAACTGGACGGCATTGTTTTGGCCAGGATTTTCCTGGGTGAAATCAAGCGCTGGGACGACAAGGCCATCCAGTCCATGAACCCCAAGGTGAAGCTTCCCCGTGCTGAAATCAGCGTGGTCCACCGTTCGGACGGTTCCGGGACAACGGCGATCTTCTCGACTTACCTCAGCGAAGTCTCCCCGGAGTGGAAAACGAAAGTCGGTGCCGGCAAATCACTGGCCTGGCCCGTCGGAATCGGTGGCAAGGGCAACGAAGGCGTGGCGAACTATACCCAGAGAACGGCGAACTCGATCGGCTATGTCGAGTATGCCTATGCGGAGCAGAACAAGCTGGCATATGTGATTTTGAAAAATGCGGCGGGCAATTTCGTGGCGCCGAGTTTCGAGACCTTCGAGGACGCCGCGGCGACGGCTGATTTCAGCGCCGACAACCATTTTGATCTCTGGCTCGTCAATGCGCCGGGCAAGAACGCCTGGCCGATAGCCGGCGCTACCTTCATTCTGCTGGCCAAGGAAAAGAAGGACGCCAATAAAAAGGTGGCGGCCTTCTATGATTGGGCTTTTACGAACGGCGACGCCAAGGCGAAGGAACTGATCTACGTGCCGCTGCCCGAATCGTTGAAAAACAAAATTCGGGCCTACTGGAAAGCGAACGGCCTGCAGTAAGACCGGGAAGCCAAGCCCAACCGGCGGGTCGGGCCGAAACGGCTCCATTCGCCGGTTGGGTCCGTCAGACTCTCCCGCTGCGGAGGTTCTCCCGAACCGGTGCCGGGCCCGGCCGGGGCGGGTAGGAGCCCGCTCGGATGCCCACCACGCGACTTGTGGATCACCCCTGCGGAGGGGAAAAGACTCATGCCCGCTCAAACGGCGAAAAAGGACCCGGTGGATTTATTGTTTTCTTCGCTTACGGGTTTGGCCTCGTTCGCCATCATTTTGTTCATCATCGGCATTTTATGGGTTCTCATCTACGAATCCCTGCCCGCGATTCAGCGTTTCGGGATTTTCCATTTCCTTTTCTCCACCGCCTGGGACCCCGTCAAGGAACAATTCGGAGCCCTCACGAACATCTTCGGAACCCTGATTACCACACTCCTGTCGCTGCTCATGGCGATTCCGGTCGCGCTCGGCATCGCCATTTTTTTAACCGAAGTTTCGCCGAATTTCCTGAAAGGCCCCATCGGGACGGCCATCGAATTGCTGGCGGCGATTCCCAGCATCATTTACGGCATGTGGGGTTTGTTTACGCTCTCGCCCATCATGAGCAAGGTCGTGGAGCCGTTTCTACAAAACCTCACCCGGGGAATTCCTCTGCTGGGGCTGCTTTTCAGCGGTACTCCGCTGGGCGTGGACCTCCTCACCTCCAGCGTCATCCTGAGCATCATGCTCATTCCCTTTACCGCCAGCATCGCGCGCGATTCCTTCAACCTCACGCCGGCGGTGGTGAAGGAATCCGCCTATGCGCTCGGCGCGACCCAATGGGAAGTCGTCCGGGACGTGGTCATGCCCTATGCGAAACTGGGCGTGTTCGGCGGGATCGTCCTGTCCTTGGGGAGGGCACTGGGAGAAACCATGGCGGTGGCCTTCGTCTTGGGAAACAACCACCGCATTCCCACCTCGCTGTTCGACGCCGCCGCGACCATCACCGTCACCCTGGCGAACGAGTTTACCGAGGCGGATCAAAACATCTACCTGGCCTCCCTGTTCTACCTCGCCCTGGTGCTGTTCGTCATGAGCTTCATCACGCTGGCGGTTGCCAAGCTCTTCCTGCTCCGGGCGGAAAGAAGATACTCGAAATGATCCTGGAAACCCGGCGGAAATTCTCCGGTGCCATCGCACTGAGCCTGAGCACCCTGGCGGCCCTGACGGGCCTTTTTTGGCTGGTGTTCATCCTCGGGGACGTTTTGTACCAGGGCCTGAGCGCGCTTTCCCTGGACTTGGTTTTTCAGGACCCGGTTCCCGCCGGCGTGGCCGGCGGCGGCTTGCGCAACGCCTTTGTCGGCCAGATGCTGATCACCTTCACCGCCACTCTGATCGGCATTCCGGTCGGGATCCTGGGAGGGACTTTTTTGGCGGAGTATGCCCACGGCAAGATGATCTCCCGGATCATCAGCGTGCTCTCGGACATCATGGTCAGCGTGCCTTCCATCGTGATCGGGACCTTCATTTACGCCGTGCTGGTCCGGCCGGCAGGACATTTCAACGGCTGGGCGGGCGCGGTCGCCCTGGCGATCATCATGATCCCGGTGGTTCTCCGCACCACGGAAAACATGCTCTTGCTGGTTCCCTGGACCCTGCGCGAAGCCGCTTTCGCCCTGGGGGCGCCTTACTACAAGGTCATCACCCAGGTGGTGTACCGCGGGGCCGCGACGGGAATCTTGACCGGGATCCTGCTTTCGATCGCGCGCGTGGCCGGCGAAACCGCCCCGCTGCTTTTTACTTCCTTCAACAATTCCTTTTTCAGCTCCGACATGAACGGTCCGATGGCCTCGCTCACGGTTTCGATTTTCCAGTATGCCATGGGACCGTACGACAACTGGCACGCCCAGGCCTGGGCCGCTTCCTTTTTAATCACGTTCTTCATCCTTCTTCTCACCATCGCGGGAAGGCTCATCATCAAATGGAGGTATCATTCGTGAGCGACACGGCCGAATTCGAGGTCAGGGACCTCGATTTCTATTACGCGGACGTCCAGGCCCTGAAGCATATCAATTTCACGGTCCATCGCCACGGCGTGACCGCCCTGATCGGTCCCTCCGGCTGCGGAAAAACCACGCTCCTCCGCTGCTTCAACCGCATGCACGATTTGTATCCGAAAAACCGTTATGCCGGCCAGATCCTGTTCCAGGGAAACGATATTCTGCTGAAGGAAACGGATCCCATTGCTCTCCGGAGCCGCATCGGGATGGTCTTTCAGAAACCGACGCCTTTTCCCATGACCATCTTCGAGAACGTCGCCTACGGCTTGAAGCTCAGGGGGATACGCCAGCGCGGCGAGCTCGCGGAAAAGGTCGAACAGGCCCTGCGTCACGCCGTGCTCTGGGACGAAGTCAAGGACAAACTGGGCACGAGCGCCTACGAACTTTCCGGAGGCCAGCAGCAGAGGCTCGTCATTGCCCGGGCCCTGGCGGTCGACCCGGAGGTCCTGCTTTTTGACGAACCGACCTCCGCCCTGGATCCGATCTCCACCGCCAAGATCGAGGAATTGGTGGCGCAAATGCGAAAAGAAATCACCATCATCATCGTCACGCACAACATGCAGCAGGCGGCCCGGATTTCCGATTGGACGGGGTTCATGATGCTCGGAGAACTTGTCGAATTCGGTAAAACCGACAAAATATTCACCTCGCCCGCCGAAAAACTCACGGAGGACTATATTACGGGTCGCTTTGGATAGCGGCATTGCTAGCCCGGCCTGAACCTCGGCTGGTTTTTTCATCCCCCGCAAGAGGCAAACGGAGTAAAATAGGGCCGGCGGGCTTGCCGACGGCCGTTTGTAACCACACCCTGGCCGGAGGAAACGGCTCGCGCGCTCGGGATTTCCGCGGCGCCACGGGTGGAGGATATTTTTCCCTGTGCTGAGGTTCGGCGGCGCACCGGACGCGCGCGCTGGACCAACGCGTCCGCCGGCCCGGACTACGCAGCGCGCGCTTCCAGAATCGAAAGAAGGTGCCCATGACTTCCCACTTGCAAAAAGAAATTGAGATTTTAAAGCGCAAACTCCTCGCCTTGAGCACGCTGGTCGAGGAAAATCTCCAGCATGCCGTCCGTTCGGTCGAAACCCGGGACGGGAAACTCGCGGAAGCCGTGATCCGCCAGGACCCGGAGATCGACCAGACGGAAATCAACGTCGAGGAAGACTGCCTGAAACTCCTGGCCCTGTACCAGCCCGTGGCCGTGGATTTACGCTTCATCGTGGCCGTGCTCAAGATCAACAACGACCTGGAGCGGATCGGCGACCTGGCCGTCAACATCGCCGAGCGTTCCGTTTACCTCGCGACCCAGCCCAAGATCGACATCGACTTCGATTTCGGCGAAATGGCCCGAAAGGTGCAGACCATGGTCAACCGTAGCCTGGACGCCCTGGTGAACATGGACTCCGGCCTGGCTCGGGAAGTGCTGCCCATGGACGACGCCGTGGATGAAATGAACCGCAACATGTACGACCTGGTCAAGGCGGGCATCTGCAAGGAACCGAAGAACACCAACGGCATCATTCACTTGCTCTCCATTTCCCGCCACTTGGAGCGCATCGCGGACCATGCCACCAACATCGCCGAGGACGTCATTTATATGATCGAGGGCGAGATCGTGCGTCACCGGGTGGAGGATTATTTGTCCACCTGCGAGCACTGCCCGCCCTCGGACTGAACACGCCGGCCGCATGCGGCCGGCTCCGAGGTGAACAGCCGTGGCTTCCTTTCCCATTCTGGGCCGATGGCTCATGCTCCTGGGCTTGTTGTTGTTCCTGGCCGGACTGGCATTGGCGCTCGGCGCGAAAATCCCCTGGTTCGGGCACCTGCCCGGCGACATCTCGATCGTGCGGGGGAATGCGCGGTGGTATTTTCCTCTGGCCAGCGGCCTGCTGCTGAGCCTGCTGCTGTCCCTGTTGCTGTATCTCCTGGGCAAATTCAAGTAACCGCCTCGGCTCCATCGGGACCCTCCGCCGTGGCGGGCGGGATCTCGTCCCGGCATTTTTCAGTTTGACAATTCCCCAATCTCCAGTATCATGGCTCAAAATCCCCGCATTCCCGCGTCAGGCCTGGTGGCGGCATGGCTTTAGAAATCCTCTTCGGCTTTATCGGCGGTCTCGGGCTGTTCCTGTTCGGCATGAAGTTCCTGTCCGAGGCCCTGCGCAACGCCGCCAGCGAGCGGATCAAGCATTTTATGAGTATCCTGACCCGCAACCGCATCCTGGGCCTGCTGGTGGGCACCGGCATTACCGCCCTCATTCAAAGCAGCTCCGCCACCACGGTCATGACCGTGGGTTTGGTCAATGCCGGCATGATCACCTTAAGGCAGGCCTTGGCCGTCGTGTTGGGCGCCAACATCGGCACCACCCTGACGGCCTGGATTGTCGCCTCCATGGCCATTTTCAAGGTGCAAGTGTACGCCCTGCCGGCCATCGGCGTCGGTTTCTTCATGATGTCCTTCAGCCGCGCCGCCCGCTGGCGCCAGCGCGGCGAGATTATTTTCGGTTTCGGCGTGCTGTTTTTCGGCCTGATGATCATGAAGGACGCCAGCGAACCGATCGCCCAGTACGAGGGCATCAAGAACCTGTTTCTCCTCTTGTCCCGGCACCCCATCCTCGGCACCCTGGCCGGTCTGCTCTTCACCGTGTTGGTGCAATCCTCTTCCGCCACGGTCGCCGTGGTGCAGGCCCTGGCCTGGCAGGGTCTCATCAATTTCGATACCGCCATCCCCATCATTCTCGGTGAGAATATCGGAACGACCATCACCGCGCAATTGGCGAGCCTGCAAACCAATTTGGCGGCCAAGCGCACGGCCATGTCGCATACCATCGTCAACGTCCTCGGCGTGGGCTATGCCCTGATTTTCGTGTACAACGGCTGGTATGCGCGGTTCATCGAATGGCTGCTGCCCGGGCCCCTGACGACCGGCAACATCATGGCCCATATCGCCATGGCCCACACGGCTTTCAACGTGTTCAACTCGTGCGTGATCTTCCTGCCGCTCGTGTCCCAGATGGAAAGGTTCCTGATCTGGCTGATGCCCGCGCGCTCGGGCGAAGATCCCCAGCGTCCCCAGTACCTGGAGCCGCACCTGCTCGAAGAGCCTTCCCTGGCGCTGCAGCAGGCCAAGAACGAAATCGTACGCATGGCCCACCTGGCCGAGGGCACGGTGCAGGACGTTCTGACGGGTTTTTTCGACAAGAACTCCAGAGTCTTGCAGCTGGTGAGCGGCAAGGAGCAGGCCATCGATCATTTTCAGACCACGATCACGAGATACCTGGTCGATTTGTCACAGCGGAACCTGTCGCGGGAGGAAGCGCCGCAGCTGCCGGTGCTCATGCACACGGTGAATGACCTGGAGCGGGTCGGGGACCATGCGACGAATCTGTCCGAATTGGCCGAACGCATGATGCGTCTGGGGCTGAAGCTGAACGAGGATGCCGTACAGGAGCTGCGGGACATGTCGCAAAACGTCGGCACCATGTTTCAGAGCGTCATCCTGGCCCTGCAAAACAACGACCTGGAGGCGGCGGAGAAGGTCCTGGCCTTGGAAACCAGCCTGGACCGCCAGTATGAACAACTGAAAGAAAGCAATCTCATGCGCTTAAACCGGAAAAGCTGCCAGCCCCTGGCCGGCATCGTTTTTGTGGACTTCATCAGCAACATCGAGAAAATCGGGGATCACGTGACCAACATCGCGCAGGCGGTCTTGAAGGCCTACCAGTGGGTCTGACCCGCGCCGGGTCCGCCGCTCCCGTTTTGTCCCCCTACCCGCATACAGGACGACCTTAAACTCCCCGGCGGACGGAAACTCAGCTTTCGTCGCCGAAGGGATGGCGGCGCCGGAAATCCGGCTGATAGTGGTTCTGGCTGTCCAACCCCTGCATCCAACCGTTTTCCATCCCCAAGCGTTCCATTTCCCGCAAGACTTCCCCGTATTCCCCGGCGGTCAAGCACCGGCCCAAAGCAGGGTCGGCGGCCACGGCCTGCGTCGGCGTGTACTGGGACATGAGGGAAACGTGGATTTCGGGCGAGAGTTCGCGGGCCAAAAACCGCAGGACACGCCGGCTGTTTTCCACTTGCCCGGGAAGCACCAGGTGCCGGACGATCAATCCCGAAGTGACCAGTCCCGAGCCGTCGAATTCGAGGCGCACGCCTTTTTGCCGGAACATCTCCCGGAGGGCCGCAGCGGCCGCTTCCGGATAATCCGGCGCGTCCGAGTATTCCGCGGCCAGGCGTGCGTCCCCGTATTTGAAGTCCGGCAGGTAAACGCCGATGCGGCCCGAGAGCGCCGCCAGGCTTTCGACCCGATCGTAGCCGTTGCTGTTATAGATGAAGACCGGCCGCCGGCCGCGGTCGCGGAGGGCCTGCAGGATGGCCGCCACCTGCGGCAATACGTGGGAGGGAGAAACGAAACCTACGGCGCGGGCGCCGGCGTTCAGCAGCACTTCCAGCCTCTGGACGACCTGGTCCAAAGTCAGCGAACGCCCGGCGGTGTTCAAGTGGTTGCGGCTGATTTGGTCATTCTGGCAGAACCGGCACTGCAGGTTGCAGTGCGTGAAAAAAATATTGCAGACGCCCTGCTCCCCGCCCAGGACCGGCTCTTCGCCCCGGTGCAGGCAGATGGAAGCGATTTCGAAACCGGTGCCGGTGGCGCAATATCCCGGCGACCCGCCCGCACGGTCCGCGTGGCATTGCCGCGGGCAGAGGGTGCAGTCTTGCCGGGATTCCAGGAAAAACGGATGAATGGTGGACATGGGGTTCATGGCCTGCCCCGCATGTCGGGGGGCAGGCAGAGGGCAGGATCCGGGTTGGCGGAGGCCGCCTGCCGTCACCGGCGGGGCAGCCAGCGTTTCGCGGACGCCGGCGCCCGCCCGTGCTCCGCCGGAAACGCGGCGATCAGTCGCCCTGGCCGCATTTCAAGAGCAGGCGGTGCCAGCGACGGTCCACCTCGGCTTGAATTTCCGCCACCAAGTCCGCGTGCTCGGGCTTGAGGAGGTGACGGAAACGAGTCTGGGTCCCGTAATACTCGGTTACCGGTTTTTTCTCCTTGGGCCTGCGGGAAAGTTTCCAGTCGCCCTCGACCACTTCGTACAACGGCCACAGGCAGGTCTCCACGGCCAGGCGGGCGATTTCCATGGTTCGGGCCGGGTCCGAACCCCAGCCGAGACGGCAGGGAGTATACACGTTGATGAACTTGGGGCCGGTCATGGAAAAGGCCTTGTCGGCCTTGCGCATGAGATCCACGTGGTAGCCCACCGAGGCCTGGGCCGCGAAGGGAATGTCGTGGGCGGCCATGATCCCCGTTAAATCCTTGGGCCACTGGGTCTTGCCCGGGACGACCTTGCCGGCCGGCGAGGTGGTGGTATGTCCTCCGCGGGGCGTAGCCGAGGAACGCTGCACGCCCGTATTCATGTAAGCCTCGTTGTTGTAGCAAACATAGAGCAGGTTGTGCCGGCGTTCCATGGCGCCGGACAAGGCCTGCAGCCCGATGTCGTAGGTCCCGCCGTCTCCGCCCACGGCCACGAAATTGAGTTCCGGACTTCCGGGCAGGCGCCCCTGCTTTTTCAGGGATCGAAAAGCGGTCTCCAAACCCGAGGCCGTGGCGGCCGCATTTTCGAAGGCGCTGTGCATGAAATTTCCGCGCCAGGCCGTGAAGGGATAAATGGTGGTCGCGATTTCCATGCAGCCCGTGGCCGTGCTGGTGACGACCGGATGCGGGGATTGGCCGTAGATCATTTCAATGATCTGCGGAAAACCGCAGCCCGCGCAGGCACGGTGCCCGCCGGCGAGTCCCGTCTTGGGACGGGCAGTCAGTTGTTTGAGGTTGACCATGGTGGATCTCCCTTAGCTTAAGGAAATTATTCCCGCACGCCCCAATACACGAGGCGTTCGTTCAGGTTTCGGGGTTCGGGGGCCTTCCGGGTGTGTTCCAGGATTTGTTCCAACTCCGTGAAATGGATGTCCCGCCCCCCCAAGCCGTAGATGAAATTGACGATTTTGGGATGCGCACCCGCCTCGAAAAACGCCGATTTCAATTCGGTGGCCAAAGGTCCGCCCTGGGCATTAAAAGCTTCCGAACGGTCCATCACGGCCACGGCGGGCACGTGATGTAAAGCCTGGGCCAGTTCCTCGCCCGGGAAGGGACGGAAGACCCGCAGCTTGAGGAGTCCGGCCTTCACGCCCCGCGCCCGGAGGTTTTCCACCGCCACCCTCGCCGTTCCGGCCGTGGAGCCCAGCGCGACCAGCGCGACCTCGGCGTCCTCCAAATGCAACGTGTCAAAAAAACCGTAGGACCGGCCGAACGTTTCCCCGAACTCGCGCCCGACCTCCTGGATGACGCGTTTGGCCTGGCGCATGCCTTCCACGGCGGCGCGCTTGTGCTCGAAATAAAAATCCTGCAGGTCGGCGGCCCCGACCGAAATCGGATGCTGATCGTTCAACAGGGTGAAGGGCGGCCGGTAATCCCGAATGAATTGCCGGACGGCCTCGTCCGAAAAAATTTCCACGTTTTCCATGCCGTGAGAGATGATGAAGCCGTCCGTCGTGACCATGGACGGCAGGAGCACGTCGGCATGTTCCGAGATGCGCACGGCCTGGATCAGGTTGTCGTAGGCCTCCTGGGCGTTTTCCGAGAAAATCTGGATCCAGCCCGCGTCCCTTCCGCCCATGGTGTCGGAATGGTCGCAGTGGATGTTGATGGGGCCGGACAGGGCCCGGTTGACCTCGGCCATGACGATGGGCAGGCGGTAGGCGGAGGCGATGTACAGCATTTCGTACATCAGCGCCAGCCCCTGCGAGGAGGTGGCGGTCATGGTGCGGGCGCCCCCGGCGGCCGCGCCCATGGAGGCCGACATGGCGCTGTGTTCGGACTCAACCGTGATCAATTCCGTTTTCACCAGGCCGTCATTCACGAAACCCGCGAAAATCTGCATGATCTCCGTGGCGGGCGTGATGGGATACGCGGCGCAGACGTCCGGATTGATCTGGCGCATGGCTTCCGCCATGGCCTCATTGCCGGTCTTGGCAGTCATGATTTTTTGCATGGATACGCTTCCCTTCCCCTCTGAGGCGGGCGCGGTTTCGGGTCCCTGCTGGTTTTCCGTCTGGGCTAGCTTGGACATCGGAACGAAGTCCCCTTTCCAAAAAATAACAGGATTACTTTTTCTTGGGCCTCATGTCGATGGATTTGGGTTTGGTCGGGCATTCATAGGCGCAGATGCCGCAGCCCTTGCAGTATTCCAGATCCACGGCGGTAATCTTTCCGTCCTGAGCCTGCCAGCAGTCATCGGGGCAGGCGATCCAGCAGGCCAGGCAGTGGATGCAGGTTTCCGGGCGCCACACCGGGATCTCCGTGGCCCACGAACCGGTCTTAAACTGCCGGGAGGTCGCGGCTTCCAGGATGTTGCCGTGGGGGAAAGACTTCCAGCCGGGTTTGGTGATCTCCGTGCTCACTGGACTTTGACCTCCTCGTATGCACGCCGGATCGCGCTCATGTTTCCGTCCACGATCTCGGGCCGGTTTTTGAATTTTTTCTCCAGCTTCTGTTTCGTGTCCTGCAACATGCTCTCGAAATCCATGAAGCCCGCCACCTTGACCAAGGCCCCCATCATGGGGGTATTGGGCACGTTGCGCCGGATCGTTTCCTGGGCGATGGCGGAAGCGTCCACGGTGTAGAGCTTGGCGCCTTTCCACGGCAGGCGTTTCCGGATTTCGGCCGGGCTCTCCGCCGTATTGATCAGCAGGATGCCGTCCTCATCCAGGCCGGCGGTCACGTCCACGGCCTCCATGAGGCTGGGATCGAGCACGACCACGATTTTGGGACGGGCCACCGAGCAATGCAGGGTTATGGGTCTTTCACTGATCCGGTTGAAGGATTGCACCGGGGCGCCCATGCGTTCCGGTCCGTATTCCGGAAAAGCCTGAACGTGCTTGCCCGCATGCAGGGCCGCTTCCGCCAGCAGCAAGGCCGCGGTTTTGGCGCCCTGCCCTCCGCGTCCATGCCAGCGGATTTCAATATTTTCACTCATCGTTTTCCTCCCCGACACATTCCAGCGCCTAGAGCTTGATCTTGAAAGGGTGGTTGCGTACCGAGTCAGCTGGGGGCGCAACGGATTAATACGGAGCAGGCAATTTTAACCGAAAGGATTCAAAAATTCAAGTTTTTTCAAGGGTGGTCTCGAAACATCCCGCCGGCGGTGACGCTGCCCGCGCGGGCCGTGTGCTTATTTTTTCTTGATTATACTAGAGATACACGGCCACCCCCCTTGGCGCTCCGCGGATTCTGCCTGGCTGGTTTCAGGAAATTTCCCGGCGTCCGCACAGCGCGCGGCTCAAGGTAACATCGTCCGCGTATTCCAGATCGCTGCCGGCCGGCAGACCGCTGGCCAAGCGGGTGACACGAATGGAAAGCGGCAGGATGAGCTTGTTCAGGTACAAAGCCGTGGCTTCGCCCTCCACGTCCGGATTGGTGGCGATAATGACCTCCCGGATCGTTCCGTCCTCGAGGCGCCGCAACAATTCGGCGATTTTGAGGTTTTCCGGTCCGATGCCGTCCAAGGGCGAAAGCCGGCCCATGAGAACATGGTACAGGCCGTGGTATTCCCCGGAACGTTCCAGAACAAAGACGTCCTTCGGGTCCTCCACGACGCATAACTGGCTCCGTTCGCGCCGGGGGTCGCGGCAGACCGGACACAGGTCCTGGTCCGTCAGGGAATAACAACGGCTGCAGGACCGTATTTGATCCTTGGCCGCCAACAGGGCGTCCGCCAGTCTTGCGACCTCTTCCCGCTCCTGGCTCAGAAGAAAAAAAGCCAGCCGCTGGGCGGTTTTCGGGCCGATGCCGGGCAGGCGGCCCAACGCTTCGAGCAAGCGTTCCAAAATTCGGGGAACCAGGGACATGCTGTTTTTTCCTTCCGCTGCCGGGGATCGGGGAACGGGCGGGGCGGCCTAATGCTTGCCCGTGGGCTTGGAGACCACGTCCACGATCTTGCCGCCGAAAAGTTCCAGGGCTTTTTGTACCAGGGGTTCCTTGCGCGCAATCTCCGCGAATTCTTCCTCATGCTTGCCGGCCTGAGGGGACGCGGGCGCCTCCTCGCGGGAAACCTCCTCGGCGACTTTCAGACGCAGACGCATCGGCCGGCCCAGCACGCTTTGCAGGACGGCCTCGATGACTTTCTTACTCTCCTCTTTCTCCAAACCCGTCAGATGGTAGGGAGAGGAACAGGTGAGTTCCAGCCAGCCGGATTCGGCCGCGGTCAGGCGGGTATCCTTCAGCAGGGCCTGAATGCGCCGGTTCTTCTGGCCCACCCCTTCCAGCAAGGCGGCCCATTTCCCCCGGGCCTGCTCCAGGATGGTCGGGGGCGCGGTTTCCTCCAGGGCGTCCGCGATGAAGGCCGGTTCTCCTCCCTCCGGGAAAGTGGCCCCGCCGCCCGCCGGTTCGTCCAACTGGATGTGAAGGGCCTCCGCATCGCCGCGGGCCGCGCCCGACCCCGGCTCAGTCGGCGGGGCATCCGGCAGGCTGGCCAAACGCGCCTCCAGGTCCTGCAGCTGGCGCCATAAAACCTCGATGGACACGATGCGTTGGGCGCCGCACAATCGGACCAGAAGCAGTTCCAGCAACATCCGCGGATGCTGGGAGCGCCGCAATTCCTCGTCCGTCCGGGCCACGGCTTGCGCCAGGAGCGTCAATTCCTCCAGTGAAAACAGGGCCGCCTGACGCTCCAGCGCGGCCGCCGCGCTGGCGGCTACGCTCAAGACTTCCTCCCGGTTCCGGGTGACGGCCCGGACCACGACGAGGTTGCGCCAATATTCCACCCAGTCTTTCATGAACTGGCGCAAATCGGCGCCCTGGTTGATCAGCTGCTGGATCAGGGCCAGGGCCCGGGGCGCGTCGTGCCCGGCGACGGCGTCCACCAGCGCCACGAAAATCTCCATGGGCACCAGGCCCAGAATGGTCACCGCGTCCGCAACGGTCACGCGTTCGCCGCTGAAACTGATGATCTGGTCGAGCAGGCTCTGGGCATCCCGCAAACTGCCGTCCGCCCCCCGCGCGACGGTGTGCAGGGCTTCCTCCTCGACGGCGATGCCCTCCGTCTGGGCCATGGAGGCCAGGCGCTCCACGATTTCCTTCTCGGGAATGCGCCGGAAATCGAAGCGCTGGCAGCGGCTGACGATGGTGGCCGGCACCTTGTGGACCTCGGTGGTGGCCAGGATGAAGATCGTGTGGGCCGGCGGCTCTTCCAGGGTCTTGAGCAGGGCGTTGAAGGCCGCGTTGCTCATCATGTGCACCTCGTCGATGATGAGCACCTTGTAACGGCAGGAAGCCGGCGCGTACTTGACCTTTTCCCGGAGTTCCCGGGCGTCGTCCACCAGGCCGCTGGAGGCCGCGTCGATTTCCAGGACGTCGGTGGAACTGCCGGCCACGATTTCCTCGCAGCGCACGCAGTGGTTGCACGGTTCCCCGGCGACGGGCGACAGGCAGTTGACCGCCTTGGCCAGCAGGCGGGCGGTCGTGGTTTTTCCCACCCCGCGCGGCCCGGTGAAGAGATAGGCGTGGGAAATGCGGTTCGCCGTGATGGCGTTTTGCAGCGTGCGGACGATGTGTTCCTGTCCGACCACCTCGGCGAACGTTTGCGGCCGCCATTTCCTGGCCATGACAATGTAGGACATGCTGGACCTCGCGGAGGAGAATGAGGACGAGGGGACGTCGCGGGATGAAATTCCGGTTATTGTACACCGCGCCGGCCGCAGCGTCAAGCCTCGGCGTTCCGTCCCTTTTAGGTGACGATGATCTGCGGACCGTGCTTCATCAGGGCGTCATCGGTCTGCCGGAGGCGCATGACGATCTTGGAACTGAAAACCTTCAGCAGTTTCACCGCCGTATGGGGTGCCTGGGTCTCCAAGCCCTTGAATTTGGACGGCACCAGCTTGCACAGGCCGGCTTCTTCGTCGGCCATGGCCGAGGCGGAACGGGGGCCGGGATGAAGAAAGGACATCTCGCCGAAAACGTTTCCGACGCCGAACATGGCCAGGACTTTGCGCTCTCCGTTGGCCTCCTTGAAAATCTTGATGATGCCTTCCTCGATGAAATACACCGCGCCGTCGTCCTGATCGCCCTCCTGGAAAATGACCTCGCCTTTTTTCAGGCGGATCGGCTCGCACAACTGGATGACGAGCAGGATCTCTCCGTCCGTAAATTCGGCGAAAAGCGGATTCTGTTTCAGAACGTTGATCAGCATGTCCATTCGGCTCACCTCATTCCGGGGCGTTCCCGGCGGCCGCCGGCGCGGAATCCGCGACCTGTCCCAGGACCGAGCGGTAGGCGGCCAGCGTACGGCGGGCGGTGATTTCCCAATTGAAGCGCTTGCTTTGAAGATAGCCGGCGTAAGCCAGGCGGTGGGATTCGGAGGGATCCACCAAAATCGCCATGATCTCGCGGCTCAAGCCCACGGGATCCAGCGGATCGGCGAAGCGGGCGGCGTCCCCGGCCACTTCCCGCACGGAAGCGATGCCGGAGGTCACGACCGGCACGCCGAGATGAAAAGCCTGCAGGATCGGCAGGCCGAAGCCCTCCGCGCGGGTGGGATAGATGAACGCCGAAGCTCCCTGAAACAGCGCTGTGAGCTGTTCCACGGGCAGGTAGTCGAAAATACGCACGCGGCGGGAGAGGCCCAGGCTGGCGACCAGCTCGGGAATGCGGGAATGCCCCAGCTTTTCGAAACCCGCGAGGACCAGGGTGCCGGCCGCAGCCCGCGGCAGTCGCGCGAACGCGCGTACGAGGTTGGCGGTGTTTTTCCTGCGGTCGATGGCCCCCAATCCGAGCAGATAGGGCTTTTCCACCCCGAGGGAAGACAGCATCTGGGGCAGTTCGTTTTCACCGAGTGGTCTGACTTCGAAGGGTTCCGCCAGCGGTACGGTCCGTACTTTCCCGGGAGGCAGGTGCAAACGGGCCAGCAGCTGGCCCCGGGAATATTCCGAGTCGGTCAGAACGAGACCGGCCCGGCGCGCTCCCGGCCGCACGCCGAAGCGGTAATAGAAATAGGCCGCCCATTGTCGCGGGGAGATGTGATCCGCCATGTCCCAGGGGGCCCGGAGAAAAATGACGTCGTGCACGGTCACCACCACGGGCACCGGCGAACGCCAGGGCGCCACGTTGGCCGTACAGTGCAAGAGACCTGCGTCGAAGCGCCGCGCCAGCTTGGGCAGGATGTCTTGCTCCCAGAGGAAGGGATTCCTCCCCTTGGCCCAGAGCCGTTCAATGCTGGTCAGCTGCGGCCAAGGATCCTGGCCGGCCGAGGCATCCAGGGCGGCGATCAACGGCGGGCATTCGGGCAGGCCGGCCAGGGCGGGCACCAGGCGCCGGACGTACATTCCCATTCCCCGGGGCCGGCCCTGAGCCGGTCGTCCGTCAATCAGGACCGCCCGCATCAGACCGCCCTCCGCGCCATGCGCCGGGTCAGGAATTTCAAAGGCCACACGGCCGCTTTCCACAACAGCTTCATTTCGCTCCGGATTTCAAATCCGTTGCGATGCAGCAGGTTCGGCGGCCACCAAAACGTCAAATGGTAGGTCCAGTAACACCGGCGGCAGAATTTTTGGGCCTTGGCGTAGACGCGCCGGCGTGCCTCGGCCGGAAAGGCCGGAGTTTCGAACACCGGCTCGCTGCTGTGGTGCGTAAAGGAGAGGTAATCGGGATTTAAAAAACTTCCCTCGGCTTGGACGTATTCCCAGAGGCGGGTCCGGGGGTAAGGGATCGCCATGTAAAAAGCGGGCAGGTCGATGCGCTGCTCGCGGGCGAACGCGATGGACTTCTCCACGGTGGCCGCATTGTCCCCGGGATTCCCCACCATGAACATCCCCAGAACCTGAATGCCCGCCGCCCGGCAGAGCCGTACGGCGCGCGCCATGTCCTCCACCGTTTCCTGCTTGCCGACGGCGCGCAACACATCCGGGTCCGCGGACTCGATGCCCAGGGAAATGCGGTGACAGCCCGCCCGCCGCATGCGGGCGAGGACCGCGGCATCCACGGCGTCGGCCCGCACGCCTTGCGCGACCCAGTTGCAGCCCAGCCGGCGCTTGCGGATGGCGTCGCAAAAAGCCTCGATATGGGCGCGGCTCATGGTCAAATTGTCGTCATTGATATGAAACACTTTTCGTCCCCAGTGTTTCTGCATCCAGGCCATTTCCGCCACCACCTGGTCCGGAGAGCGGTGGATCCATTGCGGCCCCCATACGGTCCGGACCGCGCAAAAACTGCAATCCATGGGGCAGCCCCTGCTGGTCAGAAGCGGGTGCTGACGGTAACGCCGCATGGGAAACAGGTGCCAGGCCGGATAAGGCAGTTCATCCAGGTTCCGCAGGCGCTCCCCCACCGGGTTCACGCGGATGCGGCCCTCCTCCCGGTACACCAAACCGGAAATGCCCGCCAACACCTGCGGGGTCGGGGCTGGATTCCGCTTCAGGACCTCGACAAAATCGATCAGGGCTTCCTCGCCCTCGCCGCGCAGGGCATAATCCACGGCACCGTCTTGCAGGCAGCTCTCCGGGTCGATGGCCACGTGCGGTCCCCCGAGAATCACCGGGGTGGCGGGATAGCGGTTCTTCACCGCCTGCGCGACCCGGAGCGCCTCGCGGAAGGTATAACTCACCACGGTGATGCCGAACAGCATCGTGGGTTTGGAAAGAAAGCGCTGCACTTCCCGCCGGTTGGCCACGCCGGTGTCCAGAACCCGCACGCGATCGCCGTTGCGTTCCAGGCTGGCGGCCACATAGCCCAAGCCCAGGGCGGGGAAAAGCTTTTTGCGGCCGCGCCGCCGCCGGAGCGTATCGGAAAATCCCTCCGGATCGATGAGCGCGATCTCCGCCACCAGGCCTTCCTGCCAGCGTCCCATCAGGATTTACCCGCCAGGGCGTCGGTGAAGACTTCCAGCTGCCGGCGCGCGATGTCCTCCCAGGAGAACCGGCGCGCCAGATCCCACGCGCCCAAGGCCAGTCGCCCGCGCAGATCGGGATCCTCCATCAGCCGGCCGATGGCTTTCGCCAAGGCCAGCGCGTCCTTGGGGGGCACCAGGAGCATGTTGGCGCCGTCTTGGAAATTCTGGCCTTCTCCGCGTTTCGGCCGGGTGGTGATCATGGGCAATCCCTGGGCCAGGCAGGCCAGCATGCTGCCGCGCTTGACGGATACGCCGTCCACGAAGGGCAGGGCGGCGCAATCCGCGCTGGCCAGGATTTCCGCCGCCAGGCGAGGTTCCGCGTATTCGGGATTGACGGTGATGGCGTCCAACCCGGAGGTTTTCAGTTCGCGCAGCAGCTTGCGCTGGTAGGCATTTTGGTCTGAAAATTGCGAGAGCAGCAGGAACTTGATGCGCGGCGTCTTGGCCTTCAGCTTGTGCAGGGCGGCGAACAGGGTTTCCAGGCCCTTGGGCGGGTTGGCGAACCCAAAGAAGCCGACCACGAAATCCTCGCCGGTAAAACCCAGCTGCCGGCGCCTTTCCTCCCGTCCAAAATCTCGCGGCACGACCGGCAAATTGGAGGCAATGGGAATGTGCCGGCAGCGCGACACCGCCGGGGGATACAGGGTTTGGATGACCTCCAGGTCCATGGGATCCACCACGATCAAGCGTCGGGAAAACACCAGCGCGGGCAGGATCCGCAGACGGGTCAGGGCCTTGAAATAGCGCAGTTCGTGCAGGGTGGTCACCACGGGGGTGCGCGCATGATGGGTGCGCAAAAACAGCGGCAGCAAATTGATCGCGGGTGATCGGCCGTACACCGCCGTGGGCCACTGGATATTGACCACGTCGGGCTGCATTTCCTTGATGGCGCGATGAATGGTTCTCCAGGCGTCGTAGTTCCACTTCTCCACCCGGGGATGCACCTCGAGCTGGCTGTGGCCGCTGAGGCGCAGGTCCGGCCGCGCCTGCCGCGAGGTGAGGACGTGGATGGAAACGGGCAACTGGAAAAGAAAATCGCACAACATGGCCGTATAATCGCCCACCCCGCAACGCATGGGCGGCCAAGTGCCGGTAATGACCATCAATTTCAAGGTCGGCTTCTGCGCCGAACCCTCCTGCGGCATGTCATGCTCCCCTGCTGCCTTCCGGGCCCGCCCGGTGGAACTCGGAAAGGTTCGCAAATGGCCTAATATTTTATGGTAACAGAACTTCAGGCGGAATGCATCCCGTTATTTTCGCTCAAAATTTCCCGGTAGATTGCCAGAGTATCCCGGGCCACCTCTCCCCAGGAATGGGCCGCGGCCCATTCTCGGGCGGCGCGCCTCAAATCGTTCCGCCGGGTTTCGTCCGCCAGCAGCCCGCGCAGGCGCGCGCCCAGGCCGGCGGCATCGCCGCTGGGGAACATCTCCAGGCACGGCGTCCGCTCGCGAATCTCCCGGAAGGCCGGCAGGTCGGAGGTTAAAACGGCGCTGCCCTGGGCCAGGGCATAGGACAAGGCATAGGAGGAAGTGCTGCGCAGATAAGGCATGAGCACCACCGTGGAGGCGGCGAGCAAATCGTTCAATGCCTCCTCGGGCAGAAAACCCAGGAGCCGCACCCTGCCGGGCATCCGCGCGGCCGCCTGTTCCACCCGCCGGGCGTAGGCAGCATCCCGCCCCGAAAACGCTTTGCCCGTGACGACCAGCGTGGCCGGCCAGGCCGCCCGCTCCCATGCCTCCAGGGCCAGCAGCTGCCCTTTGGCGGGATTGAAAAAACCGAAGAGCGTCACGACGGGCCCGGACAGGCCCCAGCGCTCCCGGGCCGCCGCCGCCTTTCCCGGCTTCACGGCCGGCACTCCCTGGGACACCACCCGGACCCGTTCCGGCGGCAAGCCGCGGGCAACCAAGGCCTGGCGGTGGCTGGCCGTGTGCACGAGGATGCGCCGGGAAGGGGCAAACAACCCGGCTTCCAGGTAGGACGTCCAGCCGGACAGCCGGTAGGCGGTGCGGCGCGCCCATTTGGCGCCCCGTTTCCACCAGGGACCCCCGGGAAATTCTCCCAGCAAGGTATGCGCCGTGACCAAGTGAGGCACCCGCAGGCCGGCCAGGAAGTGGGACCAGCGGCAGGACCAGGGATCGCGGCCGCCGAAGTAAATGTATTCATGCTGCACATGGGCCAGGTCCGCCTGGTTGCACGCCCGTCCGAGTTCGCGGAAATAGCCGCGCCGCCTGTGGCCGGCTTGCACGGGCACGACCTGGATGTCGACCTGCTCGCGCAGGGCCGCCACCAGCGCGGCGGCGTAATCCGCGATGCCGCAGGCTTCCCGCCAGGATGTCACCATCGCGATTTTCATGCCGGCTCCGTTTGCAGGCTGGTCCGCAGAATCCGCGCGTACCGGCGCATTTGGACTCCGTACGCCCGCCACGGCCGCAATCCCAGCAGGGTCAGAAGCGTGCGTGCGGCCATCCAGACCAGGGAGTGCAGCAGGAGGATCAGGCGCGCGCCCGCTTCGGCCAAGCGGCCGCCGTGCTTGCGCCAGTAGCGGAAAGCGCTGAAGGCATGAATGCGTTCATGCTCGCCGTGCGTCTGTTCCATGCCGGCTCCCCCGCGGTGTTGGACCACGCTGTCCGGTTGGTACCAGACCTGCCCGCCCGCCGCGGCCAGGCGCCGGAACCAGTCCAGCTCCTCGAAATAGAGGAAAAAGCGCTCATCGAAGGGGCCCACCCGTTGCCAGGCCTCCCGGGTGGCTGCGAAGCAGGCCCCGGAGACCTCGTCCACCCGCGCGGGCCGCTGGAAATCCTCGCGCCCGTAAACCCGCCTCAGCCACCAGCGCGTGCGCTTGACCGCCTCCGGCAGAACACCGGACCACCACGTCCGGGCCAGGGTGGGAAAGCGCCTGCCGGACGGCTGCAGGCTGCCGTCGGAATTGACCAGGCGGGGGCCCACGGCCCAGATCTCCGGACGCGCGCGCAGCGCATCCACGAGCACTCCCAGCGCTCCCGGCATGAGCCGGGCGTCCGGATTCAGCAGCAGCACGTAGGCCGCGTCGGTCTGCGCCCGGGCCTGGTTGACCGCGGCCGCGAAACCCGCATTGCGCGAATTCTGGATCCAGCAGACTCCCGGGAACTCGGCCGCCTCCGACGCGCTGCCGTCCGTGGAAGCGTTATCCACCACGATGGCCTGCAGCCCGCCGGGGAAGTTCTGCGCCTGCACGGAGGCCAGGCAGTCGTGCAAATGCCCGCGGGTATTCCAGTTGACCACGATGACCGCGACTTCCGGCCGAGCGGGTTTAGAATTCCCGGGATTGGACATGGGGCCTAGGTCCCCAGTTCATAGGTTTGCAGCCGCACCAGCCGGCACCAAAGCCGGGCCAGCCGGTTGAGCCAGCGCCCCGGGCCCTGGTCGGAATTGGTCAGGCGGCAGCTGAAACGCCGTAAAATGACGGCGTCCGGAACCCGCCGCAGGGCCTGGGTGGCCCGGCGCTTGCGCCAGATCAGGCCCGGGTGGCTCAGCAGCCAGGCATAGGCCCGGCAGCGCGGACCCAGGCTGCGGCCGGAGAGCACATCCGCCAGCCATTCCGCCGGCAGCGCCAGCAGGAACAGGGGCCAAGCGCGCAGCCAAGTGCCCGGGCTGTAGAACCGCAGGAGATTCAGCCAGCGGTTGCGTTCCAGCCACCAGCGGTTCTGTTCGTGGCGGGGGCCCAGGGTGGCGGAACCCAGATGTTCCACCCGGACCTCGGGGCAGGCGGCCACCTCGTGTCCGCTGAGCCACGTCCTCCAGCTGAAATAGACGTCCTCATGGAAAAACCGGTAATCGGCGTCGAACGGCAGGCCCGCTTCCCTGCGGAAAAGCAGGGCCGCCCCGGGAGCGCCGAAAACCTGGTCCGGACCGGCAAATACGTTCTGGATGATGAGCCCGGTTAAGCCCAGCGTTCCCGGACGGGGATAGGACCGCATGTCCAGGTTCAAATTGTGAATGTGCGGGGCCGCCACCCAGGCCTTGGGATTGGCCTGCAGGCAGGCCACCATGGACGCCAGTGCGTACGGAGGCAGGAGGGCGTCGTTGTTGACGAGCGCCACGTACTCGCCCCGGGCGGCGGCCACGCCGGCGTTGCAGGCTCCGCAAAAGCCCTGGTTTTGCTCCAGGGCCAGGAGAGTGAATTGGGGATGCCCGCGACGGACCAGGTCCGGCCCCTCGTCCGTGCTGGCGTCATCCACCACGATCACTTCCCGGCTCGGATAGACCTGGGCGGACAGCGCATCCAGGCACCGCGGCAGAAAGCGGGCGCCGTTGTAATTCGGCACCACCACCGAGACCAGCGGCGCCGGCCCGGAGGGATTACGGGCGGTCGCCACGGGCCCGCAGCCCGCGCCGCGGCGGGCGGCGTCGGTCTTCCAGAAAGGGATTCGGCCTGAAGGTCACTGCTTCCTCCGTTGCGAACGCCTGCGGCCTAGCCGGTCAGGCGCGTATCGCTGTTCCAGGTGGGGCGCAACACCCGGCGAAAAATCTCCATATCCACTTCATCGAAGGCCCGGAAAAGAAACAACAATCCCACATAGACCAGCCCGCCCAGCAGGATCTGATAACCCAGGTCCCAGCGCGGCACCAGCCGGACGCAGCCGTACATGAAAATGCCGGCCAGGGCCGGGCGCAGCAGGTGACGGAGCATGCGTACTTTCAAGGTCAGCGGGCGGCTGAGAACGCCCACGCACAGGCCGAGGGTGACGACCTCCGAAAGCAGCGTCACCCAGGCCGCCCCCAGGATGCCGTGGCGCGGGATCGCGTACGCGTTCAGGGCGATGTTGAGCAGCATGCTGAAGAGGGTGATGCCGGTCACGGTCCGCTGCCGGCCCATGGAGATCAGGTAGGGCGCATTGATGCTGTTGGCGGCGATGAGCACGAAACTCCACATCAGGACCGGCAGCACGGAAATGCTGGCCGCATAGGCGGGGCCGTACAGGACTTCAATCAGCTCCGGAGCGAGCGCGGCGGTCCCCAGGGCCAGGGGCAGGGAGGCCACGAGCATGTACTTCAAGGAGCGCCGGTAGATCAGCAAAAATCGCTGCGGGTTCGCGGTTTGGCTGGCGGAGATGACCGGGAAAATCGCCCCGGTATAATAGGCGGGCAGCATGAGGGTGAACTCCAGCAGGCGGTAGGCGGCATTGTACAGGCCCACCGCTTCCTCGCCCGAGAGGGAGGCCAGCATGACGGTGTCGATCCGGAAATAGATGATGGAAAAGAGGTTGGCCAAGGCCAGGGGATAGGCCTCGCCCAGGAGCCGGCGCCAAAAGGCCCAGTCCAGGGCCGGGCGCAGCCGCACGCGGCTGCCCACGATCGCCAGCAGCAGGCCGAACTGGACGGCGGCCGCCGAAGTGTAGATGACCAGCAGGGTCACCAGCCCGGCTCCGGCGGCCAGGGCGCCGAGCGACACGCCCACGCGCAGCATGGTCGCGATGACGGAAACCACGGCGGGAATTTCCATGCGCTGGTGGGCGTTGAACACGGCCGTGCAGGTATCCACGTTGCTGGTGAAAAAGAGGGACAGGGCGGCGATGGCCGTCAGGCCGATCACCGCCGGCGGATGGCCCAGCGCGGCGGCCGCGCCGACCAAGCCCAGCCCGGCGAGCAGGGACAGGAACAGGCGCATGATGAAAATGTTGCTCAAGTAGCGCTGTTCCGATTCTGGATTCCGGGCCAGGTCCCGGGTGGCCAGGGTCCCGAGGCCGAAATCGGTCAGGATGTAGAAAATTCCCAGCATGGCCAGGACCAGCGAATAGACTCCGAAGCCGTGGGTCCCCAGCTGGCGTGCCGCGTAGATCACCAGCAGCACGGCCATGATCTTGTTGAGCACGCCCCCGACCAGCTGGACGAGGGAATTCTTCGCCACCCGGGCCGTGGGATTCAATTCGATTTTATCCGCCATGCCCGCGCCACACTCCCGAAAGATGCCCGCCGGCCGTTTCCCGCTTCAACGTCGCGCCCGCCCGGCCTGGCGATCCAGGATCGTCAGCCCGTTGCAGTCGGGCCAATGCCGGATCAGCCAGCCCCGCCTCGCGTCCACGAAGGTCCGGCTTTCGTCGAAGCGGCAGGAAAAATATTCCTCCAACGCACGCATGACGCCCCGGCGGTTGTTCCACCCGATTCCCATGCTCCGGTCCCGGCGGAAATAGATGAGCCGCAAATGGGTATCGTGAAAAATGACCTTGGCCCCCGGCGCCAAGTGGGGGAACCACGCCTGGATTTCACGCCGGGTGTGCTCGAATTCGTGCGAGGTGTCGATGAACAGCAGGCCGATGCGGGGGGTGATGTTCCGCCGGCGGCACCAGCCCGGAAACTTTTTGGCGAAAGCCACATCGTCCGATTTCACGAAATGCCAGCGGGGATAGGCGCTGCTCCCCGAGCAATCCTCCAGGTCCACGCTGATCAAATCGGCGCCGCAGCCTGCGGCCGCCTGGCTCAAAACAAAGGTGCTTTCGCCGCCGCGCGTGCCCAGCTCGACGATCACCCGGGGACGCTGCAGCAGGGCTTCCGCAAAAAGCGTTTCCAGATGATCACTCACATCCGTGCGAACCCGGGCCCGGGCGGCCACGGCGGCCATGGCGGGCAGATCGGAAACGGGGCCGGGGGGGCGGGACCGGCGGGCGAGGAGGAAATTGTACACGCTCTTTAAAAGGTTCAAGCCCAGCCAATGGACGGTTCGCAGCAGCTTCAATTCGGACGTTCCTTCCCTGCTTCCCAAGCTTCGGTTCCGGCAACGCGTTCGACCCGGGGAGTATTATAGCGAAATCTGCCGTCCCCGGGAAAGGATATCCGGCTTTTTCTCGGCCCGGGCGGGCCGGAGACGATTCCGGTCTCCCTGGGGGCCGGCCGGCGCGGGCTCCGGGCCCGGTGGACGCAGGCGGAAGACGGCGACGCCGCCAAAGGCAAAAACCCGGGTCCCGTATTCCTCCACATACGCCTCCATGAGCCGGAGTGTTTCCGGCCCGAGGTAGGAGGCCGGGTACAGATCGCGCCGGAACAGAATCCAGACCACGTCAAGGTCCCGCAGGCGCGCGGCCAGGGACGCGGGCCGACCCAGCGCGGCATAGTTCACGACGCGTTGCTGGTTCGGGTCTCCCCAAAGATACGGTACGTCGAGGTAGAACCCGCGATTCTCCCCGAAGAGCAATACGCGCTCGTCGCCGCGGACCTGCGCGTTCAAGTACCGGCAGGCGGCATAGACCTTCAGGTTTTGCTGCAAATACTTCCCGGCGGGCACCCTGCCCGTCGCCGTTCCGATTTGCAGGGGCGTATCGCGGTGCACGGGCGGGTGCACCATGAATAACAACAGCCCGGCCAAAACGAGAATGATTTTCACAGGGCGCGCGGCGGCCGGCCACAGGTCCCGCAAGGCCTTTGCCGCCAGCCAGGCCGCGAAAGGAAACAGAACCAGCGCGAACCGGATTTGGGGGGAAGTGAAAAACCAGGCCACGAGATAAAAAAGCGTGATTCCGAAGACGCCCCACAGCCCGGCGTTTCCCGATGCCGGGGCGGGGCCGACCCGCGCCGGCATCGGCCCGGTGCCCAGCGAGGGCAGGCGTGCGGGCCCGCGGCCTCGAACGGACGCGGCCGTCCAGGCCACAGCCAAAATAAGCAGGCCCGCCAGCGGCCAGCGCAACTCCGCCCCGCCCACGCCGAAGCTTCCCCCGGAGAGAAGGAGATCCCGCGGCAAGGTCGCCAAACCGCTCCAGCTCCAGTTCACACCCGCAAAATGGCGCACCAAGTCGGCCATGCGCCCCGCCGCCCCGGCGTCCCAATTTTTCCCACCGAAAAAACCGTATCCGAGCGGCCAGAACGGATTTCCGCCCAAGATCCAGGCCCTGAAGGCATACGGCAGAACCGGAAGAATTGCCCAAAACATGGCCCGGGCCGGGCGCAGGATCTTTTGGGCGGCTGTTGCCAGCGGGTCGCGGGCCAGGTGCAGCGCCACCAGCACCGTGGCCGGAGCGAGCAGAAGCAGCCCATGCCATTTGACCGCGGCGCAGACGCCGAGAAAAAACAAGCTCAAATACCACCACCGTGCCGGGGCCCCGGGGCGGGCGGCCTGCAGGAAACTCAAAAATGCCAGGGCCGCGTAGGCCGCGGAAAACAAATCAACAAAAGCCGTCCCCGACTCGATCTGGACCAGATATTGCGCGTAGAAAATTCCCGCGGCCAGCCAGGCGGCGCGCCGCCAGCCGACTTCCCGGCCCGCGGCCCACACGGCGGCCGCCGCGAGCAAGCCGAAGCCCCAATGAACCAGCTTGGCGGCAATACCGAAAGGAAACACCTGCGCCAAAAGGTAAAACATTTCGGCGAACTGCGGAAAGAGATTATGAAAAATATCCGGCCTGAAGACAAACCCGCCTTGGGCCAGATAAATTTTAGGCAGGGCCAGGTGATAGGCCAGGCCGTCCCAGTCCACCGCCGGGGTCAGGGCCACCACGAGATTCAATGCCGCCCACAGGACGATCAAGCCGCACAGAATCCAGGAAAAGGCCGAACGGGGTGCAAGCTCCTTCAGCCGGAGACGCGGGCCATCCGGCAGGAATAAATTCAAGGCCGAGCCCGCCAGCCACAAGCCGGCCGTGCCCGCCAGCACGGCGGGCGAGAGCAGGCGCAGGCAGGCCAAGGTAAAAACCAGATAGGATAAGGCGGCGGCGCCCAGGCCGAGGCCCAGGATCCAGGCCGTCCGGCCGCTGCCCGGCCGGAACCCGAGCCGGAACAGGAGCCAGCGTCCCACGCCCAGGCTGCCGAGAAACAAGGCCGCGCTCCAGGCGGCCAATGCCAGGTAAAAGCCAAAAGCAGGATAGGTCAGCTGAAGGATTGCGGCAGGCATTCCGTCACCTCGGCGCGGGCGGCCGCCGCCGGTACGCCCAAAACAGGATCAGGCCGAAAAGAAGCATCCAGGCCCCGCCCCAGAGCACGTTGTTCCGCGTGGGCGCCAGAGCCAGGCTGGGAAAAACATACGGAGCGAATCCCAACTTGCGCCACAGCTGAATTTTGGGCGACAGATAGAGCAACAGCGGGCACGCGGCGCACAGCCAGCTGATCAGAATGCTCAGTCCCAGGGCCAGCGAGCGCAGGATCTTTCCCGCCTGTCCCAAATGTCCCAACCGTACCCAACCGGACGGGACCAGAACGAACAACAGCAGGGTTCCGGGCAGGATGTTGCGTGAAAATATTGCCGAACTCCCCGTGAAATCATCAAAACCGGCGTAGAGCAGAACCTGGACGGCCAGGGCGCCGGACGCGACGGCCAGGAAACGGGAGGTGTCCGGGGTTCGCCGGCTGAAACCGGCCAGGGCCACGAGCAGAACCGGCGCGGTGGCCAGCAGGCCGAAGTCCCGGTCCACCCACAATCCCAATGCATTCACCCCGGCCGGGCGCGACCACAGAGAGTGAAATTCGCCGAACGGATTGCCCGCCAGGCCGTAGGCATAGTGCGCCTGGAAAAACCCATAGTAGGCGGCCGCCGAAACCAGGATCAGGCCGCCGGCGAAAAGCAGGTCCCGCAGGTTTGCGTTCCGGCTCCAGGGCAGCAGGATGCCCAGCCACAGCGCCAAGGGAAGGTATTTGGGATAAAACCACGGCAGGATGGCGGCCGCCAGAGCGGCGAGCAGAATGCCGCGCCTCCCTCCCCGCAACCAGGCCCAGGCTCCGCAAACCAACACCAGGGAGGCCGGCAATTCGGTGTAAATCAGATCAAAATAAACCGCCAGGGGCGGACTCAGCAGGACCGCGCCCCAAGCGCAAAGCGCCGCGGTGGGTGAGCCGAAAAGGGACAGCGCGAGGCGGTAAATCCCCCAGGCGATGAGGGCGGCGGCCAGACTGATCAGCCACGATGCACCCAGCCTGCCGAAGAGCGCATAACCCGGGAGCAAGAGCCAGGATAACAGCGGAAAATGCTTGGAAACCAGTCCGGGTCCCTTGGCGGGCGCGCCGTGGAAATCCAGCGTTTCCCCCGGGTAGAAGCGGCGGTATTCCCGGGCCCGCATATTGTTGCGCAGGTCAAGATCATGATCCTGCAGCAGGCTCTGGGTCATCAACAAATAATGCGGCTCATCCCCGGTCGGCGGATACACGGTCGTGGTCCACAGGCTCAGCCCGGCGTAGAATACCAGAGCCGATACAATCAGAACGCCGGCCCGCGGCCGGGCGCGTTCCGGGCCTGTTTCTGCGGAGGACAGGCGCGAGAGAAATTTCACCAGCCCCGTGGTGGAGGCGAGAAAAACCGGGAGCGTCAGCCAGGGCCCGGCCCAAAGTAAATACAGGTACGCCGGCGGAGGCAGGTGGATGAAAGCGGCCTGCCACGGCAGGCGCACGCGGCCCAGCAGATCCAGGTGCAGACCGGCGCCCAGGGCCTGGAAGAGAGGAAAAATCAGAACCCCCAGTCCCAGACCCAGCAACGGCACCTGCAGCCAGGCGGCGCGGCGATACGCGGCCACGGCGTCCAAGCCGAACCAGCGCTGCAGTACCCGGCGGAGCAATTCGCCCAACAGGCAAACCGCGGCGATTCCCAACGACAGGCTCAGGACCAGGGTGCCCGGCCGGCCGGCAAGACCTACGCGCGCGTAGTCCGAGGCCAGCAAGCCCGTCCAGCCGTAGGCATAGAATCCGGCGCTCGCGCCGCCGGCCAAAAAGCCCCCCCAAGCGATGAAAACGGCCCGAGGGGCCGCCCGCACAGGATCCTGTCTGGGCATGGTGTCTGAAATCCCCTTTCCAGGGCAGAACTTAGTGGCCGCTGAAATCCCCGTAGGGCGGGATATATTTATAAATCATCATGGCCTGGTTGGAAAATATTTTCCTGAGATTCGCCCCGGCGGGCGGGAACGGCAGACTTCGATCCGCATCCAGCAGCACGTACGTCACCCCGGCTTTTTCCAGAAAAAGACGTGCCTGCACGACGTCCGCCCGCAGATAGAATTCCCTGACTGCCTCCACCCGTGCGGCGACCGGCATATCCAGGATCAGCGAGGACACCGTGTCCTCCAAGTAGGTGTTGTGCAGGGTCAAGGCGGCCACGAAGGCCGTGTCCATCCAACCTGCCGGCAGCATGTTTCCCGCGCGCGGACCCGGTTTCTCCGTCGGGCCGGGAGGGGCCTCTTCCGCCCCGGGCAGCGCTTCCGGAACCGCGGGTGCCGATTCCGTTTGCCTTCCGCCGGCCGGTTCTTCGGCATGCTGGCTCAACTCTCTGGCTTCCCGGCTCCAGTCCGCCACGCGGGTCATGCGGCCGCGCGCTTGCAGGCGCAGCCAGGCAGCATAGCCCTCGTCGGTCAGCAGTTCATCCGGAAGAGGCCGGAGAATCACCTCGCCGGGCACGGCCTGGGTCTTAAGCCACAGGAAAGCTTCCAGGCGTTCCCAAGTCAAGTGTGTTCCCCACCAGCCCATGACCGACAGGGCTTGAAAACTTCCCGGCAGTCCCAGGGCGATAAAGATCACCACCCCGAGGCGCCGCCATGACTCCGGCCGCGATTCCAGCCAGGACCAGGCCTGCTTGGCCGCCGGCAAGCTCATGACCAGCACGGCATAGTAAAAGAATTGAATGGTGTTCCACTGGATGCCGGTTTGAACGAAAAGCACGGGAGCCAGCAGCGCGCCGGCCACGAGCGCGGCCAGAAACAGCAGGAGCGGGTCCGCCTGGCGCGGCCGGAATACGGCTCGGGCCAGGCTCCCCAAGCCCAGGCTGCGCACGCCCAAATTCCCCACCACGAATACGGGGATGAGGGCGGCCAACAACCCGGCGACCAGCAACGGCCTCTGGGCGAAAAGCAGCTTGAGGGCCGCGGCGCTGCCCAGCGCCATGCGGTCCGGTGCGACCAGCATGGTGGCCAGGTTGAAGCCGGGCAAGAAACGCACCAGCGAAGGCGCATGCAGATTGGGCGGAAGAAAAACCAGCAGGAAGACCGGCAAGGTGGCTCCGAAGGCCAGCAGCGCCGCAGAGTCGCGGTTGAAAACCAGCCTGGCTGCGCCCAGCACCAGCAACGCGCCCATGACCAGCAGGCCGGCGTAGACTTTGAATCCGGGCAACACGCCCCAGACCAAGGCCAGTGTCAGGAGATGCCCCCAGTACCGGTCCTGCTGCCAGCGCTGCAAGGCCCAAAGCCCGAACATCACCAACCCGAAGGAGGCAGACACCCCGGGATTGAAAATCATCGTGAACGGGGACTGGACCCAGAAAACGGAATCCCAGAAGAAATACTTATGCAGGCCGAACAGCAGGGGCATGACATATCCGAAATTCGAGGTCACGGCGGTCGCAGTCGCGGCCAAATACGCCACCGGACGGCTCCGGGTCCAGGCGCGCGCGGCCACGAAGGTCGTGAGGGTCAGGAGCCAGGAATACAGCCAGGGAGCCACGCGGAAATAAACATGCCAGGGATTGATTTTCACCAGGCGCAGGACGGCTCCCCAGAACAGGTCGGCGAAGATGTGGTAATTCCGCAATATCTCGCCGGCGAATCCCGGCACTTCGGGAGGAAAGGTCCGGGAGAGCTGGTACAAATTATAGATATGCCAGGGCGCATCGTGGCTGTGCCAGGCATACAGGTTCAGGCCGGATAAACTCTGCCAGCCGGAAAAAACCATGAACCAGGCCTGGCCGGCGCCCGCCGCCAGGACCAGCAACCCCAGCGGCCAATAACCCGATAGGACTTCGCGCCGGCGCCGCTCCAGCAAGCTCGGCGCCGGCTGGCGGCGGGACGCAATCAGCTCCAGGACCACGCAGGCGGCCACATACAGCCAAATCCCGCACTCCCAGCCCAGCCAGGCCAGGCCCCAATAGACCAGCACCAGCAGCGACATGCCGCTGACCCAGGCCGCGGCCAGGCGTTCCAGGGGGTCCAGCCTGAGTGCCAGCGCGCGCACCCACAGCCGTCCCGGCAGATAAACCGCCGCGAGCAGGGCCGCGCCGGCCAGCGCCGCTTGTCCCAGGAAAGAGCCGAAGGTCATCATGCCTGCAGTCTCCGTCGCAACCGGATCATGCGGCCGCGCCCGGCTTGCGCGCCGCACAGATGGCCGAAACGCCCCATGGCAACCGTCCGTGCAGGATCATCCAGGTTTCCAGTTTCAGGACCGCCACCAGCAGCCCGCCCAGCGCCCGCGGCACGGGGAAAATGTCCTGTTTCACTTCCGGCACGCGCCGCCGGGCCCAGAGCCGCCGCCAGGCCAACCAGCATCGGAACGGCCAGTAATAAAAAGCATTCGCGTAGCTGGCTTTTACCACCTCCAGTTCCGCTCCGCCCACTTCCCGGACCAATTGGCCGAGGCGGTACCGCCGGAAATGGCCCAGGCGCAGGTCGCGCTCGCTCCATAAACGCGGGTCCGCCGGCACGGTCAGGATCAGGAGACCGCCCGGTTTGAGCACGCGCCGGATTTCCGCCAAGGCTTCCGGGGGGCGCTCCACGTGTTCCAACACTTCCACGGCCGTGACCAGGTCGAACTGGCCCTCGCGGAAGCCGGACAGGTTCTCCGCCCGGTTCAAGACCAGCCTGCCGGCGTCCATGCCCCACTCCCGGCAAAGGCTCAAGGCTTCGGGGGAGCTGTCCACACCCCAGACTTCACCCCATTGGGACAGGAATGCCAGGGTGCCGCCGGCCGCGCAGCCGATGTCCAGGATTTTGGGCCGCGTCCCATCGGCCGCAGGTCCCGGCCCGAATTTCCGCCATAACCTCGCCAACAGGTCGTGCCGGCCCCGGTGCCACCAGTACCCGGGGCCGGCCGCAGCCAATGACCGGTAAACCTGTTTTTCCATGTCTTCGTTCCTTTAACTCTCCCGGCGCCCTATTCGGCCCGCGGATTTTCAGGCCGGTCAGGCCCGGAATAGATACAACCAGGCCCGCCGGAACAAATTGACGGCGAGCCCGGGATGGCGCAGGACTTCCAGGCCGTACCGCCATAGAATCCTGAACCGGAAATAAAACGCCACCAGCATGCGGCGCTGCCAGGTTTTGATCTGCCCGGGCGTGAAGCCCCGGGGAGCGTACACGGCCGAAGCGAAAGTGCTTTTGGCGGTGGTAAACACGAATTCCTGGATCTCCCCGCGCGCCAACAGCTCCTCGCTGATGGCCGTGCCGGGCAGGGGCCGGAAGATGGAAAAGTGGGCTCCGATCAGCGGCAGGCGCAGCGCCAAGTCCAGCGTGGCGCGGAGGTCGGCTTCGGTTTCGCCGGGATACCCCAGCATGAAAAAGGCGTGGGGCAGGATGCCCGCGCGCGCCACCAGTGCGGCTTTTTCCACCACCTGAGCCTGCGTGATTTTTTTGCGCATGTGCTGCAGGATACGGTCCGAACCGGATTCGACGCCCAGGATGAGGAAATAACAGCCGGCCCGCTTCATCAGGCACAAGAGCTCGAGATCCAGGGTGTCCAGGCGGACGCCATTGGGCATGGTCCAGGTGAGCCGCCAGTCGCGCCGCAGCAGCTCCTCGCAGAACCGCACCACGCGCCCGCGGTCCCAGGTAAAATTATCGTCCTCGATGTGCAGCTCGCGGATTCCGAATCGCTCGCGCAGCAGGGAGATCTCCGAAAAAACCAGGTCCAAGGAGCGGGACCTGAGCCGGTAGCCGCTCACATTATGCCCGCCGCAGTAGGTGCAATGGAAGGGGCAGCCCCGCGTTGTGATGAGGGGGGCGAAGGGCCGCTGCCGCACGAACAGCGTCGGCGGAAAGGCCTGATAGTGCAGCGGGTTGATCAGATCCCAGGCGGGCAGCCCGAGAGTGTCCAGGTCCGCGCACAGGCTGGAGGCGTTGCTGCGGACCCGGCCTTCTTCGCGCCAGCCCAGGCCCGGGATCCGCGCCAGGCTTCCGGGCGCGGGCGATTCCAGCGCGGACAACAATGCGGGCAGGCTTTCTTCGGCTTCGCCGGCGATGACGTAGTCCGCCTCCGGCAGGGCCTGCAGGGTGGGAATCGCGTAACTGGAGGGATGAATGCCCCCCAGGACCAGCGCGGGGGAGTCGGGCAGGCGCCGCAGCGCGCGGCAGGCCTCGGCCACCGCGGCGAAATCAGAGGAGAACAGGGTGAAGCCGATGATCTCCGGTTTTTCCCGCGCCGCCAGCTCCACCAGGGACGTCACGTCCAGACGGTGCAGGGGGCAGTCGAGTATCCGGACTTGGTGCCCGCCCCGCCGGACCGCCGTTGCCAGGTATCCCAGGGCGTAGGGCGGAAGGCAGTTGAGCATCTGGTCGCGGGGCCTGGGAGGGACGCACAGCCAGAGATTCACGTTTCCTCGCGCCTTCCCGCCAGGGCCTCCTGCAGGAGCCCCCAGCCTTCCCGCACCTGCGTTTTAAAGTCCCACGCGGAGCGCAGGGTCAACAGCCTGCGCAGCCAATACCCGGGACGCAGGTAAAAGCGCCGGTTGGCTTCGCGCCGCAGCGCCAGGACCCGCTCGGCGGACAGTTCATGCGTACCCATGGCACCGGCCACTCCGGATTGATCCATGGTCTTCATGCCTGCATCGATGAGTCCCTCGGACACGGCCTGGCTGCGCAGCCGTGTGCCCGCGCGCGGCACGGCCACGTTGAAAGCCGCGAAGTCCAGGGGCAGCGACAGGGCCAGCGAGATGGTTGCGCGCGCCTGGAGTTCGGTTTCCCCGGGCAGCCCCAGGATGAAGGTGGCGGCCACGCGGATGCCCGCCCGGCGGCAGGCGAGAAAAGTTTCCCGTATTTTTCGGAGTTCCAGCTGCTTGTGGTAACGGGACAAGAGGGCGTCGCTGCCGCTTTCCACTCCGTAAATAATGGTGTGACAGCCCGCCCGCGCCATTTCGGCCAGCAGTTCGGGAGGGGTCACGTCCGCGCGGGAGAAGCAGGACCAGGTGAATCTCCACTTTTGTTCGACCATGGCCCGGCACAGGGCCAGGGTCCTGTCCCGGCGCGCGCCGAACGTCTGGTCGATGAAAAAGATTTCGCGCACGCCCTGCCGGCGCAAAAACGCGAGTTCCTCCAGTACCTCCGGCAGGCGGCGGACGCCGAATCCGAGTCCGGAGATCACGCAGAAATCACAGTGAAAGGGGCAGCCGTAGTCCGTGAGCACCACGGCCAGGGGCGAGGCCACCATGAAAGGAAACCGGTATCGCCGCAACGGAAAAAATTCGTGCCGGGGCCGGGGCAGGCTGAATTCCCGGGGCAGGGAAGTTTTTTCCCCGCGGCGGAAACCGCCGTCCGGGTGCCTGCGGACGGAGTTCGGCACGGTCCGTTCGCGGTTCGGGCTTAAAAGCGCGAGCACATCCTGGCTCATGAAATTCAGCAGGGCCGCATCAATGGCGGGTGCTTCGGCGAGCCGCTCCTCCGCGGCTTCCAGAAGGATGTCGCCGACGGCGATCAGGTAGGCGTGCGTCCTGGCTTTGACCTGGGCCAAAAAAGCCTTGTCCTCCTCCCAGGACACGGCGCCCACCAAACTGACGACGGCCTCGGGCCGGAAGCGTTCGATGCGCGTCAGGCTGCCCTCCACCCCCAGGTTTTCCACGATGGCGTCCAACACCGCGACTTCATGCCGGGCGGCGATGGTGCCGGAAAGACCCAGGAGTGTGGCCGGTTCCGATTTGTAATAGGACTTGGAAACCTTGGAGCAGAAATAATCCCGAATGTAATTTTTACGGCCCGGAGGGTTCAACAATAAAACTCGGCTCACGCTCCGGCTCCTTTCCTACTTCGGACGCCCGGGCGCGTTCGGAAACCCCGCGCCCGGCGCGGCATTGTTTTGGGCGGTCACGTGCAGGCCCATGGCGCCTGCCGGCCCCCGCCGCAGAATGTTTTCCAGCCAGGTTGCCGCCGAAAGCACGCGGCGCGCCCCGCGCAGGGCGAGGCCCGACAGGCCGCCTCCCGCCGCCAGCGCCTGGGCCCGCCACCAGCGCTCAGGATTCGGACTCGCCTCCAGGCGCCGGAAAAAGGCGTAATCCAGGCGCTGGGTCAGCCAGTAATCCGAGTACCGCACGCGGACGACCGTCCATTGCGCCCGGGCCAGCAGTTCCAGTAAACCGGCGGCCGTGAATTGCTGGCAGTGTCCGCCCCAGCGGGCCTTGAGTTGGTGTCCGCGGCGCTGGTATATGGTGCCGGGATTGCCTTCGCAGGGGACGTATAAATGCAGAATTCCGCCCGGGGCCAGGACCCGGGACGCCTCGGAGAGCACCCGCGCAGGGTCGGCCACGTGCTCCAGAATATCAAAGCCGATTACGGCCGCGAAAGACCCGGCGTCGAAAGGCAGATCGGCCGCATCGGCCGCGCAGCAGGTCACGCCCGCGATGCCGCCCGCCTCGCGCACGGCCTCCGGGCTTAAGTCGATGCCGTGGATCTCCAGCTCCGGTCGCCGCCGGCGCAGCGCACGCAGGTACTGGCCGCCGCCGCATCCCAGTTCCAGCACCCGCCCGTTTACTTCCCGGAGCGCTTCCAGGGCGCGGGCAAGCTTCAGGCCCGCCAGCGACCAGGCGCCGGGGTCGGCTTCCCCGCGCCCGTAGACGAACCCGCGGGGGTAGGGGCCGGGAGGGGTCTGCGGCGCGGCATCGGGCGCGGGACTACACATGGATCTCCTTGCGCCGCAAGCTGGAAAACAGGAATTTCAGGATCAGGGTCATGAGGAAACTCTGAATCATGATCCGCCAGGAGAAGGTGGATTCCCCGCGTTTGCGGTCCACGAAGACGATGGGAATTTCCCTTACGCGAAAACCCCGCAGCACGGCCTTGTACAAGAGCTCCTGCACCACGGAGGGCCCCAGGGAAATGGTGTTGTCGAGGTTGACGACCTGAAGCACCCGGCGACGGAAGAGGCGGTAACCGGAGGTACAATCATGCACGTCGCGGATTTTGAGGAGCTTGCGGATATAAAAGTTGGCGAACAGGGTGATGGCGTGCCGGAACCAGCCGCGGTCCAGATCGCGCCCGCCGGGCACGAAACGCGAGCCGACCACGATGTCGCTTTCGGACGCTGCCGCGATCAGGGCCGGAAGATATTGGGGATGGTGGGAGAAGTCCGCGTCCATTTCAATGACCATGTCCGCGCCGTGTGCCAGTGCATATTTAAAACCCGCAATGCCGGCCGTGCCCCGCCCCCGTTCCTGCCGGCGGTGGATGACATGGACCTCGGGCCGGCGGGCGCTGATCCGGTCCAGGAGGCGTCCCGTCCCATCCGGTGAATCATCGTCCACCACCACGAGCTGCAATCCCGGGATTTTCAGGTCCCGGATGGCCCGGATCAGATTTTCGATGTTTTCCTTTTCGTTGTAGGTGGGAATCATGACGTAAATACGGGGCTCGCGGCCGTGGCGCCGGGTCCGGCCGGACCGCCGTCCGGTGGGGCGGCGCGATTTCATGCGCCGGCTTTCCAAAGCCTGAGCACGGAGGCCCAAACCCGCCGCAGGGAAATCGCCTGCATGCAGTCCGGCCGCCGGTCGCAGGCTGGCAGATAGCAGGGAGCGCATTCCAAGGGCGTGACGATTTTTTCACCCAATCCGAACAGGTCGACTTCCTGGGGACAGGTGGGGCCGAAGAGCGCCAGGGTCGGACGGCGCAGGGCCAGCGCCATGTGCAGCGCCAGGGTGTCGCCCGTGACCACGACGCGGCAAGCCTCGAGAAAACCGCCCAGTTCCCGCAGGGTGTGCTTCCCGGCCGTGTCCAGCAACCGGACCCGGCTCAAACGCTTGATCCGGGCATTGAGCGCCCGTTCGTCCGGGCCGCCCAGGAGCAGCACCCTGGCCTTCAAATCCCGCTGGGCCTTGCGGGCCAGCTGCGCCAGCCCCTCGGCGGTCCAGCGCTTGTGGGGAAAGGCCGGGCCGCAGCCCGTAAACAATCCCAGGATGGGCGCCGCGCGCCCGGGCCGCAGGCGGATCCCCTGGCGCTGTAAAAAACGCGCGGCGGCTTCCCGGTCCGGCGGATCCAGCGCCAAAACATAAGGTTCGCCCCGGTAGGTCAGGCCGGAGGCCTCGAAAATCACCTCCATGTAGGAGCGGGTGTTGCGGCGGAACTTCAGGTCATCCGATACGCCCAGGGCCAGGGCGTACTCGGCCTCGGCATTGAAGGCATACGGCGTGCCCGTGCCGTTCGGCGCCAGCCCAAAGCCGAACTTGCGGGGCGCGCGGGCCAGGCTGGCCAGGCCGGTGGCGGGACTGTCCTTGTCGAAACACAGGACCCGGTCGAATTCACGGGACAGGATTTCCACCACGCTGCCCGCGCCGTAGGCCAGGATTTTATCCAGGCCCGGCAACCCGCGCAGCAATTCCACGGCTTCGGGATTCGTCAGCCAGGTGATGTGCGCTTGCGGATATTGCCGGCGCAGACCCGCCACCAAGGGTGTGGTCCGCAACACGTCCCCCCGGGCGCCGAGCTTGACGATCAGGATTTTCTCCCCCAGGGGCTCGAAAGCGGGACATCCCTCGCACAGGCGTTTTTCCCGGCAAGGCTTGTCGCCCCGCCAGTATCGGCATTCCGTCCTAAACTCCACTCTCCGACTCCCCTCCGCGCGGCCGCGCGCGGGACCGGCCGCCTCTTTCAGGCACCGTGCGCCTGAAACCAGGCGATGGTCTCGACTAAGCCTGCGCGCAGCCCGACCTTCGGCCGCCAGCGCAGCAGCCTGCGGGCCTTGGAAATATCCGGACGGCGGCGGCGCGGATCGTCCCCGGGCAAGGGGCGGTATTCCAGGCGTGATTTCCGCCCGAGCAGCCGTTGAATCAAGCGGGCCGCCTCCAAAACCGTGAACTCGGCGGGATTCCCGAGATTGATGACCTGGCCGCGGGCGCGCGGGGTGAATGCGGCCCGCACCAGGCCCTCGACCAAGTCGGTGACAAAACAGAAGCTGCGCGTCTGCCGGCCCGAACCGTAGATGGTGAGGGGCCGGCCGCGCAGGGCCTGGTGAATAAAATTGGAAATGACCCGCCCGTCGTCCTTTTGCAGGCGCGGCCCGTAGGTGTTGAAAATCCTGACCACGCGCACATCCAAGCGGTGCTTGCGCTGGTATTCCAGGGTCAGGGCCTCCGCGAAGCGCTTGGCCTCGTCGTAACAGGCGCGGATTCCCACCGGGTTGACGTGGCCCCAATCGCTTTCCCGCTGCGGATGGTGCAGAGGATCGCCGTAGACTTCGGAAGTGCTGGCGAAAAGATAGCCGGCCCGGCGGCGGCGGGCCAATTCCAGCAAGTGGTAGCTTCCCAGGGCATTGGTCATCAAGGTGTCGATGGACCAGTTTTGATAATAGGGCGGCGAGGCGTACGAGGCGAGATTGAAAATAAATTGCACGGGCAGCCGCAGCGGCCGGCGCACGTCGCGTTTCAGAAAGCGGAAACGCGGCGACCGCAGGGCCCCGCGCAGATTGGCCAGGCGGCCGGTTTTCAAATTATCCACGCAGGTGACCCGGTGGCCCAGGCGCAACAGCCGTTCGCACAGATGCGAGCCGATGAAGCCGGCGCCACCCGCGACTAATATTTGCATCTTGCCTCCTGGTACTGCGGCTCCTTCTGCGCCGCCCGCCGGGCCGCGCAGAATCAATTTTGCTTAATTTCCAATATTTTACATCACGCCTCCATTCTGGCAAACGCTTTTCTTTCCGGTCGTTGCGTGCGGCCGCAACCAGGCGGACAAACTTAGCGCTTGGTCGGGTCTTTCCGCCATATTATAATGGCTCCATGTCCGCACCTCCCACCGCTGCTGCCGGCAACTCCGCCGGCCCGCCCGCCTGGGCGGTGTACCTGTTCGTCGGCTGCCTGGTCGTACTGGCCTTCGGCGTGCTGGTCATCCCCCTGGGCGACCCCGACGTGTACATTCACCTGCGGGACGGCCGTTATTGGGTGGAATCCGGCCTGCACGTGGACAAGGACCCCTTCACCTTCACGGCCTCCGACAAGCCTATCGAAAAACAAGAATGGCTGTTCAGGGTCCTGTTGTACGGGCTCTGGAAAATCGGCGGTTATAACAGCCTCATCGCCTTCAAAGCCGCGGTCATGACCACCGCTTTCTTTCTTCTCGGGCTGCTGGTTTACCACCGCTGGCCCAACCTGGGGGTGGTGGGCCTATTCGCCGCCGTGGCCCTGGTCACGCCCGATGTCATGTTCTACGGCGAGCGGCCCTACATTTTCACCTACTGTCTGCTGCCGCTGGCCTATCTGCTGCTGCACGCCTACCAACAGGCGCCCCTGGCGGAGGAAGCCGCGGCGGGCAAAAAATTATGGTGGATTCCCGCTTTGACGGTCCCCTGGGCGAACCTGCACCCCGGTTTCCTCATTGTCCTGGTCTTCCTCGGCGTCTTCTGGCTGGAAAACGCCGTTGCGACCTTGGGCGCGCGAAATCCTCTGGCGCAAAGGCGGGTGTGGCGTTTGGGCGCAATCGGCGTTGCGACCTTCCTCGCCGGGGCCGTCAATCCCAGTGGTTTTGCCATCTACGGCTTCGTTTTGAACATCACGAGTTCCAAGATCCACATGATGACGGTCAAGGAATGGCTGCCGCCGACTTTCGGGTATTATTATTCTTTCTTTCTGATCCTGGGTGTGGCCTGGGCCGCGCAGCTCCTGGCCTGGAGCCGGAAAACCCGGCTGGCGGATGTTTTGCTTTTAGCCGGTTTCTCCTACCTGGCCGTACGCTCGCGCCGGAATATCCCCCTGTTCCTCATCGCGGTGCTCCCCCCCCTGGCCGGCAACCTGCGCTGCCTGTGGGAAAAATGGTTCCCGGGCAAGCATCTATCCCTCCGGCAGAGGCGCAACGGCCTGCTGCTGGGAGGCGCCGTCGCGCTCGCGTTTCTGGCGTGGCTGGCTGCCACCAGCGGCTGGGTCCTGCGCTGGGGCCAGTTGCCCAATCGTTACCCGAGCAACGGCCTGGCTTGGCTGGAGAGCCACCACTTTCAGGGCCGCCTCCTGACGCCTTTTGCCTGGGGCGGTTATGTCGGGTGGATGACCCGCGGCCGGGTCAAGGTTTTCATGGACGGGCGTCTGCCCCTGTTTGGCGTGAAAACCTACCTGGATTTCCACAAGATCACATTCGGCGACCCGAAGGAATGCCTGGCCCTGCTGGACCGGTACCAGGTTCAAGGCATCCTGGAAACTCCCGACAGCAATATCAATTTGTTCATCCGCCTGTCCGAATCCCCGGACTGGGCCCTGGTGTACTGGGATCATGTCAGTCAGTTCTATGTGCGCTGCGACGGCCCGAACCGCGAATTGTGCGAGCGCTACGCCTACCGGGCCGTGGCCCCCTGGAAACCCGCGGAATATATCCTGGACATGCATCATCCCGAACTGGCCCTCAGGGAATTGCGCCGGGCCGAACGCGAAGCACCCCATTCCTATCAACCCTTCCATCTGGAAGGCGTCCTGCTGCTGGAAATCCAGGGCCCGGCCGAAGAAACGCGGCGGGCCCTGCAAAAGTCCGTGGAATTGGATCCCCGCCAATACAGCGACTGGTACAATCTAGGCTTGCTGGCCATGCGCACCGGAAATTTCCCGGAGGCGGTGCGTCATCTCCAAACCGCCTTGAAAATAAGCCCGCCCGCAGGCCGCGCCCAGATCCTGGAACTTCTGGAGCGCGCGCGCCGGGGGCGGTGAATTTTACCCTTGGGCGGCCCGCATCCTTCCGGATGCCCCGCCAGAAGGTTAGGCGTTCCCATGGAGAAAAACGCCCCCCCGCCCCAGGCGTCGCGCCCGCGCACTCCGCCCTGGAACCGCGATTGGCCCGCCCGGATTTTCCTCCTGGTCCTGGTGGCCGCCACCTTCGGCCTGCAGCTGCATCCCCTCGGAGACCCGGATATTTTCGTCCACATGCGGGACGGCCGCTACTGGATGGAACACGGCCTGCGGTTCGGCGAGGATCCCTTCACCTACACCGTGCCCGGCAAGTCCATTGACAAGATCGAGGTCCTTTTCTGCACCGGGCTGTACCTGGCTTGGAAGACGCTGGGGTTTAACGGCCTGATTCTGCTTAAGGCCGCGCTCATGACCGCCGCCTTGATTCTGCTCGGCCTGCTCATCTACCGGCGCTGGCCCAATTTGGGCGTGATGGGCCTATTATGGGCCCTGGCCCTTTTCCCTCCTACCCTGCTGGGGTATTTCCGGGAACGCCCCCACTTGTTCACGTACTTTTTCCTGCTGGTGAGCCTGCTGTTCCTGGATGATTACCGGCGGGCCGACGCCGCGGCGGAACCGGCCGCCCGCCGGCGCTTGTGGTGGCTGCCGGCGCTCACCGTGCTGTGGGTCAACCTCCATCCCGGCTTCATCGTGCTCTTTGCTTTTTTAGGCTCGCAATGGCTGGAAGACGGAGTGGGTTACCTCCGCCGGGGCGATCCCGCGGCGCGCAAACGTCTGCTGACCCTGACCTGGATTTCCCTGGCCGTATTCGCCGCCGGCATGCTCAATCCCCTCGGTCCGGGAATCTACCGCTACGCCACGGAGCACGTCAGCTCCGAGGTGTTTCTGAAGTTCATCGCGGAATGGGCGCCCGTCACCTTTGCCAAGCATCCCGATTTCTTTCTCCTCTTGGGAGGGGTCTGGCTCCTCCAGGGCTTGGCCTATCGCCGCGCACGCCTGCACGAGGTTCTGCCCATGCTGGCCTTTTCCTACCTGGCGGTTAAATCGTACCGCAATATTCCGCTTTTCATCATTGCCGCCTGGCCCGCCACGGCCGCGAACCTGCGGGATTTATGGTCCCGCTGGTTTGGCAGCCTGAAGTTCGCGCCGTCCCGGCGGCGCCAAGCCCTGCTGCTGGGAACGGTCCTGCTGCTGTTGTTGACCGCCGGGGCTTATGCCTCCGGCAAGGTCCTGCGCCTGGGCTTGCTGCGCAACTATTATCCCTTTGAGGCCATTGACTGGTTCCGCCAGCAGCCTTTCCAGGGACGCGTGCTGGCGCCGATCCATTGGGCCGACTACCTGAGCTGGCTCACGCACGGCCGGGACAAGGTCTTTATGGACGGCCGCCTCATGCTGTATGGAGAAGACATCTTCAAGGATTATATCCAAATCTACAGCGGCCAGAAGCAGGCCCTCGCTCTGCTGGATCAATACCGGGTACAGGGGATTTTTGTCCGCTTGAAGGAGGACGCCGCCCTGTGCCCGCGGCTGGACGATTCCGGAAAATGGAGCCTCGTGTACTGGGACCAGCTCTGCTTGATTTATATCCGCAACGACGGCCCGAACCAGGGTTGGATCCAGGCTGATGTATACCGGCACGTCGCCCCCTGGAAACCCTCACCGTATTATTTCGACTCCCTGCATCCGGAAGCCGCCTTGCAAGAGATCCGCCGCGCCGCACGCCTGGCGCCTTATTCCTTTATGCCCGCGTTCATGGAAGGGCAGATTTTCCTGTCCCGGAAGGAAGATCAAAAGGCCCGCGCGGCCTTCGAGCGCGTTTTGCATCTGGATCCCAACCAGTACCCGGCGCAATACAATCTGGGATTGCTGGCGGTCCGGCGGGGAGATTTCGCCTCAGCCGGACGCCTGCTCAGGGCGGCCCTGGCTCGTTGCCCGGCGGGCCCGGAGCGGTCCGAAATTCAAAATCTGCTGCTCCAGGTGTATGACCGGGCACCGTAAAGCCCGCCGCAGCCTGGTCCAACCCGCGTTTTTCTCCTTTCGGACCGCTCCGGCATTCCTTATAATGCCGGTATGTTGCGGCTCCAGCCCGACCCTTCCCCGGCTTCCCCTGGTCAGACCTGGCCGTCCCGCCTGTTCGTGGCCTGCCTGCTGTTGTTGGCCTGCGGACTGCTGATCCATCCCCTGGGCGATCCGGACGTTTTCATCCATCTGCGCGACGGGCGATACCTGGCCGAGCATCATTTACAGGTCACCACGGAACCGTTTGCCTACACGGTGGTCAACAAGCCCTTTGAGCGGGCCGAATGGCTGTTCCGCATCTCCCTCTATTGGGCCTGGAAGATCGGGGGCTATCCCCTGCTCATCCTGCTCAAGGCCCTGGCCATGACCGCGGCCCTGTGGCTCCTCGGCCGCCTGGTTTACCTGCGCTGGCCCAATTTGGGCCTGGTTGGCCTGCTGTTGGGCCTGGCGGTTCTGGCCCCCATGACGCGAATTTTCCCCGAGCGTCCCTATGTGTTCACCTACCTGTTCCTGCCCTTGGCGCTGCTGCTCCTGGAGAATTACCGCCGCACCCAGTCCGCGCGCGGCGTAGCCTGGATTCCTCTGCTCGTGGTTCCCTGGGCCAATCTGCATCCCGGCTTCATGGCGCTCTTCGGGTTTTTGGGCGCACAGATCCTGCATGACGGCCTGGCTTTCTGGAGGACGCAGGATCCCCTGGCCTGGCGCCGCGCCCGCACCCTGGCCTGGATCGCGCTTGCCGCTTTTTTAGCCGGGGCTCTCAACCCCATGGGTTTCGCGCTGTATTCCTTCTCCCTGAAAATCATGGGCTCGCGGGAATTCATGCAATACTTGTTGGAATGGGCGCCTCCGCGCTTCGCGCACGAACCCGTTTTTTTTCTCCTTCTGGCCGCGGCCTGGCTCCTGCAGGCCCTGAATTGGAAACGCCTGAAATTGTACGATTTCCTGCCGCTGTTGGCTTTTTCCTACCTGGCGCTCAAGTCGTACCGGAACATCCCTCTTTTTTTAATCGCGGCTTTGCCGCCCATGGCGGGACACCTGGCCGCGCTGCGCGAACGCTATTTCCCCCGCTTCGGCCGGCGCCTGGCCGCGTGGCGCAAGGCCTGTCTGCTGGCGGGAAGCCTCGCCGCGCTCCTCCTGCTGTCCGCTCTGACCGCAAGCGGCTATGCCTTCCGACTGGGCGAAATTCCCGGCTTTTATCCGCGCGGCGGTCTGGCCTGGCTGGAACGCACGGGGTTCAAGGGGCGGCTGTTGACGCATGATATTTGGGGCGGGTACACGGGCTGGATGACCCACGGCCGCATCAAAATCTTCATGGACGGACGCTTGCCCACCTTCGGCGAAGCCCTGTATGCGGATTACCGGAAAATCATCTGGGGGGACCCGGCCTGCCTGCCGTTGCTGGATCAATACCGCATCGAGGGGCTGCTCGTGTCTCCGAAGAACGAGATGAAATTCTTTCAGCGCTTATGGTCCTCCGGACAGTGGGCCCTGGTCTATTGGGACGACGTTTGCCTGCTGTACCTCCGCCGCCAGGGTGTCAATGCGGCGCTGGCCGAACGTTTCGCGTACTTCGCGGTGGATCCTAAAAAATCCCCCTACTATAATCCCTCCCGGCCGCGTCAGGCCCTGCAGGAAGTCATCCGGGCCCGCGCCGCGTCTCCGGATTCCTTTCTGCCGTATTTTTTCGAGGGGGATCTGCACTTGCGCCTGGGGGAACCGGACGCGGCGCGCGCCGCCTTGGAGCAGGTTTTGCAGCGGGCACCCGGCCACTTGGCATCGCTCCTGGACCTCGGCCTGATTGACCTGGAACAGAACCGCGGGGCGGATGCAGAGCGCCGTTTCCGGCAGGTGGTACGGCGGCGGGCCGATGCGGAGACCTATGGCTGGGGGGCGTATTATCTGGGGCTGGTTTTATCGCGGGATCCCGCGCGGCGCCGTGAAGCCTTGCGTTGGACCCGCGCGGCCGCGCGCGCGCTTCCGGACTTCCCCGCCGCACGGGAACTGCTCGAAAAATTGCTGGCTCCGTGAAACCGCGGGAAACGGGACCGGACTTATAAGGCTGGTATCGTCAGGCGGATTTCAACCCGCCGGTTCAAGGCCCGGCCCGCCTCTGTATTGGAAGTATCCACCGGCACGGTCTTCCCGTAACCGACCACGGACAATTGCCCGGAGGAGACGCCCGGCTGCTGCCCCATGTAGTTCGCCACCATGTGGGCCCGGCGTTCCGAGAGGTCGAAATTATAGGCTTCGCTTCCGATCTCGTCCGCATGCCCTTCGCAGGTCGCGGCGGCCGCCCTGGGATAGCGCTTCAATATTTCACAGGCGGCCAGTATTTTATCCATCATTTCCGGTTTCAGTTCCGCGCGGTCGAAATCAAACAGGATGTTCTGGATGAGAATGCCGGCTTGTCCCTCCGGCGCCGCCACTTTCGCGGCCGGAATGGCCTGCAAGCCCTCGGAAATCAGGACTTTGAAGCCATCGGGGTACGTCAGGTCCAAACCAAAGCGGTAGGTGTCCCGCGAGCTGGCCACCGTTCCCAGCCTGGTTTTCCCGTCCCATACCCATTCCGCGGTCATGCCCTGCGGCTGCGAAAATCGCGCGACAATTTCCTCGGATTGCTGGTTCCAAACGCTCAAGTTCCAGTCCTTCACCTGCGGGAGGTGGCTGAAATGGAAACGGGCCTCGGGCTCCAACTCGGCGCCGTCTTCGAATCTGAGCTTGTATACCGGGAAGAGCTGGGGCAGGTCATGGCGGCTGACCTTGGCGCCCGGGCCGTAGAAGGCGAAGGAGAGTTGCGCTTCGCCGGAAACCTGCTGGCCGGTTTCATCCTCGCCATGCCACAGGATTTCCCGGGGCGCGTCGCCCTCCCCCTGGAAATGCCGCATGGTTTCTCCGCGCGCATTGCGAATGTCCAGCCGCCAGCCCGCGGGTGTATGCAGGCCCGGCGGCGGCAGGAAAACCACCTTGGCGCCGTACAGGCGCGGCAGGGCCGTGATGCTGGCCACGTCCTGGCGCATGGCGGCCAGTTTTTTCACCGTCATGGCGGGGCCCCGGCCTCCGCCGCTCAGGGTCCGCACGGGCGGCTCCTCGCCCGGGGGCTTGAACTGGTAGATGAGTGTGAAGCGGTGATTGTCGCCCAGGTCTGAGAAGGGCTGATAGGCATAGTCCAAACCCACGTTGCCCCAACGCAGGCCGGCTCCGAGGGACAAGGCGCCCAATTGGTCGGTGAAACGGTACCCGCCCCGCAGGAACAGGAATTCCTTGAAACCGTACTCCAAGCCCAGACTCATTTGCACGGGATCGTCTCCGGCCAGGGGCAGGTTGGCGTCGGCCAGCAAATCCACGGCGTGTTCCCCCCAGGGCCGCACCTGCAGGTCCGCGCCCACCCGCAAACCGAGCGGCAGGGCGTCCGCCTCGGATTCAAATGCGGTCATGCCTCCCAGGTTCTGCAGGACCGCTCCCAGGGCCAGGGGCGTCCAGGGGGTTTGATAGCGCAGGCCCAGATCCACCGCCGCGCCGTGGCTGGAATATTCCGCCAGCACGCTTTCAAAAACCTTCAAGGCTGCGCCCGCGCTCAAGCCCGGCGCCACGGGCCGGGCGTAGGCGGCCTGCAGCAGGAGATCGTGATTGTCCAGCGTTCCCGTCGCCTCCCCCAAATCGTCGAGGATGACAAAGTCATACGTGCTGGCGTAAAAAACACGCACTCCCCAGTTCCCCTCCAGCCAGCCGGGATAGATCAGTTCCAGCTGCTCATAGGCGGTGTCCACGAAGGAGGCGAAATGCGTGAACGCGACTGCCGGGTCCGTCTGCCCCAGAATCGCGGCGGGATTCCAATCCATCGCCCCGATCCCCCCTGATTTGGCGACCCCCGCCGCCAGGGCCGCCGTCCCGGCGGGAACCTCGGCCTGCAGGAATTCGGCGCCGGTCGTTCCGGCCGATTGCGCCCGCGGCGCCCCGACCAGGAGGATCAGGGCGCCGGCGACCGCGGCGAAGGGTATCCGTGGCATCATGTATGTCCCCCGTAACAATCTCAGTGCACGACGACGAGCTTGCGTTTTTCCGAGAAGGAATCGGTCTGGATGTGAACGATATAGACTCCGGATCCCACCACTCTGCCCTTTTGGTTGACGCCTTCCCAAACGGCCTCAAACGTGCCCGCATTCATGACCTGGTCCGCCAGCGTTTTGATCAACTGCCCGCGCCGGGAATAAATCTTGATGACGACGCGCTGCGGATGGTCCAGGCGCACGGCAATATGCACGGGTTGGTTGCTGGCGGGCCGGACGATGTTCTGCCGGATGGTCACGGGTGCCGGAGGAAGCTGCGACCCGGGGGTCGCGAAGGGGGTGGGCGTATAGGTCGCCACCAGCGTGGTCCCGGCGGGCGTCAGCGTGGCCGTCGCAGTGGCCCCGCTGGGGGTCAGCGCCGGCGTGACGGTCCGCGTCCGTGTGGCCGTGGCGGTCAGGGTGGTACCACCGGGCGTCTGGGTCGGGGTCATGGTGTAAATCGGTGTAACCGTAAAAGTGGGAGTCACGGTTGCGGTGGGTGTACACGTCCGCGTCACGGTGGCCGTGCCCGTGGTTCCCGAGGGCGTCAGCGTGGCCGTCACCGTCGAGGTGAAGCCTCCCGGCGTGATGGTCCAC
>CAZQGO010000001.1:155147-234314 GCA_964593065.1 uncultured bacterium | reverse complement strand
GGGCGTCAGCGTGGCCGTCACCGTCGAGGTGAAGCCTCCCGGCGTGATGGTCCACGTCGGCGTCGCCGTCCGCGTCACGGTGGCCGTGCCTGAGGTCCCCGAGGGCGTCAGCGTGGCCGTCACCGTCGAGGTGAAGCCTCCCGGCGTGATGGTCCACGTCGGCGTCGCCGTCCGCGTCACGGTGGCCGTGCCTGAGGTCCCCGAGGGCGTCAGCGTGGCCGTCACCGTCGAGGTGAAGCCTCCCGGCGTGATGGTCCACGTCGGCGTCGCCGTCCGCGTTCGCGTCGCGCTTGCAAATGGCGTAACGGTCGCGGTCATACTGGTTCCCACCGGCGTCAAGGTCGCGGTGGCCGTATACCATAAGGTAGGTGTCGTGCTGGCCGTCGGCGTCACGGAGGCCGCTGTGGCCAGAGTCGCGGATGCCAGCAAGCCCATTGCCAATGCCAGGATGAAGCCAGCTCGGGTATGCATGTTCAATCCCCCTCTTTTACCTGACCTTGCCGAATTTGTTTCATGCCGACTATTGGACTTGGCCCCCGCATTTGGGGTTCCCGGATGGCCGTTATTTTATCACGGCGATTTTGAAACGCTTTTCGGGAATCTCCCCGTTTAAGACCATGAAATAGATGCCGCTGGCAACTTTCTCGCCCGTGGCCGTGGCGCCATTCCACTCCACTGTGTGCAATCCCGGGGTAAAAGTCTCATCCGCAAGCGTCAGAATGGATTTGCCCGTGCGGGAATAGATTTTGACCGAGACGCGAGCGGCTCTGCCCAATTGAAATTCCAGGCGGGCGCGCTCCCCGCGACCGATCCGGATCTTATTGTTCAAGACACGGCTGAACGTTACGGGAGCCGAAGCAGCCATACCGGCGCTCGGACCCTGGCCGGCGGAAGAGAGATTTTGTCCGGAATTTCCGGCTACGGTCTCCAGCGCCATTTTGGCGGGCATGCGGGTTTGCCCCCCTGGCGGATTCTGGGAAGGCGGGGACAATTGGACTGCCTCCACGGCTTTCCCGACCTCCGGAGGGACCGACTGCCGGGGAATTCCCGGCAACGGGGGGGAAAGCACGGGCAGTTCGGCAATCAGCCCGGGCTGGAGGACCGGGGCCGGATGCGACGGCTGGGACTGGGAAGGCGAAATGCCGGGCACGGTCGCAACACCGGCTTGATCGCCGGCCGCCGGTTTGTGCCGGCCGGGCACCGGCGGACCGATTTCAAAAGGACGCGCGAAAATCAACAACAAAGCGGCTGCGGCCGCAGCCGCGCCCAGCAGGCCGAGGGTCGACGGCAATAACCTGGGGCGTGACGGCACCGCAGTCCTGTGCGCGGCAATGCGCGCCCACACGCCCTGATTAAAGCCCTCCGGCGGCCGGGGGGCGGCCGCGGCGGCGAGCTGGCGGTCCAGGAACCTGTCCCAGCGCCGGGCTTCCTGGCATTCCGGGCAGGATTCCAAGTGATGTTGGAATTCCCGCGCCCGCTCCGGATCCCCGCGGCCCAGCGCCTGATGCCTGGAGTATTTCAGGTATTCACGGCATTTCATGGTTTTTCCCGCTCCGGGGGGGCTAACTCGCGGCAGCCGGCGAGAAGACCCTTGAGTTGCCTGCGCGCCCGAAACAGCCTGGATTTCACTGTTCCCTGCGGCAAGCCGAGCACTTCGGCGACCTCCTCGACCTCGAGGCCTTCGATCTCCTTCAGCACCAGGACCTCCCGAAAACGCAGGTCCAGGGCCTGCAGGGCCCGGTGCAAGGCGGCTTGGATTTCGTTTTTTTCGGCCAGCTCTTCCGGCGTTTTGACCGCCGCGTGCACTTGTCCCCAGCCGTCGCCGGCGGCTTTCACGTTCAGCTCGCGTCTTTTGGACTCCCGCTTGGCGTGGGTGTAGACCAGGTTCACGGCGATCCGATACAACCAGGTGAAGAACCCGGACTCGCCGCGGAATTTCCCCAGGGCAAAATAAGCCCGCATGAAAACCTCCTGGGACACATCCAGGGCTTCTTGTTCATTTCGCAACATATGAAACGCCAGCGAATAAACACGTTCCCGGTATTTCACCACCAGCGCGTCAAAAGCCGCGTTTTCCCCCGCCAGGGTGCGGGCCACGAGCTCGGCGTCCATTTCCCCCCGGTAAGTGGGACTTGCCCGCCCGGTTTCCGGTTCCCTGTTCATGGGAAAATTTGGTCCAACGCCCGCAACCGCCGCCGGGCGTAAGCGTTCCCGGGCTCCAAGGCCAGGGCTTGGAGATATTGCCGCCGGGCTTCGTCCGGCCGGCGCAGATGCTCCAGCAGGTGCCCGTAGTTGAAATGCACGATGGCCCAGTTCATGGCCAACAGTTCGATTTCATATTTACCGCTGGCCTGGCGCCCAAGCGGTCTCAGGGCCAGGGCCCGCTGGTAGCTGTCTTCGGCTTCCGTGTAATCGCGCTGAATTTCCTGCACCAGCCCCAGGTTGCTCCAGGCGCCGGCATAGTTCGGTTCCAGGGCGACGGCTTCTTTCCAGGCCTGCTCGGCTCCGGTCAGGTCGCGGGCGTCACGCCTTAAATTTCCCAGTTCGAAATACAGGAATGCCTGGTGCGGCGCTTTTTCAATGGCCAGGTGATATTGCCGGAGGGCGCTTTCCAGCTCCGCCTGCCGCTCATGGTCCTCCAAATGCGCGGCTTTCAGCGCGTAGAGCTGGCCGAGATGACGGTGAACGAAAGGGTCCAGGCCGTCCAAGGCCAAGGCCTTGAAATAAGCCCACTCCGCCAGCTGGAACCAGGAATCGGCCGCGATGGCGGCGTAAAAATCGGTGCGGATTTGTCCGAGTTGGTCGTAGGCCTCCGCGAACAGGGGGTGGACCACCAGGGCGCGTTCAAACTGGCGGGCGGCGGCTTTGAGGTTGCTCTTATACCTGTAGGCTTCCCCCAGACGCAAGAGGTATTGCGAGACCAATGGGCGGATGGCGGCCGTCGCCAGTGCCACGACCGCCACCAGCAGGACCACGGCCGTGTGTCTCCGGCTCCAGGCATCCAATTGTTGAAACCATCCGGCCGGGTTGAAGGCCGGCGAGACGGCACGGATTTTCGCCTCCCGGGGCGCGGCCACGGCCGTGCCCAACAGCGCCAGGCCCCAGGTAAAGAGGGCGGGCACGTGCCAGTTGAAGTCCACCAGGCCCTGGGCCGCGGCGCCGGCCAGGCAAGTCCAGGCGACCAGTTTCATGCCGGTTGCCTGGGTTTCGGCGCCTTGGGTCTTGGGCGGCGCATGCCAGAATTTCCGCCAAAAAAAGAGGATTTGCCACACAAGCCACCCCAGCAGCAACAAGCCCGGCAGGCCGGCCACGGCCAGCAGCTGCAGGATTTCATTGTGGGCGAACTCGGCCTGCTTGCCGTAGTGCGCGAGGCCGCGCACGTTGGGAAAACTGTAGCGTTGAAACGCCTCGGCGAAATTCCCCGGGCCGAAGCCCGTCACCGGCCGGTCCTTGACCATCTGCAGGGCCGCCAGGGCGATGTGCAGCCTCTCGTAGGCTTGCCCCGCGTACTGCCCCGGCTGCAACAGCCGCCGCCCCAGCGACAGCGGCAGGATGAGCGCCGCCAGCACCAGGACCAAACCGACGATCACGGCGCGCCCGAACCGTGCGCGGCGCCGGTGCCAGGTCCAGGCTCCGAGCAGGCACAAGCCGGCCGCAAGATTCAGGAAACCTCCCAGGGAACCGGTGGCCAAGAGGGCCGCATAGATAATGAAGCTCGCGCATCCCAGGAGGATTCGTCCCAGCCGGGTCTTGACCCCGGAGGTCAGCAGCGCGAGACTGGCCAGCAGGCCCATGGCCAGGAATGCTCCCAGCAGATTGGGGTTCGGCCAACCCGCGGTGATGCGCGCGCCCGGGCGTGCGGCGAGTTCCGCCAGGCCGGCCAGCGCGAACAGCATGGCTCCGGCCGGCAGGACTTTTACGAGTATGGTTCCGGCGGCAGGTGTTTGCTGCGCCAGCAAGTAGATCAAAACGCCGCAGGCCGCAAGCGTCAGGCCCGGCACTGCACCGGCGGGGTGGAGGGACACCATGGCGGCGAAAGTTCCCCAGACGAGCAGGAATCCCAGCGGCCAGACCAGCGGCACGGGCCCGGACCGCATGGGGCCGGCGGCAATGTCCGGCCAGCGCAGGAGGAGAAACACTCCCCCCAGCAGGCCGGCCCCCCAGTACAACGCGCCCTCCACGGGCAGACTGTGTCCTCCGCGCCACAGAACGAGAATCAAAAGGATACCAAGTCCGTACGGCAGCCACCACGCTGTTTGCTGCTGGGACTGGGTCCGCGCAGCGTGTTCCCTGCGCCCGGCCCGTTCCAGCGGGCGCAGGGTCAGGAGACCCAGCCCGGCTCCCAGCAGGAGCCAGAAGACCATGGCGGTTTTTAAAAATTGGAAATCCACGTCCACGCAGGCATGGAGCAATCCCGCCATGGACCCGCCCACGACCCCGGCGGCAAGCAACAACCTGGGCCGCGACAGGGTCTGGCGCAGGCCGTCCCGGAGCTTTCGCCACACCGCCACCAGGAACCACCCCAAGGCAAAGATTCCCGCCAGCCCGGTTTCGGCCAGATGGTTCAGCAGCATGTTGTGGGCAAAGCGAACGTAGTAACCGTGTTCGGACTGATATTCCGGAAACAGCGTGCCGAAATACCCCAAACCCACTCCGGTCAGGGGGTAGTCATAGGCCATGCGCAGGGCGCTGCCCCAATTGGCAAAGCGGTCGCCGGCATCCGCCAGCATGGACGTCCAGCCCCGCAGAGCCAGGATGCCCGCCGCTCCGCCGAGAATCAACAGGACGCCGGCCAGCGCGTATCCCCGCATGCGGCCCGGCGGAATGGGACCCCTCGGCCGGGCCAGGGCGATCCAGAGGCTGAAGCCGACGCCGGCGGCTGCGGCCAGCCATCCGCCCAGGGAGCCCGAGGCCGCCAAGCCGAGGAGCAAGAGAACGGCAGCCGCGGCCCACAGCCCCCGGCTCCACCGCCGGGCCGTGGCGGCCAGACTGAGCGAGACCGGCAGCAGCATGGCCAGCAAGCCGGCGAACAGGTTGGGATAGGTCAACAGTGAGAAAGCGCGGTGGGATAATAGGCGGCTGGCCACCTCCTGTTCCAAGGGGCCTTGGGGCGACTGTTTTCCGAAAATCTGCAGGTAGGTATCCGCGAGTCCGTGCAACGATTGGTATATTCCGTAGAGCGACAGCAGGACCGCGGCGAAAACCAACCAGCTGAAGCCCAAGCGCGTACCGCGCGTGTTGCGGGCGGCGGCGAAGGCGGTGAGAAAAAAAAGCAGGTTCGCAACTTCGTGGGTGAAGGGGTTCACGCTGCGGGCCGGATCGCTGGACCAGATCGTGGACAACCCCCAGGCGACCAAGAGGGCCAGTACGGGCGGCCCGAGGGCAAAGTTTTCCTGCCAGTCGGAAGGAGCGGCCGTAAACCACCAGACCGCGGCCAGCAGCCAGGTTCCCAAAAGAAAAAAGGCCCGGCTCTCTCCCTGCCAGTCCGGCGGCGTCAGCAGTAAAACCGCGGCCACGCCCGCCAAAGACAAAAAGACCAAGTGGGACGCCCACCGGACGTGCCGGCGAACGGTCAAACGGGGAACCATCGGGATTTAGACGGGAAGGAGCGTTTTGGCGGCCCGCAAGGCAAGATAATAAGAATGGGCCCCAAAGCCTAGGATGCGGCCTTTCACCACGCCGGCGAAATAGGAATGATGCCTGAACTCCTCGCGGCTGTAAACGTTGGACAAGTGCACCTCGATGGCCGGCAGGCCGACTGCCTTGAGGGCGTCCGGGATCGCGACGGAGGTATGCGTGTAGGCCGCGGGATTGATGAGGATGACCTGCGCCCAGTTGCGCGCGTTTTGGATGGTTTCGACGATTTCGCCCTCGTGGTTGGTCTGCACGATGCGGACTTCCAGGTTCAGTTCCTGCGCCAGGCGGTTGAGTTCCGCGTCGATTTCCTCCAGCTTGAAGGCGCCATAGACCTCGGGCTCCCGCGCCCCGAGTAAATTCAGATTGGGACCATGAATGACCAGAACCCGGTTCATGGGCAGCCTTTCGGGATTACCAGAGATAATCCATGGGATTGACGACCCGGCCGTTCTTCCAGATGGTGAAATGGAGGTGGGGGCCGGTCACCCGTCCGGTATTGCCGGAGCGGGCGATAAGCTGCCCGCTGTTCACTCTTTGCCCGGAGCGGACGTAAATCGCGTCCAGGTGGCCGTACAGGGTCATGAACCCGTTGTGATGGTCGATCTTGATATATTTTCCGACCGCTCCGCCCCAACCGGCGGACACCACGGTTCCCTCCGCCGCGGCGCCGACCCAGCTGCGCATGGGGCAGGCGATGTCCACGCCGTTATGAAATTTGGAGAAACCCAGCACCGGATGGATGCGCATGCCCACGAAAGAGGTGTAACGGCCGGACAAAGGCGAGCGGAAAAGAGACCGCTGGCAAAAACGGGCGTGCATGCCTTCCGTCAAATACAGGGGTTTGGCCCCGGGAATGAAGAGCCACATCCCGGGCAGGACGCCCCACTCGGGTTCGATGCGGTTGGCCGCCAGGATCTCCTCCGGCGCGGCCCGGTAGTCCAGGGCGATTCCGTCCAGGGTTTCGCCCGGCCGCACGTGGTGAAAACAGCCTCCGCGCGAGGGCAGCAGCAGTTTCTGGCCGGTGTAGCAAACGATCTTTTCCAGGTCGGGATTGCAGCCCACGATCGTATCGATGGTATAGCCGAAATGCTTGGCGACCTGCCAGTAATTGTCCCCCCGCTGGATGGTATACGGAAAGAAAGATACGAATTCCGGATTGGTGAAGGCCGTAAGCTCTTCCACCTGCTCCTCCCAGGCCGGAAGGGCGGAATCCGGATGCAGGCTGTTTTCCAATACTTCAATCAGCTCCACCAGGGCCGGGCGCAGGCTGAAATCATGCCCGGTGAAGGCTTCGAGGCGTTCCGCAGACAACTCGGTGTTTTGGATGGAGGAAGCACCTTCGGCGGCAGGTTCCCAGGTCATACACAGCGGCTTCACGGTGGAAAACCCCGTCTGCGCCAGGACCAGAGCGACGATAAAAACACATACCGCGCCGCTTAAGCCCAGGATCAGCACGGGTCGATGGGAGAAAAAGCTTTGTAATGTACGCTGAAAAAAGGAACTTCGCATCATCATCAGCGATGATAGCACATGCTCCGGCGCCGGTCTAGAACAAAAATCCCGCCGCGTGATTCCCGCTTCACCGCATCAGCACCACTTTGCCGTGGGCTTTACTGTTGCCGGATTCCAGACGATAGATATACACGCCGGAGGCGGCGGGCGAACCGCGGCTGTTTTTCAAATCCCAAAGGATCTGGTCGCTGGCGTCGTCCTTGTGCAATTCCCTCACGAGTTCCCCGGTCAGGGTGTAGATGCGCGCGGTGACGTTGCGCGGCAGATGGATGAACTTGACTTCGGGGCGCGGATTGAACTTGACGCGATAGGGATTCGGATACACCACCACCCGGCTTAAATCCGTGTAGGGGACCACCGTAGGGCTCACCGTCAATGTCGGCGTAATCGTGAACGTCGGGCTGATGGTCGGCGACACGGTGTAGGTGGCGCTGATGGTGGCCGTGACCGTGATGGTGGAGGTCACGGTCCGGGTGGCGGTCCGCGTCGCCGTGTATGTGGGCGTGGCGGTGGGCGAATGGGTGAAGGTGGGAGAGGCGGTGTAGGTGGCCGATATCGTGGGCGAAGGCGTCAGGGTCCAGGGCGGCGTGTTGGTGGAAGTGGGCGTGATGGTGAATGTGTTGGTGATGGTCGGAGTGGCCGTATAAGTCGGCGTCATCGTATAGGTGGGGGTGACCGTGAAGGTCGGCGTGCGCGTCAGGGTCGGGCTCCAGGTGGGGGTCGGGGTGGAGGTCGGCGAGTGCGTCGGGCTGGCGGTCGGCGTCCGGGTCAGGGTGGCGGTCGGGGTGTGGGAGGAGGTGGCCGAGGCGGTCGCCGAAGGCGTAGAGGTGCGGGTGTGGGTATACGTGGCCGACGGGGTTGAGGTGGGCGTGGGGGTCGCAGACTCCGTGGCCGTGGGCGTATGCGTATAGGTCGCCGAAATGGTCGGACTCGCGGTGGGGGTGTCCGTCAGCCACTTGTACTCATAAACGGAATTGTCCAGCGAGCCCACGTACAGCTGGTTTTCCGAGCTCGTATTCCGCCCGGTCCCCAGGGCGATGGAAGTCAAATTGTTGGCCGAAGGGCTGCCGATATCCACCCCCGCCGACCAGGCGGTGGTATAGGTGAATTCATAGACATGATCACCCTCGGTGGCGGCATAGAGACGCGTCACGCCGTCATTGCGGCCGTCCCCGATGGCCAGGCCGCGCACCACGCCCCAGCCGGGAAATAATGGCGTAATGCGAACGGGAGCTTCCCAGCTGGTCCCATTATAATAGCGCTCCCAGATCTGGCCCGTCTCGTTTCCGGCGTAAAGCCGGACCTGGGAATCGCCGTTCCTGGCGGCGCCTACCACCAAGGCACGAACCCGGTCGGTGGTGTTAAATGTAAATCCGGGGTTTTGGTCCCAGGAGGTGGCATTGCCGTGGTATTCATAGACATTGGAATTCCGGCAGCCGATGTATAAATAGTAATCCGAATCCGTGTTGCGGGCCTGCGCCAGCGCCAGGGCGAAGACGTCATCATTCACGGTAATAATTTCACTACTCGACCAGCCGCCACTATAAAAGAATTCCTCCACCCGGCTGTTGTTTTTCCCCATGTACACCCGGGTGTTGCCGTCGTTGCGGCCATTGCCCACGGCAATGCAAAGCCCCTGGTTGCCGCTGTTGCCCAAGTCGGATTCCGTCCAGCTGGTGCCGTTATATAAATAAGCATAGGCATGATTGTCGGTATTGGAGCCTACCACCTGCAAGTGGACATCATTCGCGGCATTTCCAATGGCCAGGCCCGAAAAATCATTATGGTGAAAGGGAATCTGGGTGCGGTCCCAGCCGCCGCCGTACCAGACGTACTCATAGATATAATTGTCCACATTGCCGCCATAGACGGCACTGATGGTATTGTCTTGGCCATTTCCTATGACGACCGAGAGAAAATCGTTACTTTCGCTGCCCACGCCGGTGATTTGCCACATGCCCATCGCGCTGAGCTGACCCAGCAGCAAAAAACCAAACAAGCCTACCATGCTTCGCAACAGTATGCGCATGATCTCCCCTTAGGCTTGACTTGAGCTTTTGTTCTTAATAGCCCTGAATATACACGTTATTCATTCTTTTTTCAAGATATACCTGGGATAAATCCGGGTCAGCGAATGAGGACCAGCTTGCCCTTTTTCTCGCTGTTGGGAGACTTGAGGATGTACAGATACACCCCTGAAGCCGCCGCCTGGCCCTGCTGATTGCGCAAGTCCCACACCGTTTCGTTGCTTAAGTCATCCTTTTCGAGGGTCCGGACCAACTCGCCGGTCAGAGTGTAGAGCCGGACACTGACGCGCCGCGGCAGGTTGATAAACTTCACGCGCGGTTGCGGATTGAAATCGGCCCGGTAGGGATTGGGATAAACGATGGCCCGGGTGACATCGGTGAAGGGAATGGTGGTCGGACTGATGGTGGAGGTGGGCGTGATGGTGAAAGTCCGCGTGATGGTCGGGGAAATCGTGTACGTGGCGCTGATGGTCGCCGTCACCGTGATGGTGGGTGTGATGGTGCGCGAAGGCGTCGGCGTCACGGTGGACGTGCGGGTTGCGGTCGGCGAAGCCGTAAAGGTGGGCGTCACGGTGTAGGTGGCCGATATGGTGGGTGTGGGCGTCCGCGTCCAGGGGGGCGTGTGCGTGTACGTCGGGGTAATCGTCGAGGTGGGGGTGATCGTGGGGGTGGCGGTATAGGTGGAGGTCACGGTGGAGGTCGGCGTTACGGTATAGGTCGGCGTGCGCGTGGGCGAAGCGGTATACGTCGGGCTGTGGGTGGCGGTCGGGCTCGGGCTGGCGGAGGGGGTCCCGGTCGGAGTAACGGTGAAGGTCGGGCTGGGGCTGGGCGAAGGCGTCCAGGTCATGGTGGAAGTGGCGGTCGGCGAATGAGTGAAAGTCGGGGTAAACGTTTGCGATTCCGCGGGCGTGGGCGTGAGGGTATGTGTGGGCGTAGGCGTGGGGGTAAAGGTGGGGGTTGGAGTCGGCGTGAAAGTGGGAGAACCGAGAATCTCGGTGGCGTAAAGGCAAAACACGCGGTCCCATTCATTGGTGGGGTTGCCGAATGGATCCGGAAAATTGCCGTAGGTCCAATCTACGCCCCGCGTTCGCCTGGGATTGGGATCGCCGGTCACGGCCCGCAGTACGACGGTGGAGTTGTCCGCTTGCACGGCCAGCCAGTAAATCGATCCCGAGTTCACTGCGACGGAGGAAATCGTGAACCAGTTCCAGCCCGTGGCCAGGGGTTGTTCCACGCTTTCAGCCAGGAGGTTTCCAGGTCGATTGGTTCCGCCGTCGTCATAAATCGCCACCCGCCCGTTGCCGCTTCCGACCTGGCAGTAAAGTACCACGCGGTTCACATTTCCAGACGTCGGGCAAACGTGCTGGGTTGCCCGAACGAGGTCCAGAGAAGGGTAATAACCACTGTCTCCGGTACCGGTTTCGCCGAAAGTGACGGCTTCGGCCGGGATAGCAACGATCCCCGTCAGGAACAGTAAGATCACCAGTCCACGCAACCCGCGCATCTGTGCCTCTCCAAAATGGTAGCCTATTACCTTATCTAGTACAAGTTTAGCATAATTTCAAGGGTTTTCTCGCGGCCAGGGAAAACCGCCTGAAAAACGCCCGCAATCCGAGGGGGGCAGGTTACAGCGTGAACTTCTCCCCCAGGTAAATCTCCCTGGCTTTCTTGCTATTGGCCAATTTTTTCGCGGTTCCGGCCAAGAGGATTTTCCCCTCGTAAAGAATGTAGGCCCGGTCCGTAATGGTCAGGGTTTCGCGCACGTTGTGGTCCGTAATGATGATGCCGATGCCCCGGCGCTTGAGTTGCCGGATGATGTCCTGAATGTCCAGCACCGCGATGGGGTCCACGCCCACGAAGGGCTCGTCCAGCAGAATGAAGGCGGGGTTCAGCACCAGGGCCCGGGTGATTTCCAGCCGGCGGCGCTCTCCCCCGGAAAGCGTATAGGCCTTCTGGCGCTTCAGGTGGGTGATATTCAGCTCCCCCAGCAGGAGGTCCAGGCGTTTTTCCCGCTCGGCGGCGGTCAAATCCATGGTTTCGAGAATGGCCAGGATGTTTTCTGCCACGGTCAGCTTGCGGAACACCGAGGGTTCCTGGGACAGGTAGGAAATGCCCAGGCGCGCCCGCCGGTACATGGGAAGATCGGTCAGATCCTGCACCCGGCCGCCGCCATACGCCAGTTTGATCTGCCCGGCATCGGGCTGGATCAATCCCACCACCATGTAAAAGGTGGTGGTCTTGCCCGCGCCGTTGGGGCCCAAGAGGCCCACGATCTCGCCGCGCTTGACCTCGAGGTTGACCTCGTCGACCACCCGCTTGTGGCGGTAGGTTTTGACCAGGCTCCGGGTCATCAGGGCGACCGGTTCCGGGGCCGGCGTCCGGCCCTGGCTGCTGGGGTTCATAAGGTGCCCTTTTCCGGGAGCGCCCGCCCGCGCGGCGGTGCGGTTTCCGGGAGAATGTCCGCCTGGGCGGAGCCTTCCGCTTCATAGGCCCGCTCGTTCAGGCGCAGGGTGATGCGGTCCCCGGTGATGGTGCCGTTCCCTTTTTCGATCTTCGGCCGGGCTTCCCCGGGCCGCGCCGGCAGGAATTCAACCACTTGGGGATCGCGCCGATACAGCATGGCTTCGGCCGTGGCCGTGGTGCCCTGGAAGGTCACGCGCACATGCCCGCGGGCCAGGACCTCCTTGCGTTCGGATTTCCATTCCATCCGGTCGCAATCCACCTGAAACGGGTTCCCCCGCCCGTCGTGCGAAATCATGCGCACCTGCCCCTGGGCCGCGGCATCGTTGAGGTTTTCCAGGTATTCCAATTCACGCGCCGTCACCGTGACCCCGCGTTCGTGGTCGATCACGCGCACGCCGTTCCGCGCCCACGCGCGCCCATCCTCCGAATGCACCTCCAGGTAGGGGGCCTCCAAGCGCGTGCTCCCCTGCAGGACGCGCACCCGGCCCGTGAATTCGGCAACCTGGCCCTGGTCCTTGTAGGTCAGCCGCTCGGAGGTGATCCGGACCGGCTGTTCCTGGTCCACGGGGCGCAGGCGATCCCCGGTTCCGGAGCCCGCCGCCCCCGGTTTTTCCCCGCCCGACGCGTCCTTTCCGGCCGCCGGCAGCACCTTGCCCCGCGACAACTGGATTAGGACGCGCGGGCTGCACGCGAGGGTCAGCAGCAGGCTCCCCAGAATCAGGACTCCCGGCACGGTTCTCACGGCGTGGCCTTCACGGCCGGCCCCGGCTTCAGGGCCGGCTTCAGGGATTTGATGGAGCGGACCTTGATGTTGACGTTCGAGAGTATTTCGAGGTATTTCAAGGCACTGTCCGCCTCCAAACCGACGCCGGTGAGGATATTGTCGCCGCGCTCGACCAGCACGGGCTGGTCCGTGAACACCCGGCCCAGGCGGTTGTCCCATTGCAGCTTCTCCGTGTGCAGGACCACGCCGTCCTCGGAGACCATCACCACCTGGCCCTCGGCCCGGAGATCGTTGGTATCCGTGCGGATGAAACCGCGTTTTGCGGTCAAGGATGAAATGGGTTTCTGATCCCGCCAGTACACGACCCGGATATCCTGGGCCTTGGCCATGTTCTCCCGCTCATATACCTGCGCCGCACGGGCGGTGAATACCCACTCCTTGCGGTCCCCCTGGGTCGAGGTCATGCGGAACCCCTCGAACAGCAAGGTCGGTTCCTCCTGTCCGGCCGCAAACGGCGCCAAGCGGACAGCCGGCTCTTCGCGGCCGCAGCCTCCGAACAGGATGACCACCAGCAACAGGGCCAGGCGCACATGCCGCATCTCCATGATCCTAGGCCTCCGGTTGCCGGCTCTTCCAGCGCTGGTGAAACCACACCCACTGGTCGGGGAAGCGCCGCACGAAACGTTCGATCACCTGGTTGGAACGCGCGGCTCCCGCCTGCAAATCCGCCTCGAGGTCCTCGCTCGCCGGCAGCGGAATTTCAGGCTCGATATAGACGCGGTTCTTCCCTGAGGGTTGCCGGGCGATGAAAATGGGCACCAGCGCCGACCCGGTTTTCCGGATCAGCCGGAAGATTCCGACGGGGGTCTTGGCCGGCCGGCCGAAAAAAGGCGCCCAGCGTGAATCCACGTCCGTGTCCTGGTCGTTGAGCACGCCCAGCAGCATATTCCGGCGCAGGCAGCGGATAATCTCCGAAGTGACACGGCCCCGCTGGATGACCCGCACGCCGCGGCGTTCACGAAAACGGTTGAGCAGCGCGTCCAGGCGGGGATCATAGAGCCTCTGGGCCACGACGGCCGACGGCCAGCCCAGGGAATTGGTCAGGATCGGAAGGATCTCCCAGTTCCCCAGGTGGGCGGTCAGGCACACGACCCCGCGCCCCCTGGCCAAAGCGGCTTCCATGTGCTGCCGCCCTTCCACCGCCTCGACCAAGCCGGTGATGCGTCGGGCGCTGTAGGCATGCAGCTTGAAAAATTCCAGGGCGTTGCGTCCCATGGCCGCGAAGGTTCTGCGGGCCAGGCGTCCGCGCTCCACGGCGCTGAGTTCGGGAAAGGCGCTGGCCAAGCTTGCCAGGGCCCGCCTTCGCTCGCCGGGTACGGCGGCCTGGAAAAGCCAGCCTAAGGCGGCGCCCAGCGACAGCGCCAGCCGCCAGGGCAGGCAGGCCACCCCCCAGAGCAGGGTGCGCAGGAACAGGTAGATCAGGGTGTTCTTTATTTTTCGCCGCATGCGAACCCAAGATACCGGGCGACGACCCCGTCCCAGCTCCCGCGGGCCTTGAGGATTTTCTCCACCACCTCGCGCACGGCGCCGCGTCCGCCGGCATGGCGGGTCACCCAATGCGCCGCCCGCCTGACTTCCGGGACCGCGTTGGCCACGGCCACCGCCAGGCCGGCGCGGGCGAACACGGGCAGGTCAATGAGATCGTCGCCGATGTAGGCCGCCCCGGTTGCGGAGACGCCCGCACGGCGGCAAAGCCGGGCGAACGCGGGAGCTTTGCGCGCGACTCCCTGGGTCACCCACGGCACGCGGCATTCGCGGGCCCGGTGGACCACGGTCGCGCTTCTCCGGCCGGACAGCAGGGCCGTTTGCAGACCCCCCAAACGCGCCAGCACCAGGGCCGTTCCGTCCAGGACGGAAAAGCGTTTGCTTTCCAGGCCCCTGGCATCCACGAAAATGGAACCGTCGGTCAATACCCCGTCCACGTCGCACACGAGCAGACGGATGCGTTTGAGACGGGCCGGCACATTCGCGTCGCCCGTCATTTAAATCACACCCGCGTCCAGGAGGTCCAGGAAGTGCAGGACGCCCGACAATCGCCGGGCGGCGTCCACCACCAGCAGGACGAAAATGCGTTTGTCCTGCATCAGGCGCATGGCCTTGACGGCCAGGTCGTCCCCGCGCATGACGATCGGCCGCGTGGTCATGACCTGGCCGATTTTAAATTTGACGAGGTTGCGCTCCCGTTCCAGCAGCCGGCGCAGGTCGCCGTCGGTGAAGATCCCGGCCAGCCGGCCTTTGGCGTCCACCACGCCCACGCAGCCGAAGCGCTTGCGGGACATCTCGTAAATGGCACTTTCCAGGCTCGCGGCCAGCGGGACCTGCGGCACGCTTTTTCCGGTATGCATGATGTCCTTGACGTGGATCAGCCGCTTGCCGAGTTCGCCCCCGGGGTGCAGGCGCGCAAAATCCTCGGGTTTGAATTTGCGGCGGTTCAGCAGGGTTACGGCCAAAGCGTCCCCCATGGCCAGCACGGCCGTGGTGCTGGCGGTGGGAGCCAGCCCGAGGGGACAGGCTTCCTCGCGCACGGAAACGTTGAGCACGACTTCGGCGTTCACGGCCAGCGTGCTTTTCAAATTGCCGGTCAGGGCGATGACCTGGACACCCAAGCGCTTGAACTGCGGCAGCAGGCGGATCAGCTCTTCGGTTTCCCCGGAATTGGAAATGGCCAGCACCACATCCTGGCTCACCAGCATGCCGAGGTCCCCGTGCACGGCTTCCGCGGCATGCAGAAAAATGGCCGGTGTACCCGTGGAAGCCATGGTCGCGGCGATTTTTTGGCCGATGACGCCCGATTTGCCCAGGCCGGTGACCACGACGCGGCCGGCGCAGCGGTAAATCATCTCAACCGCGCGCTCGAACTCCTGGCCGAGGTGTTGAATCAAATTGGAAATCGCCCGGGCTTCGATCCGCAATACCCGCCGGGCATCTTGCAGGACGGTGGAGGGGGAAGGATGAGACGGCATCAATCCACGTAAAGGATCCGGGCACAATTTTCACAGAACAGGAAAGTCCGGTATTTTTTCAGCTCGATGATGGCCTGAGGCCGGATCGTGAGGCGGCAGCCGCTGCAGATGCCGTTGTCGATTTTCGCCATGGCGATGCCGCCCTTGGCCTCCCGCAACCTCCGGTAGCGATCCAGGTAGTCGGCCTGGACGTCCCGGGCCACGGTCTGCCACTGGGCTTGCAGATTTTCAATCTCGCGGTCGATGGCGGATATGGCCTGCCGGTGGTTGTTCTGCAGGTCCGCGAGCCGGCCCTCTTCCTCCCGCAGTCCGGCCGCGGTTTGATCCAGCGCGGCGTGCATTTCGTCCTCCGAGACCATCATTTCCAGGATGCGTTCCTCGAAGAGAGAAAGTTCCTGCTTTTTCTGCCTGATTTCGGACTGCAGGGCGTTATAGGCCTCGTTGGTTTTCACCTCGAACAGCTGGCTGTTGAACTTGCTCAACTCTTCCTGACGTTCCTTGGCCGCGCGCTCGGCCTCCCGCCGGTCCTTGATCAAATGATCCAGCTCCTGCTTCTGCCCGTCCATGGCTTTGCGACGGGATGCCAGGACCGACTCGGCCTGCCGCAATTCGGCTTCCATGCCGCCGACCTTCTTCCGCCGCGCGTTGATTTCATTGTCCAGCGCCTGCAGCCGGAGCAGGGCCTCCATTTGGATCTTGATCTGTTTGGCGCTGTCCGTTAGGGGTTGTTCCACGCAGCGATCTCCTTTGCCTCCATAAAAAAAAACGGGTGCGGGAGTATCCCTCCCTCCCCGTCGGAAGTTCTGGTGGGCGGAAAAGGATTCGAACCTTCGACTTCCACCATGTGAAGATGGCACTCTAACCAGCTGAGTTATCCGCCCAATATGCGGTCAGATGATACACTATGCCCGGAGCGGGCGTCAAGGGTAAAAAGGCAAGCACTCGGGGAACGTCCACCGGCGGCGCGTATCGGAAAATGGGCTGATTGAGATGACATTTCCGCCTTTTCCCGCCGCCGGATTTCCGGCAAGCTCCGGGTCAGCGCACGAGAACGATCTTGCCACGAATCATATCCGCCCCTGATTTTATTACATATATGTAGACGCCAGAGGCTACGTCCCTTCCATGGCCGTTTTTTAAATCCCAAGCCACGGCATCGCCGGGATCGTCCTTTTGCAGGACCCGCACCTGTTCCCCGCTTATACTGTATAGGTGGATGGCCGCCCGCCGGGGCAGGCGAATGAAGCGCACTTCCGGGCGCGGATTGGTCTCCGCACGGTAGGGATTCGGATAAACGCGCACGGAGTCCAAGCCGGAGACGGGCACATAGGTGGGTGAAACCGTGGAAGTGGGCGTGATGGTGCTGGTGCGGGTGATCGTCCGGGTGGCGGTATAGGTGGCGCTGATGGTGGCGGTTGCCGTAATGGTGGCGGTGGGGGTGACAGTCGGGGTCGGCGTGATGGTGGGCGAAGAGGTCCGCGTGAAGGGCGGCGTGTGCGTGAAGGTGGGAGTGACGGTGAAAGTCCGGGTGATGGTCGGCGTGGACGTCACGCTGGGCGTGGCGGTATAGGTGGAGGTCTGGGTAAACGTCAGGGTTTGAGTCGGAGTCGGGGTCACGGTCGGACTTGGCGTGTACGTCCCGGACTGGGTCGGGGTGGGCGTCGGCGTCCAGGTGGACGACGGCGTCGGCGTGGCCTGCTTGGACTCGGGCCCGATTTGATAGAAACCGCCGGGATTGTTTTCATTGTTGAAGGCGGTGCTGATCCAGTTGTCGGGACGGGCGACATTGCCGATGCGCACCTCGTCCAACAAACCGTTTACATACCGGTTGTTTTGGTCCTGGTTGTTGCCCAGCCACACGTTGCGGTTGGTGTTGTTGATGGAGGCGGCGGTGTCGATGGCGGTCTGCTTGCTGCCGTCCACGAACAAGGCGACCTCGTTCCCGGAGGCGGGATCGTAGCGGCCGACGACGTAGTACCAGGTATTCGGGGACAAGTTCGCGTTGCTGGTGGTGACGCGCCAGGTGGTATCGTAGATCACGCAATCAATTTGGTTGTCGCCGTGCCCCGGTTTCTGCAGGAGATACTGGGTGTCCCCCTTGGAGATGACATCCTGGTAAACGGTCGTTCCCAGGGTGGAGAAATTCACCCAGGCTTCGAGGGTGAGGGGATTGCTGCCACTGATGCTGATTTTCGGAGGCCGGTTGCAATTCACGTAATCCCCCGCGCCGTTCAACCTCTGGCAATCACCGATTCTCCCGGCCACCGCGCGCGGCAGGCTGCCCTGGAAAGCTCCGTCCGCCGGGCCGGCCGTGCTGTCGCGGGCCGCGCCGGTGCTCTCCCCCAAATGCCAGACCGCGGCATAACCGCTGTTCCAGGTGCCGGTGTCGTTGGTCCGGTTGGCTCCCGCGTAACCGTAGTAGATATAGAGGACCGAGTTGACGGTTCCGGAGAGCGCCGGAATCCTGACCCAGGCCTCCAGGCGGTTGCCCGGCTGGTCAAACAGCACGATTTCCCGGTTGTATTCGAGGGTTTCGGTGTCGTTGGTGAAAATGATGTCGATATTGGCGGGGTCGCTTTTTTGCACGTGGTTGAAAAAATTCCCGTCCATTCCCGCTTCCGTGATGAGGACCGGAAAATCCGTTTGGTTCCCGTTCACTTGGCCGGCCTGGATGGTGATCTGCCGTTTGTATTCGTAATTCGGATCGAACCAGGCCCCGGCCGCGGAGCCGGCCTGCAGGCACACCAGGCAAACCGCTAGCACCCAAGATTGATCATGAGACATTTTCCCGCTTCCCCCTTTCGTGGCGTCCGGCGGAGTTCGGCTCCGCGGTGCCGGCAGCGGACTTCAGGCTGCCCGGAGCCCGGCCCGTGTCCGGTTGGCGCACCGTGCCGGGCGTTCGCGGCGAACGCCAGCCGGCCCGGCGCAGCTCGCGGTACAAGCGGCGCACCTCTCCCGGAGTCAGAAGCCGTACCGCCCCGGAACGCAAACCGGACAGGGAAACGGGCCCGAACTGCAGGCGGTGCAATCCGCGGACCCGGCGCTGGAAATGCTGCACCAAACGCCGGACCTCCCGGTTTTTCCCCTCCTGCAGGGTCAGGCGGTACGAACGCCCCGGGGCCGGACCCGGAAGCGGAGCCACCTGCACCGGCTGGCAAAAAGTGCCGTCACCCAGAAAAACGCCCTGCTTCAGGGCGGCGAGGGCGGCCGGGGGCAGCGGCTGATCGGTCACCACCTGATACACGCGCGGGATTTCATGGCACGGGTTGAGCAGCGCCTGGCTGGCCCGGCCGTCGTCCGTAAACAACAGCAGGCCCGTGGTCGCGGCGTCCAGGCGCCCTACGGCCTCCAGAACGGAATACTCGGACGGAAGCCGGTCATAGACCGTGGGGCGTCCCTGCGGATCCCGGCGGGTCGTGAGGAGCGTGGCCGGTTTGTTGAAGGCCAGCCATTGGGCCGGGCGGTCGGGCAGTGTGCGGGGAGAGGGATTCCGAGGCTTCCGGCGAGTCGGCTGAACCAGTTTCCGGCGCAAGGTCAGTCCTCCTTCACGCGCGGGCCGGGCCCTTGCGCTCCGGAGCACGCAAGCGCCGGGCCCGTATCAGATGGAAACGGATTTGACTTCCACATCGCCCACGGCTTGCAGATCGGAGACCAAGGAGTCGACGGCGGAGGGGTCGGGCCTGACCTGCAGCACGATCAGGCCTTCGTTGGCGCAATCCTCGCCGCTCACTTCATGCAGGCCCAAGCGGAGTTTGATATCACACCCGTGCCGGGTAAGAACCTCCTGCACCCTGACGGCCTTCTGCGTGCGTGCCCTGATTTTGACCAAGACCAGTTGCATCAGCGTTACGCCTCCTGGATTTTACCCATCTCGCGGGGAATCGCCCTGCACGCGCCGGGCCCGCCGGCCCGGGTGGATGCCGACGCGACGCGGGCCAACCCGGCGTCCGGGCCGGGAATGGTGGGCCCTGCTGGATTTGAACCAGCAACCAACGGATTATGAGTCCGCTGCTCTAACCGTTGAGCTAAGGGCCCCAAGCGTGCGTGGGACGCAGGGGACCGGGCCGCAATGAGAACGCCCGCCGGCGCCGGCCTTAATCCAGGTATCCTTTCAATTTCCGGCTCCGGGAAGGATGGCGGAGCTTGCGCAGCGCTTTCGCCTCGATCTGCCGGACACGTTCCCGGGTCACGTTAAAGATGTTGCCCACCTCTTCCAGGGTATGGGGGTAACCATCCCCGATTCCGAAGCGCAGGCGCAGAACCTCGGCTTCGCGCTCTTTCAGGGTATGCAGAACTTTGGCGATCTGTTCCTGCAGCAGCAGGAAAGCGGCCGCGTTGGCCGGAGAAATCACTTCTTTGTCTTCCAGGAAATCGCCCAAATGCGAATCCTTTTCCTCCCCAATCGGGGTTTCCAGGGAGATGGGCTGCTGCGCGATTTTCAGGATGCCCCGCACTTTCTCCACCGGCATGCTCATCTTCTTGGCGATTTCCTCGGGCACGGGCTCGCTGCCGTGGGTCTGGACCAGATCCCGCGAAACCTTGATGAGCTTGTTGATGGTTTCGATCATGTGCACCGGGATGCGGATGGTCCGCGCCTGGTCGGCGATGGCGCGCGTGATCGCCTGGCGAATCCACCAGGTGGCGTAGGTGGAAAATTTGTACCCTCGGCGGTATTCGAAGCGTTCCACGGCGCGCATCAGCCCGATGTTCCCCTCCTGAATCAAATCCAGGAACTGCAGGCCCCGGTTGGTATACTTCTTGGCGATGGAAACCACCAGCCGCAGGTTGGCCTCCACCAGTTCCATGCGCGCGCGGTAGGCCGAGGCTTCCCCCTCCTCGATCTCACGGGAGATGCGCAGCACGTGCTCGACGGGAATATCGGCTTCCTCCTCGGCCTTGAGCAGCTTGCGCCGCTCCTCCTGGTAGGTCTTCACCACGCTTTCCCAGACTTCGGCCTTGCACTTGGTTTCTCGCTCCAGCTTTTTCACTTCCCGGCTTCCGGCCCGGAGGCGCTTGGCGATCTGCTTCAATTTGTCCTCGCCCACGCGCTGTTTGGAGAGGAGCGAGGTGATGGCCCGCTGGTTCGACTTGATGCGGTCCGCGATGCCCTTGATGTGCTGGATCAGCCGCGCCATTTCCTTCTGGCTCAGGCCGATGTTCTTGAGGCTGCGGAATTTCCTGGCCTGGAAGTGGGTCACCTGCTTGTCCAGCTGGCGCCGGAGGGTTTCCTTCAGTTTGCCCTTGGCGAGCTTGGCCTGCAACTTGGCCGCCTTCTGGTCGTACAGCAAGGCCGCTTTCATCTCCCGTTTCACCCGCGCGGCCATGCCTCGCTCCACGTGGGGAGCGATTTCGCCCTCGATGTCGTGTTTGACGATCTCCGAGGCGCGCACCTTGCCGCGCATGAGCCGGTCGTACAGTCCCCGGATCTCGCGCTGGGTGAGGGGGGCCTCCAGGGCGGCTTTTTCGATGCGGAGTTCCTGCTCCTCGATGCGTTTGGCCAGGCGCACTTCCTGCTCGCGCGTCAGCAGCGGCACCCGTCCCATCTCGTGCAAATACATGCGCACGGGGTCGTCCGAACGCGTCTCTTCCATCTGGGACTCGGGTCCGCCCTCCAAATCCGCCTCCTCCAGCTCCCCCACCAGGGAGACGGCGTCCAATCCCTTGTCCGGGCGTTCTGCGTCCACGATCTCGATGTCGTTTTCGCCCAGCATGATGAGAATATCATCGATCTGCTCCGAGGAGACAACGTCGGAAGGCAGGAGGTTGTTGACTTCGTCGTAGGTCAAATAGCCCTTTTTCCGGCCTTTTTCCAGCAGGTTCTCGACTTCGCCGGGTTTCATTTTGCGTGTCTGATCTTTGACCATGGTTCTACCCCGTTTCCGCAGAATGAGGTCTCATTCTAACCGATCAAGTTTGCCAGTCAAGCACTTATTGCCCGCCGGAACGCGCGGCCTTGCGCAGGGTCCGCCAGTCCACGCCCAGGCGTTTCAACTGGTTTTTCAGCTCGAGTTCCTGCTGCTGCAGTTGTTTGCGGATCTCCATGTCCCCGCCGGCGTCGGCTTCCCGCAGCTGCCCCTGGAGGTGGCCGATGTGCTCGCGCAGACGGGCCGCCTGCAGCCGTTTCAGGCAATCACGGATCACCTGCGCCGGATCGGCGCCGGAATAATCGTCGGCCACCAGTCCGGCTGCGCTCTCCGCCAAGGGGGCCTCGTCCAGCTCACCCAGGAACCGCGTCAGCCAGTCTTCCTCCGTCTCGTCCTCGGGCAGGGTCGTTTCGACCAGGCGTGCCGCCAAAGCCCGCAGGGTCGGATCGCTGAAAAACGCCAGGTCGAGCTCCTCCCGCAGGGGCGCAATGCGGCCGGGATGGCGCAGCAGGGCGCCCAGCAGGAGCCGTTCCTCCGCCTGGGTCCGGATCTGGGGCGCCAAGCGGCGGAAAGGCGTGGGGCCGGTTTCTCCGCGGCGACGCCGGCCGACCTCCTCGGCGACCAGCGCTTCATCCAGGCGCAGGCGTTCGGCCAGCATTTTGGTGTATTCCTGCCGTTCCACCAGGTTGCGCAGGCGCGCGACCGTGGGGGCCACGGCGTTCACCACCGCAACTTTTCCCTCGATGGTCTGGGTGTCGTGCCGGTCCGAGGCCGTTTTCAGCACGAAATCGACCATGCCGGCGGCGCGCTCCAGCAACGTCCGGAACGCGTCCGCTCCGAAGCGGCGGCAATACTCATCCGGGTCCTTGGCGCCGGCCAAGGCCACGGCACGAATGCCCAGCCCTTCGCTCTCCAGGATTTCGAAAGCCCGGAAGGAGGCCTCCAGGCCGGCTGCATCCGCGTCGTAAACCAGAATCACCCGTTCCGCGTAGCGCCGCAGCAGGCGCGCCTGCTGCGGCGTTAAGGCCGTGCCCAGGGAGGCCACGGTTTCCGTCACGCCCGCGGCATGGCAGGCGATGACGTCCAGGTAGCCTTCCACCAGCACCAGCCGTCCGTTTTTGCGCGCCGCGTCCCGGGCCAAATCCAGTCCGTAGAGCAGGTCCCCCTTGCGGAAGATCTCCGTTTCGGGTGAATTGAGATACTTGGGCTCCCCCGGCTCCAGCAATCTGCCCCCGAAGGCCACGGTGCGCCCCTGGGCTTCGCGGATCGGAAACATCAGGCGGTTGCGGAAACGGTCGTACTTCTCCGAACCCGTGCGCTTGGATACCACCAGCCCGGCTTTTTCCAGGAGTTCCTCGGAATAGCCGTCGCGGCGCGCGGCCCGCAGCAGGTTGTCCCACCCGGGCGGGGCGAAGCCCAAGCCGAAGCGGTCCGCCAGCTCCGGCGGCACCTCGCGGCCACGCAGGAAGGCGTGGGCCGCTGCGCCGGTTTCCCCCTGGGTGAAAGCCTGCCGGAAGCGTTCGGCGGCCCACGCGGCCGCCTCCAGCAACCGCCGCCGCTCCCGCTCGCCGCGTTCCTGGCCCGTGTCCGGTGCGGACGGCAGGCTGATGTTGGAGCGCTTGGCCAGTTCCCGGACCGCCTCGCCGAAGTTCAGGCCCTCGGCGCGCATCAGGAAATTGAAAACATTGCCGCCGGCGCCGCAGCCGAAGCAATGGAAAAATTGCCGGTCGGGATTGACCATGAAGCTGGGAGTCTTTTCCTGGTGAAAGGGGCACAAGCCCTTGTAGCCTTTGCCGCTGGGTTTTAAAAGCAGGTATTTGGAAATTAAATCGACGATATCGGTGGCTTCACGGACGCGGTCAATCATTTCTTGCGGAATCACGCATTCGCCTCAATCGCATAAGATGGCTCGGAACCGCCGCACGGGTGCGTGGAAAAAAGAAGAAGCAGCCCGGAGAGGATCCGGGCTGCCTTCCAAGTTCGAAACCTGTGCCTTGCTCAGGAGCACCTGCCGCCTGCCCGATTTGGGGTCAGGAGCGTTTGCGTCGCTTCTTCCTCGCCGCCAGCGCCTTCTGTTTCCTTTTCACGCTCGGTTTCTCATAATGTTCACGGCGTCTCATTTCGGAAAGAACGCCCGACATTTGAACTTCCTTTTTAAACCGGCGGAGGGCGGCCTCGAAATTCTCACTGTCTTTAACGCGAATTTCTGTCACGGTCTTCATCCCTCCTTTCGCTGCTCGAATTCGTTTCGGAGCGATTTGGAATCGAATTGGAAAGCGGGGAAATTGCCCAACAACAGATATTTGGTGTGAGTATACTCAATTCATCCTGAAATGTCAAATATTTTGCAAGCTTTTATTTATGGGTTCGGGACCGGTTCATCCCGGCGGCCAGGAAAATTTCCGCCCTCCCAGGAGGTGGAGATGGACGTGAAAAACCTCCTGGCCCGCATCCTGCCGGCAATTGAAGACCAGACGGTATCCGGCGGCAAGGGACTTCTCCCGGGCGATGCGGTTGGCGACGCCCACCAGGCGGCCGACCAGCTCCAGCTGTTTTTCCGGGACATCGGCAATCGTGGGAAAGTGCTCCTTGGGAATGATCAGGATATGCACCGGCGCCTGGGGCCGAATATCCTCAAAAGCCAGGATTTCGGTATCCTCGTAGACCCGGCGGGCGGGAAGGTCTCCCGCCACCACCCTGCAAAACAAGCAATCCGGAATCGCCACCGCAGGCGCTCCCTTCCCTCCCGGAGGCAACAACGCGTCCCACCTGGAGAAAACGGTTAAAAGTTGAGGCCGTAACGCAAGGTTACCACGAATTCCCCGTAGCTGTTGGCAGACTGCAACCGGTCCGCGTAGTCGATGCTGGCTACTTTCAGCCCCAGGGAATGCCCGGAGGTAAAATAATACGTGCCGTCCACTGACAGGGTGGTCAGGCCGTTTTCCACCAGCCGCAGGTTGTCCTTGCCGTTGAGCAGTTCCAGCCCTGCACCCAAGTCCAGTTTTCCCGGCAGGGCTTTCCAGGCCGCCCGCAGATTCGCCAGGACATAGTCCAGCTTCTGATCCTGGGTCCCCGCGGTGGTTCCGCCGGCTGCCGGGGCCAAACCCGAGGCCTTGATCCAATTTCCCGTCAGGCCGTAGCCGGCGGAAAACGACCATTCCCGGCCCAGCAGGTACATCAGAGACAGGATGAAGGAAGAGGAACTCATGTCCGCCGACAACCGGGGTGTGGCCAGGTCGGCGAAGTCCGTCTGGGAATAGGAAAGGTTGGCCAGCAGTTGGTCCGGGCCCACCGGAATCTGGCCGCCCGCGCCCAGGCTCAGGACGTGGGTTTGATTGTCCACGATCGGGCTGGGCGTGGTGTCGTCCTGCTGCCGGTTCAGGGAATAGCCCACGGATACGCTGGGCACGTAGTCGGAGAGGCGGTAATTGAGCTGGCCCGAAAGCCGGGTCGTGGTCGTGGTTCCCGCCGTGACCGATACGCCCGCCGCGTCAATGTAGGTCTGGGTCTTCTGCCCGTCGAGGTTGTCGTGCCAGGCCTCGCCGCTCGCCGAGATGGCCAGCTTGTCCTCGAACAGGAAGATCTGGGCGTCCCCCGCCAGTCCCCGCCAGTCCCCGATCAGCCAGGGGCTGGCCAAGGAAACGAAGTTGGCGCCCGTGTTCTTGTATTGCAGCTGGAGGTAACTGCGTCCCCCCCAATCCCAACGCATGCCGCCGCGATAGGCGTCTGCGAGCGAGATGGACAGCAGGGTTTGCGTTTCATCGTAATAGCTGAAGCCGTATTCTCCGAACAGGCTCGTGCTGACTTCGGGCGCCCAGGGGATCTTGATGTTCGCTTCGGCCGTGGCCACGTGGTTGTTGGCCGGAAAGTTTCCGCCGTTGTTGGTAATGGAATGCGGATAGTCGTTGACCGAAGAAAAATTCAAGGCCAGGCCGGTTCCGGGCAGGAAATGATAGACCCAGCGCGTGGCCCACAGCCACTGTTCGAAGGTGCCCGGCGACGAGGCGTCCCGGCCTTCGATCGGAACCTGGGTGAGGCCGCCTAAGACCCTGAATTCACTGAAGGACAAATCCCGGGGGCCGCTGGTCAGGGCCACGCCCGCACCGCGCACGAACAGGTTGTAGAGGGAATAATCGGAAAAGAGGGGGTACATGTCCCCCACCGTCAGGTTGAAGGAGTCGTCGAAAAGTTCCAGGCGCAGGCGGTCCACGGGCTGCCGGCCGGGCTGGTCCTCGGAGGTCAGGTAGACGGACCCGAGAAGGTTGAGTCCCAATAATTTTCCGTCCAGATTGAAATTCAGCCGGTTGAGCCAACTCTCGGGCTGGGCCAAGTAGGCCGTGTCGGCCGGTTTTCGGGTCAGAGCCGCGTACTGGATTTCGGCCGTTAAGCCCCCGGCCAGGCGTACGGCCGCGGCCCGTTCCTCCGCTTGCGGCTGCGCCGCGAATTCCGGCCCGGCTTCCCGGCTGACGGAAAAGAACCAGCTGGCGCGGGCTTCCGCGCCGTCCAGATTCTTGAGTTTCACCCCGACCTCGTGACGGCCCGAAGCCAGATTGACCGGCAGGGCGAAGGAAATCAGGGTTTCCGAAACCTGGCAACGGCCGGTCACCACCGCGCCGTCGAAGGTCACGGACAAGGAGGACGGGTCCGGCCGGGAACGCCCCGCGTCAACGGCCACCACAACCGCTCCCGCCTCGGGACTGATGACGGACTCCGCCGCCGGATAGACCAGGCGCAAGGCCGGCGCGCCCGCCGCCTCCCGCGCGACCAGATGGTACGGCGCCGTGGCCGCGTTGAGGGGCGGTGCCGTGGCTTTTTCGCCGGCGGTGTTCCTGGCTTCGAGGTAATACTCCACCCCGGCCGCGGTGACGGCGTTCCCGGGAATGCGCGCGCTGTAATTATACCCGGCGCCGCTCATGAGTTCCTGCTGGTACCCCAGAGCGCCCGCAGTCCGGTAGTACAGCGTGACCTGAACGATCCGGGAGGCGGGGTCGGTCACGGTCACGTTGACGGGAACCGGCTGGCCGGCCACGGCCGCGAGGGGTGGTTGATGCACGAGCGTGGGCGCCGCCCGCAGAAGGGATGCACAGGCCAGGCTCAAACCCAATACCCAAAACAGAACCCGGAGATGGATCAACAATCGCTGCATGGAAACCGCACCTGGGTTGATCTGGTGAATTTGAATCCCCGCGGCTTTTGCCGCGCGCCGGGAACGCCCGGCTCCTGGTTCACTGCTTGTTGTACTTGAGATCCAGCTGAAATTCCTTCCCGTCCTTGTTTCTCACCTTGGTTTTCAGGGTCTTGCTGGGGGGAGACTGCAGGATGTTGTTGAACCACTGGTTCAACTTGCTCAGGTCGATATTCACGGGCTGCCCGGGCGCCTGGCCCGACTCGGCGGTGCTCTGCTGCGAGGCTTTGGCCAGGACCTTGCCCCAGTCGTTGAAGAACTCGACCAGGCCGTCCCACACGATCAGGGTCACCTTTTTGCCATCGATAATCAGCTCCACCGAGGTTCCCTTGATGGCGGCCACGGCGGTGGGGGTTTCGATTTCCAATTGGCTGTCCTGGGGCTTGATTTTAGCCCACAGCCTGCCGAGCAACAATTTGATGCGGCTTCTTTTCTTGCCCGCCTGCTTGTCCTTCAGGGCCAGTTCGGTGTTTTCTTTCAGGGCGATCACGCTGCCGTCATCCAGGACCAGTGCCGCATTGGCGCCAAGCTTGGTCACGACCGTGTCGCCCGTGAAGATCGTGAACGGGATGTCGGACACGCGCGTTCCCGGCGCCGGCGCCCCGGCGCGCTGCGCGTAGACCACGCCGTTGTATTTGATGATGGCGCCCACGGCCTGGGCCTGCCCGGCCGGAGCCCCTTTTTCCTCGGCCTGGGCCGGAACCGCGGCCGCCAAACCCATTCCGAACAAAACAATCAGCCACCCGATTTTTCGGGTCATGATGGATCGCCTCCTCATAGGGAACTGTCGCGTTGTTTTGCGGTGCATCCGGATCAACCTCTATTCCACGCGCGCTGAAATCACCTTGGCCGAACCGTCACGCAACTGGCGCAGCAGGTCGGCCAAGTCCTCGCAGTCCGTTTCCACCGCCACCGGCTGGAAGTTGTTCAGCGGGGTGAACAGACTCGGGTCGGGTATGGCGTTTTTCAACACCACCTCCACCTCGGCCGGGGAAACCGCGGTATTCAAGCGTGCCGAGCTGTTGATGGTGAAAGCGGCGGGCTGGGACTGGCCGTTGACGCCCCCGATGGGCCGCCCGAAGGTGTCATACGCGCGCACCTGCCAGAAATATTTTTTCCCGTCCTCCAGGATCCGCGCCGCCGGGGAGTACAACGCCTGGGTTCCGTTCAAGCGTCCGCTTTTCCAGTAGGTGTTGACCTCGGTGTTTTGGTCGGGCCCGACCGTCAGCACGTACCAGGCGGCCTTGGCCACCGGCGTCCAGGCGAAGGTCGGCAGGAGCGTGTTGACGGCCACTCCCTTGGGAAATATGGGGAGGGGCGGCAGGTTGAGCGCGGACTGGGGCGTGAACAGGGACAGGCCAAGAATATAAGGATCACCGGGCGTCGGATCCACCGGCCGGATGAGCACCTTGTAATTCCCCATGGGCATGAGATTGCCCTGCGCGATCTGGCCCGGGTTGTTTCCCGGAGAATAGGCGTCGTTGAATTCGATGGTCAGGCCTTCGGCGCTGATGTCATTGGCGTTGAACGAGTTGGGCCCCCGCACCAGGGTGCGCGCTAGAACGCGGAAATGCCCGGCCCGCGCCACCAGGGTCGCGCCGTCGAAAATTTCCACGTCGAACGCCAGGTATTGCCCGGCGGAAGCCGCATCCGCGTTGACGGCGATCAGGAAAATGCTCGGATTGACCCAGCCGATGGAGCTTAAGTGATTCTGGTGGGAGCGGTACAACTCCAGCAGGATCTGCGGCGAGAGCGAAACATTGACGACGCGTACGCGGGCCGATGCGGGCGCCGCGGCCGCGGCCCACAGGAACAGGGCGCTGCAGGCGATGAGACACAAGCGTTTCATGACAACCACCTCCCGATTGGGCCGACGGCGCCGGGTGCCCCGTGCCGTCAGAATAAACGGTCCACGACCACTTCCACGCCCTGGGGCGTGATCCGCGGCGTGACCGTGGGGACGTTCGCCTGGACGGATTGGCGCCGGGCGGCCTCGTCCGCCTCCACGGCCTGCGCCGACCCGGTGATGTCATACAGCCAGGAAGCCAGGAAAATCATCAGGCCTCCCGCCGCCAATCCCAGGCCGTTGGAAATCTGGCCGGAATTGCCGTCGAAATTCGAGAACGTGTCGAAATCAATGGCATCCACCTGAGAATAGATGTCGCGGACGCCGCGGTATACCATGTAGAGGGACACCGCCTCGGCCGCCACCAGCACGGCGCCGGTGAGCGGGCGTCCGGCGTAAAAATGTCCGCTCCCGTGGACCAGCACGCCCGGCGCCACAGCCAAGCCCGACGCCACTCCCGGCAGTTTCCCTCCCGTGGGGGTGGCGGAAGAGGCCGCAGCCGGCTGCTGCGCGGAACCGCCCGGGGCGGCCGCTGCGGGCGCCGCTTCGGCGACCTGAAGGTCTTGCTGCAGCCAATCCGCTTGTTGGGGGGCTGAATCGAGCAGGGCCGTGGGAGTTTGCGCGAGGGCGCGGCCGGCCAGAAGGAGCGCGCCGGTTGCGGCCAATACGGACAGGGTCTTGAAAAAGAGGGGTTTTGGGGCCATATTCCGCTCCTTTTGAACCGGCCGGCTGCGACGCAGAACACAGTATGATATACAGGAAATTGTTTGTCAACCCAACAGTCCGCTCAGAACGCGATAAAACCGGGCCGGTTATTTCAGCGCCAGGACTTCATAGACTTTCATTTCCTTGGCTTTGCCCTTGACCTTGACGCCGGTAAATTCCCTGGCCTCGATAAAATCCCTGACCCGCGCATAGGTGCTTTCCGAAATGAGGATCGAGGTGCCCAGCTCCTTGTTCAACCCTTCCAGGCGCGAGGCGACGTTGACCGTGTCGCCGATCACGGTATACCCCATGGCCTGGGTGGAGCCCATGTTGCCCACGATGGCCTCGCCGGTGTTCAATCCCACCCCGATTTTGAGGGTGCGCTGTCCGCGGGCCGTCCACTGGGCGTTGAGCTTTTGCAGGCTCGCGAGCATGGCCACGGCGGTGCGCACGGCGCGGATGGCGTCGTCGGGGTGGATCACCGGTGCGCCGAAGACCGCCATGACCGCGTCGCCGATGAATTTGTCCACCATGCCCTCCTGCGCGAAAATATTGTCCGTCCAGGCCTGGAAATACTCATTGAGCAGTTCCACCACCGCCTCGGGGGGCATGTCCTCGGACATGGAGGTGAAGCCGCGGATGTCGGAAAACAGCACGGTCACCACCTGCTTGTTGCCGCCCAGCTTGCCGGCCGCGCCGGGATTCCTGACCAATTCCTCGACGACCTTGGGCGAGACGTAGCGGGAAAACATGGTCTTGATCTGGCTGCTGCGGCGTTCCTCGGTGAGGACGCGGTAGGCCATAGTGACGAAATAGACCCCGGCCAAGGACAGGCTGGGATTGATGATCGGCAGAATGAGGTCATGGGCGTCAAAGGCCCAAAAGGCCAGCATCCAGTAGGCGATCTCGAATGCCAGCAGGATCAGGAGGCTCACCAGGGGCCGCAGATGCACGATGATCACGGCCAGCAGCAGGGACAGGAGAAGAATCAATAGGGTGGAGGTCTGCGCGGGCAGGGGCCATAAGTAGGCACGGCCCAGGATGGTCTGGAGGATGTTGGCATGAATCTCCACCCCGGGCGTGGGTCCGAAATCCGCGAAGAACGGCGTGGGGTGCAGGTCCTGGGATTCCGTGAAGGTGGGGCCGACCAGCACGATCTTGTCCCTGAAAACATCCGGGTCCCGGGACAGCAGATATTGGAAATTGGCTTCATGGTAGACGTTCACCACGGAGATGGTTTTGAAGCTGCCGGGGCCGCCGCGGAAATTGATTAGGAGGTTGGCGCCGGGTTCGACCGGGATATGCAGCCGGCCGTAATTCAGCCAATGCGGCCCGACCGTGATTTTCGGCGCCTGCAGCTTGAGATAACGGGTGAGGATTTTCAAATTAAAGGAATAGTAGGGCTGGTTCAAATGCACGGCCATGAGCTTGGTGTGCCGGGTGATGCCGTCCTTGTCCGCCCAGATGTTCACGAAACCGACGTGGGTTTTTCCGGGGTCAATGCCCGGAATGGCTTCCACGTAACTGGTTTGCACACCCACGGGCGTCTTTTTCATGTAGAATTTGCTGGCTAAAACGATCCAGGCCCGCGAGCGTTCGATGGCCGCCTGCAGACTCTGATCCTGTTTTTGCTTCGCGTCGCTGCTGGGCTCGGAAAAAATCAAGTCAAAGGCGATGACCTTGGCGCCGGCGCCGGACAGGCGGTCGATCAGCGTGCCATACATGTCCCGGGGCCAGGGCCAGCGCACCTGAAGTTGTTCGAAGGACGAATCGTCGATGGCGAGGATCACGACTTGGTCGGAGGGCGACATCTCCTGCGGCCCCCGGAACAAAAACCGCCAATCCAAAGTGGAGTTTTCCCACAATCCGAATCCACCGAAAAACGCGACCAGGTTGAACAGAACGGCCACGGAAAAGCCGATGATCAGGGCGGGCTTGGATTTTCTGACGACCGGGCTCTTTCCCAGGCGCTGCAGGAGGTTTTTCAGGCGGTTGGGTTTTTCGTCGGCTGCGAGGTAATCCTCACCCACGGTCAAACCTCCCTGTTCAGGCACAGCGGGTTACTTTGAGCCCAAGAACTTCAGGGCGGAAAAATTTCTCCATGAGTCCGGCAGGGCGGCGCAAGGAATGAGGTGTGTGCTAGTTTACCATTTCCCCCGCTATTCGACCAGCACTTCTTCGGCGTTTGCGGATAGAATCCGGCCCGGGACCAGCTGCCCGGCCTGTCCGCCGGAATGGAACAGACGGGCCTTTTGATAGGTTTCCGTGGTGCCGGTCCACTCCCCCGTTGCGCCCCGCCCCTCCAGCAGCACCCAGGTCAGGCGGCCGGGCAGCAGTCCGCGGTAACGGCGGTTCATCTCCCGGCTTAAGGCGCGGAGTTCCCGGGCCCGGCGGTTTATTTCCCTGCCCGGGACTTGCGCCGCGAAACCGGCCGCCGCGGTGCCGGGCCGGGCCGAGTAGGGAAAAACATGCAGGCGCGTAAAAGCGCAGGCACGCACCAGTCGCTGGGTGTTTTCGAACGCTTCCAGGCCCTCCCCCGGAAAGCCCGTGATCACGTCGGCCGTGAGCACGATCTCCGGGATCATGCGCTTCAAGGCCGCCAGTTTCTGGCGGAGGTCTTCGACGGAATAGGCGCGGCCCATGGCGCGCAGCACGCCGTCGTCCCCGCTCTGCACGGGCAGATGCAGATGCGGACACAGCTTGCGGCCCGCGCGGGCCATGGCCTGCATGAGCTCTGCGGTCAGGTGCTGCGGCTCCAGCGAGGACAACCTCACCCGGAATACGCCGGGCAGAGCCGTCAGCGCCGGGATCAACACCGCCAGCCCGGGCTGCCAGGCCCCCAAGTTGACCCCGACCAAAACCAGTTCCCGGTGCCCCGCCGCGAGCAAGGCTTCGGCCTCTCGCAGGATCTCCGGAAGAGGGCGGGAAACGGAGCGGCCGCGCGCCAGGCGCACGCGGCAGTAGGTGCAGGCGCCGTTGCAGCCGTCCTGAATTTTGATTTGCGCCCGCGCGCGTCCTCCGCGCACTCCGCTGGGACCCGGGAAAAAACCCGGCTCTAAGTCATCCGCGGCCGGCGCCGGACCGCCGTGTACGATTCGGGATGCGATTTGGACCGCCTGGTGACGCTTGGCTTGCGGGATCACGGCCTTCACGCCCGGCAGGGAGTGCAGAGTCTCCGCTTCCATCTCCGCCAGGCAGCCGCTGACGGCAATGGCCGCATGGGGTTGCTGCGCATGCGCCCGGGCCACGAGCCGGCGCGAATCGCGGTCCGCCCTGGCCGTGACCGTGCAGGTGTGCACGACAACCAGGTCCGCGTCCTCACCCGCTTCGGCCGCCGTCCAGCCCGCGTCCTCGAAGCGGCTTCGCAGCAGGTCGGCCTCCACCTGGTTGACCTTGCACCCTGCCACGTAAACGGCGATCTTGGTCATGCCCGCCCTTGATCCTGCGCACATCAATATTCTTCACCCCCGTAAATAAAAAAGGGCGGCCCCATGACAGGGCCGCCCTTTTTTGCCTGCTTATCCGAACAATTGCTTAATTACCGAAATTATATACCGAATATCCTCCGGAGTATACATTGTCGTCATCTTCCCCGGTCACGCCGTCGCCGTTGTTGATGGCAACCCCGTCCGAGCTCTTGACGTTGTTGGACACGAAAACATAGAGTGTCCGGTTGCCGTCGCCGTACGACGGGTCAATCTCCAACGGGATGTACATGAAGACCCTGGGATTCGGATACGTGGACTGATCCAGTTCCAGGTTGGCGGCAATGACTTTCTTGTCCGGGCTGGCGCTGGTGTTCACCATGTAGAAATTGGCATTGGTGACGGTTGCCGGATCCAGGGTTCCCGTGCCGGTCGGTACGGAGAAGTTGATGATGAAACGCCTCAACCCTCCGCCTGAACCAACGCCATCCGTACTAATCGTGGTGACGCGCACCCAAGGCAGACCGGTATTGTCGCTGCGGGTGGTCTCGAGAACGCAGTCCTTGGTGTCGTCGGCGGCTTCGGCTGCGCCGTCGCCGTTGCCGTCAAAGTACTGGCCGCGTAACAGTTGCTGGCTGGCGTCCGCAGAGGAACGGATGCCCGTCAGGCCCCCGCGCAGCTTCATTTTGTACTTCGTGCTGTCGGCCAGGCTCAACACGATCTGGAGCTGGTCGTCGGTCCCGATCCCGTTGAGCACGGACACGGAAACCGGGGCCACCGGCGTTCCGTTCATGGTCGTGAACTGGACATTGGGATGCAGGGCCGTGGCGCTGGTGAAGAACGTGTTCCGGTCCATGGTGAAGTTCAAGGGTAGGCTGTACGCACTGAACTGCACCGTGATGGTGACATAGCTGTACGACGCCGGGATGTTGCCGGCGCTGCCGCCGAAATTGATGCCTCCGCCGCTGCTGTTGGTGGCCCAGGCAGCCGTGGCGACGATTGCGCTGTTCTGGACGTAACCGGGCGCGGTCGGCGGTGCTCCCAAGGTCCAGAAGCCATGGCCCGTGTCAAACTCGGCGCTTTCAGCAATGCCGTTCTGATTTCCGTCAAACGGCCGTCCGCTAACGCTGCGAACACCCGTGGTAATCACACCGTGGTAAAAGAGGTCGTTCTGCCAGGTGCCGTTGAGAGGATAAATCACCAGCTCCCTCGAGGTGGGATGATATACCATCCCGTAATTCGTGTACGGGGTTTCCGCGTTGCCCGCGGCCGTGGCGTCCATGGTGTACAGGCGCACGGTGGCGGTGGTGAAGGACGTCGGGTCCATGGGCAGGCTGAACACGACCCGGACGGTTTGAGAAACCCCGCTGGGGGTGCTGGTGCTGGTAATGTAGGGCAACACTCTGGATACATTGGCGACTGCGTTAAGCGCCGGACTCAAAGGACCTTTTTGCTGGGCGCAGGAGCTCAGGTAGACGGCACCGGCCCCCAGGAGCCCGAGCATGAGAATTCCACTGATAATCTTTTTCATATTCCGCTCACGCTCCTTTCGAATTAATAGTAGATATTAACTGAGATTCTGTAGGTTCCCAGTTCGACCAGGTGATTGAAGGCCTGGAGGTCGATCTGCACCTGCTCGAAAGGCCACCAGGTCGCGCCGAACGTGAAATAATTGTAATGATCCACCGCCACGTAGGATTCCTGCGAGGCGGCATCGTTGCTGTCCGAAGTGTTGATGGAAGTGGTCTGCATGCCGTTGTCATACGTTCGGACGGTGTTCTGATATACGTCTTCCCGATCGCCCATTTTGTAGGAATAACCGTCTGCCTCGATCACGTGCACGGCTCCCATCTGCAGGGAGAGGTTCTTCAATACGTCCAGGATGATGCCCACCGGCAATTCCAGCATATCGGTGGTGTAGATCTCGGTGTATTTGTATTTGGTGCTGTTGGTGGTCACTTCGGTGTAGTCCGCGGTGGGATCCCCCTGCCCGAACTGCCGGCGGAAGGTGTTGCGGTAATTGTATTCGTACTGCATGTCCTCGGTGCGCATGTCGGACGTGCTCGCGTTGATGCCCACGCCCAGCCGCCAGCCGTTGGCCGGAAACTGAAAACGCACCTTGGCGCCTACGAGGTTCTGGCTGCCCTTGCCGTCGTAGATCCGGTTGATTTCCTGGTTGGTGGTATCCACCTGCGTGTAGATGCCGTTGGGATAACGCTCGGTCTCGTTAAAGACCTGTTTCTGATTGGCATCCTGGGACGTCAGCCCCAGGGTCTCGAAATTGATCCAGCCCGTCATCAGGACGCCCGGATCCAGGGGATAATCCACGCGCAGGTTTGCGCCCACGCCGAAGCCCGAGGCCGGATAGGGACCGGAGCTGTAGTCGAACCCCGTAACACTATAAGACCAGACGTCGGTGTTGCTGTTGGGAATCGCGGGCGAAAAATCCTCCGAACGGGTGAAATTCCACTCCAGATCGTTGCCCGCGGAAGCCAGTATGGGATACACGTTCAGCACCACGTCCAGGTCGGGCATCATGCCCATCAAGTCCTCGGCGCGCGCGCCGAGGATGAGCTGCCATTGGCTTTCCCCGTAGCTCCAGGAGCCGGTGCCGTCTTCATTGACGGTGTGCGTCCGCTGGCCGGTCAGCAGGTCGGTCTCGACCTCCCAGCCCACCCAGTCGAAGGAGCCCCGGTTGCTGTCGTAGGGATTGTTCCAGTAATAGGAGGGGTCACTGCTCTCCCATATGCCGCGAACCGCGGCGCCGAGCGCCAAGCCCGCGATGTCGCCCATGCCGTAGGCCACGTACACGTCGTTGCTGTTGAAGCGGTAGTATTCTTCGCCATGACCGTACAGTTCCCGCAGGTGGTCATAGACGCCGTTGCTGTCGTTGTCGCGGTATTCGCGCCAGCTGTCCTCGACGAATCCGTACCCGCTGTAACCGGCGAAATCCGTCAGGTACTCCGGCTCGGCATAGCCGTACCAGTCGAACATGACGCCGGCGCGGCCGAAGCCCATGAGGTCGTGCTGGCCGCCGATCAGGTAATAATCCGTGCCGGAATCATTGAACAGGCGGTCGTTTTGGCTCTCGAGGTTCGAGAGCTGGCTCCAAAATGAATTCTTCTCGAAACTGGGAAGGTAGGCGGGACTGTACTTGAAGAAATCGTACATGTCTTCGAACATGCCGGACGTGGCGGTATAGGTGAAGGAATTATCTTGATGGGCAGAAACCGCGGCGGGAACCAGTAGCGCACTGAGGCTGAACACCATACCCAAAATCAGTAACTTTTTCACGTGCCATCCCCCTTTCATAAGCATGATTGAAAAATGGTTGGAGCTATATAAAAAAAAGGTTAGAACACCCCTCCTTTCCATTTAAGTGCACCGAAAATCGGAAGAAATACCGGCAGGTTCATGATGTCGGGCATCCTCTGAAAAAACATGAATGCAATCTACCACGCCCCCCAAGATATTGTCAATTCAAAAGGCAAAGGGAAATAAAAAAAATCGCCCTGGATTTCAAGCCTTTTATGGCATCCTGCCCGGGATTCGGTTCAGCCGGTCAGCCCGCGGCGGCCGGGCGGGCAAAAAACCGCCGCGCGCGCGGGCGGATTTTCCCTGGTGCTCGCCATCAGGCAATGGTATGCTACCCGTTCAGAACAAGAGAGGTTCAATCCGGACATGCCCGGCTTGCGTCTTCATATTAATAGAGTGCTGGCTCTTTTCACCCGGCCCAAATCCGTGTTCACGGAGCTGGCCGCCTCCCGGGACTTGGGGCCGGCCGCAGTGGCCTGGGTCATGACTTCCCTGTTGTTCGCCGCAACTTCCGTGACGGCGCGCGCGCATGACATCCCCCTGACCGCCAAACCGATCGTGGCCCTGGCCGACTACCGTCTGGTGCAGGCCGCGGCCATGCCCTTCATTCTCGCGGCCGGCTGCCTGCTCGGCACGGCCGGCGGTTATCTGGTCGGACGGCTTTTTTATTGTCAGAAAGACTTTCAATCTCTGCTGGCCGTGTGCGCGCCCGCCGTGCTCGTAGCCTTGTGGCCGATTTTCTGGCCCACGGAAATGGCCCATGCCCTGGGATTTTTGGATGCCGGCCTGCCGGGATTTCCGGGTTTCTGGATCCGGGAACTGGCGCCGGCGCTGACCGTGCTCTACATGCTGTTTCAAACGCTGGTCGCCTGCTGGGAGGCCCAGCGCCTGCTGCTGCGCGAGAGCTTCGCCAGCGCGGTGGTGGTCGTGTTGTCGGTTTTGGGATTTTGGGCTTTGCTGCTCAGGTAGGCCGGACCGCACCCAGTGCGGCGGGGCGCTTCGGGATTAAAAGCGCGCGCTCAGGCTGAGAACGTTTTCCAGTTCAAAATCGTTGTCTTCCCAGGTCTGGGGCTGCAGGGCATAATCCAGGCCCAGATTCACGTTTCCCACCTGGAAACGGAAGCCCACGCCGGCCGTGAGGCCGCCGACGAAGGCTTGGTAGGAATACGCGTATCCCAGGCGCAGGGCCAGCTGGCCCTTGAACCAGTACTCCGCGCCCAAGCGGGCCAGGTAATTCTCCTCCGGCACCACGGTTTCCAAATCCAGCAGGCCCGTGAGTTTGTGGGTACCGGTGTCCGCCACCACCAAAGAGCTTCCCGCCACCACGGTCAGGGGCAGGGGGTCTTCGACCTGGTCGAATTTAACCGGCGTGCCCAGGTGGCGGACCGCCAGGCCCAGGCGAGCCTTTTCGTCCAGGGCGTATTGGAGGCCCAGGTCCAGGGACAAGGCCGAAGCGTCCTTGGGACCCAGGGTCAGGACCGCGAGCTGGGCATTGAAGCCGGCCAGCAGGCCGGGGACGACCGGACGGGCGAAAGAGATTCCGAAGAGCATGTCCTTGACTTCCACGGTGGGTTCCCCGTCCACGTAATTGTCGATCGGCGGCTGGCCCCGGTACATGAACTGTGCGCCCAGCGTGCCCAGGTCCTCGACCGGCATGGCCACGGCGAGCCATTCGGTGGCCTGGCCCTCGATGCCGTTGAGGTGCAGGAACATGGCTTCCAGGTCTTCCAATTGTCCCAAACCGGCGGGGTTGACGCCGAAGGCATTGATGTCCTCGGCCAGGGCCGCGTAGGCGCCGGCCAGGGCCGCCGGCCTCGCCCCCTTGACCAGTTGCAGGGCCTGGGCGCCGCTGGTTCCCGCCCCTCCGGCCCCGGCCGCCGCCGGCCACAACAAGCAGGCGCCGCAGAGCAAACTGAAGAATCCCCGCTGCTTCATCTTCTTTGGGCCTCCCGGTAAAATTGGCCTGTTCATGATAAACCGCTTCGCTCTTGAAAGCAACTTTTTCCTCGGGGATTGTTTGCGGCCGGCGGCGCGGTCCTGCCCGTTTCCGGCGCGGATTATTTCGCGGGCTCCGCGGGGACTTCCATCACGATCTCGACCCTGCGGTTCTTCTCCCGGATCTTTTCATTCCCGCCGATCACCAGCAGGCGCTCGTTGCCGTACCCGACCACCGGGATGGCCTCGGCCTGGGGCACGCCCTGGTTTTTCAGGAAACCGCGTACGGCTTCGGCGCGGTCCCGGCTGATCTTGATGTTGGCCGACGGCGTGCCGACCTCGTCGGCGTGCCCGTTGATGACCCGGATGACCGGCCCGCGGCGCAGAACGATTTCCGCAGCCTTCAGGATCTTGTCCGCCATTTCTGCGCGGATGGAAGCGCGCGCGAAGTCGAACAGGATTTCCTTGATTTTGAACTTCACGCTCCCGGGCTTCCGGGAGATGACCTCGGCCGGCACGGCCAGAATGGGATGCTCCATGATGACCCGGGTATAGTCCTTGGCCAGAAGCTCGAGGCGGTAGGCGTACTTGTGACGAGCCGGGGCCCAGGCCCGGTTTGCGTCGCGCCCGTCCCACTCCAGGCGCTCCGGGAGTCCCTGGTTGCCCTGCAGCACTCTCACGGTCTGGCCCGTGGCCCGGTCGAAGATGCGCAGTTGGTAGGATTTCACCCGGCTGCGGTCGCCTTCGAACTGGAACAGGACTTCCGGTTCCACGCCGTCCCCGCCCTTGGAGAAATGCAGTTTTCGGGCCGGTTGCGTGCTGGGCCAGTTCAAGCCCTCGGTCTTGACGCCCTCGGCCGTGACAAAGCGCAAGTCGAAGCTGTAGACCTTGTCCTGGTCGACGCGGCGTCCCGCGCTGTCCTTGCCGTCCCAGACCAGCTGCCGGGGCACCGCCGTACCGGCAAAATTGAAGGTGCGGACGATCTTGCCGGCCTCGTCCTTGATCTGAAACTGGATGCTCTTGGCCTGGTATTTCTTGGCCACCGACTGGGGAATGAAGACCATGCGGCCCTCGTAGGCCCTCGGCATGACCTTCAGGTTTTCATCCGAGGGTTTGCGCAGGGCCGGCTTGACCGCGCCTTCGGGCGGCGGCCGGTAATGATACGCCAGGCTGACGTGGTGGGAATTCCCTAGAACCCCCGCGGGCTCGAAGGCGTAATCCAGGGAAAACGCCCCGAAGTTCACCCCCGCTCCCGCCGAAAAGTAGGCCAGGGTGCCCAGCTGCCAGCTGGAGGCCGGACCCGTGCGCCATCCCAGGCGCAGGGCCAGGGGGTCGAACGGACGCCACTCCGTGCCGCCGGCCAAGTAGGCCTCCCCGTCGCGCGGCGAGGCGATGTCCAGGTTGAAGCGCAGATTCCTCAGAACCTCCGCGCCGGCGCCCAGGCGCACTTCCATGGGCAGGGGATCCTGCTCCTGCGTATAACCGAGTCTCAAGGCCGAGACACCCAGGCGGAGATTGTCCCGGATCGTGTAGAGGACGCCCACGTCGCCGCCGAAGCCCCGGCTTTGGGCCACGTGGAAGTCCTGCTGCAGGTAGGTCAGGGCAAACCCGAACTGGAGGTTCTGCCAGGCGTACGCCCAGCCCAGCTTGGCCGCTAAGTCGCTGGTGTTGAAAAGCCCGGTCTCCGTCCCGCTGGCATCGTAGCCCATGATGTTGTCGGTGCGCACGTAGGTGAATCCCAGGGTGGGAACGCCCCAGGGAGTCGGCGCCGCCACGGTGAGAAAACCCATTTCCGTGTCCACGAAATGCCGGCGCACGGCGACTTGCGCGTCCAAGCCCGGGAAGCCGGCCGTGGCGGCGGGATTCCACCACCAGGCATCCGAGCCGAAGGTGTCGGCGGTGCCTGCGCCTCCCATGGCCAGCAAACGGGCCGAAGAGGGCTGGACCAGCCAGGGCGCGGCCGAGGTGCCGACCTCGCTCAGCCGTCCCCAGCCCAAAACCGGAGAGGTCCAGACGAGCGCCATGCCCAGGGTCAGCAGCCAACGCCCGGGCTTCATGACGGCGATTCGTCTTTTATCGGAGTCCATCCCAAAGCGCTGCTCAAGGCTGAATGACCAGCTTTCGCCGAAGGCTGTTTTGTCCCAGACGCAGGGACACCAGGTAGGTTCCCGGGGCCAAGGCCCTGCCGAAGCGGTTGTCGCAGGCCCAGTTTAAGGAGTAACGTCCCGCCTGCCGGGCGGCGTCGATCAGGGTCAGGATGCGCCGGCCCCGCAAATCGAACACCTCGACGCGAACGGGTCCCGCCTCCCGCAGGGCGTACTCCACGGTGACGGTTTGTCCCCGCTGGGCCGGGTTGGGAAACACGCGGCCGCTGTCCTGCTCGGGCGGCAGAAAGGTCAGGGAAAAATCGCGGTTGACCGCCGTGTCCGGAGCCAGGACGACCGGGAAGGCCGCCTGCCGGTAATTGCCCGCCGGGTCCGAGGCGGACAGCTCCCAGGCCGGCGCCGGTGCCAACGGCACGGCGGAGGGCAACAGGAGTTGAAAGCGGCCCTGTTGGTCCGTGCGCGCCGTGGCCGCCGTGCTTCCCTCCGGACGGCGCAAGGCCAGTTCGAGTCCGGCCAGCGGACTCCCGGAAGCCGCGTTGCGCGCGCGGCCGTAGACGCCCGGATCGAAACGCATGACCTGGGAGGAAGCGTTGACCTCCGGATCCAGGGCGATCCCCTGCACGGCGACATGCAGGGTTTTCCGTCCGGCAACGCGTGAAGAAACGGGCAGGCGGTAGATCCCGGAACCAGGCGGTTCCTCCCGGAAGCGATCCCAATCGATCCGTGAATCTCCGTCCGTGGACTGGACATTAAAATCGCGGGAAGACAGGCCGGTCACGGGCTGTCCGCCGGCCGTGCGCAGGGAGAGGGTCAAAGTGCAGGAATGCTCCGGCAGGCCGGAAGCCAAGGCGGGTGTGGTCACCGTCATGCGGCAACGGCCCGGGTCCGGCCGAGCCGCCGGTGCGCCCGCCTGCCCGGAGGTGCCAGCCCACGTTGCAGGCACCGGGCCCAGGCCCCAGGCCAAGCACAAGAGCCAGACAGGCTTGCGCGTGAACAGCGTGGGCATGATAGGTAACTTTACAACATCCTCCGGTGAATAAAAAGTGAAAAGTGTTTCCGGCGCCGGCTGCGCGCGAAAAAAAAGTTGCCTTACGCGGGGTTTTGTCTATAATGTCTCCCAATTCCGGCGGCGGAAACGCGGGCCGGATATTTTTTGAAACGAGGTGAAACGCAAATCATGAAATTGGTCGGCACGAAGGAAATGTTTCAGCAGGCCTACGCCGGCGGCTACGCGATCGGCGCCTTCAACGTCAATAACATGGAGATCCTGCAGGCGATCGTGGACGCCGGGCAGGAGGAACGCGCGCCCTTGATCCTCCAGGTGTCCGCCGGGGCGCGCAAATATGCCCGGCCGGAATATCTCATCCAGCTGGTGGAGGCCGCCACCCGGACCTCGGACGTGCCCATCGCCCTGCACTTGGACCACGGCGAGGACTTTGAGATCTGCAAGTCCTGCATCGACGGCGGGTTCACCTCGGTCATGATCGACGCCTCCGCCAAGCCCTTCGCCGAAAACATCCGGCTGACGAAACAGGTCGTCGAATACGCCCACGCGCGCGGCGTGTCCGTGGAGGGCGAGCTGGGCAAACTCGCCGGCGTGGAAGACAACGTCAACGTCAAGGCCGAGGACGCCACCTATACGGATCCCGGCCAGGTCAAGGAATTCGTCGCGAGCACGGGCGTGGATTCCCTGGCCATCGCCATCGGCACCTCCCACGGCGCCTACAAATTCAAGGGCGAGCCCAGGCTGGACCTGCCGCGCCTGGAGACCATCGCCAAGCTGGTCCCCGGGTTCCCGATCGTGCTCCACGGCGCCTCGTCCGTGCCCCAGGACATGGTGGCGGAATGCAACCGGTACGGCGGCCAGCTTCCTGGCGCCCGCGGCGTGCCCGAGGAGATGCTCCGGCAGGCGGCCCGCTCGGCCGTGTGCAAAATCAACATCGACACGGACCTGCGCCTGGCCATGACCACCGCCATCCGCAAGGTTTTCGTTGAAAAGCCCGCTGAATTCGACCCCCGCAAGTACCTGGGCCCGGCCCGCGACGCCATCCAGGCCCTGGTCCGCCACAAGCTCAAGCACGTCCTGGGTTGCGCGGGCAAGGCCTGAGAAAACCCGGCCGGCGCGCGCGGGCAGGCTTCCCCGCCCGTGCCGGCCTCCTCCCCCCGTCTTCCGCCGCGAACATTTCCAAAAAACGTTTGTCCAATCCGCGCCACTTGTGGTATCATCCTCGCAATTTATCTTGACCCGCCTGCTTCCACCGCCACGGCAACCGGCTCGGGATCAAACCAAGGTGAACGCGCATGGGAACAGTCCTGGACAATTTCAACCGCGCCAAGCAGGCCATTCTCGCCGGCCACCCGCCGCATTACGACATCTCCAAAACCATCATCCAGGTGGGTTCCGCCACCTGCGAAAACGCGGCCGGGGCGCAGGAGGTCCGCGCCGAGTTCGAGAAACTGGTGCAGGCGTCGGGCCGCGAGGACATCCTGATCCGGCAGACCGGGTGCACCGGCCGCTGCTCCCGCGAGCCCATCGTGGGCGTGTACGTGCCCGGAAAATCCCCGTTTAAATATGAACAGGTCACGGTGCCGAAGGTCCAGGAGATTTTTCAGCAGCACGTGCTCGCCGGGCAGCCGGTGCTGAAGCTGATCCTGGACAAGGAGACCGACAACCTGTACACGCACGTCGTGACCTTTTCCTCGGTTTCCACGGTGTCCACCGGCCTGCCCAGCAAGTGGGCCAGGATTTTCGAGGAGCGGTTGCGCGCCTTGAAGGTCCCGGAAGGCTCGACCAAGTCCTTCACCGGCGGCTGCCTGGGCTTGTTCCCCGCCGGCCAGGAACAGGACCGGGTGGGCATGCTGGTGTTCCCGGAAAAAGTGGTGTATCTTCTGTCCTCCGAGCAGGAACTCGACCGGATCATCCGGTCCCATTTGCTGCACGGGCAAATTTGCCAGGAGCAGGTGGCGCAGATCGATCCCCTGATCCAGCGTTTTTTCCTGCTCTACGGCGACGTGGCTTTTTTTAACAAACAGACCCGTCTGACCCTGCGCAACAGCGGCATCATCGACCCGGAGGAACTGGCCGACTATGTCGCCAACGACGGGTTCGAGGCCCTGGCCCTGGTCCTGGACCAAAACCAGCCCGAAGCGGTTATCGAGTCCATGATCCGCTCCGGCCTGCGCGGCCGCGGCGGCGGCGGCTATCCCACCGGAAAAAAATGGCTCGACGCCATTTCCAACCCCGATCCCGTCAAGTACGTCATCTGCAACGCCGACGAGGGCGACCCGGGGGCCTACATGGACCGGAGCGCGCTGGAGGGGGACCCCTTCAGCATCATCCACGGCATGATGATCGGAGCCTTCGCCATCCAGTCCCACCAGGGCTTCCTGTACATCCGCGCCGAGTACCCGCTGGCCATCCAGCGCGTGGAAAAGGCGCTCGCCCAGTGCCGGGCCGCGGGTTTGCTGGGGAAAAACATCCTCGGTTCGGGTTTCGACTTCGAGCTGGAAATCCGCCTGGGCGCGGGCGCCTTCGTGTGCGGCGAGGAAACGGCCCTGATGTATTCCATCGAGGGCCGGCGCGGCCAGCCCCGCATCCGCCCGCCCTACCCCACGCAGTCGGGCTTGTGGGGCCACCCCACCATCATCAACAACGTGGAAACCTGGTCCAACGTGCCGGTCATCATCCGCCACGGCGCGGACTGGTTCGCGCGCATCGGCACCGAGAACAGCAAGGGCACCAAGGTGTTCGCCCTGGCGGGCAAGATTAAGAATTCCGGCTTGGTGGAGGTCCCGATGGGCACCACCCTGCGGGAGATCATTTTCAACATCGGCGGCGGAGTGGCCGAGGGCCGGACCCTGAAGGCCGTCCAGACCGGCGGCCCTTCCGGCGGCTGTATTCCGGCCGCCCTGATCGACACGCCGGTGGATTACGACTCCCTCGCCCGGGCGGGTTCCATCATGGGCTCGGGCGGGATGATCGTCTTGGACGACCAGGACTGCATGGTGGCCACGGCCAAGTTCTTTTTGGAATTCACGCAGGACGAGTCCTGCGGCAAGTGCGTGCCCTGCCGGGAAGGGACCCTGCGCATGCTCGAGATCCTGCAGCGCATCACCGCGGGCCAGGGCGTCCCGGAGGATCTGGACAAGCTGGAACGCCTGGGGGAACTGATCAAGAAATCTTCGCTGTGCGGCCTGGGCCAGACGGCTCCCAACCCGGTGCTCAGCGCACTGAAAAACTTCCGCGAGGAATTCGAGATTCACATCCGGGAAAAACGCTGCCCGACGCAAAAATGCGCGCAGCTGATCCGGTACGAGATCGACCCCGAAAAATGCACCGGCTGCACCCTGTGCGCCCGCCGCTGCCCGGTGCCCTGCATCCAGGGCGCACCGCGGCAGGCGCATACGATCGACCAGGACCGCTGCATCAAGTGCGGGGAGTGTTTCTTGGCCTGCAAGTTCGAGGCCGTCCGCAAGCGGTGACCGGCACCCGCGGGCGGGTCTTCGCCCGCCGCCATTCTTCGACAAGGACGTGAAGGCAGCATGAGCACCATCAACCTGACCATCGACGACACGCCGGTCAGCGTGGAGGCGGGCACGACCCTTCTCGACGCCGCCCAGACCATCGGCATACACATCCCGCGGCTGTGCTACCACCCGGACCTCTCGCTGGAAGGGGCCTGCCGGATCTGCATCGTCGAGGTGGAAGGCGCGCGCGCCTATCAGACCGCCTGTTCCACCAAGGCGCTGGAAGGCATGAAGGTCAAAACCAACTCGCCCGCCATCCGCCGGGCGCGGCGCGACCTGGTGGAACTGATTCTGGACAACCACCCCCAGGAATGCCAGACCTGCGAGCGCGACGGCCAGTGCGAGCTGCAGAACCTGGCCTATTCCCTCGGCGTGCGCGAGCGCCTGTTCGCGGGCGGCCGCAAGCGCTTCCCCGCGGAGGATTCCAGCGCGTCCGTGATCCGGGACTCGGAGAAATGCATCCTGTGCCGGCGCTGCGTGCGCGTGTGCGCGGAAATCCAGGGCGTGCACAACTTAAGCCAGATGTACCGCGGCGTCAACACCGTGGTCACACCGGCCTTCGGCGCGCCCATGGCCGATTCGGTCTGCATCAACTGCGGCCAGTGCATCAACGTCTGCCCGACCGCCGCCTTTCTGGAAAAGCGTTCCACCGAGCCCGTGTGGGCCGCCCTGGCCGATCCCGCAAAGCACGTGGTGGTGCAAATCGCGCCTTCGATCCGGGCGGCCATCGGCGAAGGCTTCGGTCTGCCCCCCGGCACCCCGGCCACGCGCCAGACCGTGACCGCCCTGCGGCGGCTGGGCTTCGACGCGGTCTTCGACACCAATTTCGGCGCCGACCTCACCATCGTGGAGGAGGCCCATGAATTCCTGCAGCGCCTCCGGACCGGGGAACGGCTGCCCCTCCTGACCTCCTGCTCGCCGGGCTGGATCAAGTATCTGGAGCATTTCTACCCGGAATTGATCCCGCTGGCCTCCTCCTGCCGCTCGCCCATGACCATGCTGTCGGTGCTTTTCAAAACCTATTACGCCGAGCTGAAAGGCCTGGACCCTTCCTCGGTGTACGCGGTCGCCGTCATGCCGTGCACGGCCAAGAAATTCGAGATCCGGCGCCCCGAGCATTTCCAGGACAGCGGCCTGCCCTACACCGACGCCGTATTGACCACCCGCGAACTGGTGTGGATGATCAAGGCCTACGGCATCGATTTCGTCCGGCTCCCGGACGATGTCTTCGACCATCCCCTGGGATTTTCCTCGGGCGCGGCGGACATTTTCGGCACCACGGGGGGCGTCATGGAGGCGGCCCTGCGCACGGCCGTCGAGCAACTGACCGGCAAGCCCCTGAAAAACCTGAATTTCACGGAGGTCCGCGCGGTCCGCGGTCTGAAAGAAGCGACTCTCACCGTGGACGGCCGGGAAGTGAACGTGGCCGTGGCCAACGGCCTGACCAACGCCAAGACCATTCTGGAAAAAGTCAAGGCCGGCCAGAAGCCCTATCATCTGATCGAGTTGATGGCCTGCCCGGGCGGGTGCATCGGGGGAGGCGGGCAGCCCTACCCAGCCGAAGGGCACGTGGTGCTGGATCCGGAGATCCTCCGGCTCCGGGCCGCGGCCTTATACGCCATTGACGGCCAGAAGCAGATCCGCAAATCCCACGAGAATCCCTACATCAAGGAACTGTATGAGAAATTCCTGGGGCAGCCGGGGAGCGAGCAGGCCCGCCGCCTGTTGCACACCCGCTACGCCCCGCGGAATCCGAAAGGCATAAAATAATGGAGACTCCGCTCCGCCCCCTGGACGAAGATATCCTGCAATTCATCGAGGCCTGTCTGGCCCGGGAGCATCCGAAAAGCTACCTCATCGCGGTCCTGCATAAAATCCAGGAACGCTACGGCTACTTGCGCCAGGAGCACATGGCGGAAGTGGCCCAGCGCATGCAGGTCCCGGCGTCCACGGTCAGCGGCGTTTCCACGTTTTACCATTTCTTCCGCCTGCAGCCGCGCGGAAAAAACGCCATCTCCGTCTGTTTGGGCACCGCCTGTTTCGTGAAGGGCGCGGACCGGATTTTGGATGCTTTCCGCACCGAGTTGGGGATCGAGCTGGGGGAGACCACGAAGGACGGCATGTTTTCCCTGGAGAGCACCCGCTGCCTCGGGGTTTGCGGGCTCGCCCCGGTGGTGACCATCAACGGCAAGGTGGTCAGTCAGGTCACGCCCCAGCAGGTGCCGGAATTGCTCAACCGCCTGGTGACCGAGTCGGAAGCGCCGGCCGGAACCAAACCCTCCCCTTAGAACAAATCCTTGAGTTTCGGGTTGGCCCGGTCCTTGGCCGAAAGCCGGATTTCCACCCCCGGGTCCGGCCAGGCGATGCCCACTTCCGGATCGTTCCAGGCCAGGCCGCGTTCCCGCTCCGCGGAATAATACCGGGTGGTCTTGTACAGCACCTGGGTCCCCTCCTGCAGCGCCAGAAACCCGTGCGCAAAACCCGCCGGAATGTACAGGCAGCGATGATTCTCGGCATCCAGGCGTTCGCCCACCCAGCGGCCGAAGGTCGCCGACCCCGGCCGCACGTCCACGGCGACATCGAAGGCCGCGCCGCCGACCACCCGTACGAGCTTTCCCTGGGCGTCGGGTTCCGCCTGAAAATGCAGGCCGCGCAGCACGCCGCGCGCCGAGCGGCTGTGATTGTCCTGGAGGAATTCCTCGGCGATGCCGTGGTCTGAAAAACGCCGCCGGTGATAGCTCTCCAGGAAGAAACCCCGTTCGTCCCGCAGGACGTCGGGTTCGATGAGGATCACTTCCGGAAGCCGCAGGGATGTGAATTTCATGCTCGGCGCACCTGCTCGGGGATCAGAACGGCGGTAAAAAATCTCCCGCCGGCTTCAGGCCGGCCGCGGGATCATTTGAACGCATTCTGCCAGTTGGGTTCCAGCGGTTCGTCAAACTGCATGCCAAAAATGATTTTCCCGGCCTGGCTCCGGACCCAGACCACCCGGCCGCGGCCCTCCCAAAACTGTCTTTCCTCTTCCGTCAAGAAAACCAGGTCGATGCGGTCGGAGACGGCCAGGGCGTTCTCGGTCTCGATCATCGCCCCTCCGGCCGCGATGTTGCGCACAATCCCGAAAAAATCCTCCTCGGCGCCGCTTTCGGGCCGGTGGGCGATGATGTAACACGGGATGCGTTGATACTGCCGGCGTTCAGGATCCATGCGCCCAGCCCCTCCGGAGTTTCTCGATTATAGCACAAATGCCCGGGGGGCAAATACCGTATTGCGCCCGCGGGTTTTTCGCAACATTCCGTTTGACCCTGCGCCGTGCTTCCGGCTACAATCGAACCGATTTGCTCCCCGGCTCCGGGCCCGTCCAATCCTGCGGCCGGGGCTTTTTCCAGGGGGACCCGGGAGGCGGCATGAACCTCGTTTGGGTGGGATTGCTGGTGCTGGCCGTTCTCACCGCCGCCGCGCGCGGCACCATGGAGGCGGTGTCCAAGGCCGCCTTTCAGTCCGCGACGACGGCCGTGGAACTGTCCATCGGCCTCATCGGGACCATGTCGCTGTTCCTCGGCCTCATGCGGGTCGCGCAGGACGCGGGCCTGGTCCAGGCCCTGGCGCGGGCCCTGCGCCCCCTCTTCCGCTGGCTGTTTCCCGACGTTCCCCAGGATCATCCGGCCCTGGGCGCCATCGCCTTGAACCTCGGCGCGAACATGCTGGGCCTCGGGGACGCGGCCACCCCCATGGGCCTCAAGGCCATGCAGGAATTGCAGGAAATCAATCCCGCCCGCGAAACGGCCACGGACGCGATGTGCACCTTCCTGGCCTTAAATTCCAGTTCCGTCCAGATCATTCCCGCCCTCGTCATCGGGCTGCGCGCGGCGGCCGGCTCCGCCAACCCCGCGGAAATCATCGCCGCCGCCGTCCTGGCCACCACCTGCTCCACCGTGGTCGCCGTCACCGCCGCCAAACTCCTGGCCCGCACGGCCTATTTCCGCAAATCCCGGCCGCAGGGCGGGGAGGCTTAGGGCATGTTCAAGGATTGGCTCAACACGGCTTCCCAGTGGGTCGTCCCCCTGCTGCTGGTCTCCATCCCCCTCTATGCCTTCGCCGCCCGGCGGATCAAGGTCTATGAAAGTTTCGTGGAGGGCGCCAAGGAGGGATTCTGGATCGGGGTGAGGATCATTCCCTACTTGGTCGCCATTTTGGTGGCCATCGGCATGTTCCGGGCCAGCGGCGCCATGGATTACCTGGTCGCGGCGCTCCGCCCGCTCACGGGCTTGGTGGGGTTCCCGCCCGAAGCCCTGCCGGTCGCCATGCTCCGTCCCCTCTCCGGTTCGGGCACCCTGGGGCTGATTTCGGATATTTTCCGCACCCTGGGTCCGGATTCCTTCACCGGGCGGCTGGTCAGCGTCATTGAAGGCAGCACCGAAACCACCTTCTATGTCCTGGCCGTTTATTTCGGGTCCGTGGCCGTACGGAGGACCCGCCATGCTTTGCCGGCTTCCCTGCTCGGCGACCTGGCCGGGGTCATCGCGGCCTTCATCGTGTGCAGGCTGCTTTTTTAACCATGTCCCCTTCCCTGGTCCTGCCGCCGCGCTTGCATCCCGGGGACACGGTGGCGCTTGTGTCCCCCGCTTCCCCGCCGCACGCGAGCCGTTTGCTGCCGGCCGGGCGCGCGGCCCTGCAGCGTCTGGGTTTCCGGGTGCGGCTCGGCCGCGCCGCGTCCCGGCGGACCGGTTATTTGGCCGGGCCGGATGCGGACCGCGCGCGGGACCTGTCCGATGCGCTGCGAGACCCGCAGGCGCGGGGAATATTCTGCAGCCGCGGCGGGTACGGGGTGTCCCGCCTGCTGGAGCATTTCGATCCGGCCCTGGCGCGCGCGCATCCCAAGGTCGTCGTGGGCTATTCGGATGTGACGCTCTTGCATCTGGCGTGGCAGCGGGCCGGGGTCGTGAGTTTCTGGGGACCCATGCCGGCGACCACGGCCGGCATCGGCATCCGGTCCGCCCGCTGGCTGAAGGCCGCCGTCATGTCCACCCGTCCTTTGGGCCGGATCCCGGTGGGACGGGGCGAGACCTACCGGCCCGGCCGAGCCCGTGGCCGCCTGACGGGCGGCACCCTGTCGCTGCTGGCGGCCAGCCTGGGTACGTCCTATGAAATCCGCACTGAAAGTCGCTTGGTATTCCTGGAGGAAATCGGCGAGGAGCCTTACCGCGTGGACCGGCTGCTGACGCAATTATTGGCGGCGGGCAAACTCCGGGATGCCGCCGGCATCCTTCTGGGCGGGTTCCGTGGGTGTTCTCCCCGGCTGTTTCCCGCGCGCTTGAGTTTCAGCCTGCGGGAGGTTCTGGCCGACCGGCTCCTGCCTTTGCGCCTGCCGGTCTTCTCGGGCCTGGCCGTGGGGCATGGCCCCGACCAAGTCACCCTTCCTTACGGCGTGCTGGCGGAAATGGACGGCCGTGACCGCAGCCTGACGATCCTGCAGGCCGGCGTCACATAAGGGACCCGCCTGCTTTTTCCGGCTCGGCCGCGGGGCGGGCCGGAATCTGGAAGGTAAACGTACTGCCGGCGCCCTCCCGGCTCTCCACCCAGATCCTGCCGTGGTGCAATTCCACGATTTTCCTGGCGATGGCCAACCCCAGGCCCGTGCCTTCCTCGGCCTCTTGCGTGTACCCTTCGCGGTGCCAGAATTTATCAAAAATATTTTGCTGGTTCTGCGCGGGGATGCCGCCGCCTTCGTCGGTCACACTGCAGGTGAATTGGCCTTCCCGGACTTCCGCGGACACCCTGACTTTCCCCTGCTCCGGGGAGAATTTAATGGCGTTGTCCAGGAGATTGATGATCACCTGCCGCAGGCGGTCCGCGTCGCCGGTAAAAACCAGGTCGGGCGGCTCCACGCGGCTGATCCAATGCAGGCGCTTTTTCTCCAGCTGGGGCTGCAGGGATTCCAAGACGGCGTTCAACATGGTTTGAAAGGCAAACGGCTCGGGCTGCATTTCCAGCTTGCCCGCCTCCATCTTGGACAGGTCCAGCAAGTCGTTGATCAGATTGATGATGCGCTCGATGTTGCGCCGGCTCATTTCGAGGAAATGCCTCATTTTGCCCCGGTCGGACTCGTCCTCGAGGTATTCCAGAGTCAGGCTGATGGCCCCTTTCACCGCGGTGATGGGCGTGCGCAACTCGTGCGAGGCCATGGCGATGAAATCGGACTTCAATTGATCCAGGTGGCGCAATTGCTCCATGGCTTTTTCCAGGTCGGCGGTGCGCTCCGCCACCCTGCGTTCCAGGGTCTGATTGAAGGTCTTCACTTCCTGATACAGCGCATTGACTTTTTCGTACAACTGGGAATTGCTCAGGGCCACGCTGATGTCGTTCCGGAGGATGGTGAGCAGCTGCAGGTCGACGCTGTCATATTCCTCCTGGTTGACGCGCGGGCCCAAATTCAGCAGGCCCAGCAGGCGGCGGTTGAAAACCAGGGGCACCACCATCTCCGCGTTGAGTTCGTGCAGGTAGGCGGTGGCCTGCTCCTGGATCGCTTCGTAACGGGGATTGACCTGGACCTCTTCCCGCTGCACCAGATCGTTTTCCTTCTCCAGCCAGCGAAAAAACGCCTCGTGCTTGTGCATTCCCGGCAGCGCCAGCGCGGGCGTCATGCCGCGCGCCATGTGCCACAGGCCCTGGGCATCCACCACCAGGACGGTCACATTATCGGCGCCCAGGGCTTCGCGCAGGGTCCGGTCGATGACGCCCAGCAATTCCTCCAGGGATTTCAACAGGCTCAATTCCCGGCTGAAGGCTTCCAGCACGCGTCCCATGTTTAAAGCCTTCCTTTGGAAGAAGCGGGAAAGGGTGGGACGGACGCGCTGGTAGAAAAACAACAGCACCATGAACAGCCCGGTGGCCAGCAGCGTCAGGGTAAAATCATTCTGGTCCCGAAACCACCTGCGGCTCAAGCTGATCACGAAATAAATCGTGGAGACCACCACGGTCGCGGTGAGGATCCAGGTCAGGGTGCGGAAGGCGACTTTGGAAATATCCAGGGCCCGGTAGCGCAGGATGGCGTACGCGGTAAAACCGATGAAGAGGATCAGCGATACCTGGCCGACGAAAAAAAGCCGTGAAATGCCCAGGTACGGCAGCAGGAACATCAGCAGCATCATGGTGGGAATGCTCAGCAGCAACCCAAAAAATACGTGTTTGACCTTCTGGCGCTGGATGCTGAAGCGCAGGCGGCGGTAGCTGAGGGCCAGGTTGAAAATGGCCAGCGAGGCGGCGGTGGTGGTATACCCGGCGAACAGCAGGTAGAGGGGGCCGAATTCCCGGATGTAGACGCCTCCCACCAGCTTCGAGCCGCGGACGCTCCAGGGCGTGAAGGAAAGCACCCCCACCACGAGGGCCAACAGGTAGCTGAACCCGACCCGCGGGCGGCTGACGAACCCGCTCGAGGAGGGAAAATAGCCCGAAAAGACCAGGAGGGAGTTCGCGGCCAGGCACACGACCGCCATGGACAACCGGGGCAACCAGTCGGTGTAGATTCCCAGGTGATTTTGCAGGTTCCAGGTGAAGCTGGTCGCCAGCCAGGCTGCCGTCAGGGCGCAAAAAACACTGAAACTGATGTTGATGGCATGGGTCCGGGCGCGGATATAGACCAAGACGCCGATGGCCAGGAACAGCAGGGCGGTCAGTCCTTGCAAAACCAAAACCACCATGACGCCACCTGCGTGAAAAAGGATCCGTCGGCAAGAGGCCGGAGGGCCGCGTCCGTGGCGAAATATTACCGGCGCCGCCTGGCTGGCACGCGGGACGCCACGACCGTCATTTTTTTTCGCGGGTATCAATTCCGAAAAGCTGGTAAAGGCCGCTGAAACTGCTTAACCCGCTTAAGAGGGAGACTCCGCCGACCACCAATAAAATCCAGAACCAGGCATCGCGGCCCTCGCGTGAAAAGGCGACGACCAGGCACACCGTGGCGATGAAAAACCGCAGGCCGCGGTCCAGATACCCCAGGTTTCGGCGCATGCCGCCTTACCTCCCGGCGATGGACCTACTTGATGACCGCAATGCGGAGGCGTTTATGCAGACGGTTTCCCTGCAAAACGAAATAATACACGCCGGAAGCCACCGTCTGGCCTTGCTCGTTTTTTCCGTCCCAAGCGGGCGGGGGTGTTCCGTAGGGCGCTTGCACGGTGAACTTCCGCAAGCGGATGCCGGCGGCGTTGTAAATGGCCACGGTAATGTCGCCGTGGTCCGGCCGCAACCCCAGAATTTCAACGGCCTCCCCCTGGGCCGGGTTGAAGCGATTGTGATTGAGCCTGACGAGGGCGATGATCGCGGGCGTGGGCGAGTGTGTGAATGTGGGGGTAATGGTATAGGTGGCCGAAATCGTGGCCGTGGGCGTCACGGTCGGCGTTTCCGTGGGCGTGAAGGACGCCACGGCCGTCCCCGTCCAGCCGCTCCCAACCAGCAGAAAAAAAAGAACACCCAGGGCAAACCTGCGCATAACCAGCTCCTCGAAGTAATTTGAAGCGTTCACAGTATAAGACGACTCGCGCCCAAAAGCAACGGTGAAAACCCGGCGCCGGGGGGGCTGCGCGCCCCGGTCAAGGTCTCTCCGCCGGTTGGAGTTTAGGCCTCCGGCGGCGTATCTGGAGAACGTTCTTCCGGGTCGGGGGCCTGTCCGGAAGCCGGTCCGGCCGCGGTCGCCTTGGCGTTCCTTTTTCTCGTTTCCGCGGCTTTATTGGCAACCAGCTCGCCGATTTTGTGCAACAACTGGATCAGATTCACGGGCAATAAAAATTCCTGGGCGACCTTACGCCGGCTCATTTCGCCCATGCGCTGGGCCATGTCGGGATGCTTGCTGTAGGTGATGAGGTACTGGGCCGCATCCTCCACCGAGTCCACCAGCTCCCCGTCGACCATCCGGCCCACCAAAAAACCGGTAACGCCGTGGTCGATCTGGAGGCGAATGCCGCCGCAATTGCCTCCGATCACGGGCAGCCCCTTCCACATGGATTCGGTCAGCGCCAGGCTGAATCCTTCCCGGAGGGATTTCTGCAGCACCGCGCGGGAGGTGCGCTGGAGCGCATTCACCTCGATGGCGTTGGCCAGGGCGTCATTCCGGGAAAGAATCAGGATGAAGATATCCCGCCGCAACAACGGCTCAAGCTCTTCCACTTCCAGCGCGGTCAGGTCATGGAGTTCTTCCGTGATTTCGGAACGCAAGCGGTCCAAATATTGGAAGACCTTTACCAGTTCCTCGAAATTATTGGGATCGTCCTCCTCCAAGGCGCCGGCGTAGACGAACTGCGGCCTCTGGTCCAAGGGGACGCCGTCGCGCACGAGGCCCAGGTACGCCCGCACAAAGGCCGCGATCGCCCCGACCGGGTCCTTTAAGGGATCATAGCGCGAAATTTGCGTGAACAAGGGGCGCTGGGGGTCGATGCCGTGCAGCTGCCGGACCAATTCCAACATGCCGTCCTGGGTGTCCGCGGCCCGGGAGATGAAGCGCTCCACCTCCGGCCTCCGGCCTTCCTCCATGAAGGACGCCCGGATGGAGGCCTTGGTCAGTGAATCGAGCATCTCTTCGATCTGGGCGTCGGTGGCCCGCTTGCCGGTCACCTTCAGATAAGCCCGTTCCAGCCGTTTTTTCAGTTCGAATTTGTACACCAGGATGTAATCCCGCTGGTACTGGGCCAGGACCCGGCCGACCACCTGAGGTCCCAGCCGGTCCAGGGTTCGGTTTTTGGGGGAAAACGGATAAATGGCGGGCGAATAGATGATGGGAGTCGTCATGACCGGAATGAGATCGGGTTGGTCCTTGGGATAAAATTCAGGAACCTGGTACAGCACGCCGTCCCCCTGGGAAATTTGCGGGGCGAAGAAATTCCAAACCAGGGGGGTGGGATCGGCGGTCGACAGGTGATTGTGCCACAACAGGATGCTTTCGGGAAGGCGGCTGCGGATGGTGCCGAGCAGCCCCAAGGGTTGGATGTTGTGCACGATGACGATGGGATATCGCGCCTGGGACAGTTTTTGCCGCAGGGGCTCGGCGGCCGTGTTCATGACCGCCTCGTACAGGGCCACCTCGTCCACGCAGATGATGCGGCGGATGAGTTCCTCGGCGGAAAGTTTCAGCAGGGCCGGTACGCGGTCGGGCTGAAAGTAAACGCGGATTTCCTCTTCCAGTTGCCCGGGTTGGGTGATTTCGGTCTGGCGGCTGCCGCGGATGAATACCAGGCGGTTGTTGCGGAGGGTCAGCTTGCCCGGAAGCGGTTGCAGCTGTCCCGTGTTGTATTGAAAGCCGTGGCTCAGTTTTTTGGTGACCTCGTTGAAGCTTTCCCAGGCATCGTCGGGATAGAGCACCTGGCCGGAAGGCAAAATGATGGGGTCCAGCAGCAGCTGGCGGCTCAAGGGGATTTCCTGGTGGGATTCGCCCTGCGGCCCGGCCAGGGTATTGAAGAGTTGCGTGAACCAGTGGAGCATTTCAGGCAGACCGCCGCCCTCGTGGTCGGTGATCAACTGCAGGATGTCCACCCGCGACCAGCCCGTGCGCTTGAAGAGGCTGCGCAAGGCTTTGGTCAGATCGGCCTGGATCTGTTTGCCGAAATAGGCCTGTAATTCTCCCGGATCCACCTTGTCGAGAATGGCTGCTCCCTCCCCTTCAACCCGCGGCGTTCATGGCCGGGGCTGGACCGAAAAGTGGTACTGCTCGGTTTCCCGCAAGTCCCAGTCTTCCGCCTTGAAACTTAAGGAATACTGCTTGCGCAAGGTCATGTCCCCGGCTTGCGGGCGGCCGGGTCCGGGAAGGAAAGTTTCCCGGCCCTGCATGCGCAACGCGCCCTGCTTGAACTTTAAACCTTGTATGTCCTCCCATTTCAGGTTGCGGCGCACGGCTTGCAGGTCGGCTTCGGAAAATTCGACCCGGTTTTGCGTTTCCAGGATCGCGCCCGTGGCCGCAGCCGACTGCAGGGTAAACGTGGTGACCACGGGCTGGAAAATTCCGCCGCGGCGCGCGGGCGCGCGCGCGTCTTCGCTCCGGGTGGACCAGGTTTCCCGGACCCGCACCTTTTTCCCCGGGAAAATGATCATCAGCAGCGGAGGAACCTTGAGGCTGCGGACCACATACCCGCCGATGACCCGGTTTTTCCCCAGGACCTGAAGCAGCGCGTAGTTGATCTTCAAGCCGGTGTCCCCGGCTTTCCCGTCCGCTTGCTGAATGCCCCGGGAATTGACGCGCACCACGGCCATGGGTTGGCGGATCAATTCCCGGTAGCGCCGCCAGGCCTCGGGACCCAAATAGCTTTCCAGCGTCTGTTCTTCGCCGTACCAGCTCAGCTCGCCGCCCTCCGGGCCGATTTCCAGCTTGAATTTTCCGCGGCCGTCGTGGATGCGCAGGCGCAGGAGGGTGAAGGCGGCCTCCAGCTCCCGGGAGTTCGGGTGGGTGACACGGAGTTCACAGGCCGCACTCGTAAAGAGTTCTTCCTGGGTATCCGCAAAAATCCGGCCCGCGTGGGTTTTCGTCAGGCGCTGGCGGGCGTTGTAGGCGTTCTGTACCAGGTAAACTCCGCCGTCGGAAAATTGATAGGCCAGCGTCAGGGCCGGCGGCCGGTTCCGGATCCCGCACCCGCCCAGCGGCCCCGCCAGCAGCAGCAGGAGGATTCCGATTTTCCAACGTGCTCGAATCACTCCGCCCCCTGCGCCAAGAAATCCGTCCTGTCCCGCGTAGGTGGATGGCCGGGACCACCTATTGTCGCCGGAATGGGGGATGGTGTCAAGCGCCGGCGGAGGAGGGTCAAGCCACGCATAAATAATCCCGTCCTTCCCGCAGGCTCAGGGCATCGAGGCGGGACCTGACTTCCGCCCGCTTGCCCCGGGCGCCCACGGCGGCCAGGATAAAAGTCGGGCGCCAGTCCGGAATCCGGAAGTACGGCAGGATCTCCTTGCCGGCCAGCCGGCGCTTGAACTTTCGGGGGTCGATATCGAAGGCCGCCAGGATTTCGATCCCGCAGCGGCTCAGGTGCGGCGCCAGCCGGCGGGCATATTGCCCGGCCCCGGCCAGCACGACGCGCGGCTCCGGCAGGCGTTTGGCCAGGGCTTGGGCCTTCAAACGCAAAAAAGCTTCCCTGGCGTAACGGGGGTCCCGGAGGGACAGCCGGCCGGCATGCATGCGCCAGGCCAGCAAGGTCTGCGGAAGCTTGGCAAAGCCCGCCCCGCGCTCCCGCATTCTCAGCCATAATTCATAGTCTTCCGGCCAGGGCCCCTCCCGGTACCCGCCCGCTTCCCGTACCCTCTCGGCGCGGAACATCACCGCCGGATGCGGCAGCGGGCTCTCGACAAAAAAATTATTTTCAATGGCCTCGGGCGTCAGCAGGCCGTTTTGCCATTCCATGTACAGGCGGAAACCCTCCGCCACGTTCCGCCCGGGAAAAGGAACGACCCGGCAGGCGAGGACGTCCACTCGCGGGCGGTCCCGCAACGCCGCCGCTTGCCGTTCCAGGCGGTCCCGTCGGCACAGATCATCCGCGTCCATGCGCGCGATCCAATCCGCCCGGCAGGCTTCCAAGCCCGCGTTGAGCGCCCGGACCAGCCCGACGGGTCCCACCCGCAAGAGCCGCAGGCGTGCGTCGCGGGCGGCCGCCGCGCGCAGAATGCCGGGCGATTCATCCGTGGAGCCGTTCTCGACGGCGACGATTTCGATATCGGCCAGGGTCTGTCCGAGCAGGCTCCGCAGGCAGGCCGGTAAAAACGGCGCGGCGTCTTTGACCGGCAGCAGCACGGAAACGACTGGTTTGTGCGGCATCCCTCACCCCGCCTCCGCCTTTAGGAGCTTTCAGGGAAACCACCCCGACCGGATGGGGAATCGTATGGGACTCCCTTCGGTCGCAGGTTCCCCTGACACGGACGCCGTGCGTCCTGTTCTCCTTCCTACTTCATTCGGGGGCTTCACCGCCCCCGAACCCCAAGCCTCATCATCTGGATGAGGCGGCGCCGGGAACTCCGCTCGGCTCACAGCAGGAGAATGCCCCAGCCATCCCGCCCCAAATGCGTTCCGACCACGGCTCCGATGGACCCCAGCAGGACCTCCTTGCCGTCCAGATCCAGGGCCCGAACAGCCGCAAATAATTCCTGTTGCAGTTCCGGCCTTTCGGCGCGCACCACGCAGGCGCCGAAGGTCATGCCCTTGGACCGCCGGTGTTCGCGCACGCCCTCCAGCAGGGCCTGCACCGCGGCCTGGTGGCTGTGGACTTTTTTGACGACCTCGATCTCGCCGCTGACGCCGTCCAGCATCAAAACCGGACGGACGCCGAGGTGTTTGCCTAAAAATGCGGCGGCCTTGCCGATCCGGCCGCCACGCTGCAGGGCGTCCAGGGTTTCCACCGTGAAATAGGCGGATCCGGCGGGAATTTTTTCCTGCAGGTTCGCCAGGATTTCGGAATAGGGCAAACCTTTTTTCACCAAGGCATGCGCGTACAGGACCAGCAGACCCAGGCCCCAGCTGGTCGTCTTGGAATCCAGGACTGTGATGTGCAGGCCGCCCGCCATTTTGGCGGCCACGGAGGCGGATTGGTGGGTGCCCGAAAGTTTCCGGCTGAGAAGCAGACAAATGACGTGGGTGTATTCGTTCTGCTGAAGTTGCTGGAACAAGGTTAGAAACTTTCCCGGCGAGGGTTGTGAAGTGGTCGGGAAATGGGGCGAGGACGCCAGCAGCGGATAAAACTTCTCGGGTGTCAACTCGACGTTATCCAGATATTCCCGGTCCCCGAAAAACACGCTGAGGGGCACCAGGTAAACGCCCAGACCCGTCAGCTGATCCACGGGAATATCGCAGGTGCTGTCGGTCACCAGCGCGATGCGTTCCATGGGGCCTAGTCCGTGTCCAGGCCGAACGTGTCCCGGTGCTGCTGCGCCATGTCGTCGATTTTTTCCCACGTCACCCGGCCTAGTTTGCGGGCCAAGCGCAAGGTTTTCCCGGCATCGCGGGTATGGAGGTGGATTTTAAAATGCCCGGCGCCGGCCTCCGCCACCATCAGGTGTTCGCCCATTTCCGCGAATTGTTTCAGGATTTCTTCCCGTTGCCGGCCGGGTGCCAGCAATTGGAGCTCGGTGCAAAAGCGGCAGGCCGGAACCGGAGCCGGTGCCAGCGCCGACACTGAGCCGACGCCGGCCGCCGGGGCCGCCACCAGCGGCAGGCGCTGGCTGTAACGCACCAGGCCCTCCAGGAAATAAACCAGGCCCTGCCCGCCGGCATCCACGACATGATGCTCCTGCAAGACCTTGAGTTGCTGCCGCGTTTTGGCCAGCGCGCGGCAGGCGCCCTGCCAGGCGGAGCGGATGACCGCGAAAACATTCTGGCTCTTGCGGGCTTCACGGCGTGCATGCCGGGCGGCTTCCTCCCCGACGCTGAGAATGGTGCCTTCGACCGGATGGTCGATCCGTTCCCGCGCCCGCAGGCAGCCGATTTGCAGCGCCGTGGCCAGATCTTCGGGACCGAGGGTGTGCCGGTCGCCGACCCCCTCCGCGAACCCCGCAAAAAAGCCAGACAGGATCATGCCCGAACACCCGCGGCTTCCCATCAGGGCTCCGCGCGCCGCGGCCCAGGCCACCTCGGAGGCGCTGTTCCGTTTCACGGCCTCGACTTCCTTGAGGGCGGCCTGGAAGGCATGGTCCATGTTCTTGCCCGTGTCGCCGTCCGCGACCGGAAAGACGTTGATGCGGTCCACGTTGCGCCGATGCTGGGAAAACCATTGAATCCCGGCAGCCAAGGCCCGTTTAAAGCGATGGCCTTTTAACCTCTGCATCCTCCCCGCCTCCCCGCTTCCCGCTCCGCGGCCGCGGCGGCGGGAAAGCCCGGACGCTCCCGCCCACTTCGCCGCCCCGGATACGCTTCACGCTGGGAGCTCCCGCCTTGCAGCCGGCTGGCCCCGGGTTTATTGCTTTTCAAAGCTGTCCTTGCCGGCCCCGCATTCCGGGCAGACCCAATCCTCGGGCAGCGACTCGAATGGCGTCCCCGGCGGGACCTTGTTTTCAGGGTCCCCCTTCTCCGGATCATACACATAACCGCAGACCGTGCAAACGTATTTTTCCATCGTGGTCCTCCTTCACTTGATCCGGCGCCGGCTTCAACCTAGCGCCGCGAGCCATCTTAGCATACTCCGGGTCGCTGTCAATGCGCCTTGCGGCTCCCGCCTTCATCCGCCGCGGCGTCCGGCGCGGCCGGGCCGGCGGTGGATTGCAGGGTGCGGTCGGGATGGAACCACTTGTTCGCGGCCGCGACGACCTGTTGCCGCGAGACCGCGCGCACGGCCCGCGGAAACTGGTGCAGGTAGTCCCGGCCCAGCCCGAAGTATTCTATTTCGCGATTCAGCACAGCGATCCCCTGGCTGTTCTCGAGGGTCAGCACCAGGGCCCCGACCAGTTCCTCGCGGGCGTCGTCCACCTGCTGCTCGCTGACCCGTCCGGCCTGCATTGCCCGCACCTGCCGGAGCGTGCTCGCCACGGCCTGGTCGACCCGGGCCGGATCGGACTGGAACGTCACGATCCAGGGGCGCACCCCGGGCGAAACGCGGAACGTGGAATAAATGGAATACGTCAGCCCTTCCTCGTCCCGGACTTCCCGCATGAGCAGGCTGGACAGTCCGGACCCGCCCAGAATTTGGTTGGCCAGAAAGGCCTGATAGTATTCCGGATCCAAGCGAGCGATCCCCTGGTGCCCGAGGACGGTGACGCTCTCCTGCTTGCCGGGGAGGACCTGGTTCGTCTTCCGGGTTTCTCCGACCGTCTGCATGGGAGGAAATGACTTGTCCGGCGCCGGGCCGGCGGCGGACCAATCCTGCAGCAGACGCTGCACCAGCGTGAAAACCGCCTGCGGGTCCACGTCCCCGGCCACGGACAGGATCGTCAGGTCCGGCCGTATCCAGCGCTGTTGATAGTCCGCCACGTCCTGGCGTCCCAGGCGCCGGATGCCGGGCTCGGCCGTGATCAGGCTTCGCCGCAGCGGATGCCCCGGCGGGTAGGCCAGGTCGCAAAAACCCTGCCAGGCCTGCCCTCCCACGCTGTCCTGGGCCACGTGGCAGGCACTCAGGACTTCCTGTTTGACTTTTTGTAATTCCTCCTCCGGGAAAGACGGCCGGCGCAGCGTTTCGGCCAGGATGCCCAACAGGAGTTCCAAATCCTCCGGCAACGCCTCGGCGCTGATGTTCAATTCCTCCTGTCTGGCCGTGTAATTCAAGCTTGCGCCCTTGAACTCCAGGGCGTCGGCCAACTGCGCCGCCGTATGCTGCGCGGTTCCCCGGTCCAGCATTTCCGCGTGTACGGTGGCCAGACCCGGCCGGTCCGCGGGCTCGCTGACCACCCCGGCCTTCACGAGCCCGCTGAGATGCACGGTGGGGTTGCTCCGGTTGCTTTGCACGAGCAAAACCAGGCCGTTGGACAATTCAAAGCGCTGGCAGGCGTTCGCGTCCGCCTGGCCCCCCGAGGCGGACCCCGCGGACGGCGGCAGTCCCGGAAGCTGGGACAGCCAGGCTTCCGGCCCGCCGGGACGCGTGACGTAGGCTTGGACGTCCGGCGGGGCGGGCGGCACGGGTTCCGGCCGGCTTCCGGGCAGGGGAATGAATTGCCCCACGGTGAGGCGCTCATCGGCCAGATAGGTGCGCGCACAGGCCCGAATTTGTTCCGGCGTGGTCGCGGCCACCTTTTCGGGATACAGGTCGGCGATGCGCCAATTTCCCGCAACGGTCTGGTAATATCCGAGCATGAGGGCTTGATCCGTCAGGCCGTCCTTGGAGAAGATGAGCTGGGCCCGGGTCTGGTTGACCGCGCGCTGGAATTCCCGGGGGGTCAGGAGTTCGGCCTGCAAGCGGCGGAATTCGGCGCGCATGCGGTCCTCGACCTGTTGGGGCTTCACGCCCGGCTGGCACACGGCGGTAAACGTCCAAAAACCCGGGTTCGCCATTTCGTACAGGGTGCCGCCGACGTCCGCGGCCAGGCCCTGGTCCACCAGGGCCCGGTACAGGCGGGAGCTTTTTCCCTTGACCAGGGTGTCGTGGATCACCGTCAGCGCGTACTGATCGGGATCCCCCGCCGGCGGCGCGATGAAATTCATGCGCACCAGGGCCGCCGGCCCGTGGTCTTCCAAGAGCACCCGGCGTTCTCCCTGGCGTTTTTCCTCCGCCCCGAACGCGGTTTCGGAAGGCCGGCCCGCGGGCAGCGCGCCGAAGGCGCGTTCGATTTTCCCGCGCAGCACCGGCGTCTCGAAATCCCCCACCACGACCAGCGTGGCATTCCCGGCCCGGTAGTACTGACGGTAAAAGGCCAGGAGCTGTTCCCGGGTGAGGCGTTGGACTTCCTCGCGCCAGCCGATGATCGGCCGGCGGTAGGGATGCTCCACGAAGGTCTGGGCATTGACGAGATCGCGCAGGCGCACCTGCGGGTGATTGCGGTTGCCGTCCAGCTCGGACAGGATGACCGTGCGTTCATTCTCCAGTTCCGCCGGTTCCAGCAGGGAATTCCGCATCCGGTCGGATTCGATGTCCAGGGCCAAGTCCAGGAATTCTGCCGGTACGGTTTCGAAGTAGGCCGTGTAATCGTAGCTGGTAAAGGCGTTTTGATTTCCCCCCGTGCGCGCGACCCGCCGGGAGATTTCGCCTTTGGGAAATTTCCGGGTGCCCTTGAACAGCATGTGTTCCAGGAAATGGGCCAGGCCCGATTGTCCCGGCGGCTCCTGGCGGCTGCCCACGCCGTACCACATGAAGACCGACACGACCGGCGCGGCGTGGACTTCCTTGGCCAGAACCGTCAAGCCGTTTTTAAGATGGAACTCCTGTACCGTCGTCTGGGGAGACATGCTTTCCTCGCTTCCCGCCGGCGCAGTCCCGAGAAGGCCCAGGCAGGTCAGAATCGTCAAGGCCCGCCGCGTTCCGCCGAATGGTCTCCATGCTGGCATGGTCTGCAAATTCCCCTTCCTTTTTATTGGGGAATCAAATCCAATTGCTGGCTCGGACAGGGATTAGCGTTAGACTCCGCTCCCGGGGTCAGGATCTGGACCCTGCCATAGACGCCGTCGTAGCCCGGCTGGACCTGGACCTCCCCCCGGCGCATGCGCAGGATGGCGCCGGCCAGCCGTTCTCCGGCCATGGCCGCCAGTTCCTCGGCGGGAGTCAGCAGCAAGACCGCCAGTTCATTGTCCGCAGCCGCGACCAGGCGGTCACAGGCGTCCTGTACCGACTTGCTGGCCGCGCCCCGCCCCAGCGCCGAGGCGGCGATTTCGTCCAGCGGCACGAGATGGACGCTCGGCAGGGCCCCGTCGGGGATGAAACCGGCGGGCCGGTCGGCCAGGGCCTCCACCCGGGAGGCCACGCCGCCGGTTAAGGGTTTGCGGCAAACCGGGCAGCTCCCGTGCAGTTCCAGGTAGCGTGCCGGCGAGACCGAGACGTTGCAGGCCCTGTGGCCGGGCCAGTGATACTTGCCCTCTTCGGGGAAAAATTCAACGGTAAAGCGCAATTGGCCGCGGTCCCGCCGGAACAAGGACGCGCGCAGCCCGGCCCAGGTCAGGGGCCCGCGAAAAGCGTTGCACTCCCGCCCGATTTTGGACGGCGAATGGGCGTCGGAATTGGAAAGAATGGCGAACGGATCCAACCCCGACAGCCGCCAGTTCATTTCCGGATCCGACGACAGCCCGGTTTCGATGGCGGGGACCAAGTCCAGCTGATCCTGGAAACATTCCTCCAGGGAGTCAAATCCGGAGCGTTCGCCCAGGACCGAAAACCACGGCGTCCAAATGTGGGCCGGAATCACGAGGGTTTCGGGATCGATTTCGCGGACAAGCTTGCATAGGTGCCGCACGGAAAAGCCGAAGATGGGGCGTCCGTCCGAGGCCACGTTGCCCCGCGAGGCCAGGGCGCGGTTGAGCTCCCGCACGCTGTCCAGCGTGCGCGCGACCAGCAGGGTGTGCACGCGCCGTCCCTTCCCGTCCTGCTTGAACATGTTGGAGATTTCGGCGGTGGGCACGAAACGCGTGCCGTTGTCCTGCCGCCGCAGCCGGTAGAACCCGGACTCGTCCGGTTCCAGCTTTTCGGTCAGGTCCTGGAAATACTGCGGATGGGTGAAATCGCCGGTTCCCAGGAGGCCGACGCCCTTGCGCCGCGCCCAGTAGGACAGGGCTTCGACTTCCATTTGCGGGGAAGTGGCCCGGGAAAAGCGGGAATGGATGTGCAGGTCCGCGAAAACGAGCGGCTCCCGCTCGGGCGGCAAATCCACCACCCGTCCCCAACCGTGCCGGCGGCCGGAAACCGGTTCGCAGGCTTCCGGGCCGGCCGCGGGCGGAGGCTGCCCCGCGCGGGATTCATTCCCAGGTGGCGATATATTCACAGCTGGCATGGGTCTTGAGGCGGTCGGAGGCGATCACGACCTGGACGTTCTTGCCGCCGGACAGTTCGAGGGTCCTCTGCACCCACCCGCCGACCGACAGCCAGAGTTCCTGCGAGGGTTCCATCTCCAGCACGATCAGCCGGATCCGCTTCCCCCGCTCGGCCTTCTCCGTGACCACCTCCAATTTTCCCGAGTCGTAATACTGCCGCCAGACCGTGGAAGCCATCTTGATGATGAACTCGGGCGAACCGACCTTGTAGAAGATCTTATAGATGCCGTGCAGCGCTTCCTCGGCCGAAACCCGGCCCAGTTCCCAGAGGAGCTTGAGGTCGCCGTGGCCCAAGACCTGGTCGATCGCGCGGCTCAAGTTCAGGTAGTCCGGCAGGGGATACCACTGGTTCAGCAAAATGCCGCGGTCAATGACTTCCACCAGCCGTTTGTCCAGCCGGCCCATGACCCGGTCCCAAACGCCCCCGCTGTCGTGGTCGCGGATGTACTTCAGGCGCGGAATAAAGGTGCTGCCTTTCACGCTCGACATGGTTGCCGACCTCCGCAGTCAGTTTACACCCGCCGGCGGCCGCTCAAGCCCAGGTGGCGACGAATTCGCATACGGGCCCTCCCCGGTCGCGGCATTGCGCCTGTTGCAGGCGGATGTCGCGCGCCCCCGACATTTCCAGGGTCTTGATGATCCAACCCTGCACCGACAGGCAATGTTCGTGCGCGGGGGTGGCGAAATCCTCCAGCAGGATCTTGACCTTCCGGGGGCCCAGGGTCACCAGGGTGAGTCGGCCCGAGGAATAATATTGAGCCCATACGCGGGTGGCCCGCTTGATAATGTACTCAGGTGAACCGACCTTGTAAAAAACGCGGTAGATGGTGGGCAGGACTTTTTCGGCCGCATACTTCCCCAGTTCGAGAATCAGCGCCTGGTCCCCCCGGCCGAGAACCTGGTCCAAGGCCCGGACCAGCTGGAGGAGATATTCGAAGGGATACCAGCGGTTGTGCAGCACGCCGGCCTCCAAATCGCGGCGCAGTTCCGGCGAGAGCCGCTCCAGCACGCGGGCCTTCTGTTCGGGCGTGGCCTTTTCCTCCAGATAAGCCCATCTCGGAACCAGGGTGCTGCCCTTGACCTGGACCATCTGTCCTTGTCCCTCCCGGCCGGGGTCGCGTCCGGCCACCGGCAATGTGTTACTGCTGCCAGGTCGCGGAAAATTCGCAATGGGGCGCGCCGTGGAGCACGCAGGCGCTCTCCTCAACGTGGACCTGGCGAGCACCGGCCAGTTCCAGCATCCGAGCGATCCAGCCCCGGATGGCCAGGCAGTTTTCCCGGGCGGGGGCCTCCAAGCCCTCCACCAGCAGGCGGGCTTTTTTCCCCTGGGGAACGGATTCCATGACCACGCGCGCCTGGCCTCCGGAATAGTATTGCTTCCAGACGTTTTCCACCCGCTTGATGATGAATTCCGGCGAGCCCACCTTGAAGAAAATCTTATAGATGCCGTGCAAGGCCTGCTCGGCGCTGAAGCGCCCGAATTCCGGAATCAGGGAAAGATCCCCCGACCCCAGGACCTGATCGAGGACGCGGTTGATTTCCACGGTGTAGGAGAAGGGATACCAGATATTGGCCATCAGGCCTTTTTCGATATCCTCACGGCATTCCGGGCTCACGCCCGCCAGCAGGCGTTCCCGCTGTTCCGGCGTCCCATGCTGCTGCAGATATTTTACACGCGAAGCCAATGCGGAGCCTTTGATGTATTGCATGCAGGCGATGACCCCTTCCCCCGGTTGCGGACCCGCGTCCCTGTCGGTCCGCCCGGCAGAAAACTCGCGCGGGCGGCGGGCCGCTCCCAAAATATCAAATATCGGTCCTGCCGTAAATCTTTTTCATCCAAATGTAGATGGCCCGGCCGATGCAGTAGAAACCGAAGACCACGTAGGCCAACAGGACCACGAAGGTGGCGGTGCGCGCGATGTGGTAACTCCGCGTGGAATGGATGGACCGGTAAAAAACATCCTTGACCGCCGGCATGAGCCACCAGGACCAGACCAGCAGCCAGGTCCAGCCCCCGGCCAAAAACACGTAGAAGCGCCGCAGGATGGGGGCGGGCTCCGTTGGGAGCTGGTCGATGCCCAGCAGCCACAAGGTCACCCGGCGATGGGCCCGAAGCCAGTCCGGGAAGGCGGGGATGAATGCCAGGACCGCCATGCCGGTTAAGAACACCCACAACACCGCGCAGGCCACGTAATAGAGTATCCAGATGACGTCCACTCCTCCGGCTCCCTTCCGCGGACCCAGAAATCCGCTAGAAAATTCCCGGCACGCCGCGCTGGCAGTGCGGGCAGCGGCCCTGCGCGACCCGCACCTCGCCGGTGCGGTACCCTTCCCGGGGGATCAGCAGTTCCCCGCAGGACGGGCAATAGGTCGAATCGTCCCCTGCCCCCAGGTTGCCCGCGTACACCCAGGCCAGCTTCCGCTTGGCCGTCCGCAGGGCCCGCTCCAGGAAAGGCAGCGGCGTCGGGGGCGCGTCCCAGCGGTACTGCGGAAAGTACCGCGAGAGGTGAAGGGGAATTTCCGGCGACAGCTCCGCCACCCAGTCCACTAAAGCCGACACATCCTCTTCCCGGTCGTTGCCGCCCGTGACCACCAGGTGGGTGAGCTCCACGTGGCCGGCCGCGGCGGCGGCGCGGATGGTGTGCAATACGGGCGCAAGCCTGCCGCCGCAGAAGCTGCGGTAAAAGTCGTCCCGGATGGATTTCAAGTCGATGTTCCAGGCATCCACGACCGGCAGCAGCTCCGCCAGGGGCTTCGGGTTGATGTAGCCGTTGCTGACCACCACGTTGAGCAGGCCGGCCTCGCGCGCGCCGCGGGCGCAATCCAGCACGTATTCGAAATTCACCAGGGGTTCATTATAGGTGTAGGCGATGCCGCAGGCCGACCGTTCCCCGGCCTGGGCGATCAGCCGCGCCGGCGGGAGCTCGGACAGCGCCGGGATCTGCTGGGAAATGGTCCAGTTCTGACAGAAGGAGCAGCGGAAGTTGCATCCCGCGGAACCGACCGACAGGATCTGCCGTCCCGGCAGGACGTGAAACAGCGGTTTCTTCTCGATGGGGTCCATGGCCACCGAGGACACGCGGCCGTAGGCCTCGGCCGCCAGCCGCCCGTGCACGTTGCGGCGGACGCCGCACAGGCCCACGTCGTCGGCCCGCAGCCGGCAAGCATGGGGGCACAAGGTACACAGGACCCCTTCGGCCGTGGATTGCCAATAGCGCGCTTCCGCCATGCCGTCCCCCTCCGGGGCCCGCTTACTTTTGGGCCTGGGTGGCGATCAGGTGCTTGACTTCTTCCATGAAGGCGTTGATGTCCTTGAACTGGCGGTACACGGAGGCGAAGCGCACGTAGGCCACCTCGTCCAGCTCCTTGAGCTTGTTCATCACCAGCTCCCCGATGGTCTCGGAGGACACCTCCTTCTCCATGCGGTTCTGCAGGACCTTTTCGATTTCATCCACGGCCTGTTCCAGGATTTCCGCGGACACCGGCCGTTTTTCGCAGGCCTTGCGCATGCCCGCCACGATCTTGAAGCGGTCGAAAGGCTCGCGCCGGTTGTCCTTCTTGACCACCATCGGTAAAATATCCTCCACCTGCTCGTAGGTGGTGAAGCGTTTTCCGCACTGGAGGCATTCCCGGCGCCGGCGGATCGCCTGGCCGTTTTTGCTGGAACGTGAGTCCACTACCTTATCTTCCTGGAAACCGCAGAAGGGGCACTTCATGAGCTTCCGCTCCTTTCCAACAACTGGATTTTTTGGCGTACCTTTTCGGCCTGGGGAAAATTCGGGGCTTCGTTCAGGATGCGGCGGTACTCGGACAGGGCCTCGGCATTCCGCCCCTGGCGTTCCAAAACCAGGGCCCGGTTCAAGCGGGCCTCGAGGTACTGCGGTCTGAGGTCCAAGGCGTGCTGGAAGGCCTCGCCCGCGGCCTCGAGTTCCCCGCGCCGGGCCAAAACGATGCCGAGATTGCTCCAGGTGGAGGCATGCGTGTCCACGTCCCCGCGCCAGTCCTTTTTCGCGGCCAAGTCCAGGAACCGCAGCGCTTCCTCCTGGTTTCCCTGCACGAGCCTGACATACCCCTGGTAGGCGTAGGGAATGGCGAAGTCCGGGAAGACCGAGCTTAAGCGCTCCGCGATCCGGTCCGCTTCCCCGAATCGCTTCTGCGCCAGATACACGGAGGCCAGGTCCAGGGCAAAATACACGTTGTACGGATCCAGCTGGGCGGCCTTTTGGCACGCCTCTTCGGCTTTCGCCAAGCGCGCGGGATCCAAGTAGTCGCCCCAGTATTTGTATACCCGCCCGAGGTTGTTGAAATCATAGCCGTTGAGGGGGTTCATGCCGATGGTATGCTGGTGAATCTCCGCGGCCTGGCGCAGCAGCGGTTCCTTGTCCTGCGCCCGTTTGGCGGCCTCCTCATAGGCGATGCCGTATTTGACCCAGTAGATTTCCCGTTGCGGATTCAAGGCGGTCGCTTTCCCCAGGAAGGGGATGGCCCGGTCCGGCATTCCCTGCGAAAGGAAAATGATGCCCCGCTTGAAATACACGTCCGCGGCCCACAGCCGCAGGCTGAAAATCAAGGCGAGAAAAACCAGCCCGGTGGCGCCCACGTACACCATCCAATCCGCCAGCCGCAGCCGGCTCAAGGCAAAGGCCTCGCCCTCGCGTCCGGAGGCGGGCTCCGCCTCCTCGCGGTACAGCACCGGCCCCAAGGCCAGGAAGAACCAGAACAACGAACCGTAGGCCACGACGGTGAAACTGAACAAATCCTGGACTAAGAATCCCGCCTGGGCCACCCCGATCCCCACGGCCACGTGCCGCCGCGGGGCGGGCAGGGTTCGGAGCTGGCGCCCCAGCAGGAGGAAATACGCCGTCAACAGCCACAGCCACGCCCCCAGTCCCAGCAGCCCGGTGGTGGCCCCGATCTGCAGCAGAAAATTATGGGCCTTCTCCGGGGTGCCGTTCCACTCCAGGCGCCAATATTCCGCCAGGCGGTATTTGGGAAAAGTGATTTGAAAGGTGTCCAGGCCGGAGCCGACCAGGGGATGATCCCGGATCATCTGCAAGGCGCTGCGCCAGATGTACAGGCGCGGCGTCAATTTGACCTCGTGGAAATTCAGCAGCGCCACGGCCCTGTGGACGGTGGTTTGGATGGTGCCGCGGACCTGGGGCGCGGCCAGGGTCATGCTCCCTAAGAGGGCCAGCACCAGCAGCCAGCGGCGATTGTCCGCCCACAGCCGCCCGGCGCGCAGGGAGTCCGCCACCAGGTACCCTGCCAGGAGCAGCACTTCCACGGCCAGGGCCACCAAGGCGCCCCGGCTCTTGGTGAAGAACAGGCACCCCAGCATCAGGAGCACCATCAGCAGATAAAATAATTTTCCCGACCGGCGCGGGCTCACCCAAAAGCGGACCGCGGCCAAGGGGATGGCCATCAGGACGTAGGCGGCCAGGAAATTCGGGTTGCCCAGGGTGCCGAACATGCGGTTGGCCGTGTAGGTGGTGGGATTCCAGGGAACAAAGTCGAATCCGAAATTCTGCGCCACGCCGTAACCGGCCGCCACGGTGCCGGCCAGGAGCACGGCGGTCAGGAATTTCTGCACCTGCCCGAAACGGCGCACGTGCTGCGTGACTAAAAACCACAGCAGAATGTAGTTGGCGATGGTGAGGATGCCCTCGAAATCCTCATACACCCCGAAGAGGCTGGTGCCCAGATTGTTGGTCCAAACCGTGGACAGCAGGGACGTCAGTCCGACCGCGGCCACGGGCGGCCACAGGGCGGTGAGCCGGAGGGTGAAGCCGCCGGCCAGCAGGGTCCGGGTCAGGAATGCCAGCAGGCCCAGGAGGGTGAAAATCCTGAAAGCGGTGATTTTATTGATTTCGAAAACATCGTGCGTGGAGGTATAGAAGACCAGCGGCACGACCACCAACAGTGCCAGCAGGGACAACTGCAGCGCCTGGTCGCATAGGGATCGCAAACGTGCGTGCGTCATGCTTCGCTCCCGCTGTCCTGGTGTGTTTTCTCTGCGCGGTCCACCGCGGATTTGCTAAAAGTCCGGAACCGGAACGCCCCGGGGCGCCGGCGCCGCAGGCCGTGGATGAAGGCCAGGGCTTGCACAATGCGCCCGGCCGCGCGTCCGTCCCCGAACGGGCAGCGGAGCGGCCTTCCCGCGGAAGTCCGCCGCAGTGCCCGGTGTACGGCGCGCACCACGGCTTGCCGCCGGGGCGGGACCAGGCGTCCGCCGGCGGCCAGCGCCTCCGGTCTTTCGGTCGCATGCCGCAGGATCACGGTCCTGACGCCCAGCGCCGGGGCCTCTTCCTGGATGCCCCCCGAGTCGGTCACCGCCAGTGCGGACCCGGCCAGGAGGCGGATAAAAACGTCGTAGGGCTGCGGCGGGATCAAGCGAAGATTGTCCGGCCGCCGCCGCAGGCTGCTCCGCACCCGCGGGGCCACGTGCGGATTGGGATGGACCAGGAACAAGAATTCCGTCTCCGGATGCCGGACCGCGATTTCGCGCAGGGCTTCGCAAATCTCGCGCAACGGCGTGCCAAAGCTTTCCCGGCGGTGCGCGGTGACCAGCACGCGCCGGCGCCGGCCGGCCGGCAGCGCCAGGTCCCGGGGCTTCTCCCGAACACCGGCGGCCGCCACGGCCCGGACGGCGTCGACCACGGGATTGCCCGTGATAAAAATGCGCGCCGCGGCCACGCCTTCCCGCCTGAGGTTGGACGCCGCCCCGGGCGTGGCGGCGAAATGCCACGCGGCCAGCTGTGAAACCAGCCGGCGGTTGGCCTCCTCGGGGAAGGGATTGGCCAGGTCATACGTCCGCAGGCCCGCTTCCACGTGCGCACAGGGTACACCCCGGTAAAACGCCGCCAGCGCGGCGGCCAGCGTGGTCAGGGTGTCGCCCTGCACCAGGACGCAATCCGGACGGAGGTCGCGCACCAAGGGCTCCAGATGCCCCAACGTCCTGGCCAGCATGGCGCCCAGAGCCTGATCGGGTTGCATCAGGCGCAGGTCCAGATCCGGCCGCAGGCCCAAGGCGGACAGCGTCTGGGCCAGCAACTCCCGGTGCTGCCCGGTGGCGACCACCGTGGTGCGGAAACGATCCGGGTCGGCGCGCAGGCCTTGAATGACCGGCGCCAGTTTCACCGCCTCGGGCCGCGTGCCGAACACGGCCAGCACATGCGCCCTGCCGCTGCGCCGGCGGGACCTTACAGCCATGCCAGCACCAAGCCGATCAGCATCAGCGCCAGGGACACCAGCAGAATCAGGGCCACGGCGGGACGGGAGGAGAAGCCGCTGCGCAGCAGGCGGTGGTGCAGGTGCAGATAATCCGCCTTGGACATGGGCTGGCGTCCGCGCAGCCTGCGGAATAGGGCCAACAGCCCGTCGGCAATCGGCCACCCGAACAGGCACAGCGGAACCAGCGGCGCCCAGACGCTGGTGGCGTGTCCGGTGGCGGTCAGTGCCGCCAGCGCCAGGGTGAAGCCGAGGAGCGTCGAACCCGCGTCTCCCAGAAAGATCGAGGCCGGCGGACGGTTGAAATACCAGAATCCCAGGGCCGCGCCGGCGGTGGTTGCGGCCAGCAGGGCCGCCAACGCGCCCTGATAGCGCACGATCAGGTCGCCGTTGCCGCCATGGGCGGCCAGCAACAGCGAGGCCAAGGCCAGACCCACGCCGGCAATCACCGCCTGACCGGTGGCCAGACCGTCCAGACCGTCGATGAAATTGAAGGCATTGGTCATGAACGTCAGCCACAGCAGCGAAAAGCCGCAGCCCAGCCACGGCCAGACCACGAGCGTTCGCTGGGTGAAGGGCAGGATCACTTCCTCCACTCTGAAACCGGCGGCCACCGCCACGGCGGCGGCCGACAGATGCCCCAGGAGCTTGACCTTGGGGGGGATGCGGAAGCGGTCATCCAACAGCCCGACGGCGGCCAGGATCGCGCCCGCGAGCAACAGCGCCGGCAGGCGCTGCCCGAACACCTCCTGGCGGTAGGCAAAAATCTCCCGCCCGGCGGCCGTCCACGCCAACGCCGCCGCGAGCCCGCCGACGATCGCGACGAAGATCACCAAACCGCCCCACAGCGGGACCAGACGGCGGTGCAGCTTCCGGTGCCGGTCCGGTTTGTCCAGGATGTCCCAGTGTGCCGCGGCGGCGCGTACCGGCGGCGTCGCAAGGAAAGCCAGGACTCCCGCCGCTACCAAGCCGACGAAACTCGCCCACATGGTCACGCCCCCGATCGCGGATGAACGTTCAGCGCGCGGCGCCCGGGGCCGCATCGGGCGCGGCGCACGCGCCGGGTCTCTCGATCAGTTCGATGCCCGCCTCGCGCAGGAGCGAGAGGGACAGTTCGTCGGGGTACCCGCTGGCGATGATGATTTTCCGGATGCCGGCGTTGATCAGCATTTTCGAGCAGATCACGCACGGCTGGTTGGTACAGTATAAAACCGCGCCTTCGATCGAAACGCCGTGGACCGCGGCCTGGATGATGGCGTTCTGTTCGGCGTGCAAGCCCCGGCAGATCTCGTGCCGCTCCCCCGAGGGGATGTTCAGCTGGGTGCGCAGGCACCCGACTTCCTCGCAGTGCCGAAGACCCCGGGGACCGCCGTTGTAGCCGGTGGCGATGATGCGCTTGTCCTTGACCAGGATGGCGCCGACCGCCCGGCGCAGGCACGTGGAGCGCTTGGCCACCAGCTGGGTGATCTCCATGAAGTAATCGTCCCAGGAAGGACGGCGGGAGGGCTGGCGCGGTCCGGAAGCGGGAGCGGCGGCGTTCATGCTTCGGCAAAAATGGGAAAGCGCCCGCACCACTCGGCGATTTCCCCGCGGATGGAGGCCAGCCGGGCGCCGTCCTCCCCGCCGCGCAGAATTCGATCATAATAGTCTGCGATGGTTTCCATGTCGGATTCCCGCAGGCCGCGGGTCGTCAGCGCGGCGGTGCCCACCCGGATGCCGGAGGTCACACGCGGCCCCAGGGGATCGTAGGGAATGCCGTTTTTATTCACCACCACGCCGGCGTTCTCCAAGCGCGCGGCGGCCTCGGCGCCCGTCATGTTCTCGTGCTGCAGGTCAACCAGCAGCATGTGGTTGTCGGTCCCGCCCGTGCTGAGCTGAAATCCGCGCTGTAAGAGCGCAGCGGCCAGCGCCCGGGCATTGGCCACGATCCTTTGGGCGTAGGCGCGGAAGGACTCCTGCCCCGCCTCCAGGAAGGACACGGCCTTGGCCGCGATGACGTGCATCAGCGGCCCCCCCTGGATGCCGGGGAACACCATGGCGTCGACTTTTTTCGCGAATTCCGCGCGGCACAGGATGAAGCCGCCACGCGGTCCCCGCAGAGTCTTGTGCGTGGTCGAAGTCACGATGTCCGCGTAGGGAACCGGGCTGGGATGCGCCCCGCCGACGATCAGCCCGGCCAAGTGGGCGATGTCCACCAGCAGATAGGCGCCGACCTCGTCGCAGATTTTCCGGAAAGCGGCGAAATCCAGGACCCGGGGGTAGGAGGAGGCGCCGGCCACGATCATGCGGGGCCGGACCCGCCGCGCCTGCTCCGCCAGGGCGTCGTAATCGATCAGGTGGCTTTCGGGATGGACGTTGTAATAAAATGCGCGGTAGAGTTTCCCGGAAAAATTCACGCGCGCCCCGTGGGTCAGATGCCCGCCCGCGGCCAGGTCCATGCCCAGCAGGGCGTCGCCGGGGGCAAGCAGGGCCATGTAGGCCGCCATGTTGGCCGTGCTGCCCGCGTGCGGCTGCACATTGGCATGCTCGGCGCCGAATAATTTGCACACCCGGTCCACGGCCAGCCGCTCGATGTCATCAGCGGGGCCGCACCCCTGGTAGTAGCGGGCTCCCGGATAGCCCTCGGCGTACTTATTGGTGAACACGCTGCCTTGCGCCTCCAGGACCGCCGGCGAAGCGTAATTTTCGGAGGCAATCATCTGCAGGCGCGTCGCCTCCCGGTCCGTCTCGGACCGCAGGATTCGGGCGACTTCGGGGTCGACTGAAGCTAAGGGTTTCACGCTGGCTCCTTGCCCGGTGGCGGTATCAGCGTTCACGGCCGGGGTTGTACTTTTTTTCGATATTCGAAATTTTTTCCAGACGCCGCTCATGCCGTCCGCCGGCGAAGCGCGTCCCCAGCCAGGCCCGGACCATGGCCAAGGCCATGTCCAGCCCGACCACCCGGCCGGGAAGCACCAGGATATTGGCGTCGTTGTGCTCGCGGGAATACTGGGCCACGTACGTGTTGTACGCCAGGGCGGCCCGGATGCCGGGAATCTTGTTGGCCGTGATGGACATGCCGATGCCCGTGCCGCAGATCAGGATTCCGCGCACCTCGGGGTGAGCCGCCACCTCCTCCGCCACCCGCAGCCCGATGTCCGGATAGTCGCAGGATTCGGCGTTGGTCGTACCGAAGTCCTCCAGGTCCACTCCGGAGGCCGCGAGTTGCGCCTTGAGCCTCTCCTTCAACTCGTAGCCGGCATGGTCACTGCCTATGATGATTTTCATCCCTTCCCCTCCGCTTGGCTTGGAAAACCCGGCCGGCACAGCTCCGGCCCGTTACTGGATGTAACGCCGGATCCGAGCGCCGGCCTGCACCAGCAGTTTCTGGATCTGCCCCGCGGTTTCGCGATAGGTCCGCAGGGACTGCCCGATGGGGTCGGCTACTTCCGGCGGCGGCGTCTGTCCGCTCAGTTCGCCCAAGGTCATGATCTTTTCCCGGTGGAGCGGGTAGGCGGACTGCAACTCTCTCGCCTGTCCCATCGTCATGGTGATCACCAGTCGTGCGCGTGCCAGGATGTCCCCGCTCACGGGCCGGGACCGGTGGCGCCGGATGTCCGCGCCCAATTCCGCCGCGGCCGCCACCGCCTCGGGTGTGGGCGGCGCGCCGGCGGGAGCGGCCGTGCCGGCCGAAGAAATGTCCACTTCCGGCCAAGCGCGGAACTGCTCGCGCAAAAGGCCCATGGCCATGGGACTCCGGCAACAGTTGCCGGTGCACACGAAAACCACGGATTTCACCACTCGCCGCTCCCCGGGGCTTCCCGGCGGGCGCCCGCCGTCAACCGGGGGCCGGAGGCGCCTTGAAGCCCCTGATGCTGTAGACCGGGACTTTTTCCTTCTTGCCTTTGACGGATATGGGCGCCAGCTTTTCCGCCGCGACCCGGTTCTTGACTTCCTGGTAGGTGCCCTCGGTCACCAGGATCGTGCCGCCTTCGGCATTTTCCTCCAGGCGGGCGGCCAAGTTGACCGCATCGCCGATCACCGTGTAATCCATCTTCTGGGAAGAGCCCATGTTGCCGGCCACGACATCGCCGGTGTTGACGCCGACGCCGATCGTCACGGTGCGCTGGCCCGCGCGCGCGCGGGTTTGGTTCAACTCGTGCACGGCCGCCTGGATTTCCACGGCGGTGCGCACGGCCCGCAGGGCGTCGTCGTTTTTGGCGAACGGCAGGCCGAAGACCGCCATGACGCAGTCGCCGACGAATTTATCCAGCATGCCTTCGTTCCGCAGGACGATCTCCGTCTGCAGGGAAAGGTAGGCGTTGATGATGGATACCACCCGCTCCGGCTCCATGGACTCCGACATGGAAGTGAACCCGCGGATGTCCGCGAACAGGCAGGTGACCCGCTTGCGGGCGCCGCCCAAGGCGAGCTGCCCGGGATCGCGCAGCACCTGCTCCATCACCTGGCTGGAGACGTAGGTGGAAAAGGCCCCCTTGATCAGCTCCTTTTCGCGCAGCGACGAGGCCATCTCGTTGAAGGCCGAGGTCAGCTCGCCCAGCTCGTCGGTCCGGCTGACCTGCAATTCCTGATTCAAGTCCCCGGAAGCGATGGCCAGCACGCCGCCCACCAGTTCGTTGATCGGCTGGGTCAAATACCGTGACAGGATCAGGGCCGCCACCAGTCCCAGAATCATGAGCAGGCCGGTCACCAACACCATTTTGATGGCGGCCTGCTTCACCACCACGTCGATGACGCTCTGGGACATGCGCACGTACACGGCTCCCAGGTACTTTTCGGTCGCACCGGGGATGATCTGCAGGATCGGGACGGCGATTTCAAAACGCTTTTCGCCCTCAGGGGTCAGGTAGTCCTGAATGAGCAGGGGCCCGCCGGTGTAGGGTTTCAGGCCGGGCAGCGGCTGGAATCTCTTTTCCAGCATTTTGATGTCGTTATGACCGCGGATGATGCCCTGGGCATCCACCATGATCAACTCCACCACGCCCGTGTTCGTGGAAATGGACTGGCTGGAATAGCGCGTGCCTCGCAGGTCCTCCAGCAGGGACCGGAAAATGGAGGGGAGCGAGGTTTGCGGCACCCGGGGCGTGCCGCGCACGGGAATGTTCTTGTGGATCAGGGAGGCCAGCGTGATGTCGGTCTCGCCCGACTGCTCCCAGATGGCCTCGGCGGCGGCGTTGGCCATGCTGCGCGCAATGGTGACGCCGCGCTGGATGACCTCGTCCTGCAGCGTGCGCTGCTGGCCGCGGTAGGTCAGCCAGGTGGTCAGGCTCATGATGGTGCCGATGGCCAGCAGCAGGAAGAAGGTGAATTTGACGCCGAGGGAAATGCGGTGCCGGCGCCGTGCCGGGGCCGGAGGTTTGGGATTCAGAGTCTGGGTTGCGGGCACGTTAAGTCCCCCCCTTGTACTCGTGTAGCATCTCAATGAAGGCTTCGACGATATCCGGATCGAACTGGGTGCCGGCGCCGTTCTTCAGTTCCTCGATGGCCTGTTCCCGGGTCAACACCTTGCGGTGTTTCTGCTGGGAGGTCATGGCGTCCAAGGCGTCGGCCACGGCCAGGATGCGCGCTCCGAGAGGAATGGTTTTTCCCTTCAGGCCGGCCGGATAGCCCGTGCCGTCGAAGCGCTCGTGATGATGGCGCACCAGCGGTACGGTTCCGCGCAGGGCGGGAATCTGGTTGAGGATGTCGGCGCCCGTATTCGGATGGTCCTTCATTTTTTCGTATTCCTCGCCCGTCAATTTTCCGGTTTTTTCCAGAATGGCGTCCGGCACGGCGATGTGCCCCAGGTTTTGCACCTGGGCCGCCAAGCGCAGATTCTCCACTTCCTCGGGAGGCATGCCGATGTAGGTGGCGCAGGCCGTGGCGTATTCGGAAACCCTCTGGTCATGCCCCCCCGCGGTTTTATCCCGGGAGGCCAAGGCCGCGGCCAAGGCCTTGAGCACGCCGATGAACAGGCCCTTGATGCGCTCCGCCATTTCATTGAAGGCCTGGCCCACGATGGCCAGCTCGCCCTTGCCCTTGATGTTGATCCGGTAATTCAGGTTGCCCTCGCCGAGCGCCTTGGCCCCGCGCAGAAGCTCCTCGACCGGCCTGAGCATGATGTCCGTGATGAAAATGGAAAGAATGATGCCGATGATCAGCAAGCCCGCGGCCACCCACAGGGTCTCGCGGAAGGATTGGCTGACGATGGCGTCGCTGGCGGCCTGGGCCATGCCCACGTGTGCCGAGCCGATCAGCACGTCGTTCCGCAATTTGATGGGCATGGCGATATCCAGGATTTTTTCGCCGGCTTCGTTGCGGTACGGCTGGATCAGGATGGCCTCATTCGTCAAGGGGCGAACGCCCTGCGGCTCCACGTAGGCTTTGCCGACGTTTTCCATGCGATTGTGCGCCATGACGTCGCCCTTTTCATTGAGAAGCATGGCGTAGGCCACGCCCTCGTTGCGCATGACGCTTTGCACGTAGGTCGCCAGGGCGAGCGTGTCGTTGCTGACTAAGGAATCGGTGCTGATGGTGGCCAGATTGCGGGTGATGGTGGTGCCCCGTCTTGTCATCTCACGCAGCAATACTTCTTTTTCCTGGCGGGTAAAAAAAAAGGAAGATACGGCGACGGTCAGTAAAACGAGGAGGATGGCCATGCCCATCAACTGGAATTTCAAACCAATACGCATTCAATCCTCCGCACGACCCAACAAGTGGATTGAAATGGCCATTCCCCCACTAGATGTAGCTGCAAAAAGAGCCAGAAAAGCCGGAGGAGGCAGAAAATCCCCGAAAATACTAGCGAAAATTTAACGTGGGACAGTTTAGCAATTAAAAACATTCGTTGTCAAGCAAAATTGGCTCAGCTTTTCCCTTGACATCAAGCCTGAAAATCCTTAAAATCACGTCATAAAACAGGAGGAGGACAGATTGAATCGCGGAGTGCGCGCATGTTTTTAAGCCGCCGCCAAGCAGCCATTTTCCGAATGCCCGCTTAAGGAGCAAAAAGACATGCCCTCTCCCTGCACAGGACAGAGCAGTTTCCGTGATCGGGCCGATCGCCCGGGGACCCTACCCGCCCTCCGGGGCGATGTGCGGGAGCGGCAGGCATGAGTTCTTCCAACCACCGGCCCGCGGGCCGCGAACGTCGCGCATGGCTGTTCATGATCGTGGCGTGTCTCCTGCTGGCGTCTTGTCAGAAATCCCCCCGCTCCGAAATCGTTACCCCCCAACCGACGCCTGAACCCTACGAGGATTTCATCCTGTATATGTCCGGGGGGGATTTCTACCTCACCGACTTGGCCGGCAATCCCGCCAAACGTTTTCCCCGCTCGGGCGGGAGTGATTGGTTTCCCGCGGCCTCGCCGAATTTCTCCGAAGTCGCCTACTGGTCCAATGCCAGCGGTTTTTTCGAAATCTGGCTGCTGGACCTGCGCACGGAACAGCGGCGGCAATTGACCTTTTTTAACGACGCGAATTTCCCGGTCGACCTCCAGAATTTCAACGTGCACAATGCGCCCACCTGGTCTCCCGACGGCCGCACCTTGGCTTTTTCCCGCGGCGGGAAAATTTGGACCGTCGAACGGACCGGTTTCAACCTCGAAACCGTCATCCCGGATGGCTACAATTATTCCCCGGCCTGGTCGCCGGACGGCATGCATCTGGTTTACATCTCCATCCGGGGCAAGGACCGCAATCTGTACGTGCGCAAGCTGGGAACGGATGCGGAATGGTTTTTAACCAGCTTTCCCACCACGCAGCAGGTCGGCGGACCCAGCTGGTCCCCGGACGGCCGCAAAATCGCCTTCTCGGTGTCCATCGGCGAAAACGTGGATATCTGGATCGCCCAGGCCGACGGCAGTCAGATTTATCGTCTCACCCGCGACAAATACAGCAATTCACCGGCCTGGTCTCCGGATGGCAAGCGTCTAGCGTATTCCTCGGGCCGCCAGGATCCGTACCGCTGGGAAATCTGGGTCATGAATGCGGATGGGACCGGCCAGTTTGCGATTACCCGCAACGGCGGATTTTCACCCACCTGGATCCGGCGTTATCGCGAAAAACCTGCGGGCGCCGCCGCTCCGGAACATCCGGCGCGGATTCAGGAAATTCCCGCGCGCCCGTCGGCCCGGCCCTCCCGTCCGCCGGAACCTTCCCCCGCAATCCGGCGGGCCACGGCCCAGGCGACTTTCTCCCCCACGGCCGTACCGACACCGAAGCCGACACCCAAGCCCACACCCAAGCCCAAGCCCACACCCAAGCC
>CAZQGO010000001.1:144715-155047 GCA_964593065.1 uncultured bacterium | reverse complement strand
ACACCCAAGCCCACGCCCAAGCCCACGCCCAAGCCCAAGCCAACGCAGGCTGCGCCCACTCCCCTGCCGACCGTTCAGCGCATCACGCCCGCCGCGGCCCCGGCGACCCCGGTGCAGACCGCCGCGCCCGCGACCCGTGAGAAATCTCAGGCTAGGCCGACTTCCGCCGAAAAGGCGGAGGAAGATTATACCCAGTACGAAGCCTATGCGGACGAGGACCAGGCCATTTTACCCGAACTGAACGTGTCCGTGGACGCCAAGCAAAACCGCATCGTCTATGCGCCGGCGATCGATTTCTACTTCGCCAAGGACCTCATCAAGCCATCTTCCCTCTCGGCACTCAAGGAACTGGCGGATGAGCTGGCCAAGCATCCCGACTCGCCCCTGATTGTGCGCGGCACGGCGCGGGGACCGGGCTGGCTGGCGCGGGTTTTGCCGCTGGCGAAAAGCCTGTCGCGTGCCCGGGCCAACAGCGTGTTGCGCCACCTGATTGTCACCGAGAAAATCAAGCAGATCAACGTCACGGCCCTGGGCGAGGGGGACGAATTCCCGGATCTGGGGAAACGACCCGCGGGGCAACCGGTCTTGGAGGTCGTGGTCAAGTAATCCCCGCGGGGCCAGGCGTCCAAGATCCCCCCCGTTTTTTCCTTCCAGGCAATTTTCTTCGCACCCAATCAATTTTTCGGGCTGAGTGGCCTACCAGCGGGTGGGCATTACTTCGCGGGCCTTTTTCTTTTCCAGGGATTGCTGCTGCAGACGTTCCAGGCGGGGAAAGAGCGCCTCGGCTTCCCGGATGACCGCCGGGAAATCCTCGCGGTTTAACAAGGTCTTCACCCTGCCCACCTCGTGCTGCAGGCCGGCGTATTCCTGGGGGAAATACCGCGAACCTCCGAGACGGTCGATATCCAGCATGAGTTTCACCACGCGGCCGTAGGCGCCGCGGGCTTTACGCCACTCCACGGCTTCGCGCGCCGTGCGGGTGGGCGTGGGCTTGGCCGCCGCCTGTGCCGGCGCCACCGCGCCGGCCGCGGGCGTGGCGACGGCTTTTTCGCCCGCGGGGGCGGCACCTGCCGGGCGCGACCCGGCCCGCTTGACCCGGCGGGTTTCGGCGGCGGGTGCCGCAGGCTTCGGCCGGCGGCCGAGTTTCTGCAGGCTCTCGTTCGCCATCTGCGCGAGCACCCGGGCCCGCTGCCCGTCGCCCTTGCGCAGGGCTTCCTGGGCGGACTGAATCTGTTCCTGCAGCCGCTTGAGCTCCGCGGTGCCCGCGCCCTCTTTCCGCTGCGCGCGTTCCCAGGCGCGCTCCGCCTGCCGGATAGCCTGCTGGGCTTCCTGCAGGCTCGCGGCCTGGGCCCGGGCGGCCGCCCGCTTCTCCCCCGCCTGCTGTTCGGCCTGCTGCTGCTCGGTCATTTGGCGCAGCGCATTTTCCGCCGTGGCGAGCCGCTCGCGGACACGGGGGGTTTCCGGATCCAAGGTCAGGACGTGCCGGAAGGCTTTGGCCGCATTGTGGTAATTGCGGTGTGCGAGAAAATCTTCTCCCTGTTCCATGTACAGGCGGACCTCGCTCCGGAGACGCAGCTGTTTCCGGAGCGTATCGAGTTTGCGCCGCAAGGCGTCGTCTCCCGGCAGCAGGTCCGCGGCCTGTTCCCAGTCGTCCAAGGCCTCCTCGAAGCGCCCCTCCTTGACCGCGAGGTCGCCGGCGGCCGAAAGCCGCAACCCTTCCGCCGTCGCGGGATCCAGCGTGCCCAGCAGCAGGCTGAAATTCACCAAGTGGGTGGCTCCCGCTCCGGAAAATTCCCCCAGCGGTACCAGAAAGGCGTAGTCGAGTTGCAGGTTCCAGGTGCCCTGCTGCAGGCGGAAGGAAAGTCCCGTGGTGATTTCCGCCAATCCGAGGTCGCCCAAGCCGAGGCCCTCTCTGGTTCCCAGCACGCGGTTGAACCACCACTGTTCGCTCCCCGCGCTGAACCGGTTCCGGCCGCCATAGTAGAGGTAGTCGGCGGAAGCCAGGATGGTTTTCCAGGCATAGGAGGTCCCGGCGCGGACCTGCAGCGGAACCACGGCGCCGTGGCCGCGCAGGGACAGATCCGGTTGATTGAGGTTGGCCACGGACACGCCGCAGGCCCAATCGTCGGTCAGAAACGCCAGCGCGCCCACGTCCAAGCCGAGGTTCAAGCGCGCGGACCCCTCGCTGAAATACGCATCCTGGTCGATGACCGAGTGATCCAGGTAATCCACTTGGAGCAGCTTGAGGACGCCCCCCAGGAAGTAACTGTCTCCGGCGTCCAGGGCCATACCATAGCCCAGGCTGACGGTATTTTCCTGGTACAAGCCCGCCAGGTCCCGGTTCCGCCAGCTGACTCCCAGTCCCGCCGAACTGCCGATGGGCTGGGCGTACGCCACGCGCCCCTCGTGCAAGCTGCCGTCATCCAAGCCGCTGAGAAGACTGGCGAAATCGGCCGAGAAAAAATTCCCGGGAACAAGCGCCAAGCCGGCGGCGTTGTAATCCAGCGCCTCCGTGTCGTCGGCCACCGAACAAAAGGCGCCGCCCAAGCCCGCGGCCCGCGCACCCGGGCGGTCATTCTCGAAGGAAGCGCCCAGCGCGCAGGGCAGGCCGAGCCAGGCGAAGGCCGCAAGGCAGACTGTCCAGGCGGGAGTTCCGGGTTTCATCTGGCCAGCACCGCCGCTCCCCGGAAGGCGGCGCCGGGCGTTTTAATCTCGTAGACATAGATTCCCGCCGGAGCGGAACGGCCGTCGCTGGCGCGGCCGTCCCAGAAGACCCGGTAATCCGGGCCGGAGCCGGTGACCTCCAAGGCGGCCAACTGCCGTCCGTACAGGTCGAAAATCCTGGCTTGGATCTCGCCCGCGCTGAAGCGGGATTGAAAGGAAATTTCCAGGCGGTTGTTCGTGCTGCTGTCCGGGCTGAAGGTTTTATGCACGGCGTGGACGCCGCGCAGGTCCTCGCGGACGGCCTGGCCTGCCCCGGTCGCCGTTGCCGTCGGCGTGTGCGGGGGGCCGGCCGTTCCCGTAACCGTCGGCGAAACCTGCGGCGTCGGCGTGGCGCTGACCGTGCTCGTGGCCGAAATCGTGGGCGTCGCGGTCGCGGACCATATCGGGGTCGCGGTCACGGTCGGGGTTTGGGTCGGAGTGGGGGTGGCGGACTGGATTTCCGTGGACGTGGCGGTCGGGGAAAGCGTCGGCGTCTCCGTGGCCGTCGCCGAAACGGTGGCCGTGGGGCTTTCCGTCGGCGTCGGCGTGGCGCTGACCGGCGGAGAGGGCGTAGCGGTCGGGGAAGGCGTCGGCGTCTCCGTGGCCGTCGCCGAAGCGGTGGCCGTGGGGCTTTCCGTCGGCGTCGGCGTGGCGCTGACCGGCGGAGAGGGCGTAGCGGTCGGGGAAGGCGTCGGCGTCTCCGTGGCCGTCGCCGAAGCGGTGGCCGTGGGGCTTTCCGTCGGCGTGGGCGTATCGGTGGGCGTGAAGGTCATGCTGTCGGTCGGCGTCAGGGTGGCGGAATAGTCGGGCGTGGGCGTATCGCTGGAGGTGGCGCTGGGGGTCGGAGTCGGCGTGTGACTGGGCGTCGGAGTGGGCGTGGGTTCGGTGACCAGGACATCCTGGCTCTGGCCGGCAGTGACGCTGGTTTGGTTCGAGGACGGCCCGTTCAGGAACGAGGGCCAGGCGTACAGGCCGGCCGAGGCCGCAGCGGTGGCGGTGAAGGTAAGGTTATCCGTATCACCGGGCGCGCCCAAGGGGGTCGCGAGGGAGTAATCCACCATGATTTGACCGGCCGCGAAACTGACCGCTCCGCCCCAGCTCGAGCTCGGGGTCACGTCGACCATCCAACCCGCAGGGATGGTGACATACACGGAGGTGATGTTGACATTGGAGGTGCAGCTCACGGTGTACGTGTAGGCTTGCGATTGGGTGACCAGACTGGTGCCGGGCAGGATGTGAGCATCCGCGGTGGGGGGTAACGCAGCCCACGTCGGCGTTGCCGCCGCCAAGGCCGCTCCCGCCATGGCCGCCAGACATTTGTAAAATGGCCGCATGCCGTGCCCCCGTCCGCTGACGCAATATCGCTACTCTAGCACGTGTTCCCGAGATATTTCAATATGATTCCTGCGGGCCGGAGAGCCTTGCGGGGGAGGATTCAGGCCGAATTTTTCTTCAGGAACATTCCGTTGCCCAGCAGCAGGCAGGCGCCCGCCAGGAAAATGCTGAGCATGGAAATGGTTTTCAGCAGGTACATGAGCAGCAACTGTTCATGGGCCCCGGTTTGCAGATACCGCGGGGACAGGAAATGATACACGTAGAAATGCATCAACGCGCACAGGAGCATGAGGAGGGACGCGCAGACGGGACACAGCCAGTAAGGACCCAACCGCCAGGCCCGGGTGATTTTCCGCAAACTTTCGCTATAGCTGCCCAGGGCCAGGGCAAAAAGAATGAAGCTGATTTCGTAGAGAAAAAAACTGGCGCGGTAAAGGAGCTGGAGCATTCTTAGGTCTCACGCTCCAGTTCCGCGAGAACTTTCCGCAGGCGCAGGACGCCCCACAGGCACAGGCCGGCCGACCACGTCAGCAGGCTGTATCCGATCCATTGCTCGGCCGCGCCCATGTTCTGGTGGCGCAGGGACGCCACGGCCTGCAGGACCAGATAGGCGCACAGGCCCGCCGGTGCGAGCAGGAAGAACTGCCAGTGCGTCATTTTTCCGTAAGCCCGTTCAAATCGCCGCGTGATGGCCCCGAGCCAGATGAATCCCCCCCACAACGCGAGCCCGCCGCAGATGGCCAGATAGCTGGTGGCTTCGACAAACCAGAAATGCTGGGCCGGAGTCAGGACCGTGTCCACGGCACCTCCTCGCGCCCGAGACGGAATTCCAGATCGTCGGACATCTGCCGGGCGCGTCGCGTGCCGATGAGCAAACTGGCCGCCTGGACGAAGCGCTGCTGCAATTCCCGCAGGTCCTGGTCGTTCCAGTCCTGGCCCGGGGGATGCCCCAGCAACTGGCTTTCGTGCCGCAGCAGCGATTTTCCCAGAAAACCCATGTACTGGGCGGCCACGGCCTGCACGGCTTCGAGGCCCGTCCGTTCGACGGGCGGTTCTTCCGGCTCCGGCGCGGGCGCGGGGGGCAGCGCCTCCTCCGCCCTCTCGCGGACGGTTTCGTCCGACTCGCCGGGATCGGTTTCCGGGACGAACGCCGCCACTGCCTCCCCGGCAGCCGGCGCCGCGGCGGGCGGGCTGGCCCGTTCGCCGATCAGGTCGTTGACGTCCTCCGACAGATCCAGGATCAGGTCGTCGCCTTTGAGATTGAGGGCATCGGCCGCGATCTCCGCCAATTCGGGTTCGGGGGGGGCCTTCGCCTCCCCCGCAACCTCTTTTTCCGCAGCCGGTTCCGCGGCCGCCGGCGCCGCCGCCATGGCGGTCACGGCGTCCTCCGCCCGCTTCAGCACCTCGCGCAGGTCGATGGGCTCAGGCAGGATGCCCTCGAGGATGTCCATCAACACTTCGGTGCCGATCATCTGCGGCAGGATTTCCTCCTGGGTCTGCCGCAGCTGCTTGTGCAGGAAGGAATACCCGCCGAAAAATTTTCCCTGGGAAAAAATGGCCAGGGCGATTTCAATATCCGAACCCTTGCGGGCATGGCTCTGGAGATCCAGGGCGCTGTCCAAATCCTTGGGCCCGATGGCACCGATGCGCACCAGGGCGTCGCCCAGGCGCAGGGCGCCTTTCTGCGAGAGCTGCAGGCGTACGGCTTGCTGGAGCTGTTCGCGGGTGATTTTGTTCATCTTGACGAGGATGTTGCCGAGGCGGGTGTGGCTGCGGATGTGGTAGAACCGCAGCGCGCCCGTGAAGCGTTTGGCCTCCAGGGTTCCGAACAGCTTGGGAATGTCCAGGAACCCGGTCTCCAGCTCGCGATACAGGGGCGCGCGGCTTTCCAGGGCGCTCAAGCCCTCGAAAACCTGGGGCAGGACTTCGATCACGTTGATGACGCACTCATGTTCCCGCTTGGTTTGGGTCAGGAAATGCTGCAGGATTTCCTCGCGCGACAGGTTCAGGTCCTGGGTGCCCTCGTAAAAGCTGTTGTAGACCTGGCCGCCGTAGAAGAGAATCAGGGCGTGTTCATAGGGGGATAAGATCTCCACGTACCCCGTGAAGGGCTGGGAGTTGAGGTCCCGCAGCAGGGCGGCGAGGTCGGTCGCCCAGAAGTCGAGGTTCTCCTTCCGCGCTTTACCTTTGGGCAAATACAGCAAGGGCCACATGGGGACGCTCCCGCCAGGTATGGCTTATCTTAACATTGAAAAAACTTCATCGTCAACCGCGACCGGGGAAAAAGCTGGCCGGTCTCCGGCGCGGCAATTCAGCCGGCGGCCGGCAGGATGCCCGGAAGCCGCGCCTGCCACGCCACCGGCAGTTTCAGGATCTGGCCCCGGCGTTCGAACAGCACGTATCCGTACTGCATCCCGAAAAACAGCAAATCCCGGGTGATCTCCACGTCCCGGCGGCAATAGGTTTCCAACTCCTGCCATTGCCCCTCGCGAAACCATTGCACCGCCTGCAAGCCGTCGGCCGCCTTGCCCCGGCCGAGAGTGTGCTGGGCCAGATGGTCCAGGGACAGGCGGTAGCCCAGACTCTGCCTGATGTCGAGCAGAAGATCGAACGCGCGGACCCGCAGGGCCAGGGGATGGTAGGCGGCCAGGACTTTCAGATCAAAACCCAGGAGATTGAATCCCACCACCCAATCCGCGGCCAGCAGGACCCGGATCAAGTCCTGAACCTGTTCCTCCCGGTAAGTCTGGAAAGTGCCGCGCAGGTGGTCGTACACCACGCCCAGGGACAGGCCCATGGCGCCGGTGTTTTCCCAGCCGCCGACTTCCTGCGCCAAGCGTTGTGTTTCCAGGTCGAAGACCAGCAGCTGAAACTCGCGTGCGCCGCCGGTCGGCGTGGCGGCCTGCGCCGGCGAGGCCGGCCGGGGAGGCTCCGGCGGGGGCTCCGCCGGAGGCGGGCCCATGGCGGAGGCGGCCAGCTCCAGGGGGCGCAAGGGAGTCAACACGGCCGCGTTCAGGAGCAGCTGGCAGGCCTGCTTGTCGAGGGGCTGGTTTCCGCTGCCGCACTTGGGAGAATGGATGCAGACGGGGCATCCCTCCTGGCATTCGCACTGGTTGACCATGTCCCGGGCGGTCGCCAGCCAGGAGTCCGCGACCTGCAAACTCTTCGCCGCCAAGCCGACGCCGCCCGGATACCCGTCATAGATGAACAGGCAGGGTTGATCCACCTGGGGGTGCGCCTGGGTGGACAGTCCGCCCAAATCCCAGCGTTCGCATAAAACCTGGACCGGCAGGGCGGCGATCAGCAGGTGCTCGGCGGCGTGCAGGCCTCCCGCAAAGTCCAAGGAAAATTCCTGGCATTTGCGCCGCCAGCGTTCGGGCACGGTCAACAGGGCGGCCTGCGTCTCGAAAACGCGCGGCGGCAGGGTGAGCTTGTGTTCGCTCAGCAGCGACTGGTCCCGGATGCGATGGCGCTCATAGGCCACGATTTTTTCGGTTACGCGCACCCGGACCAATCCCGCCTGCCAGTGTTCGCGGCTCACCCGCAGGACCGCGCCGGGGGCCAGGTCCAGAATGTCGATGTCCTCGGAGGCCGTGTATTGGGTGTACCAGTCCACGTCGGCCTCGTGTGCGATGACCGTGCGGTTCGGCAAATCCAGGGTCAGAATCTCATACGCGGTCCCCGCGTGGAGATAGATCGCGCCGGGATGGCACTCCTTGAACACCCGGGCCTCGTCGATATTGCCCAGCACTTCGCCGGTGCTTTCCCGCTTGATGACATATTGCTCGCCCACGGTCCGGATATCCATGTCCCGCTGGGGTTGTTTCCGCGCGCTGACCCAGCAGGCGCCGGCGGCGGTTTCCTGCAGGCTCCCGGCCTGCACCAGGCGCGGCAGCAGTGCTTCCGCCTCGCTGCCGAACACGCTCCAGTCGGCCGGCGTCAGGGGCTCCTCGGCGGCGGCGCACACCAGGTGGCTGCGCAGGAGTTCGGCATTGTCCGGGTCCAGGACGCAGTTCTCGAAGCGGGTGTGAAAAAAGGCATCGGGGTTGCGGAGGAAATAGTGGTCCAGTGCGTCCGGCAGGGCCACCAGCATGAGCAGGGAGTCCCGTTGCTGGCGCCCGACCCTTCCTAGACGCTGCCAGGTGCTGATCATGGTCCCGGGATAGCCGACGAGAAGGCAGGCGTCGAGCCCGCCCACATCGATGCCGGATTCCAGGGCGCTGGTGCTGATCACGGCAGCCAACTCGTCCCGGAACAGCCGCTGTTCGATGTCGCGCCGTTCTTCCGGGAGGTAGCCGGAGCGGTAGGCGGCGATGCGCCGGGCCTGGCCGGGAAGGGTCTCCTGAACCCACAGCGTGATCAATTCCGTGATTTTCCTCGACTTGGTGAACAGGATGGTCTTGACCCGCTGCTCCAGGCATTCGCGCAGCAGTCCCGCGGCCTCGGTATAGGGGCTGCCGCCGGGCGCGAACAGGAAAACGTGCCGGCCTTCACGGGGCGCCCCGCTTTCCTCGACGATATGGTGCGGCAGCCCCGTCAAATGCCGCAGGAATTCCCCGGCATTGGCCATGGTGGCGGAGCTGGCCACCCAGGTTGGCCCGGGAGGGCCGCACAGGCGCCGCAAGCGGCGCAGGATCAGGGCCACATGCGATCCGAAAATGCCGCGATAGGTGTGGGCCTCATCCAGCACGACATATTTCAGGCGCGCGAAGAATTGCCGCCAGCCCTCGGGGTAGGCCAGGAGTCCGTAGTGCAGCATGTCGGGATTGGTCAGGAGCACCCGGGGCGGTTTGCGTTTCAACCGGGCCCGGACGGAGGCCGGCGTATCCCCGTCATAGATCGCCGCGTCGAAGCCGGCCCCGGGAACCTGCGACCAGAAACGCTGCAGGATTTTTAATTGGTCCTGCGCCAGGGCCTTGAGTGGAAACAGGTACAGGGCGTGGGCCTGGGGATCTTCCAGCAGGCTTTGGCTAACGGCCAGATTATAGATCAGCGTTTTCCCGGATGCCGTGGGCGTGGTGATGCCCACGTTTTGTCCGTCCCGCAGGCGGGCCAAGGCCTCCACCTGATGGGCATACAGCCCCGCGATGCCGGCCGATAACAGGGGAGCCTGCAGGGGAGACGGGAGCAGGTCATGAAAATCCGCCAACCGCGCGGGAACGGGCGGCAGATACCGGTAATGGCTTATTTTATCTGCGTACTCCGGGGCCCGGCGCAGGCGGGAAATGAGTTCCTGAATATCATTCAAATGCCTATTTATCCTTTTTGGCGCTCCGGCGGTGTGGGAGATTGGCCAGCTTGTTGGTCAGTTTAATCACGGTTTTCTTGTCCCCCAGGGCCCGTGCGCTCTCCAGCAGGTTCACGTCCACGAATTCGCTGAAGGTCGCCGCCACCTGGCGCACGGCTTCGGTGGACCTGGGAAAACCCGTCACGTAGCCCGCGATGTCCTGGGCGACATGCTCGTATTGTTTGGGCTCGTTCGCCAGCAGTTCCGGGTCGCTGGCCAAAAGATCGGTGAACTGGTTCAGATACGCTTCGCAGATTTCCTGCTGCTCCCCGAACGTATAGGCGGTGAGCTTTTGCATGAAGCCCACGCCGGCGTTGTCGGCCAGGTATTTGTACCGCGCCAGATACCGGCGCACCAGGTGGATTTGATAGGCTTTCAATGCGGCTTCGGCCTCGCCGCCCAAGGTTTCCTGGCGGATGGAAATTTTCCTTGCCGCCTGCTTGGCTTGTGCATTGCAGGCCCGGATTTTTTCCAGGCAAACACCGAACCATTCCTCGCGCACGCCGGTCAGGGCCCGGCTCATGTTCAGCGAGATGGGATTCACAACTTTTTGCCCGGCCTCTCCGGGGGCCTCCTGTTCCCCGCCGACCGGTGCCGCGGCCGGCTGGGGGCCCGTTGCAACTTCAAGACGCTGTCCGCTTTCCTCCTGCGCCGCTTTTTCTTCCGCCCGCCGGCGCTCGGCTTCCTCGGCCTGGCGCCGGGCCTCTTCCTCCGACTTGCGCTGCGCTTCCGCCTCCGCCTTTTTCCGCACCGCTTCCTCTTCCGCCCGCCGGCGCTCGGCTTCCTCGGCCTGGCGCCGGGCCTCTTCTTCCGCCTTGCGCTGCTCCTCCGCCTCCGCCTTTTTCCGCGCCGCTTCGTCCTCGGTCCGCCGGCGCTCGGCTTCCTCGGCCTGGCGCTGAGACTCTTCCTCCGCCTTGCGCTGCGCCTCCGTCTCCGCCTTTTTCCGCGCCGCTTCCTCCTCGGCCTGACGGCGTTCGGCTTCCTGGGCCTGGCGCTTGGCCTCTTCC
>CAZQGO010000001.1:106687-144615 GCA_964593065.1 uncultured bacterium | reverse complement strand
TTCCTCCTCGGCCTGACGGCGTTCGGCTTCCTGGGCCTGGCGCTTGGCCTCTTCCTCCGCCTTGCGCTGCGCCTCCGCCTCCGCCTTTTTCCGCGCCGCATCTTCCTCGGCCTGACTGCGCGTGGCTTGCGGGGCCTGGGGTTTGGCCTCTTCCCCGGTTTTGCGCTGCGCCTCCGCTTCCGCCTTTTTCCGCGCCGCTTCCTCTTCCGCGCGGCGTTTGGCCTCCTCCCGCGCCCGCAACTTCGCCTCTTCCTCCGCCTTGCGCTGCGCCTCGAGCTCGGCCTTTTTCCGGGCCGCCTCTTCCGTCCGGCGCTTCGCCTCCTCCTCCGCGCGGTGCTTGGCCTCCTCCCGCGCCCGCAACTTCGCCTCCTCCTCGGCCTTGCGCTGCGCCTCGAACTCGGCCTTTTTCCGGGCCGCCTCTTCCGCCCGGCGCTTCGCTTCCTCCTCCGCGCGGCGCTTGGCTTCCTCCCGCGCCCGCAATTTCGCCTCCTCCTCGGCGCGGCGGCGTTCCAAGGCCTCCGCCTTTTTCCGGGCCGCCTCGTCGGCGGGCTTGGCGGTTGCGGCGGGCAGGGGCGCCTCGGTTGAAATCGGCGGCGGGCCTCCGGCCGCCTTGGCGTACTTTTCAATTTCCTGCGCCAGGGAGGGCTTGACGTTCGCTTTCACGGCCGGCTGGCTTTCGGCGGTCGCCCCCTTGGACGAAGCTCCGGGTTTTTTGAAATACTTCGCGATGAGAACCGCGTAGACGACGCTGATGATGACGAGTAAAAAGAACGTGGTGCCCGGCGAAATGACGTTCAAGCCGAACATCATCATGAGCACCACGATGACGAGAATCAGGGAAAGGAAAATGAACTTTTTCACGGTGCGGGGTCCTCCTGCACGCGAAATGCGGCGCAACGTTCGGCGGCGCGAATCCATGCCGGCTGTTGCATCGCGCTGGCCGCGAGTCTTATTTTAGCTTTCTTGGTATATTAATCAAAGCGAAATTTTGCCCGCGCCGGAGCGGAAGGCGGGATAGGTTGCGGGAGGATTGAGCGCGGAACTCCGGGCGGAACGCGGCGGGGCGGACGGCCTTCCGGAGTGGAGCCGGCGCCGAGACGGGTCGGCAGGCCCTGCTCCAGCGGAGGGCGTTCGGCCCCGGGCCCGCGGAGGATTATTTTTCCCCGGTGGCGGCAGGGCGGGGTTGAAACGACAGGCTCATTCCCGCGGTGGCCCTGACCTCCGCTTCCTCCCCCCATTCTCCGCGGATGCCGGCGTCAAGGGCGAGGCTTTCGTTCCAGGCGTATTTCGCCCCCGCGGTCCAAAAGGCCAAACCTTTCTGCGTCCCCCCGATTTCAGCGCCCAGCTCCAAAAAGCCCGCGTTCACGACACCGCAGATTTGACACGTCAGGAGATTCTCGGAAAGGTCGGAGGCCGTTTCGAAGCCCAGGTTGGTGTTCACCGTGAGCGGGCCCAGGGGTGCGGTCCAAATCAGGTTGAGGGCATAATCCTGCGTTCCGAAGGCGGCGGCGGCCGAGCAGGCCAGGCGCTCGGGAAGCAAGGAATATTTGACACCCAATTCCAGCGGCCCGGTTTGGGCGTCGATTTGCGGGAGTGCGGCGTACCCGCAGGCCAAGCTCAGGTCCATGGATTCCGTCACCCCGTGCTTAAAGCCCAGGCTCATTTCGGCGGAGTCCTCCCAGGCTTCCGCGGCCAGTTCCAGTTCGTACCGTCCCGTGGCGACCGTCCCCGCGTCATCCGTGGCAAAAGGCCGCGCGGCAAAAGCCGGCGCCGTTCCCAAGCTCAGCAGTCCAAAGACCAGGCCCAGCAGGCTTTTTTTCGGCACGGGAGTCTCCGCCGGATTCGGATGCATTCGGACATCCGGGCGGAGTGATCGTAGCACATTTTTTGTTTTCGTGCCACTGATATTTTCGGGTCCGGAGGAAGGAATTACTCGGTGAGCATCAGGGAGAGCCCGACCTGCTTGACGCCCACATGCGCCCGGATGGCGGCCGCCAATTTTTCGATCCGCCTGGCTTTGCCTCTGACCGCGATCATTTCCAGGCAATGGACATGGCTCAGGTGAACATGCTGCGTGGAAATCACCAGATCTTGAAAATCGTGCTGGATGTCCAGCAACGTGTCGACGAGTTTCCGCTTATGATGATCGTAGACCATGACAATGGCCCCGGCCACGATCCCGCCGGACGAAATTTTGCGCCGGGCCAAGGATTCGCGGATCAGGTCCCGGATGGCTTCGGAACGGTTCTGATAGGCATTGGCCGCGATCTGCCGATCGAAGGCCTCGAGCAAGTCCTGTTCCAGCGAGATCCCGAAACGGAGGAGGGTATGCATGCGTCTTTCCGCCTTTCAGACTCATAAAACAAAATCCGTTGCGTGTGTTGATTCACAGTCGAAGGGCGACTCCCGGCCGAGGCGAAAATCGGGGTTGGGCAGCGGTGCCCCCTGATTTTCGCCGCGCTGCCTTTTGCCCCGGGTGAAACGCTGGTGGGCGGTACAGGACTTGAACCTGTGACCTCTTGCATGTCAAGCAAGCACTCTAACCACCTGAGCTAACCGCCCCCTGGGTGAGATGCGGCATTATTCTAGGTAAAAGCCGGCGACTTGACAACCCAAAAATCAGAGGCCGGAACCGGGTCCGCGGAGGCGCTCAGGCTTTCAGGTTGCTGCCGTCCAGCCAGCCCCGTAATTCCCCCGCGAAGGACAAGCACGTCAAGTCGTAGCACAAAGGCGTCACGGAGACGAAGCCCTCCTCGACCGCCACCGCGTCCAGGTCGGGTTCGGGCTTGAGAATCTCGGCGTCCTCGCCGGTCAGCCAGTAATAGTTTCGGCCCCGGGGGTCCTGGCGGACATCGTAACTGTCCCGGTAGCGGTAGCGGGCCAGCCGGGTGATGCGGATGCCGCGGATTTGGTCCCGGGGCAGGGCCGGCACGTTCACGTTGAGCAAAACTCCTTCCGGCAAACCACGGCTCAGGATCCGGGCGGCGAATTCGCGGGCAAAATGGGCTGCAGGCGAGAAATCGCCGTCCCGCGCATAGGAACGCAGCGAGACCGCGAGGCTGGGAATGTTGAAAATGGTGCCTTCCGTGGCGGCCGAGACCGTTCCGGAATAGAGGACGTTGGTCCCGGTGTTGGGCCCTAGATTGATGCCCGAAATCACCAGGCGGGGCGGCGCGGGCAGCAGGGTATGCAGGGCCAGCTTGACGCAATCCGCGGGAGTGCCGTTCACGGCGTAGCCCCGGACTCCCGGGGAACGGGCGACCTCGCTCAAGCGCAGGGGGTTGGTCATGGTGATGGCGTGCCCGGAGGCGCTGCGTTCCGCATCCGGAGCCACGACGACGAGCCGGCCCAGGCCGTCCAAGGCGCGTTCCAAGGCGGCCAGGCCCGGCGCGGCGACGCCGTCATCGTTGGTCAGCAAAATGTCGTGGGCGGTGGTCATGAAAGGTTCCTCAGCGGGATCGGGTGCGGTGGCGTAGGGGCCTTAGGGGAACCACCCCGACCGGATGAGGAATCGTATGGGACTCCTTGCGGTCGCAGGTTCCCCTGACGCGGACGCCGATGCGTCCTGCTTTCCTTCCTACTTCAGTCGGGGGCTTCACCGCCCCCGAACCCTAAGCCTCATCATCCGGATGAGGCGCGAAAAAAAACAAGGAGACCGGCTCCCGCTTAGGAACCGGCCTCCGCGAAAGCTTCCTGTCGCTGCGGCAGCCGCGGCGGCGGATCAGGCGGTCACTCTTTCGTGGTTTTCCGCTTGGATTTCGGCTCGGCGCCGTATTTCTTGCCCGCTTCTTCGAGAAAGAGATCGGTCAACTTCTTGTTATAGAGTTCCCGTTCCTTCGGGGAGAGGTCGCTGACGTAGTTGGTCACTTCCTTCATCGACGTGCCGTACTGCGCGTACAGGCCTTCAATCTTCTTGCGGATTCGTTCGTTGATTTCCAGCATGACCTTGGGATCTTTGGGAAGTTCCTGCGAGGGAATTTCGGCGAAGCTCAATTTGGCCACGGCGTTGGTGATTTCCGCCGCTTTTTCCGGCGTTAAATTGCCCTGGTAAGGCTTTTTTTCCCGCGCGGCCGCCTTTTCGATTTCAACCACCTTGACTTCTCCGCTACCGGCTACGGGTTGAGCACTTTTCTCCCGCGGCTTGCCGCAACCGGTCAACACCAGCACCCCGGATAAGGCCACCAGGAGGACGGCGACCCGTCCGTTAGCCTTCCCTCTCAAAACGCTCAACTCCTTCCGCGCATCCAGGAGTTCCGTCTCATGATGAAATGATGATAGCATACCCAATGGTCACGTCAATCTTTTTTCTTCCGGCCGCCGCGCGGGGTCAATGCAGGATTAAGTCCTGATTTTTCAGCTCCTTGGCCGGGATCACTTCCACGCTCTCCGGGATGCGGATGGGGCCGACTTGGCCCAGGTTCGCGATCGCCATTTCCCGGTAGTAATAATGGTAGCGCTCGTCGGTCGAGTTGCTGCCGGTGCCGGCGCCGACCACCATGTGGATCAGCAGATCGCGGGTCTCGTCGATATCCACGACCGCGGTCAAGACGATGTGCTCGGGGCCGGGAAAAACTCCCCGCAGATCGTATTTCCGCACCGGCGTGTCCCGGTATTCGCCGCGTCCCAGGTCCTTGATACCGCCGCGCAGAGCCTGCAGCATGGCCACGCGCATTTCGCTCCACAGGGGCCGGTAGTGTTTTTCCCCTTCGCCGCGGGATTGGGGCCCAAAGTCGACGAGCCTGCGGTCCGACTGCGCGAAATACCGGTCGCCGAGAATAAAGAACTCCCAAAACGGTCCACTCAGGTTCCGGCGCAGGCGGAAATGACAATCCGGGGAGTGAAATTCCCCGTCCAGTTCCTCCACCCCTTTGCCGGGTTCCTGGTTGAACAGAATCAGGCGATAAGAGGTCTCCTTGTCCAGGTTTTCCAGATCCCGCATGATTTGTTGTTGCAGCTTTTCATCGCCGGTCACATAGGTGCCGACCGTCATCCACCGGTCCTTGATTTTCTGTTCCTCGGCCGCGGCCGCCCGGGCCTGTTCCTCCGGTGAAAGTTTCTTCCGGCCGCAACCCGCCGTCCAGCCGATCAGGCCGGCGGCGAGCAGCAGCGCCAAGGTGGTCCGGATGCCGGAGTGGACTCGGTTCAGCATGAACGGCCTCCTGAAGGATTTAGGGTTCCGCGTGCGCGTCCGGGCCGCGGCGCTCCCGGGGTTCGGCGTGAGCCGTTCCCAGGTAGCGTTGCAGGCGCCGCCAGCGCGCAGGCCCCAGGCCCGGAACCAGCAATACCTGTTCCGGTCTTCGCAGGGGGCCGAAACGCCGCCGAAAATCTGTGATGCGACGGGCCAGACGCGGGCCCACGCCCTCGATTTGCGCCAATTGCCGTTCCGGAATGTGGTTCAGGTCGGACCGGGCGCGCACGGGCGGAGGGGGTCCCTCGCCGGGGCTCCTCCAGGCGACGGCGTTGAAGGCCGCGGCGCACCCTGCTCCGCCGAGCAGCAGGAAGAGCCACCAGAAGGCTCCGGGCCGCAGGCGTTTCATGCATTGAGCCGGAGCAGGGCCGGCTCGAGGCCCGAGTCCAACCAGGTGACGATCCCCGCCACGGCCCGCGCGCGGACGGGCGACAGGACGCTTTTCTGTTCGGATTGAAATTTAGCCAGGACGAAGTCCACCTGTTCGCTTTCCGGTGGCAGCGGTCCGATCCCGACCCGCAAACGGGGAAACGCTTCCGTGCCCAGATATTCGATGACGGATTGCAGTCCCTTGTGGCCGCCGGCGCTGCCCCCGCCGCGGAGGCGCAGGCGTCCCAGCGGCAGGTGCAGGTCATCGGATACGAGCAGGATGTTTTCCACGCGGATCTTGAAATAATGCGCCAGGGAGGCCACGGACTGGCCCGAACCATTCATGAAGGTTTGGGGCAGGGCCAGAATGACGTGGGCGCGCGCTTTGCGCCCCCGGCCCCAGAGGGCGCCGAGGGAGGTGTGCGTCAGCTTGATTCCCAGTTCTTGCGCGGCGGCGGCGACCACCTCCGCTCCGAGATTGTGGCGGCTCCCGGCATAATGTTTACCGGGGTTTCCCAAGCCAACGACGAGTTTCACGGCCGCTCCGTTCTGGTCACCGGACCGCGGGAATCAGCCTTCCTCGCCCTTGGCCGCACGCCGCTCTTCCCGTTCCTTCTCGCCGATGACTTCGGGCTCCTGCGTTTCCGGCGCGACAACCACCTCGGCGGCTTCGGCTGGCTTCTCTTCCTCGAGTTTGGGCGCCACCACGTGCACGATGGGCTCGTGGGAATCCACCAGGATCTTCACCCCCGCCTGCAGGGGCAGGTCGGAGACGCAGATGGCATCCCCGATGTTCAACTGCGAGACGTCCAGGGTGATGTTTTCCGGAATCAGGGTCGGGAGGCAGCGGACCTCCACTTCCCGGTGCACCAGCTCGAGCAGCCCGCCTTCCTTGACGCCCGGCGCCGCACCGGTCACGATCACCGGAATGCGGATCTCCAGCTCCTGGTTGAGGTCGATCTTGACGAAGTCGACATGCAGAACAAGGTCGCTGACGGGGTGACGCTGGATTTCCTTGATCATGACCGTTTCCTGGCGCGGCTGCTGGTCGTCCATGACCGAAAGCTTGATTAAGGCGTTGATTTCACTTTGGCCGTGCAGAACCTGCAGCAACTGCTTTTGATCCACTTCGAGGTTCTGGGCGGCTTCGCCGCCCCCGTAGAGCACGGCGGGTACGACTTTTTGCCGGCGCAAACGTCCGACGGCGTTTTTTTTCTGCGCCAGGCGCGGTCTGGCTTCGATGGCTATCTGTTTCATGTCCGGTTCATCCTTTCCAGTTTTGCCTTGCGATGCGTGCCTCCCCGCCCCGAACCCCGCGGCCCGGGTTCCTGCCGGGGTTTAGGTAAACAGCGTGCTGACCGTCGTCTCGGTGTGAATGCGGCGGATGGCCTCGGCGAACAGGGGCGCGATGGAGAGCACCTTGACTTTTTCGTTCAGTTCCAGGTTTCGAATCGGAATGCTGTTCGTCACCACCACGCTTTTTAAGGCCGAATTCCGGATGAGCTCCGGCGCCGGCCCCGAAAAGACGGGATGCGAGCAACAGGCATAGATATCGTGGGCCCCCTTGTTCTTGAGGAAACGAACGGCCTCGACAATGCTTTTTCCCGTGGCGATCATGTCATCCACGATCAGGACGTTGCGCCCCTCCACGTCTCCGATCAGGTTCATGGCCGTCGTCACGGTGGGTCCCAGCCGCCGTTTGTCGACGATGGCCAGGGGACTGTGCAATTTCTCGGCATAGCGCCGCGCCAGCTTGATGCCGCCCACATCCGCCGTCACGATGGTCAGCCGGCGGATGCGCAGGGCGTGGAAATGTTCGATCATGACGGGCGCGGCTTGCAGATTGTCCACCGGAATGTCGAAGAAACCCTGGATCTGGTCGGCATGCAGGTCCATGGTCAGGACCCGGTCCGCTCCCGAGGTCGTGATCAGGTTGGCCACCAGTTTGGCGGTGATGGGCACGCGGGGTTGATCCTTGCGGTCCTGCCGCGCATAGCCGAAAAAGGGCAGCACGGCCGTGATGCGCCGGGCCGAGGCGCGCCGGAAGGCATCGATCATGACCAGCAACTCCATGAGGTTCTCGTTGGGCGGGGGGCAGGTCGGTTGGATCACAAAGACGTCCGCGCCGCGCACGTTTTCACGAATGCGGATGGAAATTTCGCCCTCCGGAAAACGCCCGACGTCGATCTGGCCCAAAGTCCGCCGCAGGCACTTCGCAATGGCTGCGGCCAGCCTGGCATTGGCATTCCCCGAGAAAATTTTCAGTTCGTTGGCCACGGGGCCTCCTCCTTTAGTGCCGTGCTCGCGGTCGGCCGTCCCGGCCGGCGGGGGAACGGCGCGCCTTGATGACGCGCGCCGGGACGCCCACGGCCAGCATGCCGGCCGGAATCCGGCTGTTGCGTTTCACCACCGCGCCCGCGCCCGTCATGGCCTTGGGCCCGACCCAGACCGGGGCGACCAGAATGGTGCCGCTGCCCAAAAAGGCGTTTTTGCCGATCCGCGTGGGATGCTTGTTCACGCCGTCGAAATTCGCCGTGATGGTTCCGGCGCCGATGTTCACGTTCTCCCCCACCAGCGCGTCGCCCACATAGCAGACGTGGCCCATTTTTGCGTTGCGGCCGACGCGGCTGCGGTTGGTTTCGGCGAAGTTCCCGATATAGACGCCGGGGGCGATGGTGGTGCCCGCGCGCAGGTGGGAATAGGGTCCGATGCGCACGCGTGCCCCCACGCGGCTGCCCTCGACCGCCGAAGACCGGACCTTGACGCCGGCTCCCAGGCGGGAGGCGTCAATGGTTGCCGCCGGGCCCAACACGCAGCCCCGTCCGATGACGGAATCGCCGGTGATGCGCGTCCCCGGCAGGATCACCGTATCCCGCCCGATCCGGACGCCCGCCTCGATCCAGGTCTGCCCGGGATCCAGCACCGTGACGCCGGCGTCCATCAGAGCCTCGAGGGTCCGGCGGTTGCAAATCCGCTCCGCCGCCGCCAAATCCCGGCGCGAATTGATGCCTAAAATCTCCTCCGGATCCTCCGTCCGCCGGGCCGCGACCCTCTGGCCCCGGGCGTGCAGAATCCCGATGATGTCGGTCAGATAAAACTCCCGTTTGCGGTTGCGGTTTTGCACCCGGGCCAAGGCCGGCCACAAGGCCGCCGCGCGAAAGACATAGGCGCCGCTGTTCACCTCGGATATCCGCCGCTCGCTTGCGCCGGCGTCTTTCTCCTCCACGATCCGGGCCACGGCACCCGGATCGGCCGGCACTCTCACAACCCGCCCGTACCCCGTGGGATCGGCCAGCACGGCGGTCAACATCGTGGCCGCGGCCCGACGGCGCCTGTGTTCAGCCACCAAGCGCCGCAAGGTCCGGGCCCGCAGCAGGGGCGCGTCTCCGCACAGGACCAAAATATCTCCGCCGCGGCCTGCCAGGGCGGCCCGCGCCGCCAGCACGGCGTCGGCCGTCCCGAGGGGCCTGCGCTGGCGCACGGACTGCACGCCGGCGGGCAGGATGGCCTGCACGTGTTCGGCTCCGTGTCCCAAAACGGCCACCACCGGCGCTGCGCCGGCGGCACGGGCGGCCTGGACCACCCAGTTCAAAAGAGGTTTCCCTCCGAGGGCATGCATGACCTTGGGAACCGCGGATTTCATCCGCGTCCCCTCGCCGGCAGCCAGCAGGATGGCGGCTAGTTGGGGCATGTCTCTCCTTCTTTCCGCGAAATCGCGGCGGTCTTCCGTCCCGCCCCGCAGTGTGCCGGGAAATAGATCCTGCGGGATTTTGGCTGCCGGGCCAGGACTCGAACCTGGATAAACGGCTCCAAAGGCCGCCGTCCTACCATTGGACGACCCGGCAAGGGCTGTGCCGAAAGCGGGTGCCGGCGGTCCGGAGCGCAGGCGGGTCAAAAAAAAGAGTAGGAACTGCTCCTACTCGGCACATGCGAATCCAACCGTCCTTCGCTTCGCGGCCTCGATTTTTCCGTCTGGCCTGCAGTCCGCAGCCTGACCCGCTCCGTCCGGTTCACCACCGGCTAAAATCCGCCTCACTTCCGGCTGGTGCGGGTCAAGATTACGCTGGGATAGCGTTTTCTCAATCCGGCCGCTGCGGCCAGGCCCGCCGGCCGGGAAGGCATGAGGCCAAAAACCGTGGGGCCGCTCCCGCTCATCAGCACCGCGTGTGCGCCGGCGGCCAACAAGTCGGTCTTCATCCGGCGGACGACCGGATGCATTCCGGCCGTCACGCTTTCCAACTGGTTAAATAAATTTTTACCTATTTTTATTGGGTTTTTCCGGTAAATCGCCGAACGCATGAGATTAATATAATTTCCACGCCTTGTCAATTGTAAATTTATGCGCCGGTAAATCCGGGCCGTGGACACGGCCAATCCCGGATTGACGATGACAAGCCACATGCCGGGTACGGCCGGCCAGGGAAATACCCGGTCGCCCCGCCCCGTGCAGAGGGCGCAGCCGCAGCTCAAGAAAAAGGGCACGTCGCTCCCCAGCTGCCGGGCCAGACGCAGTAGTCGGCGGGGAGCGAAGTGGAGGTTCCAAAACCGGTTCAATCCCAGCAAGGCCGCCGCCGCGTCGCTGCTGCCCCCGCCCAAGCCGGCCGCCACTGGAATTCTTTTTTCCAGCCGGATGCGCACGCGCGGCCGGAGGCCGGCCTCGCGCGCCATCAGCCCGGCCGCTCGGGTTACCAGATTGCCCGAGCCTGAGGGAACGCCGGGATGGCGGCAGGTCACGCGGATGCCCGCGGGCCCCGGTGAAAAGGTCAGCGTATCCGCCAATTCCAGGGCGTGCATGACCGTTCGCAGCTGGTGGTAGCCGTCCGGGCGGCGGCGCAGGATTTCCAGGACCAGGTTGATTTTCGCCGGGGCGCGCAGGCGCAGCGGCCTCATGGTTGATCGGATTTCATGCGGCCGCGCAATTCCTCCAGCTTATGCTGCAGCTCCGCATTTCCGGGATCCGCCTGCAGGAGCCGGGACCAGGTGCTTTCCGCGTCCGACCAACGTCCGAGTTTCTGGTAGATCTGGGCCAGATGGGAGTAGATTTCCGGATCGATTTCAGCCCGGGCCTGTTTCAGCATTTCGAGGGACAACAGCACTTCGGCCAGGGCTTTTTTATACTCCCGCTGACGGTAATAGACCCATCCCATTGAATCGTGAAAGTTGCCGTTTTTCGGCTCCAGCCGCAACGCTTGCTGCATCCAGAACTCGGCCTGTTTGAGGCGGACGCCTTTTTCGGCGCAGGTATATCCCAGGTGGTTGTAGGCCTCCGCCAGCGTCGGATCCAGCTTGACGGCCTTTTCCCAGGCGGCCAGGGCGTGCTCAAACTGGCCGACGTCGTAATAGGCTTGCCCCAGAAAAAACCGGGTTTGCGCGTTGCGGGGATCCAAGCGGGCGGCCTCGGTCAACACCTCCAAGGCCCGTACCGACCGCTTCAGGCGCAGCAGCAGCCAGCCGTAGCGGCTCAATTGCAGGGGCGAGTTGCGGCGGATGCGGGAGCCGATTTTCTCCGCCTCGGCCTCGGCCTTTCCCTTCTCGCCGATCTGCAGGAGCACCCCGGCCAGTTCCAATTGCGCTTCCACGAAATCGGGCTTCTGCAGCAGGGCCTGCTGATACTCCTGGACGGCCAGGTGCCAGAATTGTTTCTGCTGGTAGATCCCGCCCATGAGGAAATGCGTCAGCGCGTCCGCCCGGTCGCTTTGAATCAGGGGGTGCAATTGCTCGCGGGCCTTGTCCAGCAAGCCCAACTCGTAGAAGGCCAGACCCAAATTTCTTTGCAGCAGCGTGTTTTCGGGCTCGAACTTCTGGAGCCATTCCAGCTCGCCCACGGCATCCCGCCAGCGGCGCGCATCCAGATAATACTCGGCCACGCGGTGGTGCGCGTCGACCTCGAGGGGATTGATGAGCAACACCTGCTGGTACAGCGCGAAGGCCTCCTGCCTCCGGTCCTGTTGGTTCAGGATCGCGGCCAAATCCAGCAGCCATTCGACGCGTTCCGGCTGCGCCTCGGCGGCCTGGCGCAAGAGCCGCTTGGCCGCCTCCACGCGCCGATGTTCGAGATAGTACCCGACCAGACTGCGCCTCGCCTCGGAGTTGGCCGGGTCCAGGGCCAGTGCCCGCTTCAGCTCGGCCACGCCCTGGGTCCGCCTCCCCTCGTGCAACAGGAGCAACCCCAAAGCCCCGTGGATCTCGGAGGTTCCCAGATCCCGTTCCAGGGCCTGATGATAGACTGCCGTCGCGGTGGCGGTATCTCCGGCCGCCTCGTACAATTGGCCCATGAGATAATACGCCTTGGGATCGGAGGGTGCTTCCTTCAGGACCGTGCGGAACTCGGCGATGGCTTCGTCCTGCAGCCCGAGGCGGATGAGGGCGCCCGCCAGATAGCGGCGCAGGGTCACGGAGGACGGGTCACGCAGAAGCGCCTCGCGGTAAAATTTGGCGGCCGAGTGGAAATCGCCCTGGTCCTCGGCCAATTGGCCGGACATGAACGCCAGCTGGGCCTGGGCCCCGTAGGGCAGCTGCGCATACAGCCCCGCCTTGGGCGGCAGGCTGGAACAGCCGGCCAGCAATACCACCAGGCCCCAGAGCATGGCGTGCGGAAGGAATTTCGGCATGGCGGGTTTAGGCTGAGGTCAGTTTGCGGTTGGTTTCACGCAAGCGCTGGTTCACGATTTTCAGGATCGCCAGCAGGATTTTGTTGGCTCCGCCGGGCGTCTCGCGCATGATGTCCTGGAAATTTTTCTTCGTGACCACGATGAGGACGGCGTCCTCGCCGATCCGCGCCGTGGCCGAGCGGGGCTCGTCGTCCAAGATGGACATTTCTCCCACCAGTTCGCCCGGGCCGAGGGTCGCGATCAGAATATCCTCATTGTCCTTTTTTTTGAGAATTTCGACGGTTCCCGATTTCACCACGTAAAAGACCTCGCCCTGCATGCCCTCCAAAAACAGCATGGAGCCCTTACGGAAGGCGCGTTCGAACATGAGTCGCTTGATGCGGTCCAAATCCGCCCGGCCGAGTTCGCGAAAAATCGGAATGCGGGACAAATCGTTGCTCTCGATCATGGCCGAACCTCCGTTTCCATGGTAGCACAGGCCTTTCCGGCCGTCAACGTGGACGCTCGCCCGCTGGCGCAGGCTCGGGCGGCGGAAAACGGCTACGGCGTCCGGGTTTCCCGCCGTTCCAGGGAATCGACGAAGGCGCGGAAATCCCGGGGCCAGGGCGCCTCCCAGGACAGGACCCGGCCGGTGAAGGGATGGCGCAGGGCAAGGCGCACGGCGTGCAGCAACTGCCGGGGGGGGCGGACGAGATGGAGCTTCGCCAGTCTCCCGGCTTCCCCCGCGGCTCCGTACATCCGGTCCCCGACCACGGGGATTCCCAGATGACGGCAATGAACGCGGATCTGGTGCGTCCGCCCGGTCTGGAGTTGCACGCGCAGGAGGGAGAACTCCCGGAAGGTCCTTTGCACCTGAACGGTCGTGCTGGCCAGGCGACCCCGGCTCGCCAGAACCGCGAAGCGCTTGCGGTTGCGCGGATCGCGCCCCATGCGCGTTTCGATCTCCTGCCGCGCGGCCGGAGGCCTTCCCCAGACCACGGCGTCGTAGGCGCGCTTCACCGACCGCTCGTGGATTAAGTCCGCCAAAGCGCGGTGGGCCCGGTCGTGCTTGGCCACCAGCATGAGCCCGGAAGTGTCCTTGTCCAGGCGGTGCACGATCCCGGGGCGCAACTCGCCGCCTACGCCGGACAGATCCCGCAGGTGGTGCAGGAGTGCGTTCACCAAAGTGCCGGCCGGGTGCCCGGGGGCGGGGTGGGTCACGAGGCCTGCGGGTTTGTTGATGACCGCCAGATCGCCGTCCTCGTAAAGAATCTCGAGGGGGAGGTTCTGGGCCGGAGTGGAGACGGTGGCCGGCGGCGGCGCTTGGTACTCCACCTCCTCATTGACCCTGAGAAGCCGGCCGGGCTTGGCTGCCTGGCGCGCAACGAGAATGGCTCCGGTCCGGATCAGGCGAGCCGCCGCAGTCCGGGACAACTCGGGACAGCGGCCGCGGATAAACACATCCAGCCTCTTCCCCGCGTCGCGGGAGGCAATGCGCCATCTGCGGACCGCGCCCGTCAACTTGCCTTCCATGGAGGTTCCCTTTCAAGGCGCCCGCGGACGTTTTCCGCCTACGGTTGCCCCCTGTCCTGAACCGCGGCGCCGGGGAAATAGTGCGCCAGGATCTCCAGATAATAGCGGCCCCGTTCTCCCAGGGTCGCCGCGCCGGCCTGGCAGAAACCGACGCCGTGCCCCCAGCCGCCGCCAAAGGCCAGCCAGGCCGTCGGCGTTCCTTGCGCCGGGTCCGGAAGGGGCACCAGGACGAAAAAATTGCTGCGCAATCCTCCCAACCGGCCGCGGACGTTGTCCTTGCTGGCCGTGGCCTCGTGCCGGTCCCCGCGGAAAACAAGGGTGCGCACATACCCGCTGCGTCCCCTGGCCGTGACCCGGATGGCCTGCAGGGACCCCAGGTCATGCCGCGTGTTCAGCAGGGCCTCCAGCTCACGCCGTTCCAGGATTTTCACCCAGCGAAAACAGGCTCCGCACGCGGAAGGCGCGCAGAAGGCCGGGGGATCGGTCGTCAGCCAGGCGCGCAATTCCCCCGGGCTCGGGGGCCATGCGTGGCTGGCGGCTTCCTGTGGCGGCAGATCGTAAACCGCGGCCGAGGGGGCGTTCCAGGCAGGCAGGGCGCCCCAGGCATCCGTCTCGTCCTGGGTGAGTCCTCCGCAGGAATGGGAATAAAACGCGGGAACCAGGCGGTGGTCGCGCACCAGCACCAGGCCGGCCGTTTCCCGCAGGGCCTGTTCGCTCCGCGCATCCTCGCTGGTTACGCCGTCGTACGCCGCGCAATGGGGCGTGGCGCAGACATCATAACCTTGTCGCTGGTGGGTTCCACGACGGCGCAGGGCATCCGTGCGCGCCACCACTGCCTGGGCCTTCAGCGCCTCCCGAGGCCAGCTGGCCGGCATTTCCGCCGGCAGGACGCTCGCGAGGTAGTCTTCCAGCAACACTTCGTTGACGAGCTGCAGCGACCGCCCGTGGCGCCGCGCCTGCAACCGGCCCCGGTAATAATGCGTGGCGCGAACGCCGCCGCCCCACATGTACCCCGTGTCCTGATACAGGTTGATCACGCCCAGGACGCTGCCGGCCTGCAGCGGTTCGATGCGGATGACCACGGGCATGGCTTTCAGGCTTTTTCCGGCCCAGGTCTGCAAGGTCCACCGGCCCCGCGAGTTGCGCTCCAGCCGGTAGGGCCTGCCGCCCTCGCCCTGCCAGAAGTTCCGTCCCTGCCCGTCCTTGGCCCGCCATGGTCCCGAGCATCCGAAAACCAGCCGGGAGAGGTTCTGCCCCAAACCGACCCGGAGGCTGGGGCTGCCGGGAGGGGAAAGGGATTGCACCCGGTAGGCCCGCAGACCGGGGGGCCGCCGGGGCTTGACCTTCGCGCTCACGGGAGTCGGAACCGGGGTCAGGTGTCCCTGCACGCGGTCCAGGGCCGCCACGATTTCCCGCGCCGGTCCCACGATGCCCCGGACGCTCTGCCACTGGCGACGCGCCTCGCTCCACTGCCCCTTGCTCTCGGCCAATTGCGCCAGGTCCCAGTGAACCTGCCACAAGCTCCAATCCCCTTTGCGGGCCAGGCCGTACTCCTCGCGGGCCCGCTGCCACAGGTACTCCCGTTCGACCGGGGAGTCCTTTCCCAAGGCATCGAAAGCCCGCGCCAACAACAGGCGGACGGTGGGATGCTTCCCTTCCTCCTGGATGGCTCGCCAATAGAGCGTCACGGCCTGGTAGGTCCGCCCCTGCAGGTCCGCGATCAGGCCCAGCAGCATGCGGGCCCGCCAGGTGTTTCCGCCCTGGGCCACCAGCAGGGAAAATTCCTTTTCGGCGGAGCCGAAGTCTCCGGCCGCCAGCAGGGACTCGGCCAAAGGCCAGCCGCGGACACCGGCTTTTTGCAGAACCGCGGCCGCCTCCTTGCCCCGCCCCGCATCCAGGAGCACGGCCGCCAAATCCTTGGCCGCAGCTTCGTCCCGGGGATAGCGTTCCAGGTACAGTCGGTACTCCGCCTCCGCCATTTCCGGGTCGCCGCCGTAGTAGGCGGCCAGCGCCCGCGCCTTGTCCCCGGCAGGCAGACGGGAAATGGCCGCGGCGGTGGGGGGAAAAATCCCAAGACCGATCAACCACAACAAGCCCAGCAGGACTCGTGCCCGCGCCCCGCCTCGCCGGAACTTCAACAGAACCTTGGCCGGAGTGTGCATATGCGTTTGATGATGAGGGGTTTCGGCCGATTTGTCAAGTCACGCACGCGGTCCGGCGGCGGCCGGGCGCGCCCCCGGTTTTGCGGGACGGCCGGGCCGCAGGAGCCGGACCTCGACGATGACCGCGAGGAGGAAAAAGACGGCTGCGATGAGCTGGGAGGTGTGCAACCAGGGAAAGAGAACGGTGCCGCGGATCTCGTCGCCGCGGACAAACTCGATGACAAAGCGCCACAGCGCGTACCCGGCTACGTACAGCCAAAACAGGCGGCCGTCGCCGTGACGGCCGCGCCGCAGGAAGAGCAGGAGCGCAAACAGCAACAGATTGAAACCGGCTTCGAAGGCCTGGGTCGGCAACCGCGGGATCCCGTCGCCCGTGGAGGGAAACAGCACGCCCCAGGCCAAACTCGGGCGGCCGTAGCAGCAGCCGTTGAGGGTGCATCCGATGCGGCCGAACGCATGCCCCAGCGGGATGTAGGGGGCGGCCAGATCCAGCACGCGCTGCAGAGACAGGCGGTGGGCGCGAACATACAACCAGCCGCTCAACACCGCCACAATGAATCCGCCGTAAAACACCAGGCCGCCGTCCCATAATTTGAAAGCCTCCCAGGGGCGCCGGGCAAAATACGCCCAGTTGACCAGGACATACAGGGCCCGTGCGCCCGCAATGCCGCCGATCACGGCCCAGAACGCCAAGTCCAAAAACTTGTCCGGCGGCACGCCTTCCCTGGGAGCCCGGCGCCAGGCCAAGAAGATGGACACGAAAAACCCCAGCGCGGTCAGGACGCCGAAACTGTAGAGGGTGAAAGGGCCAAAGGACAGCAGAACGGGATGCAAGAGGGTAACCCCGTCCAGGCGGTCACGCCGGGGGCGGCGGAGCCGGCCGCTGCGGGCGAAAATTCGCCAACAGGATCGCGCACACGCCCAGGAAGACTGCGGAATCCGCCAGATTGAAGACCGGAAAGTGAAAACGGCCCGCGGAAAACTCGATAAAATCCACCACCATTCCGAACCGCACGCGGTTGATCAAATTTCCCGCCGCACCGCCGCAGATCAATCCCAACGGCAGGAAATGGAAAACCCCCGCGGCCTGCTGCCGGTGCACGATGACCGCCAGCACCAGGATGGTGACCGCCGCCACTCCGACCAGCAGGTACAGGCGCCAGGCTGAAAATTCCGGTGCCGCCAGCAGGCTGAAAGCCGCACCGGTGTTCCGGACATACGTCAGCCGCAGCACCTGCCCCAGCACGGGAACGCTCTCGTAGAGGGCCAGGTGCTGCGAGACCAGCCACTTGCTGAGTTGATCGAGAACGACCACCACGCCGGCGGTCAGCCAGAAGACCTGCCGAGCCCGCACCTGCCGGCGGGTCATGGCGTTTCCGGAATCCGGGGCGAGGGTCGGCGTCGCGGCGGGCATGGCCCTGTTACTCCTGTTCCTTTCCGGCGGGTGCGGGTTGAAGGGCGGAAACCACGGGATAGCAGCGGTCGCAGAGCTCCGGATGATCTTCATGGGACCCGACGCTGGGCAGAACGCGCCAGCAACGCCGGCATTTTTTCCCGGCCGCCGGGACCACGCGGATTTGCAGCTCCGGGCCGGCCGAACTGGCGTCCTTGAGTTCCACGCCCGACACCACGAAGATGGCGGCCAGTTGCGGCAGATGTGCGGCGAAAAACGATCTCTTCTCTCCGCGCGCCCGGATCTGAACCTCGGCCTCGTACGAATGCCGGATTTGTTTCTGGGCGCGGGCTTCCTCCAGGCGTTTTTGGACCTCTTCCCGGAAAGCCAGCAGGCGCTCCCAGGACCGCGCCAGCTCTTCGTCCTGCCAATCCTTGGGCAGCGTCAGCCAGGTGGCCAGGTGCACGGAAGGTTCCGCGTCGGCCGGGAGCAGCGCCTGGGCCCGCATGGCGGACCAAACCTCGTCGGCCGTGTGGACCAGCACGGGGGCGGTCAGTCGGACGAGGTGGTTGAGCGTGTGCCACAAAACGGTTTGCGCGCTGCGGCGCCCTTCCGAGTCCCGCCCCTCGGCATACAGGCGGTCCTTGAGCACGTCCAGGTAGAAGGAGGAAAGATCCACGGAGCAGAAGGCGTGGACCAGCTGGTAGAAGCGGTGGAAGTCAAATGCGTCATAGGCCGCGGTGGCGTCCGTGACCAGCCGGTGGAGGCGGTGCAACATCAGTTGGTCGAGGGGCTGGAGCTCCTTGCGCTTGCAGGCCCGGTCCGGCGTGAAGCCCTGCAGGTTGCCCAGCAGGAAACGCAGCGTGTTCCGGATCCGGCGATAGGCGTCGACCAAACGCGTGAAAATTTCGTCCGAAAACCGGACGTCGCTCTGGATGTTTTCCGAAGCCACCCACAGCCGGACGATATCCGCACCGCCGTAGCGGTTTACGGCTTCCTCGGCGGTGATGAAGTTGCCCAGAGATTTGGACATCTTGCGGCCTTCGCCGTCCACCGTGTACCCGTGGGTGAGCACGGCCTTGTACGGCGCTAAGCCGGTGGTGGCGACGGAGGTCAGCAGGGAGACCTGAAACCAGCCGCGGTGCTGGTCCGATCCTTCCAGGTATAAGTCGCAGGGAAAGCGCAAGTCTTTGCGTTCGGCCAGGACCGCGGCATGGCTCACGCCGGAATCGAACCAGACGTCCAAGATGTCCTCTTCCCGCCGGAAGCGGTCGCCCTGGCATTTCGCGCAGCGCACGTCGGCGGGAATGATCTCCCGTGGTTCCCGCGTAAACCACGCATCGGCGCTCTCCGCCCGGACGAGGGCTTCGACCGCCGCGAAGACCCCGGCCGCCAGCAAGGGCTCGCCGCAGGCTTCGCAGTAAAAAATCGGCAGGGGGACGCCCCAGCTGCGCTGCCGGGACAGGCACCAGTCCGGGCGCTGGGCCACCATGGAGGCGATCCGGTTCTCGGAGCTGGCCGGAATCCAGGCCACGGCGTCGTGGATCAACTGGAGGAGTTTCTGACGGAAGCCCTCTTGGTCCACGTTCATGAACCATTGCTCGGCGGCCCGGAAGATGATCGGCACGTGGTGCCGCCAGCAGTGCGGATAGGGATGCGAGACCTCGGCCGCATGCAGCAGCGTGCCCCGCTCCCGCAGCCACTCCACGATGCGCGGATTGGCGTCGAACACGAACTGCCCCGTCATCTCGGGAAAGGCGGCGGTAAAACGTCCGTCCGCGCCGACCGGATTGAATACCTCCAGGTCGTATTCCTTCCCCACCAGGAAATCCTCCTGCCCGTGGCCGGGGGCGGTATGCACGCAACCCGTGCCCGCCTCCAGCGTCACGTGCTTGCCGAGGATCACCGGGACCTGCAGGGGCAAAAAGGGATGCTGCAGGCGCAGGCCCTCCAGGGCGCGGCCCAAGACCTCGCCCCGGGCCGTGTAGCCCTTGCCGAAAGCGGTGAAATTGGCCGCCACGAGCTCCTTGGCCAGGAGGTAATGCACGCCTTCCGATTCGACCAGCTGGTAGACGAAGTCCGGATGGACCGCCACGGCGCGGTTGGCCGGCAGGGTCCAGGGGGTGGTGGTCCAGATGGGAACCCAGATTTTTCCGGCCGGGCGCTCCCCCAATTCCGGCGGCCAGCCCGAAACCAGCTCAAAGCCCGCGGTGATCGAAGGACTGACGTGATCCTCGTACTCCACTTCGGCTTCGGCCAGGGCGCTCTGGCAGGCGGTGCACCAATGGACGGGTTTCAAGCCGCGGTAGATGAATCCCCTGACCGCCAGTTCTCCGAAGATCCGGATGATGGTCGCCTGATAGGCCGGATCCATGGTCAGGTAGGGATGCTCCCAGTCGCCCAGGACGCCCAGGCGTTTGAATTGCGCCCGCTGTTTGTCGACGAAACCGGCGGCGTAGCGACGGCACTCCTGGCGGACGCGCAGGCGGTCGGCGCGTTCCTCTTCGGACAGCGTCTCCACCACCTTGTGCTCGATCGGCATGCCGTGGCAATCCCACCCGGGGACGAAGACGGCGTCGAAGCCCCGCATATTCTTGTACCGGCTCACGATGTCCTTGGAGATTTTATTCAAGGCGGTTCCCAAATGCACGTCCCCGTTGGCATAGGGGGGACCGTCATGCAGGATGTACTTGCGCTTGCCCCGGCGCCGGGCGCGGATTTGCGCGTAGACGTCCAGCCGTTCCCACTCGGCCTGCTGCAGGGGTTCGCGCTGGACCAATTCGGCTTTCATGGGAAACTCGGTTTGCGGCAAGTTGAGGGTGTCGCGGTAATCCATGAAATCGGCTCTCCCAGGTGTTGGCTGGCGATGGGCGCGGTGACCCGCGGGGCCGCCGGGCAACAAACTCGGCGGACGGCGAGAAATTGGCGCCTATCTTAACATTTGGCCGCAGGGCTGTCAACGTCGCAGGGAAAAAGGACGCTAGGGGTTACGGCGTATGGCGGACAAGCCGGAAGTGGTGACGAGAATGTCGAAGGTCGCCCCCGGCCGGGCGATCTGGGAGACCGCGTTGCCGTAGACGGCCTCCACGAAGGGCAGCCCCTGCCCGTAACGGTTCAGCCAGTCCCAGAGCCAATCCCGCCCCGGATTGAGCGCATAGGCCTGGTGCAGGCGGCTGTTCTCGTCCTCGGCGAGTTGATAAATACCCTTGATCTGGTTGAGCCGGTAGAGCGTATGCCGTCCCAGCAGGTTGATTTTCGGCGTCCATTTCAGGATATGGGCGTTGACTTCCCACAAGTCGCCGTACAGGGTGAACGTGCGGGATTTTTCCAGGCGGCCGTTCTCGATCTGGGAAAAACGGACGATCATGACCTGGTCGGCGGCCCGCCACTGCAGACATTCCAGGGTGGCGACCAATTCCTGGCGGGTGAAGGCCGTGTAGGTCCGCAGCACCGACCCGGCCAGGAGAGCGGACACGGCGAGCAGCAGCAGGATCACGGACAGCAGCAACTGGATGATTTTCCGTGACCAGCCGATGCGGCGGCGGCCCGTGGAGGTACGTCGGTTCGTGAACAACCGGGCCACGCTGACGGCGAACGCCGCTACGGCCGCCACCAACAGAAAAGCGCCCCCCAGCAACAGCAGGTTCCCGTGGGTAAAAATATCCGTGAATTGGACAGGCAGGTTCATACCGCTCCTTCGCAAGCCGTCGCTGGTTCCACCGGAGACGAGCCGGGTCCCGGCTAAAGTTTGGTCTCCCCCTCCGCCAGGGCCTGCCAGGTGGTGGCCCGCTGCTCTCCGCTGCGCATGTCGCGGACTTCCACCCGTTCCGGATCCTCGCGGGATACCAGGAGTGCGTAACGCGCGCCGCGGCGGTCGGCCCGTTTCATGAGAGCCTTCAGGCTGCGGCTCTCGTGTTCCATTTCCACCGCCCAGCCTTGCCGGCGCAACCGGGTTACCTGCGCCAGGGTTCGAACCGGGTCAGGGCCGGCGTCGACCACAAACAGGTCCAGGCGCTCCGGCGGCACGATGTCCGGCAGCAGCTCCAGGAGCCTCTCCACTCCCAGGGACCAGCCCACGGCGGGCGTGTCCGGTCCCTCCAGGGCGGAAACCAGGCCGTCATAACGGCCTCCGGCCGCCACGGCGTTCTGGGCCCCCAGGCGCTCCGAGACGACCTCAAACACCGTGCGCGAATAATAATCCAAGCCGCGCATGAGGCGGGATTCGAGTCGCGGCTCGACGTTCAGGGCCTGAAGGCGTCGGAAGAGCTCCTGCTGGTGATGGCGGCACTCGGGGCAGAGATGCTCCTGAATGCTGGGCGCCCGGGCCATGAGCTTGCGGCAGGCCGGCTGCTTGCAGTCGAAAAGGCGCAGGGGGTTTTTCTCCCGGCGCGTGCGGCAGTCCTGGCACCATTCCCCGTCCTGGCCGTGCACGTATTCCCGCAGGGCGCGCGTGTAGCCGGGCCGGCACTTCGGACAACCGACGCTGTTGACCAAGAGCTGCAAGCCCTCCAGGCCGACGGCCTTCAGGTAGTCCTGCAGCAGGCCGATGGCCTCGGCGTCCACGCCGGGTGCGGCCGAGCCGAGGATTTCGATCCCGATCTGCGTGAATTGGCGCAGGCGTCCCTTTTGGGGGCGTTCATACCGGAACATGGGCCCCAGATAGTAATAGCGCTGCATCCCGGGGGCGGTTTTGTGGATCTCGTGCTCCACGTAGGCCCTGGCCACGGACGCGGTGGCTTCCGGCCGCAAGACCATGCGCGTGCCGGCCCGGGCGTCCTCCTCGTCCTTGGCGGGGACGTAAAACATCTCCTTGTTGACGATGTCGGTTCCCGTGCCGATCCCCCGCTCGAACAGCGCGCTGGGTTCCACGATGGGGGTCCGGATCTCACCCAGGCCGTAGGCGCGAAACATTTCGCGCGCCTTCTGCTCCAGCCAGAGATACCGCCGGCTGTCCGCGGGAAAAACATCCCGCATGCCCTTCACGCCGCGATAGGTATAGTTTTCCCGCATGAGGTTATTGCACCCGGTGCAGCTTGCCTTTCTGGACTCGAAGGAAGATCGGCTCCCGCCGAATCTCCCCGTCCGGCTCCACCCAGGCGGTGCCGGTCACGCCCTGGATGTTTTTTTCCATCTGCAGCAGGCGCAGGAATTCCTCGCGTTTGGGATTCACGCGGGGCAAGCGGTTCAGCACCCGGGCCACCAGATTCATGGCGTCGTAAGCCTGGGCGGACAGCAGGGAAGGCGGGGTGGAAAACATGTCCTCGAACTGCTGGATGAAATCCCGGCTGCGGTTCTGCGGGTTCTCCAGCCAGAAGCCGGTGGCCAAGACCGCCCCTTCGAACACCTCCGCGCCCTGGCGCAGCAACCGCGGCGAAAGCCAGGCGTCGGGGCCGTACACGCCGACGCGCAGGTCGTAAAAAGCCAGCTGGGGTACGAGCAGCAGTGCGTCCTCCACGGACACCGGCAGGTACACGGCCTGGATGCCCCGGGGGTTCGCCTGGGGCGGAAGATGTTTGACCCACTTCTGGGTGTAGCGCTCGACCGTCCTGCCCGTGGACGGCGAGATCACCCGCACCTCGATCTGATAGGAGACCGGCAGCGGTTCGCCGGGTTCGGCGACGGTCTCCCCGGCCTCCTGGGTCACCGCGCCCACCACCAGGTAATCCAGGCTCAGGGCCGCCCCCAAGCGCCGCCAGCCCGCGCCGTCCTGGGACAACGGGGACAGGCCGAGTTGCCGCAAGGCGTCGAATGTTTTCCGCTGGGTCAGGACTTCCAGCCCCGGTTGGGCGGCCAGGCTGTAGGAAAAACGCTCGGTAATCCGCTTCCCCAGCGTTTCCGCCTCGGTCTGTTCTCCTTGTTCGGTAAAACGGATGATGGCCACTTTTTTGCCCGGCACCGGCGTGGGCTGGTCCGGCCCCGTTTCTTTCCGGGCCTGGGCCCCCGGCGCCATCAGGACCGCCGCCCGGTGCGCGACCAGGTTCATGGCCGTTTCCAACTGTTTGCGCTCGGTCACTTCGAGTTTTTTCATTTGGGAAGGGTCCAGACCGCCCAACTCCAGCATCTGGGACTTGAAATCGGTCGTGCCCGGCGGGTAGTCCAACTCGGCGATGATTTCGGCTCCGAGCTGGCTCGCCTTGGCCGCGAAGGACTCGGCCAGGGTGCTGTCGTAGCGATCCTGGGAGTGCAGAATCGCGAGGCGCCGTTGGCCGCCGCGCAACACCACGTATTCGGCCATGGCTTCCCCCTGCTGCTCATTGGTGAGCAGGTAGCGCAGCAGGTAGGTGGATTGGCCCGTGAGGCCGGGCTCCGAGGCCGAAGGGGTGATCACGGGAAGGTGCAGCCGGTCCAGCCATGGTACGAGGGCGCGCGCCGAGCTGGACAAGGCCGGTCCGAGCACGACAAAGACCTTGTCGACCTCTCCGAGACGTTGCAGGCCCGACACGGCGCCTTCGGTCGTGCCTTGGGAGTCCGCGGTGATCAATTTCAGGCGGTCGGTTTCCGCGCGGTGCGCGTTGAGCTGGGCCAGCGCCAGTTCCAAGCCCTGCCGGATGGCTTGTCCATAGGGGGCATACGGACCGGTCAGCGGCACCAAACAGCCGATGCGGTTCCGGCTCACCGGCACGAGCTGCATGGCCCGGTCGATCAAATCCTGCGCCAAGGGCGCGAATTCGCTCCGGGGATAGAGCTGGATGAAAACGCCGAATTGCTGGACCGCCTCATCCGCCAAGCCGGCATCCAGTTTTCGCTTGCCGGCCACGAACAGCGCCTGTTCCGCCCAAACGGTGTTCGGAAAAGCGATCCGGACCTGGCCCAGCTCCGCCAGGGTCAATTCATCATTAATGATATCGCGGCCCAGGGTGGCCAGGGAATCCTGCAAGGCCGGGGAAGACGGCGCCTGGGAACGGAGCAGGGGCTGCAGGAGGCCGAGGGCGCTGAAAGCGCGGTGGAGTTTCACCCGCGCGCGCGCGGCCATGAGACGGGCCACGGGCGCCCATTCGGACTGGGGGTAGGTCTCGAAGACTTCCATGAATCCCTTCTCGGCGCGCTGCCATTTTTGCTGGTTGAAGGCGTCCTGGGCGATCCAAAAAGCGGCCTTGGCCGACTGGACGTCCCGCGGGGCGATGGCGATCATGGCTTGATAGTTCGCCAGTTCCTCCGTGCTGACGGGGATATACGGATAGCGCAGGGCGTTGTCCGGAGTTTTATTCAGATAGCGGGGCGCGCAGCCCGCGGCCAGCCAAGTCAAAGCACAGGCGGCCGCAGCCGCGCTCCAGGCACGGACCTTGGGAGGAATGTTCACGTTAAAAAGTTCTCCCCGTTTTTTCCAGAATGATTTCCATCCGGCGGTTCAGGCGCCGCCCGGCCTCATCCTGGTTGCTCGCGACGGGACGGCTGGGGCCGTTGCCCACGGCGCTCAAGGCGTCCAGGGAAATTCCATTTTGGTTCAAATAGGTCAGGAGGCTCTCGGCCCGGGCCTGGGACAGCAGGTTGTTGCCGAGCAGATCTCCCTGGGCATCCGTATACCCTTCAATGCGCACGGGATATTGCGGGAAGGCCTTAAGCAGTTCGGCGAGCGGGCCCAAATATTTTGGCGCCCCGGCCTGCAGCTTGGAGGTGCCGGCGACGAAAAGCAGGTCGGCGGGATAGACCAGGACCAAGCCGCGTCCTTCCCGGGTGACCCGGGCCGCCTCCAGGCCTTGGGCGCGGCGCAGCAACTCGTTCTCCCGGGCCCGCTCCTGCTGCCGGCGCGCCTCCGCCGCCTGGGCGTCCCCTTCCGCCTTGCCGGCTCCCGCTTGACCCGGGTCATGCGGAACCCCGAGCGCCGGCGTTTTAGGCCCGGCGGCCGGCTGCGCCTGCAGATTCGCCAGCAACGCTTGCTGTGCCGTCAATTCCGCCTGGACCCGCTCGAATTCCTCCTCGGCCAGACGCTGTTTGGCCTGGGCCGCGGCGATGAGCGCTTCGGATTCGGCCTCGAAAGCCAGATCCTCCACCCGGGACATGCCCTGCTCGCCGGCCAAGGCCGCTTCGGCCTGGGATAAACGTTGCCTGGCGGTCTGATAGGTTTTCGGCGCGAGGCGATCGGCTCGGCTGGCGCGGGCGGTCTCCACCGCCGCGCGGGCGTCCAGCAGGGATTGGGGACGGAACGTGGGGACCGTGGCACAGCCGTTGCCGGACAGGCACACCAGGCCGAGTACGAAGCCGGCGAAGGCGCAGCGTCCCGGGGACATCATGGTTCTGCGGCGGAAGGCGCGGTGGCCCCTTCCGAACCCGAAGCAGCCGGGGGAGAGACGGGTTCAGGTTCTGTGCCGGCCCCTCCGGATGCCGGAGCGTCCGGGAGGGATTCCCCGCCGGGTGCTACATCCGGGCGGGAGCGTGCGGCGGCTTCGGCCTGCTGACGTGCGGCCTCCAATTGTTGTTGGGCCAGCCGCAAGCGGTCTTCGGCCCGTTTCTGCTCCGTTTGCGCCAGGGCCAGGCGGGCGTAAATCGAGGCTTTCTTGGCGAATTCAAAGGCTCGTTGAAATTCCTGGTGGGAATAGGCGTCGTGGGCGATGGCCAGCGCATCCTGGGCTTGGCGGAGATGCTCCGGAGAGAAAGTCTTGGCATCGGCTTTCTCCGCCGCCTCCACCGCGCTCCGCGCCTGGGTCAATTGCTCGCCGGTCAATCGCGTATCCAAGGTGGCGCAGCCGGAGGTCCAGAACCACAACCCGCACAGCACGCCGCCCCACCGCATCAGGTTTGTCATACCGCCTGTGCCTCCTTTGCCGGCTTCGTGCCTGCGATCTGCGCCTTTCGGACGGTTTCCTGATAAACCGCGGCCCATCCCGCAGCCTAAAAACAGAACGGTGGAGACCCAAAACGATCCTGCTTTAGGCCTCCACCGTTTAAGCGTCACAATGACGGTACATTATTCAGCAGGAGCAGCCTCCTCCGTTTCGGGAGCAGCCTCCTCGGCTCCGGTGCCCTGTTGCATGGCACCAGCGCCTTCCTCCGTGGCAGCGCCTTCACCCATGGCCGGAGCGGATTCCTCCATGGCCGGGGCGGCCTGCGTGCCTTCCTTGGCCGGGGCACAGCCGCTGATCACCATGATGGAACCCAAGAACATGATGCTCAGCATTAGGGATAGGAACTTTTTCATTTACACTTTCACCTCCTTTTGTAATCGGATTCGGCTCGCTCGCACTCTCTTTCGCCGTAATAGAAAAAAAACTCGGAATTAGGCTGCAGTATAGCCAGATCATCCAGCTTTGTCAACATTTTTTTGCCGCGTCCCGGGGTTCACGGGACGGATCCCTGCCCCGGCGCCGGCGGGGGATTTTCCGCCCGTCCGGACCGCCGCCGGGATCCGGCTGGCGGCCTGCCTGCGAATGACGCGCTCGGTTTCGTGCGCGATCATCAATTCCTCCTTGGTGGGCACCACCAGCACTTTCACCTTCGAGGCGCGGGCCTGAATGAACATTTCCCGGGACAGGGCCCTGCGGTTCTTGCTGGGATCCAGGCGGATGCCGAGCCCGGTCAAGTTCCGGCAGATGAGCTGCCGGAGATACGGGCTTTTCTCCCCGATGCCCGCGGTAAACACCAGGGCCGTGACCCGGCGCAAAGCCGCAAAATAGGCGCCGATATATTTTTGTATGCTGTAGGCATAGACCTCCAGGGCGAGCCGGGAGGGGGCGTGCCCGCGGCGGGCCCGGGCGATGACCTCCCGCATGTCGTTGGACACGCCCGACAGACCCAGGACCCCGCTGTCCTTGTTCAGCATGCCATCCACCTGCCGGGGTCCGAGGTTCTCTCGTTCCATGATAAAGGGAACGATGGCCGGATCGATGTCCCCGCAGCGGCTGCCCATGACCACGCCGGCCAACGGCGTTAAGCCCATGGACGTATCCACGCATTTCCCGTTCTCGATGGCGGTCAGCGAGGCGCCGTTGCCCAGGTGCAGTGTGATCAGGCCGGTTCCGGGGGCGGGGCGGCGCAACAACTGCAGGGCGCGCCGCGACACGTATTTGTGCGAGGTGCCGTGGAAGCCGTAGCGGCGGATGCGGTATTCCCGGTAATATTTTTCCGGCAGGGCGTAGCGGAAAGCCTTGGCGGGCATGGTTTGGTGAAAGGCCGTGTCGAAAACCGCCACTTGCGGGGTGGCGGGCATCATCTTGACGCAGGCTTCGATGCCGGTATAATTGGCCCGATGCAGGGGCGCCAGTTCCATGGCGACCCGGTTGTTCCGCACCCGGTCGTCGACCAGCGCGGCATCGGTGTAATCCGGCCCGCCGTGCACCACGCGGTGCCCGACCGCCTCGATGGCTTCGGGCCCCCGGATCACGCCGTCCGCGACGAGGGTCTCCATCATCAGCGTCAGCGCCCGCTCATGGTGGGAGACCGGAAGATCGTGCAAAACCTTCGTTTCCCCGGCCGCGTGGCGAGTGTAGGTCGACGCGCCCTCCCCGATCTTTTCGATCAGTCCGGAGGCGATTTCCACGTGTTCCTGAAACAGGGTATACTTTAAGGAGGAACTGCCGCAATTCACCACCAGGATGCGCAAGGACCTTTCACCTTCCCATCTCGTGAGCCTCGGGGCCGGGGGGGCAACCGGGATCGCGCCGGAGGGCGCGTTGGGAGACCGCGGGAACGACAGCCGCCGCCAGGACTAGAAATATAAAATGGCGCGGAGCAAGATTAAAAATCCCTTGCCCTCGTTTTCGGCCAGTTTCAGGTTCTTCTGGGCCTTGGCGTAGTTCGCATTGATGGCCAGGGCGCGCTTGAACTCGTTGATCGCACGGTTGAAGAGAAACCGGCATTGAATCAGATATGCGACTCCGAGATCGTTGTGCACATCCACGAAGTTCGGGTAACGGTCCAGCAATTCTTCGAGCTTGCTGATGTAGCGCTCGGTCGCCTTGCGGTCCACGCCCTCTTCCCCGTACTTGAGGCGTAAATAGAACTCATGGTAGATTTCACTGCCGGTCTGGGAAGAGACCGAGGTCTTGGCCTCGATCAGCGCCTGCCGGGCCTCGTTCAGCTGGTTTTTGGCCAGGTAGTTCTGGGCAACCTTGTAGTACTCGTTGTTGAAATAGGCGTTGAGTTCAATGGCCCGGCTTAAATGTTTTTGCATCTGCAGCTTGGCTTTTTCCTCGAGCCCGCCGGCGTCCAAAGCCTGGGAAAGCTGGCACAGGCCCATGTTGAAATACGCCTCCGCGTAACCCTGGTGAAGGGACAAGGCTTGTTGGAACTCCGCCATGGCCTCCGCGAACTTCTCGGTCCGCATCAAGACCAGTCCAAGATTGTTGTGCAGGTCGGGGTAATTGGGTTTGAGTGCCAGGGCCTGGCGGAAACAGCGTTCGGCCTCCGGCAGGTCCTCTTCCTGCAGGCGGGCCAAGCCCAGGTAGTTCCAGATGGCGGCATTTTGCTGGTCCAGCTCCAGGGCGCGGGAAAATTCCTCCGCGGCTTCCTTGCCCATGCCGTGGTTGAGAAAAACCATTCCCAGTTTTTGATTGGAATCCACTTCCGCCTTTTGTTCCAGTTTCCCGGAAATTTTCAACAACTGTTGGAGGGTTTCGACCCGCTCCTCATGGTTTTTCTTGACCATCCCCATCAACTCTTCGTCCTGCAAGTTTCCGGGGTAGGCGATTTCCCGCGTGTTGAGGACGCGGTCATTGTCGTTGACGTTGATGATGATGCGTCGGATGGAATCGAAATTCGTGGTTTTGACCACATAGTCGCGGTGCTTGCCGTGAATCACCGTGGAGAAGCTGAAGCTGCTCAAATTGCCGCCTCCTTAGTCCGACCTAACGGCCCCGGGCGAATTGGAAACGGGCCCGCTTGGACTTCAGGCCGCTGTAGCGTAATTCGGCGCGCACTTCCGCCCAGGTGATCTTGGGTTGCTGGCCCCGCAGGCGGTTCAACTCTTTTTTCAGTTTCCAGGCTCCCCAGTCGGGATGCATCTTGACCAGGGTGCGAATGCGGTCGATTAAGGGCAGCATGCCGAAATCCCTGGCGTCGCCGGGCGCGCCTCCTGCGGCTGCCGGGGACGACGTCGAGGCCGGGCCAACCGCCGCCGGGGTCCGCGCGTCCATCGCCGCGGAAGACTCCTGTCCGGGCGTGGCCTGCAGGCCGGACGGACGGGCGGCCGGCGTGGACGGGCTCGCCGCTGCCGGCGAGGGCGCCGGCCTGGGCGCCGCGGGCTGGGGTTTGTCTGCCGGAGTGCCACCAAGCCGGACTTCGGCTTTCTCCACTGGTCGTGCGGTCTTTTCAGGCGTGGAACGGGCGGTTTCCCCAGGATGCTCTCCGGCGCTCTCGAACAGGCGGACGGCCGTCTCCACGGATTCGGAGGCGTCTAAAATAGTTGAAAACTCCAGGAGTTCGTAGACTTCATTGACCGATTCGGACATGCAGGCCAGCTTCAAATCCCCGCGGTGGCTGCGTAAATTCTTGATTTCGGAGATGAAAATTCCCCAGCCGGCCGAGCTGATATAATCCACGTGGGTCAGGTCCACCACGATTTTATAGCGTTGTTCCCGCAGCAGGTTCTGAATGACCCGTTCCAGCTCGCTGGAAGTGGTGGTGTCAATGTAGCCGCTGATCTTGACCAGGGATATTTCCGGGTGAGCCGGGACGCGGTCAATGCCGATTTGTATGCCTTCCATGGCTAACAAACCCCCTTCATGGCTGCGATGGTAGCATAGTGGTCCGAGGAGCGTCAACTTTCTTCTTGGCGGCAAATTCCTCCCGCGCCGCGCGGGTGGTCAGCTTCAAGCGCTTCAATTCCTGGTAAATCATCCTTTCCTTGACCTCCGTGCCGCTTTCCATTTGGCTGGACAGGGCCTGGGATAGTCGTTTGGCGCCCCATTCGGGGTGGGCCAGGATCAGGTCCAGAAGTTTGCGCCGTTCCTCCACGCTCAGCTGTTGAATCTGGACCTCGCTGCGGGCCGCGACCTGGAACAGCCCCTTGGCGCCGAATTTGTCCCGGAGTCTTTTTAACCGGTAATAGGTGGAGGTGGAAACATTCAACTGCCGGCAGGCCTCGGCGACCGAAAAGCCTTCGTGTTCGATCAGATAAAACAATTTGCGCCGCAGGTTGATCTGGACCGTATCGGCCATCATTTTTTCCTTGACGACCACGCAGGTGATGTCGTCATTCTGCGGATAGTTCTCCGTAAAGACCGCCAGGGCTTCCGATAATTTATCCACGAACTCCGAGGCACTGAGATCGTGATTCTTGCGGATGATCTCGAGCAGGCGCTGCTCGCCGAACTGCTCGCGGCGCGGATTCATGGCCTCGGTGATGCCGTCCGTATAGGCCAGCAGGATGTCGCCTTTCTTCAGGCTGACGTGCTCCTGCGTCAGGGATTTTGAGAAGAGCCGGGTGTCCGGCAGGTCGATGCCGAGTGGAAACCCGCGCGGCTTCAGGTAATAAATCCGATTGCTTTCCTCGCGGAACAGGATCAAGGGATTGTGTCCCGCGCTGGAAAAATTGATCATGCGGCTGCGGGAATTCAGGACGATGTAGAACATGGTGACGAACATGCCCTTCTTCATGTCCGGGGTGACGAAATCGTTGACCTTGGCCATGACGTCCGTGGCCGAGCGGTTGCTGCGGGCTTCCAAGCGCAGCGCGGTCCGGATCATGGTCATGACCAGCGAACCCGGCACGCCCTTGCCGGACACGTCCGCGATGGCGATGCCCATGGTGTTGTCGTCCACCAGGACGAAATCGAAGTAATCCCCGCCGACTTCCTTGGCGGAACGGTACAGGCTGGCCACGTCGTAGCCCTCGATCTGGGGAACGTCGCGGGGCAGGAGGGTATGCTGGATTTCCTGCGCGACCTGCATCTCCTGCTCGATGCGCTCCTGCTCCAGGAGGTGGCTTTGGGCCTCCCGGAAACGCGTCGTCATCTCGTTGAAGATTTTCGCAATCTGTCCGAACTCGTCGTTGCTGCGGATCATGATGCGGTGATTCAGCTTGCCCTCGCTAATGGCCAGCATGCCGTCCGCGAGTTTCCGCACGGGCGCGATCAGGAAGGTCATCAGGAAATACGCCCCGGAGGTGCTGGCGACCAGGGCGAGGACAAAGATCAAGACCGCGTTTTTCCGGCCGCTCTGGATGTCCTGGAGAATGGCGCGTTCCTTCACGCCCACATGCACGGTGCCCAGCGGCAGGTCTCCCAGGGTTACGGGATAACTCAAGTCGTGCACCTCGCCCCAAGCGGGCGTCTGCCATGTTTGTTCCAGTACCTGCTTTCCCTGAGGCGTGCGGAACCCGGGCGGAGGCTCGTAGGTCTTGAACATGCGCTGGGTGATGGAGTGGGCCCAGATCATATTCTCCCGGTTGACGATGAAGGCGTACGCCAGTTTTGCATCCGACCGGACGGTGGTTTTCACCAGGCTGGCAAGATGCAGGTCGTCTTCCTTGACCATGTAATCCACCGCCTGTTTGGCCAGGCGGCGCGTGATTTCCTCGGCATTGGAAATGATTTCCGCCCGCATGGATGCCGCCTGGTTGCGGAACATGTAGGCGAAAATGGCCAGGACCAGGATGGCCACCGAAATGGTCACGGGCAGCAGGAATTTGATGCGGACGCTCATGCGTCCGCGCTGGTCCAGGCGCCGTTCCACCGGCGAGGGCAGCATTTCGGCGGGCAGGGTTTCGACGACCGGTTCTGGTTCTTCCGCCCGCGGCCGGCGGATTTCCTTCACCAAGCGCAGGACGTTGCCATCCGGTGCACGGTGGTAATCCGCGTCGTCCATCAGCTTGCGGATGAACCAAATGCCCAGCCCGCCCTTCTTCCCGATCTCCACGTAGCGGTTCAGGTCGGGGGCTTTGGTGCTCTTCCATTCGAATCCCTGGCCGCGATCCTGGATGAGGATCTCGAGCTCCTTGGCCCACCAGTTGACTTTCAGGAAGATGTCGCCCTGCGCCATGCCCCGGTAGGCATGGCGCACGACATTGGAGCAGGCCTCGTCCAAGGCCAGCTTTAAGTTGTTGATCTCGTGCAGGGAGAATCCCGCCTGGTTGGAAATATCGGCGATGAAATCCCGGATGTCGCCGAGGTGATGCTCCTGCGCGGGCACGCGGAGTTCGAAGGATTTGACCAGCGGTCCGCGGAACAATTTGGAGAGCAGTCTAGGCACGAACGGGTTTCCTTTCCTCCGGCGGCGTGCCCGCGGACGCCGCGGGGTTGACTACCGTTTTTCCTCCGGGGCGGACGGCGCGGCTCCGGGCTGGATCTCGCCTTGGGCTTCGGCACTTTGCAGCGCGTCCAGGCGCCCCTGGGCTTCCTCGATATTGCGGAGGACCATCAAGTTGTTCGGTTCCTGCTGGAGAATTTTCTTCCAGACGGCGATGGCCTGGGCGAAGTCATTTTCGATATACAGGTCGATGCCCTGGTAGTACAGCTGCAGGCTGGCTTCGCTCATGACCGTGGCCTGCCCGGTGGCCATCTGACGGGCCCGCGCCAGGTAGTACGGCAGCTCCATGTACTGGGGATCGAACTTGGCTACGGTTTCGAATTCCGTGAGGGCCTGACGGTATCTTTTCGCGAGGTAATCCTTGATGCCCAGAAAATAATGCAGGGCTTTGAAATATTCGCGGTCCAATTCCGTGCGGTGTTCCTGAGCCAAGCGGTTTTTCTGCCGGGACAGCAGTCGCTCCTGGTTGGCCAACAGCGCCCGGCGCTCGCGGCGGTAGCGCTGCTCGCTGTTCTTCAATTCGCTTTCCATTTCCTCGCGCGCCTTGGCTACAGCGGCCTGGGCCCGCCGCTCGGCCTCGCGGTCCAGTTCCTCCTGCCGGCGGCGTTCCCGTTCCCGAAGCTGTTCGCTCACCGAGGGTCCGAAACGGTACGCTAAGGAGAAGCGGTGGCTCAATCCCAATTCCTGCCCGGCTAAAGCGTAGTCCACTTCCAGCCCGGCGTAGCTCAAACCCGCCCCGGCCGTCCAGGCGTCGCTCTGAAAACCTCCGCGCAAGGCCAACAGGTCATAGATCCGGTACTCCAGCCCGGCGCGCCACCGCCAGGCGCGCCAGGTCGATTTTTCCATCCCGCCGACGAGTAATATCTTTTGCTTCAGCCCGTCGTGAAGATCCAGCGTATAGGCCAAGCCCGGAGAGACGTTCAAGGGCAGAATGTCCGTTTCCTGATCCAGGCGCAGGCGGGAGCCCACGACGTTCTGCGCCTGCACCCCCAGGACGAGCTGGTCCCAGGCCAAACCCACGCCGAGAGTTTGGGCCAGTTCCTTGGGAAAACGGTACTGCACTCCCAGGTCCAGGCCCACGCCGGCCGTGAAATTTCCCAGCAGGCGTTGTTGGTCGATCTTGACCGCGGTCCCGAGGGCGAACCCCCACGGGAGTTCGCGGCCGTAGCCCAGGAGAAATTCGCGCAGTTCGTAGTTGCCTTCGGAGGCGCCCACGAGGTAGCTGCGCTCGTCCCGCAGAATGATGCCGCCGGTGGCCAGGCGCATGGCCCCCAGGGCAAACGTTCCCCAGTCCAGGAGCGGATACGCCAGGCCCACGAAATCATAGGGGGTGTCGTAAAAAAGGTTGATGTGCATGGCCGCCACTTGGATCTGGTCCATGCGCGCCAAGCCTGCGGAATTCCATACCAACGCCGTGACATCATCGGCCGCTGCGCTGTAGGCGCCGGAAAGGGCCAGGGCCCGGGCGCCGGCGCCCAGCTCCAGAGGATTCTGCGTGCCGGCATCCGGGGTAGCGGCCGCTCCTGCGGCCGGTAAACCCAGCAGCCACGCGCACAGGACCAGGGGTATTCCCTTGCGCATCATGCTTCAACCTCGCCTGCAGGGGTGAGTGCGGTCCCAGCCAAATTTCCGCCGGGCCTCACTTGATCACCGCGATTTTCAGCATCAAGGAGCGGGTTTCCCCGCCCGCCGCGGGTTTCACGGTCAACACCGCGAAGTACACGCCGTTTAAGACGACCTGTCCGGAGCCGTTGCGTCCGTCCCACGGAATGTGGAACGTGCCGCTGGCGGGAGACTGGCGCGTTTCCTCCAGCAGGACCCGCACCGGTTCCCCGACGATGGAATAGATCTTGAGGCTGACCGTCGCGTCCTGCTCGAGATAATACTCGAGGGTCGTGAATTGCCGGCCGGCGGCAAAGGGATTGGGATAGTTGATGTAGGATTCCGCCAGGGCCCTGGCTCGTATCGCCACGCTGTCCGAAACCATGGGGAAGGCGTCTCCCGGAGCCGCCTGCACCTGCATCGATGTTCCATCCAAAAATTGCGCGTCACAGTCTGGGGCGGCCGCCAGCAGCAGGCGCAGGGAGTCGACCGGGACGGTGGAGCTCAAGTCCAGTTGCAGCCACAATTCCCGGGTCTCCTGGGGATGGACCAGCACCTGCTGATAGGCCACGGGGAGATAGACTCGTTCCGAGGCCGGCAGGGCGCTTATGCTGCTTACTCGACTGTTGCCCGGCGCCTCGAGCAGCGTCAGCCGGACCAGCGTTCCGGCGGCCGCCACCGGCGCGCCGTTTCGGTCCTGGACCGTCAGCGTCAGCCCCCGCAGATTATACAGGGCTGAACCCGGCGAGTTCGGATTGGTGATGCGCAGGGCGAGCATGTTCACGTTTGCTTCCCCCTGCGCGGCCGTGACCGGCGCCAAGGAAAGGTGGCTCACCTGCAGATAGGGGTTTTGGGCGAAGGCGCCGGCATTGCAGGGGATGGGCCGTGAGGTGCCAGCCTGGTAGGCCGGATGGTCGGCCGTAACCGTATAGGTCAGACCCGGCTCCATGAAAATGGGTGCCAGCACCGCCTGACCCCCGGTCAAGGCGATCTGGTTCGGGAAATTCCGCACCTGGTTGGCATTGGCCGAAGTGCTGAGCAAGATGGTGTCATTGACCGGCACCAGCTGATACGTATTCAAATCCAGCAGGCGGATAGTGATGCTCACGGGATAGCCGGCAACCGCGGGCGTGACGTTTCCGGCCCAGCCCGGGGGCACGCCGGGGTTGAAATACTCATTGGGGGCGATGGGCACCAGCTGATACACCGGCGTTTGCGTGGCCGTAGGCGTGATGGTCGCGGTCATGGTGACCGTGGCCGATGGCGTCAGGGTCACGGTATGGGTGAAGGTCGGCGTGGCCGTCGGGGTCTGCGTCGGCGAGCCCGTGGGGGTGACGGTCGGGGTCTGCGTCGGCGTGGGGGTCGAAGTCTCCGTCACGGTCGGCGTGACGGTCAGGGTCTGCGTCGGCGTATGGCTGGGCGTGGAGCTGGCGGTAGCGGACGGCGTCGCGGTCGGGGTGAAGGTCGCCGTCCAGGTGGGCGTGAAGGTCACCGTCCAGGTGGAACTCGCCGTGGCCGAGGGGGTCGCCGTCGGCGTGGAGGAGGGCGTTGCCGTGGGTGTAAAGGAGGGCGTCGCCGTCGACGTGACGGTCGGCGTAGGTGTGGGGGTGTGCGTGGGGGTGGAAGTGGGCGTGTGCGTGGGCGTATCCGTCGGCGTGACCGTCCGGGTGTGCACGGGCGTGTCCGTCGGCGTGGCCGTCGGGGACACGGTGAGGGTGGGCGTGACGGTCGCCGTGGCAGTCAGGGTCGGTGTCACGACGAGGACGGCCTGACTCTTGGTGGCGGCCGTCTGGGTTTGATAGGTGCCGTCGTTCAAATAAGAGCTCCAATAATAGGTGCCGCCGGTTCCGGGCGCGGTCGCGGTGAGGGTAATGTAATCGTGGGCTCCCAGAGCCCATGGCGCGGCATAGCTGACCACGATTTGATTCCCGGCGAAAGAGACGAGTCCTCCCTGGATCGCGGAGGCGGGAGTCACCGGCACGGACCAGCCGCTGGGAATGGTCAAATACAGCGTATCGATCTGTCCGAGGGAAATGGCATCCACCCGGTACTCATAGTACCGGTTCTCGGCGACCAAGGATGTGTTGGGGTCGATAAAGGCTTCCGCGGCCGGCGTTATGGTGGCGGTGACGGTGGCCGTGGCGGTAAAGGTGGCGGAAACGGTCGGAGTCGCCGTCAGGGTGGCGGTAAAGGTCGGCGTGGCCGTGGACGTGTGGGTCGGCGTGGCCGTGGACGTCGCTGTTCCCGTGGACGTGTGCGTCGGCGTCCAGCTGGGCGTCCAGGTGGCCGTAAAGGTGGGCGTATGGGTAGGAGTCGAGGTGGGAGTGGAGGTGAACGTCGGGGACGAGGTCGGAGTCTGAGTCGGAGTCTGGGTCGAAGTCGGGGACGAGGTCGGAGTCCAGGTGGAAGACGGAGTGTGGGTCGGAGTCGAAGTCGGAGTGTGGGTGGGCGTGTCCGTGGGCGAGGCCGTCAGCGTGGCGGAAGGCGTGGCCGTGGGCGAGAAGGTGGGCGTGATGGTGATGGTGGAGGGATAAAGAACCACGACCTGGCTCTTGGTGGCCGGAGTGCGGGCTTGATAGGTCCCGTCGTTTAAATACGAATTCCAGTAATAGGTCCCTCCCGCGCCGGGCGCTGTCGCCGTCAGGGTGATGCTGTCCCAGGACCCGGCAGACCAGGGCGTGCCGTAGGAGATGACGATTTGATTCCCGGCGAAGGAAACCAGCCCGCCCAGGAGGTTGGAAGACGGCGTCAGGGGAACGGACCAGCCCCCGGGGATGGACAGGTACAAGGTGGAAATGTCGCCCGGGGAGGTGGCGTTGACCTGATATTCGTAATTCAGAGTCTGCCCGGTCAGGGATGAATTGGGAGAGATAAAAGCATCGGCGGCCGGGAACGGCGTGGGAGTGGTCGTGGACGTATGGGTTGCGGTCGCCGAAGGCGTAGCCGTGGAGGTGTGCGTCGGTGTTTCGGTCACGGATTCCGTATGGGTGGGCGTAAAACTCGGGGTAGAGGTCGGCGTTCCAGTCGGAGTGGCGGTGGCAGTGAAGGATGGGGTGGAGGTCGGTGTCCAGCTCGGCGTGAACGTGAGCGTGTGGCTCGGCGTGGACGTCGGCGTCCAGCTCGGCGTGTACGTGAAGGTCGGCGTAGGTGTCGGTGTCCAGCTCGGCGTGAACGTGGGCGTGTGGCTCGGCGTGGACGTCGGCGTCCAACTCGGTGTGGAGGTGAAGGTCGGCGTTGGTGTCGGTGTCCAGCTCGGTGTGAATGAAGGCGTGGCGGTCGGCGTTTGCGTTTCCGACCACGTCGGCGTGAAGGTGAACGTCGGCGAGGAGGTCGGAGTCCAGCTCGGCGTATGCGAAGGCGTGAAGGTCGGCGTGGTGGTTTCCGTCCACGTCGGTGTCGAGGTCGGGGAATGGCTCGGCGTCGAGGTCGGCGTACGGGTAGGGCTGCGCGTCGGCGTGGCGGTCAGGGTGAAAACCTCCACGATCTGGCTTTTATTGGACGGGGTGGTCGCAGCATAAGTGCCGTCATTGAGGTAGGCGCTCCAATAATACATGCCACCGGTCCCGGGAGCGGTCGCCGTCAAGGTAATGCTGTCAAAAGAACCGAAGGACCAGGGAGGCGAATAACTGATCACGATCCTCTCCCCGGAGAAGGTTACCGTGCCGGAAAGAATGTTCGAAGCGGGTGTTTCCGGCACGGCCCAGCCGCCCGGGATATCGATGTAAACCGTGTCGATGTCGCCTTGTGACTTGGGCAGAACAAGATATTCATATTTTTGAGTCTGGAAGGCATCCGCGGTGTTGGGTTGGATATAACTGTCCGCCGCAGGCGAAGGGGTACCCGTCGGCGTCAAGGTCGGCGAGTGCGTGGGTGTCCAGGTCGGCGTGTGCGTTTCCGTCCAGGTCGGCGTG
>CAZQGO010000001.1:0-106587 GCA_964593065.1 uncultured bacterium | reverse complement strand
CGGCGAGTGCGTGGGTGTCCAGGTCGGCGTGTGCGTTTCCGTCCAGGTCGGCGTGGGCGTTTCCGTCCAGGTCGGCGTGTGCGTTTCCGTCCAGGTCGGCGTGTGTGTTTCCGTCCAGGTCGGTGTGGGTGAATTCGTGGGCGTGGGAGTCGCAGCATCATCGCACACTCTGACAAAATCCACGACGATGTAGGCGCCGCCTCCCCCTTCCACAGTCAAGCGCACGTAAAAATCATGTACACCGGACCAACCGGTGACGGCGGAGTAATCAAAGGCGAAGGTTCCGGTTTCCGAGGTGCTGGCATTTAAATCCCAATAGGTCGCGGACCCGACTTCCTCAATGCCAATTTTCCAGGTCGTGGCGGGTGAAATCCCGACCACGCTCACCTCTACCATATTGTATGTGCTGACGTCGCAACTCGAGGCAGGAGAAAGCACCTTGCCCGACGTGCTTTCGGCCGTTCGTGTGATGGCGGCATAAGAAGGAGTATAGGAGAAAGCAATGTCCGCGTCGTAGGCATTATCCTGGGTCTCGTCCACCCAGGCAATGGGTTGGCTGCCGGCCGTGCCGGTCAGGTCATCGAACCAAAAGTTGGCTGCCCAGGCCGGGACAAAGCCCGCCAGGCAAAAAATAGCCCCCAAACCCCCTATTCGCCTCATTTGTTTTCGCATGCCAGCCACAGCCTTGTTTTGGAAAGGAATTATTATTCGTACTACTTCCTATGCTCCGGAGTTGAAAGCGGATAAAAATGCTTAGAATTCCACTATTATAGTTAGTATAGCGATATTTTCAAGGCCTGTAAATAGCAAAGAGTCGATTCCCAATCCGCGAATTGAAATACCCCGGGAAATGTGCTATACCATAAATGCCTGCGATGTTGGTGATGTCGCGACATTTATTCGAGCCAACACCTTTTTATCGGGAACCGTGTCAGGCTGGAAGGTGCGCCCCTTCGGGGGAAAGCTAAATTCCTGTCCTTCGGTGCCCACCTGGTAAGAGGGTTCGAAGAGTCGCTGCACACGGCATCGCGGGTTTTTTTCATCCTTGACATCGTTCTGAACGCTGATTATAATGGTTTTCAAGCCGGTCTGAAAACAGACCGTAAAAATATATTTCGTGGCGGAATTTTCGGGAGCAGACGCCTTGCGGCGGCTGTAAGTTGGACTGTAATATATGGGTGGATTCCATGAGGGATCTCGGGCCTGCCTAAAAATGCATCCAGAGTCGCGGAAGTATTTTATGGAGGCATAACCAGTGCGTACCGGCCCGCGTTAAATCGGGTCTTATGCCGTTAATCCCCTCCCCACCCCGTTAACGATTTTTTTCCCTCCTCCAGTTCCCGTCCTCCGCCCCGTCCCGAAGGAGGACGTAGTCATGTCCCTTGCCCAAATTATCGTGCTGTTGTTGATCGTCCTGGGCGCCGGTTTCAGCCTGGGATATTTTCTGCGCAAACGTTCCGCTGAAAAAATCATTGCCTCCGCCGAATCCCAAGCCCAGCGAATTCTCACGGATGCCCAAAGGGAGATTGAGACCCTGCGGCGCGAGCTCGATATGGAGGCCAAGGACAAGCTTTACAAAGAAAGGATTGAATTCGAGGAAAAAACCCGGGTGCGCAGGCAGGAATTGCAGGCCATGGAAAGCCGTCTGATGCAAAAAGAGACCACCCTGGATCGCCGCATGGAACTGCTGGATACCCGGGATCGCGAGCAACAGCAGCGTGAAGAAAATTTGAAAACGTCCTTGGGCCAGCTGCAAAACAAGGAAAACCAGTTACAGGCGTTAATCGACGAACAGAAAAACAAGCTGGAAAAAATCTCCGGCCTGACGGCGGAAGGCGCCAAGAAACTCCTGGTCGAAACCATGACCAACGAGGCCCGCCATGACGCCGCCCGCATGATCAAACAAATCGAGGATGAGGCCAAGGAAAATGCGGATCGAAAGGCCAAGCGCATTATTACCATGGCGATTCAACGTTCCGCCTACGAACACACCATCGAAACCGCGATTTCGGTGGTGCCCCTGCCCAACGAAGAGATGAAAGGCCGGATTATCGGGCGCGAAGGGCGCAATATCCGCGCGCTGGAGACGGCCACCGGCGTGGACCTGATCGTGGACGACACCCCCGAGGCGGTGATCATTTCCTGCTTTGACATGGTCCGGCGTGAGATCGCGCGCCTATCCTTGGAAAAACTGCTGACCGACGGGCGCATTCATCCCGCCCGCATCGAGGAAGTCGTGGCCAAATCCAAGGCCGAAGTCGAACAAATGATCAAGGAGAGCGCCGAGCAGGCCGTCTTAAGCTGCGGCGTCACCGGCCTCCATCCCGAACTGCTGCGCCTGCTGGGCCGTTTGCGCTTCCGGACCAGCTTCGGACAGAACGTGCTGCAGCATGCCATCGAGGTTTCCCACTTGGCCGGAGCCATGGCGGCGGAACTCAAGGCGGACGCCGCCCTGGCCGCCCGTGCCGGCCTGCTGCATGACCTGGGCAAAGCCGTGGACCACGAGGTGGAAGGAGGGCATGCGGCCATCGGCGCGGATCTGGCCACCAAATACAACGAGCCCCCCTCCGTGGTCCATTGCATCGCCGCCCACCACGGAGAGGTGGATTTCCAGAGCCTGGAGGCGGTGCTGGTCCAAGCCGCGGATGCCATTTCCGCTTCCCGGCCCGGCGCCCGGCGGGAAAACATCGAAACCTACATCCGCCGCCTGAAACGGCTGGAGGACATCTCCTTAGCCTTCACGGGCGTGGCCAAGGCCTATGCCATCCAGGCCGGGCGGGAATTGCGGATCATCGTCGAGGAGAATAAAATCTCCGATGAGGAAGCCATCATGCTCGCCAAGGATATTTCCAAGAAGGTGGAAGAGGAATTGGAATATCCCGGCCAGATTAAAATCACCGTGATCCGGGAATCCCGGGCGGTGGAATACGCGAAGTAGGCCATCATGAAGATTCTCTTCATCGGTGACGTCATCGGCCATCCGGGGCGGCGGGCGTTTAGCGATCTCCTGCCGGCAATCCGAAGCGAGCACGCGCCGGACTTTGTCATTCTCAATGCGGAAAACGCCGCCGGGGGGTTCGGGTTGACACCCGAAATCGCCCAGGAACTTTTCGCCGCGGGCGCGGACGTTTTAACCAGCGGCAACCATATCTGGGACAAGAAACAAATCCTGGATTACCTGGACTTAGAGCCGCGGCTGTTACGGCCGGCCAACTACCCGGCGGGTGTGCCGGGACGGGGCTGGGGCGTTTTTACGGCCGGTACAACGGAAATGAAAATCGGCGTGCTGAATTTGGAAGGTCGCGTTTACATGCATCACCTGGAAAACCCCTTTGTCGCGGGCCAGGAAATCCTGAAAAGACTGCGGCAGGAAACGCCGCTATGTTTCGTTGATTTTCACGCCGAAGTGACTTCCGAAAAGCGCGCCCTGGGCTGGTACCTGGACGGTCTGGCCACGGCGGTCATTGGTTCCCACACCCACGTGCAGACCGCGGATGAAGAAATTCTGCCGCGCGGCACCGCCTACTTGACGGATGTGGGCATGACCGGCGGCCGGGATTCGGTCATCGGCATTGAAAAAGAGGATGCACTGCACCGCTTTCTCTACAGCATGCCTTCCCGTTTTTCTCCGGCCACCGGCCGTCCCTGGTTGAACGCCGTTTTGGTCAATGCGGATCCCGCTTCCGGCAGGGCCCTGTCTGTGCAACGTCTGCAAAGAGCCGTTTAAACGGCTGGCAAGCTTGCCTCTTGTCCCCGCGGCACCGGAAATTCCATCCGCCCAACCTGGGGATTATCCTCTCACTTCCTGAAAAGCCGCGGGCACGAGAATCCGGATGTGCTCCGCCACCTTCCCCGCTTCTTGATCCCGATACCGGACGCGTACCCTGTCCCCGGTTTCGATTTGATCCGCCGTGGATTTCTCGTCGGCCAAGATCGTCGTTTCCGGGCCCACCAGCAAATCGAACTTTTGCCCGAAACGGTTTTCCGCCCGCAAGGGCTGAACACTCGCCACCTTGGCCTTCAACTCGGCTTTCCGGGGCGTTGGGCCGAAGGCCGGGCCGGTCTTGCCCTGCTTGGCTTGCCGCCACTTTTCATCCGGCGATAACAGGATCAGCCGTCGGGCATGAAACTGATTTTCTCCGCCACGCCCCTCCAGGCGAATCAGCGCACCGACCCGGAGACGCGAGATTTCCGCGGATTTTTCCCTCGTCACTTGAGTTCCGGGAACCAGGCTGAGCCGGAGCTCCCCGCGCTTGCCGCTGTTTACCACCAATTCCTCCCGGCTGAAAGCAGCCACGGTTCCGGTCCGGGTTTTCAATTTTCCTTTCGCCGCGGGGAGGGGTGCCCCGTACGCCGCCGGTCCGCCCAAAAGCGCCATGCTAAGAACAATTGTGCCGGATAACGCTCGTGCTACGCCGTGCCTCATCATACTACCTCCTTTGAAGTGATGGTGAAGACCTGCTTAAGAATGGACCATGGAAAGGACTGGACGTTGCATTTTTTCCGTCGGACCGGCGGTCTTTCTTTTCATCACACCGGATGGGTCTCTGGTTTACCGGCTTCGCTTTTAAGTCGGATGGGCTACGGGATGGCAAAAGAGATGATGGAACATGGTCCGAAATCGGAAAAAAGGCAGGCAGCTCCGTGGAACCGGCCCAGGCTGCGGACTTAAATCCGGCCGGGCAGGAAGGGAATCCGCATCATGGCCGCGGTCCGTCGCCAGCCAGGGCTTTTTTCCACCGGGGCAGCAAGGTTTTCGGGTCGCCGCCCAAATCTGTCAAGATCCGCGACAGGCGGACATCCGCGGGCTGCCCGGCCGAGCGATTCAAGGACGCACGGAGACGGCCCGCCAGCTCCAGACTTGCAAACCGCGGAAAATCATGTTGTGCCAAACCCAGCAAAACAGGATCCAGGTTATGACTCTGAGCCAAGCGCAGGACAAAACGAGCTTCGCCCGCAGACCAGCCTTGAAGCCGGAAGACCTCCGCCAGCCTGGATGCCGTCCATCCCGATGCGTCCTCCAACCGCTGCCCCGGTTCACGGGAAACCACCGCAGGAACCACTTCCTCCGCCCGGCCGGCGGCGGGCTTTTCCACTCCGGGCTTCCTCTCCCCGCCCCGGGCCCCCGGGGCGCCGGAGCCAATGACCAAAATCCCGTGCGTCTCGGAAGAATAAGCCTGCCGGCTTTTTGGCAGCGAATTCCGGCCCGAGCGGATGTCCGCGGGCGATGCCTGGGTCCGGCCCGACGATCCGCCAGCCTCGGCCGCCTGCGATCCGGGCGGAATGGGCGCGCGCCGGTCCAGGGATGCTTCCGAGGCCTGCCCCCCGGAAACCGGCGGCAGCGCCTGGACCCGTGACTGGCGGGTGTGGTCCAGATGGATGAAGGTCCCGGTCAAGCCCGCCAGCACCAAAACGGACAGCACGTGGGGCCAGCGAATCCACCGCCAAGCCGGACCCGTGCCCCCGCCGCCGGTTCCGCCGCCTCCGGAAGCGCGCAGCCGGTCCATGATCCGCGTTCTGAGTTCGGGCGGCGCCGGCACAACCGGAGGCGCGGCGTTCTCCAGGCCGCCGATAACCCGCCGCCATGCATCGAGATCCCGGCGGGCCTGGGGATTCCGCCGCAGCAGCTCCTCCACCCGGTCCCGCTGGGCGGCCGGCAGGTCACCCTCCAAGTAGGCGTTCAATAATCGGTCCCAATCATTTTTCACGATGCTTACCCCGTTTTTTCGTCAGCAGAATCCGCAGGCGTTTGCGCGCCCGGAAGAGGCAGGAGCGAATGGTCGTGACCGGCAATTCCATAATCGCGGCGATCTCCTCGTAGCTCAAATGCTCGAAGTGCCGCAGGACAATGACTTGGCGTTGTACGGGGGCCAGGTGCTCGATGAGCTCCAGCAGGAGCTGGCGCAGTTCCTCCTGGGCCAAGACCTCGTCGGGTTTGGGCGCGCGCGCATCCTGCCACACCTGGGGGTAACGGCCCTGTTGGGCCGACTCCAGGGAAATCATCTTCTGCCGGTCTCCGAATCCCGAACGCTTCTGTTTCAGAACATTGAAACAGTGGTTGCTCGTGATGCGGTAGAGCCAGGTGCCGAAGGCGGCCTCGCCCTTGAACAGCCCGATTTTCCGGAAGACCTTGACAAAGATTTCCTGGGTTTCATCCACGGCTTGATGGTAATCCCGCAGATACCGCAGCGTCAGGTTTAATACCCGCGTTTCGTAGCGGCTGATCAGGACGTTGAAGGCCTCCAGATCGCCCTGGCGGCAGCGCGCGATAATATCCGATTCCGGCAAATCCGCGTAGGCCGGATGCACGGGATATTTTGACACGGGAACGGACCTTTCCTAAAAACCCTGGATGAACCGGATCACCAGCGGGCCGAACAAGACCAGAAAAACCACGGGAAAAATGAACACGATCAGGGGGAAAAGCAATTTTACCGGCGCTTCCAAAGCCAGTTTTTCCACCTGCTGCGAACGTTTGCTTCGCAGCTGGACCGCCTGCGTCTGCAAGGTGTGGCTGATGCTGACGCCCAGCTTTTCCGCCTGCATCAAAGCGGTGGTAAACGTGGTAAAATCCTGCTCCTCCACGCGCTGCGCCATTTCCAGCAGCGCATCGCGCCGGGACTCGCCCATGCGGATGGCGCGCATCATCTCGGTCAGCTCGGTTTTCAAATACCCGCGCTGATCCCGCTCCAGGATCGTCAGCAGGGCCTGCTCGAACCCCAGGCCGGCTTCCATGCAGGCCGCGAGCAAATCCAGGAGGTTCGGCAATTCGCGCAAGATGCCCCGCCGCCGTTTCTGGTCCTGTTCCCGCAGCCACAGCTCGGGCAGAAAAAAGGCCCCGAGGGCCAGGAGCGCGGCCCACCAGGCATCCCCCGCCAGCAGCCAGCCGGCCCCCAGGCCGGCAACCGCCGCCAGTTCCTTGGCTGCAAGCCATTCGGAAGCGGTTCGTCCCTGCCATGGCGGTATGTAGGCGAGCCGCTTTTCAACCCGAAGGCGCCAGGTCTCAGGCAGCCAGCGCGCCTGCCAGGCCCCGAGCAGCGGCAACAGGTTGAAGAAGAGCTTCTTCCAGGCCGGCGGTCTCGGCCCCACGGCCTGCCGGTCGGCTGCGGTTCCGAGCGCCACCACCTGGTGCTGCAGGCGCCGCGCACGGATCAGGCGCTGCAGGTTCCAGGCGCATAGAAACACGGCGATGAACATCAGCAGCGGGATCAACCCTTCAAACATACCGGCTCCTTATACGTCGATGTCGATGATTTTCCGAATGAAAAAGGCGCCCAGGATTTCCATGATTACACCCCCGGCCAGAAGCATCCAACCCAGGGGATGTCGCAGAAAGCCCTGCATGAGTTCCGGATCCAGCAGGCTCATGGCCACCAGCAGGCCCAGAGGCAGCAGGCCGACGACCCAGCCCGACATCTTGCCCTGGGCCGTGAGCGACGCAATGCGGCCCTGCAAGCGCACCCGTTCCCGGACGGTTTCCACGATTTGCACGGCCACGGCCGCCAAATTGCCTCCCGTGCGCCGGGATACCTCCGCGGCCAGCACGAATAACTCCAGGTCGGGGTTTTTCCATCTGCCGGACAGCTTGGCCAAGGCATCCTCGGGAGCCAGGCCCAGGCGCACGTCCCGAAGAACATCCGACAGTTCGGCCGCCAGCGGCCGGGGGATTTCGCGGGCCACGACCTCCAGAGCCTGGACCAGGGACAGTCCGGCGCGCATGGAATTGGCGGTCAATTCCAGGGCATCCGGCAATTGCGTTTCCAAGGCGCGGCGGCGCTGGCGCTCCCGCGAGGCCGCGATCAGGACCGGGACATAAAAACCCGCTGCGGCCAGAATACCCGCCAGCGCCAGGGTGGCGGCCGGAAAGGCCGGGTCCCAGGCCAGGGCCAGCCCCAAACAGAAGCCGCCCGCCAACCCGAGAACGCGAAGGTTGAGCTCGCGCCGCGCCCGACGGCTCCCGCTTTCGGGGCGGTCCGGGTCCGCGGTTTCCCGGCGCATCCGGACCTGCAGGCGGTCCAGCCACCTTTGCCACTGGTTTCGGCGCGGGAGATCCACGCCCAGCGCGAGAAGATACACGGCCAGGAACAACAAGGCACAACTCAGATATTTCACTCCCAGGAGACTGTTCATGGATCCCCTTGCCGGACGTCCGGCGCCGTTTGCGCCGGTGGTTATATCTTCCGGAAGATTTCCTCGTCAATGTCGATGCCGCGCGCAGCCAGGTCCCGGATGAATGCCGGCACGTGTCCGGTCGCCTGAAACTCGCCCCGGACCCGGCCGCTTGGCTCCAGGCCGGTCTGCTGATACACAAAGATGTCCTTCAGAACGATCATTCCCTCCTCCAGCCCCGCGACCTCCGCGATCTGGGTGACCTTGCGCGAGCCGTCCTGCAGGCGGGACTGCTGAACCACGATGTCCACGGCGCTGGCCACCTGCTCGCGGATCGCCCGGACCGGCAGGTCCATGCCCGACATGAGGACCATGGTCTCCAGGCGTGCGATCACGTCCCGGGGAGAATTGGCGTGCGCCGTGGTCAGGGAGCCGTCGTGGCCCGTGTTCATGGCCTGCAGCATATCCAGGGCCTCGCCGCCGCGGCACTCCCCCACCACGATGCGGTCGGGACGCATGCGCAGGCAATTGCGCACCAGATCCCGGATGCTGATCGCTCCCTTGCCCTCGATGTTGGCGGGCCGCGCCTCCAGGGTCACGACATGCGGCTGGGGCAGGTTGAGCTCGGCCGCGTCCTCCACCGTGACAATGCGCTCGTCCTCCGGGATGTAGGCCGCCACGACGTTCAAGAGGGTGGTTTTACCGGAACCCGTGCCGCCGGAGATCACGATGTTCTTGCGCGCCGCCACGCAGGCTCCCAAGAACCCCGACATGGCCGGCGTCAAGGAATCGAACCGGATCAGGTCCGCGACGCTGAGACGCTGCTTGGAAAATTTCCGGATGGTCAGGCAGGGCCCTTTCAAGGCCAGCGGGGGGATGATGGCGTTGACGCGGGAGCCGTCCGCCAAGCGGGCGTCCACATAGGGCTGGCTCTCGTCGATGCGGCGCCCCAGGGGCGCCACGATGCGTTCAATGACCGTCATCAGCTGCTTGTCGCTGATAAAGTATTTCGGGGTCAAGCGCAGGCGGCCCTCCTGTTCCACGTAGATTTGATCCCGGCGGTTTACCATGATCTCCGTCACCGACTCGTCCCGGATCAGATCCTCCAGCGGCCCCAGGCCCAGGGCTTCATCCACCACCTCCCGCACCAGCCGTTCCCGTTCCTCGCGCACGCTCAGTTCCGGGGCTTCCAAGGCCATCAGGGAGGTCACCACGCTTTCCACCTTTTCCCGCAGGAAGCCCTGGCTGGCTGGGTTCAACGCCGGATCCGAGGCGTACGACCTGATTTCGGGATGTTCCAGCAGGAGGCGGTGGATCCTTTCCTTGATCCGCGCCGTGTCGACTTTGGCAGCAGCCGTTTCTTCGCACGCGCCCTGATCCCCGGAGGCTCCCGGGGTCCGGGTCTGGAAACGGGCCGTGGACTCCAGGTTCCGGGCCAGGGCCTGGACCGCCTTGGTCCAGGGGGCGTGGGGAAACAGTGAAACCAGGTCACGCCGGGTATTGATGGCCTCGGTGGCGTTCGGTTCGAACGGCAACGCCGCGAGCAAAGGGTGACCGGGGAGGGCCTGGCCCAGGGCCTCCGGGGTCAGCGCTTCCGGCACGTCGGCACGGTTGAGGATCAAACCGATCTTGGCCGCCGGAAACTTGTGCTCCTGGTATCGCCGGCTGTCCTCCCTGGCCTGCTGGACCCCGACGAGGTCCGGAGCGCAGATCATCAGGATATTGTCCGCGGCGTCCAAGACGGCCAAGGCCAGTGCGTCCCAACCGGCCAGGTTGTCCACCACCACGGCCTCGTACGCGCGGCGGAAAAGCCCCAGGGCCCGCTGCACCTGGTGGCTGGTCACTTCCAGGGCCTGGCGGGCGTCCCGCGCCAAGGCCGCGACTTCCACGCCGGACGGGCTCCTGGGGAAATAACCCCGGATGGTGTTCTCATCGAAGCGGCTCAATCGGCCCGCGATGTCCGCCAGGCTCGGCCCCTCGGGCAGGGGCCAGCGCACCGCGTACTCGCCGCGGCCGGCGGCGTCGAGATCCAGCAGCAAAATGCTCCGCCGCCCGCGGTCCGCGAGCGCGGAGGCCAGGTTTTGCGCCAGGAGGCTCTTCCCTGCGCCTCCCTTGCCGCCGTGGAAAACGATGATCCGCCCTGCCGTGGTGTCAGGCATCGCCCTCCCCCTACTGCCGCACCAGCTGCGGCGTCACGAAAATCACGAGTTCGGATTCATCCTGGATGAGCCGTGTGGACTTGAAGAGGTATCCCAGCACGGGAATTTCCGACAACACCGGCAGGCCCTGGTGTCTGACCTGGGTTTTGTTCTGGATCAGGCCGCCGATGACCACCGTGGCGCCGGGATCCACCTGGATGGTGGAGGAAGCCCAGCGCGTCTTGATGGCCGGGTTGCCCTGGACTAAGTGGGTGAAATCCGCGTCGGAAACCTCGGCGCGGATTTCGGCGCTGATGCTGTTGGTGGCGGTGGCCGTGGGTAGGACGTCGAGATTCACGCCGTATTTTTTCCACTCCACGCTGACCTGGCCCGTGGCGCTGACCGTGGAAACGGGGATTTCTCCGCCGGAGGAAAAGCTGGCCTTGTGCCCGCTTAAGGTCAGCAGTTTGGGCCTGGCCAGAACCTTGGCATTTCCCTTCTCCACCAGCAATTTCAGCAGGAGATCCAGCTTGCCGCGTTCCAGGGTGCCGATCGCCCGCAAGGGGTTGGTGGACTCCACCAGGGTCAATTGCCCGCCCGCACCCGCCAGCTTCTCCCAATCCAGCCCCAAATCCATGTTATCGGACTTGGAGATCTCCATGACCTGAACATCCACCTCGATCATGGTCTGCGCGGACTTGCCGGCGGCCACCACCACGGTGGAAATGTCTTTTCGCCCGTCGGATTTCCACACGATCAAGGTGGTGGTCCCCAGGTTCTTGCCGCTCACCAGCAGCTCCCGGTCGCTGATCTGCTTGACGTCCGCCACCTCGGGGTTGCCGATCGCCACCCGCTCCAGCGAGCGCACGGTCACCACCTTGGCGCCACCCAGCGTAAGATTGATGTCCGGCCCGGCCAGCACGCCGGAAGCCGCCAGCAGCAGGCCGCCCGCGCCCAGCATGATTTGGATAGGCTTCATACATCCCCTCCCGCGGAAATAATCCCGCCGCGCGAACCGGTCCGTTGCCGGCGGTTACTGCAGGCCTTTGATGATCGGAACGCGCCGGGGGGCGGACTTGATTTCCTCGCGCCGGACCTTCATCAGCGGCCCCAAGACGCTGCCCAGGTTCTGATCGGGCAAGTCCAGGAAATTTTCGTCCCCCATGGCGCGCAGCGCCAGCTTCAGGCGGCCTTCCTGCTCGGACAAGGCCAGCCGGACCGCGTCTTCGGGCGCCAGCGCCAGGCTCACGGTCACGCTGCCGCCGGCCGGTACCGCACCCCGGGAACCCTCGCGGGCCTGGTCCGCCGTGGTCACGTTCCCCACCGCCGTGACCAGGATGTCCTGCGCCAGCACCACGGCCGTGATTCTTTTCAATCCCTGGTACTGATGTTCGAAGGTGCCCAGCACGTCCACGCGGTTTCCGGGCTTCACATGCCCGCCCACGGCGGCGGCTGCATCCAAGGCGAAGGACTCGATGCGCATGCCGTCGGGCACCACGCCGGCGAAGCCCGGCAGGATTTTGGAAAGCTTGTTCGGCAGGATCTGCTCGCCCTTGGCGATGGGCACCATGGCGAACTGGTTTTTATATTCCTCCCACTGTTTGGCCACCTCCTTGGGGGTGGCGGCCGAAATGGCCCCGGGCATCACGTAGGCCCCGGGCACATCCACGATGGCGACCTTGTCCGCCGTCAGCAGGCTGCCCCGGTTGACGGGTTTTTTGGCCACCAGCACCTTGACCGGCGTGACGTCCGCCTGCACGGCGGCTTCCTTTTCGCTGATGTAATAATAGGTCAGGCAGGCCGCCAGGGCCGCGAGTACGAGGGCGATGATGATTTGCCTGTTCATGCTTCTCCTCCTGGACCATTGGTGCTTTCAGGGGAACCACAGGTTCCCCTGACGCGGACGCCGATGCGTCCTGCTTTCCTTCCTACTTCAGTCGGGGGCTTCATCGCCCCCGAACCCTAAGCCTCATCCTTTTGATGAGGCCTGGTAGTCCGCCGGCGGATGCGTCGCAACTTCATTTCCCGGAGCGTCCTACGGGTGGTTTTCTCACGGGCTCCGGGGCGGCGACAACCTCCTCGTCCGGGGGCGGATATTGTCCCGCGTAGGTGCCGGAATCTCCGGGAGCGGGAGCGGACGGAGCCGGTGCGGACGCGGCCGGCGGCGTTCCGGCCTGGCTGCGCAGTTTGTCATCCACATCCTGTCGCGGTTGGACCAGCCGCACCCGCCACTGGTTTCCGAAAGCGACCCCCGGAACGGGCTCGTCGTAAAATTCCGCCCGGGCCCGGGCCACGATGTCGGGCAGACGTACGCCCAGGCTGCGGCCGCCGATGATTTCCCCCTGCGTCCGCCATTCCACGCGCGTCTGGACCGACCAGTCATGGGCCGGGGACAGGGAAACAAGCGGAAAATACAGCGGAACCGGCGGGCTGGTCGGCGTCGGAAGAAAATACAAGTCCTCCAGGTTCAACGCGATGTCGGACTTCAAAGCGTTCCAGGGATAGGGCGGTTCGATGTTGGCCGCGTACACTTGCACCCGCCCGCGTTCTTCCTCCAGGCCGTTTTCTCGGGCGATCCGCTCCAGCAGACCCTGAAGGCTCTGGTTGTGTTTTTCGGCCAGCGCCACGCTGGTCGTGTAGACTCCGATCATAATGCTTTGCGCCGCCAGCATTTCCACCAGCGTGGCATAGGTCTTGGTGGTATGGATCGTCCCGCCCTCCAGGGCGAGATACTCCAGGGCGGCGTTTAAATTGGTCATTTTGTTCAATACGCGGGCTTTCAAGGTCGCCGCGGACAGGGCCATATTGTCGGCCAAATCCTGGACCTTAATCTTCACGGCCGCCAGGTAGATGACGTTGACGAATACCAGGGTGAAGGCCATCAGAACCAGGAACATCGCCAGGGTCAGGTAAAGAACTTGCCCCTGTTCCTCACGCAGAAGCCGGCGGCAGCAGGACATGCTACTCGCCCTCGGTGCGGAAGACATATTCCGGGCAGGAATGCTTGATGTGGACGTTCCGGATGATCGGGAAGAGGGCCTTCAGGTCATGGATCACGGTGTAGGTGCGCGCGGCATTGGCCGGGTCCACAACAAACTCGGTCCGGCCCGGGCTGACGCTGCCGCAGATTTCAGCGGCCACTTTCTGCCCGTTCCGTGGATCGCCTTGATCCAAATAGGCCTGCCGGCCGGCTTCAAAGACCGCTTCCATCACCACGATGTGCGCGAGTCCGATTTGCAGGAATTGCAGGCATCCCATGAAAAGCAGCACCAGAATGGGGATGGCCAGTGCTGCTTCGGCTAGGGCTTGACCTTGTTGGTTACGGCACAATTCCGGCATGGTCAAAGTATATAACCATTCAATATTTCATTTCACCATTTTTTTCAAGAATCCAACCCGCGGGCGCGCGCGGTGATCCCGCCCGTTTCATTCCAATGAATGATAATGAATAGACAATATGAACCATAATAAATTGCATTTTTTCCCCGGCCTGGACATAATAGTATCGGATATTTCAGGCACCCATTTGAGGGCAAAGATTCAGGCAAAGCGCCCCGCTCAGGACAGCGGGATTTCCCCGCACCGGAAACCGCCGCTGCCGGCTGGCTTGGGGCCGATTTCGCCGGACTCCGGGAGGGAAACCATGCGGAAGCAGACGGCAAGGCCCCCGGACGAGGCCGGATGCGAATTCCATGGAAACTGACAGCAGAAAAGTGCGCATGAAATATCGCGTGGCCATCAGTTCGGTGGTGGCCGCCGTATTCCTGACGTCCCTGAAACTGGTGGTCGGGCTGCAGACGAACAGCCTGGGGATTTTATCCGAAGCGGCCCACTCCGCCCTGGATCTGGGCGCCGCCCTCATGACCCTGATGGCGGTGCGCATCTCCGACAAGCCCGCGGACGAGTCCCACAATTACGGCCACAGCAAGATTGAAAGCTTGTCCGCCTTCATTGAAGTCCTGCTGCTGTTGGCCACCTGCGGATACATCCTGTACGAAGCCGTGGAACGCATGCTCGGCCGGGCCGTAGCCGTGGATGTCAATGTTTACGCCTTCGCGGTGATGGGCATCTCGATCCTCGTGGACATATCGCGCTCCCGGGCCCTGTACCGCGTCGCCCGGGAACACAAAAACCAGGCCCTCGAAGCCGACGCCCTGCATTTCTCTTCCGACATTTTCAGCTCGCTGGTCGTCATCCTGGGACTGGTCGGATACCGCTTTCTGAATTTCCCCTTGGCCGATGCCGTGGCGGCCATGATCGTTTCCATACTGGTCATCATCGTCTCCATCCGCCTGGCCCGCCGGGCGGTGGATGTCCTGCTGGACAAGGCCCCGGAGGGTTTCCGGCAAAAATTGGACGCCGTCCTCAATGCCATGCCGGCGGTGGAACGCATCCATGACCTCCGCCTGCGCACCGCCGGCGCAAAAACCTTCGTGGACGTGAAACTGGCGCTGCAAAGCGGGCTGTCTTTCCTGGATGCCCATGCCATTGCGGAGCAGGTGGAAAAAAAGGTCGCGGAATTGATCCCGGACGCGGACGTCATCGTCCATGCCGACCCCGATACCACGGCCCATACCTTGGATGACGTCAAGAATCAGCTGGTGCAGCTCATCCGGCGGCACGCCAACCTGTTTCAGGGGTATCATCACCTGAAAATCTTCCGCCACCTGGACCGTTACGTGATCAGCTTTCACCTGGTCATGTCCGGCAACTCGCCGCTGGAGGAAGTGCACAAATTATGCGATCATTTGGAAAGGGACATCAAGCAGAAGCTTCCCGGGGCCGAGGTCACCATTCACGTGGAGCCTTTCAAACCCAAAACCGGCAATACCTGATCCCCGTTGTTCCGGTAAACCCCGTTTCAGGCGGCCGGTTCAAGCCAGGCGCGCAGGCATGCGGGGCGATCCGCAGGCATTCAAGGCAGGACCAGGATGGGAGGCAGGAAAAACGCGGCCACGGTTCCGGCAAAGATGATGACCGCAAACGGGATGGGATATTTCCGGGACAAAGGCTCGATCTTGAGATGCGGCCTGAAGACGGAATATAAAAACCGGCCGATGCGCTTTACGGCCGGAAGCAGCTCGCCCCGGATCAGCAACCAGGCCGCGGCAAGCACGCCGCCGATGACGGCCGCATAGAGGGCGGCGTTAATCACAAAAACCCACCCCATGAAGGCTCCCACCACTGCCATGAGCTTGACGTCTCCGGCACCCATGCCTCCCCAGAAAAAAGCCGGGAAAAACAGCAGGCCGCCCACCAGCAGGCCTGCGCAGCCACCCCACAAACCAGGCAGCTGCTGCCACGCGGCGTTCAAGCCCAGGCCCAGGCCGAGCGCGGGGAAAGTGAGCCAGTTATAGACCTTGTGCCGGAGAATATCCGTTACGCTGGCAATGAGCAATATGAACCCTAACAACAAGGGAATGGCCGCTTCATATGGATGAATCGTCTCATGACCTCCGGGCAGTTAGGAGCTTTCAGGGGAACCACAGGTTCCCCGGCCGCTGTCGCTTCGCTCCCACAGGGGAGGTTTCCCCTCTGGCACTCGCCGAGAGTCACGACAGTCCTTCGGCTCGTGGTCACCCCTCATGGAGTCAGGGGAATTTTCCTCTGACCACCCCTGGCCCCTGAAGGGGACTGAGCCGATGCGTCCGGCTTTCCTTCCTGCTTCATTCGGGGGCTTCACCGCCCCCGGACCCCCGCCTCTTCATCTGGATAAGGCCTTGATTTCCGGGCTTATTGGCCACCCTCGGGATTCACGACGCCTTTTTCGAGTTCGCCGGCTTTGCTTTGAAACAGACCGGAAATGCTTTTCCCGAAGATTTTCACGCCGGCAATGGCCACCAGGGCAATTAGCGCCACGATGATGATGTACTCGGTCATGCCCTGGGCTTCCTCTTCGAAAAGCAGTTCCTTGACTTTCGTCAGCACGGTGCACCCCCTCAGTAAGTTGATTTTCTCGAACTGTAATTTTGATACAATGTTTTCCTCCCGGGAGTCTCTAATCCAATATCAGCGTTCCTTACCGGGGTCGGGCTATGGCCGTCGCGATTCTTTCCAGGTATTTCGCCAGGGGGTATTTCCACAATCCCAAAACCGCCGCCAGTGAAAGCGCAATCAAGGCCAGCACCAGGACGTATTCGGTCAAAGCCTGGCCGGACTCATCCGCGAACAGGTTCTTGGGGGGCAAATTTGAAGCCATTTTCCACCACACTCGGAGAGCGCATTGGCAAATTGACTCCTGTTCAGTCAAAATATATAATAGCTTTCGGGAATTAGCAAATCATTTTGGGAGCCCGTCATGAAACGCGCTTTGCCTCCTGTCGCGGGTTTGCCGATGTTGGTTTTTGTCACGGCTCTGCTACTGCAATTTCTGGCAACGAGTTATCTGCTCGACCTCTCGGCTGAACATCAACGCAGCGAAATGCAAAAAGTCCAGCTCCACATCAGCCAGAACCTCGCCAGCCAAATATCCCGGGCATTCCTGGCCAATGATGATCTCACCGCCCTGACCACCCTGGGAGACGCGCGGGCCAATTTTCCGCAATTGATACAAGCCATGGTATTTGACAATACCGGGAAAATTCTGTTGCACACGGATTCCGGCATGATGGGGAAAAAAACCTCGGCCCCCGCCGGCCCGCGTTTAACCTCTCCGGAAACGCGCATCCGGCACGCCCAGGGGCGCGTCCTGACCTCCATCGTCCTGGCGCTGCCGTTTCAAGACGATGGGTATTTCCGCGCGGATTTCGACAGCGCCCGCTTGGCGCAAAGCAGGCAGGAAGTCCTGGTCCGGGCGATCATCCTGAACCTGCTGGTTTCCCTGGGCCTGTCTCTTTTATTATGGCTGCTTCTCAGGCGTTACGTATTGCTGGACCCCGCCGCCCGCTCGGCGGCGGCTTCTCCGCCGGGAGCACAGGCCGATACGCATCAATTTCAGCGGAATGTTTCCCTGTTGCTCGCGGAGATGCCCCACGCGGCTGTTATTTTGGACCGCGACCACCGCGTGCTTGCGGTGAATACCCTGGCCCAGCAACTCTTGAACTGCCGCCCGGAGGAGCTGGTCGGCCTGCACCTCATGGACTCGCCGCTGCCTGCCGCCCTGACCGGGTTTTACCAGGCGGCGCTGAAAAGCCCGGCGCAACCGGCGCAAGCCAAGTTGTCCTTGTCCGCGCGCGCGCCGGCAATCAGCGTCCGCGCGGTCTTCGTTCCGGCCTCGGCCGATTGGGAAATCGCACTGGTGACCCTGCAATGAAAACCTTCCTGCGCGATGACCGGGGCCAGGCCTTCCTGGAGTTGGCGCTGGTGCTGTTCCTGTTTTTTCTTTTCTTAACCGGCATCCTGCAGCTGGCCTTGCTGGGATCCGCGAAAATCAAATGCCAGCACGTGGCCCGGCGGGCCGCCTGGGTCATCGGCACTTTCAATCACGCCGATTGGCACGAGCAGGAGTTGACCTATCTCTTTCCCGACCACCAAGTGGAAAAATTGTCCGGAAACCGCGAGGAGGGATACGCCGTCCAGGCCTCCTGCCATGTGCCGTCCGTGGGTTTCTTTCGCCTGCCGCTGTTTCGGCCCGGCGGCTTCACGGTCTCCAGCCGCGAGGCGGTCATTGCCTACAATCCCCAGCCTATCGTCAAGCGAATCATTCAGGAAGGCCTCCGCGTTTTGGGCGAATTGTTTGAATAACTCCCGGTTCCACCGTCCGGCGCCTGCCAGGTTTTTACCCCCGGCGGTGAAGGGCCGCCGCTTTTCCCCAGATGAACCAATTCGGGTATTTGTCAACTTTAATCATAAATATAGTTGACTGTTGGCTTCGAGATGGCCTATGATGGCTGCATTGCGGACGTCTTATATCCATGCCTATTCACCGTACCAGCCTCGCAACCTGCCTGGCGGCTGCCAGCCTCGTTTTTGCCTGGATTCCGCAGGCGTTCGCGGCCGGCCCGGCCTTATCCCGCGATACCGCGGATTTGCCTGCGAATCCGCGGGCCGGCTCCTATCCAGGCGCCGACCGCCTGGAATTGCTGCCGGCTTCCCGTCTCTGGCCCCGGCCTGATACCCCCTCCGTCCAGCCGTCGGCCGTATCGCCCGCCGCGCAGCCCCTGACCTCGGCGCCGGAATATTCCTCGCGGGACCAGGTAACCTTAAGCGGCAAACTCCTGCGGCGGTATCTGCCGTTCTCGGTTGCCGACCTGCTGACCCAGGCCCCGGGCGTGGACTTGCAGTGCCGCGGACCCTGGGGCATCCAAAACGATATCAGCCTGCGGGGGGCGACCTTCCAGCAATCATTGGTGCTTCTGGACCAGCAGCCCTGGCGTGATCCGCAAACAGCCCATCACAACCTGAATCTGCCGGTCACGGTCGATGAAATTGAGGGACTCGAGATCCTGCCCGGACATGGTTCTTCCCGTTTCGGTTCCCAGGCGATGGGGGGAACCCTGGCAGTCGCCACCTTTCCCCCGGGGCAGGGCCAGGCCCGCTTGACGGCCTGGGGCGGAGGGTTCGGCACTCTGGGCGCCCGCTTGTTCCTGCCCGTCGCCACGGCCGCGGGCGGGCATTCCCTGGCTTTCGAGCAGGGCGCCACGCAGGGATACCGCCCGGGCACGGATGCCCAATGGCTCCGCGCCGGTTACCATGGGGACCTCCCGCTCGCAGCGCCCGCGCAAATCCGGCTGGGATTCGCGGATGAGCGCTTCGGCGCCGCGGATTTCTACGCGCCCTATCCTTCACGGGAACACACCCGCCTGTGGTATTCCTCCCTGCGAACCTCGTCCCGCCTCTCCCCGGCCGTGGAACTCGAACCCCTGCTCTCTTTCCGCCGGCACGAGGATTTTTTCCAGCTCGACTCCACGCAGCCGCAGGCCGCCGTCAATTCGCATCGCAACTGGACGCTGCAGGGGGAATTGCCCCTCTTGTGGTCCTTCCCCGCGGGGCAACGGCTGCGCCTGGGCCTGTCCGGCCGGCGGGAAAATCTGGAGAGCTCCGTGCTGGGCGGCCGGCAACGAACGCTGACGGGCCTGTACGCCTTTTACCAGTCCGCGGCGGCCGCAGACTGGTTTTACGATCTGAGCCTGAGGGCCGATGCGGAAGGCCTGCAGAATTTCACCTGGTCGCCCGCGGCCGGGCTGGCCCTGGGCTTGACTCCGGACTGGAAAATCCGGGCGAGCGCGGGGCACGCCTTCCGCCGCCCCGATTTTACGGAATTGTATTATTCCAGTCCGGCCAACCGCGGCAACCCGCAACTCCAACCCGAAAAGGCCTGGTGCTACGAGATTGGCGCGGACGGCCGGCTGGGTCAAATTGCCGCTCTCGGCCTGACCGGATTTTACCGGCGGGCTTATGACGTCATCGACTGGACACGGCGCTCCGCGGCGGAGCCGTGGACCGCGAATAATTTAAGCCGCGTGTCTGCGGCGGGAGGCTCGGTGCACGCCGGCGTTTCGGTTCTGGGCCTGATTTTTCAGTTCGCGGGGGGGTATCAGGAGGTGGTCCTGCAGGCGCCGGCGGCGGATGCCTCCAAATACCAATTGCATGCTCCGAGGTGGTACCTGCAGGCGGCGGCCACCCTGGAGTCCGAAGGCGTGCTCACGCCTGACGTGCGGGCAACCTGCCTGCAACGGCCGAACCAGCCCGCCACGTGGCTGCTGGACGCGGGCGTGCTCTTCGCCCTGAGCGACCGCTGGCGTCTCTTTGCCAAAGGCAGCAATCTCCTGGATGTCCGCTATGAGGATATTCCGGGCGTTCCCATGCCGGGCTTGTGGCTGGCGGGAGGGGTGGCGTGGATTCCCGAGTAGGCATACGGCGGGTCCTAGCGCCGGTGTTCCCGGCGCAGGCGTTCGCGCTCCTCGGGCGGCAGGCTGCGCCAGTGCAAATACCGGCGTCGGAGTTGCTCGCGTTTTGACTTCGGCAGACTGCGCCAGTGCCGGAATTTCTTCTGCAGCAGACGGCGTTTCTCCGGCGGCAGCTGCTGCCAGTGTTGCCAGCGCTGGCGAACGACTTTACGCTCGCCCGGGGTTAAATCGGCGAAGCGCGCGAAGTTCCGGCGAATGCGCGTTCTTTCCTCCGCGGGCAGGGAGCGAAATTTCCGGTAGCGGTCCCGGAGCCGCTTCTTTTCCGCCGGCGCCAAGCCCTGCCAGGCGCGGTAACGCTCCCGGATGATTTCCTTCTGCTGGGGGGACAAGGCCTGCCAGCGTTCCTCCTGGTCCGGTCCGGCGGCGGCCGGCGATGTCTCCGGAGCCGTGGCAGACCGGTGCTCCTGGGCGCCGGCCGGCAAGGCGAGCGCCCACAGCAGGCATACCAGCAAACCGGCGCGCAACCTATTCCCCATCATCCTCACCGCCCTCCCGGGTCTCCGGATCGGCCTCCGGCAGAGCCTGGACCCAGTCCAGGTTGTCCAGCAGATCCAGTTGTTCGAGCAGATCCATGTTTTCCAGGAAATCCAAAGAGCGGATCATTTGCGCTTCTTCTTTTCCAGCGGCCGTAATCGTGGCCGTGGGTGTGGCCGCGGTCCAGCCCGCGAGGCCAAGCAGGGCCAGGAGGAAGGCCGCCGGTGTTTTCATGTCCGGCCATTCCCGGCCTGGTCCTCCGGAGACCCCTCGTCCCAATATTCCAAAAGATCCAGGTTTTCGAGCAAATCCAGGTTTTGCAGCAAATCCAGGTCCTGGGCCATGGCCACTTCCAGGCCCTTCGTCTCCGGCAGGGGCGCGGGGGCCAGGGGAGGATGCAACCACCGCACGCCGCCGACAATCGCCGCGGCCAGGAGCCCGGCGTACAGCAACCGCAGCGCCCAGGGCGCCAACCAGGCGCTTGGCCCGGCGGGCCGGCGGGCCTCGCCGAGCGCGGCTTCCAGGCGGGTTTGGAAGCCCGGGCGGGGTTCCGGCGCTTGCCATTGAACCAGCAGCCGGTCCAGGCTTTTCTCGGCCGCAAGTTCCTGCCGGCAAGCGGGGCAAAGTTCGAGGTGCGCCTCGATGGCGTTTTTTTCCTCGCCGCCCAGACGGTCGCGCAGATACTCCCGAATCCGTTCGCGGCACGCGCGGCAATCCATGGCTTTTACGCCTCCCCGCTCCGTTCCAGGTACGGCGCCAGCCTGACCCGCAGCTTGGCGCGCGCCCGGAACAAGATCGATTTGACGGCGGACGTGCTTTTATGCAGCACGCCCCCGATTTCGCGCAGGCTGAGATCCTCCCATTGCTCCAGAATCAAGGCCATGCGCTCCACCTCCGGCAACTCCGCGACGGCTTGCTGCACCTGCAGCCGGGACTCCGCACCGGCCATCTCCGCCTCCGCATTGCCGGCCTTGGGGTCGGCGACCTGCAGCGGCCGGCCCCGGCCTTCTCCGTCCGCGGCGGCATCCAGGCTCACGGCCGGATGCCGGCGCCGGTGCCGCAGCAGGTTCAAGCAGACGCGGTGGGTGATGGTGAAAATCCAGGAAGAGAATTTCAGGCTCGGCCGGTATTTCTTCCGCGCCTGGTAGACGCGTAAAAAAGTTTCCTGCGCGGCCTCTTCCGCCTCGGGCAGGCGCTGCAAAAAACGGTAGGCCACACCCACCACTCTCCGCTGGTAAAGTCCGACGAGCTCCGTGAAGGCCGCCTCATCGTCCTGCTGTACGCGCAGCATTAACTGGATATGAGGATCGGTTTCCGGGTTTGCCGGCATAACCTTATAACCCCGCGGCGTGAAATTGGTTGTACCCAAAACCGGCCGGGTCAGGCCCCCAAACGGACGGCGCCCGGACGCAACAGCTCGACTTTTCCCTCCCGCACTCTCGCCACCGTGGAAGGCTTTCCGACCCGCGCGGGGCCGGCGTCCACCACCAGTTCGGAAAAAGCCAGTATTTGCAGGTCCAGATTTCGCGCGGAAACCGGCGCGGGCGCACCGGAAGCATTGGCGGAAGTCACGGCCAAGGCGCCGCCGGATAACCGGATCATCCGCCGGCACAAGTCGTTTTCCGGCACCCGCAGGGCCACGGTGCGTCCGCCCCGGCTGATCCCTCCCCAGGACGTTCCGGGCTTGGCCGGCAGCACCAAGGTCAGCGCGCCCGGCCAATGCCTCCGGATGAGCCCCTGCGCGCGGGAGGACAGGCGGGCGTACCGCCCGGCCGCGCTGGGGTCAGCCAGCAGCAAAACCACCGGATTCCCGGGCTGCCGTCCCTTGGCGCGGTACAGCCAGCGCACGGATTCGGCTTCCGGGAGTGCGGCCAAGCCGTACACCGTGTCGGTCGGCAACACCACCAGCCGTCCGGCCCGCAAGGCGCGCGCCGCGGTTGCGGCCGCGCGCCGCTTCTGGCCCGGAGAACCCGCCGCCACGCGGCGCGCCCGCCGCGGCCGCAAACGCGCCGGAAGGCGGTAGACATCCTGCATCCTCTGCACCAGCAGGGTCTGCATGCCCACGGCCGCCGCCGGAGCCAAATCCAGATGGTAACGATCGCCCACGGACAGGCAGTCCTGCGCCGAAACCCCCAGACGCCGGGCCATAAGCCGATACAGCCCGGGATCGGGTTTGAAAGTCCGGCTCTGGCTGAGAGTCAGCACTTCGTCGAACCTCCCCGCCACGCCCAGGCGCCTGAGGGTGGCCCGGGTGTTGCGCTGGTGGTTGTTCGTCACCAAACCCAGGCGAAAGCGCCCGGCCAAAGCGGACAAGGCCGCCTGCAGCTTGCGATCCGGACGGAGATGCGCGGCTACCGGAGCCCGGCCGAAGCGGCGGGCCCAGGCCCGATCGGAAATCCCCATTTGTTCCAGGGTGAAAAGTTTGGAGGGTCGGACCCGCAGGCTCCGGCTCAACCGGGAGTAAAATTCCCGGAAGCGGCGGCGGGCCGCGACGCCGGACAGCCCGAAGCGCGCGGCCACCAGGCGGTGGATGGACTCTTCGTACCACCGGTCGAGGCGCGCATTCCGGTAGAGCGTGCCATCCATGTCGAAGATTACGGCCCGGATCGGGCCCAGCGTGGAAGTCCGCATGGGATAAATCGGCCTGGAGGAGATGGACGGTTACATCAATTCGATGTACTGGTCGACGCCGACCTGTTCCAATTTCGTCGCTTTCTTTTCCACGCCCTGCGCCAGTTCGGCCTTGAATTTTTTCAGCGCCTCGGCGACGGCCTCGTGGTTGCGCGCCAGGATCTGCGCCGCAAAAATGCCCGCATTGGTCGCGCCGCCCTTGCCCACCGCCATGGCCGCCACCGGAATGCCGGAAGGCATCTGCACGATGGAGAGCAGCGAGTCCTGGCCGTTGAAATACAGGGTCGGCATGGGGACGCCGATCACGGGGAGAATGGTTTCGGACGCGATAACGCCCGGCAGATGCGCGGCTCCGCCGGCGCCGGCAATAATGACCTCCACGCCGCGTTTTTCCACGGCCTTGAGCCATTCCCGGACGCGCGATGGCGAACGGTGCGCCGAGGCGATGGTCAGGTCGTAGCCCACGCCCAGGTATTCCAGGATATGCACGGTTTCTTGAATGACGGGCAGGTCCGAATCGCTGCCCACCACGATGCCCACCAAGGTCCGGTTGGGTTCCACGGAGGTGCCACCACCTTTCCAGGAGCTTTCAGGGGAACCACCCCGACCGGATGGGGAATCGTATGGGACTCCCTTCGGTCGCAGGTTCCCCTGACGCGGACGCCGATGCGTCCTGCTTTCCTTCCTACTTCAGTCGGGGGCTTCACCGCCCCCGAACCCTAAGCCTCATCATCCTGATGAGGCGCTTTTCCTTCACACGCGCAGACTGTGCGGGAGGGCCTTCGCACCGATGTCCCGGCGGTAGTGCGCGCCCGCGAACTGGATTTTCTCGGCCGCCCGGTACACGCGTTCCACGGCGGCCGCCAAGTCCGGAGCCGTGGCAATGACGTTGAGCACCCGTCCCCCGGCGGTCACGTACTTCCCGTCCTGCAGCGCCGTGCCGGCGTGCCACACCATGACGCCCGGCAGCCGTTCCGCGGCTTCCAGACCCGAGATCGGCACGCCTTTCCGGTATTCCCCGGGATAGCCCCCGGAGGCCATCACCACGCACACGGCCGCTCCGCGGGCCCAGCGCACGTCCTGCAGATCGAGTCGCCCCTGCGCGCAGGCCAGCGCCACGGGAATGAAATCCGTTTCCAGCAGAGGCAGAACCACCTGGGTTTCCGGGTCGCCGAAACGGCAGTTGAACTCAATGACCCTGGGACCCGAGGGCGTGATCATCAGCCCGGCGTAAAGCACCCCCCGGTAGGGGCAGTCTTCCGCGTCCAGCCCGAGGACGACCGGCTCAAGAATTTCCCGCTGGACGCGCGCCAGCACCTCGGGGGTGACCACCGGCGCGGGCGCATAGGCCCCCATGCCGCCCGTATTGGGACCGGCATCCCCGTCGCCGATCCGCTTGTGGTCCTGGGCCGGGAGCATGGGCACCACCCTGCGCCCGTCCGTGAAAGCGAGCACGCTGGCTTCCTCTCCCTGGAGGCATTCCTCGATGACCACGCGTTCCCCGGCTTCCCCGAAGACTTTTTCGAGCAGGCAGCACTGAATGGCGGTTACGGCTTCCTCGCGGGTTTGGGCCACGGTCACGCCCTTGCCCGCGGCCAGGCCGTCGGCCTTGACGACCACGGGCAGGCCCAGGATTTCCACGGCTTCCAGGGCCTCGGCTTCGCGCGTGCAGACGCGGTACTCGGCCGTGGGAATCTGGTGACGGCGCATAAAGTCCTTGGCGAAGGCCTTGCTGCCTTCGAGGCGCGCGGCGGCCGCGGACGGCCCGAAGGCCGTGATCTTTTCCGAAGCCAGCCGGTCGGCCAGCCCCAGGGTCAGGGGCGCCTCCGGGCCGATCAGGACCAGGTCCGGCCGTTCGGCGCGGGCCAGCTGCACCAGGCCCTCGATATCCTCGGCCCGGACCGGCACGCACCGCACCTGCCGGGCGATGCCCGCGTTGCCGGGCGCGGCCAGGATTTCCGTGGCTTCCGGGGAACGCCCGGCCGCCCAAACCAAGCCGGCTTCGCGCCCGCCACCACCCACGACGAGGACCTTCATTCCTTTCCGACCTCCTGGGATTCCTTCCAGACGATGAACTCGCGGATCTTGTACTGATCCCCCTCCGAAAGGTTCACGAATTGGCCGGCCACCACGGATTTTTTCCTGCCCTTTTTCAACACCCGGATGACCCGCAGGCGGGCGTTGAGGATGACCAGCCCGCCCGGCAGAACGAAACTGACCAGGATCTCCTGGCCGGCCTTGAGCAGGAGGCCGGATTCGAAACGGCAGCCCGAGGCCGAGAGCTCCCGGATATAGCCCTTGCTGGCCTCGGGAGACTGCCCGTTCTTGACCAGCATGTGGTCAACGATGATTTGGAGGGGGGTGCGGTACTCGTACCGTTTGTTTTCCATGGTTGCATCCTGCCTTGGGATGTCTCCGTTAATGCTTGAAATGCCGCATGCCGGTGAACACCATCGCCACTTCATGCTCGTTGGCGGCGGCAATGACTTCCTCGTCGTGGATCGAACCTCCGGGTTGAATGATCGCCGCCACGCCGGCGCGGCCGGCGGTGTCCACGCTGTCCCGGAAGGGGAAAAAGGCGTCCGAGGCCAGCGCCGCGCCCTTGACCTTGTCGCCGGCGCTGATCAGGGCGATTTCCGCGGCGCCCACGCGGTTGGTCTGCCCCGGCCCCACGCCGACCGTGGTGCCGTTTTTGGCCACCACGATGGCGTTGGATTTCACATGCTTGCAAATCCGCCAGGCGAACAGCAGGTCCCGGAGCTCATCCGGGCTGGGCTTGCGCCGGGTCACGATCTTCAGTTCCTGTTCCCCGACGCGGCCCAGGTCGCGCTCCTGGACCAGAAGCCCCCCGGTCACGCGCTTGTAATCCATGTCCACGATGGCTTGGACCCGGTCCGTCCGGGCCTGCATGGGGCCGGTTTCCATCAGCCGGATGTTTTTCTTCTCGCGCAGCAGGGCCAGGGCGTCGGCGTCGAATCCCGGGGCGATCAGGCACTCCAAGAAGAAGTCCTTGAGCCGCTGGGCGATGGCCGCATTGCACAGGCGGTTTAATCCGACGATGCCCCCGTAGGCCGAGACGGGGTCCGCCTCGAAGGCTTTGCGGTAGGCCTCGGCGATGTCTCCGGCGACGGCCGCGCCGCAGGGATTGGTGTGTTTGATCACGCAGGCGGCGGGTTCCGAAAAATCCTTGACGATTTCCAGGGCGGCATGAATGTCGACGATGTTGTTGTAGGACAGCTCCTTGCCGTGCAGCTGCCGCGCCGAAGTGACGGATACCTCGTCGGCGTTGGCGCCGGGCTGCCGGTAAAAGGCGGCGCGCTGGTGGGGGTTTTCCCCGTAGCGCAGATCCTGCTGCTTCTGCAGGGTCAGGCGCACGACCGGGGGAAAGAGGGGGGCCGCCCCGGAGGCCAGCTGGTCCTGCAGGTAGCGGTGAATGCCCGCGTCGTATTCCGCCGTGTGGTCGAACGCCTCCACGGCCAGGGCCCGCAGGGTGGCGTCCTGCACGCAGCCGTCGTGGGCGTCCATCTCCGCCAGGACCTCGGCATAGCGCCCGGGATTGACGATCACGGCCACGCTGGAAAAATTCTTGGACGCGGACCGGATCATGGAGGGCCCGCCGATGTCGATATTCTCAATGGCCTGTTCCAGGGTCGTGCCGGGCTTGGCGACGGTTTGGGCGAAGGGATAGAGGTTGACCACCACCAGGTCGATGGGCTGGATCCCCATTTCCGCCAGCTGGCGCATATGCTCGGGATTGCCGCGCAACGCCAGCAGCCCGCCGTGGATCTTCGGGTGCAAGGTCTTGACGCGCCCGTCCATCATCTCCGGGAAACCGGTCACCTCGGACACGTCCTTCACCTGCAGGCCGGCCGCCTTCAGGGCCTTGGCCGTGCCGCCGGTGGACAGAATTTCCACGCCGTGTTTGGCCAGCCCCCGGCCCAGGTCCTCAATCCCGGACTTGTCCGAGACGCTCACCAATGCCCGCTGGATTTTTACCATCCGTGAACCCCTCCTCCGCCACGTCTCATCCCCGGGCGTTAGGCTCGCTCCAGGATATGCACCCTCTTGCCCTTCACCTGCAGCCGGCCCTCGCAGAAAAGCTCCACCGCCCTGGGATAGAGGCGGTGTTCCTCGATCAGAACCCGCTCCGCGAGTGTCTCCGGGGTGTCCTGGTCCAGGACCGGCACCACTTTCTGCAGGATGATGGGACCGGTGTCGGTCCCCTCGTCGACGAAATGCACCGTGCAACCCGAATATTTCGCTCCCGAAGCCAGCACGGCCTCGTGTACGCGGTGGCCGTACATGCCTTGCCCCCCGAAAGCCGGCAGCAGGGCGGGATGCATGTTCATGATTTTAAGACGGTAACTTTGAATGACGACCGGGGTGAGGATGCGCAGGTAACCGGCCAGGCAGACGAGCCCGATGTCGAAACGGTTCAATTCCTGCAGCAACACGCGGTCGTAGGCTTCCCGGTCCGGGACGTTTTGCGGGTCCAAAAGCAGCGTTTGAATCTCCGCCGCCGCCGCGCGTTTCAGCGCCCCGGCCTCAGCGCGGTCGCTGATTACCAGCGCAATCTCGCTGCCGTGCAACTGATTGGCTTTCCAGGCATCGATCAAGGCTTGCAGGTTGGTGCCGCCGCCCGAGGCCAAAACGGCTATTTTTAAATTCATGCCTCACCCCTTGCCTGGGCCCGGATCGTGTGCGGCCGCGCTGCAACCGGCCGGAAAAGCGTTTTTCATCATCCCCGCAAACAGAGGCCTTGTCAAGTTGAAAAATCGCCCGCTCCGGACGGGCTACGGGCCCGGGGACGCCAGGCGGGCCAGCAGAATCGAGCGTATTTCCTGGCGGGAAAGTTGCACGGGGTTGTTGCGCACGCCCGTCGCGGCGGCGACGGCGTCGGCCTCGGCCGGGCTCAGCCCGTAATCCCCCAGTCCGGGCAGGCCCAGGCTCCGGGTCCACTGCTCGAGGGTCTCCACCAGCCGGGTGCAGCCCTCGGCCGGATCCTTGGATTCCCGGCCTGCGAACAGGGCGCCGAGCCGGGCGTGCTTGCGGAGGGCCACGGCATGCGTCTCCGGGTCGGATAGGATTTTCTCCACGTTGATGCGGGTACCGGGCCCCAGCAGCGTCCCGCAAATCACCCCGTGCGGGATATCCAGGCGGCCGCCTAAAACCGAGGAGAGCGAATGAACCACGCCCAAGCCGGCATTCGCCAGGGCCAGTCCCGAGGCCAGGGCCGCATAGGCCATCGCAGACCGGGCCGGCAGATCGTTCGCGCCGTTTCCGCATACCCGCAACAGGGAGTCCCGGATCTGTTCCAATCCGCTCCATGCCAGGGCATCCGTTACGGGCGAAGCCGCGGGGGATACGTAGGCCTCCAGCAGCTGGGCGAGGGCGTCGAGGCCGCAGGCCGCCGTCACTTCCCGCGGACAAGTCAGGGTCAATTCGGGATCAATGAGAGCGACATCGGGAATGAAATGGTCGTGGCGCAGCGAACGCTTATATCCGCCCGGTCCCAGCATGCGCAGGGAGGCATTTTTAGTGGCCTCGGTGCCCGTGCCGGCTGTGGTGGGCGCGGCCAGGAACGGCACTTTCAGCCCGGGATGGGGCCGGGCGTCCGCCGCGCCTTCCAGATACTCCGCCACCGACCCGTCCACGGGGAGCATGGCGGAAATGGCCTTGCCGGCGTCCAGCACGCTGCCGCCGCCGATGGCCGCGACGGCCTCCAGGCCCTGGCCTCGAAAACGGTTCACCGCCTGGTCGACGAGGAGCGGGGACGGTTCCTGCTCGACGCGCAGGATGGACAGGCGGAACCCATGCCGTTCAAAACCCGACCGGAGGCGCCGCCAGGCCGTGGACGCCTCCAGGGAACGGGCCCCGGTCACCAGCAGGACCTTCCGCCCGAACCGGCGCAGGTATTCGGGCAATTCCTGGATTTTTCCGGGTCCGAACACCACGCGCGGCGGGCCGGCGAAAACAAAAGCCGGGGGTGCTACCATTGCTCCGGGTCCCGGGGAGACACCACCCGGTAAACGGTTCCGGACCGGGGCTGGGCCATCCAGGGTTCCACGGCGTCTTTCCAGCGCCGGTAATGCTCGGTCTGCTTGTGCGCCGCGGCCGCTTCCTCGGAGCGGTAGGCTTCGTACAGCAGGAAGCGGGCGGGGTCTTCCCGGCTTTGCAGCACATCGAAGCGCAAATTGCCGGGCTCGCGCACGGATCCGTCATGGTTGGCCTGGGTGGCCCGGATGAAATCCGGCACATGCTCCGGTTTCACGAACACGGCGACGCATGTCACCTGCATCCCGAACCCTCCTTCCCCGCGCGCCCGGCAGCGCCCGCAGGCCGGACGGCGGTCAAAAGCGGATGATGTTCAACAGTCCCAGAACGCCGGCCACGCTGAAGATCAGGCTGGTGAAGACCAGGTACAATTGCACGGCGGCCAGCAGGCGCGCATCCGGCTCTTGTTTCCGGACGCGGTTGAACAGCCATAAATAGAACTTGGACAGGGGTTCGCGCCCGAAACCCATAATGGCGCCGATAATGACCAGGGCCAAAGCCAGGGGATTGGTCGTGTCCGTCATCCGGGCCTCCTGTGCGGCCGCCCGGGAACAAGCAACCCGGCGCGGCGGGGGATGAAATATGCTAAAATACAGCCATGCCTTTCACCGGTGTGAGTCCGCAAAAAGAAAAATCCCTGGCCGCCCGTTTCGCGGACTTGGGACTGCAGGAGCGGGATCTGGAAGAGCGTTTTATCCGCTCCCGCGGCCCGGGCGGCCAGCACGTGAACAAGACCTCCACCTGCGTGGTCCTGCGCCACCGGCCCACGGGGTTGGAGGTCCGCTGTCAGCAGGCCCGGTCGCAGGCCCTGAACCGCTTCCTGGCCCGGCGTCTCCTGGCCGACAAATACGAAGCCCGCCTCCGGGGTCTCGCCAGCGAACGCGAGCGTCTTCGGGAAAAGATCCGCCGTCAGAAACGCCGCCGCTCCCGCCGGGCCAAGGAACACATGCTGCAGGCCAAGCACCGGCAGGCCGAAAAAAAGCGGTTGCGCATGTTCCGGCCGGACCCCGGGGAGTGAAAGGAACCTACAACACGCGCGCGAACTGCTGTTTCACGTCCCGGCGCGAGAAAAAGTAGATCAGAAACAGGGCAAACACGGGAATATCCCAAAACCCGGTTCCGGCCAAGGCGATGACCGCCCAGGCGAAGCCGGCGACCAGCACCTGCAGCCAGGCGAAAAACAGAACGACTCTGCGCGCGGTCTGCACGCAGTTCAATATCCCCAAGCCGAGCAGGATTTGGACGGCCGAAATCCCGAAGCTGGAAAGGCTGAGCCAGGTCAAGGCCGTCCGGCCGCCGGGAATGTCGTCGAGTACCGGGAAGGACTGTCCCAGCCAGCCGGACAAGGGCAGGTCGTGGTGGCTGTACAGCCGGATGCCCAGCAACAGCAGACCCAGGCCGAAGAGGACGATCCCCGCGACCAGGAAAATCCAGGCCACGATTTTGACGCCCCAGGAAGGCGCTTCCCCGGGGGATTCGGCCTTGTTCTTCTCGGCTTGCTGGCGGGTGGGATTCAGACAGGCGGGATGATACACTTGGAAATTGAAGGCCACGGGTTTGCAGGCGCTGCACAGGGGCCGGCCGCAGATGGCGCAATGCCATTTCACCGGCTGTTGATGCACCGGACAGAATTCCGGGGTTTTCACTTCAGGCGCCGGGAGCGTTGTATCCATAACCCCCGTATCTTAGCCTCAAAAGACCGGTTCAGGCAACTCAAATCCGATCAGCGCGTTTCTCGACCTTTCCAGGCGCGGATCCACCCGCCGGGGTCTAATTTTTGCGTGTTTGGATCTCTTTGGACAGCAGCCATGCAAGGGGAAGGTTTCCCTGGCCTGCGCGATTTACTCGATCCCTTGAACATCGCGCCTGGGTCGAGACTTGCGGTCCGCAGGCTGAACGCTAACGGGAAGTGTGCGCTGGTCAGCTCAGGCGGTATCTGGGAAAATAGCGGTCCAGGGTTGGCCGTGCCAGGTCCCGCCACAGGGTAGCAACGAGATTTTATCTTCACCAGGAGGTCGTCATGGCGGAACTCATGCAATTAATTGAGGAGCGGAGGTCCTCGCGCGGGCTGTTCGATTCGCGGCGTCCCGTGCCCGCGGAGAGTTTGCAGTTCGTGCTTGCGGCCGCCCGTTGGGCCCCGACCGCGCACAACATGCAGAATTTCGAATTCGTGGTGGTGGACGACCAAGCGCTGCTGCAAGCCATCGCCAAGATCAAGCGACCGGTCTCGAAGGTTTTTATCCGGGAGAACTACCGGCATTTGGCTTTTTCCGAAGATGAATTACACAGGAAAAAGGTCGGAATCCTGGCCAGCCGCTTCCCCGCCGCCTGGCTCACGCCGCAGGCAAAACTGGGCAAGGTCGCCGGTGAAGCCGCCCCTTTGGGCGAGATGGTCTCGTCCTGCCCCTGCCTGCTCGTCGTGCTCTACGACCCGAGCGACCGCGCCCCGGCCTCGCCCGGCGACCTGCTGGGCAAGATCAGTCTCGGCTGCGTCCTGCAGAACATGTGGCTGGCGGCCCAGGCCCAGGGCCTGTCCTTCCACGTGCTGAGCGCGCTGGGCACTCCGTCCGTGGCCAGGTCCGTCAAGCGCCTGCTGGGCATCCCGGCCAGGCTGCAGATCCCCTTCGGCATCCGCCTGGGTTATTCCAACGTCCCCGTGGCAGGCCCGCGCGTGCGTCGGGACGTAACGGACTTCGTCCACGTCAACCAATATCGAAAGCGCGGTTAGAGAAGCGCTTCGCGCCGGACGCAAATACGCGCCTTTACGGCGTTTGTGGCCGGTACCGGTCTACAACTTCCACTTTTCCTTGAAATAGACCTCTTTGACGCCCTTGGCCCGCTCCTTCGCCCAGGCTTCCACGCCTATTTTCTTGATCAGCATTAGATTGAACATTTTGGTGTTATGCGGCACGCTCGCGGCCTGGTCCGCATAGGGGTGCAAGGCATCGCAGGGAAAGTCAGCGCACTCGAAGCAGAACTTCACGCCCTTCTTCCGGGCGCACGGATAGACCGGACACATCCCGGGGACCACGGGACACTTTCCAAAGACCTCGCGGCACCCCGGGCACCCTACTTTCTCCGGCGAAATTCCGAACTGTCTGGCCACCAGCTCCCGCAGGCGCGGATTCTTCCCGGCCAGATGCACCGCGCAGTCGAAACACGGCAATCCGCAGGGCGCCGTCATCTGTTCGTAGTTCATAGCATCTCCTGTGATGGAGCTCCGGAAAGCATTCTCGGGTGAGCGCCCGCTCCAACAGCCGGCAGCCCTGGGGAGAGACGTTTACTTCAGCCTGACCTCGGTCTTGCCCTTCTCTATTTTTCCGATCACATACGCCTGCTCATGACGCGTGCGCAGGCTGCGCAGGGCGAGGACGGCCTGGGACCGGGGCACGATGACGACCATGCCGATGCCCATGTTGAAGGTGCGGTAGGCCGTGGCGTCGGGGAGGTTGCCCTTTTCCTGGAGATACCGGAAAACCGGGAGCACGGGCCAGGAGCCCTTGCGGATCACGGCCCGGCAGTTCCTGGGCAGGACGCGCGGGAGGTTCTCCAGGAAGCCGCCGCCGGTGATGTGCGCCAGGGCGTTCACCCTGACCTTGTTCAGGAGCGGGAGAATCGCAGGCAGGTAGGAGCGGTGCACCTTGAGCAGTTCCTGGCCCACGCTCAGCGACAGCTCGGGGACGAAGCTCCGGGGAGTCAGGCCGAGGTCCTCGAAGAAGAACTTGCGGGCCAGGGAGTAGCCGTTGGTATGCAGGCCCGTGGAGGGCAGGCCGATGAGGACGTCCCCGGGTTGAACCTTGGAGCCGTCAATGATCCGGCGCTGCTCGACCGCGCCGACGATGGTGCCGGCCAGGTCGAAATCGCGCCCGTGGTAGAGCCCCGGCATTTCGGCGGTCTCGCCGCCCAAGAGCGCGCAGCCGTTTTCGCGGCAGGCGCGGGCTAATCCCCGCACCACGCCCTCCACTACGGCCGGGTCGAGCTTGCCGGCGGCGAAGTAGTCGAGGAAAAACAGCGGCCGGGCGCCCTGGACCAGGATGTCGTTGACACAGTGGTTGACCAGGTCCTGCCCCACCGTGTCGTAGCGCCCCAGGGCCGCGGCCAGCATGAGCTTGGTCCCGACCCCGTCCGTGGAGGCCACCAGCACGGGCTGCCTGAGTCCGCGCGGCATTTTGAAGAGCCCCCCGAACGACCCGATGTCCGCCAAGACCCCGGCGGTGCGCGCGGAGCGCACATGCTGTTTGATCCTGCGCACGGCTTCATTTCCGGCCGAGATGTTCACCCCGGCCGCCGCGTATGCGTCCTTCCCCCCTCTTACCGGCACGTCGCACCCCTTTGCCCGGGTCTATTTCTCCGATACTTTTTCCGCATCCGGCGTTTCGGCGTCCTGCCCGACCTCCTTGGCGCACACGTCCATCGCGGCCAGCAGGGAGCGTTTCTGGAAATCCACCGGATAATCGCCCGTGAAGCAGGCGCGGCAGAATTTTTGGCTCTGGTCCGGCATGGCCTGCAGCATGCCGGCGACCGAAAGGTAGGCCACGCTGTCCACGCGCAGGTAGGTGGCGATTTCCTCCAGGCTGTGCGTGGCCGCGATCAGCTCCTGGCGGGTGGGAAAATCCATGCCGTAAAAACACGGCTGGGTCACCGGCGGGGAACTCAGGCGCATATGCACCTCGCGCGCGCCCGCCTGCCGCAGCATCTTGATGATTTTGCGCGAGGTCGTGCCCCGCACCAGCGAATCATCCACCACGATCACGCGCTTGCCGGCCACGCTCTCCCGCACCACGTTGAACTTGAGCTTCACGCCGAAATCCCGGATATGCTGCGACGGCTCGATGAAGGTGCGGCCGATGTAGTGATTCCGGATCAGGGCGATCTCCAGCGGCAGCTTGGCTTCATGGGCGTAGCCGACGGCGGCGCACACGCCCGAGTCCGGGACCGGCACGACCAGGTCCGCGTCCACGTGGCTTTCGCGGGCGAGGATCCGCCCCAGCATTTCCCGGGCCTGCCAGCAGGAGGTCCCGAAAATATGGGAATCCGGGCGCGAAAAATAGATGTTCTCGAAGATGCAGAAGGCGCTGTTCTCCGCCGGGGGGAGGAAACGCTGCGAACTCAAGCCCGACTTGCTCAGGATGACCATCTCCCCGGGTTCCACATCCCGCAGATATTCCGCCCCGATCAGGTCGAAGGCGCAGGTTTCGGACGCCAGGGCGTAGCCGTCGCCGATCTTGCCCAGGGCCAGGGGGCGGAAGCCGTAGGGATCGCGGGCCGCAATCAGGAGGTCGTTGGTCATGACCAGCAGCGAGTAGGCCCCCCTCACTTTTTCCAGGCTGGAACTCAAGGCGTCTACGAATTTCTTGCGGGGGCTGCGGGCGATCAGGTGGATCAGCACCTCGGTATCCACGGTAGTCTGGAAGATGCTGCCGTATTCCTGCAGTTCCTGCCTGATTTCTTCGGCATTGACGAGGTTGCCGTTATGGGCCACCGCCAGGTTGCCGCGGGCATACTCCACGGCCAGAGGCTGGGCGTTTTTCAGCACCGAGGAGCCGGTGGTGGAATAGCGCACGTGGCCGATGGCCGCCTGCCCGACCAGGCTCGCCAAGCTGGCTTCGGAAAAAACATCGGCCACCTGGCCCCGGCTGCGCACGGTATGAAATAAACCATTCTCCAAGGAGACGATGCCCGCGCCTTCCTGACCCCGGTGTTGCAGGGCATACAGCATCAGGTAAACCAGCTTCGACGCCTCGCCGGCATTCCAGACGCCCGCAACGCCGCAGGCTTCCCGGGGTTTATCGTTTTTTGCCGTGAACATAGGGATTTAAACCGCCTTTCCAGGCCGCATAAATGGACTGCACGTTTTCCGACAATACGGGCTTCCCTGCTTGGAAAATCATCAAGAAATTTCCGCCGACCCGCCCCACCTCTTGGAATGGAACCCGCCGGCGCCGGCAAAGTTCGCTGAATTCCCCTAAATGCGCGGCCGCCAGGCTCACCAGGACCCGGGATTGGCTTTCGGAGAACAGGAGGCTCGTGGACTCCAGGCCCGAGAAAAGATTGAGCTCGGCGCCCGCCAGACCTTGTCCGGCGGTCCTGCCCAGAAACGTGCATTCCGCGGCCGCGACCGCCAGGCCGCCTTCCGAGCAATCCTGGGCCGAACGCAGCCAGCCCTGGTCGGCTGCGTCTGCCAGCACGGTCTGTAAGGCTCGCTCCCGCTCCAGATGCAGGGCGGGTGGCCGGCCGGCTTTGACGCCTTTCAGCTCATACAGCCAGGCCGAACCGCCGAGCTCGTCGAAGGTTTCGCCCAGCAGCACGATGACGTCTCCCGGTGACTTGAACCAGGGGGTGACGAGGCGGTCCTGCTCGTTCAGCAGGCCCACGACCCCGACCACCGGCGTGGGATCCACGGCCCCGGAAGGGCTCTCGTTGTAAAAACTCACATTGCCGCCCGTGACGGGTATTTCCAGCGCGCGACAGGCCTCGGCCATGCCCAGCACCGCCTGCTTGAACTGCCAGAAGACCTCCGGGTCCATCGGGTTGCCGAAGTTCAAACAGTCGGTCAGACCCAGCGGACGCGCGCCGCAGACCGCGACGTTCCGGGCCGCTTCCGCGACCGCAATCCGGCCCCCCAGGCGGGGATCCAGCCAAGTATAGCGGCCGTTGCCGTCCAGGGACACGGCCACGGCTTTGGAAGTCTGCTTGATGCGCAACACCGCCGCCCCGGCTCCGGGCAACAGGACGGTATTGGTGCGCACCATGTGATCATACTGCTCCCATACGTAGCGCTTGGAGCACAGGTTCGGCGAGGCGAGCAGCTTTCGCAGGGCGCGCTCGGGCGGAACCGGCGCCAGGGCCCGCCGGGGAATGCGCCCGGTCCGGTCCAGGTAGGCCGGGCGCCGCGCCGGGCGGGTGTAGGTCGGATATCCCGGAAACTTCGTGTCCGCCAGCGCGCCCACGGGGATGGCCGCCACCAGGCGGCCGTGCTGTTTCACGCGCAGCAGCTTGTCGCCGGTGACCCGCCCGATGTCGGCGGAATGCAGGCCCCACTTTTTCAGGATCCGGTGCACGGCCGGCTCGTGGCCCCGCCGGGCGACGAGCAGCATGCGTTCCTGGGATTCGGACAACATGATTTCATACGGGCTCATCCCGGTCTCGCGCTGGGGCACGCGGTCCAGTTCGATTTCAATGCCCACTCCGCCCCGCGCGGCCATCTCGCTGGTGGAACAGGTCAGGCCGGCGGCGCCCATGTCCTGAATGCCGACCAGGTGCCCGCCCCGGACCAGCTCCAGGGTCGCTTCCAGCAGCAGTTTTTCCATGAACGGGTCCGCGACCTGCACGGCGCTGCGCTTCTCCTCGGCCTCGGGCGACAGCTCCTCGGAGGCGAAGGTGGCGCCGTGGATGCCGTCCCGGCCGGTGGTGGCGCCGATGTAGATGACGCGGTTGCCCAAACCCGCGGCCCGGCCGCGCACCAGGTGCTCGTGTTTCAGGAAGCCCAGGGCCATGACATTGACCAGGCAATTCTCGCGGTAGGAATCGTCGAAGGCGACCTCGCCGCCGACGGTCGGGACGCCGATGCAGTTCCCGTAGCCGGCGATGCCGGCCACGACGCCGGTAAAGAGGTGGCGCACGGGCGGATGGGACAGCCGGCCGAAGCGCAGCGAATCCAGGCAGGCGACGGGGCGCGCCCCCATGGTGAAAATATCGCGCAGGATGCCCCCCACGCCGGTGGCCGCGCCCTGGTACGGTTCGATCGCGCTGGGATGGTTGTGGGATTCCACCTTGAAACACACGGCGCGGCCGTCTCCGATGTCGACCACGCCCGCGTTCTCGCCCGGGCCCTGGAGCACCGCCTTCCCGCGGGTGGGAAAATTCCGGAGTACCGGGCGGGAGTTTTTGTAGGAGCAGTGCTCCGACCACATGACCGAAAAAATCCCCAACTCGGTGTAGGTCGGCCGGCGGCCCAAAATCGCCTGCAGGGTCCGGTACTCCTTCTTCGTCAGTCCGTGTTCGCGGACCCGCTCCGGCGTGAGGGGAGGGTCCCCCGGCAGCGACACGGCCCGCGCTGCCGCCCGGCGCGGTCCCGGCGCGGCCGCTCGGCCCGGGCCGCTCGCAATCCTGGATCTCGGATTAGACAAGCCCCTTTCCTCTCCGGCACCGGTGCGGGATTTCCGGGGGCGTCCTCATTCCGGAAACCGCGACAGCCGGTGCCGAAACAGGACCCAAATCGCGCGGAATCCGTCGTGCCAACGGATCTTTTTGCCTTCGGTGAAGGTACGGGGAGTGTAGGAAATGGGGACTTCCAGAATGCGGACACCACGCCGCAAAAGCTTGGCCGTCACCTCAGGGCAAAACTCAAACCCCCGGCAGCGGAGCCCGAGGCTCTTGAGCCGGGAAGCCAAAAACGCCTTATATCCGGTCGAAACGTCGGTTATTCTAGCACCGTACAGCAGGGTGGTCAACCAGGATAAAAACCGGCCGCCCCAGTAATAGCGCCAGCTGGACACGCCGATGGCCCGCCCCTCCCGGGCCCCAAGAATCCTGGAGCCGTACACCGCTTCCGCCTTGCCCGCCAGCAGCGGCTGCAGCAAGTGGGGATAGTCGATCGGGTCGTATTCCAAGTCCGCGTCCTGGATGAGGATAATCTCCCCCCGCGCCGCCGCCAGGCCGGCGGACACGGCCGCGCCCTTGCCGCTGGGCTGCGCCAGCTGGATGACCGTCACCCCGGGCTCTTTTTGGGCCAATTCCGCCGTGGCGTCGCGGGAGGCGTCATCCACGACGATGATTTCTCCGGAAAACGCCTCGAGCTGCAGGCGGACGCGGGTCAGAATTTCACGGATGGTGTCCTGTTCATTCCGGGCGGGAATCACGACCGTGACTGTCACAGGCTCCTCCTCTCGTCACCGCCCGATGGTCAAGGCGAGACCGGAACGGCGCGCGAATTTTCCAGTTGCGCCAGCGTGGCGCGGGCCAGGGCGTGGTTCGGATCCCGGGCCAGCACGAAGTGCAGATACGCCCGGCCTTCGGTTTCGTTCCCCAGCGCCAAGGCGCATAACCCCATCAGCGTGTACGTATCCAGATCGAGCCAGGCCAGGCGGTCCGCGGTCTGCAAGGCGCGCAGGGCCTCGGCGTATCGTTGCTGCCGGGCCTCCATCTTTCCCAATATGACATAAGGCCACTCCCAGCCCGGGGCCAGCTGCTCGATGCGCTGGATCTGCGCCTGGACGTCCGCCCACCGGCCCTGCGTCCAATCGGACACAGCCTGGTCGTGATGCCGGACCACCTTGGCGACCACCTCGCGGTCGAAGGTGTACAACGGCCGTCCGGTTTTGACGGGCAGCGTCAAATCGGGCGCCGGCCGCACCTGGTATAAAGCCTGTTCTCCCAGCACGGCCCGGCGCTCGAGGTACCGGCCCAGCAATTCCTGCAGCCGCCCGACCGCCGCTTCGCTCCAGCGATGGGGCTCGTAGCCCCGGGTGCGGACGGCCTCCTGGGCGTGGAGATAAAGGTGGGTGTAGCCTTGGCGGCGCATTTCCTCCCACACCGCCCGGGCGCCGGGCTTTTCTTCAAGCCACACCAGCAGGGGCTGGGTGTCGAACACCGTGGGAGCCGTTACGCGGCGGCGGAAATAATAGGTGCGCGCCTCGCCGAAAAACAGCACCCGGCTGGAAGAGGGCAGGATATTGACGCCGCGCTCGGCCATGGGCAGATAATTGTTCATCAATTTCCGGTCGAGGTAGGCGCCGGGGGCCTCCAGGCCCAGGGCCGTGCCCATGGGGTCCCAGGAGGACTGGGCGATGGCCGCGGTTTGCAGGCCGCCCCAGGCGATGAAACCGACCACCGCCCAGCGGGCCACCCCGCCCAGTACGCGCAGCCATTTCTCCCAGCGTTCCAACACCCAGCCCGCCAAGAGCGCCAAGACCGGAAAAACCGGCAAAAAGTAGCGGGCGATCCGGGTCTGGCTGGTCCAGACCAGGGCTGCCAGGCCCGCGCACAACAGCAGGGTCCGGACCACGGGCGGGCCGCGGCGCCAGGTCCAAGCCAGCAGCAGGAAGCCCGGCAAGAGGAACAGAAATACCGTGCCGACATAAGAATTGTTGGTGGCCAGCATAAAAGTCAGATCCCAGGGCTGGCGCAGGAATTGCGCGAAGGTGCGCCGGTGATATTCCCTGAATTCACCCATTTGCTGCTGGATCTTCTCGACGTTCAAGGAACGGCTGGGAAAGACGCGGTAGAGGAAGGGATAAACCGGATTGCCGGTTTCAAGCGTATTTTTCGTCCACCACGGCAGCAGCAACAGCAGGGCGCCGGCGGCGAACAGGCTCACCTGGACAAACCAGCGTTTCAGGCCGGGTCCACGACGCAGCGCCTCCAACGCCACGACCAGCGCGGCCGGCGCCAGCAGGAAGGCGGAATTGTATTTGGCCGCCAAGGCGGCGCCCGTGAAGACTCCCGCCAGCCACAGGCGGCGGTTCGGCAGCCGAGGCTGCTCCCGCCAGGCCAAAAGCTGCAGGAGGCTTAAGACCACGAACCAGGTGGCCCCGGCGTCCACCCCCGCTTCGGCCAGGTTCAGGTCGAACAAGGGAATGGTGTAAAAAATACCGGCCGCCCAGAAGGCCGGCCGGCGGCCCAGCCAGCGGCGTCCGACGGCAAACAGGGTCAGGGCGGACAAGGAGCCCAAGAGGACATGGAGCAGGCGGCAAAGGCGCTCGTCCGCCAGCAGCAGGCAGCCCGTGTAAAGGAGTTCAAGACTCAAGGGCAGGTGGGAAAAATAGCTCGCCGGCAGGGGAACCAGTCCGCCCCAGGCCAGCCATTGCGACGGCACGCCCAGGTGATAGACCAGCGCATCGTAAAAAAGCTCGGGGGCGCTGGCGTTCATCACCCCAAAGGCGCCGACCGACAGGACCAACACCAGCAGCAGGCGGTCGGGCCAGGGCGGGGAATTCCAGAGCCAGCCGCGGCCGGGCCGCAGGCGTTCGCGGCGGCGCCAGGCCGTCCAGGCGCCGGCCGCCGCCAGGGGAAAAAATATCCAGCGAAAAATTCCCGCCTGCAAGGCTCCGACGGCGCCCAGGCCGAAAAGCAGCAGGCTCAGCGCCGCGAAGCCCAATCCCAGGCTTTCCAGCAGCTCCTCCAGCTTGGCCTGGGGTCTAGAAAACAGCCTGCTTAACAGAAACTGGCCCAGTCCGTACGCCGCTCCCAGCCACGCGGCCAGCAACAACAGGCGTCCCAGGAACCAGGCCCAATGCAGCCAGAACAACCGGGGTTGCCACGGCCCGAAACGGCTGAGGTTGAAAAGTTGTTGCAAGGCCTGGGACCGAAGGGGGAAATGGTCCGCGGTCTGCCAGGCGAGCAGGAGGGTCCAGGCACACAGCAGGCCCAGGGCCAGTCCGCCCGGGAGCAGGGCGGGCCCGCGGCCCGGAAGGCCGGCCCGCTTAGGCGCGTTCGAGATATTTTTCATGGAGCAAGGAGAGAAACAATCCCTGGCCGTCGCTGCTGCCCATGTCCGGCTCCATGCATCGCTCGGGATGGGGCATCATGCCGAGAACGTTGCCGCGCTCGTTGCAGATGCCGGCAATATGGTCGAGGGATCCGTTGGGGTTGGCGGCTTCCGAGACTTCTCCCGACTCGCTGCTATAACGGAAAACGATGCGTCGCCGCCGCCGCAGGTGGGCGAGAGTTTGAGGGTCGCAATAATAATTTCCCTCCCCGTGCGCGATCGGAACCTGGAGCACGCTGCCGACCCGCAGCTGGCGGGTAAACGGCGTGCGTTGGGATTCCACGCGCAGGTGCACGTATTTGCAGATGAAGGTCAGGTCGCGGTTGCGGAGCATGGCGCCGGGCAGGAGGCCGGCCTCGAGCAGGATCTGGAAACCGTTGCAGATGCCGATGACCGCCCCGCCCCGCGCCGCATGGCGTCGGACCGCCCGCAGGACGGGTGAAAAACGGGCCACGGCTCCGGTGCGCAGGTAATCGCCGTAGGAAAACCCTCCCGGCAGGATGAAACAGTCCAGGGCCGGCGGCCGGCTTTCGCCGTGCCAGATGAACTGCGCCGGCTGCCTGAGCACGTTCCGGACCACGTGATAGCAATCGTGGTCGCAGTTGCTGCCCGGAAAAACGACGATGCCGAATTTCACCGGCCCGTCCGCTCCTTGGCCCCGATGCGGAAGCGGTAGCGTTCAATCACGGGATTGGCCAGCAATTTGTCGCACATCTGCCGGACCTGCCGCTGTACCGCCGCCCGCGAGAGCGCGCCGGCAAAGCGCAGGGTGAGGTATTTCCCCAGGCGCGCGTCGCGCAGGGCCCGGTACCCCATGGAATGGAGTGCGGTCCGGACCGTGCTGCCCTGCGGGTCGAGCACGCTGGGTTTCAACGTGATGAAAACCTCCACCTGCCAATCCCCGGAAGCCATCGTTTCTCCCTTCGCCGCGGGGCTGCGGGCGTCTACCGCAGCCGCAGCCGGCGAAAAATGCCGTCGATCTGTTTGAGATGATAGTTCACGTCAAAACTGCGCCGGATATCCTGCGGAGTCAGCCGCGCCCGCAATTCCGGATCCCGCTCCACCAGTTTCCGGAAATCCTCCCCACGCTCCCAGGCCCGCAGGGCCAGCGTCTGGACCTTGCGGTACGCCCGGTCCCGCGGCAGGCCTTGTTGGACCAGGCGCAGGAGCAATTGCTGGGAATGGATCAGCCCGTGCGTCAAGTTCAGGTTGCGGCGCATGTTTTCCGGGTACACGACCAGGTTTTCGATCACCTCGGCCAGCTTGGTCAACTGGTACTCCACCGTGGCCGTGGCGTCGGGCAGGATCATCCTCTCCACCGAGGAATGGGAGATGTCGCGTTCATGCCACAGCGCCATGTTTTCCAGCGCGGCCACGGCGTATCCCCGGACCAGCCGCGCCAAGCCGCTGATGCGCTCGCACACGATCGGATTGCGCTTGTGCGGCATGGCCGAGGAGCCTTTCTGCCCGCGGGCGAAAAACTCCTCCACTTCGCGGACTTCCGTCCGGTGGAGATGGCGGATTTCCACGGCGATGTTTTCCAGGGTGCCGGACAATTGGGCCAGGGCGCACACGTATTCCGCGTGCCGGTCGCGGGATATGATCTGGGTGGACGGCAGCTCGGGCGCCAGGTTCAGACGGCGGCAGACGCGGGCTTCGACCTTGGGGTCCTGGTGGGCGTAGGTGCCCACCGCACCCGAGAGCATGCCGACCGCCACGGAACGGCGGGCGCGGCGGAAGCGTTCGAGCTGCCGCCGGACCTGGGAGTAAAACACCGCCAGTTTCAGCCCCAGCGTGATCGGTTCCGCATGCACGCCGTGGGAACGCCCGATCATGACGGTCCGGCGGTAGCGCAGCGCCTGGCGTTTCAAGCCCCGCTCCAGGCGGCGCAACTGGGCCTCAATGAGATCGGAGGCCTCCTGCAGGCGCAAAGCCAGGGCGGTATCGACCACGTCCGAGGAAGTCAGGCCGTAATGGAGATAGCGTCCGGCCGGCCCGAGCTTTTCCGCCGTCGCGGAGACGAAGGCGATGACATCGTGCTGGGTCTTCCGCTCGATGGCCGCCGCGCGCTTGAGGTTCACGCGCGCCTTGTCCCGCAGGTGGCGGTAGGCCGCCTTGGGGATGAGCCCCAAGGCCGCTTGCGCCTCGGCCGCGGCCAGCTCGACCTGCAGCCAGGTTTCCAGCTTGTGCGGTTCCGACCAGATCCGGCGCATGCCTGCGGAAGTGTAGCGTTCAATCATGGTTTCCAAACCTCGGTCAGGGGTGAAAAAGAGTTCGTATTATAACGAAAAGTGCGCGGCGGGTCAATAAGGCGGCGCCGGCATTTTATCGGGGTCATTCCCTACCAGGTGATTTTCAGTTTTTTTTGCCAGCGTGGCGTGAGCCAGATCTTGCCACCCGCATCCACGATGAGGCAGTCCGCGCCGGGAATGGACTCCACCAGGCGAAGCGCTTTCTCCGGCGGCAGCAACATCAGCGCCACGGAGGGCAGGTCGAGCTTGGGCCGCTCGGGAAGGAACAGGGTGGCCGCCATGCTGAAACTCACGGGCTGCCCGCTCCGGGGATCCAGGATGTGGGAGTAGCGTTTTCCCTCGTGCAGGAAAAAGCGCTCGTAATCGCCGGAGCTGAGCACCTTGCCCGCCCGGATGGGAATCACCGTCAAGAGGTGGCCCGGATTCCTGGGATGCCTGACACCCACGAGCCACGGCCCGCCTCCCGGCTTGGAACCGATGACGGTCACGTCGCCGCCGGCGTTGACCAGCGCGGCCTGGACGCCCGACGCCCGCAGCACGGCGCGCACGCGATTCAAGGCATAGCTCTTGGCGATGCCGCCCAGGTCGATTTGCACTCCGTCGCGCTTGAGCAGCACGGTCCGGTCTTCCGGGATGACCACCACATAACGGTAGTTGACCACGCGTTTGAGCTGCTCGAGGCGCGGAAAGGGCGGGACATGCTGCGTGGCCTGGCCGAAACCATATTCCCAGGTGTAGGCTCCCACCGTGATGTCGAAAGCACCGTCGGTCGCCTCGGAAATGCGGCGCGCCCATTGCAGGAGCCGGATGACCTCGTCGTCGACCGCGACCGGCCGCCGGCTGGCGTATTGGTTGATCTCGCTGACCGCGCTGCCCTGCCGGTAGACCGAGAATTTCCGCTCGATGCGCGTCACCTCGGCGAAGCCGGCGTCCAGGGCTTGGGCGCACGCGGTCCGGTCCTGGGCCCAGACCGTGATCGTCACCAGCGTGCCCATTTTGTTTTCCGCGCGCTCCAGCTCGACCGGCCCGGCCGCGTGCGCGCCGGCGGCCAGCCAGAGTCCACCGGCCAGCGCCAGCAGTGGATATCCCCAGGCCTGCATGCGTCCTCCTCGTGCGGCGGAAGTGCGCGATTCCCGCCCGCTTCCCGCCGTTCTTCCGTCCATTAGTATTTCACCCGCACCTCGCCGGTCAACTGTACGCTTTTGGAATGCGTAAAGCCATTATAAATCTTTTCCCAGCGGCTGGTAACAAAGATCGAAGTCAGCGCCTGCCAAGTCAGGCTGGCCCCGGTATATTCCCAATGATCCTCCGCCCCCCAGCGAGCGGCCGGCTGCTCGGCGTATTCGTAGACCCGCAGCCGCAGGTCGGCCTCGGTCCAGAGCCAGTTGAACTCCAGGGAGGGCACCAGAAAATTTTCAGCGTATTGCTGCTTCCAGCCCAGGGAAGGCCGGATCCGCAAGCCGAGCTCCCGGAGCTGCCAGGGGAAATGAATCCGCACCTGGCCGTTTTCCTCCCCGGTGACATTGTAGAAACCGGTCAGGGGATTGAATCCCGGGGCCAGATAGGCCCCGGTCACGATCAGGCTCAGCCGGGTGGCCAAGCGCCAGTCCAAAGCCGCGGTTCCCGCGTAGGTTTCCCCCGCCCCTTCCGGCAGCAGCCGGCCGTAGGCCACTTCGGAAGAAATACGCAAATCGTTTCGCAGCGCGTAGGTGAAATCCAGGCCGCTGAATGTCCCGCGCGCGCAGTTTTGCTTGGGAAAAACATCGATGTGGTCGCGGCTGGTGTCGAGTACGGACAGGCCCGCCTCCCCGCCGGGAAAGGTGGCCCGGTGGTGCAGGCCCGCCAGGGAAATCTCGTAATAGCGCAGGCGGGTGGGATCTTCCACGGTGTCGGTCCACCAGGCCTCGGTGCGGCCGGATGCGCCCCAATGAATGCGGGCGCGCCCGCCCGAGAACCGCAGCCGGTCCACCAGCAGGCCCCGGGCCCAGCTCGAGGGCGTCAAAATATAGCCCGCCTCCACGCTGCCGACCTCGCCGTGCCAAGCCAGGATGAGATTGCTCAAGCGTAATTGGGTGTACGGGGTTTCACGTCCCCAGCTGCCGAGATAGCGCAGGCCCACGACGCGGGCAACGGCATTTTCCACGTACGCCGCGGTGACGTTGGTCTCCAGGAGCAATACTTTTTGCTCCACCTTCCGGGTGGCGCCCGTCACGGTGTCCACGCCCCACGGCTGCACGTTGTGGGTGTTCTCCAGGTCGTCGGCGTCGGCTGCGGCCACCCGGTGATCCGCGGAAAATTGCCATTCGGCGCCGGCGCTGACGGCCGGCAGCAGGCACGACAGGCAAAGTCCCCAGAATGCGCCGGGCCTCATGGCGTGGCCCCGGTCCAGGCGTCCAGCTGATCCGCCTCCCGCAGGACCGCCCCCTCCAAGCTGCGGTCCCCCAAGGCCCGCGTAAAGGCCTGCACGGCGAGACACAGCACCTGGCGGGGTTCATGGGGCGGCGCTTCGGCCGGATGGAGGTCCTTGGCCTCCAAGCCAACGCAGGCCTCGGAGAAACCGGCCGGAAGGGCCTCGTGCGGCCGCGCGACCACGTCGACGAGAACGCCCTGGGCGTTGAAGGTCACGCGCAAGTGGTATTCGCCCTCCGGGGAGCGCACGCGGTAATTCGCCACCGCCACCCGCCAATGATTGTGCAGCAGCCCGACCGCGTACCAGACGCCGTGGACCTGCACGGTCACGGCGCGGTCGCATTCCGGGGCCATCTCCAGCGCCTGCCCGGAGGGGATGAACTGGGGGCGCACCCAGGCGGAACCGTCCGGGAGCTCGTGGCCGGCCGGCTGAGTTTGGACGGGCGTGGCCGCGGCCGCGGCGGGAACGATCGCGAGGCTCAACAGTGCCAGGCCGTGCAGGACGGGCAGAATACGGCGCATGAAAAACCCCCTTTGGTAGTCTCGGGTGCGGAAGCGGTTGGCAGTAAAAAAAAAACGGCCCTTGCGGGCCGTTTTTCTCGGATCAGGTTCGGACGGCGCACCGTCCGCTCATGGTTTTAGTTAGAGGTTCTTTTTACGTTTGCGGCCTGCGGCCCCTTGGGGCTGTCCACGATGTCGAACTCCACGGTCTCGCCCTCATTGAGGCTGCGATACCCGTCCCCTTGGATGGCGGAAAAATGAACGAAAACGTCTTTGCCGCCTTCCTGTTCCAAGAAACCAAAACCCTTCGCATTGTTGAACCATTTGACCTTGCCCTGCACTGCCATGAATCAAATTCCTCCTCTTCTGTATACGTAAAAGCTTGCCTTTAACCGGCTTTTAATGATTAACACTAACCATCGGGGCTGTCAAGAAAATTTATTCTGGAATCGAATTATTTTCCGGCCCGTTTCCGGTTGGGCCGCGGCGGGCAGCCGGGGGAGGTTAAAAACCGTTCAGATCATTGACCCACATGACCAGCGCGTCTTCATGGTTGTCGTTGTAATATCCCCGGCGGATGGCGACCACCTGGAAGCCGTGTTTTTCGTATAATTTCCTGGCCGCCTCGTTGCTGCCCCGCACTTCCAGGGTGGCGCGGGCGGCCCCCAAGCGCCGGGCCAGCCGCATGAGTGCCAGCAGGAGACGTTCGCCGATTTTGCGCCGGCGAAATGCCGGATGCACGGCCAGGTTGGTGATGTGGGCCTCCAGGCCAATGAGCCAGAAACCCATGTACCCCACGACGTGCTCCTGGCAGCGCGCGATGAGGTACCGGGCCGTTTCGGGATTGTTGAATTCATCCTCGAACATCCGGCGCGTCCAGGGCGTCCGGAAGGAGCCTTCCTCCACCCACAGCACCTCGTCAAGATCCTCGCGGCGCATGGGCGCAATGGCGATGGTCTCGCTCTCCAGGGCGCGCCCGTGGCGGTCGGATTCTTCCCGGGGGGTCACCGCCGGCTCATGGATCGGCCGCTGCGGGCGGTCGTTTTCGGGACGCTCCTTCATGCGCGGTCACCGCCGGAACTTTTCACTTCGCCGCCCCGCGCCCGGACTTCTTCGGCTTGCGTGCGGCGCAGGTACAGGGGCTGCAGGTCCTCCGGCCGGACGCCCCCCGCGCGCAACCGGGGTTCTGCGAGCCGAGCCAGCACTTCGGCGCCGGGAAGGCAACGCGTTGCCGGCAACCGTTTCAAACCGCCGCGCGCCGACGCGGGCAGCGCGGAAAAAAAGGCTTCGGCCGCCGGCCCGGTCACCGCCACTTCCCCCGCCGGCAGACGGTCGCGCAGGTCTTCCGGGGCCAGCAGGCTCTCCGGCAGGCGGGCTTCCCACCCGGCGGAAGACCGCTGGTACAGGGCTGCATACAGCAGGTCCCGATGGGCGTCCGCGACGACCAGGACCGTGTCCGCGCCGCTGCCGGCGGCCGCCACCTGAAAACTCGACAAACCGGCTGCCGGAATCCGCAGCGACTGCGCCAGACCCTGCGCGGTGGAAACACCGACCCGCAGGCCGGTGAAAGAACCGGGCCCGAGCCCCACGGCGACGCCCTCCAGATCCCGCGGCCTGACCCGCGCCCGGTGAAAGAGTTTTTGCAGTTCCGGAAGCAGGATTTCCGCGGGCCGGCGTTCCGGCCAAGATTCACTGTGCGCGAGGATGCGGAGGTCCTGCGCCAACGCCAGCGACAAGCGCGGAGTGGAGGTCTCCAGCGCCAGAATCAGCATGGCCTTCATCCCTTCTGCCGCGGCGGTTCGATCCGCAGCCGCCGCGTGGAGTCACCCAGAATTTCGAAACGGACTTCCCAGTGGCGCGCCGGCAGCAGGCTCCCGCTCTTTTCGGCCCATTCCAGCACGCAAACTCCGTCGCCGTAAAAATATTCGTCACAACCCAGGTCTTCCAACTCGGCCGGTGTTTTCAGGCGGTATAAATCAAAATGGTAGAGGGGAATGCGCCCCGGGTACTCGTGCAGGAGGGTGAACGTGGGGCTGGCAACGGCTGGTCGGCAGCCCAAGCCCCGCGCCAAGCCCCGCACCAGGCAGGTTTTGCCGGCACCCAGGTCCCCCGAGAGGGCAACGACGTCGCCCGGTCCCAGGTTCCGGGCCAGGCGCTCCCCGGCCTGTTCCGTTTCTTCCGCGCCGTGCGTGATCATTTCCCGGAGAAGCGTGGGTTTCCCGGTCATGCGCCGTGGTGCTCCCAGCCTTGGGGCCAGGGCCTGCGCCGGCCGTCGGCGGTCCGCAGGCACAGGCCCGCCGCAAGGGGCAGGATTTCCCCCACCTCGGTCGCGCGTATCCGCGCGCGGCGCGCCAGCAAGGACTGCAGCTCCCGAATCCGCCGCGCGGGAGCCGTGAACAGCAGCTCGTAATCCTCCCCTCCCCGCAGGGCGAGATCCTCGGCCGGCACCCGCAGCCGCTGGGCCAAGACCCGTGCGGGGGCGGAAATGGGCAGCCGGCCGCCCTCGACGCGCGCGCCCACGCCGCTGGCCTGCGCCAAGCGGCGTAAATCTCCCGCCAAGCCGTCGGAAAGGTCCAGCATGGCCGACACCCAGCCCGATTGCGCCAAAACCCGGGCGGCGCGTATTCTGGGCTGGGGCCGCAGGAAGCGTCCGCGCAAGTATTTTTTTCCGGGCCAGGCGCGCGCCGGGGCGTCCAGCACCCGGCGCCCGGCGGCCGCGTCCCCGAGAAAACCCGTGACCAGGATCCGGTCGCCCGGGCGCGCGCCGGAACGCGTGAGCAGTTGCCGGCCGGGTACCGTGCCTTGCAGCGCGAGCGCCACCATGACCGGCCCCGCGGAGGCGACCGTATCGCCCCCGGCCAGGCGCGCGCGGAAACGCCGCAATTCGGAAGCCACGCCCGCCGCGATTTCCCAGGCAAACGCTTGCGTGCTGGCGCGCGGCAGGGCCAGGATCAGGAAGCCCCGCTCCGGTTCACCGCCCATGGCGGCGATATCCGACAGATTGACGGCCGCGGCCCGGATGCCCAAGGCCCGCGGCCCGCACCAGCGGCTCTTCCAGTGAATGTTTTCCACCAGGGCGTCGCAGGTAACCAGCTCCAGCCGTCCGCGCCGGGGGCGGTAGGCCGCGGCGTCGTCTCCCAGCCCAAGGCAATCCCCCGGGCCGGCGGACGCGAACCGCCGCTGCAGGGCCGCGATCAGGCTGAACTCCCGCCAGGGTCCGGATAAGCCGCTTAGGGTTCTCCTCCCCACAGGCGCACTCCCTCCGCTTCTTTGCCGGACTGCAGACGCTGCAACCGGGCTTTGGCCTCGTCCCAGGTGCTGGGAGGATACTTGTCCAGGACCTCCTGGTAGGCGCGCGCGGCCGCCGGCAGGTCTCCCAGGTGTTCATAGCACTTTCCGATCTGGACCCAAGCTTCGGCAGCCAGGAATCCTCCCGGATAGGCGGCCAACACCCGGCGGTAGCGCGCGATGGCCTCGGGAAAGCGTTCTTCTTTTTCGCGGACTCCGCCGAGGCCCATCTGCGCCTCGGCATCCCAGTCTGAAGCCGGAAAGCGCCGCGAAACGGTCTCGAAATCCCGGTAAGCCTGTTCGAGCCGCCCGGCCTCCAGGGCGATCTGGGCCAATTGCAGGCCCGCCCAGGCGGATAAAATGTTCGTGGGATCCTGCTGCTGCAACTGGCGGTAGATCTCGCTCGCCCGGTCCCACTGCTTCCGGTCCCGCAGGAGATCGGCCATGGCGATCAGCGCCTGCCGGCGGTTATCCGGGTTGGTGGTCATGCCGATGATTTTCTCGTACTTGTGAATGGCCGCCGGGTATCGCCGGGCCAGGGTGAGCCTCTGGGCGGATTTGAAATACCTCTGCACCAAGCGCTCCGGATCCCCCCAACCCGTGAAGTATCCGTACGCCTGGACGAGGGTCAGGGCCAGGACCAGGCTTCCCAGCGTCAGGAGCCAGAACCTGCGCGAGGCGCGCAGGGTCACCGGCGGTTCCGCCGGCGGGGAGGTTTTGCCGGCATCGACGGCCCGGGTCTCGGCGCGCGGAGATGGTTCCTCGGCCTTGCGGGCAACGGCGGCCTGTTCCCGGATTCGTGCGGGCGCCGGGCGGCGCCGGGCGGTCGCGGCGGCCCGTTCCGGCGCGCCGCGAGCGCTTGGTTTTCGAGGGTTCTTATCCTGGCGGGATTTCCGCTGGGAGGGGGCCACGTTCCTGTTCCTCCTTCATGGGATGGACTGCCGGCGAGTGCCCGGGCTTTCCGCCGTACCGGCATATATATAAGGAAAGCAGGCCGAGCCCGGAAGCTGGCCGCGAATCCGGACCGTTAAGGAGCCTCAATCCAGGTTTCCCCGTAAACGGATGTGTCGTCCGGCAAAAGACCCCGGACTTCCACCCGGTATTTTCCGGGTTTCCAAACGGCATCCACGGGAATCTGGGTGACAAAATCCCAGGTGGCCCCTCCGTCCCGGCTGCGCAGGGACAACACGGGCGAACCCGGAACGTCCAAGCGGCCCGTGACTTCGCGGGTACCCGCAGGAGCCAGGATGTGGACCCGGACGACATCGCCGGGATGAACCGTTTCGGGTACGACGCTTACCCACAGGCGCATGGGGCCGGGGGGCAAGCCGGCGCAACCCGACAATGCGGCCAGTGCCGCCAGGCCGAGAAGCAGGCTCCGGGTTTTCATGCGGCGGGAAAATCCAGGGCGGCCTGCGCCAGGACAGCGCAGCCGCCGACCAGGCCCGTTTCGTCGAAGTCAAAAGACGGATGATGCCAGGGTTTGACCCAGCCCCGCCGGGCATTGCCCACGCCGACGTGGAAAAAGCAGGCCGGCACCTCGGCCGCAAAATAGGTGAAATCCTCCCCGCTCATCATGGGGCGTGGCAGCTCCTTGACCCGGGCGGCTCCCAGGATCTTTTCGCCCGCGCTCCGGACCAGCGCCGTCACGCCGGCGTGATTGGAGAGGGCCGGATGACCCCGCTCCCAGGCAAACTCGCAGCGCGCCCGATGCGCCTGGCATACGCCGCGGGCAATGCGGGCCACCCGCCGCGGCAGGTCGCGGCGCAGAGCGGGCGTCAGGGACCGCAGGGTTCCGCGCAGACGCACCGAATCCGCAATCACGTTGAACGCCGTGCCGCCTTCCACCTGCCCCACCGATACCACCGCCGGTTCCAGGGGATCCTGTTCCCGGGAAACCGCGGTCTGCAGGGCCAGGATGACTTCGCCCGCCACGGCGACGGCGTCCACGCTGCGGTGGGGAAAAGCGGCGTGTCCGCCGCGTCCCAGGATCCGGAGCGTGAAGGCATCGGCGCTGGCCATGAACGCCCCGCTGCGCAGGGCGATCCGCCCGGCGGGTATGCCGGTATCCACATGCCCGGCAATTATAGCGTCCACCCGGGGCGAGGTCAAGACCCCGGCTTGAATCATGGCCTGGGCGCCGCCCGGGGGCTTTTCCTCGCACGGCTGAAACAGGAGTTTGACCCTGCCGCGCAGCCGCTGCCGCCGGCGCGCGAGCAGCGCCGCCGCTCCCAGCACCATGGCCGTGTTGCCGTCGTGGCCGCAGGCGTGCATGACGCCGGGCACGCGCGACCGGTAGGCATGAGTGTTTTGTTCCGTGACCGGCAGCGCGTCCATGTCCGCCCGCAGGGCGAAGGTCGGCCCCGCTGCGGGTCCCTCCAGCAGCCCCAGCACGCCGGTGCGCGCCACCCCGCTGCGCACCCGCCATCCCTGCCTCCGCAGTTCGCGGGCCACGAGCGCCGCCGTGCGGTGCTCCTCAAACCCCAGCTCGGGATGGCGGTGGATGCTGCGCCGCCAGGCCCGCAGCCTGGGCAACAAGGCCTCGGCCTCCCGCTTGAGCGCTTTCGCTCCGTCCGCCATGTTATTCCTCCTGGGCGACGGCGCGCACCAAATCCGCCTTGCCGACCACGCCCACGAGCCGGCCTCCCTCCATGACCGGCAGCAAATGGCGCTTTTTCTCTTGCATGAGCGTGGCCATTTCCTGCATGGAGGCGCCGGGCGAAATGGTGACCACCTCCGTGGACATGATGTCGGAAACCTTGCCGCCGATGATTTTCTTCAGCTCGTGCTCGTATTTATGGCGGCTTTCCAGGTAGATGATGGAATCAAAAATCGTGACCACGGTGGGCAGGTGCACGGACGCGTCCCGGAAAATCAGGTCGCTTTCCGTGGCGATGCCGAGCAGGCTTCCGTCCTCGGCCACGACGGGCGCTCCCGAAATGTGATGTTCCAGGAGAAACTGGGCGAAAGCCTTGACGCTGGTCTCGGGTGAGATGGTCAGCACCTCGCGGGTCATGATGTCCTGGGCCTTGAAATCTCTCATGGAACCTCCTGCTCCTCTGCGGATTGGCTCTATCGTTCCCGGCCGGCCGGCTGCCGGTAGTGCAAGCGAAGCTGGCGGATGGCCAGCGGCAGATTATCCGCCACATCCCGCGCACGGACGCCCAATCCGCCCGGATCCGGGCTGGCCAAGTCACCGGCCAAACCGTGCGCAAAAGCCGCCAGGGCCGCGGCTTCCCTGGGCACCATGCGTTGGGCCGCAAAACCCGCGATGGCGCCCGCGAGCACGTCCCCGGTCCCCGCGGTCGCCAGCGCCGGGGTCCCGGCGCCGATGACCAGCATGGGACCCAAGGGAGCCACCACAACGGTGTGCCTGCCTTTCAACAGGACCACCGCCTCGTACTGTCGCGCCAGGGCCTGCGCCGAGGACCACCGGTCCGAGGACACGGCCGCGGGATCCAGGCCCAACAATCCGCCCGCCTCTCCTTCGTGCGGGGTCAGGACGAACACGGGCCGTTCCTTGGAGCCGTTTCCCAGGCGCAGCCCCTCCAGGGCGTGCAGCGCATCCGCGTCGATGACCAGCACGCGGGGCCCCTTGACCTGGTGAATGAAATTCCGGATCAGTTTCTGCGTTTCCGCGGCGCGCCCCAAGCCCGGACCCAGCACGAGGGCGTCATGGTCCCGGGCCGCGGCCAGCAAAACCGGCAGTGCGGCCGGTCCCAGGGGCCGCGGCGGGCGGTGTGGCAGCGGCAGGCAAAGCTCCTCGACCAGGTGCTGGCGCATCACCCCGTCCAGGCCCCGGGGATAGGCCACGGTGACGTACCCGGCTCCGGAGCGCACCGCACCGCCGGCCGCCAGCAGCGGCGCGCCGTGGTACTGTTCGGAGCCGCCCACGATCAGGACTTTCCCGGCCGAGCGCTTGTGCGCGTTCATGGGGCGCCGCGGCAGCCAGCCGGCGGCTTCCAGGGCATCCACGTACACCAGAGCGTCGCCGCGCCCGGACAGCAGCTCGGCGGGAAATCCGATCGTGTCCACTTCCAGCCGCCCGACGTATTCCGCCGCGCGGGATTGCAGCAATCCCCGCTTGGGCAAACCGAAAGTGACGGTGAGATCCGCGCGCACCGTGGGATGCAGGGCCTCGCCGGTGTCGGCCTCCAGCCCCGACGGAACGTCGGCCGCGAGGACCTTGACCCCCGTGGCGTTCAGGGCATGAATCGCGCTGGCCACGGGTTCCCGCGGCGGCCCGCTTAAACCGATGCCGAGCAGGGCGTCGATGACCAGATCGGCGCCCAGCAGGTGGCGCACCCAGTCTTCGCTCATGGAATGTTGCGATTGCTCCGCGGGCACCTTGGCCTCGAGCAGGCGCTGGAGATTTTTCTGGGTTTCGGGGGCCAGCCCCTTCCCGGCCAAAACCAGCGCCGAAACCTCGGCGCCGCTCTTGGCCAGCAAGCGCGCGCAGACCAGGCCGTCGCCGCCGTTTTTGCCGCCCCCGGCCAGCACCACGATCCGGGGTCGCCGGTCCGCGGGCAACAACAGGCGCGACCAGGCGGCCAGGCTTTCACCCGCTTGCTCCATCAAAGCCAGGGAGGATATTTGATGCTGTTCCGTGGCGGCGTGGTCGATTTCCTGCATTTCCCGGGCCGTAACAATTTTCATGCTTGCCTCCTGTCGCCACGGAGTTTCCGCTTCCCGCTCACCCTGCGCGTGCGTGCCGTCATTTTATCACCACGACTTTTTTCATCGGGAACTCTTTGACTTCCTTCCCGCTTTCCAGTCGCAGGCGGTAGAGATAAACGCCCGGAGCCACGTTTTTCAAGTCCCAGCGGGTCCGCGCCGCACCGGGCGCTTCGTGCCTGTTCTCCAGGCGGGCGATTTTTTCGCCGGCGATGTTAAAGAGCTCGAACACGGCCCGGGTCGCGCCCCCGGTGGTGTAATAAAACCACACCTCATCGCCTTTGGCCGGGGCCGGATAGGATATGACCTGGCCCGGAGCCACCGGAAACTCGGTGGCCGCCAACGTGCACGAGGGGGTGGCCGTAACCAGGGGGGTGGGGCTGTAGGTCGGGCTGGCCGTGGGGGACGCGGACGGAGTGGCCGTGGTCGTCAGGGTCGGGGTGATGCTGGGCGTGCAGGACAGGGTGGGTGTGAACGACGGCGTCCCGGTTCCGGTCTGCGTCGCCGTCCGGGTCCAGGTCCAGGTGGGTGTCGCCGTCTGGGTCCGGGTCCGGGTCGGCGTGGACGTCGGCGTCCGGGTCCGGGTTGCGGTCAAGCTGGGTACGGGGGTGACCGTGAGGCTCGGGGAGGCGGTGGGGGTCGGGCCGGTATCCGTGAAATAAATGGAATAGGTGTTGGCCGTGCTGACGACGTAGGTTCCGAAAGGCTGCGGGAAAGAAGCGAAGGTGAACGTTTTGGTCCGCTCGATGCCGCCCGTGGGATCACGCCGGGTGGTGGCCGCGTTTTGGAACTGAAATCCCAGGTAATAGAGGCTCGAGCCGGTCAGGGACACGGCCGAGGTCAAAGGCAGGAAATTCCACTGCCCAGGCAACACGGTCTGCGCATTGGACTGGCTCAACAAATTGGTGACCGTGCCGTCCGACAGTTCCTCGTACAAGGCCGCGCGCATTAAATTCCCGCCGGGGCTGCTTTCCACGTACACGGCGATGTATCCCGTTCCGGAGTAACCCGACATCGCCAAGAATTCATTGCCGCGGATTTCTCCGCTGAAGGAGGCGGAGTCCGGTTCAATGACGTTCCTGCCCAGAATATAGGCTCCGAAGCCGGGACGGACGAGCAATAGGAATGCCGAGCCAAGCAGGATGGACTTATGCATGGATTCGCCCCTTGCGGAAGAAAAAGGCCGCCTGGATACTCGTGAACCCGAACATCATAGCATAATTTTTTTGGAAAGCCTAGCCTCGCCGGCGGGTTATCCAAGGGGTCGGGGAGGTGGCGTGACGGAGACCGCAGGGCCTCCCGTGGCGTCCAAGGGCGTGATGGAACGACGGGGGGCCCGGGTGCCCGCGGGAGATAAAATCGGCGTCGGAGTGGGCGTGACGGTGGCGTGCGGTGACGGGAAAAACGAAGGACAAGTTGTCGGCGAGCCCGCGGGTGAGGGCGTACCCGCGGGCGGCGGAGCGGGGGTGAGTGTGGGTGCGGCTCCGGCGGTCGGGGAGGCCGCGGCAGGCTCCGGGATTGAGTCGGTCAGATAAATGGAATACGTCGCCCCGGAACCAGCGGACGGTGCACTCCAGTGATCCGGGAAAGGGCCCCAGGCGGCCGCCTGCACGTAGCGGCTGTTTACGACGGCCAAATTCAAGCAGGACACGCCGGCCGCCGTTTCAAATTGCAGGCAAAGAAGATACGCCTGTCCGGCCGTCACGGCGACCCGATGCGTGAGCGGCAAGGCAATCCATTGCTTCGCCACCACCGGAACGGCTTCGGACTCGGCTAATAACTCATCCGGTTCGCCATGGGTCGTGCCGTACACCGCGGCCCTGACGTGCCCGTCCGCGGGGCCGTCCGCGATATGCACGGCCAGGCAGGCCCCGGAAAAGTCCCGGCCGCAGAGAAAGAGGCTCCCGCGGATGGAACCCGCGAAAGTCTCCGCGGTATTGCCCGTGCCGGTGTACCCCAGGGTAGCGGCCGAAGCCGCGGACGCCGCCCAGAACACGGCGCCGACAAGGCCGAGTTTGACGAATCGTTTTGCGCGCAACTCGTTCCTCCGGATGAATGAACGGCCATGGCCGTGCGCTCCGGCGGAGGAAAAGCGCCGCCGGGTGGTATCATGTTAGGGGAGCCGCGGGAAAATGGCAAGGTGCTATTTGACGATCACGAGTTCACGCCACCCAAAGGATCGTGTGCCTTGGGCATCCGTCAGCTGCAGTTTGTACAGATAAACTCCCGGGGCGACCCGGCGGAGCTCCCACCGGGTCCGGACATAGCCGGCGGCGGCCTGGTGGTCCGTGAGCGTTTCGCAGGGTTCTCCTAATAGATTGTAAATCTGGATTCTCACTTCGGTGGGGCCTGTGACGTGGTAATAAAACCACAATTGGTCCCCCGAGGCGGGTGACGGATAGGTAATGACCTCGCCGGGTCCGATCACATAAGGGGTCAGGGTCGTGGTCGGGGTGATGGTCGGCGTGCAGGTGGCGGTCGGGGTAATGGTGGGAGAGGTGGTGAAGGTCGCCGACAAGGTGGCCGTGGGCGTGGCCGTGCGCGTCGGGGTCCCGGTGCGGGTGGCGGTCCGCGTCGGCGAATGCGTCCGGGTGGCCGTACGGGTGACGGTATAGGTCCGGGTCACGCTGCGCGTGGCCGTGCGCGTAGCCGTGCGCGTGGCCGTGCGCGTGCGGGTGAAGGTCTGGGTGCGCGTCCGTGTCGCGCTCGGCGTCGGCGTCGGTTCCCCGCCCTCGTCCATGCCGATGTCCCAGAGTCCGGAACGGACCTGGCTGTCGATATCCTGTGTGAAATTGGCGCAGCCCGTATCCCCGGACAAATCAATGCCGCGATTCCGGGCGGCGGTGTCGGCCGGGGCCAGGTGGAAATCGTCCCCGGCGGCGTTTTCAAAGGAAACCACGGTTTGGCTGTACGAATGGGCGCCGGGGATCGGTTCATTGAGATCCGTTATCAGATAGTCCGAAGTCGCATCGAAACCCCGAAAATCGTAGAACCCGTCCACGCAGCCCTGCACGATGTCGTTTTTAAGGATAACGATGCCGGCCCAATTCTGGTACCCCAGATAGCAGTTAATGACCGTGTTGCTGTACCAATAGGAGACCAGCGACGCGTCCGTCTGGGCAATGGCCGCATCCCAGAGATTGCCGTTGAAATCGTAGATGACGTTGTCATAGATGCGCGCCACCCCGGTCGTGGGCGCGTTCAAGTCGATGCCGTCCTTCCAGTAGGTCGCGTTGGTGCACCCCCGCAGCACGCATTGGTAAATGCGGACGTCGGCCGCGCCCGGGGAGTTCACGACCACGGCGCGGAACCCGGCGGCATTGACGCTGACCAGGCGGATCTGGAGGCCCTCCAGGCGCACGTGGTTGGTCTGGATATCGAATCCCGTGGCGTTGGTCATCTGCATGCGAAACCCGTGGGTGTCCCATTTGCCGCTATGGCGCTGGTGATCTCCGACCTCGGCGGGCAGGTAGGGCGTGTAGATGCGCAGGTAGTGGCTGGCGTTCGTGGTCCAGCCTGCAACCACCACCGGCGTGGTCTCGACCGCGTCGTTATAGCACGCGAGATTCCAGACCGCGTTCCAGCTCACCAGGTCCACGCCCCCGGACCAATTGTCGAAATCGCGCAGATCCAAATCGATGCCCGTGTTCTCGACCCCGGCCTCGGCATTGGCCACGGACGTGTACGCCCGATGGATAGCCCAGAGCGCGGCGTGGGTTGCGGGGACCGGGGTCCCACCCCCGGGCTCGCGCACGGAATACACCCGGTTGCTGCTCCGGGAATAGATGACCGCCAACGCGTCCAGGGCATTGATGACGCCGTTGGCGTCCACATCATATTGGATCACGTCGCCGACGCCGATGTCGAGGCTCGCCAAGGCCGATGAGAAGGTGGCCGTCGTGCCGCTGATCGTCAGCGTAACGCCGCCCCCGGAAGCCGCCAGGGCCGCGGTATTTCCGGGCCCCACGGACCGGTAAATTTGGGTCACCGCCGCCTCGCCGGGGGCCGGGAGCCAGCACAGCAGGCCGGCAAGCATCAGGCTCGTGGTCAGCGCAAGTCTACGCATGTCGCACCTGCTCCCTCCTGCCGGCTGCAATCCAATTCCGGCTCATGGAACCCGCCCGGAACGGCGGTCGTCTCAGCGGGGATAAACGATGGTGATCTCCACGCGGCGGTTCTTGGCCTGGCCGGCCGCGTTCTGGTTCGACGCCCGGGGTTTCTTGCTGCCCCGGCTGAAAATTTCCATCAGGCTCAATGAAATCTGATGCCGCGTGGACAGATAGCGCGTGACCGCGTCGGCCCGCAGCTTGGACAGCAGAAATTCCTGGCTTTTTTCCATCGCACCATCCGTGTAGCCCTCGATGATGATTTTGGCGTAGGCCTTGCTGTGGATGATTTCCGCGGCCTGATCCAGGGCCCGGCTGCTCTCGGGCGAAAGCAGGTACGTGCCCTCTTCGAAATACACGGGCTCCAGCCTCCGGCGGTCGGTCTGGACGTCCTTCTCGGAAGTGGTCGAACCCAGCACCGCGCCGCTTTGCTGCTGCTGGGTGCCGTTGGTCAGATAGGCGGTGAAGGTATACGTGGCGGAGGCGGAAGCCAGCGGTAAACGCCCGATGGCGTCCCTGCCGTTCCAGGTAATCTTGACCGGGAGGTTTTTACCGTTGAATCTGCGGATGGACTTGCCGCTCAGGTCCTTGATTTCCAGCAGCCAGCTCCGGATCGGCTGTTCGATGGCCTGGCGAATTTCAAAGGTGGCGTTTTGTAAACGGGTCTTGTCCGAAGTGAGCAGCAGGGGCGTGACCGTAATCGTGACCGGCCCCCGGTATTCCAAGCCGGATAATTTGGGTTGCAGGCCTTCACCCGCCCGAGGTCCCTCCCGCTCCGCGTGTGCGGGCTGCAAAAACGATCCCTTCGGAATCACCCTGCGCCTCCCGGCCCGGCGCGGCTTGCCGAGACCCACGGTCAGCGAAAACCTGTGGGTCAGGCCCATTTCCCCGAACGAAGCCAGGGCGTAATCCAGGGAGTAATCCAGCAGCCGGATGCCGAGGCCCGCGGTCAATCCCGAGCCGGAACCCAATTGATTCACTTCCGAAAGCTTGTAGCCGACCCGCAGCGCCAGCGTGTTTTGGTACCAATACTCGAGGCCCACATTGGTGTAAAAAGGCTGGTCCACCGGGACCTGGAGATTGAAGTCCAACGCGGCCTGAAAGCGGTCCCCCTTGGCATGGATGCGCCAAGGCAGATGGTAGGCCGCGCCGGCGCGAAAATTAAACGGCAGGCCGTATCCCTGCACCGGCAGCCCCAGGTTTTGCACCATGAACCCCACGTCCAGGTGCGGCACGACGCGCCGATACTGGAAGCCGGCGTCCAGGGCCAGTGTGAAATTATTGTAGGTGTCCACGATTTCGGAATAGGCTTTCACCGCGCCGCCGAAGGCCACCTTGGAGGTCAGGCGCCAGGCATGGCCGTAGGTGGCCACGAGACCGTAGGGGGAATAGGAGCCCGGCAGGGGCACCGGGTACCCTTGGCTGTCGGCCGCATAGCGCTGAAATTCGCCAAAATGGAGGTATTGCAGACTGATCCCGAAGGCCGAACGCGGCGAGGGCTGGACGTAGCTTAAATATTCGCTTTTCATGGAGCCAAGCCAGGTGTTGTGCATCAGCGCCACGTGGGCCCGCGGCAGGAGCGCAAGCCCGGCCGGATTCCAATACAGGGCGTACGCGTCATCGGCAACGCCGGTCTGGGCGTCGCCCATGCCCGCCGCCCTGGCGCCAACACCGATTTGAAGCGCCTTGGCCGCCACCTGCTCGACGGATCCCTGGGCCTGGGCTTCCGTTGCCCCCGCCAGGATCACGGCCACCAGCGCGCCGGCCATGGCCAAAGTCCGGTATGGAAACCGTCGATAATTTCCAGAAAATGCCTGGTACCCCGCAAATTCGGCCGGCATGGGAAGGGTCCTCGTCAGGGGTGTCGTCACACCAGCAGGGTCGTTTTCACCCTCTCTGTTAAGTATAACCTATGGTCCAGATAAAGCAAACAGGCCAAGCCCGGGGGAGAAAGCATGAAATTTGCAGAATTCCAGCGGAATATCAAGGCTTGACCACGACCAGTTTGCGCACGGGATGAATTTTCACGCCCCGGGAGCTCTCCACCCGCAATGTATAGAGGTACACGCCCGGCGCCACACCCCCGATGTCCCAGCGCGTCCGGTGATAACCCGCCCCGGTTTGCTCCGTTTCCCAGGCGGCGACCTTCTCCCCGCTGGCATTGAAGATCTCCCAGCGCAGGCGGGCCGGACCGGGGGTGTAGTATAAAAACCACACGCTGTCGCCGAAGGCGGGCGAGGGATACGTCACGACTTCGTCCGGGGCCAAGGCCAAGGGGGTGAGGGTCGGCGAGATGGTTGCGGTCGGCGTAATGCTGCGCGTGACCGTGACGGTCGGCGTGATCGTGTAGGTCGGCGTTCGGCTGAAGGTCGTAGTGATCGTGGACGTCGGCGTGACCGTGCGGGTCGCGGTCCGCGTGTTCTGCGGGGTCAGAGAGGACGTCGGGGTCGGGGTCGCGGTCCGCGTGGCGGTCGCCGAGAGCACCGGACTAGCGGTCGGCGTGGCCGTGGCCGAATGGACGGGGGTCGGCGTGGCGGTGCGGGTGGCGGTACGGGTGGCCGTCCGGGTGCGGGTCGGGGACCCGGTGGGCGTGGGGGAATTCAAACCGCTTAAAACTTCGAGGGAACCGACCGAATAGAAAGTGCCCGGATTGCTTTGGTTGTTGTATTCGGTCGTGATCCAGGCCGAGGTTCGTCCCGTGTTGGAGATGCGCACCTCGTCGAGGGTCCCGCTGAAGGCGTTGTCGTTGTCGCCCAGGTACCAGGCCTGGGTCCCATTGGTCAGGGTGTCGCTGATGGGAGCAGTGGTCTCCGCGGTCCCGTTGGAGTAGACCCGGTAGTTGCTGCCGTCGTAGGTGAAGACCACGTGGTTCCATTGCCGGCGGTCGAGGCCGGCGGTATCATAGCGGCCGCTGCCCGTGAAGTGGATGTCGATCTGCATCACCCCGGTCCCGGCCGGATATCCGGAACCGCGGCGGATGCGCCCGAGCGAGAACGGCCCCCCTTTTTCCGTGACCATATTCTCCCCGGCGGATTCCCAGACCCCGTCCGTGGCGTAGTCGGGATAGATCCAGGTCTCGAACGTGAAGGCGCCCCAGCCGTTGAAAAACCCGTTGGGGCTGGCGACGGTGATCTCGCAGGTCGGACCGTTGCTGAAGGTCCGGCCCGGGCCCATGGCGCCTGCGGCCGTGTAGGCGGCGCCGTTGGGCGTGCCGTCATGGGCGTTGACCGTGGAATCCTTGAGGTAGGCGCCCGCCCCGACATTCTCCTTGAAATGCCAGACACCCTGGTAGCCCGAGTCCCAGACGTTGACCACGTCCTGCTGGTCCGAGGCCGAGGGGTTACCGAAATAGATGTAGATCACCGTGTCGGTGGAGGCCGAGACCGCCGGGACCTTAACCCAGGCGGCGAGCGCTCCGGTGCCGGACGTATAGCGCTCAAGCTCGTGGCTCAACTGGGTGGTCCCGTCGCCGGCCGTAAAGGCGATATCGAACCCATCCGAACGGGCGTACGCGGCCAGGTCCGCGTCAGCCGTGCGGCTGACCAGCATCGGATAGGCCGTCAGGTTGGCCGGTACCCGGGTGTGGTCGATGGTCAGGGCCTTGCGGTACTGCCAGGAAGGATTCCACCACGCCCCCTGGGCCCAGCTCGCCAGGCCCAGCCAAGCGAGGGCGGACAAAGCCGCCGCCAGGCGCGGCGCCCGCATGCTCCTCCCGCCCGTGCGTTCACACTGCATATGCCGTCTCTCCTGCGAGGATGGACATTCGGATCAGCCCAACAGCCCTTTTTATTTTACGATAACCAGCCGCCGGAGTCTGTAATCTTTTTCCGAATTCCCCGCGCGGGCGCGCAGGCGGTAGAGGTACACGCCCGGAGCTACGCCGCTAATGTCCCAGCGTGTCCGGTGATAGCCCGGCCCGGTTTCTTCGGCCTCGAAGGTGGTGACTCTTTCCCCGCTGGAATTGAAGATCTCCCAGCGCAGGCGGGCCGGGCCCGGCGTGTAGTATAAAAACCACACGCTGCCGCCTTTGGCCGGAGAAGGATAGGCGATGACCTCGTCCGTGCCGATGAGAGGTGCCGGGGTGGACGTCACGGTAATCGTGGGGGAAGGGGTGTGGGTGGGCGAGACCGTCAGCGTCAGGGTAATGGTCGAGGTGGCGCTGATGGTCGGAGAAGGCGTGAACGTGGCGCTGATCGTGGGCGTGGGCGTCAGGGTTCCGCTGGGCGTTCCCGTCGGCGTGCGGGTGTCGGTTCCGGTGCGCGTGGGGCTGAAAGTGGGCGTAGGCGAGAAAGTCGGGGTAAACGTGGCGGTGGCGGATTGGGTCGGCGTGGGTGTCGTCGAATAAACGGGGGTGGGCGTACGGGTTCCTGTGTGACTCGGGGTGGGGGTCGAGGAGTGCGCGGGCGTGGGAGTGCGGGTATGCGTCGGCGTGGGGGTGGGCGTCGGGGTCCGGGTGGCGGTGCGCGTCCGCGTAAAGCTCGGGGTCGGCGTGGCCGTGGCTTCGTCGTAAATCAGAACGCGCTGGTTGTTGTAGTCGGCCACGGCCACCCGAGCGCTGCTGCCGTACACACCGTGCGGCGCGGCCAGGGTTTGGGCCGAGGTGCTTCCGCCCTGGTTGGCCTGCACGCTGGCCATGTCCGGCTGGCCCAGGACCGCGTCGGCCGCGGCATTGCTGGCAACGGGTATGCTGTTGAAGACCAGGATGCGGTTGTTGTGCGTGTCCCCGATGTAGACCTTGGTGCCGTCGCAATAGACCGAACCGGGCGCATCGAGGCCGAGGGCCGAGGGCGTGTTGCACTGGTTCTCGCAGTTGGAGGTCAGATTGGGCTGTCCCATTGCCACGCCGGCACTGGCGTTGTTGGAAGCAGGGATGGGATTGTAAATCAAAACCCGGTGATTCCAAAGGTCGCTGACGAACAGGCGGGTGCCGGACACGTTGATGCCATAGGGATAAAACAGGGTGTTGGCCGCGCAGGCGCCGCCCTGGTTGATGCCATTGCTGGTCATATTGGGCTGCCCCACCACTACGTCGGCGTTGGCGTTGTTGGAGGCGGGAATTGTGTTATAAATTAAAATCCGGTTATTTTGGATGTCGGAAATAAAAAGTCGGGTGCCATCCGAACAGACTCCGAAGGGCGAGGCCAGGGTATTGGCGGCCGTCCCGCCTCCCTGATTGCTGGCGGTGCTGGTCATGTTCGGCTGTCCGATCACCACGTTGGCACCGGCGTTGTTGGCCGAGGGAATGGTGTTGAAGATCAGGACCCGGTTGTTGTAGCTGTCGACGATGATCAGGCGGCCGCCCACCACGCACAGGCCGTTGGGCCGGTAGAGCGTATTCGCGGCCGCGCCGCCGCCCTGGTTGATGCCGTTGCTGGTCATGTCCGGCTGACCCACCACCACGTCGGCGCTGGCATTGTTGGCAGTGGGAATCGCATTGAAAATCAGCACGCGGTTGTTGTAGTTGTCCGCCACGAACAGGCGCCCGCCGCTGCACAGGGCGGCCTTGGGCCAGAACAGGGTGTTGGCGCCCGGGCTGAAAGGGTCGCCCCCCTGGTTCACGAGATTGCCGCTCATATTCGTCTGTCCGACGACCACGCTGGCTGCCTGGTCGGTCTGGTAGGCCCGGGCCGGAAGGTAAGTCCCCGCGAGCAGGCCCGCCAAGCCCAGTGTCAGGACAAACGGCCGCAGACAGAATCCCTTGGGCATTTCTGGTCTCCTCCGATTCCGGCACTCCTGCCCTGCGAAGCGAAAAACTTCGGAACGGCCGAAATCATTGCGCCGGACTCTGAATTTAGACTCGCAGGCGGGCCGACCCGTTCCCTTCCAGTATAATCCGGCCTGGCGGGAAAGCAACCCGCTTCGCGTTTGGGGCCGGGGCGGGAACGGCGTCCGCCTTCTGCGCAGCCGGAGCAAACGATTTACGGCTTGACGACGACCACTTTCCGCAGGGGGTGAACTTTGACACCGCCCGCACTCTCGCTCCGGAAACGGTACAGATAGACACCCGGAGCCACTTTCCCGATATCCCAGCGGCTGCGGGTATATCCCGCTGGTTGTTCGCTCTGCAAAGCCGAAACGAATTCCCCCGCTATGTTGAAAATCTCGATTCGCACCCGCGCCGGCTGGTCCAGGCGATAGTAAAACCAGACCTCCTGGCCCTTGGCCGGGGAGGGATAGGCGATGACTTCCTCCGCAGGAACCAGGAATATCGTCACGGTGGGGGTTGCGGTCAGGGTTTGGCTGACCGTGGGGGTGACCGTGATTGACGGCGTGGCCGTACTGGTGGGCGTTATGGTTGCGGTCCCGGACAGGGTGGGGGTAGGTGTCAGGGTGGCCGAGATGGTCGCGGTGAAAGTCCGGGTCCGGCTGGGACTCGGTGTCCGGCTGGCGGAAGTCGTGGCCGAGGGCGTGGCGGTATGGCTCGGGGTGCGGGTGAAAGTGGACGTGGGCGTGGAGGAAACGGTCCGCGTACCGGTGCGGGTCGCCGTGGGCGTGAAGGTCGGCGTCCGGGTCGTCGTCGCCGTGGCATCGTCGAACAGCAGGGAACGGTGGTTGTTGTTGTCGCCCACCGCCAGCTGGGCGCTGGTGCTGTAGAGGCCGCGGGGATAGGAAAAACGATTCGCCGCGGTGCCTCCGATGGCACTCGTCAAGTCGGGCTGGCCCAGGGCCGCGTCCGCCGCCGGGTTATCGGTGGTCGGAAGCGTGTGATAGACCAAAACGCGGAAATTGTCGCTGTCGGCGATGAAAAGCCGGGAGCCGTCGTAAAAAACCGTGTTGGGATAACGCAAGCCCTGGGCCGAAACCGCTCCGGAGGGCTGGTTGAATACGGCGTGGGCCATATCCACCTGCCCGATGACCAAGCTGGCGGCGGCGCCGTTGGCGGCGGGAACCGGAGAATAGATCAGAACGCGGTGGTTGGAGGTGTCGGCCACGAATAGCCGCCCTCCCCCCAGGCACAGTCCGAATGGGCCGTTGAGTCCGGCCGCGTTGAGGCCACCGTTGTTGGCGGCATTGCTCGTCATGTCGGGCTGGCCCACCACCACGTCGGCGCTGGCGTTGTTGGCGGCGGGGATGCTGTTGAAGATCAGTACACGGTGGTTGCCGGTGTCGGCGATCAGGAGGCGGGTGCCGTCGGAAAAAACGTTGCGTGGATCCGCCAGGGTGTCGGCGCCGACGCTCCCACCCTGGTTGGCTTGGCCGGTATAGGAATTGGGCTGGCCCACCACCACGTTGGCGCTGGCGTTGTTGGCGCCGGGAATGCTGTTGAAGATCAGCACGCGGTGGTTGCTGGTATCGGCGATGAACACCCGGCTGCCGACGCTGTAGACCCCGATGGGACCCGAGAGGGTGTTGGCCAGCGGCCCTCCCCCCTGGTTGGGACTGTTATGGGTAAAATCCGGCTGGCCGATCACGACGTCCGCACTGGCGCCGTTGGCCGCGGGAGTGTTGTCGTAAATGAGAATCCGGTTGTTCTGGGAATCCGCGATCAGGAGGCGGGTGCCGTTGCGGGCCACGGCATTGGGCCAGTACTGGGTGGCGGCGGATACGCCGTCGCCCTGATTCGGACTGCCGCTGGTGAAATTCGCCTGGCCGACGACCACGCTGGCGGGCTGATTCGACTGATAGGCTTCGGCGGACGGCGGCGCGGCCAACCCGGAGAAGAGCCAGAAGCCCAGCGCCGCGGTTCGGCCCAGAGCGGCCGGGGCCACGCCCGCGGACCGTCTCTTCATTTCGGGAGCAGCGCCAGGGATGGCAGAACACACCGGGCTTCCAACTGCATGGGTGGCTATGACTCCTAGGAGTTGGCGTATGCGGCCTGCGACCCGAGGAAGGCGAATTGAAATACTCCCGCTTCACGGCACCCCGCGGGGGACCACCGCGTCGGCACGCCGTCCCTCCGGCCACGCCCTCGTCCGGGTGCAGGCCCAGTTGCGGCCGCTGCCCCTCAGCGGGGATAAATGATCGTGATTTCCACCCGCCGGTTCCTGGCCCGGCCGCTTTCCGTACTGTTGGGAGCGACGGGATTTTTGCTGCCGCGGGCGTACACGGCCATGTCGGTGAGCGGGATTTTGTAGGCGGAGCTCAAGTAGCGGGCCGCGGAGTCTGCGCGCCGCTTGGCCAGGATGAATTCCTGGTCCTTTTCCGGGCCGCTGTCCGTATACCCCTCCACGACGATGCGCTCATGGCCGCGGTTTTTCAGGACCCGGCCCAAGTCATCCAGTTGCCGCGTGGCCTCCGGCGTCAAATCAAAGGAATTCTCCTCAAACAGGATCGGCTCGGCCTTCGAGCGGTTGGAACCTTGCTGGGGTCTCTGCAGTGCTTTGACTTCCGCCTTTTCCAGCAAGCGTCCCTCCAGTTTTTCCGTAGAGCCGTCCTCCAGCGTGTACTGGAAGCGGTAGGAAGCAAAGGCCGTCTCTTTCATGGGGCGGCCCCGCTTGTCTTTTCCGTCCCAAGTAATGCCCGGCGGCAGGGTGGAGCCGGTGAAGCGGCCCAGGACTCTACCCTGCGAATCCAGAATTTTCAGGTCCCACATCTGGATCTTCTGATCGGTATTCCGGGTAAATTTAAAGGTGACTTTCTTCAATCGGGTCCGATCCCGGGCATCTTCCTCGCTCTCCACCTCCATGCTGACGGGCGTGCGCAGGGACAGACCGGAAATCGTTGGCACCAGTTTCTCCCCCAACTGGGATTGCGGTGCCGCCACCGACCGCATTTTGGCCGTGGCCGCCCGGCGGGATGCACGCCTGGCCGTTTTTTTGGCGCTTCCAAATCCGATCGTAAAGGAAAGGCGGTGGGTCATGCCCAGTTCCCCGTAGGAGGCGAAGGCGTAATCCAGGGTGTAATCCAAAACGCGGGCGCCCAGGCCTGCGGTCAAGCCCGAGGCCGAGCCCAGACTATTGAGCTCGGAAACTTTGTACCCCAGCCGGAAGGCCACGGTGTTGTCATACCAGTATTCCAAGCCCAGATTGGTGTAAAACGGCTGGTCCACGGGTACCGGCAAATTCAGGTCCAGGGCGGCCAGGAAGCGGTCCTTTTTGGAATTGATGACAAAGGGCAGGCGGTAGGCGGCTCCGGCCCGGATGCTCAGGGGCAGGCCGTATCCCTGCAGGGGCAGCCCGAGATTCAAGATGGTCAACCCCGCGTCCAGCCCGGGCAGCAGGCGCTGGTACTGAAGGCCGAGGTCCAGGGCCGCGGTCAGGCTGTTGTAGGTATCCACGCTCTCGGACACGAGTTTGAGATTCGCGCCCACGGACAGGCGCGGTAAAAACCGCTGGGCATAGCCGAAGGTCGTGACCAGGGTGAAGGGCGTAAATTTGCCGTCCAGGGGCAGGGGATAATTGTTGCTGTCGATTCCGTATTTCTCGAATTCTCCGAAATACACGTAGTTGAAAGCCAGACCGAAGCCTCCGTCCGCCAAAGGCTGTACGTAACCGATGTATTCGCTGCTGATTTCGCCGAACCAGGAATTGTGCATCAGCGAAACCTGAGGACGCCGGGAACGCGTGATGCCCGCGGGATTCCAGTAGAGCGAATAGACGTCGTCCACCACGGCCGCTTGCGCCTCGCCCATGCCGACGCCCCGGGCGCCGACGCCGACTTGGAGAATCTTGCCTGCCACTTTGGCAACGGAGTTGCCAGCTTCCGCGGGCGCAACCCACAACAGGAGGCCGCTCAACAGCCAGGGTCGGGCTTTCTGCAGCCATTTCATAGTCACATGCACCACCCTCCGCAAAAAATTGGACGATAGACTGCGACCGGGATTCTTGCTGGCCGAGGCCATGCCTCCAAACCTAACCTTATTTATTCTACCCGGTATTTTCCCCAATGGCAAGTTTTCTGTCCGGTTCCCCTCTCAGGCCTCCCTCTTCCTTCTGCCCTTCCGGTCTGCGGACGATGACGATCTTTTTACGCTCGCTGAACCCGGCTTCAGAACACGGTTCTTTTCCCGGCCGGACACGATGAGGCGGTCGCCGATGCGAATGGCCGCCCAGGCGCGGTCCAAGGTGTTGGCCGCGGGACTGCCGCCCTGATTGACGCTCCCGCTCGCGAAGTCAGGCTGGCCCACCGCCACCTCGGCCACCTGGTTGGTATTCAAGGCAGGAAGATTCGGCGCCAGTCCCAGCAGGCACATTCCGCAAACCGCGGGGAGCCATTTCCGCACTCGTCCCTGCCCGTGCAGCATTCTGCTCGTCCTCCTGATGACCCCGCCGCCTGCGCCCGCCGGGAACTAGCGGGCGGCCGTGGTTCCCAGCTTTTGCACCTTGAGAAAATTGACGTGCGCGCGGTTGCTGATGGGCGAGCTGGCCAGCACCACGACCGTTTCCCCTGTTCGTGCCAGACGGCGCGCCAGCAGCTCCCGTTCCACTGCCCGCAAAACCGCCTCGGTTTCCGGCTTGTGCCGAAGCAAAAGCGGCTGCACGCCCCAGGACAGGCTGAGCTGGCGCCGGACGCCCTCGTCGTGTGCGAAGGCGATGACCGGAGCCCGGGGCCGGCGGCGCGAGACCAAACGCGCCGTTGCGCCGGACTGGGTGAAAACAACCAGGGCGCGCGCCGAAATTCTGGCCGCCAAGGCCACGGCCGAGGCGACCAGGGCGTCGTCCGGACCCAGGATCGGCAGGGCGGTTTCGATCAGGCGGTTGTATTCCGGCGACGCTTCGGCCTCGGTCGCGATTCGCGCCATCATGGCGGCCGCCTCGCCCGGGAAACGGCCCATGGCCGTCTCGCCGGACAGCATCACGGCGTCGCTGCCGTCGAAGATGGCGTTCGCCACGTCCGAAGCCTCGGCGCGCGTGGGGGCGGGATTGTCCAGCATGGACTGCAGCATCTGGGTGGCGGTAATCACCACCCGCCCGTGGCGGTTGGCCAGGGCGATGATGCGTTTCTGCAGCGGCGGCACCTGCTCGGGTTCCATCTCCACCCCGAGGTCGCCGCGCGCCACCATGATCCCGTCGGCCGCGAGCACGATGGGCTCCAGGCGTTCCACGGCCTGGGGTTTCTCGATCTTGGCGATGACGCGCGCGCGCGACCCGGCGCGCCGGATCAGGCGCTGCAAACGCAGGAGCTCCTCGGGCCGGCGCACGAACGACAAGGCCACGAAATCCATGCCGAGCCGCAGGCCGAAATGCAGGTCATCGATATCCTTGGGCGTCAAGGCCGGTGCGCTCAGCGACCGGCCCGGCACATTCACACCCTTGTGGTCACGCAGCAGGCCCCCGTGGAGGACCCGGCAGAAAACCTCGTCGCCGCGCGTGCGCTCGACGCGCAGGGTGATCAGGCCGTCATCCAGCAGGATCCGGTCGCGGGCCCGCACGTCGCGCGCCAATCCGGCGTAGTGCACGGGGATCACGCCCGGATCCGCCGAGGCGACACCGCCCCGCAGGCGCACTTCCGAACCGGTGGCCAGCTGGCGCCGTCCCCCGGGCAGCAGGCCGACCCGCAGCTTGGGGCCGGCCAGATCCATGAGCATGGCCACCGCTTGCCCGCGCCGGGCGGCCGCGGCCCGGACCCGCCGGAAGCGGCGCGCGTGTTCCGCGTGGGTGCCGTGGGAGAAGTTGAAACGGGCGCAATCCATGCCCGCGCGCAACAGGGCGTCCAGCACGCCACGGCGGTCGCTGGCGGGCCCCAGTGTGAAGATCATCTTGGTCCGATGCATGGTAAGACCTCCTGGTCTCCGGGGTAGGAGCATTCAGAGGAACCACCCCGACCGGATGGGGAATCGTATGGGACTCCCTTCGGTCGCAGGTTCCCTCTGCCGCGGTCGCTTCGCTCTCCATCGGGGAGGCTTCCCCTCTGGCACTCGCCGAAAGTGGAAATAGCTCTCTTCGGCTCGCGGTCACCCCTCATGGAGTCAGGGGAATATTCCCCTGACCACTCCTGGCTCCTGACGGGACCTGCGCCGATGCGTCCTGCTTTCCTTCCTACTTCATTTGGAGGCTTCACCGCCCCCGAACCCTAAGCCTCATCATCTGGATGAGGCTTTGACCGGGCGGGGGAATCCGTCGGGCCTAAAAAGGCAGCAGCCAGCGCGCGCCCTGCAGCGCAAGGTTGGTGTAGACGGCCACGATGAGATCGTCGCACATGACTCCCCAGCCGCCCGGTAATTTCTGGGAGCCGTGCGCGGGAAAAGGCTTGAGAATGTCCAGGATCCGGAACAGGAAAAAAGCCGCCACGGGGTAAAACCAATGCGCCGGCAGATAGGCGGCCGCCACCAAGTAGCCGGCGAATTCATCGATCACGATTTTATGCGAGTCTTTTTCCCGCAGCAGGCGCTCGGTTTCGCCGGCGGCCCACACGCCGAGGCCGCACAGGCCGGCGGTGACCAACCCGTAGGCCCACGGCGAACCGCGCAGGCACAGAAACAGCGGCACGGCCAGCAGGGTGCCGAAGGTCCCCGAAGCCACCGGGAAATACCCGGCTCCCAGCACGCTCGCGATCAGCCAGGCGGCCCTCTTCATGCCTGCGGGTCCTGGAACAATTCGCGGTTTTTCAGGAGATATTCCAGGCCGCTGTATAGCGAGAGCACGGCGACCACGAACATGCTGATATAGGGGGCATAGTCGATCAGCCACACCAGGACCCTTCCGGCGCTTCCCAGGGAGAGCAGCGAGGCCTCCCAGGGCGGCGCCCAGGCCTCCAGGGAATGGACGGTCGCGTTTAAGGACAGAATGAGGAGCACGGCCACGATCTGGGAAATGGTCTTGTGCTTGCCGGCCGGCGAGGCGGCGATCACCCGGCCCTCGGCCGCGGCCAGAATGCGCAGGCCGGTGATGGCGAACTCCCGCCCGATGATCAGGATGACCATCCAGGCGGGCGCATAACCCAGCTGCACGAAGGAGATGAAAACCGTGGCCATCAGCAGCTTGTCGGCCAGCGGGTCCATGATCCTCCCGAAATTGGTGACCAGGTTGCGTTGGCGCGCCAGTTTCCCGTCCCAGTAATCCGTCAAGGCGGCCAGGATGAAAAGCAGGAGCGCCGAGAAGGCGCCCCAGACCTCCTCGGACAGCAGACAGACCATGAGCACGGGCACGGCCAGGATCCGGGACAAGGTAAGCTGGTTGGGCAGGTTGAGGTTCCGGAACCTTTGCCAGCCGTTCACAAGATTTCTCCTTGCAGGTCATGATCGGTGGAACCCGTTACGCGGGCCCGGACGAAGGTCCCCGCGCGGGCCCGGCCGCGCAAAATGATCTGACCGTCGATCTCGGGCGCGTCCCCCGCGGTGCGGCCCAGAACCCAGCCCGGACCCAGGGCCGCCTCGGCCAGGCACGCCTCCACGCCGCCCACGCGGCCCGCCAGGCGTTCCCGGCTGATGCCGGTCTGCAGGTTCAGCAATTCCCGCTGCCGACGTTCCCGGACGGCGCGGTGGACCTGGCCGGGCAGGGAGGCCGCCGGGGTCCCCGCCTCGCGGAAATAGGGAAACACTCCGAGCCGGTCGAATCGGGCCTGCGCCACGAACTGCAGCAAGGCTTGATGTTCCGCGGCGCTCTCCCCCGGGAAGCCCGTCAACAAAGTCGTGCGCAGCACCACGCCCGGAACGCGGCGGCGCAGGACCCGCACCAGGCGCAGGAACTGCGCCCCGTCCCCCGGCCGGCCCATGCGGCGCAGAACGGACCGGTGCGCATGCTGGACCGGCAGGTCCAGGTACTTGCAGATTTTCCTCTCGCCCGCGAGCCGCCGGATGAGTCCTTCCCCGATCCCGTCCGGGTTGGTATAAAGAAGGCGGATCCAGCGCAGGGCGGAGATGCGCACCAGGCGGTCCAGCAGGTTCGTCAAGGCCGTGCGGCCGTAGAGGTCGCGGCCGTAGGCGGTCAGGTCCTGCGCGACCAGGATCAGCTCCCCGGCTCCCCGCCGCGCCAACTCCTCGGCTTCGGCCGCCAGCCGGTCTAGGGGGGTGGAACGAAGCGGCCCGCGCAGCCGCGGAATGAGGCAAAAGCGGCAGCGGCGGGAACAGCCTTCCGCGATTTTGAGATAGGCCGTGCCGGGGCCCGACAGGAGCACCCGCTGCGCCTCGCCGGGCTTGCGCTGCCCGGGAGCCGGAGGGAGCGGCGCGCCGAGCGCCTTCCGGCGTTTTTCGATCTCGGCCAGCAAGGCCGCGTGCTCTCCGGGCGGCGCGGCCGCGTCCACTTCCGGAAGGAGAAGGCGCAATTTCTCCCCGCCGTGCCGGGAAACCAGGCAACCGGCGGCCGCCAGCACTCTCCCCCGCCGCCTGCGTTTCCCGGCTGCGGCCCGCAACAGGGCGTTCACGGCTTCTTCCTGGGCCGGCTGGATGAAGGCACAGGTATTCACGACCAGAATATCTGCGTCGGCGGGTGTCGGGGACAGCCGATATCCCCGGGCCTGGAAGAGGGCCAGCAGGCGTTCCGAATCCACTTGGTTTTTTGCGCAGCCCAGGCTGGTCAGGTGGACACTGGGCCGGAAAGGTTTCCGCAACGGAATCTGCACACGATGCACGCGGGGCCGGTTCCTTGCGTCCATCCGCCCGCCTAGCGGTAGTTCACGAACTGAACGTGAATTTTCAAGTCGGCGGAGCGGATGAGCCGTTGCATCTCCTGCAGGTCATCCAGGACCTTGCCCGAGATGCGCACCTGGTCCCCCTGCACGGCCGCCTGGACTTTCCGTTTCGACCCCTTGACCAGTTTGACGATATCGCGCGCTTTGTCCTCGGGAATCCCGGTTTGGAACTGGTACTCCCGCCGCGCGTGCCCTGCGGACGAAATCTCGATGTTGCCGCGCGTCAAGGCATGGAGGGGAATTTGGCGCTTGGCCAGCCGCAGTTCCAGGACGTCTCCCAGGCTTTTCAGGTGAAACTCGCTGTCCGCCGTCAAAAGGGCGGACATTTTCCCCGCGTCGAACTGCAGGTCATACCGGGCGTTTTTAAAATCGTAGCGTTGCGCGGTTTCGCGCAGGGTCTGCTGCACGGCATTCAGGATTTCCTGTTTGTCCAGGCGGCATACCACGTCAAAGGAATGTTCTTGGGCCATGGGGGTCACGCTCCCGCCAAGTTTTCCGCAGGCGCCGGGCCCGCGGTCCGGGCCTGATTTCTCTACTGACCCGGCGTCCCGGCCGTGGGGGACTTGCGCTCGAAAATGACTTCCTTGCGTACTTCGCCTTCGTCGCCTAAGGGCGGCTGCAATTCGCCGTTGAAGGTGATTTCAATGCCCCCGGCATTGCCGGTCCAAAGCACAAACCGGTCCTTGGCGGTCCAGGTGCGCTCTTCCCCGGTGTTCAGGGTCACGTCGGGTTCCTGGCGGCCGTCCACCATGAGGGTAACCCAGCTTTTTTCCTTGGCCCGGATCTTCAGGGAAAGATCCCCGCTCTGGGGACGGCTCGGGACCGGCGCGGTTTGTAGGGGCGAGCTCATGAGGGTTCCCGCTTCTTCCCGCTCGGTCGCATTGTCCTCGGATCCCCCGGGCCACAGCAGGAAGAGGCCGGCGCCCAATCCGGCCAGCACCAGCACGGCGAGCAAGGGCCCCCATAGGGCCTGGCCGCTTTCCTCCTTGGGCGCGGCTGTCTCCGGGCTGACCTGGGCCCGGGTTTCCTGCAAGCCCAGCTGTTCCTTGTAACGCTTGAGAATCGCTTCCTCGTCCAGCTCCAAATATTTCGCCACGGCCTTCAGGAAGCCCCGGATATAGGTCTCTCCGGGCAGGGCCTGAAACTCGTCGTTCTCCAGCGACTCCAGGTATTTTTTCCCGATTTTGGTGTGCTCCGCGATTTCCACCACGGAGATGCCCCGCGCTTTCCGCTGCCGGCGGAGCAGTTCACCGACGCTGGCCGGCTCCTCGGGGGCTCCGGCGGCGTTATTCCGGTTTTCGTGTTCATTGTGTTGGGGGTGTTCCGGCATGGGTGCCCTCCTCTTCCTTCTCGCCGGCGCGGGCCGGAGCGGACCCGTCCGCCCCGACGGCGTCGGACTTTAACGCACCGGCCACAAAGGTTCGATGACTTCCGCATCCGGCGGCGGCGTGAACGCAAACAGGCTGGCCGGCAACCCGGCTGCGGGATCCCGCTTCAGCTGCCGCCGGGTGTGCACGCGCACGCGGCTGAACTCCGCCGTGACCCGCCGGGCCGCCTCCACCACCACGCGCCGGGGCAGGAGCTGCTTTCCCGACAACCACAGGCGCGCGCGGGTAAAGGACAAGTCCTGTCCCGGGCGCGGCACCAGTTCGAAGACGTGTTCATCCTGACTCTGGCCGGGCACCCGGATGGCCGACACCTGGCAGCGGTCGAGCCAGGTCGCCAAGCCTCCGCCCAGCTCCAGGAAAAATTCGCTGGGACTGCCTTCGGGCGGCAGAGCTTGTTTCTGCACCTGGTTGATCTTTTTCAGGTACAGCCACCGCTGGCTGCCGTTGGACACCAGCAGCTGCGTCTCGGGGCGCGTGTATTCCACGCGGTACCGCCGTCCCGGCGCCAGCCACAGTTTCCCCCCGGCCTGCAGGTCCTGGTGACCGGCGGCCGCGCCCGCGATGGTCAGCGAAAAATCGGCCTGCAGATCGCCGATGGCTTGTTGGGCCTCGACCAGTTTCCGGACCGCAGTTCCGGATTCTGCCGCGCCTCCGGCCGCCGGCCCGCTCAATCCCCAAACGGCCCCAGCACACGCCAAGGCTGCCACGAAGAATCCCGCCGGCCCGCGTTTATTCCTCCGCATCGGACGCGGCCGCCTCCAGAGCCTCGGCCGAGACCAGCACCTTGCGGGGCTTGCTGCCTTCGGGTGGCCCCACCACGCCCTTGTCCTCCATCATGTCCAAGAGGCGGGCGGCGCGGGAGTAGCCGATCTTGAGCCGCCGCTGCAGCAGGGAGGTGCTGGCCTGTTTGGCGCGCACCACCCAGGACACCGCCTCCGGGTACAGTTCATCCTCCTCGGCGTCGCCCCCGTTGCCGGCACTGGCGGCTTTGAGCTTGCTGTCGGTGAAGGCGGGATCATACACGGGTTCGCCCTGTTGGCGCCAGAACTGGGTGAGACGTTCCACCTCGGGTGTGGTGACGAACACTCCCTGGACGCGCAGGGGCTTGCTGGCCGAGGCCGGGGAATACAACATGTCCCCGCGGCCCAGCAGGGTGTCCGCGCCGTTGGCGTCGAGGATCGTCCGCGAATCCACCTTCGAGGAGACCTGGAAGGCGACGCGCGAGGGGAAATTGGCCTTGATCACGCCCGTGATCACGTCCACCGAAGGACGCTGCGTGGCCAGCACCAGGTGGATGCCGACGCCGCGGGCCATCTGCGCCAGCCGCGTCAGGGCGTTCTCCACGTCGTTGGGGGCCACCAGCATCAGGTCCGCCAGCTCATCGATAAAAACCACGATATAGGGCATCGGCGCGGGAGCGCTCTCGGCGGGGCCGGCGGCGGATTCGGGCTCGCCCGTCTCGGTTTCGCGCTGCAATTGTTCCACCTGTTGATTGTAGGCCAGGATGTCGCGCACGCCGGCGTGCGCGAAGATCTTGTAGCGCTCCTCCATTTCCCGCACCAGCAGTTTCAGGGCCACGGCCGCCTGCTGGTTGTCGGTGATGACGGGGCTTTTCAAATGGGGAATGCCGTTGTAGATCGTCAGCTCGACGCGTTTGGGATCGATCATCAGGAAGCGCGCCTGCCGGGGCGTGGCCCGGTACAGCAGGCTGCAGATGATGGCATTGATGCAGGCGCTCTTCCCGGACCCGGTGGCCCCCGCGATGAGCAGGTGCGGCATGCCGTCCAAATCGGCGAAGATTTTCTGCCCGCCGATGTCCTTGCCGACCGCGAAGGTCAAAGCCGATTCCGCGGCGCCGAATTCCGGGCTCGCAAGAAGTTCCTTGAGGTTGACCACCTGTTTTTCCTGGTTCGGAATCTCGATGCCGACCGCGCCCTTCCCCGGGATGGGCGCCTCGATGCGCACGTGTTCGGCTTTCATCGCCAGGGTGATGTCGTCTTCCAAACTGAGGATGCGGTTGACCTTTACGCCCGGGGCCGGCTGCAATTCATACCGGGTGACCACCGGGCCGGGACAGACTTCCACCACCTTGGCGGACACCCCGAACTGGGCCAAGGCCGTTTCCAGCGTCTGGCTCATGTGCTCGAAATAAGACGCGGACACGGCGGCGTTGGTTTCGGGCTCGCGCAGGAAATCCAGGTCGGGCAGCCGGTAGGTTTGACCCGCGAACGCCGCCGCCCCGGCTCCGGGGTCCGGCGCGTCCCGGGCGGGTCCGCGGCCTTTGGGCGCCGCGGCCGGTTCCCGTTCCGGCCAGGAAGACGCCCGGGTTTCGCTGGGCCGCGAGGAGATTCTGATCCTGGGTTTTTCCGGAGGCGGAGCGGGGGCCTGGAGCTTGGCTTCCGCCGCCGGGCGCTTGGACGGGGAATCCGGCTGCGCGTAATCCAGCGGCAGTTTTTTCGGGCTGAAGGCGCGCACCCACGCCGCCAGGCCCTTGGCGGCGTTCATCACCCGGGTTTCCATCTCCAGGAGATACAGGGAGATCACCAGGACCGTTCCACATACGATGTAGGTCCCGACCGTGGAAAATATCGTGATCAGGAAATCCGCCAGGAATTTCGCCGGCAGACCGCCCGCGGGCAGCGTGACGGCATCCCAGAGGTGGAAGGCCCGGGGAATTCCGGACCAGAAACGGCGGGCGTCTGCCCCGGCGTAAAAGGCCCGGACGCGCTCCAGATCAATGCCCTGCGGGTGGATCAGATTGATCAGTATGGCCACGGACAACAGCCCCAGCCCCAGGCCCAGGAACTTGTAGGGACGGCGCTCCAGGGCGCGGCCCCGAAACACCAGCACCCCGTACAGAACCAGGAACAGGGGCACCAGCACCATGGCCGCGCCCAGCGCGGCGTAGCTGAGACGGTACAGGATTTCCCCTGCCGGTCCCAAGGCGTCCCGCCCCGCCGCATGCGGCCAATAGGCCGCCGCCAGCAGCAGGCTGCAGGCCCACCACGCGATGCCTTGGACTTCATGACGCCTGTGGCCGGAAAAAATCTCCCGCAAGGTCCAGGGCCGGCGCGCCTCGTCTTTTTTACCGTTCCCGCTCTTCCTGGCGCGGGCGAATAAAATGGGCATCGGTTCATCCCTTCGGGGCCGGGCGCAACCCGGCCTGCTGGGGCCGGGCCGGCGCCGGCACGTACCCCAAAAAAGCGGACAAAGTATTATACTTCCATGACCACCGGAATGATCATGGGAAAACGCAAACTCTCTTTTTTCAAATAGCGTTTGATCGTGCTCCGGGCCATCTCCTGCAGGATGGAGGTGTCGCCGATGCTTTCCTGCGAAATTCCGGCGAGCGCCGTGCGCAGGGCCTCGCGCGCGCCTTCGGCTAAACGGGCGGTCTCCGATTCATCGGCAATGCCGCGCAGAATGAGGTCCGGACCGGAAACCATCTCGCCGCTCTGCCGGTCCACCCCGATCACCGCGATGACCATGCCGTCCTGGGCCAGGTGCCGCCGGTCGCGCAGCACCACCTGCCCGATGTCGCCCACGCCCTTGCCGTCCACGAAAACGTTGCCGGCCGGCACCCGGCCCAAGCGCCGCAGGCTGCCTCCGGCCAGTTCCACCTGGTCGCCGTTCTCGATCACGAGCACGCGTTCGGCGGGCAGCCCCAGTTCCCGGGCCAGCTGCGCGTGATGCACCAAGTGTCGCGGCTCGCCGTGAATGGGGATGAAATGGCGCGGGCGCACGATGTTGTGCAGGACTTTCAGCTCCTCCCGGGCCGCGTGGCCGGACACATGGATCTCGCTGACGCGTTCGTAGTGCACCTGGCAGCCGAGGCGGAAGAAGTGGTTGATCATGGTGTTGATCCGCCGCTCGTTGCCGGGAATGGTCCGGGCCGAAATAATCACCGTGTCGCCGGAGGCCAGCTGCAGATCCGAATTTTCGCCGACCGCCGCCCGCGCCAGAGCGCTGCGCGGTTCCCCCTGGCTGCCCGTGGTCATGATCACCGTGCGCTCCGGCGGGAGGGCCATCACCTCCGGCCACTTGAGCCAGACCGAGTCCGGGATCGACAGATATCCCAGTTCCTGCGCGGTGCGCATGTTCTTGATCATGCTCATGCCCAGCACGCCCAGTTTGCGCCGGTATTTCACCGCCGTGTTGACCACCTGTTGAAAGCGGTGCACATTGCTGGAAAAACAGGCCACGACCACCCGCTGGGGAGCTTCCCGCAGGATATCGTCGAAGGCCACGCCCACTTCCCGCTCGGAGAGCGTGTACCCGGGCCGCTCCACGTTGGTGGAATCCGCGAGCAGCAAATCCACGCCGCGGCGGCCCAGTTCCCCGAACTTGCCCAGGTCCGTGACCTGGCCGTCCACGGGAGTGGGATCCAGCTTGAAATCGCCGCTGTGGACGATCAAACCGGCCGGCGTCGTGATGCCCAGGCCGATGCCGTCCACGATCGAATGCGCCACCCGGATGCATTCCACCTGAAAGGGGCCCAACGTGAAACTCTCGCCGGCGCGGATTTCGTGCAGCTGCGTCCTTTCGAGCAGCCCGTGCTCTTCCAGCTTGTTTTTCACCAGACCCAGGGTCATCCTCGTCCCGTACACCGGCACCGGCAATTGGCGCAGGAGGTACGGCAGCGCGCCCACGTGGTCCTCATGCCCGTGGGTCAGGACGATGCCACGGATCCGCTCGGCCTTGTCCAGCAGATAACTCACGTCCGGGATGATGAAATCGACGCCCGGCTGGTCCTCGCCGGGAAAGGACATGCCGGCATCCACGAGCAAAACGTCCGGCCCGTATTCCATCGCCAGCATGTTCTTTCCGATTTCACCGACGCCGCCTAGAGGAACGAGCTTGCAGGCTAAAACCGCAGATGGGTTGGCATATTCTTCTTGCGGACTGGAAACCGGCATGAGCGGATGCACAAAAACCTCATTAAATTTTGCCCATTATAACAGAGCCCCGGCGGTCAAGCCAGATAAAAAGGCTTGGCCGGGAAAGGAATAATCTTACTCCGGTTGCTGGAAATGCGGTATCATGAACGCACCAAAAACGCAGAGTGAGCCCACAGCGAAAATGCTGGAATCTCTAATCACCACCTATGGCTACATCGCGATTTTCCTCGGTACGTTCCTCGAGGGTGAAACCATATTGGTCCTGGGAGGGTTCCTGGCCCACCGCGGTTACCTGGCCCTGTCCGGCGTCATGGCGGCCGCCTTCTTGGGTTCCCTGGCCGGGGATCAGCTCTTTTTTTATCTCGGGCGCAGGCATAGCGCCTGGATTCTGTCCCGGCGCCGAAGCTGGCGGGCCAAGATCGAGCGCGTACACCGCCTGCTGCATCGTTACCACACGCCGGTAATCGTCGGCTTTCGCTTCTTTTACGGCCTGCGCACCGTCACGCCCTTTGTCATCGGCATGAGCCCGGTCCCGGCGGGAAAATTCCTGGCGCTCAATGCTCTCGGGGCGGCCGTGTGGGCGGTTTTAATCGGCAGTGGGGGCTTTCTGTTCGGCCACGCGCTGCAACTCATCCTGGGTAATATCAAACGGTATGAACTCGCCATTCTTTCCGCCATGGCGGCAGCAGGCCTGCTGATTTGGGCCGGACATTTTCTTCGCGCCCGGGCACAACGGCGATCGCAGGCCTAGCGACCTTTCCGGGGATGCTGCTGCCTTTGATTTTCCAACCTTCGGGCCTTGTGGTCGGGAATGCGGAAGGGGTATTTCTGCCGGCAAACGGAAACCTGACGCGGTCTGTCAGGCGGCCGCGGTTTGCGGGGTCACACGGGTGGCTTCGGGGCCATGCGTTCCCGCGCGGCCGGTGTTAGGGAACAGCCGGAGTGAGTCGTGCGTTGGGGGTCGCCTGCTGCAGGCTTTCGAGTTTTTGCACGCGCGGGGATTCATCCTCCTCGGCTTCCCGCTTTTCGACCAGACGCAGATCCTGTACATCCTCTTGGGCCTGAGCCTGATCCTCTTGCTCCGCCTCGGTCTGGCCCTGGTCCTGCTGGATCTGCACCTCTTCGGCCGTGCGTTGCGGGGGCGGCCCCGCCTCCTGCGTCTGCGGCGCACAGCCGGTCCACAGGCCGGCCAGCAAGCAGCATCCGGCCCAGGTCCAAACGGTCTTCATGGCCCTCTTCCTCCTTTTTTGGCAGCCCGGTCCAGTGCCCCTTGCCGGGGGTCAGGGCATTTCCAGAAGCGGCTCGGTCGTATAGGTCAGCCCGGTAACGCGGGAAAACTCCGCGGCCAGTTCCTCGGCCGGACCGGTTAAGGGCGAGCAAAATCCGCGAATATTTTTTCCCGCCTGCCGCAGGTGCCCGATCTCCTGGTTCCAGGCCGTCTCATCGGTGATGGGGCCGTGGATCGTAAAGGCCTTTCGTTCCTCGTCCACTACAAAAAAATAAAACTTTTCCATCGCTTCCTGATTCATCCCGCCCCCTCCTTCACGGGGACCGGACCGCCCGGCCGCCGTCGCGCCGGCGTCCAAGACCAAAAAATCCCCCCTATTGTGCCCACAAAATCCGGGAAAGGCAAAGCGAAAAATACCGGTATTCCACGTTGCGGACCTGAAGGTTGTCAGGAATAATGGGGACAGATTCTGCCGAGGAGCTTACCGTGAACTCCACGCCGCTCGCTCCGCGGCCGGCTCCCGCAGGCCGGCTGACGGCTTTCCTTCTGAACCGGGACAGATGGCGGAAACAGCAGACAAACAGCAGGGGGTGAATCGTTTCAACTTTACAATTCTTGGATCTGGATTTTCAACCTGCGCCGGGGGACGGCCGGAGTGGCTCGAGCCGGTCAGGACCTGGCCTGCTTCCCGGGCTGCTTGGGAATGATCAGGGCGGCGAGGATGTACGCAATCACCCCGAGTATCACGCCGGTGAATAACGTCACGACCACCCAGCCCAACCGCAGCAGGTTGGGATCCACGTCGAGGTATTCCCCCAGCCCTCCGAACACTCCCAAAATCATACGGGTCGAACGGGTGGTACGATATATTTTTTTCGCTGCCAAGACGGCCACCCCGGTTTCATTTTGTTAGGCCAGCCACATCACGGCGAATTGACCTGCATCGTAAGGTATCGAAGGTCGAGGAAAAAAATAAAACAACGTAGAGCGGATTTTCATGCGCTCTACGTTGTTTTATTTGGGAATTTCCCAAATACGTTAGATCAAGCTTATTTTTTCTTCTTCGCCACTTTCTTCTTCGCTTTTTTCTTCGTCGCCATTACTTGTTATCCCTCCTTGCTATATAATGTGTACCTGTCAGTGCCAGGTACTAAATATTGTTATCAAAATATCTCTTAAACGTCAAATCCATGTAAGCATGAATTCCGGTAAATATGGCGAATACTGGACCAAGCTTATAATGAATTAATATTTACTCGCGTTTTCTCTTGTTTTCGGCGTTTTTTGCTTTATGCACCAAGGAGGCCGGTTGGGATCCCGCTTCGGGGAATGGGTCCCAAAGCGGCCAGGTACAGGGACTGGTGCGCGAACAGCTCGTGGGCCAGGGTGCGCAGGTCTTCGCGTTCCAAACGCCGGATGTGGCGCAGCACGCTGGCGATGCCGGGATGTTGCTGCAGGTACATTTCGTTTTGAACCATGCGCCACATGTAGGTGGAGGAATTTTCGAGCGAGAGCAGGAAATTGCCGCGCATCTGTTCCCTGAGATCCCGCAGCTCCCGCTGGCTGATGGCTTGCGTGGCCAAGCGCTGCAGTTCGGCGCGGATGATCTTCAAGCTTTCGGACAATTTTCCGGGATGGCAGGCGAGATAGATTCCCAGCAGGCCCGTGTCGTAAAAAAAATCCATGAAGGAATACACGGCATAGGCGAGCGCGCGACGTTCGCGGATCTCGTAGAAAAGCCGCGAGTTGGTCCCGCCGCCCAGGATGTTGGAAAGAGCCACCAGCGCGATGCGGCGGGGATCCGAGTAGGGCAGGCCCCGAACGCCGACGCAGACGTGGATCTGTTCCAGCCGCCGGGATTTCAACAACGGCCGGGACAACGCCGCCGGCGGCGGCGTCAGGGGCGGGCGTTTCCCGTCGCCGGGAACGAACCCCGCAAAGTACCGGCGGGCGAATTTCCGAACCTGGCCGGGCGTCACCCGGCCCGAGACCGCAAGCAGCATGTGCTCCGGCCGGTATTGGCGGCGGATAAAGTCCAACAGGCTGGACCGGTTTACGGCGGCCAGCGTTTCCCGCGTGCCGAGGATGGAATGTCCCAAAGCATGCCGCGGCCACAGGCCCTGGGCAAAGTGGTCGTGAATCAACTCCTCCGGTTCATCCTCGTACATCCGGATTTCTTCCAGGATCACGCCCTTCTCCTTGCGCAGCAAGGAGGGGGAAAACAGGGAATGGGCCAGCATGTCGGCGATGACGTCCAAGGCCAGATTCAGATGGCCGGGCGGCACTTTGGCGTGGAAGGCCGTGCTTTCGCGGCTGGTGTAGGCGTCCAGGTTTCCCCCGACCGCGTTGATGACGCGCGAGAGTTCCCGGTTGTCCCGGCGGCGGGTTCCCTGGAAAAACATGTGCTCGGCCAAGTGGCACCAGCCCGCTTCCCCCGGAGATTCGTAGCGGGAACCGGTTTTGACCACCAGGCTGATGGAGAGGGAGGCGAATCTCGGAAGCGGTTGGACCAGAAGCGTGAGGCCGTTCGCGAGTTTTTCGCGAAAAACGCTCATGCCCGACCGGAACTCAACAGGGCGCGGCCCGCGGTCCGGACGCGTTTCAGGCTGGCGCGGTCGCGCGCCTCGAGGTACAGCCTCGCCATCGGCTCGGTGCCGGACAAGCGGATGGCGAGCCAGGCGCCGCTGGCCAGCAGGAATTTATAGCCGTCCAGGGTTTCGATCTGCGAAACCTTCTCGCCGGCCAGGCGCCGGGGTCGCCAGGCGCTTAATTTTTTGCGCAGGCGTTGTCCCGCGGCCGGCGAATCGAGTTTGAAATTCACGCGGTCGGTCAAATACAAACCCACCCGGCGGTATAAATCCCGCAGCACGGCCTGCAGCGTTTTGCGTTCCCGCACGACCAGTTCCGCCATCAGCAGGCAGGCGAGGATGCCGTCTTTTTCCGGAATGTGTCCGGCGATGGTCAAGCCGCCGCTTTCTTCGCCGCCCAGCAGGAAACCGCCCCGCAGCATGCTCTCGCCGATGTATTTAAACCCGACGGGAGTGACCTCCACCGGCATGCCGTAATGCTTGGCCACGGCATCCACCAGGTGGCTTGAAACCACCGAGCGCACGACGCGCCCCTGCAGGCCGCGGTGTTTGACCAGCAGGTGCAGGGTCAGGGCGAGGACCTGGTTGGGTGTCAGGTAGGTCCCGTCCGCGTCCACGATGCCGAAACGATCGGCATCTCCGTCCGTGCCCAGGGCCAGCCGGGCCCCGGTTTTTTTCATGCGGGCGGCGGCCGCCGCCAGGTTGTCGGCATCGGGCTCCGGATGCATGCCACCGAAGAGCACGTCGCGCCAATCATGCAACAGTTCCACGCGGCAGCCGGCCAGGCGCAGGGCTTCGTCCAGGTAATGCCGACCGGCCCCGAACAGCGGGTCGGCCACCACATGCAGCCGGGACTTTTTCAGTTGCGCGAAGGGCACCACCTTGGACAGTTGCCGGAAATAGAGCGGGCGCGGATCCAGCGTGGAAATTCTCGCCGGCCGCACGCCCCGGGGCGGACGGCCGCCGCCCGCGGCCAGCAAGCGGTTGGCTTCGCGTTCGATGGGCGCCACCTCTTCCTTGGTGGCCGGGCCGCCGTGTTCATTGGACCATTTGTATCCCTGGTATTCCGCGGGATTGTGGGAGGCGGTGAAATTGATGCCGCCGGCCAGTTTGTGCTCCCGGATGGCCACGGCCAGGGCGGGTGTGGGCGTTGCGTGCGCGACCAGTTTCGCGGGCACGCCCTCCTCGGCCAGGGTGAGGGCCGTGCGCCGGGCGAACTCTTCGGCCAAAAAGCGGTAGTCGTAGCCCACCAGCACGCCGCGCGCGGCCAGTTTTCTCGCCTTGAGCCGCCGCGCCACGGCACGGGTCAGCGCGGTCGCGCCGGCAAACGTGAAGCCGTCGCTGATGATGTCCCGCCAACCCGAGGTTCCGAAATGAATCATCGCCATTCGAATATTCCCTCCCGATATGAAATCCCCACGGCCGGCCGCGGACGCCGGGCACACGCCGCAGGTTAGTGCTGCCACTCCTGAATCAGTTGCATGTACCGCAGCACCAGCTGCTCGCCCTCCTCCGGGTGCATGCCTTCGGCCTGCACGTGAAAGATGGGCTTGTCCTCGTCGGGCATGATCAATACCCAGGATTTGCCGTGCCAGACCTTGACGCCGTCGATCAACTGCACACGCTCGTGCCGCGTCGCCTCGATCAGACGGCGCATGATGGCACCCTTTTTCTCCCAGGAGCAGGCGACTTGCTGCCGCACCACGTTGATGGGCGGGATCTGCGCCACCAGCTGGGACAGTGGTTCCCCGCACAAGGCCAGCATTTCCAGCAGCTTGGCGGTCGCCATCATGGCGTCGAACGCCGGCTGGAAGCGCGGGAAGACGTAGCCCCCGCGGGCTTCGCCGACGAAGTCCAGCCGCCGCCGGCTGGCCGTGCCCAGGAGGCTGGTGTAGGCGGTCTGCGTCCGCAAGACCTGTCCGTTGTATTGTTGCGCCAGGATTTCGACGGCGCGGCTGGCCGTCACCGGCACCGCCACACGGGCCCCGGGCTTGGTCTTGAAAACCAGCAACGCCATGAGGGCCAGGGCATGATCCCCGTCCAGAATGCGGCCGGTATCGTCGGAAATAAAAATCTTCTGAGCGCCCGCGTCCATCATGACCCCCAGGTTGGCCTTCAAGGTTCCGACAATTTCACCCAGGCGCTGCAGGGAGGCTTCCAGCTCCTCCTCGCTCTTGGTCAACCGTTTCTCGTCGGGATAAGCGTTTAAGGCGATGACCTCGCACTGCAGATCCCCGAGCAACTGGGGGAAGATGCCCTCGGCGCTGCCCCAGGCGTAGTCGATCACGAGTTTGAAGTTGGCCTGGCGGATGCGCTCGTAGTCCAGGGCCTGCTTGAAGCCCTCCTGGTAATATTCCAGGGCCCGCGGCGGGAAGCTGATTTCCCCCGCCTCGTCGATGCCGGCCCGCCGGAAATCCTCGCGGAAAAAGAGATTCTCGATGCCCTTCTCCTTGACGCTCGGCAGTTCCTTGCCCTCGGCGTCGAAAAACTTGATATCGATCAGTTTTGGATCATAGGGGGATTTGCGCACGTGAAAGCCGCCGGCCACCTTCAGGGCCCGGATGGCGTAACGGGCCACGGGAATGGGAAGGACCCGCAAGTCGTAAACATTGACGCCCACGGAAGCCAGCCCGGCCATCAGGGCGCGGTCGATGATGCGCGTGGTTTTGTGATGGTCCCGGGAGGAGACGACGTAGTCGCCCTTGCGCAGCGAAGCGCCGAGGGCCGCCCCCAGCTTGGCCGCAAACTCCGGAGTGATTTCGATGTTCCCCAGGCCGCTCACACCGTAGGCGTCGAAGATATGCTTGGACCAGCGTTCCCCCCAAATCAGGGAGGTGGAGAGGGTGGTCCCGTCCTCGATGATCTTGTAGGGCCAGACCTTCACCTCGGCCTTGACGGTGGCGTCCTCTCCGATGGTGCAATGATCCGCCACCACCGCGCCCACGCCGATGTAGGCCCGGGCGCCCACGCGGCAGTCGTTCGCGACGGTCACCTCCTTCAAGTTGGCGCCGTTGCCGATGGAGACGTTGTGCCAGATGATGGAGCCGATGATCTTGGTGCCTTCCCCCACGCGGCAGGACGTGCCGAGCACGGAATTGGAGAGGCGGACGTTGGGACCGACCCAGCAGTGGTCGCCGAGGACGACGCCTTCCTCCAGCACGGCGGTGGGATCGATGTAACAATCGCGCCCGATCCAGTTGCCGTCCTGCAGGGTGGCGTGCACGGGCCGGGCCAGGGCGCCTTGGGCCCGGATCGCGTCGTAGTGCCCCAGCCGGTATTCGGTCAGGTTGCCGATGTCCTTCCAGTAGGAATTCTCCGCCACGTAGCCGTACAGCGCTTCCTTGGCGGAGAGCAGTTCGGGAAAGAGCTGTTTGCTGAAATCGTATTCCTTATCGTCGGGAATGCGCTCCAGAACCGAGGGTTCCAGGATATAGACGCCGGTATTGATGGTATCGGAAAACACTTCCCCCCAGCTGGGCTTTTCCAGGAAGCGCGCGATGCGGCCGTCTTCGTGGGTGATGACCACCCCGTAGGCCAGCGGGTTTTCCTGGCGGCTTAAGACGATCGTGGCCCGGGCTTGCTTCTCACGGTGGTAGCGCACGGCCTGCCCCAAGTCCATGTTGGTCAGCACGTCGCCGGAGATGACCAGAAAGGTTTCCCCGCCCAACCGGTCCGCGGCCTGGCGGACGCAGCCGGCGGTCCCCAAGTCGGTGTCCGGGAGCAAATAACTGATCTGAAGGCCCCAGCGCTGGCCGTCGCCGAAATACTCCTGGATGACCTCCGGCTGGAAATACAGCGCCACCACCACCTCCGTAAAACCATGGCTTTTCAGCAATTCGAAGATGTGCTCCAGCATGGGCTGGTTCATCAGGGGAACCATGGGTTTGGGGATATTGCAGGTCAGCGGACGCAGGCGTGTTCCAAATCCGCCCGCCATTACCATTGCTTTCATGGGGGTGCGCTCCGTTGGCGGCCGACACGCCGCCGTCCCTATTTGAAGAGTTTTTTCAGGTCCAGGCCCTTCAACTGTTCCTTGGCCCTGTTGATCTCCTGGTTGACGTTCTGCTTGATCTCTTCCGCGGATTTGCCTTTCTGCTGTTCGACATATTTTTGGGCCTTCTGTCCCGCTTCCCGGGCGGCAGCCTTGGCCTTCTCCGAGGCGTAGGCGCCTAGACGCTCCTTGATCCAGACCCAGTCGGGTTGGACATCCGGTTTGCGCAGTGGCCCGTTCAGGATCACCGGGATGGCGACCCAACCGTTGTCGTCCTTCAAGATCTCGCTGTAGCGGCCGAATTCCGAACTTAACGAGGCCGAGGCGCGGGGATTCAGGCGCGGCCGCATTTTGAAATCCTTGAACTGGGCGGTGAACGTCAGCCGGCCTTCCGCCGTCAGCCGGATGTCGCCCCCCTTGCCCTTGGGCCCGGACTCGGCCACGAAACGGGTGACACGGACTTCCTGGTCCGCCACCGTGAAATCGGCGGCGGTATGGTCGAAGGGAATATCCTGCTTGAATTTCTCCGAACCGAACCACTTGGCCAGCTGGTCCTGGAAGGCAAACTGGCGCAGGCGTCCTTCCTGCAGGATAAAACTGCCGTTCCCGGCAAGCCGCGGTTTGGCGTTCACCGTGCGCAGGCCGCTGCCCCGGAGCTCCAGGGTGCCGCCGAGTTTTCCCACCAGCTTGTCCTTCAGTTCGGCAACCAGCTCCGGTTTTTTCAATTTGGCGGCCACGAAGGTGTCCACGATGTCGTTGAGGAGAGGTTCCGCCTCCACCTGCTTGGTCACAACCTTGATGCGGTAGCCCAGCAGGACCTGGGAAAAGTCCAGGCGCACCGACTCCTCGATGCTGCCTCCATAGCCGTGGATGGTGCCGGTTTCGTTCAGGACTTTTTGCTCCAGCTTGACCTGAAAGTTCATTTTACCCAGCTTCACCTGGGCGAATTTCAGGCCGCCGAGTGCGGCCTCCCCCTGCAGGCGCAAGCCGGCCGGAAGCCATTTCCGCACATCCGGTTCCGGCAGGTCCGAAACCGTGGCCGCCGGGGCCGTTTCCGCCTCCGCCGGAGTTTTGCGCGGCAGGAGGGAAAGCAGCGCGTCCACGTCCAGCAGGGGAGAGGTGAGCTGCCACTTGACGCGGGCCCGCAGGCGCTCGGGCTTGAGGGAAGCCGGATCCCGGAGATCGAAATCCGTGGCCGTCAGGAAAAAATCCACGGTCTGGCCCCCGAGCTTCAGCTTCACGCCGCTGCAGACGGCCTTGTCCGGAGTCAGAGTCAATTGGCCCCGCAGGCCGGACAACAGGGACTGGTCGTGGTATTGCAGGCCCACATCCCGCGCCGAAGCCTGGAGGGAAAAGTCCAACTGCCGGGGAGCACGCGCGGAGCCGTGGACCTCGCCGTTCACGCTCAACGATCCCTGCATCTGGTAGGCCGATAGTTTCTGGGCCTGTTCGGGAGGAACGAGTTTTTGACTGGCCGCGCCGAGATCCAGGTCCGCGGAAAAAGCGGCCTTGACCGCCCGGCTGTTCATGAGGTCCTGGACCTGGACCTGCACCTGGGCCTGGCCGCCCGGGACGACCGTTTTTTGCTTGAGGGACAGCCCGCCCTCGGCCAAGTTCATATCGCCCTCCAGGGTCACCGGCACCGCCAGTTCTTTAACCTGGGCCTGCAGGGCTGCTTGATCCGTAACATAGACCTCCAAGCGCGCGGGTTCCTGCAGCGGCCCGCGGACCGTATATTCCAAGTGCGCCGATCCGCCGAGCTTGACGTCGGCGGGCAGTTTTCCGGCCGCGGCCGGTCCCAGCCCTTCCCACAGGCGTTCAAAGTCCAGGTCGACTTTTCCGGCCAGGTCCGCGCGGGGTGCGGCGAACAGCCCTGCCACCTGGCCGGCGGCGGAAAAGGACAGGCCCGGCAGGGTTGCTTCCATCTGTTCCAGCAGCAGGCGCTCTTCCTTGAGGTTGAGGCGCCATTTTGCCGCGGCCGACAGCGGTAACGTCATGCCCAGCGCTTTCAGTTTGGCGGACAAGGTTACGTCCACGGGGGTCAAACCGGCCAGCGTAAGATGGTTGACTTCGAAGTTAAAATCCTCGACCGCGTAGGTTTGCCCGGTGCCCAAATCCCGGTACATCACGTCGGCGCCCGCAATCGCCAGCTTGGACACCATGAGTTCCAGGGGCATCGCGGGCCGGCCCGGGGCCGTCCCGCTTTCTTCCGGCGCGGCTTTGGCGGGCAGCATGTCGGAAAAATTAAAGGTGCCATCCGCCTGCTTTTCCACCAGCACCTGGGGCTGCTGTATCTCCACCGACTTGACCATGACCTTGCCCCACAACAAGGGCAGCAGGCGGTAGCGCACGCCGGCGAGTTTGCTGGTCAGCAGCGGCTGGTCGGAAAAGCCGGGAGCGTTGGCGATGGCCAGATCGTGGATTTCGACCCCGCGCAAAAGGTTGAATCCCACGGAACCGATCGTGAGCCGGTGGTGAATGATCCCGGACACTTTTTCCTCGGCTTGTTGCTTGACTCGATCCCAGGGAATGATGCGGGGAAGGATCAGGGCGGCGGCCAGCACCGCCAGCAGGAGAATCCCGCCGGCAAGGAGAAGCAAGCGCAGGCAGCCGCGTTGGGTCCGGCCGGCTTTTTCCGCCATGGTCACAACCTTTCTTCCCGCCCCGGCGCGTTCCAGCCTGGGTGCGGATCATGAATCCAGGAGCTATCCGGGGAACCACAGGCTCCGGTTCCCCGGCGGGGTTCCCTTCGCCTGGCCGCAAACTTCCAACCAAACATCCGGCCGAAATTCCGAGGCGGTTTCAGGCGCGCCGGGAGGCGCGCGTCGTCTGCTCGGCGTTCGCCGCCTTGGCTTCTTTCACTTCGGTCCCGCCGTTGTTTCCCACCTCGGCGGCCGGCTGCGGCTCGGGCAGCAGTTTCTCCCGGATGCGCGCTTCGATGCTGCGCGCGATTTCCGGATTTTGTTTCAGGTAGGCCTTGGCCGCTTCCCGGCCCTGGCCGATGCGCTGGGATTCGAAGGAGAACCACGTGCCGGACTTATCCACCACCCCCTGGGTCACGCCCAAATCGAGGAGGTCGCCCTCGCGCGATATCCCCTGGCCGAACATGATGTCGAAGATGGCGGTCCCGAACGGCGGGGCCACCTTGTTCTTCACCACCTTGACCTTGACCCGGCTGCCGATCATCTCCTCCCCCTGCTTGAGGGTCTCGATGCGCCGGATGTCCAGGCGCAGGCTGGCGTAGAATTTCAGGGCGCGCCCGCCCGGCGTGGTTTCGGGGTTGCCGAACATCACGCCGATTTTCTCGCGGAGCTGGTTGATGAAAATCACCGCCGTGGACGAACGGCTGCAGATCGCCGTCAGCTTGCGCAGTGCCTGGGACATCAGGCGTGCCTGCAAGCCGACGTGGGCGTCGCCCATCTCGCCCTCGATTTCGGCCCGGGGCACCAGGGCCGCCACGGAATCGATGACGATGATGTCCAGGGCGCCGGATCGCACCAGCGTCTCGGCGATGTCCAGGGCCTGTTCCCCCGAATCCGGCTGGGAGATGAGCAAGTTGTCGATGTTCACCCCGATCCGGCGGGCGTACTCCGGATCCAGGGCATGCTCCGCGTCGATGAAGGCCGCGTTGCCCCCCGCCTTCTGCACCTCGGCCACGATATGCTGGGCTAAGGTGGTCTTGCCCGAGGATTCCGGGCCGAACAGCTCGATGATGCGGCCCCGCGGAATGCCGCCCACGCCGATGGCCAGGTCCAGGGAGAGGGCGCCGGTCGGGATGACCCGGACGTCCACCTTGGGCCGCTCGCTGAACTTCATAATCGAACCCTTGCCGAACTGCTTTTCAATTTGGGAGATGGCCAATTCCAAGGCTTTCGTTCTTTCTCCGGACATGTTCGGTTCCTCCCGTTTTGACGGTATCCTGCTCCCTATATCTGACGCTCCCGGGGCGAAAAAATCGCGGTTTTACGCGAAAAAACCTTGTTTTATTAACCTTTTCGGAAGCGAAATTGTAGCATGCGCATGAAAGGGGTGTCAAGGTGTTTCCCGGGAAGGGAAAATACCGCAACAAAGCGGCCGGTCTTGGGTATGCCGTCGCAAGGCCGGGGCATCTTTTCCTCGCGGCGGCCTTATTCCAGGAAGGGATCGTCCGTGGCCAGGTAATTCCGCACGTAGTCGTCCACGGCCTCCTCCAGGGACCGGAAGGCGCCCGGGTATCCGGCCCGGTGCAGCTTGGAGGCATCGGCTTGGGTATGGTACTGGTAGCGGTCCTTCAGGATTTCGGGCATTTCGAAATATTCGATTTTTGCCGGCTTCCCCAGGGCCGCGAACACGGCCCGGGCCAGGTCGTTCCAGGTGCGGGCGCGTCCCGTGCCCACGTTGAAGATGCCGTTGACGCCCGGATTTTGCAGGAACCACCCCATGACCTCCGTAACATCTTTCACGTAAACGAAATCCCGTTCCTGCTCCCCGTCGGCGTAATCCGCGCGGCAGGATTTGAAAAGCCGGACCCGCCCGGTTTCCCGTATCTGGCCGAAAGCCTTGTGCACCACGCTGCGCATGTCGCCCTTGTGGTACTCGTTCGGCCCGAAGACATTGAAGAACTTCAGGCCCACGATCCGGCCCGCGGCGCCGCTGTTCACGGCCCAAAGATCAAACAACTGCTTGGAATAGCCGTACAAGTTCAAGGGTTTAAGCCGCAGGGTCGCGCCGTCCTCGTCCGAGTAGCCCAAAGACCCGTCGCCGTAGGTCGCTCCCGAACTGGCGTAGAGAAACCTCACCTGATGGGCCAGGGCCCACTCGGCCAGCCGGCGGGTGTAGCGGTAGTTGTTCTCCATGAGGAATTGGGCATCGCGCTCGGTGGTGGAACTGCACGCCCCCATGTGGACGATGGCTTCGATCGGACCGGGCAGTTGACCGGCCGTCAACCGGTCCAGGAAATCCTGGCGATCGAGGTAATCGGCGAATTTCCGGTTCACCAGGTTCCGCCACTTGTCGGAAGTGTCCAGCGCGTCCACCACGAGAATGTCCCGCAGCCCCGCTTGGTTTAATTTCCAGATCATGGCGCTGCCGATGAAACCAGCGCCCCCGGTCACCACCAGCATGAATGGTCTGCTCCTTTTCGCAGAAGTCCCTTCCGTTCCCGGCGTCCGCCGGCCTACTTGGAGGTCAGCGGAAAACGGCCCGAACGCACGCTGTGAATGATATGGTCCGCGATGGTCTCCAGGGGCAGCACGAAGTCCGCGACCCCCGCCTCGATCACCGCCTTGGGCATGCCAAAGACCACGCTGGTCGCCTCGTTTTGCACCAGCACGTGCCCGTGGACCAGCTTGAGGGCCTTGGCCCCGTCGGCGCCGTCATGGCCCATGCCCGTCAGAATGACGGCCAGGCACTGGGCGCCGAAAACTTTCGCCGCCGACTCGAGCGTCTCGTCGGCCGAGGGACGGACGCTGTTGCGGGGCGGTCCCTGATGCAGGCGCACGATTTCCTGCCCGTCTTTGCTGGATACCACCATGTGGTAATTCCCGGGGGCGAAGTAGACATTTCCCGCCTGGACCGGTTCGCCGTCCACGGCTTCTTTGACATGCATTTCGCTGCTGCGGTTCAACCGTTCGGCTAAGGACTTGGTGAATCCCTGCGACATGTGCTGGACCACCAGGACGGCCGCCGGCAGGTCGGCGGGCAGGCGCGGGATGATTTCATAGAGCGCCCGCGGGCCGCCCGTGGAACTGGCAATCACCACCACCTGCCGTCCGGGCGCGGAGGGATGGATGCCTTCCCGGACCTTGCCCAGCGTATCCACGTCCAGGAAAGTCAGGCGCGCGACGTCGACTTGGGCCGCCATCCGGACCTTCAGAACCAGTTCGCGCGCGACTTTCTGCAGATCCAGGCTGATCGGGCCGGAGGGCTTGCAGACGAAATCCACCGCCCCGTACTCCAGGGCCTTCATGGTCATCTCCCCGCCGGATTCCGTGTAGGCGGAGAGCATGACCACCGGGGTCGGGCACTCGCTCATGATGTACCCCAGGGTTTCAAGGCCGGGCAGGCGCGGCATCTCGATGTCCAAGGTAATAACGTCCGGGCGGTAATCCGTGACCTTCTTAATGGCGTCCAGGCCGTCCCGGGCGGTGGCGACGACTTCCAGATCTTCGGCTTGGTTGAGGATGGTGCTGATGGTCTTGCGCATGAAGGCCGAATCATCCACGACCAACACGCGCAGGGTCCGTTGGGTAGGCATCCGGAAGAGGGGGCTATTTGGCCAGGGCGCGCTCGACGGCCTCCAAGACGCGCGGCGGCTGGAAGGGTTTGATGATGAAATCCTTGGCGCCGGCCGCAATCGCCTCGATGACCATGGCCTGCTGTCCCATGGCCGAGCACATGATGATCACCGCGCCCGAATCGAATTTAATGATCTCCTTGACCGCTTCGATGCCGTTGACCTCGGGCATGATGATGTCCATGGTGGTCAGGTCGGGCTTCAACTGCTTGTACAGTTCGACCGCTTCCCGCCCGTCCTTGGCTTCGCCCACAATCTCATAGTTCTGTTTCGACAATATCCCCTTAATCATGACGCGCATGAAGGCGGCATCGTCGGCGATGAGGATTCTGGCTGGCATTTATTCACCCTCCTGGCTGTGGTTCGGCAATGATGGCGAACTGGGGCCCGGTAAGCCCTCCACCGTAGTTTGCTCGATTTGGTGGGCTTCCTGGGCGGTCAGGATCTTATCGAAATTCAGGAGAATGATGATCCGGCCGGGAAGCTTCCCCACCCCCGTCAAGTAGTCCCCCGCGATATCGGCGATCATGGCCGGCGGCGGCTCGATGGCCTCCACCGGGAGGCTCATGACTTCCAGCACCGCGTCCACGGTCATGCCGATCACCTGTCCTTCGACCTCGACTTCCATGATGCGCTGCTGGGCGGCCGGAGTATCCATGGGCAGGTCAAACCGCCGGCGCAGGTCGATGACGGGCATCACTTTTCCGCGCATGTTGATCACGCCTTCCACGAAGCGGGGTGCGCGCGGAACACGTGTGATTTCCACCAGACGGTGAATTTCCCGCACCTGGTGGATGGGGGCCCCGAACTGCTCGTCCCCCAGCTTGAAAATCACCAGCTTCATGTCGTTCTTGGCCTGGCGACCCTCGTAGGCGTCCATGGCCTATACTTCCTTCTCCCCGAACATGGCGGTCCGGATCCGAAGGATGCCGTTGGCGGCGTAAAACTCCACCGAACGCCCGGAAGTGCCGCCCGTGTCCTCGCCCACGAGAGGGATCTGGAGTTTGCGCAACTCCTCCTTGACCGCCAGCACGTTGCGCTGCCCCACGTTCATGCTGTTGCCGCCGATGGTCTTGCCGGCAAAGGTGAACATGTTGGCCCCGCCCACGACCTTGGCCTGAAACCGCTCCTTGTTGTAGCCCAGCTTCTGCAGTTCCTCCAGCATGGCGGTCAGGGCGGTATCCGCGAACTTGGCCGGGCTCACTTCCTGCCGGTAGCGGATGAGTTTGGAGTCCGGCAGCATGATGTGGGCCATGGCGGCCAGCTTGTCCTTGGCTTCCCACAAAGCCAAAGCCACGCACGACCCCAAGCCGAACGTCACTAAAACATCGTTATTGCGGCCGAATTTCCAATCGGCCATGCCCACTTTGATCTTATCCGGCATCGACGACTCCGGTCGTTTTTTTAATCGCCTCGATGATGACGTCCAGCGCATCCGGCTCGGGAATCAGAAAAATGTTGCCCGAAAGCTTGGTCTCGGTCTCGTGGATTTCCGTCTGGATGAGCAGGGCGTAGCGCGCTTCTTCCGACAGTTCCACCAGCAGCGTGTCCAAGACGGCCGGGAACAGGTCAATGGCCAGGGCCGGCACCGAGGGAATCAGTCGCATATCCAGGAATTTGGCCAGGGCGTTGAGGAAGGAACCCGTCAAAATGGTTCCCAGTTCCTTCAGGGCGGAGAGGCGCATCTCGTTGAGCAGGTTGCTGGTGCCGACCGGCTGGCCCATCAGCAGGTCGGTCAGGGCGAGCAGATCGGTGTGCGCGAAGGTCAGCAGCATTTTGGCGGGAATATCGCCGAAAATCTTCAGGTAGATGCCGGCCACGATCCGGTCCGTGCCGTTGACGATATCCGGCACCTGTTCGATGGGGACGATCATGACCTTGGGCACGGAGGTGTGAATCGTCCGTCCCACCAGCTGCGACAGGGCGGTGGCGGCGTTGCCGGCGCCGATGTTTCCCAGTTCCTGGAAGGCATCCTGGTAAAAAGCGTTGATTTCGCTGGGTTCGCGCATGAGCCTTACTCCTCTTCCCGCTCCAGCTTCTGTACCGCCTCGATCACGCTCGTCGGCTGGAACGGCTTGATGATGAAGTCCCGGGCTCCGGCCTGCATGGCCTCGACCACCAAGGCCTGCTGGCCCATGGCGCTGCAGATGATGATCCGCGCCTGGGGGTCCATGTCCATGATTTTTTTCACGGCCTCGATGCCGCCCATTTCCGGCATGATCAAGTCCACCAAGACAATGTCCGGCTTGAGTTCCTCGAAAGCCGACACCGCCTTGAACCCGTTTTCGGCTTCGCCGACGATCTGGTACCCGTGGCTGTTGAGAATGTTGCGCAGCATCATGCGCATGAAGGAAGCATCGTCTACGATCAGGATCCTGGTCGCCACGTTGGAAGGCTCCTCCTACAGAACTGTGTTTCCGCGTTCGCCGGTCCGTAAGCGCACCGCGTCCTCCACCGGCAGGACGAACAGCTTCCCGTCGCCCAAGCGCCCGGTGCGGGCCAGTTCGCTGATGCGCTTGATGGCACTTTCCACTTTATGATCGGGCAGCACTATTTCTAACATAACCCGAGGTGAAAATTCAACCAAGTAATTCTTGCTGATTTTTTGCTCGACCTGCGAACGGTGAATGCCGAAACCCTTGACCGGGGAGATCGTCATGCCGTTGACGCCCTCATCCAGCAGGGCCTGTTTGATTGCCTCCACTTTTTTTTCGGTGACCATGCACTTCAGGAGTTTCACGCGGTCCTCCTAGTGGATATAGCGGGTCTTTTTGGCGCCGGGCGAATACTGGAACTGCTCGATCCAGTCCTCCACCGAACGCAGCCGGTCCGAGGCGGACATGGCGGCCTCGGTGTTGGGCGCCAGCTTGATGAAGCGGTCCCAGGCGGCGATGGCTTCGTCCCACCAGTTGCGTTTGAAATAAATCTGGCCCAGGCGGTCATGGACCTCGATGTGCTTGGGATTGAGCTCCAGGGTCCGGCCGTACTCGACCTCCGCCTCGTCCAGCCATTCCTTCTGCAGGTAGACTTCGCCCAGGTAATAATGCGCGTCGGGGTAATCGGGATTCAGGGACACGGCGCGCAACAGCAGTTCCAGGGCCTCCTCGGTTCTTTCCAGTTTTTTATAGATCAGGCCCAGGCTGGTGCAGGCCTCCACGTAGCGCGGGTTGATTCCCAGGGCCTTGCGGTACTCGGCGATGGCCTCCTCGAAACGGTCCGTATTGCGGTACACGTTGGCCAGGTCGTAATGCGCCGCGGCATTGCGGGGGTTGGCCTTGATCTCGGCCTGCAATTTTTCAATGGCCTCGTTGAAAATGTCTTTCTTTTTCGCGGCGGCCGCCAGGTTGCGTTTGGCCGTCTCGTAGCCCGGATCGATCTCCAGGGCGTGATTGAATTCCTCGATGGCCTTGTCGTAGACGCCTTTTTGGTAGTAAATGACGCCCAGGTTGTTGTAAGCCTTGGCATACTGGGGATTCAGCTCGATGGCCTTGCGGTACTCCTCGATGGCGTCCTCCAAGTTGTTGACGCTCTTGTAGGCCATGCCCAGCGAGTTGTGGGCGATGGCGTTGTCCGGGTCGATGGCCAAGGCCTTCTGATACTCGACGATGGCCTCGTCGAAGCGTCCCTTCTCCGCCAGCGCCAGTCCCAGGTAGATGTTGGCCTCGCTGTCCTGCGCCAAGGCCGGCGAAAGTTCCACGGCCCGCCGGAATTCCTTGATCGCGCCGTCGAAATTGTTGTGGCGGTAATAATAGATGCCCAGCTGGTAATGGGCGTCGGCGTAGTGGGGATTCTTGGCGATGGCCCGTTCGATTTCCGTGATGGCCTCGGAGACTTTGCCCTGTTTGTAATAGACGATGCCGAGCTCGTAGTGGCAACGGACGTTGTCGGGGTCGTGCTCGAACACCCGGAGGAACTGGTCCTCGGCTTCGGCGAACATGCCCTGGTGCCGGTAGATGATGCCGGCATTGATGTAGGCCTCGGTATACTTGGGATTCAACTGGATGGCCCGCTTGAATTCGCTCAGGGCCTGGGCCAGGAGCTTCAACTCCGAGTAGGTTTCGCCCAGGCTGTTGTGCAGCGAAGGGTCGTCCGGGCGCTGCGCGATGGCCTTGGCGTATTCCTGCGAGGCTTCGTTCAGCAGCCCTTTCAGGCGGTAGGCCTTGCCCATCTCGCGGTAGGCCGCCGCGGGATCCTTTTCCTGCTGCGGGGTTTCCTCCACGGGCGCGGACTGCTCGTCGACCTTGTAGTAGTCGATGGCCAGATTGGTGGAAGACTGGGCGTAGCCGGGGTTGATCTCCACCGCGCGCGCAAATTCCCGCTCCGCTTCCTGGTTCAAGCCCTTGTCGCCGTAGGCGAAACCCAGGTTGTAATGGGCCACCGCGAAGTCGGGATTGATCTCCGCCGCGCGGGAAAATTCCCGGATCGCCTCGTCGTACTGGCCCTTGTTGTAGTAGACTTCTCCGAGGGTGTTGTGCAGGTCGGCGAAATGCGGCGCCTGCTCGATGGCCGCGGTCAGGACCTTCAACGCATCGTCGAACTTGCCCATGCTCTTGAAAACCATGCCGAGGGCGTTGATGGCGAACAGGTGGGACGGGGTGATTTCCAGCGCTCTTTGGTATTCGGCGATCGCCTCCGCGTACCGGCCGGTGTAGCGGAAGGCGTTGCCCAGGTTGTAGTGGGCGTCGGCGTCATCGGGGTACAGTTCAATGGCCCGCTGGTAGGCCACGATGGCGCGGTCGTAAATGCCCGTGTTCTTGTTCACGGCCTGGAGGTTGTCCATGGCCTGAATCAGGTTGGGATCGATCTCCAGGGCGCGCTTGAATTCCTTGACCGCCTCGACGTACATCCCCTTGGAGTAATAAAACACTCCCAGGTTGTTGTGCGCGGAGGCGTCGTTCTGGTCGATGCCGTATTCGAACTCACGCATGGCCTGGGAATCTTCGGGTCCGCTCATACCGTCTCTCCGCCGTCCAGGCTGCTTTCGGGGGTCATGACCTCGCTCAAGATGGGGTCCAAGTGCAGCAGGGTGATGATGCGTTTCTCATACTTGCCCACGCCGTACAAAAACCGCGGGTCGATCCGGTGCAGGAGCGTGGGGCTGCTTTCGATTTTTTCCAGGGGCAGCTGCATGACCGCCTCCACCCCGTCCACGAGCAGGCCGTAGAACTGCGAGGTTTTTTCGACCACGATGATGCGGGCGTCCTCGCCGATGGGTCCGGGTGTCCGCCCGAGCCGGATGGCCAGGTTGATCACGGGAATGATCTTGCCCCGGTGGTTGAGGAGGCCTTCGATGTATTCGGGCATTTTAGGCAGCTTGTTGACCGCCTGCCAGGTGATGATGTGCTGGACGTACAGGGCCTCGAAGGCGAAATCCTCCTGCTCCAGCTTGAAGACCACCACCAGCAGCCCCTTCAGGGCCTGCAGAACCTCCTCTTCGTGGACGTATCCCAGGCGGATCAGGGTCTTGCCCAGGGGCTCGGCGGTTCGCTGCTGCTCGGACAGCGCCAGCTGCAGCTGTTCCGGCCGCAGTTTGCCGTTTTGGAGCAGCAGCTCTCCCAGCGATTTTTCCTGTTTGTATTCCATGAAGCCCATGATGTCGTCAGCCCTTGATGAATTTGATGTTGTTGCGCAGGATCTCGTTGTTCGGATCCAGTTCCAGGGACCGTTCCCAGGCCACCAGTGCCTTGTCGTTCTTCTGCTGCTTGTAATAGATGTTGCCCAGTTTCAGATAGGCCTCGGCATGATGCGACTCGAGCTTGATGACCGCCTTGTATTCCTCCAGCGCGTGCGCGTGGTCGCCCTGGCGGTAGTACAGGTTGGCCAGTCCCAGGTGCAGGCTCGAGTCCTGGGGCGCCAATTCCAGGGCCAGGGCATATTCCCGCAGCGCATCCTCCACCGCGTTTTGCTGGTCGTAGATGAAGGCCAGGATTTTGTGCAGGCCGGCGTCGTCCGGATTGAGTTCGAGGACTTTCTTATATTCCAAAACGGCCTGTTCCGATTTTCCCATCTGGGCGTAGATGTGCCCCAGCTGCATATTGGCGTCGATGTTGACGGGGTTCAGCTTGAGCGCCCGCTGCAGGCAGCCGGCCGCCTCCTCCAGTTTGTCCAGCTTGGCCAGGAGCGCGCCCATGTTCAGCAGGGCGAGGGGGTCGTCGGGGTTGAGCCGCAGGGCGTGGCGGTACGCTTCTTCCGCCTGGGTCAGCTTCCCCATCTTGGTGTAGACGCCCGCGATGATGTTGAAGATCCCCGCGTGCCGGGGATTGATCCGCAGGGCCTGCTCGTATTCCTGGACGGCCTCCGGGTAATGGCCCTGGGTCTCGTGCACGTAGCCCAGCTTGAAATGGACCTCGGAGAGGTTGGGATTGATCTCCAGGGCCCGGTGGTATTCGGCTTGGGCTTCGGCCCATTTTCCCTGCTTGTAATAGACGTCCCCCAGGTTGTTGTGCAGCCCCGAATCCTCGGAATTGATCTCCAGGGCCTTGACGTAGGCGCGCACCGCGCCGTCCAAGCGGCCGGTATTGGCGTAAATGAGGCCCAGCTTGCAGTGGGCGTTGACGTGCATGGGATTGGCCGCCAGCACCTGCTCGTATTCGCTGACGGCCTGATCGTATTTCCCGATATTGGAATAGAGGCCGCCGAGATGAAAATGCACCTCGGCGTCCTTGGGATTCAGCTTGAGCGCCTTTTCGAATTCCCGGATCGCATCCTGGTAGCGGCGGGTCAGGCCGAAGGCGATCCCGAGGTTGATATGGTCCTGAGCATTTTCCACGGCGCTTGCTTCTCCTTAGGTGCCCGGATTTGCGCTCGGCGGTTCCACTTCCCGTTTTCGATAGACCCGCTCGCCCACGTCGATGATCTGGTAGAGGTAACGGCAATCCGCGAGCAGGACCTCGGTCTTGCCCAGGATTAAAAATCCATCCGGCGCCAGCAGGCGGTGAAATTCCGTAAACAGATGCTCCTGCAGCTCGCGTGTAAAATAGATCACCACGTTGCGGCAGACGATGACTTCGAACAAGCCTTCCGGCATGGGACCGGTCAGATCGTGCTTCCGGAACTCGATCAGCGACTTCACTTCCGGCGTGACCGTGTACACATCCCCTTCTTCCTTCAGGTATTTCCGGCGCATGGAAAACGGCACGTCCGCCAGCAAATGGCTTTTATACGAGCCGGCCTGCGCCCTGGCCAGACAGGTGGGATCAATGTCGGTGGCCAGGATATGGATCTTCGCCGTGGACGGCAGGTTTTCCTTGAAGAGCATGGCCAGGGAATACGGTTCCTCCCCGTTGGCGCAGCCCGCGCTCCAGATCCGGATCCGGCTTTTCCCATTGAGCTGCGGCACCACGCGCTGGGCGACGGATTTATAGGTCGCCGGATCCCGGAAAAAGTGGGATACATTGATGGTCAGGCGGTCCAGCAGCCGCTCGAATTCCTCCGGATCCTGCCGGAGCAGATTGTTGTATTCACTGAGGGTCTTGATCCCCATGGCGCGCATGCGGACTGCCAAGCGCCTTTTGAGATAGTTGGTTTTATAGTACTTGCAATCCAGCCCGTCATGTTTGAAAACCAGCTGCTTTAATTTTTCCAACTGATAATCTTCCTCTGGCAGCATATCCGGTCCCGTAAGCGATGGAGTCACTGTTGTTCCCTGGGAAAATTGTCTTGGCCGCAAATTAAACTATTATAATACAACAATAAAAATACAAGTATTGCAAAAAACATCAATAAAAAATAGCAAAATAATTATACTGTTTTTTACCCTTGTAATACAAATATTTTTTTCATATTTCAAATAATCTCGCCTGGGTTTGAGACCAGGTATTTTGTTTCCGGAAATGAGAGTGGTGTCATTTGAAGGCCGTGATGATCCTCGGAATGCCATGCCAATCCCGGTCGCATACCTGGGCGGAAAAACCGCATTCCAAAAGGATGCGGCTGGCCGCCGGTTCCTGGCCATAACCGATTTCGCAAATGAATACTCCTTCCGGAGCCAACAGGCGGAAGGCGGCCGCCCCCAGGCGGCGGATTCCCTCCAAGCCGGTGAGGCCGCCATCCAGGGCCGGCCGGGGTTCCCGCTGCACCTCGGCCTGCAAACGCGGGAGGTCTGCGCGCGGGACATAGGGGGGGTTGGATACCACCAGGCCGAAACGCCCGCGCCAGCGCACGGGGAGCGGAGCATCCGCCCGCCCCAGCCTGAAGTGGACGTTCTTCAGGCCCAAACGCCTGCGGTTCAGCCGGGCCCAGCGCAGGGCCCGGGCCGAATTTTCGACGGCGTAAACGCGTGCCTGCGGAAAGCGCGCGGCTAACGCCAGCGCCAGGTTGCCGGAACCGGTGCCCAAATCCGCGATCCAACGCATGGGGTGGGAAACCCGGAGCCTGGCCGCGGCTTCCAAAATCAGCTCCGTTTCCGGCCGGGGAATCAACACTCCGGGCCCCACCTTGAATTTCAACCCCGCGAATTCTTCATAACCCAGCACATACTGCAGGGGAATTCTCCGGGCGCGCCGGGCGATCAAACGCCGGTAGCGACGCACCGGATCCGGCCTCACGGCTTGATCCAGGCCGGCGAGGAACTGCGGCCGGGTCAGGCGCAGGATATGGCCTAAAAGCTCCTGCGCTTCACGCTCCGCCGGCCCGATGCCTGCCCGGCGCAAGCGGACGGCCCCCCAGGACATCCAGGCGCCGCGGGAGCGCGGTTTGTCAACTCTATTTTTTTTCCGGTTGACAGACGCCCGGGCTCGTCTTACCATAACCTGGAATTTGTTTTTTCCTTTTAAGGAGGGTGCCATGTCGGCGCGCGTCTCCATTCTGCGGGAACTGTTTCTGGAACGGGAAATCGTCGCATCCCTGAGGCTGCGGCAGGCTATCGCCTTGTCCGCGCTGGTGCTGCTGACCGCCCTGGGCGCCTGGGTGGTCGTCTTCTTGCCGGGCAATCCCGTGCCCTTCACTCTCCAGACCTTTTTCGTTCTCGCCGGCGCCGGCCTGTTGGGATCCCGCTTAAGTTCCGCGGCACAGGGAAGTTATCTGCTCCTGGGCGGCGTGGGCCTTCCGCTTTACGCCGGCGGGACGTTTGGCGCCCCGGCCCTGCTGGGCGCGACCGGCGGCTATCTCGTGGGTTTTGTCCTGGCCTCGTGGTTCATCGGCCGCCAGCTTGCCTCTCCCGGCCGGCGCTCCTGGCCTTTCCTGCTGCTGATCCTCGCCCTCGGGGACCTGCTGATCCTGGCCTGCGGCACCCTGTGGCTCGGCGCCAGCCTGCACCTGGCGCCGGCGCGGGCCTTGGCTCTGGGCACTCTGCCGTTCCTGCCCGGAGACATCGTCAAGCTCGTCGCCGCGGCCGCCCTCATCCAAACCGCGGGCCCCCGGCTGCGGAAGCTGGTCCACGCGTGACCCTGACCTTACGACCCCATCATCTCCTCTGCCGCCTGGGTTTCGTGGGGTACGGCTATTCGCCGGCCTTCATTCAGGAAATGGAGCGTTTGGCCAGGGCCTTCGAATCCAAGCGCGTCCAGCGGGTCATTCTCAAGTCCGGCTTTGATCACATCTGCCGCGCCTGCCCCCACCAAGGAGGGGAATGCTCGCCCCAGCACCTGGGCCACCGGGGACTGTCGGCCAATGAGCTGGACCGCAGGGCGCTGCGGGCCCTCAAGCTCAAACTGGGCCATCCCTACCCCGTGCCGGAGATCGAAGAGCGCATCGCCGCCTTGGACGAGGAAGACTTCCGGATGATCTGCATAGGCTGCGAGTGGCAGGCGCTGGGCGCCTGCCGCGACGGTTACCTGCGCCTGCGCCAGCGGCACGCTCCCCGCAAACGCTGACCTCCGCACCGCCCCCGAAGGGGGTCCCGCGGCTCCGGCCCGGCCGGGAAGAACATCCGCCGCGGCGGAGTCATTCCGTGGACGCCAGTTTCTCCGCCTGGTCCGCCTCCTGGAGCTTCTCCAGCAGGCCCCCGATGTTTCCATTCATGAAATCTTCCAGATTGTAGAGCGAATAGTTGATGCGGTGGTCGGTCACGCGGTTTTGGGGAAAGTTGTAGGTGCGGATTTTTTCGCTGCGGTCGCCGCTGCCGACCTGCGACTTGCGGTCCGCGGCCAGTTCCTGCAGCTGCTCCTCTTCCTTGCGCTTCTGCAGGCGGGCCTGGAGCACTTTCATGGCCTTGATCTTGTTCTTCAGCTGGGAGCGCTCGTCCTGGCATTGGACCACGATGCCCGTGGGCAGATGCGTCAGGCGGACCGCGGAATAGGTCGTGTTGACGCTCTGCCCGCCGGGCCCGGAGGAGCAGAAGATATCCACCCGCACGTCCGCGGGATTGACGGCGACCTCCACCTCGTCGGCCTCGGGCAGGACCGCCACGGTGACCGCCGAGGTGTGGATCCGGCCCGAGGCCTCGGTCCGGGGCACACGCTGCACGCGGTGCACTCCCGCCTCGTACTTGAGGCGGCGATACACCTCCCGGCCCTCCACTTGGAAGATGATTTCCTTGAACCCGGCCAGGGAGGTCGGGTTGCTGTCCAGCACGCTCACGCGCCAGCCCTGTCCCTCGGCGTAGCGGCCGTACATCCGGAACAGGTCCGCGGCGAACAAGGCCGCTTCTTCCCCGCCCGTGCCCGCGCGGATTTCCACGAACACGTTCCGGCCGTCGTGCGGGTCACGGGGCACGAGCAGGCGCTTGAGGGTTTCCTCGGTTTTGGCCAGGTCGGCCTGCAGGGCGGGAATCTCCTCGCGTGCGAGCTCCCCCATGTCACCGCCGCCCGCGCTCATTTCGCGGGCGTCCGCCAGCTCCTGTTCCAGCTTGCGGTGGTGACGCACGGCCGCCACCAGGTCCCGCAGTTCCGCGTGGGCTTTCACCGTTTCCCGGTAGCGTTTCTGGTCGGAGACGATGGCGGGGTCGGCCAGCTCCTGTTCAAGGCGCTGGTACCTTTCTTCCACTTGTTTCAGTTTGTCCCACATGCTGCCGCCTCACGGGATGAATCGCCCAGCCGGGCCCGTTCCAGATCCAGGGCCGCCCGCAGGGCCGTCAGCGCGACTTCGAGTTGCTGCCCGTCCGGCTCGCGGGTCGTTAAGCGCTGGAGCGCCAGTCCGGGGCGGGAGAGCCAGCGCGCCCAGAAGGCGCGGCTGTGGCGCGCTGCCAGGCGCTGGAGTTCGTAGGTCACGCCGGCGATCGGCAGCACCAGCGCCACCTCGCCCAGCAAGCGCCGCGGCAGGGGCAAGCCGGAGGGCAGGGTCAGGGAAAAAACCAGGATGGCCACGACCACCACCAGGAGCAGAAAGGCCGTGGAGCAGCGCGGATGATAGCGGCTCTTGCCCCGGGCCGCGCCCGGACTCAGGTCTTGCCCGTCCTCCCAGGCAAAAATGCTTTTGTGTTCGGCGCCGTGGTACATGAACACGCGGCGCAGGTCCGGGAGAAGGGACATCCCTCCCAGGTAGAGGAGGAAGACCGCGATCTTATAGGTCCCGTTCTGCAGATTGAAGGCCAGCGAGCCGCTGCCGCCCGGCAGCCACCTCGCCGTCGCCTGGGCGGCGTAGTACGGGGCCACGACGAAGAGCAGCACACCCAATCCCAATCCGAAAAGCAGGGTCAGGCCCAGGACCGCCTGTTTCCGCCAGGCTCCGCGCGCCCGCCGCGCGGGGTCTTCCGGCCCCTCCTCCAGGGCCTGCTCCCCGGACCATTCCAAGGCCTGGAAACCCAAGAGCAGGGACTCAAAAAGCATCAGCGCTCCGCGCAGCAGCGGCCATTTCAAGCACGGCCAGCGGTCGGCCAAGGAGTTCACCGCTCGCGTTTCCAGGCGGATGGAGCCGTCCGCCCGCCGGGCCGCCATGGCCAGGCTCTTCCCCGCGCGGATCATGACGCCTTCAATAATGGCCTGCCCGCCGACCGGAATGGGGGGCATGGAGATCTCCTCCCGGGCCTTACGGCCCGTCTTAGGTTCGGTTCAGGCTTGCAAGCCGCGGTATTTTTCGCGCACTTCGCCGGATTTCCCGCAGGTCATCTTGCCCTCCGGGCAGGGGCCGGACAGGCAGCCCGGCCCGGCGCCCTCAAAAATCGCGGGGGCCGCGCGGCGGGCCAGGACCAGCATGCGGTCCGCCAACTCGTGGATCTCCCACTGGGCCCGATTGCAGCAACGGAGCCGGAAAAAATGCAGCAGCTCGCGCGCGTTCATGGTCACCACGATGCGCGTCTCGCAGGCGTTGGGCAGCAGGTAGCGGGCATCCTCGGCGGGAATGCCGGCCTCCAGGAGTTCGCCGTACGCCCGCCGGATGCCGGCCACGGTCTCGGTGAAACGGCGCGCCGCCTCCGGCTTCGCGGCCACGGACGGCGGAGTCACGCAGGGGAAATCCTTGAAGGTGACGTACCGTTGGCTCTGCTGGGAATAGGAGGCCAGGCGATGCCGCACCAACTGGTGGGTGAGGGCCCGCGAAACGCCCTCCACGCCGAAGCTGAAAACGGCGTGCTCCAGCGCGGAGAAATGCCCCTGCTCGACCAGCCGGCCGATGAATTCGCGGATCCGCTCCGGGGACAGCTTGCCGGCGATGGCCTCCAGACCCGCGGCCGAGTAGCACAACTTCGCGGCCTGGGCCACGGCCCGTTCCGGCTCGGGCGTATGTTGGAGCAGCAGCACCTGCATGGCGAACCCCCCGGGGAGTAAAAGTAAAGAACTCACCCGTCCTTTGCGCGAAAAGGACCCGCGGGTGAGTTCCCCGAAAAAACGGCGTGGACCGCTAGGAGGATTTCTGGGAGTAGCGCCGGCGGAATTTCTCGATGCGGCCGGCGGTGTCGACCAGCTTCTGCGTCCCGGTGAAGAAGGGATGGCAGGCCGAGCAGATTTCCACCCGGATGTTCGGCGCCTTGGTGGAGCGGGTATGGATGACGTTGCCGCAGGCGCAGGTGATGGTGGTGTCTTCGTATTTGGGATGGATCTTGGGCTTCATCGCGTTCCTCCTTGCTGACCCGGCCCCAACGGGCCGGGTAAAGGGCTAAAAAATAGCACAACTTGGGGGCAGATACAAGTCAAAACCGGCCAGATCCCGGGTCCGGACAAAAGCGCCTGCAGTGAAGATGAATGCTTTTTCCCCGTCCTCCCCGCCTGCCGCCGGTGGGGACCCGGAAATATCGGGAATATGATTAAAGCAGGGGTCCTGGATTCCCGTTTTGCGGGAAAGGCAATCTGGTTCCGAGAGATCCGGCGGCAGCGGATCAACCGCTCCGGCCGCTAGGCGGTGTTCATGGCCTCGAGGAAGGCCTTGTTGCTCTTGGTCTTGCCCATCTTGTCGATGAGCAGCTCCATGGCTTCCACCGTGCCGATGGGATTCAGCACCTTGCGCAGGATCCAGATGCGGGCCAGGTCGTCCGGCGGGATCAACAGCTCCTCCTTGCGCGTGCCCGAACGGCCGATGTCGATGGCCGGGAAGATGCGCTTTTCCGCCAGCTTGCGGTCGAGGCACAATTCCATGTTGCCGGTGCCCTTGAACTCCTCGAAGATGACCTCGTCCATGCGGCTGCCGGTGTCGATCAGGGCCGTGGCGATGATGGTGATGCTGCCGCCCTCCTCCAGGGCGCGCGCGGTGCCGAAGAAGCGCTTCGGCCGCTGCAGGGCGTTCGAGTCCACGCCGCCTGACAATATTTTGCCGGAAGGCGGCACCACGGCGTTGTTGGCCCGGCCCAGGCGCGTGATGGAATCCAGCAGAATGACCACGTCCCGCTTGTGCTCCGCCAGCCGTTTGGCCTTTTCGATGACCATGTCCGCC